>JACKEO010000040.1 GCA_020632955.1 Alphaproteobacteria bacterium
GGCTCCGCGGCGCAGACGGGCCCGGGACCGCGGCGCTGGTCGTGAGGCCCGGGCAGGATGCGCGACGGGTGGTCGTGTGCAGCGGCTCGCAGATCGTCGCCACGATGAAGATCGGGCTGGGCGCGCAGCGGCCTGCCGTGGCGTCCGCACAGGGACGGCCGTGGCAGGTGTCCTACGTCGGACGCTTGCGGGGGCGCGTCCGGCAGCTGGTCACGGTGTACGACCAGGCGGAGTGACGCGTCGGCCTCGAGGTCGCGGACGGACCCGGTACCGGGGCGTCCCGCTCGCGGGCTCGTGACAGCGTGTCGCCCTCGAGACGGGCGCGAGGCGTCGTGTCGACGCCCTGTCCCACGAGGGGTCCGTCGGGCCGCGAGAACGGGCATGGAAGCTGGCACGGCGCGTGCTTTCGCGAGCCCGTCGTGCGGAGGGTCCATGGAGACGGGGAGCGCTCGCGACCTGGAGCGCGGCGTGGTCGGGACGCGAGGCCGAGCGGTCGCATGGCGACTTCCGCGCCGCGCCCTGGGGATGTGCCTGCTGGCGCTGCCCTGCCTCGCGCGCGCCGAGGTGCCGCCCTCGGGGATCGTCGACCCGGACGCGCCGGAGGTGGTGGCGTGGACCGATCGCGAGACCGAGCTGGCGAGGGCGTGGATCGGGGACACGTCCGACGTCGAGCAGGCGCTGGTGGCCTGGGAGGACGCGGAGCCGACGGCGGATCTGCTGGCGGTCGCCGGTGGCGTCTCGGCGTGGCAGGGCTGCGGCAGCCGGGCCCAGACGGCGTGGTGGCGCCTCGAGGAGGGACAGGAGGAGGCCTTCGTCGTGCCCGTCGAGGAGGCGCGGGCCTGTGCCGCCAGCTTCTCCCGCGACGGGCGCCACCTCGCGGTGGGCTGGCGTGGCCCCGGCCAGGACGCGGACTGCGTGCTGTGGCGCTACACGCGCGGCGGCGCGCCCGAAGGGGAACGGCTCCCGGTGCGCGCCCGCGAGGTCGCCGCCGCGTGGTCGCCCGACGCGACCCGTCTGCTCGTGGGGCTGACCGACGACGAGGGCGCAGGTCGGCTGGGTGTCCTCGGCGAGGACGGCGCGTGGCTCGGTCCCCTCGTCCCGCTCCCGGACGCACCCCTGCTCGCGTGGGAGGAGGAGGCCGTCGTCACGGTCTGGGTGAGGTCGGGGGAGGGCTTGCAGCCCCACCTGGGTCGGTACGACCAGCTCGTGCCGGTGCCCGCGAAGACGGGCTGGCTGGAGGTGCCGGGCGTGGGCAGGGCGAAGGTCGAGCACACGTCCCGCTCCGCGGAGGGGAGGTCCGTGTCGACCATGTCGTGGAAGTGGGCAGATGCGGGCACGGCGTCGCCGCACGCGAAACCCGCTGCGGGGGCCGCGAGCGCGATGGCATCGGCCTTCTCCACGACGCACAATGCGTACGTGTGGAGCGATGCGGGACTGGGGTCGAGCCGCCCCGCGGGCGGGGTCGATGTCCCGTCCGGTCGGGGCGACCTGATGCTGATGCTCCCGGGCGGCCCCGCGCATGCCCTGATGTTCGTCCTCGGCGAACAGACGGCGGGTGCGCGGCTCCTGTCCGGGGCGGCGTGTGCGTCCAGGACCTGCTTGGAGCGGGTGTACGGCCCTCACGCAGTCCGGCCGGCGCGGGCGCTCACGGTGCCGCGACGCGATGGCGAGACCCTCGACGTGTGGGTGCTCGAGAGCGACGCCACGGTGCGAGGGGACGCGCCCGTGCGCCTGCACGTGTACGGGGGCTTCGGCAACGAGACCTGGCCCTACGCCTCCGCTGCGGATGAGCTGTGGGCCGCGGCGGGCGGGCTGGTCGCCTGGGCCCGGCTGCGTGGCGATGCGCCGGCAGAGGGCGGGCGGCACCACCGAGGACCCCACCGCGCGGTGGTCTTCGAGGACGCGGTGGACGTGGCCCGCGGCCTGGTCGACGCCGGGCTCACCCGCCCGGGTCGCATCGTGCTCCTCGGCATGAGCAACGGCGGCCTCACGGCGGTGGGGGCGATGGCACGGGCCCCGGATCTGTTCGGCGCCGTGGTGGCGGATGCGGGGCTCTACGACCTGGTGGAGGGTCCGAGGCTCGGGCGGTGGTGGCCGGGGGAGTACGGGCGGCCCGCGTGGAGACCGCGCGTCCTGCGTGCGCTGTCCCCGGTGCACGACGCGCCCTCCGCGCACCCTCCGATCCTGCTCCGGACGGGTCGGGCCGATCCCATCGTGTCCCCGATCCACACGTACCGGGAGGCGGCCGCCCTGGCGCCCACCCAGGGGCTCACCCTGCTGCGCGTGTGGCCGTGGGAAGGCCACCTTTCGACCCCGCCGGAGGATGCGCGGGAGGTGGAGGCGGAGGCGCTGGTGTTCGCGACCAGGGCGTTGGGCCTGCCTGCGGAATGGCTGGTGGGGGGCGACGCGGACGGGTCGTCCGGCCCAGCGGGTCGGAGCGGGTCAGGTGGGTGATGATGGGAGCGAGATCCGGAACGATGTCCTGGAGAGCGGCCCGTTCCAGGGTAGTCTCCCCAACGGCTTCGAGGCAGTGATCTTCTGATGTCTTCGCACAGACTCATGTCCATGCTTCCCTCTCCCTGCATCGAATCGGTCGATCGTGGACAATCATCGAAGATGCGCTGGGCCGCCAACGTCTTCGTGGCGACATGGTTCTCTGCTTGTGCTGGCCCCACGAGTGGAGAAATTGATTCCTCCGCCCATGCAGAGGATTGTGCTACCGATCTCGAATACTCGGCGCAACACCTCAACCCGTGCATTCCCTTTCTGTTGAAGAAGCCAACGGTGTGTATCCGGTCGGCGTCCGATGCATGCGAACCCGTAGCCGAGGCCGAAGCTCTCCGCTGGGGCTACCTCGCATGGGGCACCAATGGGATGCATCTTCGGTTGCCTGACAACGCATCATCCATGACACGGTGGCACTTCCCGTGCGGCGGACGAAGCAAGAGTGATACGTTCCTTGCGCGAGCCACGCTGTTGCTCCCCGCTGGGGGTTGCTCGATGGGCAAGCCTGCCGGTTGCGAGGACTTCCGCGACGCGGCGATGGCGTGCGAATGGACGTCGCCCTCGGCAATCCAGGTGCCCGACTACGTGGTTCGCGATGTCCATCTTGGCTTCGACGAGTTGGGCGCGAAGATGACCTATCTGGGTACAAGGGTCGGAGACGATACTGGTGTGGAGGTCGTCGTCCGTTGGTTGTACTGCGATCCATAGTGTCGCCCTCCACCCTCAACTCGGACCTTGGAACTTGCGGACACACCTCATTTGACCCATCATGGGGGATTGTTCCGCGTACACCCTCACCTCGGCTCCGGGACGATGCGACGATCTCATCGACGACCAGCGCGCTCGAGCGTGGCGGCACTCACCTTGGGGCTTGGCGCTTGTTCCCCATCTGGTTCGGACGCCGATTTCCCCGGTCCCACGGGTGACCCAGACGACATCGACACCAACGACAGCGCGGATCCACCCGACAGCGGCGATTCCGCCGAACCCGGCGATCCCTGGATCAGGGTCGGCACGTACATCGCTTGCGCGGGACGGGCGGATGTGCCCATGCAGTGCTGGGGGGGGTTCCGAGGCGACACGACGAATCCGGCGTGGATCGACTCGGCGCCACGGGTCGCTGCGGCCAGCGCCGCGGCACTGAATGGTCGAACGTTCCATGTGGTCGACATCTCGGGCCAGCGACACTCCTGGCCCCCGTCATCTGACTCTGGGTCCCTGGGGTTGCCCACGACGTCCTTGCGAGGCGTCGACGCCTACCTGCACGAGCTGTGCGTCGTGGGCATGGATCACGCGTTCGCGTGCGCGGGCCACCTGTTTCGCGGGTCGGGGCTCGAGGATGTCCAGGCGGGATCGATCCACTTGAACGCGAACGGAGGGTGCCTCGTCGATGTGGACGGCATCGCCCGATGTGTGGGGCCAGGGCTGACATCGCTCGATGGACTTCCGGTGCGGTCGTTGGACCTCGTGGGTGCGGGCGGATGCCTCGTCTCTCCATCGGGAGTGCCCTCGTGCACACCCGGACTGGCCGTGCCACCCGCTCACGCGTTCTCACGCCTGGCCGTCGCCGACGCTGGCGGCTGTGGCATCACGACGACCGATGGACGCGTCGTCTGCTGGGGCGTGGGCGAGCTGGAGACGGAGGCGCCCTCCTCCCTCGGCTGGGTGGACGCGGACATCGGGCTCGGCGTCGCATGCGCGATCGACGCTGACGCCTCGATCGCGTGTTGGGGCGATTCCGTCGGCAGGATCGTCGAACGAGCTCCGCCTTCACTCGGTCCATGAGCGTCCGTGGACTTCCCCCGGGGAGCTGCGCCCGGCGGGTCGCCACCTCCACGAGGTGTGTGGCGCCCGGCTGATCTGGCGGTTCGATCAACCCGCCACGGTCGGCGCGAGCTGCCCCACGCCCCCCCGCGCCGCCCACCCCACCAGGCTCGTCAGCCGCACCACCTCGTCGGGCCCGAGCCCCGCGTCGCCCGCCAGCAGCGCGGCCAGGCCCTCCTGCCGCGCCCGCGCCGCGAGCTCGGGTGGCGCCGGCGACGTGAGCAACAGGGCCTCCACGGCGGCACCCAGGTCGCCGGTGAGCGCGAGGGCGATGCGGTCGGCGTGCAGCTGGGCGCGCAGGCGGGCGCCGCCCAGCAGGGTGGGTCCCAGGCCGCGCGGGCCCGCCGGACCCGCGAGGCGGCGCTCCACCCACGGGGAGGCCAGGCGGGAGGCCTTGTCGACGGCCTTGCGCGCCGCGAAGACCCGCCGGGTGGCGCGCAGCAGGCGCTCCAGGCGGGCCAGGTGGTCCACGCCGGGCACCAGGGTCAGCAGGTCCACCGCGTCCTCGGCCAGGCCCGCGTAGCGACCGAAGACCCGGTAGAGCTGGCGGGAGGTGCCCACCAGGGAGGGGTCGCTCTCGAGGGCGGGGTGGCCGGCGGCGAGCAGGGCCAGGGGCACGGCGAGGGCGCAGCGCAGCGGCGCCGGGGCCAGCGCGCGCGCGCCGCCGGGCAGGTGGGCGGCGCCCAGGAGCACCGCCGGCGGCGTGGTGGGCCAGGTGGCGAGGCCGAAGTCGCCGGGGCCGCGGAAGACGAACACCTCCGGCGGCGCGATCCGCAGCCGTGCGGCGAGGTCCGCCACCACGTCGGCGGCGTCGGGGTGGGCCGTGGCCAGCGGCTCCAGGCCGCGCACGAGCTCGGCGCGGTCGGGCAGGGCGGGCGCGAGCAGGCCGTCGCCGAGCGGAGCCAGCCAGCCCTCGAGCGACGGCGGCAGCAGGGCGTCCCGGGCGGGCGCGTCCAGGGCGTCGCGCGCCGCGAAGGGGACGGCCTCGGGGCAGGTCTCGCCGCCGAGCACCCGCCGCAGGTGGGCCCAGCGCGCGGCGAGGCCGGGGTCCTCGGGGTCGAGGTCCAGCGCGCGCGCGTAGGTCCCGGGGTGGAGGCAGCCGGCCTCCACGGCCTGCACCAGCGCCTCGCGGCGGGCCGCACCGGTGTGCAGGCGGGCCGCCTCCAGCCAGAGGGGGGCGGGATCGGCGGTGTCGGGACGTGCGGCCTGGGTCGCGAGCACGGCCGCGGCGCCCTCGGCATCCCCGAGCGCCTCCCGCGCGCGGGCGAGCTCCTGCGCGGCGCCCACGTCGTCGGGGTGGTGACGGAGCACCGCCTCCCACGTGGGGGCCGCCACCGCAGGCCGATCGTGCACCTGCGCCAGACCCGCCAGGGTCCGCAGCGCCTCGGGGTCGTCGAGGGGGACGGTGGTCTCGCCCTCGGGGTCCTGCGCCAGGGCCTGCACCCACGCGGCCCGCGCGCCCGCCCGCTGGCCGCGGACCCAGCGACGTGCCGCCAGGGCCCACGGCGCCTGCGGCGACCCCGCGAGGTGCAGGGCGCGCACCCAGGTGTCGACGGGGTCCGTGCCGAGGTCGGGGGCGGGGTCGTCGGTCGCGGACGGGGGAGCGAGGGGGGCGAGCG
>JACKEO010000041.1 GCA_020632955.1 Alphaproteobacteria bacterium
CCCTCGTTCCATCCGCCTGCTCCGTGCGCCCTCCGCCTCTCCGTGAACACCGTGGTTCCCCACGGCTCGCGAGCGGCGCGGCCGGTCCGGGAGTCTGGGGCGCCTGAAGCGGCCGTGACGCCGAGGGTCGGCGACGTTTCCCGGGCTTTCGGGACGAGGCGCGAGGTCGTCAGCCGTCGGCGACCTCTGCCCAGGTCAGCCGCCTCACGGCGCGAGCGGCTCGCGCACCCGGGCTCGCTCCACGGCGCGCCGATCCTCGTCGGTCCACCCCGCTGCCACGGCATCCAGCAGGGCCAGCCCGCGCGCGGCGGCCTCGTCGGCCGACTCGCGGGGCATGCCCGAGGGATCGAACCCGAGCGAGCGCAGCCCCGGCTCCGCGGATCGGGCGCGACTGTAGGCTTCCCAGGCTGCCGCGTCGGCCACGCACGCCGCAGGGGGACGCGGCCCCACCAGGGTGAGCCAGCAGAGCTCGATCACGGCGACGTCGTCGACGACCTGCCGGAGCACCTCGGCGTCGCGCGAAGCCTGCTGCCCTCTCGCGGCGGATGCTCCCTGCTCGCCGAGCCACCGCAACAGCTCGACGGCGTGAGCCGCCGCACCGTGCGCGGGCTCCTGAAGCGCCACGAACGGGAGCGGGAGCGGCTCGCCCGCGCCCGCCGCCGCCACCCCGACGCCCGCCTGCGCCAGCGCGACGCGGAGACCCGTCCACGTGGACCGCACCCGGTCGAGCGTGGCGGCCCACGCCACGTCGTCGGGCGCAGCCTGCAGCGGCACGACCACCAGCTGGTCCACGGCCTTCGCGAGTGCCTGGAAGCCTCCTGTGGCCGCCGAGGCGTGGAGCCACGCGGGGATCGGGGTGGTGAGCGTGTCGATGGCGAGCGTGGTCGAGACGACGCACCTCCTCGCAAGAGTGTAGTCGCGGCGGAGGCGTGGTGGCGGGACGACGTCCCACCAACGTCCGCCGGCTTCCTCAGGCATCCGGTCTCGCGCGCGATGGGCCGATGGGATGTCCCGCGTGGCGGCGATGCCATCCGGTGGGGCGGGGGTGGGCCTGGGGAAACCACGGTGTTCACGGAGAGGCGGAGGGCGCACGGAGCAGGCGAGTGGAACGAGGA
>JACKEO010000005.1 GCA_020632955.1 Alphaproteobacteria bacterium
GACGTCCGAGCATCAGCCCTCCGTGCGGAGCCCCACCAGCCGCGGTCACCCTCCCTCGCCCCGACGCGACCTCCGGCACCGACGCACACGAGAAAGCCAAGAGCCCCCCGCCGGGGTCGATCGGCGGGGGGCTGCGTCTTGGGTCGGCGCTCGCGCGCCGCGGTGGTGTGGATTCGACGCGAGAGGGGCGTCGAGCACGACGTCTCGACCAGGACGTCGCGAAGGGTGTCGGCCGATCCGGCCAGGCACTGAAGCCGTAATCCCGGGAGACCACCCCGACCGTCCCGACCTGTCGCCGGGACGGCACGGCTTGTCTCAGTACCGGTAGTGCTCGGGCTTGAAGGGCCCCTCGACCGGCACGCCGATGTACTCGGCCTGCGCGTCCGACAGCTCGGTGAGCTTGGCGTCGAAGGCACCGAGGTGCAGACGGGCCACGCGCTCGTCGAGGTGCTTGGGCAGGGTGACCACCTCGGGGGCCAGGCCGCCGGGCTCGGCCACCTGGTTCACGCCGTAGGTCTCGGCCTTCCGGTGGAGCTCGAGCTGCGCGATCGTCTGGTTGGTGAAGCTCGCGCTCATCACGAAGCTCGGGTGGCCCGTGGCGCAGCCCAGGTTCACCAGGCGGCCCTCGGCCAGCACGATGATGCTGTGGGGACCGCCGGCGGGGCCGTGCGTGGAGTCGAGGAAGCGGAACTCGTGGACCTGCGGCTTGATCTCGATCTTCTCGACCTTGCCGTGCTGCACGAGGCGCTCGAGACCGGCCATGTCGATCTCGTTGTCGAAGTGGCCGATGTTGCACACGATGGCGTTGTGCTTCATCCGCGCCATGTGGCCGGCGGTGATGATGCCGTAGTTGCCCGTGGCGGTGACGAAGACGTCGGTCTTCTCCACCACGTCCTCGAGCGTGACCACGTCGAGGCCGTGCATGCAGGCCTGCAGGGCGCAGATGGGGTCGACCTCGGTGACGGCCACGCGGGCGTGCTGGCCGAGGAGGGACTGGGCCGAGCCCTTGCCCACGTCGCCGTAGCCGCAGACCAGCACGCGCTTGCCCGAGAGCATGACGTCGGTGGCGCGCATGATGGCGTCGACGAGGCTGTGGCGGCAGCCGTAGACGTTGTCGAACTTCGACTTCGTGACCGAGTCGTTCACGTTGATCGCGGGCCAGAGCAGGGTGCCCTTCTTCTGGCGCTCGTAGAGGCGGTGGACGCCGGTGGTGGTCTCCTCGCTGACGCCGCGGATGCCGCGGGCGAGCTGGTGCCAGAAGGCGTCGCCCTGGGCGGCGCGCACGGCGTGCAGCAGCTCGAGGACGATCTTCAGCTCGGCGTTGTCGGTGGAGTCGACGGGGGGGATGGTGCCGCTCTTCTCGTACTCGACGCCCATGTGCACGAGCATCGTGGCGTCGCCGCCGTCGTCGAGGATGAGGTTGGGGCCGTCCTCGCCCGGCCACACCAGCGCCTGCAGCGTGCACCACCAGTACTCGGCGAGGGTCTCGCCCTTCCAGGCGAAGACCGGCGCGCCCTGGGGGGCCTCGGCGCTGCCCGTGGGGCCCGCGACCGTGGCCGCGGCGGCGTGGTCCTGCGTGGAGAAGATGTTGCACGACACCCAGCGCACCTCGGCGCCGAGGTGGGTGAGCGTCTCGATGAGCACCGCGGTCTGCACGGTCATGTGCAGCGAGCCCATGATGCGCGCGCCGGCCAGCGGGCGGGTGCTGCCGTACTCGGCGCGGAGCGCCGCGAGGCCGGGCATCTCGTGCAGCGCGAGGTCGAGCTCCTTGCGGCCGAAGCGCACGGTGGCCGGCGTCAGGTCGCAGACCTTGTAGGGCATGTCGGCGAAGAGGGGCAGGCCGGTGTCGAGGAAGTGGGCGGTCTTCGTGGCGTTCATGGAGGCTCTCCCGGTGAGTTCATCCGACTATCTGGATGAATGGATGGAGTCCAGGGTACACAGGAGGTGCGCGACGGCCCGTGACGATCCTGCGGCCGGTGCCCACCCGGGAGGCCCGCGCATGGCCACCATCTTCGATCGCCTCGGCACCCTGGCCGCCCCCGTGCGGGTGCGTCTGCTGCGCCTGCTCGAGGTGGAGGAGCTGGGCGTGGGGGAGATCGCGCAGGTGGTGCAGCTCCCGCAGTCCACGGTGAGCCGCCACCTCAAGGTGCTGCTCGACGAGGGCTGGGTGAGTCGGCGGCCCGATGGCACCGCGGCCTTCTTCCGCCTGGCCGAGCGCATGCCGGAGGGGGCCGAGGCCCTCTGGGACGTGGTGCGCGCCGCCACCGACGACGACCACCCCGAGGACGGGCTCAGGCTGGCGAGCGTGCTCGCGGCACGCCAGGTCGACAGCCGTGCCTTCTTCGGCCGCGTGGGTGCCTCGTGGGCCACCCTTAGGCGGGAGCTCTACGGCGACGGCTTCCTCCTGCACGCCCTGGCGGCGCTGTTGCCCGAGGACCGGGTGGTGGCCGACCTCGGGTGTGGCACCGGCGATCTGCTCGTCGCCCTGGCGCCCTGCGTGCGGCGAGCCCTGGGCGTGGATCGCGAGCCGGCGATGCTGGAGGCCGCGGCGCTGCAGCTCCGCGACCACCCGCACGTGGAGCTGCGCCAGGGCAGCCTGGAGGATCCGCCGCTGGCCGAGGGCGAGGTGGACGCGGCGCTGTTCGTGCTGGTGCTCCACCACCTGGACGCGCCGGGGCTCGCCCTGCGCGGCGCGCGCCGGGCGCTGACGCCCGAGGGCCGCGTGGTGGTGGTGGACATGGTGGCCCACGATCGCGACGACTACCGGCGCACGATGGGTCACCGTCACCTGGGCTTCGACGAGGACGAGCTCGCCTCGCTCGCCGAGGACGCCGGGCTGCGCGTGCGACGCCGCGTGGTGGTGCCGCCGGCGCCGGAGGCCTCGGGTCCCGCGGTCTTCGTGGCCGTCCTCGTGCCGGCGGAGGTCAGCTCCCGAGCAGCGCGCCCATGAGCACGCCGATGGCGAGGAGCAGGAACAGCGCGGCGGCGGCGAGCAGGGCGAGCGGCGGACCGTGGGACGCCGGGGCGCTCGGGGGCGCGCCCGGCGAGCTGATGTCGAGGGCGTCGGGAGGCAGCGCGGGACGGGGCCCGGGGACCGCGGCGATGGCTGCGCGGCGCAGCGAGGGCCGGGGCCCTGCGGGGGCGCGCAGCTCCTGACGGGTCGGTCCGGTGGGCCGCTCCTCCTCCAGCGCCGCCACGCGCTCCTCCGCCGCCATCACCGCCAGGTCCATGAGCTCCGCCTGGTTGCGGTAGTCGTGCACGGCCAGGCCGCGATCCCGCCGTCGGGCGAGCCAGCGCTGGAGCAGCGCCATGCGGCCCGGATCCAGCCGCCCGCGGTCGGAGTCGGTGAGGCTCTCGGTGGACCGCAGCAGCACGGCGTGCTTGCCGAGTGCGTGGAGGGTGTCGACCACCTCCGTGGTGCGACCGCCACCCTGGGAGCCCGCGCCGCGCCCGAAGATGGCGATGCCCAGATCCACCCGGGCGTCCAGGCGATCACGGAGCGAGGCGCTCCCCTGGTCGGGGAGATCCTCGAAGCGCGCCACCGTGACCTGGTCGAGGCCGGTCTCGACGCGCCAGCGGTCCAGCGCCTCCAGCACGGCGCGCACGTCGCGCACGGACCCCGGAGGGGCGGTGACGAGCACGTTCAGGCGGACGTCGGAGGAACTCAGGGGCACCGTGCGACCTCGGCGGCGGCCCCTAGCCTGCCCGTCGCGGAGGCACCGGTCGGTCACGGTCTGCCAGTGCAGTCGGACGGGGTCTTGCCCGGCCCTTTCAGGGCGGTGCCGGGTGGCGCGGGGGCTGGCTAGGCTGCGCGCGTGGACGTCTTGACGTGCTGCGGACAGTCCACAACGAACAGACACGAACTTGCGGTATCGACCGGACACGGCCGGTGCTAGAACGCGTCGCCCTCGAACGAGAGGTCCACGATGACCCCGTCGCTTCGTCGCTTCCCCTGGCTCTCCCTCGTGCTCCTCGGCACGGGCTGTGGCGTGGTGCCGGGTGCGTTCGTGAGCGGTGCGGTGCTCGACGATCTCCCCGTCGCCACGGTGGATCCGGTGTCGGCCGATGCGCCGCCCGTCGCGGGCGACGAGGATCCGGTGTCGGCCGACGTGGCGCCCCAGGACGAGGGCGTGCCCGCCGACGACGTCGTCGAGCTCTCCGACCGCGTGGACTTCCACGGCTGGTCGTGCCTGCGCGACGGCCCGAGCACCTGGGACGCCGCGGACCCCTGCTCCGACGGCACCTGCGACTACGTCGTCCTCCAGATGACCTGCTCCCTGCTGGGCGGCGCGAAGGATCGCTTCTGCCTCGCCCGCGCCGAGGACGGCAGCTGGGACGACTGCGAGATCGTGTGGGGTGCCCGCCACGGCCTGTCGGCCGAGGACGTCATGGACGGCGACACCGGCATCCTCGCGTGGATCTTCACCGACGCCGGGCTCCCGTCGCAGGGCCAGCAGCAGCTGAGCCCGTCGGCGCCGCTCGTGAAGATCGCGGCGTGCGCCGACATCGACTTCGACGCCCCCTCCGCCTACGAGCTCTCCCCCGAGGGCCTGGTGATGGATCTGGTGGGCCTGCCCCACGTGGCGTGCGCCAGCGACGACACGCCCGGCATGTGGGGCGGTGGCTCGGCGGTGGGCGGCGTGCGGGTGCCCGTCGACGCCGACTGCCTCGGCACCGAGGGCGGCCCGGGCTGGGAGCTCGTCCGCGACCCTGCCGGCGCCTACGTCCGCCCGCTCGGCTTCGTGGTCGAGGAGGTCGGCAGCGGCTTCATCGCCGATCTGCCAGCGCCCGGCGCGCTCTGACAGGCTAGCCTCCCGCCCCGGAGGCCAGCATGGGGTTCTTCCACGACAGCTACGCCGAGGCCCGGCGTGCCTTCCGCGGTGCCGCGGGCCAGGCGGGCTTCGACCTGCACACGCTGGACTACGGGCTGCCCGGTCCCGACGGCAAGGACCTGTCGATCGACGTGGCGGTGCGGTCCAAGGGGATCCTGCGGCGCGCCGTGGTGATCAGCTCCGGCACGCACGGGGTCGAGGGCTACTTCGGGTCGGCCGTGCAGCTCGACCAGCTCTCGGGGCGTCTCGCCGGGTGGGAGCCGCAGGCCGGCGAGGGCGTGGTGCTGATCCACGCGGTGAACCCGTGGGGCATGGCCTTCCAGCGCCGCGTGAACGAGGACAACGTCGACCAGAACCGCAACTTCCGCAAGGCGGGGGAGGCCTGGTCGGGGGCGGCGGCGAACTACGCCCTGCTCGACGGCCTGCTCAACCCCGCGTCGCCGCCCACGCGCTTCGATCCCTTCCCGCTGCAGGCCCTGCCCGCGCTGCTCCGGCACGGCTTCACCGCACTCAAGGAGGCCGTGGCCTCGGGTCAGTACGACTACCCGAAGGGCCTGTTCTACGGCGGCGCGGGGCCCAGCCGGAGCCACACGCTGCTCAAGAGCCACCTGCCGCGCCTGATGGGCAGCGTGGAGCAGGTGGTGCACCTCGACCTGCACACCGGGTCGGGCCGCTGGGGCACCTACGTGCTCGCCGCCGACATGCCCGCGGACGGTCCCGATGCCCGCCGGCTGCGCGGCGCCTTCGGGGACGAGGCCGTCGAGGCCTTCGACCCCACGGGCGTGCTCTACACGATCCACGGTGCCCTCGGACCCTGGATGCAGGAGCTCTTCCCCGGCGTGCGCTACGACTGCCTGCTGGCCGAGTTCGGCACCTACCCGAACCTGTCGGTGCTCACGACCTGCCGCTACGAGAACCGCGTGGTGCAGCACGCACCGGACGACGCGGCCCTGCGCCGCGTGGCCCGTGCGAAGATGATGGAGGCCTTCTGTCCCGCCGACGCCACGTGGCGCGCCTCGTGCGTCGCCCAGGCCGACGCGGTGATGGGGCAGGCGATGGCCCACGTCTTCGGCGGAGGGGAGGCATGACGGAGCGAGGCGGACGGCTGGCGCGCCCGGATCGTCGCGTGGTGGTGACCGGTCTCGCGGCCGGCCTCGCCCTGGCGGCGCAGCCCGCGGCGGCCACCGAGGTGGTCACCAGCGACGACGGCCTCGACGCCGGGCCCATCCAGGTGCCGGCGCCCGGCGGGCCCCTCCCCGGCTACCAGGCGCGGCCCAAGGGCGGCACCGACCTTCCCGTCGTGCTCGTGGTGCAGGAGATCTTCGGCCTGCACGCCCACATCCGCGACGTGTGCCGCCGCCTCGCCCGCCAGGGCTGGCTGGCGTGCTCGGTGGAGCTCTTCGCCCGTCACGGCGACGTGTCGAAGCTCACCGACATCCAGCAGGTGCTCGGCGTGGTGGCGAAGGTGCCCGACGCCGAGGTGCTCGCCGACCTCGACGCCCTCGCCGCGTGGGCGGGCGCGCACGGGGGCGATGTCGACCGCATGGGCATCACCGGCTTCTGCTGGGGCGGTCGCATCGTGTGGCTCTACGCTGCGCACCGCAGCGGACTCAAGGCGGGCGTGGCCTGGTATGGCCGGCTGCGCGGTCAGGCCGACCCGCTCCATCCCCGCCACCCCCTCGACGTGGTGCCGGAGCTGCAGGCGCCCGTGCTCGGGCTGTACGGCGGCAAGGACGGTGGCATCCCCGTGGCCGACGTCGACGCGATGCGGGCCGCGCTGGCGGCCGCCGGGCGTCCGGGCGAGCTGGTGGTCTACCCGGAGGCGTCGCACGCCTTCCACGCCGACTACCGGCCGAGCTACCGCGCCGAGGACGCCGCCGACGGCGCCCGTCGCATGGCCGCCTGGTTCCGCGCCCACGGGGCCGCGTAGCGCTCAGGCCCCGTCACGCGCCCGGGCGGTGAGGATGGTGGCGCCCACGAGGCAGGCGCCGCCGAAGAGGCCGAGCGCGCCCAGCAGCTCGGGCCAGGTGAGGCCCATGTCGTCCATGTTCGTGGTGGTGCGGAAGCCCAGCTCCCACAGGTAGCCGCGCATCTGCATCTCGCTGCCGCCGATGCCCTTGCTCGACTGCATGGCCACCTTGTCGCCGGTCTTGAGGGCCGCCTCGAAGCCGAAGCGCGTCACCATCAGCCAGGTCAGCGCCTTGGCCAGGGTGCCCATCTCCTTGACCTTCACGAGCAGCCCGCCGAAGGCGATCTGCGGGATGAGCACCAGCGGCAGCGAGCCCACGGCCGCCTCGCTCGAGGCGAAGGTGGCCGACAGGAGCAGGCCGATGCCCAGGCCGGTGAGGCCGACTGCCGTCGCCACGGCCGCCAGCGCGGGCAGCGAGAAGCCGTAGGCCCCCATGCCCAGGGCCGTGTGGAGCACCCCCACCAGCAGCAGGCACTGGATGCTCACGAGCACGGCGAGCACCGCCACCTTGGAGGCCACCCAGGGGATCACCCCCACGCCCACCCGGGCCTCCCGCCGCCAGATGGCGCGGTCGCTGATCAGCTCGCGCACCGCGGCCGAGGCCCCGAACCACAGCGCCGAGAGCACCGCGACGAAGAGGGTGCCGCCGTCGGGGAAGGGGAAGACCACCGCGAAGGCCAGCGCGAGCAGGGGAGCCTGGGCCAGGAGCACGCCCGTGCCCACTGTGTCGCGGGACTTCACCAGCGCGTAGCGACGGGTCAGCGTCACGAGCTGGGCGAGCCGGCCGCTGCCCGAGCGGCCCGGCGTGCGCTCGGCGGTGGGCAGCGCGTCGAGCCCGAGCAGGTGCTCCCGGCTGGTGACGTACTTGCGGTGGGCCTGGCTGGCCGCGTAGGCGTCGCGCCAGGCCGACGGCTCCTTGTCGGGCAGGCGGGCGAAGATCTCGTCCACGCTGTGCACGTCGAAGTGGGCCAGGGACTCCGCGGGGGGGCCGAACCAGGCCAGGCGTCCCCCGGGCGCCAGCACGAGCAGGTGGTCCACGAGGGCGAGGATCGACGGGCTCACGTCGTGGGTGACGAGGAAGACGATGCGCCCGTCGTCAGCGAGCTGCCGGGTGAGCCGCACGATGTCCTGGGCCGTCTGGGGGTCGAGGCCGCTGGTGGGCTCGTCGAGGAAGAGCACGCGGGTGGTGCGGGTGAGCAGCTCCTGGCCCAGGTTCACCCGCTTGCGCTGGCCGCCCGAGATGCCGCGCTTGAGCTCGTTGCCGATGCGGTGGTCGCGGATGTGGGCGATGTCGAGCTCGCCGAGCACCCGGTCCACGGCCTCCTTCACGCCGTGGCCGTCCACGGTGGACGGGAAGCGGAGGCGGCCCGCGTACCAGAGGGCCTCCGACACGGTGAGCTCACCGTGGACGATGTCCTCCTGCGGGACGATGCCCACGAGGCTGCGATCGGAGGCGAGCAGGTGGTGGAAGTCCGCGTTCTCGAAGCGGATCTCGCCCTCGTCCGGCGGCGCGATGCCGGCGATGGCCTGCAGCAGCGTGGTCTTCCCGGCGCCGGACGGGCCGACGAGCGCCACCACCTCCCCGGTGAAGACCGTGAAGCGCAGGTCGTCGAGCAGGATGATCGAGCCCTGGCGGCTGGGCAGCGTGCGTCGCAGTCCGCGGATGGCGAGGGCCGAGGCGGCGGCCGACCCCACGGCGGTGAGGGTCTCGCCGTCGGGGTGCAGCTCGAGCCGGTACGGACCCACCCGGATCTCGTCCCCGGGTGCCAGCACCGAGGAGATGACCGGCACGCCGCGCACCAGGGTGGGGCGGCCCGAGCCGAGGTCGCGGATGCGCCAGCCGTCGGTCGTGCGCTGGAGCTGGCAGTGGCGTGGCGCCACCTGCGGGTCGGGCAGCGGCACGTCGCAGGCGCCGTCGCGGCCCACGAGCACGGTGCGCTTGCCGCGCAGGTCGTAGGCGGTGTCGCCCTCGGCGTGCTTGGCGTCGTGCTTGCGGTAGAGCAGGCCCACCAGCATGGGGTCGACCTGGAGACGGCGTGCGGCCACCTGCAGCCGGTCGATCTCCTGCGGGTCGATCTCGTCGTCCACGGCGCACACGCCGAAGAGCCCGTCGAGGAGCAGCAGGGCCTCGGCGGGTCCGTACCGTGCGGCGAAGGCCTCGAGGTCCACCTCGTCGGCCACCGCGGCCCGCAGGGCCTCGGCAGCGCCGATCCCGAAGCGCGACCCGAAGGCGGCGATCTCGGGCTCGGTGATCTCGCCCCGGTGCTCGGGCGCGAGGGCCAGGTCGAGCAGCGTGGCCACCTCGGCGTCCGACAGGTCGGTGCGCGCCTGGATGGCCTTCGCCACCGCGTGCACGCTGGCGTTGTCGACCTCGTCGGGGAGGATGCGGACGACGAGCTGCGCGAAGTCCACCGCGAAGCGGATCGACCCCTCGCGGCCGGCCGTGTTGCCGAGCCGACGCCGGAATCGATCCTCGAGGGCGGCGGTGAGCACGTCGCGCCCGGCCGTCAGAGCAGGCCGAGCACCGCCTCGGTCGACGCGATCACCGTGTCGAGCTCGGCCGTGCCGAGGTCACCCTCGTGCTGGGACACGGCCATCAGCTGGTCGAGGGAGTTGTCGAGCGCGGTGGCGACCATGCTCGGCACCACGCCCTCGGCCTGCTCCTTCTCCTTGGCGTAGCCCTTGAAGTAGCTGACGACGTCGGGCTGCTTCAGGATCGGGGTGGCCGCGCCCGGGGTGGAGCTGGCCGCCGCGGCCTTCGCCACGAGGTTGGCGCCCGACAGCCAGGAGCCGGCCTGGATGAGGGGGACGATGCGCGCCTTGCCGTTGAACTCGAGCTCGGGGATGGCCACCTGGGCGAGGTCGTCGAGCTCCGACAGCAGGGCGTCGCGGGTGACGGCGTCCGCCTGGATGCGCATGACGAGGTCGTCGACGGTGGCGACGATGTCCTTGCCGCCCTCGAGCGTGATCATGCCCTCCTTGATGTGCGCCAGCTGGGCGAGCAGCTTCGCGTCGTCGGAGGTCTTGAGCGTGAGCAGCACGTCGGCGATGACCACGCCGGTGCGCACCGCCACGCGGTCGGCGTCGGACTCGCTGAGCTGGAAGGTGCGGTCGGGCACCAGCTCGCCGAGCTTGCGGTCGATGCCGGCGCGCTCGAGCGCCACCTGCAGCTCGCCGGGGGAGGGGACCTTCGCGTACTGGCCACCCACGTCGCCGCCGGCCTCGACCTCGAGCTGCGCGGGCAGGTCGGGTGCGGCCGGGGCCTCCTCCGCGGCGGGCGCCTCGGGGGCGGGGGCGGGCGTCTCGCCGCCGCCGCAGGCGGCGAAGGCCGCGAGGACGGTGACGGGGACGACGAGCTTCCAGGTGCGGACGGGGGTCATGCACTCCTCTCGGAACAGGTCTCGGGGGTGGGGCTGGCCTGCCCCGGGACACCCGCGCGTCAGACCGGGCCGCGGCGACCGTAGCGCACCGGATCCTGCCGGCGCAACCGGCTTCACCGGGCCTGGACGGTCAGCGCCAGCGCGGTGGACGGCGTGCGGGTGGCCGGACGCTCGACGATGCCCAGCCCGACCCGTGCGGCGAGCCGCTCCAGGCGGGCGGCGGACCGTCGGATGCTGGGCCAGCGCAGGAGGTGGTCCCACATCGGCTCGTCGTCGGTGTGGTCGAGCGCCGTGAGCAGGATGAGGCCGCCGGGGCGCAGCAGGCTCCGGGTGTAGGCGAGCAGCGGCACCGCCAGGCGATCGGGCAGGTAGGAGAGCAGCTCGCCCAGGTGGGCCACGTCCACCGGCGGCAGGTCCTCCTTGGACTGGCCCAGCGCCAGTCGCGCCGGGTTCTCCTGCACCGTGGCCACCTGGGCGCCCGGCCCGAGCAGGGCGCGGGCGTCGGTGAGCACGGCGTGGCTGGGGTCCACCAGCACCAGCATCGCCCCCTCCTCGGCGGCCTTGCGCAGCGGCACCAGGCGCGGACTGGCCGGGGTGTCGAGCAGCAGCACCCGCTTGCCGGGGCCTGCGGCGCCGTCGAGCATGTCGGGGAGGTGCCGCTCGGCGTCGCGGCGGGCCACCTGGCTGGGCTGGTTGAGCAGCCAGCGGTCGATGCGCGCCCCCAGCGGACCCTCGCCGGCGGCCGCGTCCTCGAGCACGTGGCCGAGCAGGGCGGGCGTGATCACGTCCACGTCGGAGCCCGCCACGAGGTGGGTGGCCAGGCGGGAGCGGTTGAGCCACGGCCGGAGCTCCCGGCGGAGGCGCTGCATCGCGCGCCCCAGGGCCTCGCGGTCGGGGCGCGCGGCCACGAAGCTCGCCACCTGCTGCCGGAGCAGGTCGAGGGAGGTGCGCACCTGGGCCGAGCCGTCGGGATCCTGGGGTGCCGCGCGCAGCCGCTCGTCGGCGAGCGTGAGCTCGTCCTTGATGCGGTCGGCGGTGGCCAGCAGCTCCTCGAGCGTGTGGGTGTTGGCGTGGATGGGCACGCCCGACACCATCGTGTGGCTGGTGTTGGTGGCGCGCATCCGGGCGGCCACCACCCGGCCGAGGCCCTCGAGGAAGCGCACCGCCACCTCGTGGTCCTGCTCCAGCAGCGCCTGCACGTCCTCGCGGGCCCAGCGGCGCACGCGGCTCGGCACGCGGGCACGCACGTCGGCACTGCGGGGCGCGTCGTCGAGGTAGGCCACCTCGCCCACCACCGCGCCGGCCTGCAGCACGGCGAGGACGGCCTCGCCCGCCGGCTTGACGTCGACCACCTCGAGGGTGCCGTCCTCGAGCACGTAGATGTCGCCCCCGGGCTCGCCGCGGCGCACCAGCCACGACCCCGGCTCGAGGTGGAGCAGGGTGCTCGCCGCCTCGAACCGGATGCGGGTGTCGTCGTCGAAGCGCTCGAGGAAGTGCACCGGGGCTCCGCGCTGGCGCGGCAGCCTACGCGCATCCGGGCCGGGGCTCAACGTGTGGGGCGATCAGGGGGTGGCCGCGCGCGCGGTGGTGAAGCTGCCCCAGGCATCGCGGGTGGCCGACGCCGTGGCGTCGGGGCCCGTGCCGGAGGTGCTCTCCCCCTGGAAGTCCACCTCGCCGTCCCACCCGGTGGCCGTCGCGGCGCCGCGGACGAGGAAGCGCACCGCGTCCATCGTGGTGGGGTCGAAGCTGCGCGGCGTGGCGTCGCCCGCGAGGTCGTCGAGATCGAGGGCGAGGTGGAGGGAGCCCGCGCCGTCGCGGTCGACGATCACGTCCACCTCCGCGGTCTCCGTCAGGGCCGTGCCGGAGGTGAGCTCCAGCGTGACCGGCTGGCGCACCGCGTCGAGGCAGGCGGTGTCGAAGGCGAGGGCGAGCTCGCGGCCGGACCCGTCGTCCTTCCAGGCGCGCCGCAGGACCGCGGGGGCGCCTCGGGGGGTCAGCGTGAGCACCAGCGCCTCGCCGCCGTCGTCGCCGTCGTGCGTGAGGATGCCCTCGAAGCGACCGGAGGCGGGCTCGAGGAGCGTGGCGACGCTGGCCTCGAAGCCCGTGGGCACGAGGGAGGTGTCGTCCACGGCCTCGGTGGTGTCGACGACGCAGCCGAAGCCGGTCTCGGTGCCCACCTGGCTGCCGTCGTGGGTGTCGGGACTGCAGGCCGTCACGGCGGCCGCGATCCAGAGGGGGGTGGTGCGCATGGTCTCCTCCTGCGTCGATCCCAGGATGGCCTGCCCCGGGGTCGCCCACAAGCGCGCATGCTCCCGGAACCGCACGAAACCTCCCCCAGGCTCGCAGATTGTGGTGCGAATCTGGTATGGTATCGGACATGGAAGCCGCTGCGCGTCAGCTCCTGCGTGCCCTCCGGGGAGCTCGCTCCCAGGTCGCCTTCTCGCGTCGCCTCGGGTACCGCAGCCCCGTCGTCGCCGACTGGGAGCATGGGCGCCGTTGGCCCACGCTGGGCGAGACGCTGCGGGCCGCCCACCGCGCCGGGCGTGACCCCGAGGCGGCGCTCCAGGCCTTCCAGCCCCTCGATCCGCCCGCCTGGCGGGTGGAGGAGCCCGAGGCCGTGCACGGCTGGCTGCGCGCGCTCCAGGGGTCGGCCACGCTCGCGGACCTGGCTGCGCGCAGCGGCTTCTCGCGCCACCAGGTGGGGCGGTGGCTCGCCGGACGGGCCCGGCCGCGACTGCCCGAGGCGCTCACGCTGGTGGAGGCGCTCACCGGGCGGGCCTCCGACCTCGTCGCGGCGCTCGTGCCCATCGCCGAGGTGCCGGAGCTCGCCGCGGTGCACCAGCGTCGGCGGGCCACGCGTCGCCTGGCCTTCGACCACCCCTGGACCGCGGCGGTGCTCGCGGCGCTGGAGACGGAGCCCGGGGCGACGCCGGTGCCCCGGGTGGCCCGCCTCCTGGGCGTGGACGAGGCCACCGTGGCCGGGGCGCTGGCCGCGCTGGAGCGGGCCGGCGTGGTGGCGCGGCGGGGGCGACGCTGGCGCGTGGTGGGTCCGCTGACGGTGGACGTGCGGGCCTCGCCGCAGGACGTGGCGGCGCTCAAGCAGCACTGGACCGACGTGGCCCGCGGGCGGCTGGCCGATCCAGGGCCCCGCGACCTGCACAGCTTCAACCTCTTCGCCGTGAGCCGCGCCGACGCCGAGCGCGTCCGTCAGCTGCAGGCCGCCTTCTTCCGCGAGGTGCGCGCGCTCGTGGCCTCGAGCGAGCCCAGCGAGGTGGTGGGCCTGCTCGTCACCCAGGTGGTGCTGTTCGACGCCGCCGACGCTGCCACCTCGTGACGGTGCCCCGGGGGGTGGGCGGGCTACCCTGCCGCCCGCGGAGGGAGTCATGGAGCATCGCCCGCTGGGCACCACCGGCCTGACGGTGAGCGCGATCGGCCTCGGCACGATGACCTGGGGTCAGCAGAACACCGAGGCGGAGGCCCACGCCCAGCTCGACCTGGCGCTCGACCGCGGGGTCACCCTGGTCGACACGGCCGAGATGTACCCGGTGCCGCCGCGGCCCGAGACCCAGGGGCGCACCGAGGCGTACCTGGGCTCCTGGCTCGCGCGGACAGGGCGGCGCGACGAGATCGTCCTCGCCACGAAGATCACCGGCCCGTCGCGCGGCATGCGCTGGATCCGCGACGGCGGCACCCGGTTCACCGCGGAGCACCTCGTCGCGGCGGTCGACGACAGCCTGAGGCGCCTGCGCACCGATCGCATCGACCTGTACCAGCTCCACTGGCCCGATCGGAGCGTGCCGATGTTCGGTCGCCTGGAGTACCGCCACGACCCCGAGGAGGAGGCCACGCCGGTGGAGGAGACGCTGCGCGCCCTCGACGCCCTCGTCGCCAGCGGGAAGATCCTCCACGTGGGCCTGTCGAACGAGACCGCCTGGGGTGTGGCGCGCTTCCTCCACGAGGCGGCCGTGCACCACCTGCCGCGCATCCAGACCGTGCAGAACGCCTACAGCCTGCTCAACCGCAGCTTCGAGATCGGCCTCGCCGAGTTCGCGATGCGCGACCACGTGGGCCTGCTCGCCTACTCGCCGCTCGCGATGGGCGTGCTGTCGGGCAAGTACGAGGGGGGCCGGGTGCAGCCGCCGGGGGCCCGCATGACGCTCTTCGAGCGCTTCCGGCGCTACTCGTCGCCGCTGGGCCTGGAGCGCAGCGAGGCCTACGTGGCGCTCGCGCGGGCGCACGGGCTCGACCCCGCGCAGATGGCCCTGGCCTTCGTCACCTCGCGGGAGTTCGTCACGTCGAACCTGGTGGGTGCCACGAGCCTCGCGCAGCTGGAGGCCGATCTGGACTCCGCCGAGCTGCACCTGTCGGACGAGGTGCTCGCCGGGATCGAGGAGATCCATCGGACCTCGCCGAACCCCTGTCCGTGAGGGCGCGGTGAAGCCTCGCGGGCCTGCAGTGGTGGACCACCCGGGGATGGGCCATCCTGGCCCCCGCGGAGGCTCCATGCGCAGCGCCTGCACCCTGCTCCTCCTCGCCGCCTGCGGTCCCCAGGTCGTGGTCGACGGCGACACCGACGACACTGGCGTGGTCGACCCCTTCGCCAGCTTCCCCGCGCCCGACGCCTGGGGCGGCACGTCGGGCCCGGGCGCGCCCTCGCGCACCTTCACCGAGGCCGAGCTCTTCCAGGCCTGCTCCTGGCTGCAGGGCGACGCCGATCGGGAGTCCGACCACCACAACCTCGTCGTGATGTACGACGGGTGGCTGGTGATGCCGTGGGCACCCGAGTGGGGCCCCCAGCGCAAGGCGGTCACCGAGGACTGCGGGCTCGCGCAGGTGCCCACCCCGGAGGCGCCCGGCGACGTGACCTCCTGCCCCGGCCGCTTCGGCGGCGGCCTCACCTTCTGGGACGTCTCCGATCCCTGCGATCCCGTGAAGGTGGGCGAGGGCTGGACGCCGTGGATGCGCGAGTCGCACGCCCTGGGCTTCGCCGAGGTGGACGGACGGGTGTACGCGGCGGTCGACTTCCTCGGCGTGGAGGGCGACGGCGGTGTGGGCTTCTGGGACATCACCGACGTGAGCGCGCCCGTCTTCGTGAGCTGGGTGCGCCTGCCCGGCCACGCCTACCCCGACAGCTACCTGCGCCTCACCCTGTCGGTCTTCTGGCAGGGCCGGTACGTCTACGCCTCGTCGGCAGGGCACGGCGTGTTCGTGGTGGACGCGGCCGATCCGCTGCACCCGGTGGTGGTCGACACGGTGCCCGACGACGACGCGGCGTGGGCGATCAAGCTCGAGGGCGAGGGGGTGCACCACGGCGGCACCTTCCACGTGTGGGGCAACCGCGCCATGGCGTCGGCGGCCGGCATCTCGTCCACCTTCCTCGTCGACCTGTCGGATCCCACGCAGGCCGTGCTCGAGGTGGGCGGGTCGTTCTCGCCCCAGGACGACGAGGGCGACCCGCTGCAGTACTACTTCGCGAACCTCGGCAGCCGGTACGGGCTGTTCGCGCGCAACCAGGCGGGCGGCGGACCCCTGGTGGTCGACATCACCGACCCCACGGCGCCCGTCACGGTGGCCCACCTGCACCAGCCCGAGGGCGACGGCGGCTACATCTTCCAGCACGGCGACCGCCTCTTCCAGGGCGAGTCCAACTTCGGCGCCGTGTACGGCTTCGACGGCACCACGCTGGTGGAGGAGGGCCGCTTCGAGCTGAAGGGCGACCTCGACACGGTCACCCCCATCGGCAACGTCGCCTTCGTGGCGGTGGACGAGCGGGCCGACGACGGCAAGGCCACGTCGCTCGTGCCGTGGTCGACGGCGCCCGACGCCGACCCGCCCCGACCGGGCATGACCAGCCCCGGGGACGGGGCCACGCTGCAGGCCGTGACCAGCCGCATCGGGGTGGTCTTCGACGAGATGATCGAGCCCGTGAGCGCCTTCCCGGGCAGCTTCCGGGTGGCCACCGAGGACGGGCGGCCCGTGGAGGGGCTGATCCAGGTGCAGGAGAACATCGTGAACTTCTCGCCGCGGGCCGACCTGGAGCCCGACACCACCTACGTGGTGCAGCTGCCCGCGGGCGGGCTGGTGGACCTGTCCGGCAACGCCCTGGCCGACACGCTCACGTGGTCCTTCCGCACGGCACCCTGACGGGGTCGGACGTGGGGCTCGCCACCCGTCGAGCGTGGCGTCGCCGAGCCCCGTCTGTGACGAATCCTCCTGTTCCGCGGCCTGTTCCGGATCGGGGTGGCGAGGAGCGGGGCACATCGCGCTAGGCTGGTCGGACCTCCGGAGGGTGGATGTCGGTCCTGGTGCTCCCCACGCTGCTGCTCGCCTGCAGCCGCATCCCCGAGGCCGACGAGGGCCTGGGCGACGCGGCGGCCACGATGTTCGCCGACTTCGACCTCGACGACGCCCGCGTGGCCTCGGTGATCCGCAACCTCGAGCGCGAGGCCTACCGCGACCTCGACGTGGACGCGGACGGGCCCGACCTGCGGGGCAAGAGCGTGAGCCGGCTGTCGCGGCAGGACGTGGATCACCTGCCCGAGCGCCCCGACCGCGACCCGGGCCTCACCCTGGCCGTGCTGCTGGCCTACGGCTCGGCCTTCGGGGTGGACGCGCATGCGCAGATCCCCGTCCTGAAGGACCAACGTCCGCTCGAGCCCCAATCCCCCGACCACTACGACCGCACCTTCCTCGACGGCCGCGCCTGCTGGCGTCCGCGCGACTGCCTGTGGCTGGCCACCCGGCAGGAGCTCACCAAGGTCTACCCGGTCGCCTTCATCAACCCGCTCGAGTACGCCTTCGACAAGGACTACCGCTGGGTCGATCTCGCCACGACCGAGGACCCGGAGCCGCGCTGGGCCTTCATCGCCCGCTCCTACACGAAGCGTGAGTACGTGTCGGGCGGGGGCAACAACGTGCTCGATCAGAGCTACACGGTGGAGACGTGGATCCCGCGCGACGGACGCGGCTTCACGTGGCCTTCCGGGCCCCCCGAGGATCGCCCCGAGGCGGGCGACAGCACCGGTGGGGGCACGCTCAGGCTGCTGGTGGTGTGGTCGGAGGCCTCCATCCTCGGCGTCGACGATCCCGCCATCCAGGAAGGCGTGATCCGGAACGGAATGAACGACAACATGAATGCGCACGAGACCTGGCTCGTCGAACACGAGAACGCCGGCTGACCGTCCCCCTGGAGCCTCCCATGAATCGCGCCGTCGCCCTGCCGCTGCTGCTGCTCGCTCCCCTGTCTGCGCAGGCTGCCGGGGGAGGCGGCGTCACGATCGACGGCGTGTACATGCCCCGGTACGGCGACCGCGACTCGCCCCACGACGCGCCGGGCTTCTACGGCTGCCTCGGCGGCGTGGGCTACGCGGTGTTCGGCAAGGGCTTCCGCATCGGCGGCGACGGCGCCTTCTGCCGCAACCGCCCCAACACGGTGCAGACCACGTACGGAGGGCTCCAGCTCGGCGTGTGGAAGTCGCGCGGTGCCCTGTTCTGGTCCTTCACCACCGGCGTGGGCGGGGGCGTCTTCCAGGACGCGTCCACCGCGGGGCAGGACCCCTACCGCACCGCCTTCGGCTACCTCAAGCCCACCCTGTCGATGGGCGTGGCGCTCGGGCCCACGGCCGCGGAGCTGGGGCTCTACGGCATGGTGCCCGTCAACTTCGTGCAGGACATCGGCAACGGGGTGCCGCGCGGCTTCAGCACCCCGTCGGTGGGCGTGCAGGTCAGCTTCCTCTTCGGCTGGTTCCGCGACGGGAAGAAGAAGGACCGGGAGGCCGAGGAGGACCCGTGCAGCGCGCCGCCGTACGGTCCGGACTGCCCGCAGTCCCGCGAGCTGCCGCCGCCCCCGCCGCCGGTCTGGGAGGACCCCTGCGCGGCGCCGCCCTACGGCCCCGAGTGCCATGACGATCGCCCCCTGGCGATCCCGGCCTCGAGCTGGCAGGGCCAGGTGGGTCCCACGGATCAGCAGGTGGGCCCGACAGACCAGCAGGTGGGTCCGACGGACCAGCAGGTGGGTCCGACGGACCAGCAGGTGGGCCCCACCGACATCTCCGCGGGTCCCTTCGAGATGAACCACGGCGACATCGAGGTCAGCCCGAACATCAGCGTGGCGCCCGCCGTCTGTCCCGCCTGTCCCGCCTGCCCGGCCGCCCCGCCCGTGCAGGTGCTGAACATGTGCGGCAGCAGCGACAACCAGGTGAACTTCGGCACCCAGGGGGCGCCGCCGCCGGCGCAGGCCACGCCCGCACCCGTGCAGGCGCCGCCTCCGCCCCCGGTGCAGCCGGCGCCCCCGGTGCAGCCTCCGCCCCCGGTGCAGCCGGCACCGCCCGCTCCCCCTGCGCCCCCGGTGCAGCAGGCACCGCCGGCGCCGCCCGCGCCCGAGGCTCCTCCCGCGCAGGAGCAGCCCGCGCCAGCGCAGGGCGGGTCGGACGAGGCGCTCGGCATCCCGGTGGAGTGACCACCGGGCGAGGCCGCCCTCCCGGACGGGTCCGGGAGGGCTCCGGGATCAGTCCTCGACGCGGATGCTGTTCATCTTGATGGCCTTGGACGGCGCGCCGGAGCGGCTGCCGAGGCCCTCGATGCGCTGCACCACGTCCATGCCCTCGGTCACCTTCCCGAACACCGGGTGCTTGGAGGGCGTGCGGGTGTCCCACCAGTCCAGGTAGCTGTTGTGGACGGTGTTGATGAAGAACTGGGAGCCGCCGCTGTTCGGCGCGCCGGTGTTCGCCATCGACAGGGTGCCGGGCTCGTTGCTGAACTTCGCGTCGGCCTTGAACTCGTCCTTCACGTTGCCGAGCGGCGAGTCGCCGGTGCCGCTGCGGGGATGCCCGAAGTCCTTGCTGTAGCGGCAGCCGAACTGGAGCATGAAGCCGGGGATCACCCGGTGGAAGTGCAGGCCGTCGTAGAAGCCCTGGCCGACGAGGTCGAGGAAGTTCTGCGCGGTGACGGGCATCTGGTCGAGGAAGATCTCGGCCTTGAAGCTGCCCTCGGAGGTGTCGAAGACGACGATGGGGTTCGCCACGTGGGCTCCTGGGTCGGGGTGCGCCCAGCCCGTAGCGCACCGGCCGACGCGCGTCCGCCCGTCAGCGGCCCCCGAACACCACGTACACCCGCCCGACCACCCGGCCGTCGGCATCCACCTCGCCGGGCGCGCCCAGCGCGAGGTCGTCGATGCCGTCGCCGTCGAGGTCCCCGACACCGGCCACGGCGGTGCCGAGGCGCGCCGAGGTCGACAGGCCCTCGAAGGTGGCCGTGGCCTCCGACAACCGCACGGTGCGCTGGCCCCCGGGGTGGTCGCCGAAGAGCTGCGCGCCCGTGAGCAGGTAGGCCCGGCCGATGTCCTGCCGGTCGGGCCCGTCGGCGGTGGGCTCGCCGATCACCAGGTCGCCGAGGCCGTCGCCGTCCACGTCGCCGGCGCTGGCCAGCGGGGCGGTGGTGCGAGGACCGGGCGTGGCGCCCACGATGCGGACCGCGGCGCGGTCCTCCACCAGCCAGATCTCGCCCCAGTCCACCGGCAGGTCCTCACCGCGGATCACGAAGGCCACCACGTCGTCGCCGTCCTGCGTGCGTCCGCCGAGGACCAGCTCGTCCCGCCCGCCGCCGTCCATGTCGGGCACGACGGCCACGCGGCTGCCGATGCCGGCCTGGTCGTCCCGCACGACGATGGCGTCCTCGTCGCGGTCGAACACCGCCTCGGTGCGGAGGTTCGTGGCGTAGGGCGTGAAGGGGTTGGCCAGGGAGCGCACCTCGCCGGGCGGCGGCAGGAAGGGGTCTCCCAGCAGCCAGACCTGCCCCCAGTCCGCGTCGCCCCGGTAGCCCGGATCGTCGGCGGGGAAGTCCGGCGCGGCGGCGAGCAGGCCGGTGGCGCGACCGTCGTCGTCCCCGTCGTAGGCGGCCAGGGCGGCGCCGAAGCGGGTGTCTCCCTGCTCGTTGGCGTAGACGCCGGCGCCCTCGTCGCGGAGCGTGCGCACCGTGCCCAGCAGGAAGCCCTGCGAGTGGGCGATGTAGGCGGCACCCGCCTCGGAGGCGACGTAGGAGCTCGTGGGCGCGCCCACCACGAGGTCCTCGAAGGGGTCGCCGTCCACGCTCGCGACCACCGCGAGGGAGGAGCCGGCGCGCTCGCGGGAGGCTCCGTCCAGGCGGGTGCGCGCGGTGTCGAGGTCGAGGGTGCCCCGGTCCTTGAGGTCGCCGCTGGTGAGGACGAAGGCGGCGCCCGCGTCCACGCCCCCGCCGTCGAAGCCCGGCGCACCCACGGCGAGCTCGCGGCCTGCATCGCCGTCGCGGCTGCCGAGGGAGACGTAGGCCGTGCCGGCCCGATCCCCGGGTCGCGAGCCCTCGAGGCGCGCGTCGGCCTCCGCCGCGGTGAGCGCGACCCGACCCTGGAGCGTGCGGTTCCAGAAGACGAGGACGCGTCCCCGTGCAGCGTCGGCCTCGGGTGCGCCGATCGCGAGGTCGTCGGCCCCGTCGCCGTCCAGGTCGCCCACGGGGGCGAGGCTGCCGCCCAGCGCGCCGTCGGGGTCGATGCCGGTGATCGCCAGCCCGGCCTCGCAGGCGGAGTAGGCGCCCCGCAGCGGTCCGCGGTCGGCGTCCAGGGCGCTGAGGGCGCAGGGATCCGCGCGCTCGGTGAACAGGGCCTCGTCCACGAAGGGCGCGCAGCCGGCGAGGAGCGCGAGCGCCGCGGAGGGGAGGGGACGTCCGCTCACGGGCAGGCGTCCGCGAGCGTGCGGCCCAGCTCGATCCAGGCGCTCGCGCGCGTGCCGGCGTCGATCCGCAGGGTGACGTCGTAGGTGTCGACGCGCAGATCGCCCGGATCCGCGCCCGCCGCCTCCACCAGCGGGGCCAGCGGGATGCGGTGGGTGAGGTAGCGACCGGGCTCCAGCGCGACGCCCTGGTCCCGGTAGCGCCGGAGGGCGTCGACGCCGGGCGCGAGCTGCCGGATGCAGCGATCCCCGTCGAGGTCGACCGAGGTGAGCAGGAGCACCTCGGGCTCCACCACCTTGGCCGGGTACTGGAACAGCCGGATCTGCAGGCTGGCCACGGCCCACGCGTCGGTGCGCGGGAGGGGATCCACCTCGCAGCCGAGCTCGAACTCCAGGGCGAGCTCCCGCGCCAGCCGCGAGAGCCCCGGGCGTCCCTCGCTGCGGTAGGTGCAGGGCGAGCACGGCACCTCGACCTCGGGCTGGCCTCCCGCGACGGGACCGGCGTGGAGCAGGCCCGCCAGCCCGTCCCAGCTCGCGGCCGGCCGGATGTCGGCAAGGGCGTCTGCACGCTCGGGGAGGTCGGCGGTCCAGTCTCCGCGCTGGAAGCGCGCGGGTCGGTCGGCGAGGGCGGCGCACTCGGGGGGCGCGTCGCGAGGGTCCAGGCGGGAACCAGGGAGGGTTGCAGTCTCGCCGGTGTCGATGTGTGCAGGGGACTCCGGCGCGGGTGCGCAGGCGACGGTACCGCCGACGGCGAGCCACAGCGGCGCGACGATCCCGTCCTTCACTGGATCCTCCCGATCGACCGCATGTTACCGTGGCCCGGTCCGGGAGGCTCGCGGTGGGGGTGGTGCGGCGAGAGTGCTGGGTCGTCTGCATGGCATGCGCCGTGTCGGACCTCGCCCTCGCCGGGTGCCCGGTGGAGGAGGTCGACGCGGCGCTGGCGTCGGCCGAGGCGCGCGTGCTGGCGGCGGACGCGCTCGGCTTCGAGCGGGAGGTGGCCCTCGTGGCCGACCGCCTCGGGTGCGTCGAGGCGCCGATCCCGCCCGAGGTCGCCGCGCGGGTCCACCGGGTGCGGGCCCTGTGGCACTGGGCCCACCGCGAGGACGAGGCCGCCGTCGCCTCGCTCCGCGTGGCCCGGCGGGTGGCGCCCGCCCACGTGCCCTCCGACGCGCTGCTCCCGCCCGGGGATGCGCTGCGCGTGGCCTACGACCACGCCGACCCCGCGCTCGCCCCCACCCGGCCGGTGAGGCTGCCGCGGGGGCGCCTCGTGTGGTTCGACGGCACGGCCACGCGCGACCGTCCGACCGACGGGCCGAGCGTGGTGCAGGTGGCGGGGCGCGCGGGTCGACCCGAGATCTCGGTGGTGCTCGCCGCCGACGACCGCCTGCCGACGCCGGCCTGGGTGGGCGAGGCGCGGCTGGGGCTGGGCGTCACCGCCGGGGTGCTGGCGGGTGTCGCCGGCGGACTCTACGGCGGGGCGTGGGCGGCTCGGGCGAGCTTCGACGGCCGCCGACCCGACGAGATCGCGGCGCTGCGCAGCGATCAGGCCGCGGCGAACGGCCTCGCCGGTGGGGCGGCCGGTGCGCTGCTCGCCGCCGTGGGCTCCGCCCTGGCCGCGGGGCTGCTCCGATGAGCCTGCACGGGGCCACCCTGGGGCCGGGCGAGCTGCTCGATCGCTTCGAGGTGGAGGGCGTCGTCGGCCGCGGCGGCATGGCCACGGTCTACCGTGTGCGTCACGTCCACCTGCACACCCTGCACGCCCTGAAGGTGCTGGACGTGTCGTCCGAGGACGAGCACCAGCGTCTGCTCCAGGAGGGGCGCACGCAGGCGGCGCTTCGCCATCCGAACGTGGTGGCGGTCACCGACGTCGTGCCCGTGGGACGTGCGCTCGGGCTGGTGATGGACCTGGTGCAGGGGCCCGATCTGCGCCTCTGGCTCAACGACCGCCTGGCGCCGCTCGACGAGGTGGACGCCCTGGCCGAGGGCCTGTTCGCGGGCGTGGCCGCCGCCCACGGCGCGGGCGTGGTCCATCGCGACCTCAAGCCGGGCAACATCCTGCTCGACCCGTCCGGTGGGCGGATCGTGCCCCGCATCACGGACTTCGGTCTCGCCAAGCTCCTCGACGCCGGCGCCCGCTCGGTCCTCACCCGGTCCGGCATCACCCTCGGCACGCCCGCCTACATGGCACCCGAGCAGATCGGCGGCTCCTCGCGGGTGGATCATCGAGCCGACCTCTTCGCCCTCGGCGCGGTGCTGTACGAGCTGACCACGGGCCACCCGGCCTTCGAGGGCGACGACCTCGTGTCGCTGCTCTCGGCGGTCTCGCAGGGACGCCATCGCCCCGTGCAGGAGGTGCGTCCCGAGGTCCCGCCGCGTCTCCGGGCCGCGCTGGAGGGGGCGTTGCAGACCGACCCCGACGCGCGCTGGCCCGACGTGGAGGCCTTCCGGGACGCCTGGCGGGGTGGTCGGGGCGCGCCAGCACCGCTGGACTGGCCCCCCGACGTGGTCGCGCGGGCCACCACGCTGCGTCGCGACGTGCCCACGGGACCCGTCTCGAGCGACACCCTCGCCGGCTTCGTGCCGGCGGATCACCCCGTGACGCACCCCACGGCGGCGCCGGTCTCCCTGGGCGCGCCGAGGGCGGGCGGTGGCCTGCTGCCGGCCCTCGTGCTGGGGGCCAGCCTGCTCGGCGCCGCGGCCATCGTGGCGGTGGCGCTCCGGGGGCCCGGAGCAGAGCCCGTTCCCGCCGCGGCGCCCGTGGCCCCTGTGGTGCCGGCGGACGAGGTCGCCGCCGGCGTGGCGACGCGGCCGGTGGAGGTGCCGTCGCCCGGGGAGCCTGCCGACCACGGGGAGGATCCCGAGGAGGCGCCGCCCGCTCCCGCCGCACCTGCGCGACCCGCAGCCGTGGCGCGCCCCGTCGCCGCCACGCCCGCGGCGGGGGGCGGCACCGGGTCCCGCCCGTCCCCCCGCCCAGTCCCCGCCGCGGTCGACGACCCGCCGGCGGAGGCGCCCGTCGCGGAGGAGGGGCCCGCGGAGGTCGCGCCCCCGGGCGGGGTCGAGGTGGACGTGCCTTCGCCGGCCCGGGTGGAGGTGGAGGGCGACGCCCTCGAGGTGGTGGCCTACGACCAGGCCGGTCGGCTCCACCCGCTCGGCGCGCTGTCGCCGGGTGCGTACACGCTGCGCGCACGCTTCGGCGCCGACGAGGCGCCGGTCCCGGTGCTGCAGCTCGAGCTGGCGGGTGGCGAGGCGCTGGTGGTGCGCTGCCGGTCGGCGCTGCGGCGGTGTCTGCTCCAGGCCCGCTGATCGCGTGGGCGCGGCCATGGGGGGCGCCACCCGGTCGCCCGTCGTATGCTCGGCGTCGCCGGAGGTCCCATGCGCGCGCTCTTCCTGTCCGTCCTGCTCCTCCCGTTCGCGGCCTTCGCGGGGACGGACGTGCCCTCCGACGAGCTCTTCGGCGAGGCCAGCGTGCGCCTGGAGGACGCGGCGGACGGCCTGGTGGAGCGCATCGGCGCCTGGCTGAAGGAGGACAAGGCGCGCACCGTGCGGGTGGCGGTGCATGCCGACGAGCGGCTCGGCACGATGGACAACACCTACCTGGCGGCCCAGCGGGCGAAGGCCCTGGCGAAGGCGCTGAAGCGCGCCGGTGCCCGCAAGGCCCAGGTGGTCACCGACGCGGTCGGGCACTCCGGCGTGGCGCGCACCGACGCCACCCACCGCGTGGCGTTCACCTTCTCGGGGGGACCCCCGCCCTCCCTGTAGACCCGCGCTGCGGGCGGGCCCTCCCGTGGGCTAGGAAGTCCCCCGGAGGCAGCGTGCGCGTCCTTGCCTGGGGACTGGTGTGGGCCGGCTGCGCGGAACCCGAGGTGGGGCCCGTGCTGGCCGAGGTGCGCATCGAGCCGGCCGAGCCCACGGCCGAGGACGCGCTGCGCGTGGTGCTCGACGATCTCGAGGGCGAGCCGCTCGCGCCGTCGGCCGTGGACGCGCGCTTCTCCTGGACCGTGGACGGTCTCGCGGTGCGGGACCTCACCGGGCCGCAGGTGCCGGAGGATCGCACCGCCAAGGGGCAGCAGTGGGCCGTGGAGGTGGCCGTCGACGCGGGCCTCACCGTGCTCGCCGCGTCCACCGAGGTGCGGAACACCGCACCCACCACCTTCGTCGTGGTGAGCGAGGCCGGCGCCTTCCGCCCGCTCACGGTCGACGTGCTCGTCGACGACCTCGACGGGGACGAGGTCACCTGGGAGGGAGGCTGGCTGCTCGACGGCATCCCCTTCGACGAGGTGACGGACGACACCATCCCGGCCGGGTACCTGCTGCGCGACCAGGTGTGGACCTACGCCGTGGACGCCACAGATGGCGACACGCAGGTCCACGGACGCGGAGAGGCCACCATCGGCAACACGCCCCCCGAGATCCTGTCCGTGGCGGTGCGACCCGAGGCGCCGCGGGCGGGCCAGCGCATCACCGCCGCTGTGGTGAGCGTGGACGCCGACGGCGACGTGGTCACCGAGACCCAGCAGTGGACGGTGGACGGGGAGACGGTGGCGGATCCCGGGCGATGGGGCCTGCGCGGCGTCGCAGGGCAGGAGCTGGAGGTGCGCGTGGAGGTGGACGACGGACACGGCGGGCGGGCGAGCTGGGTGTCCGAGCCGATCGTGGTGGCGCCGTGAGCGCCTGGCTCCTCGGCGCGTTGCTCGCCTGCGGCGGCCCGTCACCGGCCGAGCCCGCCGCGTCGCCGCCAGGAGGCGGCCCGGCGCCATCAGGTGCGCCCGGGCCCGCCGCTGGCGGTCCCGTCGTGCACCACGAGGCGAGCGCGCTGGACCCGGCCTGGGCGGCCGACGAGCGGGCCTTCCGCGAGGCGCTGGTGGCGGCCGCCGCCCGATGTCGGGCCGAGGTCGCCGACGGCCTCGACGCCGCCCGCGCGGAGGCGGCGTCGCCGGTGCTGCCCGAGGGCGCCCTCGAGGCCGGCTGCGGCGATGGCTGGCGCATCTACGACACCTGGGCGCCCCGCATCGGCGGTCGCACCCGGTCCGGTGACGTGGTGCTCACCGCGGCGGCGCGCCTGGGCGACGACCTCGACTACCTGGCGCGGGCGCGCGACGACGTGCGCGACCGGGAGCGCCGCAACGCGGTCGAGCACCTCCACGGTGCGCTCGCCGACGTGGATCGCCTGCTCGGCGACGGGGCCGACGGGCCCCAGAGCTGGGACGGCAGCTCGCTCCTGGCGCCCGTGGAGTGGCTGCGGAGCGTGCGCTCCGACGAGCACGGCGTGGGCAGCCTCCAGGAGCACTTCCACCGGCTGGCCTTCCAGCAGGGCACCCAGCGCCGCTTCCTCCGGCTGCGCATGCTCGAGGCGGCCCTGCGCACCGCCACGCGGGACGTGGAGTCCCGGCGGGCGGGCCTCGAGGCCACCGACGGGCTCGATCCTGCCGAGCGTGCCGCGCGGGAGGCCTACCAGCAGGTCGCCGAGGAGGCGGCGGCGGTCTACGGCCGCATCTTCGCGCGCTACGACGGCGGCGAGGTCACCTCGCACGAGATCATGGTGGAGGTGCGGGCCCAGGGGCAGGCCGCACACGACGCCTGGCAGGCCGCCTGGGACGCGGAGGTGGCGCGCTCCCCATGACCCCACGCGCCCTCGGTCTCCTGCTGGCGGTGCTCGCCTACGGGACGTGGGGCCTGTCCCCGCTCTTCTGGAAGCAGCTCACGGCGGCGGCGCCCGCCGAGCAGCTCGCGCACCGCGTCACCTGGGCCGCCCTCACCTACGCCGCCATCGTGGCCGTGCGGGGGCGCTTCGGCGAGGTGCGCGCGGCCCTCGTCGACCCGCAGGCGCGACGCGCCATGCTGCTGGGTGCCGCCCTCCTGGGCACCAACTGGGGCACGTACCTCTACGCGGTGTCGCAGGAGCGCATCGTCGAGGCCAGCCTCGGCTACTACCTGAACCCGCTGGTGAACGTGGCCCTCGGCGCGCTGGTGCTCGGCGAACGGCTCCGACCCCGGCAGGCGCTGGCGCTGGCCCTGGCGGTGCTGGGGGTGGCGGCGGTGGCGTGGGACGCGGGGGCCATGCCGCTCCTCGCCCTGGTGCTGGCCGTGTCCTTCGGCAGCTACGGGCTGGTCCGCAAGACGGCGCGGGTGGAGGCCCTGCCGGGGGGACTGGTGGAGGCCACCCTCCTCGCCACGCCGGCGGTGGCGGTGATCGCGGGGTGGACGCGGGCGGGCGAGGGGCACCTCGGCGATCCGGTGCTCCTGCCCTGGCTGCTCGCCGCGGGGCCCTTCACCGCGCTGCCCGTGTGGCTGTTCGCGGAGGCCGCGCGCCGTCTGCCGCTGTCGACCATGGGCTTCCTGCAGTTCCTCACGCCCACGATGCAGCTGCTGCTGGCGGTGCTCGTGTACGGCGAGGCCTTCCGCACGGCGCACGCCGTGGCCTTCGGCCTGATCTGGTCGGGCGTGGCGCTCTACGCCTGGGATGCGCTGCGTCGCGGGCCGGTGCCCACGGCGTGATCAGCCCACGCGGTGGTTGTGGGCCAGGCGGGTGTACTTGGCGGCCACCTCGCGGTGGAAGTCCCCCAGGTCCGGGTCGAGCGTCTTCACCACCCGGCCGGGCGTGCCCAGCACGAGGCTGTGGGGCGGGATGCGTGTGCCGGCGGTGACCACCGCGCCGGCGCCCACGATGCTCCCGGTGCCCACCACGGCCCCGTCGAGCACGATGGCGCCCATGCCCACGAGGCAGGCGTCCTCGATCACGCAGCCATGCAGCAGGGCCCGGTGGCCCACCACCACGTCCGCGCCCACCACCGTGGGGTCGCGATCCCCGAGGTGCACCACGGTGCCGTCCTGCAGGTTGGAGCGGGGCCCCACCTCGATGTGCGTGAGGTCGCCGCGCAGCACGCAGCCGAACCACACGCTGCTGCCCTGGGCCAGCCGTACATCGCCCACGAGCACCGCGCCCTCGGCGAGGAAGACGTCGTCGGCCACCGTGGGCCCGCGATCGAGGTAGCGTCGGAGCACCACGCCGGGGAAGCGGGCGCGGAGGGCCTCGAGGCGTGCCTCCACGGCGGCCGCCTGGGGCACGGGGCCCGGGACGCGCTCGACGGAGTCGGGGACGGTGCGGATCGCCATCGGCGGGGCCCTATCCCGCCCGCGGGGGTAGCAGGGGCGCGGAGGTGCGCCCTGCCCGCCGTCCGCTGTCCCACCTGCAACCGCCCCGAGCGCATCTGCGTGTGCGACCGCGTGGCGTCCCTGGACGCGCGCACGCGGGTGCTCGTGCTGCAGGACCCCCACGAGCCGGACGTGGTGCTCGGCACCGTGCAGATCCTCCAGGCCGCGCTGCCCGGCTGCACGGTGGCGGTGGGGCGGCAGTGGAGCAGCCTGGCCGACGCGCTGGGCGAGGCCCCGGGGGACGGGCGCTGGGGCGTGCTCTGGCGCGCCTCGCTGCCCGAGGGCGTCGACGTGGACGCCCTGCCGGGGCCCGTCGCCGTGCTCGACCGGGCGGGCCGTCCGCGTCCCGCCGGTCACGCGCTCGCCGGCATCGTGGCGCTCGACGGCACCTGGTCGCAGGCCAAGAGCCTCTGGTGGCGCAATCCCTGGCTGCTGCAGCTCGATCGGGTGGTGGTCACGCCGGGGGAGCCCGGCATCTACGGCAAGCTGCGACGCGAGCCGAACCGGCTGGCGGTGAGCACCCTGGAGGCCGTGGCCGAGGCCCTGGTGGCGAACGGCGAGAGCCCCGAGGTGAGGGCCTCCCTGCGTCGCTGGATGCGCACCCTGGTGCAGCGTGCCCGCGACACCGATCCGCGGAAGGGGCGCGCTGGTGGGCCGGGCGGTGCCGACGTAGGCTGACCGGCTGGAGGGTCCGTGCGCGTCCTGCTCGCCTGCCTGGTGCTGACCTGGGGCTGCACGCCGCCGGAGGTGTGCGGCGACCCTGTCGACGGGGCCTGGTCGTTCACCGACCGCACGCGGGCGTGGGGCCTGAAGGGCGTGGCCGGCACCCGCCTGGCGGCGGCCGACGTGGACGGCGACGGCTGGACCGACCTCGTCGTGAGCGAGGGAGACGCCTTCGGCCGTGACGACTTCGCGGCGGGGGAGCGCTTCCACCACCTGCTGCTGAACCGTCCCGACGGGGAGGGCGGTCGCACCTTCGAGGACGCCACGGTGGCCTCGGGGCTCTTCCAGCCGCGGAAGGGCGACGCGGCGAAGGTGGGGCGGGCGTCGATGCTCCACGTCTTCGGCGACCTCGACGGGGACGGCGATCTCGACGTGGTCGCCGGCACCTTCTGGGACGGCTCGAAGGCGGCCGACGACACCGGGGATCGCACCGAGGTGCTGCTGAACGACGGCGCGGGCGTCTTCACCCTCGCCGCCCGCACCGACGCCTGGGTGGCCGAGGGCTACGCCACCACCGGCCTGTCGCTGGTGGACGCGGACGCGGACGGGGCGCTCGATCTGTGGATGACGGGCTGGTACCACGTCTACGGCTCCCTCCCGTCGGAGCAGGACCGCCTGCTCCTGGGGGACGGGGCGGGGGGCTTCGCCAACGCCACCGGGCCGCGCGGGCTGAAGATGGACGAGGGCGCCAGCCGGGCCACGTGGCTGGACGGCACAGCCCGCCGGCCGGCCTTCGGGGCCACGGCCTGCGATCTCGACGGTGACGGGCGGGAGGACCTGCTCGCGAGCAACTACGCGCGGTCGTGGAACCAGCAGTGGATGCAGCAGGCCGACGGCACCTTCGTCGACGTGGCGCGCACCTCGGGCTTCTCGGACGATGGCCTGTCGGACGTCTCGGGCAACCAGTTCTACCGGTGCTGGTGCACGGTGAACGCCTGCGATCCCGACCCGGGCCCCGCCGCGATCGACTGCGAGGGGAACACGTCGTCGTGGCAGGCGGGCTGGGACGATCAGCCCCATCGGCAGGGGGGCAACACCTTCGGCACGGTGTGCGCCGACCTGGACGACGACGGCGACGCCGACCTGCTCAACGCCGAGATCGCGCACTGGTGGGCCGGCGAGGCCTCGGATCGATCGCAGATCCTGGTGAACGACGGCACCGGCGCCTTCACCCGCCCGGGCCTGGAGGCCACGGGCCTGCTGCGCACCTACGAGACGGCCTCGTGGGACGAGGGCGACCTCTTCGCCGCGGCGGCCGACCTCGATCTCGACGGCGACAAGGACCTGCTCCTCGCCACCACGGACTACCCGGGCACCCGCCTGCACGTCTTCCGGGCCGACGACACCCTGCGCTACGCCGAGGTGGCCGAGGCCGCGGGGCTGGCCCACCCGTGGCCGGCGAGCCTCGCCGTGGCCGACTTCGACCGCGACGGCGACCTCGACGTGGTCACCGGTTCCTCCACCTCGCGGTCCGGCACCCCCTGGGAGGCGCACGAGGTGCACCTGTACGTCAACGGCGTGCAGGGCGGGAACCGGCTGCGGCTGCGGCTCGAGGGCGACGGCGCGAACCGCACGGGCCTCGGCGCGCGCGTGGTGGTGGAGGCCGGAGGCGTGCGCCGCCACCACCGCATCGACGGCGGGCAGGGCCACATGGCGATGCAGCACGACACGGTGCTCACCCTCGGCCTGGGAGACGCCTGCACGGCGGAGCGGGTGGAGGTCACCTGGCCCGGCGGGCAGGTGGATGCCTACGAGGGCGTGCGCGCCGGCTGGGAGGTCACCCTGGTGCAGGGCGGCGAGCTGCGCCACGAGCTGCCGCTCGAGCCCGCGTCGGGGGGATGAGGCGCGGCTGGCGAGGGGGGCGCCGGCGTGCGACGAGACGGTCCTGGAGGTCCGGATGGAGCACGAAGGACTCGACCCCTCCGAGGTGCGCGCGCGGGTGCTGTCGGAGCACGAGGCGATCCGCGAGCGCCTGCGGGTGATCGAGGGCCACGCCGAGCGCGTGCGCGAGGAGCCCACCCTGCGCGGGCCGCTGCAGCACGCCCTGATCGCCCTCGTCCCCGTGGTGCGGGCGCACGCCGACTTCGAGGACGTGGCCCTCGCGCCGGCCCTGCTCGAGGCCGATGCCTTCGGCGACGTCCGCACCGATCGCCTCGCGGAGCATCACGAGCGCCTGCGCGCCGACATGGAGCGGCTGGAGGCCGAGCTGGGCGACGGCGAGGCGAGCGTGGCCTCGCTCCTGGCGTGGTCGCGCTGGATGACCCTGCGGCTCCGCGAGGACATGGCCGACGAGGAGCGTCACCTGCTCCGGCCCGACATCCTCCGCGACGACATCGTGACCTCGGGGCTCGACGGCTGACCCCCACGGCGTCCCGCCGGCGCCGGGGTGCCCGGGGGGGCGCCCTCAGGCGTCGGGGTCGATGGCGCAGAGGAAGTCCTCGTACTTGCCGTTCGCGCCCGAGGGGATGCCCTCCGGCCGGTAGATCACCGTGACCCGGAACGGGTGGCCGAGCTTGTCGAGGATCGAGCGCACCACGGCCTGCTCCTCCTCCGGCGTCACCGGCCGCGTCGTGCAGAGGTGGAGCTCGAGGTGGTCGAGGGCCACCTGCACGATGCGCCACTGCCGGATCGGCGCGAGCTTCACGAAGCGCCCCACCGCGAACGTGGGCCACACCTTCCGGCCGTCGGGGAAGTGGAGCATGTGGCGGATGCGCCCGAGCACGCGCGTGAGCACGGGCAGGCCGCGTCCGCAGGGGCACGGGGGACCCACCTCGGCGCCGTCGCCGATCTCGTAGCGGAGCAGGGGCGTGCCGAAGTGGTGCAGGGGCGTGACCACCACCCGGCCGGCTTCGCCGGGGGCGCAGGGCTCGCCGTCCTCGCGGAGCACCTCCACGTGGATGGTCTCGGACTGCACGTGGTAGTGCGCGTGGTCCGGGCACTGCAGGGCGATGTACCCGACCTCCTGGCTGCTGTAGAGGTCGACGAGGCGCGCCCCGAGCACGGACTGCACGCGGTCGCGAAGCTCCGGTCGCAGCGTCTCGGAGATGGTGCGCACCTGCTCGATGCCGCGTGGGGCCGTGCCCGTGGCCTCCCAGTGGTCGAGCAGGCCCCGCAGCCCCGACGGGTAGACGAGCAGGTAGCGGGGCTTGCGGGCCGCGATCCAGCGCGCCTGGCTCGCGATGTCGGCCGTCACCGAGAGGGTGTGGGACGGGCCCGTCTGGAAGGCGTCCTCGGCGGCGCTGCCCCAGGTGGCGTGGGTGGCCCCGTCGGGCGGCGGGGCGCGCAGCCCGCCCGTCTCGCGGATGTGGCAGGTGGGCGCCATCATGTCGCGGCGGTGCCAGAGGTGGTCGCGCAGGGTGACCGCGCGCCAGAGGAGGAGCGTCAGCTCGGTCTTCATGAGCGTGACCGGCCGACCCGAGGAGCCCGAGGTCTGCGCGCTGCCCACCCGACCGTGCGCCGGGGGCGTGGCGCTGGCGTACAGCGACTCGCCGGCCCGCTGCACCTCGGCGCGCTTCAGCACCGGGATGCGACGGAAGGCCTCCCAGGTGAGCGGCACGCTGGTGTCGACCTTCCAACGGCGGAGGCGCTTGGCGTAGTAGGGCACGTGGGTGCCGGCGTGGCGCACGAGGGCGTCGAGCTGGGCCAGCTGCGCCCGTTCCAGGGCCTCGGGCGTCCACCACTCCGCCAGCTGGAGCTGGGCCGTGAGCGCGAGCATCTGCTGACCCTGCGGTCCCGGCAGGCCGGGCCAGAGGAGCTGATCGATGACGGAGCGGGGCCAGGGGGAGGGGAGGGGTCCTGCGGGATGCGTCACGGGCTCCACCAGCTGGCGGTGACGTCGAAGCCGTCCACGTAGACGCGTCCGGGCTCGCCCAGATCGCCCGGGCCGTCGCCCGGCGCCACGTCGAAGGTGGCCGCGACCACGTCGCTGTCGAGTCCGAGGCTGGACACGAAGATCCGGCCTCCGTCGCCGCCGTCGACCCCGTCTGCCCCTTCGACCCCGATGAGCGCCGCGACCGCCACCCGGCGGCCCTCCACGAGCACGGTGCCGCCGCCGCCGCCGGTGCGTCCTCCCGTGCCTCCCCCGAACCGCAGGGGGGCGCCCACGTGGACCAGGCCACGCAGCGAGCGCACCGTGGCGCCGTGGGCCGCCGACAGGCCCCGTCCGCCCTTGCCCGCGGTGGTGGCGCCCGAGAGGCCGTCGCCGCCGCGGGCGTCGACCTCGCCCTCCACACGCACCTCGAAGGGCCCCGACAGCGACAGCTGCCCCCCGCCGCCGCCGAGGGTCGTGCCCGCGCCGCCCCGCAGGTCGGCGGTCCCGGCCCACCGCACGGCCCGCTCGGGGAGATCATCGCCCGACGCCGCCCCCAGGGTGAGCCCCACGCGACCCCCGAAGCCTCCCTGTGCGCCCGTGCCCCCGCGGGCGAGCACGGTGGGGTCGGCGTACACGCCCCCGACCTTCGTCTCCCCGTCGATGCTGGTGGTCTCGAGCTGCAGCGAGCCGCCGTTGCCGCCCTTGCTCCGGCCCGGGCCCCCGTCGAGCTCGAGCCGGTCGTACCCCACCAGGGCCACGACGCTCCGCGTGTCTCCGCGGCTGCCGCCCCGGATGCTCACCGAACCGGCCAGGGCACCCGACACCACGCCCCGCCCGCCCGACACGTCGATGTTGCCCGCGACGAGGAGCTCGCGGGGGAGCTGGGGCGCGCCGGGGGCGAAGCCGTTCGCCGTGTCGATCTCGAAGCTGCCTCCCACGCCGCCGGTGGCTTCCGGACCGCTGCCCGCCGCCCCCCTGGCCGACAGGTCCAGGTCCACGTGCACCGGTCCGTCGAAGGCGAAGAGCCGGAAGGCGCCTCCGCGCCCGCCCGAGCAGGAGAGCACGGGACACGCCCCCGCGGCGCCGCCATCCGCGCGCACGGTGCCGTGGACGCGTGCCCAGGAGGCCTGCAGGATGAGCGAGCCGCCCTGGCCGCCGAGGCCGTCGCCGGCGCCTCCGCGGAGATCGGCGTCCACGTCGACGAGCACGGGTCCCTGGGCGACGTCCAGCTCGATCTTCGACCCGGTGCCGTTCGAGCCGCCCCCGAGGGCGGCGCCGCCCGTGCCGAGGATGGTGCCCGCGAGCACGCCGAGGCTGGAGGACCGGAAGGTGGCCGTGCCGGCGACGCCGCCGCGCAGGCCGTCGCCCCCCCGCGTGTCGAGCGTGCCCAGCACGGCGAAGGTGGAGGCGGCGGTGGACTTGCCGGCGAACTGGCCCGCCACCTCCACGGTGAGGAGGCCGCCGGCCTGGCCGTTGACGTCGCCGGTGCGGTCGGCGCCCTTCAGGTCGAGGTAGCCGGTGCTGCCCAGCACGAAGCCGGCGGCCTGCATCACCAGCGTGCCCACCCGGCCGTCGTCGTTCTCCCCGAGGGACAGGCGGCCGTCGATGCGGACGTCGCCCGAGAAGCTGGCCGCCACCGCCCCGTCGACGCCCGGGAGGAGGGTGAGCGTGGCGCCCTCGCGGATCTGGAGGCTGGACACCAGCGACGGGCCGGAGCCCTGCCAGCGGAAGAGGCCGAGCTGGCCCGGCGCCGTGTAGAGCTGGCCCGGATCGCGGGGCGCTCCGGCGGCGAGCTCAGGCACGACGAGGTCGGTGTCGACGAGGAGCGGCTGGTCGCCGAGGATCGGCGCCGGCCACGTGGGCAGGGTGAAGCTCGTGTCGACCGTGCCCGTGCGGGACATGACGAGCTGCCCGTAGGCGGGGGTCTGCGAGACGAGCACGCTGACCGTGGCGCCGAGGGCGCCCTCGCCCGACGTGGACTCGCCGCCGAGGCCACGGATCACGCCCTCGCCCGGGGGACCTGCCAACGGACCGAGGGGCAGGAAGTCCGACGGCGTGGCGCCGGTGTCCGCGACGTCGGTGTCGTCGGGGGCGGACACGCCGTTGCAGAGCAGGTCGTCCGTGCGGACCTCGCCGTCCTGGAGCTCGCCGTCGTCCGCCGTGCCCCCGTCGCGGCCGTCGTCGATGCCGGTGCGCAGACGGACCCCGCCCGCCGGGCAGGCGGGATCGCCCACGGGCACGGGGAGCGTGGTCACCAGGGCGGCGTGCGGGCCGGTGGGCGTGGCGTCGGTGTCGCCGTCGACCGGCTGGCCCGCGAGGCAGGCGGAGAGCGTCACCAGGGTCGAGGCCACGCCGCGTCGTCCGGGCCGCACAGGCATCCTCCCTCCGCCTCGCGAGGGTAGCCGTTGCGTCGCCCCACCGGCAATGCGCGGGCGTTGGTGCGGTGGGCGGGACCGCGGTACGCGAGGCCCCGTGGATCGCCTCTCCCGCACCCTGCTGATCGTGGTCGCCGTCGCCGTGGCGCTGGTGGCGCTGGTGGTGCTGCTGGTGCCGTCGATGCCGCCGGGGGATCGGCCCCCCGACGAGGGCGACGGCCCGCGGCGCCCGCTGGGGTGGATCGGGGCGGTGGGGGCGCCGGGCCCCCGCTGCGACGCCGGCGACGCACCCCGCATCCGCAAGGCGCTGGCTGAGCTGGGCGTGCAGGAGGCCCCCCTGCGACGCGCGCACGGGGTGCGGCGCGCCGGTGATCGGGTGCTCGTGCCCGAGGCGGAGCTCGCCACGCTGCGCGCCGGCCGCATGCTCGACGACGTGCGGGTGTCGCTCGCGGTCGACGTCGAGACGGAGGTGGGCTTCTTCCTGGCGTCCCTGCCGGGCGACAGCCTCCTCGACGCCATCGGCTTCCGCCAGGGCGACATCGTGGGGGCCGTGTCGGGCTGGCCGCTGCACGACCTCACCCAGGCCGTGCGCGCCTGGGAGGCCCTGCGCGCCGAGGATCTCGTGTGCGTGGAGTTCTTCCGCGAGGGCACGTGGCGCCGCCTCTGGATCGGCGCGGAGGCCCCGGAGTGAGCGAGCTCCTCACCTTCCTGGGGGCCGTCCTGCGCTCGCCCGGGGGCGTGGGCGCCGTGGCGCCCTCGAGCCGCGCGCTGGGCCGCTGCATGGTGGAGGCGGCGGCGCCGGCGGCAGGGCACACGGTGGTGGAGCTGGGGGCCGGCACCGGGCCGGTCACCGAGGTGCTCGCCGACGTCGTCGATCCCGCGCGGCTGCTGGTGCTCGAGCCCGACGCCGAGCTCGCGGCCCGCTGTCGCGCGCGCGTGCCCGGCGTCGACGTGCAGGAGCGGTTCGCCCAGGAGCTTCCTGCGCTGGTGGCGGAGCGCGGCTGGTCCGGCGTGGATCGGGTGGTCTCCAGCCTGCCGTTCGCGGCGTGGTCGCCGTCGCTGCAGACCGAGGTCTTCGACGCCATCGAGGCCGTGCTCGCTCCGGACGGTCGACTCGTGACCTTCACCTACGCCCACAGCCCGTGGCTGGCGGCGGGGCGCAGGGCGCGCGCCACCCTCGAGGCGCGCTTCGCGCAGGTGCGCACCACGCCCGTGGTCTGGGGGAACGTCCCGCCGGCCTTCGTGTACGTCTGCGATCGACGATGATCCGCTCCGGGTGGGCACGATCGCGCGATCGCGGTACGCTTGGCGCGCCGAGGAGGTGTGGATGGAGTGGAGGGTCGCGGCCCATGCCGACAACGCGTTCCGCGAGGCCGCACGTCGTCAGCCGGGCTGGTACTGGGTGTTGCGTCCGAAGAACCTCGGGCGGCACAGCTACGATGCCGAGGCCGGGGTGATGTGCCTCGTGCGGGTGGATGCGGAGGGCGAGCTGCTGAGCCCCCTCGCCGACCTGCGGCGCCTCGAGCACGGCGACCTCACCTGCCTCGACGCGGCCACCGGCGTGCGGCTGGGCACCTTCTTCGCCGGCCCCGTCGCGCCCGGCGAGGTGTCGGGCGCGGTGCGCGCGCGGGTGGTCGACGACGCCGTCGCCGCCCAGTTCACCGGGGAGTCCCCCGCGGTCCCGGGCTGGGCGTGGTGCCGCACGAACGCCGAGGCGCCGCTGCTCCTCGTCGACGAGGAGGGCGTGGGTCCGGTCTACCTCGAGGCTGACGCCGACGGCGTCGTGCGCGTCTTCCTGGCCTCCGACACGCACGGGCACAGCGTCGACGTGGGCGAGTTCGGCTTCTCGGAGCCCCTCGTCAGCCGGGGCGGGGTGATCGACGAGAGCGGGGAGCTCGGTCGCACCGAGGCCGAGTTCCACGGCGCGGTCACGCTGCCGCCGCCGCCGCCGGCCAGCTTCCCGGTGTTGCGCTGACGAGCAGGCGGGTCGCCGTGCTGGCGGTCCTCCTGGGCGGATGCGTGGAGCGCTCCGAGGCGCCTCGGGTGGTCGCCGATGCCTTCTGTGCCCGCCTCGGGGACTGCCGACCTGCCGTGGTGACCGAGGCCTACGGCGACCAGCGCGACTGCCGCAACGTGCATCGGCTCGGGTTCGAGGCGCTCGACGCCGGGGCCCGTGCGCTGGACTGCACCTACGACGGCCAGGTGGTGGCCGACTGCGTCGCGGCGCTCCGCGGTGCGGACTGCGCGTCCTTCGATCCCGAGGGTCTCCTCGACGCCTGTGTGCAGGGGTGGTCCTGCGCCGGTGATCCGCTGCTGGAGCTGGAGACGGAGGCGGCGTCGACCCCGTGAGATCGATCGATCCCAGATGATCGATCGATCCCACGTGGTTCGAGGACGTTCGAAGGGGTCCTTTCTGCCCGCTCCCGACGGGGCATTGGATCGTGGCGGATCGGACCCGGGATCGTTCGATCCCACGGGGTACCGAAAACGACGGGTCGCACATGGGGCTGGACTGGCACGCGTGGTGCCTACGTGCCCCACGTCTCGCGTCGGCCGATGGTCGGCGCACCGACGAGCGGCGATTCCGCTGCGAATCGCTCTTTGACGTGCAGTTGAACTGGAGCAGGCCCTCGGCTGCGGCATCCGCCGCGATGAGGGTCGGAGCGAGGAACCACCCTCCTTCCCTCGTGGGCGTCCACATGGCCCGATGGTGCGTGCACCGTCGATCCGGACGCCTCCGACGCCCGAGCGCCCGACGCGACCCCCTCCGGGGCGGCACGCGGGGCCTGGGGTCACCGCAGCGCGGCGCCGCGTCGTCCCACCCGTGACGACCGGAGCAAGGCGAGCGGGAGGTCGGCAACACGATCGTCGCCCTGCGCGAACCGTCCTTCGGGGCGTTCGCCTCGGCGGAACCCGCCCGGTGCCACTTCGGTGGCGGAGGGCGCGGGGGGCAACGCCCGCGGAGCGAGAGCCTGCGGATGCGGCCCGGTCAGGGAGGAAAGGGAGAACCACGAGCGCCGCCTCCTCGGAGGTGGCGAGCCGACGGCGCAGGGCGCTGTGTCGTCGGAGCCGGCTGGGAAGTCCCCCGACGCCGGCTCGAGCATCGCGAGGACGTCACGTCCCGCGCGCGCCCCGTCGACCGCGGCGGGGCCCCTTCAGTGGGAGCGCGCGGAATCCGGCGAGGCGGTGATGCGGTGTGTGGAGCAGGCCCGGCAGGCGCGGTCGATGCTGGGTCGGTGTGGTGCCTCGAGACGTCACGTGCCTTCGGGCGGCGGACGGTGCTCCAGGACGGGAAGCCCAGGAGAGCACCGGGCGCGCCCCTCCTTCACCGGAGGTGACGCGCAACGGACTGGACGATGGAGCAAGGCCTCGAGGTCGCGCAGGTCCCGCGGGACGGCGAACGACGAGGAGGCAACCGCGCGTGGTGACACGCGAGGCGCTGTCGCACAGGGGAAGGCTCTGGAGGGTGGAGCGTCGGTGAGGAGGTCTCCGGTGGCTGCGGGCACGCAGTCGTGGGAGCCGAAACCCGGCGAACCTCATGGTCGGATGCAGGCTGCAACACGCTTGCAAGCGACGGGTGGCGCAAGCCGTCAAGGCGGTGGGAGACCGCGAAGGCGGAACATGCCTGCTGGGTGGCACCAGCGGGCCGAAGCAGGCCTCGGTCTGCGGGAGGACGCGCCCGGCGTGATGCTGACGGAGAGGCGATCCTTGACAGTCGAACGAGGAAGTCATGCCTTCGGGCATGCATGGTGTGCGACACCTCGGTGAAGCGCACCACATCGGGTCCTCGGACCCGGTGGCACCCGGTCCTTCGGGACCGGGACGGTTGTGAGACGCGCGCTCGAACAGCGGAGCACGTCGTCGGCGGCGGTGCCGCAAGGTGCCGGCGGATGCGGATGGTGGTCTCCCAGGTTCCCTCCACGCAAGGGGGCCGAAGAGACATCGGGGAAGGCCAACGACCCGAACGCCCCGTGCCCGTGCCAGACCCGTTCCCTTGCCTTGGTGAGGAAGGGTCCCGCGAAGATGGCGTCTGAACGCTCGAGTGCACGCACGGTTCGCCGTGCTCATCACGACCGGCTCTTCCAAGCTCGACTGTGCGGCCACAGGCCCACGCGCGAGACGCGGCTCCCAGGCTTCGGTCCGGGGGCCGCTTTTTCTTTCTGTGCCCGGTGCCGGGATCCGGTGCGTGACGGCCCGCGCTATGTCGCCCGCCATCCGGAGGGCTCCTTGGCCTGCGATGCACGCGAGCCGGGCGCGGACCCGCAAGGTGCTCCGTGACCGACCCCGAGCGGCCCGAGCACGCGCCCGTCCTGTCGGGGCGGGCCTTCGAGGTGGCGTGGGCCGCGGCGGCGGTCGGCCTCACGGTGCTCGCCTTTGCCCTCGCGCGTCAGACGCTGCCGGCAGAGATCGAGTACCGCCAGGACGAGCACAACCTCGTGCGGCGGGCGAGCGCGCTCTGGTTCGACGGGCGGTGGCCGCATCGCGGACCCGCCATCGCGGGCACCCGGGTGAGCCTCGGGGCGGGCTACATCTGGTTGCTCGCGCTCTGTCGCGGCGTGGCGGGGAGCTTCTCGGGCGCCCTGGTCCTGCTGGCCGGCTGGATGGCCCTCGCGGTGCCGGTGTGGGTGGTGGGCGCGCGCCGGGTGCTCGGGCTGCGGGCCGCGGTGCTGATGGGCGTGGCCCTGGCCACCTCGCCGCTGCTGCACGCCGAGCTCGCGCGGCCGCTGCTGCACGCCCACTACGGGGTGCTGCCCGCAAGCGTGGCCTGGGTGGCCACGCTGGGCCTTGCGCGTGGCGGCGGCGGGATCACCCTCGTGGTCGCGGCGGCGGCGGCGGCCTTCTCCACCCACTTCCACCTCACCTGGACCCCGATGCTGGCGGTCGTGGCGTGGGGTGCCTGGCGGGCGCGGGCCCGGCTCGACGTCGCCTCGGGGGTCGTCGCCGTGCTCGTCGTGGCGCTCGTCGACGTGCAGGTGCTCGCAGACCTCGGCCCCGCCACGTTCGTCGAGCTCCTGCGACGCGCGTCGGGCGAGGCCTCGTACTCCTGGGCAGAGGCCACGGCACAGGTCGCGTACCTGCTGCGCGACGTGCTGCCCGGCGGTCTGCGCGTGCTCGGCGCCGTGGTGCTGGGCACGGTGGCGGTGGCCGCCACCCAGCGCGACACGCCCGCCGGGCTGCTGGCACGCACCGCCGCCCTCTTCCTCGTGGGCCACGCGGCGCTCTTCGGCGTGGCGCACGGCCAGTGGTTCGCCAGCTTCTACACCTCCACCCTGGTGGTGGCCCTCGCCTGCGCCGTGGCCGCGGTGACCGAGGCGGTCGCCGCGCGGTGGGCCCCGTGGATCCGCGTCGCGCTGGCGGGGGGTGTGGTGGTGCTGCTGGTGTGCCACGCGCTGGGCGGTGCCGGTCGGGAGCGCGGTCGGGTGGCGCTCTCGGCCTGGAACGAGGTGCACCGCGTCGAGGCCCTGGCCGACGTGCTGGCCGAGGCCGGCTTCGGGCGCGACGCCCTCCTGGGCGACCTGCCTCGCGTGCACGGCCTGCCCTGCCGCGTGGACGCCCAGTCCCCCTGTCCGGTGGCGCCCTTCCTGCGCGACCTCCCGGCCAAGGGCACCCGCACGGACGAGGTGCGCGTGGTGTGGCCGGACGGGTGGCCGGCGCTCGCGCCGGTGCCGGGCTGCGTGCGCGCCCGCGGGCCCCGTCAGGTCGAGGTCGACTGCGGCGAGGGGTCGCTCCTGCTGGTGCTCTGGGACGACGCCGGACCCGCGCAGGCGCTGCGGGAGGGCCAGCCCCTGGCGCTGGAGGAGCTGGCCCTCCCGGTGGCCCACGACGAGCGCGCGCCTCGGATCTTCCGCACCGGGCGCCTGCCGCTGGACGGTGTCGTCGACGTGGAGACGGCGCTCACGCCCGTGGACGTGATGGTGGGCGCGACGCCGTGGACGGTGGAGGACCTCGGGTGGACGATCGTGCGTCCGGCGGACCAGGGGCCGTCGAGGGTGCAGTAGGACGTCGTCTCCTGGTGGGGTTCCCGCAGATCAGGGGGGCGCGGGTGCGGGCAGCGTGAGTCCCAGGGCGTCGAGGGCCTCGGCGGCGCGGGCTCGCTGGAGCGCGGCTTGATCGGGATCGCGCACCTCGCCGCGCGCGTAGGCACGCACCACCTCCTGGAGGGTGGTGACGGCCCGGTCGAGGGCGAGCACCCCGGTGTCCTCACCGGGCGGCAGCGTCCGGCGGAGGGCGGCGAGCTCGCCACGGAAGGCGGCGAGCTGGGCGCCGAGCAGGTCGGTGCGGGCCCAGGTGGGTCGAAGGCCCTGGTCGAGCACCAGGTGGGCGAGCTGGGCGCCGGCCTGCGCGAGCTGGGCACCCAACCGGTCGCGGGAGAGGGCGTCCAGCGGTGCGGGCGGCGTGCGCGTCCACTCCTGGGTGTACGTGCGTACGCGGGCCGCGTCGCGCTGGCGCACGGCGTCCTCCAGCCGGGTGGCGCGCACGCGCGCGTGCTCGGCCGCCACGGTCACGTGGTCGTCCGGGCCGCCGTGATCGAGCTCCCAGCGCAGGATGCGGAGCTCGTCCGAGAGGGAGGCCAGCGCGATGGTGGCCAGGTCCTCGGCACGTGCCCTCCCGACGCCGTCCAGCCGGTCCGGCAGGTGGTCCACCACCGGGGAGCACGCGCTCACGACCACCCGGGGCGGTGCCTCTGCCGCCTCGGCGCAGCGTGCGACGGCCTCCTCGAAGGCGAGCGGGGGGGGAGCCGACGGAGGGGTGCTGCAGGCCATCGCCCACAGCAGGCCGAGGGCGCTCACCCGGCGGTCGGCAGGGTCTGGCCCGCCAGCCAGCGATCGCGGCGTGCCACCACCTCGGGAGGCGCGTCGTCGTCGAGCGTGAGCCATGCCGTGCTGAGCGGTGCCGCGCGCAGGACGACCCTGCGCTCCATGAGCTCGTCGCGGCGGAAGAGGTGCAGGTGGACCTCCGTGCCGGGCTCCAGGGCGCGCACGCGCTCGTCGAGCTCCTTGGGGCCGACGTGCAGGCCGTCCATCGCGATCACCACGTCGCCCGCCGACAGGCCTGCGGCGTGGGCGGGTCCGTCGTCGTGGACGTGATGCAGGCGCGCGCCCAGGGCGTGGCCCTGCAGGTCGGCGCCGAGGTCGGCGGGGGTGGGGGGAGCCGACCTGCCCGGAGCGCTGCCGCCCTTGTCGTCGCGGCCGGAGGCGGCGCGCAGCTGCAGCCGCACGCCCATGTGGGCCAGGAGCTCGGCGAGGGGGGGATCGTCGGTGCCGCGCACCATCGCGTCGAACCACGGGGCGAGCTCCTGCCCGGCCAGCTCCGACGCCAGGGACTCCACGCCGTCCTCGGGCACGCCGTCGCCCGATCCGTGGCGAGCCCACAGCGCGCGCATCAGCGTGTCGAGGCTCACCCGCTCGTCGGTGAGCCTGCGCAGGTGGAGATCGAGCGCCAGCGCCACGAGCGCGCCCTTGGCGTAGTAGCTGACCACCGCGTTCGGCGCGTTCTCGTCCTGCTTGTAGAACTTGGTCCAGGCGTCGAAGCTGCTGTCGGACAGGGACTGCTTGAGGCGTCCCGAGCCGCGCAGCACGCGGGTGACGGTCTGCCCCACCAGCTCCAGCCAGTCGGCGGTGTCGATGCGGCCCGACCGGAGCAGGCCGAGATCGTCGTAGTACGAGGTGATGCCCTCGAAGGCCCACAGGAGCGTGGTGTGGCTCTCGCGCGCGAGGTCGTAGGGCACGAACACCCGCGGCTTGATGCGCTTGACGTTCCAGGTGTGGAAGTACTCGTGGCTGCACAGGCCGAGGAGCCCCCGGTAGTCGTCCGACACCCGGGGCGTGGCGTCGCGACCGGCGCGGGGGAGCTGGTCGCGGCGGGCCAGCAGGGCCGTGGAGCTGCGGTGCTCGAGGCCGCCGTAGCCCTTGTCGACCACGGTGAGCAGGAAGAGGTAGCGGTCCACGGGCGGGGGAGGGCCGAAGAAGGCCAGGTGGTGGCTGCAGATGGCGTCGAGGTCGCGCGCGAGCGCCTCGCGGTCCCAGCGGTCGGCGCGACCGGTGACCGCCACCTGGTGGGGCACGCCGGCCGCCTCGAAGTCCACCACCTCGAAGGTGCCGAGCTCGACGGGGTGGTCCACCAGCTCGTCGTACGAGGACGCGCGGAAGGTGCCGAAGTCCCAGGTGCCGCCGGTGCGTCGGGGCAGCGTGGTGGCCACGCGCCACCCCGCGCAGGCCGGGTCGGACGGGGGCACGAGCTCCACCTCGCAGGGCGCGTCCTCCTGACCCACCACGGCGAGGCACAGGCTCGTGCCGTTGAAGAAGCCGTGCGTCTGGTCGAGGTGGGCCAGGCGCACCGACAGGTCCCAGGCGTAGAACGTGCCGCGCACCTCCACGGCGCCCTCGCCGTCGGGCAGCTGCCACGTGTCCTTGTCGACCTTCTGGAGCGCCACCGGGCGACCGTCGCGTCGGGCTTCGAGGCGCACCACGTGCTTGGCCATGTCGCGCACGGTGTACGAGCCGGGGATCCACGCGGGCAGACGCAGGAGCTGGCCGGTGGGCGCCGGCGCGTGCACGGTGAGCACCACCTCGAACAGGTGACCGGCGGGATCCACGGGCTCGATGCGGTAGGTGGCAGCGGTCATGGGCTCCTCGGGCACGGTCGTCGACCTCGGCACGGGGTAGCCCCGCGCGCACGGAGGTGCCTGTCATGAGCGATCCGCGTCCGGAGGCGGGGGCCGAGCGCCCCACCGCACGGGTCGTCGTGGGGCGCCGCTACCGCGTGCTCGGCCTGCTGGTGCTCGTCAGCCTGGCCTGGTGGGCGGGGGTGTGGGCGTGGACCACGTCGCAGCTCGCAGGGCTCCAGGCCTCCGGCGCGCCGGACATCTCCCTCGCGCTCCGGGAGCTCGAGCTGGTCACCGACGCCACCTGGGCATGGGTGGCCGGCGTGGTGGTGGTGCACGCCGGGCTGCTCGGGCTGACCTCCTGGCGTGGCGATCGGGAAGGTCGCACCGGCGTCCTGCTCTCGCTCGCCTTCCACGTGGCCTTCAGTCTGACGTGGGGCGTGGTGGCGCCCTGACGGGGGTCGTGGACGGGGTGTTCCGCTCGCGTACCGGTGGGCCTGACTGTGCCGTCTGCATCAGCTAGGTTGACGGCGTCGTGACACGGACGAAGGCCCTCGATGCGTGTTCTGCCCTCCGCTTCCTCCCTCGCCTGCCTGTCGTGGCTGGTCCTCGCGGCCTGCGAGACCGCGCCCCAGCCCGACGACAAGTCCGGCAAGGACGACACCGATGCCGGCGACAGCGCCGACGCGTCCGGCATCCCCGCGCCCCAGCTCGCCTTCGAGCCGGCGGCCCCGGTCACGGCAGACGACATCGTGCTCGTCGTGGGCAACCAGGGAACCTACGACGTCTTCGTCGACTGGCGCTCCGACGGTCAGCAGCAGACGGCCTTCCGCAACGTGCTCACCATCCCCGCGGCCAACACCGCCAAGGGGCAGACCTGGCAGGCCACCGTCACCCTGCGTCGCGGCGACGCGGTGGGGCCGCCCGCCACGCTGTCGGTCGAGATCGGCAACACGGCCCCCACGGTCACCCTGACCATCCAGCCCGAAGCGCCCACCGCGTCGGACTCGCTGCGCCTGGAGGTCCTCCAGGACGATCCCGACGGCGACCCGCTCGAGCGCAGCGTGAGCTGGACGAAGAACGGGCGCGACTTCAACCCCGGCGCCACCCCGGAGGCCATCGCCGCCAGCTTCCTCGAGCGGGGCGACACCTGGGCGGTGGTGCTCGAGGTGCGCGACCCCGACGGCGCGGTCGCCGAGGCGCGCGACGAGGTGGTGGTGGGCAACAGCCCCCCGGTGGTCACCATCGCTGATCTCTCCCCGCTCACGCCCGACACCACCGCCACGCTCACCGGGCGCGTGGTGCGCCAGGACCCCGACGGCGACGTGGGTCTCGTCGACACGATCGAGTGGTTCGTGCGCTCGAAGGGCACCACCACGTCGGTGCTGAAGGGCGACGCGCTGCAGCTCGACGCGCAGGCCTCGCGTGCGGGCGACGAGGTGTGGTTCACGGTGTCGGTGTCGGACGGGCTCCCGGGCGGCGTCAGTGCGCCGGTCGAGTCCAACCACGTGATCATCCGGAACACGGCGCCGCTGATCGAGACGGTGGCCGTCAGCCCCGAAGCCCCCACCGTGCGGGCCGCCATCTCCTGCGTCCCCTCGGGCTGGACCGACATCGACGGCGATCCCGAGGGCTACCGCTACAGCTGGACGAAGGATGGCGTGCTGATCCCCGGTGCCGACCAGGCGCAGCTCCCGCCGTCCGCCTTCGCCCGCGGCGACAGCATCGCCTGCACCGCCACCCCCTTCGACGGCACCTCCGCAGGCCAGCCGGTGGGCAGCGAGCCCGTCGAGGTGCGCAACGCGCTCCCCTACCTGAACAGCGTGGCGGTCTCGCCCGGCGCGCCTGGCGTGAAGACCGAGCTCGTCGCGGTGCTCGACCCGCCCGAGGGCATCGATCCCGACGGCGACACGGTGTCCTTCCGCTACCAGTGGCAGGCCTGGGGCGAGAACATCGCCGGCGCCAGCGGGGCCACGCTGCCCGGGCCGCACAAGGCCAAGGATCGCATCCGGGTGGTGGTCACGCCCTACGACAGCTTCGGTGACGACGGCCTCGACGTGCCGTCGGGCCTGCTCGAGATCGGCAACGTGCGACCCGTCGTCACCGACGTGCAGATCGATCCCGCCTCGCCCACGGTGAACAGCATCCTCAAGGCCATCCCCGTGGCCAGCGACGCCGACGACCAGCCGCTCACCTTCCGCTACGTGTGGGAGGTGGATCGGGGCACGGGCACGCCGGTGGCCGTGCTGTCGGGCGAGGGGCGCGACCAGCTCACCCCCCTCGATCCCGACACCAACGAGCGCCGCTTCGTGGCGGGCGACCGCGTGCGCGCCAAGGTCACCCCCCACGACGGCTTCGAGCTGGGCAGCCAGCGCACGTCGGACTGGAAGACCATCGGCAACTCCCCGCCGCGCATCACGCGGGTCGATCTGACGCCGCTCGAGGCCTACGAGGACTCGCTGCTCGCGTGCACGCCCGTCGGCTGGACCGACGCCGACGGCGAGCCCGAGTCCTACCTGTTCGAGTGGTACCGGGTCACCCAGCTCACGGGCGTGCGCACGGCGATCGGCACGGGTGGGCCCACGCTCAACACCAGCTTCTTCCGCCGCGACGACGCGATCGAGTGCGACGTCACCCCGCGCAACGGCGTGAACTTCGGCACCCGCCTCACCAGCAACCGGATCACCGTGCTGAACACGGCGCCCGTGCTGGAGTCGGTCGCGCTGTCCACGCTCTCCCCCGAGGCCGACGACACGCTGGAGTGCTTCCCGGGCCGTGCCACCGACAAGGACCTCGACGTGGTCACCTTCCTCTACCGGTGGGAGGTGAACGGCGAGGCGGTGGCGAACACGAAGGTGCTCGACCACGACCTGTACGGCGCGGGCGACAGCATCTACTGCGAGGTCACGCCCACCGACGGCTCCGACCTGGGCGCGCCGGTGCGCTCGCTCGAGGCGCTGGCCGCCAACGGCGCGCCCGTGATCCAGAGCGTGTCGCTCACGCCGCTGTCGCCGCGCACCGACGAGCCGATCCACGTCGACGTGTCGGTCACGGACGCCGACGGCACGGACGACCTCGTCTTCACGTACGAGTGGACGGTGTCGAGCCAGGTGGTGGCCGACACCGACGACACGCTCGACACCTCGTACACGAAGAAGGGCGACCTGGTGCGGGTGAAGGTGAAGGTGGAGGACCCCACGGGCGAGACGGCCGAGCTCACCTCGCTGCCCGTGCAGGTGCGCAACTCCATCCCCACGATCAGCTCCGCCGCCCTCGACCCCGGCGTGATCTACGAGGCCACGCAGGTGCGCTGCGTGCCGTCGGGGTGGAACGATCCCGACGGCGATCCTGAGGGCTACCGCTATGCCTGGCTGGTGGACGACTTCCTGCTGGGCCAGGCGTCCTCTGCCACGCTCGACGGCAACCGCTTCAGCCGCGGGTCGCGGGTGAAGTGCCGGGTGCGCCCCTACGACGGCGACGACTCCGTGGGCCCGGGCTCCCCCGTCGACAGCCCCGTGGTCACGGTGTGGAACACGCCGCCCACGCTCGAGGGCGTGAGCATCAGCCCCACCACCGCCACCGAGTCCACCACGCTGTTCGCCGAGGTGGGGTCGTCCGCCGACGACGACGGCGACACGGTGTCCTTCACCTACCGGTGGTTCGTGGACGACGTGGAGGTGGCCACCACGCAGTCGATCACGGGCGCTAGGTTCGACAAGGGCCAGACCGTGAAGGTGGAGGCCACCCCGCGCGACGACGCCGCCGCAGGCGCGCCGCGCACGTCCACGGGCGTGCTCGTGGGCAACTCGCCGCCCCAGGTGCTCTCCGTCACCCTGGGCCCGCCCAACGCCACGGTCGAGACGCCCATCGTCGCCCAGGTCGACCTCGCCGACCTCGACCCCGCCGACGCCGGCAACCTCTCGGTGCACTACACCTGGATCGTCGACGGGCAGGACGCCGGCATCGACGCCGACACCCTCCCGGTGGGCGCCTTCACCGGCGACTCGGTGCTGCGCGTGGAGGTGCAGGCCTTCGATGGCACGGCCCTGAGCCCGGTCTTCGTGTCGGGGGTGCTCGACATCTCGAACTCGCCGCCGAGCATCACCGAGGTCATCGTCACGCCCACCGACGTGTACGAGACCACCACCCTCATCTGCAGCGCGGGCGGCTACTCCGACCCCGACGGCGATCCGCCGCCCCAGAACGCCTTCCAGTACCGCTGGAAGGTGAACGGCACGACGCGGGCGGCCTCGGCCTCGATCTCGGGCACGGTGTTCAAGAAGGGTGACGAGATCGTCTGCGAGGTCACGCCCTACGACGGCTTCGCCTTCGGCACGCCGGTCACCTCCGCGCCCGTCACCGTGAAGAACAGCAAGCCCACGGCGCAGGCGGTGGCCCTGTCGCGCACCCAGCCCAAGGAGGCCGACATCATCGTGCCGGTGGTCACCGCGGCCTTCGACGCCGACGGCGACACGATCACCCGCACCTACGCCTGGTTCGTGGGGGGCTCGCAGGTGTCCACGGCCTCGTCGCTCACCGGGGCGGACTTCGACAAGGGGCAGCAGATCTACCTGAAGGTCACGCTCACCGACACAGAGGGTGCCTTCAACACCTACACCACGTCCACGGTCACCGCCGTGAACACGGCGCCCACGGTGGCCACGCTCGACCTCGACCCCACCGAGCCCTACACCTTCGACGACATCGAGGTGGTGGGCACGGTCTCCGATCCCGACCCCGCCGACGCCGCCAACCTCACCCTCAGCTACGTCTGGCACGTCAACGACGCCCCCGTGGCCGCCGTCACCGGCACGGTGCTCACCTCCGACCACTTCGTGAAGGGCGACGAGATCTTCGTGCGCGCCACGGCCCACGACGGCGTGGTGGCGGGTGCGCCGCGCGAGTCTGCGCTCGTCATCGTGCAGAACTCCATCCCCACGCTCGACGACATCGTCCTCGAGGGTCCCACGGTCGACAAGCGCGCCTCGCCCTGGTGCCAGGTCGACGTCGTGGACGACGCCGACGGCGAGCAGGTCTTCGTGCTCTGGGAGTGGCGGGTCAACGGGGTCCTGAAGGCCGAGACCCAGTGGCTGCCCACCGACCTGTACGTGCGTACCGACGTGGTGCAGTGCTTCGCGACGCCCTTCGACGGCGACGACTTCGGCTCCCGCATCTCGTCGGAGCCGGTCACCGTGTCGAACGCGCCGCCCTCGATCGCCTCGGTGCTGGTCAACCCGCAGGAGCCGCAGGAGATCAGCCTGCTCACGGCCCAGCTCTTCGGCGTCACCGACGTGGACGGCGACGCCGTGAGCACGTCGCTGGAGTGGTTCGTCAACGACGTCCAGGTGAGCACCGCGGGCGCCATCGACGGCGTGCAGTTCTCGCGCGGCGACGTCGTGCGCGTCGAGGCCACGCCCTTCGATGGCTACATCGAGGGCCCGGCCACCTCGAGCGTGGGCGTGGAGGTGCTGAACACGCCGCCCGTCATGCCCCAGCTGCCGGTCATCTCCCCCAGCGTCGTGCGCACCGACACCCTGCTCACGGCGTCGGCCTCGGGCACCGACGCCGACGTGGGCGACGTCGTCACCTTCGTCTACGAGTGGAAGGTGAACGGCACCTCGGTGCAGTCCGGCTCCACCGCCACGCTCGCCCCCAGCTACTTCGTGAAGGGCGACACGGTGTCGGTCACGGCGCGCCCGTACGACGGCCAGGACTACGGCATCGCGCGCACCGCCACCATCGGGCCCATCCCGAACAGCCCCCCCGGGGCGCCCGCGGTCACCGCCTGGCCCGCCAAGCCCGTCCCCGGGCAGGACGACCTCTTCTGCCAGATCGCCACGCCCGCCGCCGACGCCGACAACGACGCGCTCACCTACAGCTTCGTGTGGAAGCGGGGGCAGGGCGAGTCCACGGCCACCGTGGTGGTCGATCCGCTCACGGTGAAGCTCCCCGCGGCGAACGTGGGCATCGGCGACACCTGGCTCTGCCTCGCACGCGCCCACGATGGCGAGGGCTACGGCCCCTGGTCGGAGGTGGCCTCCATCGGCGTGGGCGACGGCGGCCCGCGCAGCTGCAAGGGCCACTTCGACCTGGGAGGCACCACCAGCGGCGTCTACACCATCGACGTCGACGGCTACGCGGGTGCCACCGCGCCCTTCGACGTCTACTGCGACCAGACCACGCAGGACGGTGGGTGGACCCGCGTGATCCGCACCACCGGGTCGAACGTGGACTTCGGCCAGAAGACGTCGGGCCTCGTGAACTCCTATGCGGCGGTGAACGCCACCCAGGGCATCTACGAGTCCTTCGCGAAGGTCCGGATCTTCACCGAGGTGATGATCAAGCAGGTGAGCGGCCAGCAGGCGGGCAAGCACCGCGCCTTCGCGAACATCCAGAACCTCGACAAGTCGATGCTCGACCTGCTGAAGGGCTGCCGCGACGAGGCGGTGGACCTCACCACCTTCTCCTTCGAGTTCAACAGCGACGCGGCGAGCCACACCACCACGCTGCACGGGGCGGGCTACGCCGGCGACCTGATGATCTACCCGAACGCCACCACGGGCTCGCCTGCGCCGGTGAAGGCCTTCGCGATGTGCGGCGTGAACAAGGTCGACGAGAACGACACGCTGTACCACGACATCTCGTACATGGCGTTCATCTACGAGACCCTCGACCTGCCCGCCTGGGCGCGCGACACCTGGCGCGGCCAGACGCAGGCCGGCACCATCTGGTCCCTCGCGAACGGCGACTACGACAACGCGGGCGATGCCCACATCGGCACCACCTCGATGCAGACCCTCGCCGGCTGGAAGGGCGAGGCGGGCATGCTTTCGGGCACCCAGCACCAGGGCACCTACGAGATCTACGTGCGCTGAGGCGTGCTGGCCCGCGGGGCGTCAGGCCGTGTCCTCCCGCAGCCAGGCGCCGACGCGCTCGCCGATCATCAGCGTGGGCAGGTGGGTGTTGCTCGACGGCACCGTGGGCATCAGCGAGGCGTCGGCCACCACCAGGCCCTCCACGCCTCGCACCCGTCCGCGCCCGTCGGTGGCCGCGTCCGGATCGTCCTCGGCGCCCATGGGGACCGTGCCGCACGGGTGGTAGCCCGAGTCCGTCGACCGGCGGATCCAGGCATCGGTGCGGGCCCGGTCGCGCAGCACCCCCGGTGCGGGCCACACCTGGCGGGCCAGGCCGCGCATGGCGCGCGTCTGCGTGAGCTGGCCGGCGAGCTGCATGTTGTCGACGGCCAGGCGCCGGTCGGCGGGGTCCTCGAGCAGCAGCGAGGTGATCTCGGGGCGGGCGTCCGGGTCGGCTGAGGTCCACCGGATGTGCCCGGTGCCCCGAGGCTTGCCCACGTGGCCCATGATCGACACGAGGGGGACGACGGGCGTGCGGAAGGCCATGCCGGAGCCGGGCTGGAGCAGCATGTCGGGACCCCAGGGGGCCCCCGACCCGGGGTAGCGGAGCACGGTCTGCAGCACCGGATCGTCCGGACCGGCCACGCCCCAGCGGGGTGTGAGCATGATGGCGCTGCCGGGGTGATCGAGCAGGCGGGCGCCCACGGCGGGCAGGTCGCGCACCACGGGGATCGCGAGGCGGTCGAGGTCGGCCCGTGGGCCGATGCCCGACCTCAGCAGCACGCCGGGGGTGTGGATCGCGCCGGCGCAGAGCACCACCCGCCGCGCCTCCACCCGCACGAGCTGGCCCTGGTGGCGCACGGTGACGCCGGTGGCGCGACCGGCCGTGGTCTCCACGCGCACGACGTGGGTCTCGGCGGCGATGCGCAGGCCGGGACGCGCCCGTACCTCCGGCGTGAGCCAGGCCTCGGCGGCGCTGATGCGGCGCGTGCCGATGCGGTTGAAGGCATGGGGTCCCACACCGGCCGCGCCAGGCGCGTTGGTGTCGGGGGCGTCGGGGAAGCCCACCTCCCGGCAGGCCTCCACGAAGGCCGCCTGCCAGGTCACCCAGGAGGAGGGCGGCGGGCGCTGCAGGGGGAGGGGACCGGCGTCGCCGTGGAAGGGGGCATCGGGGAAGTCGAGGTCCCGCTCCAGCCGACGGAAGGCCGGCAGGCAGGCCTCCCAGGTCCACTCCGGCAGGCCCCGTGCGGCCCACTCGTCGTAGTCCTCGGGCTGGCCCCGCAGGGCGATGCAGGTGTTCACCGCGGAGCTGCCGCCCACCACGCGGCCCCGGGGCAGGGGGAAGCGCACCTGCTGGGACGTGGGACGGTGGCGCAGCTTCCAGTCGTGGCGTCGCAGCGAGTTCCGGTAGCCGTGGGCGAGATCGCGCGGGAGCAGGGCGGGGTCGGGGTAGTCGGGCCCGGACTCCACGAGCAGCACCTCCTGGGCGGGGTCCTCGGTGAGGCGCGCCGCGATCACGGACCCCGCGGCGCCCGCGCCCACCACCACCGTGTCCACCCTGCGGGGAAGGCTCCGTCCTGCTCCACCCACGCCATCCTCCGCGCCCGGGGTCCCCGGAGGGACGGGTAGCCGCCGAGGCGTCCGACGGCCCGGCGGGGGGCTGCCACCGTGCGTGGCGGGGCGTGCGATCAGGGGACCTCGCAGCGATCCCGGAGCTGGAGGTCGTCGAAGCGGTGCTCGTTGTAGGCCCACCCGGTCGACCCGCTCACGCCGATCCACCCGCCGTCGAAGGTGAAGCCGGGGATGCGTCCCTCCAGCAGGACGTCGCCGTCGAAGAGCACGCGCACGCGGTCGCGGCGGAAGGTCACCACCACGTCGTGCCACTGGGGGACCGCCGTCTCCAGCACCACCCGCTCCCACAGCACGTGGTTGGAGGGATCGCCGTCGAGGGTGACGGCGACGTGGTTCTCCCGGGTGGTGCCGTCGGCGGGGACGGGGTCGGTGTTCGGGCTGTTGCTGTTGGCCCAGGTGTCGAACTCGAGGTGGAAGGCGTTGATGTGGTCGATGGTGCCGTTGCCGCAGCCGGACTCCACGCCGTAGCCGAGGCAGCCACCGTTCGAGACGCCGGCCAGGTAGGCCTCCAGGTCCGACAGCTCGGGGACGTCCACCACGCTCACGGCGTAGCCGTCGGCGCCGGTGTTCCCGAGCCCACCCGTGGCGATGCGGAAGCGGAGCTCGACGTTGCCCGGGTCCACCTTGCGTCGGGTGTACCAGATGCTGCCGCGGCTGCTGCCCTGGAAGCCCGTGATCTCCATCCAGCCGCGCGGGTCCCAGTGGGCGTTGTCGTAGGCCTTCCAGCCGTCGCCGACGGGGTTTGCGTCGAAGGTCTGGACCTCCGGCCACTGGCAGATGGTCACCTGCGCGGCGGCCTCGTCGTGGGAACCGTCGGGGTCGGCCACGGCGAAGGCGAGGTCGTGGCTGCCCACTGACAGCGCGGCGGTGGGGTAGTCGACGCGCCCGTCGGCATCGGGCAGCGGTGCGGCGAGCGGGCCGTCGATGGAGGAGGAGGCGGTGAGCGTGAGGTCGGCCAGCGGGTGGACCTCGGTGGTCACCTGCAGCGGCACCTTCCCCTCGGGGTCTCCCACGGCGAAGAGCAGGTAGTCGTCGAGGAGCTCGAGCCCCACCTGGCCCGACGGCGGCGAGGTGTCGCCCACGGTGCGGGGTCCGGGACCGCGGTCGGTGTCGGCGGCCACGGTGTCGGTGTCGGTGTCCTTGGAGGCACCGACCGTGCACGCGCACAGGGCGAGGGGGAGGAGGGGAACGCGCATCGGCCTCTCTCAGGCGCGCGACGATACCGCGTCGAGGCCGAGGGCGTCACCTCGTGGAGGGCGCGGGCCGCTAGCCGCGGGCGCGGCGGGCCGCTTCCAGGTCGCCGCGCTCGTGGGCGCTGACCGGCACGCAGTACTGCCCGGTGAAGCAGGCGTCGCAGGGCGTGTGGCCCGCGGCGGTGCGCATGCCGTCGACCGACAGGTAGGTCACGGTGTCGGCGTCGAAGTGTGCGGCGAGGGCGCCGTCGAGCTCGCCGGGGGCGTAGCGGCTGGCCAGCAGCTCGTCGCGGGTGGGCATGTCGATGCCGTAGAAGCAGGGGTGGGCCACCGGCGGCGAGAAGATCGCCAGGTGCAGGGCCGCGGGCTTCAGGCGGCGCAGGTGCTGGATGATGTGGCGCATCGTGCTGCCGCGGACGATCGAGTCGTCGACGAGCAGCACCTGCTGGCCCTCGAACATCTCGCGGATCGGGTTGAGCTTCAGCCGGAGCGCCTCGTCCCGCGTGGTCTGGTCGGGCATGATGAAGGTGCGCCCGCTGTAGCGGTTCTTGATGAAGCCCTCGCGGTAGCGGATGCCCAGCTCCTCGCTCATGGCCATCGCGGCGGGACGGCTGCTGTCGGGGATGGGGATCACCCAGTCGGCGTGGAGGCTGCGCGCCGCCCACTCCCGCGCGAGCTGGCGCCCCATCAGCCAGCGGGTGCGGTTGACGCGGTCGCCGTCCATCACGCTGTCGGGACGGGCGAAGTAGATGCGCTCGAAGACGCAGGGCCGGGGGTCGGGCTCGACGAGGTCCTCGAGGATGGGCTCGGCCCCGTGGCGCAGCAGCAGCAGCCCGCCCGCCGGGAGCTCGCCCTCGCGCTCGAAGTCGAGGACGTCCAGCGCCACGGACTCCGAGGCGGCCATCCAGGCGCCGTCGGCGCGACGGCCGTAGCAGCCGGGGCGGATGCCGTGGGGGTCGCGGAAGGCCACCAGCGTGGGCTGGCCGTCGACCTCGAGGACCGCCGTGACGCTGTAGGCGCCGCGCACGCGTCGGAAGACGTCGCGGACGGCCTCGGCCACGTCGGCCTGGGTGTGGCCGGACGGGCGGCGGGCCATCAGCGCCCGCGCGAAGACCAGGAGGATGGGCTCGGCGTCGCAGCCCGACTGCACCACCCAGCCCTCGTCGGCCAGCCACTGCGTCAGCTCGCCGGTGTTGGTGACGTTGCCGTTGTGGGCGAGGAGGACGCCGGGGTGCCGGGTGCGGAAGGGCTGGGCGTCCTCGCTGGTGACCACCGACCCTGCCGTGGGGTAGCGGACGTGACCCACGCCCGCGTGGCCCACGAGGGAGGCGCGCTGTGCGGCGGGCACGGCTTGGTCGATCATCCCGTCGCCCTTCACGAGGTGGACGCGGCGACCGTCGAAGGTGCCGAGGCCGGCCTGGTCCTGGCCGCGGTGCTGGATGGCCTGCATGGCCAGCAGGAGGCTGGGAGCGACGGGTTGGTCGGCGACGACGGCAGCGAACCCGCACATGATGGCTCCCGGGGCGGGGCGGTGGCTAACGCGGTCGGCGTGGTGCGTGGACTCGCTCCGCTGGTCCGTGGCGAGGGGGGGCCGCGTCGGGCCAGGTGGTGGAGGGTCGCCGCGCGCGCCCGGGGGCTGATCGTCGTGGTCTCGCTTCGCAGGACCGGGGCGGGAGGGGTGCAAGGTCGGGCCCGGTGGGGGCGGGTCGCACGTCAGGGGCGGGTCGCCGCGCGCGCCCGGGGGCTGATCGTCGTGGTCTCGCTCCGTCGGGCTGTCGCTCCGCACCTGTTCCGCGGCTCCGCCGCTCCACTCGGGCGCTGCACTCACGACGCCCTCCTACGCGAGCCCACGACGCGCCCCCGGGGCGCGCGCTTCTGGTGTGGGGCCCGGGCCTGGTCGTGGCGGGCGCGCGCCGTGGCCTGCTTCGCTGGAGCAGGCTGGTGGGACCAGGCGTGGAGGGAGCCGAGCGAGTGCACCGCCCCGGCGACCGCGCCGCCGACGCTGACCCTGCCGACCCTGCCGACCGCCCGCCCCTGCTGACCCGACCCTGCCGACCCTGCCGACCCTGCCGACCCTGCCGACCCTGCCGACCCTGCCGACCCTGCCGACCCTGCCGACCCTGCCGACCCTGCCGACCCTGCCGACCCTGCCGACCCTGCCGACCCTGCCGACCCTGCCGACCCTGCCGACCCCGTCGATCCGCTTGGTGCGTCGCGGCTTCCCGTCGGAAGGCGTCGCCCCGCCTGCGTGGAACGGCCACATGGGCCATTCCCGCCTGCCGCGATGCGCAGTCATTGCCGGAGCGTGGTCCCGTTCGCTTGGCCGCGGTGCCACACCGCAGCGCCTGAACGCAGGACGCTCAGCGGGCGGAGGCCCTTCGATGCGTGGCCCGGCGGGGTACGTCCCGCCTTCGCGTCTCGAGGAGGCGCTGCGGAACACGCGCCGCGTCCCCCGAGAGCGAAGCAGGCCCGCGGCGAACCTCCGGCACGACCCGCCCGGCCCTCCCGCAGCAGAAGCGCGCGCCCGGGGGCGCGTCGTGGGCTCGCGTAGGAGGGCGTCGTGAGTGCCGCGCCGAGTGGAGCGGCGGAGCCGCGGAACAGGTGCGGTGTGACAGCCCGAAGGAGCGAGACCACGGCGCAGCGTTCCCTACGCTAACGAAGCGGTCCTGCGGCGAGCCCCCGCCACGCCGAGGCCCGGCCCTTCCCGCAAGAGCGCGCGCTCGGGGGCGCGTCGTGGTCTCGCGTAGGAGGGCGTCGTGAGTGCAGCCCCGCGCGGAGGGGCGGAGCCCCGGAGCAGGGGCGGAGCGACAGCCCGACGGAGCGAGACCACGACGATCAGCCCCCGGGCGCGCGCGACGACCCTCCACCACCGGACCGCGCCGTCACCCTTCCGCGGCCTGGATCTCTCGCAACGCGAGCTGCCCACACGCACCCGCCGCCTCGCGCCCTCGCGGCTTGCGTACGGTCACCACGGCACCCCGTGCCTTCAGCCCCGCGTACATCGCGGTGAGCTCGTCGGGCGTGGGCGTGCGGAAGTCGCTGCCCGGGAAGGGGTTGAAGGGGATGAGGTTGATGACCGCGGGCAGGCCGTCGGCGAACGCGGCCATGCCGTCCAGCTCGTCGGGACCGTCGTTCACGCCGGGGAGCACCACCACCTCGAGCATCAGCTTGCGGCTGCCGGGGAAGGGCAGGGACTGCAGGAGGGCCTTGAGCTCGGCGAGGGAGGTGGCGCGGGCCGCCGGGACGATGCGGCGTCGGGTGGCGTCGGTGCCGGCGTGCAGCGACAGGGCGAGGCAGACGCGGCCCTCGAAGTCGGCGCCGAACCGACGCAGGCGCTCCGGCAGGCCCACGGTCGACACCACCACGTTCCGGGAGCCGAAGCCCACCCCGTGACCGTCGAGGAGCACGCGCAGGGCGTCGGCCAGGGCGTCGGCGTTGTGCAGGGGCTCGCCCATGCCCATGAACACCAGGCGGGTGACGCGGCTGCCGGAGGCCTCGGCGTGGGCGAGGGCGGCGTGCACCTGCGCCACGATCTCGCCTGCGCGCAGGTTGCGGGACAGGCCCAGCGTGCCCGTGGCGCAGAAGGTGCAGCCCATCGCGCAGCCCACCTGCGTGGACACGCACAGGGTGCGGCGGCCGTGCATCATGGGGACGAGCACGGCCTCGATGCGTGCGCCGTCGTGCAGCTCCAGCAGGAGCTTGTCGGTGCCGTCGTCGGCGGGCTGCACGGCCACGACGCGGGCGGTGGCCCGCCAGGAGGCGGCGCCGAGCACGCGCGCGTGGCGTCCGAGGTCGGCGATGTCCTCGAGGGCGCGGCGCTGGCGGTGCAGGCCGCCGAAGACGCGCGGCGCCTGGCCCTCGGGGATGCCGAGGGCCTGCAGGGCGGGGACGAGGTCTGCGCGTGGGGTGCCGAGGAGGTCGAGCATCGGACCGCTCCGATTCCGCGGCGTAGCGCAGCCGCCGCGCGTCGGCCCGGCGCGCTGCCCCGTCGCGGACACGTGATCGCCACAGTGCGACCCGCAGGTCTGGGCCTGGGCCTCCCCCTGCGCTAGCCTGCGCCGCCTGGAGGAGAACGTGATCCACGCCCGCTCACCGCTGAAGATCCTCGCCTGCGAGCCGGCCCGAGGCCTCGCCGAGCGCGTCGCCCGCAGCCTGGACCTCCCCCTGGTCGAGGCCAAGGAGACCTGGTTCGCCTGCGGCGAAGGCAAGATCGAGATCCTCGAGAACGTCCGCGGGTCGGATCTCTACGTCTTCCAGGCGCCGGTCTCACCCGCCGACGACCAGCACACCGTCTACGACCGCTTCGTGATGCTGCTGCACGCCATCGAGGCCGGCGTCCTCTCCGACGCCCAATGGGTCACGGCGGTGGTGCCCTACTTCCCGGGCGCGCGGCAGGACAAGCGCAAGGGCCGCACCCGCGAGGGCATCAGCGCCGGCCTCTTCGCCCGCTGCCTCCAGGAGGCGGGCGCGCACCGGGTGATCGCTGTCGAGATCCACAACGAGGCCATCGGCGGCATGTTCCACCCGAAGGAGTGCAGCCTCGAGAACCTCTTCCTCCACAAGGCCCTCGGGCCGTGGCTGCGCACCAAGGGTCTGCAGGGCGACGTGGTGGCCAGCCCCGACGTCGGCGGCCTCGAGCGCGCCCGCTACTACGCCGAGGACCTCGAGGAGGGCCTCGCCGTGCTCTCGAAGGTCCGCGACTACCGCACGCCCAACCGGGTGATCGAGTCCACCCTCATCGGCGACGTCAAGGGCAAGGACGTGCTCCTCGTCGACGACATCATCGACACGGCCGGCTCCGTGGTGGCCGCGGTCGAGGAGCTCAAGGGCGGCGGTGCCAAGGACGTCACCGTCTGCTGCGCCCACCCCGTGTTCTCGGGCCCTGCCTGGGAGCGTCTGGGCGGTCTGGCCGCGCGGGCCGAGAAGGAGGGCTGGACCTTCCGCGTGGTGGGCACCAGCTGCGTGGAGCACGCCGGTGCGCCCTCCTGGTACCTGTCCTACGACATCGCCGGGCTGCTCGGCCGCGTCATCCGGTCCATCAACCGGCGCGACTCGGTCACCGGCGCCCAGCGCGGCGTGGAGTAGCGCTCAGCACGGCAGCCCCAGCGCGTTGCCCAGCACCCAGGGCAGCGTGACGGCCGCGCCGACCACCGCCCACGACCCCACGGTCTCCACGCGCTCCGCAGCCGACAGGCGCGCGGCCGTGGCCCCTGCCGCCAGCAGCGCCAGGGGAGGGCCCGCGGCGGCGAAGAGGTCCCAGTCCTTCGCCGCCCCCATGTCGGGCTCCCACAGCAGCAGCAGCGCGCCGAAGCCCGCCGCGAGCAGCCACGCCACCGGGTCCCCGGGCGTCGGCCGACGCCGCGTGAGCGCCACCAGCAGGGCGGGCAGCGCCACCGGGGCGAGCAGCACCACCAGGTTCAGGGTGTCGGCGAGGTGGGCCTCGCTGAGGAGCGAGGCGTCCCCTGGCTTCGCGGGCCAGGGCGGCAGCAGCATCTGCCGGTTGGCGCCGCCGGGGTGGCTGGCCCGCAGCATCCGGTCCACCGGCTGGCTGTGCACGAGCTGCATCACCCCCACGGCCAGCGCGGGCCCCACCAGACCGGCCACCACGCCGCCGAGCGTGGGCAGGGGACGGCTGCGCGCCGTGCGGGCCAGCCACCAGGCCACGGCGGGCAGGGCGGCCAGCGCGAGCAGGTGGAAGGCCACGGCCAGGCCCGTCCCCAGGCCCACGAGCAGCGGCGCGCGGGCGCCCTCCGACGGGAGGAGCAGGTGGGCCGCCACCGCCGTGAGCACCGCGGTGACGAGGCTGTAGGACTCGACGTAGCCGAAGAAGAGCTGCACGGTGCCGGCGGTGAGCAGCGCCACGACCACCTGGGCGCGGCTGGCCGCGTCGCCTGGGCCCTCCCGCCCGAAGCGACGCACCGCACCCAGGTAGACGAGCCCCGCCACGGCCGACCACAGCGCGTACGACCACCACGGGGCGCGCACCACGCCCAGGCGGACCAGCAGGTCGTACAGCGCGTCGTGGGCCGCCAGATCGAGCACCTGCGACGTGACGGGCGGCACGCGCTGCGTGACCCGCACGAGCAGGGAGTGCCCGTCGCCGTACAGGGTGGTGCTCGCGTTGCCGAGCAGCACCACGAGGGCGCCGGCTGCCAGCGCGACCTCGCCCGCGATCGAGCGACGTGCCGACAGGCGCTCCGAGGCGGCGACCACCACCTCGCCCACGGCCCGCCGCGCGGTGGGCCACAGCACCACCATCGCCGCCGCGCCCAGCCACGCCCAGCGCCAGCCTCCGAGCCAGCGGGTGGCGTCGATGCCGAAGACCCGGGGGTCGGGACCACCCGGTCCGCGGGGCGTGGGACCCCAGGGCCCCACCGCGTGCAGGCCCAGGAGCAGCAGGGGACCGAGCACCAGCGCGAGGGCCTGGAGGTGCTGCGTCAGGCCGGTGCGGGTGGGCGCGTCGTCCCCCAGGCCGTCCCCCTGCGACGTGAAGGAGCCCCGCCCTCTCTGCAAGGACGGGGCTCCATCGCGTCTCCTCGCGATCCTAGAAGGCCTCGTCGAAGGCCACCGAGCCATCGACGGCCACCTGGTAGGCGGCCACGCGACGCTCGAAGAAGTTGGTGAGCTCCTGCACGTCCTGCAGCTCCATGAAGCCGAAGGGGTTGGACGCGCCGAAGATGGGGGGCAGCCCCAGGGTGACCGCGCGCACGTCGGCCACCGACTCCAGGTACTCGCGCATGTCGCTGATGGACATGCCGTGCACGCCGCCGGACAGCACGTCCTCGGCGAAGGCCGTCTCGCACTCCACGGCCTCCTTGAGCATCTCGACGATCTGGGCCTTGAGGTCCTCGTCGAAGAGGTCGGGCTCCTCCGCGCGCACCGTCTCCACCACCTTGAAGGCGAAGTTCATGTGCATGGACTCGTCGCGGAAGACCCAGTTCGTGCCGCTGGCGAGGCCGTCGAGCAGGCCGCGCGACCGGAGGAAGTAGACGTAGGCGAAGGCGCCGAAGAAGAACAGCCCCTCGATGCAGCTCGCGAAGCAGATCAGGTTGAGCAGGAAGCGCTTGCGGTGCTCCTTCGTCTCGAGGGTGTCGAGCTCCTGGATGGAGTCCATCCACTTCATCGAGAAGCGGGCCTTGCGCTCGATGCTCGGGATGTTGTGGATGGCCGCGAAGGCCTTCTGCCGCTCGGCCGGGTCGGGGATGTAGGTGTCGAGCAGCGTCAGGTAGAACTGGACGTGCACCGCCTCCTCGAAGAGCGCGCGCGAGAGGTAGAGCCGGGCCTCGGGCGCGTTCACGTGCTTGTAGAGGTTGAGCACGATGTTGTTCGCCACGATCGAGTCGCCCGTGGCGAAGAAGGCCACGAGGCGGTGGATCAGGTGGCGCTCGGCCGGCCCCAGCCGCGTGGCGAGGTCGCCCACGTCACGGCTGAAGTCCACCTCCTCCACCGTCCAGGTGTTCCGGATCCCCGCCCGGTACATGTCGTAGAACTCCGGGTACTGCATGGGACGGAGCGTGAGGTTCAGGCCAGGATCGAGCAGCATCGGACGGTCTCCGGAGGCGGGCGGGCGGACGGGAGGAGAGGGGAGGGCCGGAAGGCGCGTGTTCCCGGTTCGCGCGTGGCAGGCCCCGGGGCTGGGCCCCCGGGGCAATAGGGTCTGTTACTGGCAGGCTTCGCAGTACTCGGGGTTCTCGAGCGAGCAGGCCACGGCGGCCGCCGGGCTGTACGTGGAGGTCTGGGCGATGCGCGTCGCCGGGCGGGAACGCAGGTAGTACGTGGTCTTCAGGCCGCGCTTCCAGGCGTACATGTACATGGACGAGAGCTTCCCGATGTTGGGCTGCTCCTGGAAGAGGTTCAGCGACTGGCTCTGGTCGATGAAGGCGCCGCGGTCGGCCGCCAGGTCCACCAGGGACTTCATCGAGAGCTCCCAGGCCGTGCGGTAGAGGTCGCGCTGGGCCTGGGGCAGGTCGGCGAGGCCCTGCACGCTGCCGTTCTGCTCCTTGATGACCGCGCGGGTCTCGGCGTTCCAGAGGCCGAGGTCGCGCAGGTCGGCCACCAGGTAGCGGTTGACCTGCAGGAACTCGCCCGAGAGCGTCTCGCGCTTGAAGAGGTTGCTCACCTGCGGCTCGATGCACTCGAAGCAGCCCACGATCGACGCGATGGTGGCGGTGGGCGCGATGGCGATGAGCAGGCTGTTGCGCAGGCCCTGGGCCTGGACGCGGGCGCGGAGGCCGGCCCAGTCGTGCTCGGCCGACGGCGTGACGTCCCAGGCGTCGAACTGCAGCTCGCCCTTGGCCGCGCGGGTCTCCGGGAAGGAGGTGTGGGCGCCGAGCTCGGCGGCCAGCTCGCAGCTCGCCGAGACGGCGTGGAAGTACACGGTCTCGGAGATGCGGCGGCTGATCTCGCGGGCCTCGTCGCTGTCGAAGGCCAGGCGCAGCTTGAAGAAGACGTCCTGCAGCCCCATCATGCCCAGGCCCACGGGACGCCAGCGCATGTTCGACGCCTTGGCCTCGGGGATCGGGTAGAGGTTGCGGTCGATCACGCGGTCGAGCTGGCGGATGGCCTTGCGCGTGGTGGCGGCCAGCTTGGCGAAGTCGAAGCCGTCGCCGTCGCAGTGGTGCGACAGGTTGATCGAGCCGAGGTTGCACACGGCCGTCTCGCCGCCGTTCGTGACCTCGATGATCTCGGTGCACAGGTTCGACAGGTGCACCACGTTGCCGGGCTCGCCCGTCTGGTTGCAGGCGCGGTTGGACGCGTCCTTGAAGCACATCCAGCCGTTGCCCGTCTGCGCGAGGGTGCGCATCATGCGGGCGTAGAGCTCGCGGGCCTTCACGGTCTTGAGCGCCTTGCCCTCGGCCTCGTAGGCCTCGTAGCGGGCCTCGAAGGCCGGGCCCCAGGTGTCGACGAGGTCGGGGACCTCCTTGGGGTCGAAGAGCGACCAGTCACCGCCGGCCTCCACCCGCCGCATGAACAGGTCGGGGACCCAGTTGGCGATGTTGAGGTTGTAGGTGCGCCGGGCCTCGTCGCCGGTGTTCTCGCGCAGCTCGAGGAAGGCCTCGATGTCGCCGTGCCAGGGCTCCAGGTAGACGCAGCAGGCGCCCTTGCGACGACCGCCCTGGTTCACGGCGGCGACGCTGGCGTCGAGGGTGTTCAGGAAGGGGACGATGCCGTTCGACAGGCCGTTCGTGCCCTTGATGTGGCTGCCCTGGCTGCGCACGCGGGTGTACGACAGGCCGATGCCGCCCGCGAACTTCGAGAGCATCGCGATGTCGGCGTAGCGCTTGTAGATGTCGCGCAGGTCGTCGGCCGGGCTGTCGAGCAGGAAGCACGACGAGAGCTGCTCGCGGGTGGTGCCCGCGTTGAACAGCGTGGGGCTCGACGGCAGGTAGTCGTGGTGGGAGAAGACCTCGTAGAGCTCGAGGGCGTCGGCCAGCTCGTCGCTGACGCCGCAGGCCACGCGCAGGAAGAAGTACTGCGGGGTCTCGAGCACGGTGCGGCGCTCGGGGTGGCGCAGCAGGTAGCGGTCGCGCACGGTCTTCAGGCCGAAGTACTCGAACCAGCCGTCGCGCTCGTCGACCACGGCGGCGTCCAGCGCCTCGGCGTGGGCCGTGACGAAGGCGCGCACGCGCTCGTTCACCAGACCCACCGCGTACGAGGCGGCGATCGAGGACGAGAAGGAGGTGGCGCCCTCCGCGACGGCCTCCTCCCGGATCTCGTCGGCCAGCACGCGGGCGGCGAGCTTGCTGTATTCGGGCTCCTCGAAGGTGCGCGTGGCGGCGTCGTGGATCACGAGCTCGCGCAGGGCCCCCAGATCGGCGCCGGCGCGGGCGGCCGACAGCACGCGGCGGGTGAGCGCCTCGGGATCGAGGTGGGGGAGGTCAGCGGCCTTGGGCTGGAGGTAGTCGAGGAGCGGGTGCTGCTCCAGGCTCGGGGCATCGGCGGCGACATCGGCTGGGGTGGTGATCGTCTCGTCCAGCACGGGGAGCTCCAGCGGGTGGATCGGTGGGAGGGGGGACGCGACCGGACCACGGGCATCACCCCGGAGGGTGCACGGACGTGGACGTGGGGGTGCGGGGAGGGTCGGGCGGGCGGGGAGGGAGGGCTGCGGGCGGGATCGGGGTCGCGTCCGGCCGGGGGAGCCGGGGGGCGGGGGCGCCGGGCGGCGCGGTGGACGTCGCGAGGGGGGCCGGGCGGCACCCCGTGAACGTCACGTCCCCCTAGATATAGGTCGTCCGATCCCTGTTCAACACGAGATGTAGGGGTTCGTCGGAAACGACGGTGCAACCTCCGGGTGCGCGATCGGATGGACGGACGGTCGCCGGAGGGGCGTGTGGCGCGCGCGGTGCGCTTCACGCAGCCGACACCCGCGCGTCACGCGCAAAGTGTCGGTTCGAACGAAAGAGACCCTGCGCGCCACGGCGGGATGCACGCGCGCACGGCGCTCTGGCCTCGTCGTCGGGCAGGGGCGTGCTAGGCTCGCGCCGCCGTCACGCCACGGGGGTTCGCGATGAACGCGGTCGACTCGTCCAATGCCTACGCCGACCAGAAGGTCTTCGTGCCAGGGCCCTACGACGGGCGCTTCTGGACCCTCTGGAACTGGATCGTCATCCCCACCCTGGTGGCCGTCACGATCGCCTTCCGGCTGGTGCGCCTGGTGCGGTGGCCGTGGGTGCTCGTCAGCTACTGGCTGATGATCACCGGCGCCACGCTGGGCTTCCACCGCTACTTCTCGCACGCCTCCTTCAAGACCTCGCGGCCCTTCCAGTTCCTGCTGGGCCTGCTGGGCTGCTACTCGGGCCAGACGGGCCCGATCTCGTGGGAGCTCACCCACCGCGACCACCACCGCCTGTGCGAGGTGGACGGCGACCCCCACTCCATCCACGGCGGCTTCTGGCACGCCCACGGCTTCTTCCTCTGGGACTACCCGGCCCGCTGGACGGACTTCCGCCGCAGCAAGTGGGCGAAGTACCCGGAGATCGTGTGGCTCGAGAAGTGGGCGCCCGCCCTGTACTACCTGTTCGGCGGCGCCATCTTCCTGGTCACCGGCTTCGTCGGCATGGTCTGGTACTGGCTGGTGCCCACCTTCATCTCGTGGAACGTCACGATGCTGGTGAACTCGTGGGCCCACTCCTGGGGCCGCTACGACTTCAAGGACGTCCACCAGCCCGACGCGTGCAAGGCCCGCAACCTCGCCTGGGCCACGCCCCTGCTCATGGGCGACAACTGGCACAACAACCACCACGCCTACCCCACGTCGGCCTGGCAGGGCTGGGCCTGGTGGCAGGTGGACCCCAACGGCCGGATCATCTGGCTGCTCGAGAAGATCGGGGTGGTGTGGGATCCGGTGAAGCCGAGCCGCAAGGTGCTGGAGAAGGCGAAGGTGGCGGATGCGGAGGTGCCGTCCTTCGCTGAGTAGTGGCGGGGGACGACACGGAGGCACCGAGGGCGCGGAGGGGGGCACGGAGGACTCCGTGCCCGCTCAACGTCGAGCCAGCGCCTCGGCAAAGGCCGCCCCGAGGGCCGCTGCGTCGTCCGCGGTGCGGAAGAGGCGCGTGGGCACCCGGCGCAGGCTCATCCGCAGCGTGCCCGCCTGCCAGGTCGGGTCGTAGGCGCAGGCTGTCGGCCAGGCTGCGTGGAGCTTCGTGGCCGGCTCGGGCACCTCGAGCAGACCGGTCTCGTCGAGGAGCTGGTAGAGCGGGTCGAGCTGGGTCTGGAGCTCCCCGGTGCGGCCGTGGTCCTCGTACCAGCCCAGGAAGATCTCGGGGGAGTCGAGGTCGGTGTCGGGCATCAGGAGGGCGCCGAGGAAGGCCAGGCGCGGCACCTTGGGGGCGCGGCAGCGGTAGGTGCTGCCCTTCTCGAAGGCCGCCGCCGGCGCGAAGAAGGCCACGAGGTAGTCGGGCGTCCAGCGCTTGGGCTCGCCCCAGGTGGGTGCGAGCTCGGTGTGCATGGACTGCCCCCGAGGGCGCAGGCGTCGCCAGGCCGCGGGCGACCTGTGCAGCACGTCGGCCAGCTCGTCGAGCAGGCTCGCCACCTCCTCGTGGTAGGCGCGGACGTAGGCGATGGCGTCGAGGTAGCCCTGGTGCGGATCGGTGGTCATCGGAGCCTCCAGGGGGACGGCAGGGCGGGCGCGACGAGGCGCTGGAAGGGGCGGGCGCGGAAGAAGGCGGCGTGGGCGGGGGCCGTGGGCGGGGTGGGCGGCCAGCCCTGGAACGGACGTGCCCGCTCGCCGGCCCGCGCCAGGAGGGCCGCGAGGTCGGTGTGGATCGCGTGCTCCGCGGGGCTTCGTGGAGGGGGCAACGCCGGCAGGATCTCGCGCCAGCGGAGGCTGCGCACCTCGCGGGACGACGGAGGTGGCGGCGCGTCGTCGAGGTGGTCGAGGTCGTCGGCCACCTGCGCCACGATCGCGGTGGGGGCGAGGCGGTCGCGCGTCAGCGTCACCAGCACGCGACGGGCGCGCGGGTGCTCCCGGGCCAGCCAGCGCCACTCCCGGCCGAGCTGCCGGTCGCCGAAGCCGCTGTCGAGCTTGGCCTCCACGAGCACCGCCATCCGGTCGTAGCGCAGCACCACGTCGGGCTCGGTGCCGTCGCGCAGCGGCCAGAAGTCCACCGACACGGAGCCCTTCGGTGCGGGGAGCCCGAGCGCGCCGAGGAGCGGGCCGATGCCGTGGTCCACGGGCAGGTACCGCAGCAGGCCGAAGACGTGCGACGTGAGCACGTCCTCCACGCGGGCGAGCTCCACCGCCGTGCCGAAGACCCCGGGCTTGCGAAGCCACGCCTCCAGCACGGTCCACCTCCCGGGCGCCTCCGTGCCCGGTGGCAGACGCCCGTGCAAGGCGGTTCCCCCCCGGTCTCTCCGCCTCACGCGCAGGCAGATCGTGCCGATCGGGAAGGTGCGGTCTGCGTGCTTGTGGACCGTGGCAGGGCCACGTAGGCTGTGCCTGCGGTGAGGTGGTGGTGGTTCGGAGCTCGGTGCTGGCGGTGGGGATCTGTGGGATGGTCCTGCCCGTCGCGGCGTGGGGAACCACCTGCGATGACTACGCGGTCGATCCCGCGCCGCCCTTCAACTGCGGACCGAACCGTGTGACGCCGGCGGTCAAGGTGCACACCGGCCACACCTCCGTTCTGGGCAACTACGCGCAGTGCACGGCGGCCACACAGAACGGCAACGAACGGATCCTTCCCTTCACCTGCGCGGGCGACACGTGGGTGGAGATCCAGATGGTCAACATCACGGAAGACCAGACCATCTTCAAGCAGTGCGACATCGACTTCTTCGTGCGCGACGACACCTGCAACGGCATCACGGGCTGCCTGGCGTCCAACACGGAGCCCAACCAGGGCGACGGCTACAACTACGTGGCCGACAAGGACTTCTTCTGCGAGGCCGGGCGCACCTACTGGGTGATCCCCGAGCTCTACATCCGTCAGCTCGCGCCGGGGCTGATGCCGTCGATCTGCGAGAACATCGACGGCTTCTACGGCGCCTACGTGCGCATGTCGGCGTACTGCGACGAGATCTGCGGCGACGGCTACGACAACGACGGGAACGGAGCGACCGACGACGCCGACCCCGCCTGCGCCGGCGAGGTCGAGGACTGCGACGACACTGTCGACAACGACGACGACGACAAGGTCGACTGCGACGACCCCGACTGCGCCGAGACGCCGGAGTGCTGCGACAAGGACGGCGACCTGCAGTTCGCCGAGGGCGACTACTGCGGCAACGGGCTCGACTGCGACGACGACGACCCCACGGTGTTCAGCGGCGCGCCGGAGGTGGTGGCCGACGGCATCGACCAGAACTGCGACGACGCCGACAACTGCTTCCGCGACGCCGACAAGGACGGCTGGGGCAAGGAGAACACGTCGGTGAAGTCGTCCACCGGGCTCACCTGCGACGCCCTCGACCAGGCGGGCCAGGACGGTGACTGCGACGACGCGAACCCCGACCGCTACCCCACCCACGCCGAGGTGATCGCCGACGGGGTCGACCAGGACTGCAACCTGGGCGACCGCTGCTTCCGCGACCTCGACAAGGACACGGTGGGCACCTCGGCCGAGATCGACAGCGCCGACCTGGACTGCACCGACGAGGGCGAGTCGGGCCGCGCCGACGACTGCGCCGACAACGACGCCGGCCGGTCGCCGCTGGTGCCCGAGATCCCGGGCGACGACATCGACCAGGACTGCGACCAGGTCGACCACTGCTTCGTGGACGCCGACGACGACGAGTACGGCACCGGCAGCGCCATGCCCTCGGGCACCCTGGACTGCTTCACCGCCGTGGGCTGGGCGAAGCAGGGGGGCGACTGCAAGCCCGCCGACCCGGCGGTGCACCCCAACGCCACCGAGCTGGTGGCCGACGGCATCGACCAGGACTGCGACGCCCGCGACATGTGCTGGCGCGACGCCGACGAGGACGGCGTGGGGCGCACCCAGAAGGTGGTGGACGTCAACAACCTCGACTGCACCGACACCCTGGGCCAGTCCGACGTCGACGGCGACTGCGACGACAACGACCCCCTCCGCTACCCGGGCCGGGCCGAGATCGTGGGCGACGGCATCGACCAGGACTGCCTGGGCGGCGACGCCTGCTACGCCGACATGGACAACGACACCTACGCCGGCTTCAACCCGGTGCTCAGCGCCGACCTGGACTGCACCGACCCCGGGGAGTTCAAGGTCGCGAGCGACTGCAACGACGACGACCCCGCCATCAAGCCGGGCGCCACCGAGATCCCCTACGACGGCATCGACCAGGACTGCGTGGACGGCGACCTCGTGGACGTGGACGACGACGGCTGGGACGGCGGGCCGGGCGGCGACGACTGCGACGACGACGACCCCTTCATCCACCCCTTCGCCACCGAGGTCGTGGGCGACGGCATCGACCAGGACTGCGATCTGGTCGACCACTGCTACGTGGACGACGACGGCGACCTGTACGGTGCGGCGGGCGGCAAGCCGGGTCCCGACCTGTTCTGCACGCCGAACGGCTCGATCACCGACGTGGGCGGCGACTGCGACGACGACGACCCCACGGTGCACCCCTTCGCGCCCGAGGTCCCCTACGACGACATCGACCAGGACTGCCTCGACGGCGACTGGCGCGACGTGGACGGCGACGGCTTCCCCAAGGGCGACGCCCCGGGCGAGGACTGCGCCGACGGCGTGGCCGAGGTGAAGCCGGGCGCCACCGAGCTGCCCAACGGCATCGACGACGACTGCAACGGCATCGTGGACGACGGCACGATCTGGGGCGACGACGACGGTGACGGCTACGCCGAGGCGGGCGGCGACTGCGACGACACCAACCCGTCCATCCACCCCGGTCGGCCCGAGTTGCCCGACAACCGCGACCAGGACTGCGACGGCATCAAGGACGAGGGCACCGAGGCCTACGACGACGACGGCGACGGCCTCTCCGAGAACGAGGGCGACTGCAACGACAGCGACCCCACGCTCACCACCGACTGCGGCGGCATCCAGGACGACGCGGACGGCGACGGCTACGTCGAGCGTGGCGGCGACTGCGACGACAGCGACCCCACCCGGCACCCGCACGCCGTGGAGCTCCCCAACGGCGTCGACGACGACTGCAACGGCAAGATCGACGACCGCACCGACCTGTACGACGACGACCTCGACGGCGTGTCGGAGGCCGACGGCGACTGCGACGACGGCAACCCCGCGCGCGCGCCCGGCAAGACCGAGCTGCCCAACCGCTTCGACGACGACTGCGACGGCATCATCGACGAGGGCACCGAGACGCACGACGACGACGGCGACGGCCTGAGCGAGCGCGACGGCGACTGCAACGACGCCGACGACAAGGTCTCGCCGCGGGCCCCCGAGCGGCCGGGCAACGGCATCGACGACGACTGCGACGGCCTGATCGACAGCGACGGCGAGGACGCCGACGGCGACGGACGCACCACGGCCCAGGGCGACTGCGACGACCACAACGGCTGGGTGCATCCCGAGGCCGACGAGGTCTGCGATCTCGTCGACAACGACTGCGACGGGCAGGTGGACGAGGGGGCCTGCGGCGACGTGGAGGACACGGGCGACAAGACGCCGCCGCAGGGCTGCAGCACGGCGCCGCGCTCGCCGGCCTGGCCGCTCCTGCTGGTGCTGGGCGGGATCGCGCGTCGACGGCGCCGCCACGGGGTGCGATAGGCCCTCCCCCCTCCCGTCGAGGTCCCCATGGCCGGATCCGGGCTGCTCGCGCTGCTCGACGACCTGACCGCGCTCGCCGACGACCTGGCCACGCTCACCGACGACGTGGCGGCGCTGTCGGACGACGTGGCCACGCTGACCGTGGCGGCCGGCAAGAAGACCACGGGGCTGGTCACCGACGACATGGCGGTCACGGCGGAGCAGACGCTGGGGCTGGCCCACGACCGCGAGATCCCGGTGGTGCTGGCGGTGGCCCGGGGCTCGCTGTTCAACAAGTGCGTGGTGCTGGCCCCCGGCGCGCTGCTCCTCGACGCGGTGGCGCCGTGGGCCATCGGCCCGCTGCTCATGGCGGGCGGGCTCTTCCTCTGCTTCGAGGGGGTGGAGAAGCTGGTGCACAAGGTGCGCCCCCACGGGGAGCACGGCGGGCACGGCGGCGAGGGCCACGCGCCGCCCCGTCGCGTGGAGGACCCGGTCGCCTTCGAGGCGCGGCGGGTGAAGGGCGCCATCCGCACCGACCTGATCCTGTCGGCCGAGATCGTCGCCATCACCATGGGCACGGTGCAGGAGGCCGACTTCCTGGTGAAGGCCACCGTGCTCTACGCCGTGTCTGTGGCGCTCACCGTGGGCGTGTACGGGATCGTCGGCGGGCTGGTGAAGCTCGACGACCTCGGACTGGCGCTGGTGCGGCGCGGGGGCGGCCTCGCCGGTGTGGGGCGCCTGATCGTGCGCGGAACGCCCTGGCTGATGGCCACGATCTCGTGGGTGGGCACGGTGGCCATGCTCGTGGTGGGTGGCCACATCCTGCTGGAAGGCATCCCGCCGCTCGAGCACCTGGTGCACGGCCTCGTGCACGGCGTGCCCCACGCGCTGGAGGGCGTGGCCGGCTTCGGGCTGGACGTGGCCGTGGGCGCGATCTTCGGGGCGATGGCCTGGGCCGTGGTGGCCACCGGACTGCCCGGGCGCGCCTGGGCCGCGGTGTCGGGCGGAGGCGCCTCGGACTGAGCGCGCTCAGCCCTTCGGGGTGCAGCCCGGCCGCGGGGTGTCGGCGTCGAGGTGGAGGCAGGCGGCCTCGCGCGCCTGGGCGTAGGCGAGGAAGGCGGCCCAGGTCTCGCCCACCTTCTCGGAGGTCTTCACCTCCACCACCGGGCGTCCCGGCATGAAGAGCAGGGGCAGCTCGGCCTGCCGCTTGTGCACCACCACCGCGTAGTCCTGGTCGTCCACCAGGGCGGAGGCCTCCGGGCCCTCGTAGGTGTGGTCGGCCTCGTCGGCGGCGATGGCGGCCTTCAGGTGCGCGCCGGTCATCGTCACGCGGTGCAGGCTGGTGATCGCGGGGGACCCGGGGGGCTCCCGCTCCACGGGCACCAGGTCGAAGTAGTCCTGCACGTTCGTGGGGCCGCCGGGCAGGCCCTGGCGCAGCCAGCCGGTCTGGATCAGGGCGGCGTCGGCCTCGCCCTGCACGCGCGCGACGTGGGCGTAGAGCGCGGCCGTGGCCTCCTTGGGGAGCACCGTGGAGGTGCAGGCCACGGGGCGCCACAGCTCCGGGGCCCAGCGGGTGAAGATCTCCGCGGCGGCGGCCTCCACGTCGTCGGCCACCTCGAGGCCGTTGTCGGGCTGGTTGGCGATGGGGACGAAGTCCGCGCCGACGATCTCGCGGGTCTCGAGGTCCACCTCGAGGTCGAGGCGGAGGACGTAGCGGTTGTTGCTGCCCGCCTGCACCACGTAGGTCTGGTCCACGCGCTGGGGCAGGGCGGTGAACTCGTGGCTGTGGGAGCCCAGGGCCACGTCGATGCCCTGGATCTGGCCGGCGATGGCCTTGTCGCCGGAGCCGCCGAGGTGGTTCAGCGAGACCACGACGTCGGCCTCCTCCGACAGGGCGTCCACGAGGGCCTGGGCGCGGGTGGTGAAGTCGTAGTCGTGCTCCACCACGCCGGGCAGGTAGTGGCAGGGGCCGTCGCTGCCCGGGGTGCAGTGGCCCTTGGTGATCCAGGGCGGGGTGTTGAGGCTGAAGAGCCCCACCCTGAGGCAGCCGATCTCCAGCACCACCCGGTCCACCGCCTTCCAGGCGTCGGGGTCGCTCCCCACGTAGGTGGCGTTCGAGGCCAGCACCACGGCGCGGTCGTCCTGGGTGTGGGCCACCGACACCTCCTCGCCGAAGGAGAAGTCGTGGTTGCCGATGGCCCGCACGTCGAACTGCATGGCCTGCACGAGCTCGGTGGTGGCGCGCCCCTCCGACAGGTCCTCGATGATCGAGCCCTTCTCGAAGTCGTCGCCCCCGTTGGTCCACAGCGTGTAGGGGTTCTCGCGCTGCACCTGGCGCATCCAGCCGACGGCGCGAGAGACCACGCTCTCGCCGGGCACCGCCGGGTCGGCGTTGTAGCTGCCGTGCATGTCGTTGAGGTGCACGAGGCTCAGCGTCTGGGTGGTGGCCGTCGGGTCGCAGGCGGGCCAGCGCGCGCTGGCGGGCGCGGTGTCGGCCGTGTCGCCGGTGCCCGACGTGGTGTCGGTGCCGTCGGGGTCGGCGGTCGGGGTGCAGGCAGCGAGGACGAGCAGCAGGAGCGGGCGCATGACGCCTCCGGACGCGTGTTCGCGCCTACACCTGCGCAAGCCCCCTCGGAGGCGTCGTCACCGCCACGTCGCGCGATCGTGGCGCGCGGGTCGGTGCGGCCGTCGGAGGAGCAGGTCGTGGACAGCAGGCGATCCCGTCTGGTCCGTGTCCGGAGGGGTCCCCGCGTGTCGCGGCGGGGGCCTGCCGGGTTACCACGCGCGACGCTCCATCGGCTGGGGAGCGACTTGGGAGCACTTGCACATGGGCGCACCGTCCGAAGCACGCTTTGTCGATGGCCGCCAGCTCGTCACGCCCTGGGGCGTGCGTCCGAGCGGCGTCGTGTACCGGAACCTCGACGTGGATGGCTACTACCAGGCTGCGCTGCAGCGTGGTCAGGCCACGGTCATGTCCAACGGCGCCCTGCTGCAAGACACCATGCCCTTCCATGGTCGCGCGGCGAAGTCCAGCTTCTACGTGAACGATCCGTCGATTCGCATCAAGGGTCGCACCCTCGACGAGCTCATCGCCTGGGGCAACCCCGCCGAGGGCCGCTGGGACAACCTCCCGATGGAGCCCGAGCGCTACGAGCGCCTGCTCGCCCGGGTGCGCGGCGCGCTGTCCGATGCCCGTGATCTGTACGTGGTCGACGCGATCTCCGGGCGCACGCCCGCCTCGCGCCTCCAGGTGCGGGTGATCAGCACGCGTCCGGCCTCGGCCCTGTTCGCGCGCAACATCTTCATCGAGCCCACCGCCGCCGAGCTGCGCGACTTCGAGCCCGGCTGGGTGATCCTGCACGCGCCCGAGGTGGAGGCGGCGCCCGACGACGGCACGAACAGCGCGGCCTTCATCATCAGCCACGTGGGCGACGGCGTCACGATCATCGGCGGCACGGCCTACCACGGGCAGATCAAGAAGAGCATCTTCTGCGTCCAGAACTTCCGGCTGCCGCTCGAGGGCGTGCTCACCATGCACGCCGGGGCCTCCGAGGGCGACGGCGGGGCCTCCGCGCTCCACGCCGGCCTGTCGGGCACGGGCAAGACCACCCTGTCGAACACCGGCTACCCCGTGGCCGACGACCAGATCGTCGTCGAGATCCACGGCCCGGCCGACATGGTGGTGTCGAACATGGAGGGCGGTCAGTACGCCAAGACCGAGCACCTCCGCGCCGACAAGGAGCCCGAGACCTTCTACGCCATCGGCTACGGCACCACGGCCGAGAACATCGCCGTCGATGCCGCCGGCAACCCCGACTACGACGACGTCTCGGTCTCGAACAACGGCCGCGTGGGCTACCCGCTCGCCTACGTCGACAGCGCGAAGGAGAGCGGCGTCACGGTGGCGCCGCGCAACATCACCTTCCTCACCGCCGATGGCTTCGGCGTGCTGCCTCCGGTGGCCCGCCTCACGGTGGAGGGCGGCAAGTACCACTTCGCGGCCGGCTTCACGTCGAAGATGCCGGGCACCGAGGACGGCGTGGTGGAGCCCAAGCCCACCTTCTCGGCCTTCTTCGGCAAGCCCTTCATGCCGCTCAAGCCCAGCTGGTACATGGACCTGCTGGCCGAGCTGGTGCAGGTGCACGGCACGCAGATCTGGCTGGTGAACACCGGCTGGCTCGGGCCGCTCAAGGCGGGGCGCAAGCGCGTCGACATCACCGTCAGCAAGGCGATCATCAACGCCGTGCGCGACGAGCGCATCGACCTGTCGCCCGACAACTTCTGGTACCACCCCACCTTCAAGCTCCACGTGCCGAAGGTGGTGCCCGGCGTGGCCAGCGCCATGCTCGACCCGCGCCACGCCTGGGACGACGAGGTGGCCTACGCGCAGACGGCGAACCGCCTCGCCACCATCTTCCACGAGAAGATGAGCGCGATGCCCGGCATCCCGCCCGAGGTGCTCGCGGCGGGGCCCCACCCGCAGGCGTGAGTCTCTCCCGCCCGGTCCTCGTGCTCGACGCCTACGTCGATCCGGCGGGCGGGGCGGGCAACCTCCTGCGCTGGCTCGACGGGCGGCCCTCCGCCGTGGTGCGCACCGCGCTGGGCCAGGTGCCGTCGGCCCCGTCGGACTACGCCGCGGCGCTGATCACCGGGTCGGCGGCCTCCTTCGCCGACGGCGTGCCCTGGGGAGGCCCGCTGCTGGCCTTCCTGCGGGCGGCCGCCGCCGACGGGCTGCCGGTGCTCGGCGTCTGCTTCGGGCACCAGGCCATCGGCGAGGCCTTCGCGGGCCCGGGCGCGGTGCGCAAGGCGCCGCTGCCCGAGGTGGGCTTCAAGGAGGTCGTGGTCGACGTGCCCGGCGACCCCGTGCTGGGCGCGCTCGGCGCGCGCTTCACCTCCTTCCTGTCCCACGAGGACGAGGTCGCGCCGGCGCCGCGGGGGCTCGAGGTGCTGGCCCACTCCGCCGCCTGCCCGGTGCAGGCGGTGAAGGTGCCGGGGGCGCCGATCTGGGGCGTGCAGTGGCACGCCGAGATGGGCCGCGACGAGCAGCTCCACCTGCTCGCCTACCGGGCCGCGAAGCACCCCCAGCTCGCCCTGGACGTGGACGCGGAGGCGGCACGGGCCACCCAGGCCACCGACGTGGCGCCCGTGCTCTTCGGCGCCTTCCTCGACGTGGTGGCCGCGACGGGCCGGTAGCGGTCAGGCCTTGCGATCGGCCGTGCGGGCGAGGTGGTCGAGCATCGTGCCGTGCTGGAACATCCAGCCGCCGCCCACCCGCAGCAGCAGGCCGCGGTCGGCCGCGTCGTCCAGCCAGGGCACCAGGAACAGGGGCAGCGGCGTGGTGAGCGCGAGCACCACCCGCAGGGACGCGTGGAGCACCACCGCCGCGCCCCCCACCACCATCGCCGCCACCCCGCCGGTCAGCGCACCCATGGTGAGCGTGCTGCTGAAGCGCGGGTCGTGCAGCGTGAGGAGCGGGGAGTCGGGGGGGCAGTAGGGGATGGCGAGCGGCACGCCGAGGTACCCCACCGCGCCACCCGCCAGCACCGCCGCCACAGGGCCGATCGCGAGGCTGTTGATCAGCGACTGGCGCAGCCCCTCGCCCGGCCGCAGGCTCGAGGGCTCCACGGACGGCTCCAGCCCCAGCAGCACGGCCAGCACCGCGCAGGCGCAGGCATCGAGGATGAGGTTGGGCAGGAAGGGGTGGATCGCGGCGAAGATCGCGGCGAAGACCACCGCGAAGGCGGCCAGCACCGGCACCTTCGCGAGGCTGCGACGCGCCGACCACGTGAGCGCCTGCATCGGCCGCACCTGCAGGCCGCCATTGAGCACGAAGACCATGATCACCGACACGCCCCAGATCATCCAGCCCACGTCGGGCGTGCGCCCGGCGAGGTGGGCGGCCGCGAGGTCCACGCCGAGCAGCAGGCTGGCGATGGTGAGGGCGCCCAGGGCGCGGGCGGCCAGGCGTCGGCCGGCACCCGGCAGCCAGTCCGCCTGCAGGTGCTCCAGCCAGAGCTCGCGGGACCCCAGGCGCCGGAGGTTCGCGGCGAGCCAGGCCAGCTGGGCGCGGCGGGCGCGTCGCAGGTCGGGGGCCAGCTGCGGCGGACGGGCGAGCGCGCGGTCGACGTAGGCATCGTAGACGGCGGCGGTGGGCCCGGTGCCCGACGGGGGCGGCCCCACCTCGCGGAGCAGGGCCAGCAGCAGCGGGGAGCGGGGCAGCGTGTCGGGCAGGGTGGGCGCGGCCTCGCGCAGCGAGCTGCCGCGGGAGGACGGCCCGGCGAGCATCCGGGCGGCCTCGGCGTCGTTCGGGGGCTCCAGCTCCACGGCGGCACCGCAGGCCAGACGGCGCCCCAGGGCCTCGTAGGCCCGTGTGCGGCAGGTCACCACGATGCCCACGGCGTGCGCGCCCCGGAAGGCGCCGAGCGCGGCGAGGCAGCCCGCGCGGCGCGTCTCGGGCACCTCGTCGAGGCCGTCGAGGAGCAGCACCAGCTGATCGCGCTGGATCCAGGCGCGGGCGCGGGGGCGCGCCACCCCGTACTTCACCACCAGCTCGTCCTCGACCCAGGTGCCGAAGTCCTCGGGCCGGTGACCGAAGGAGGCGAGGTGGAGCACGGCCGGCACCGGCTCCATCACGTCCTGGCGGGCGCGCCCGAGCAGGTCGCGGGTCATCCGTGCCAGGGCCGTGGTCTTCCCCGCGCCGGCGTCGCCCAGCACGAGGAGGGACCCGTGCCCCCGTTCGAGCTCGCGGACGAGGTCGTCGGTGGTGCCGGGCCGCAGGGCGGCCCCGCGGAAGCCGGGCAGGCCGGCCCACGGCGCGTCCACCCGCTCGGTGGCGTCGCGCAGGCGCAGGGGCACGTAGCCGCCCAGCTCGATGGCGCGGCCCAGCACGCCGTCCACCCACAGGCGCTCCACCCGATCGAGGAACAGCGCGCGCTGCGGGTCGTGGGCGGGCTCGGCCATGAGGGTGGCCAGCAGGTCGGCCACCACGTCCATCGACCCCCATCGGTCCGCGGGCTGCGCGGCGAGCCCCCGCCGGATCACGGCGTGCAGCGCGGGAGGACAGCCCACGGCGGTGGGATCCTCCGACGCCTGCAGCAGCTCCTGCAGCGCCACGAAGAAGCTGTACTGGTCGCTGTGCGGCGTGGCCGGCTCGCCGAGCAGCAGCTCGGGGGGCAGGTAGCCCTGGGTGCCGGGCACCGTGCCGTCCTCGGTGAGCGCCTCGCGCGGCGCGCCTTCCCGCTCGTCCAGGCGGGCCAGCCCGAAGTCCGCCACCCGCACGCGTCCGTCGTCCCCCACGAGCACGTTGTCGGGCTTGAAGTCGCGGTGGACGATGCCGGCACGGTGGGCGGCGGCCAGCCCCCGGGCGCAGGCCACGAAGGGGCGCAGCACCGAGGCCCAGCCCGCCTCGGGGTGGTCGGCGCGCCACGCGCGCAGCGTGCGCCCCTGCACGAACTCCATCGCCACCCAGGCCTGTCCGTCGCGGGTGCCCGTGTCGTACACCACGAGCACGTGCTCGTGGTTGAGGCGAGCCAGCGCCTTGGCCTCCTCGGCCATCCGGGCCCGTGCCCGCTCGGAGGCGCCGCCGTGCATCACCTTCACCGCGACCGGTCGGTCCAGCTCGGGGTCGTGCGCACGGAAGACCACGCCCATGCCGCCTTCGCCCAGCCGGTCCTGGATGCGGTAGCGACCCACCACCGGCGGGGGGGCGCCCTGGACCCGGGCCAGCACGAGCTCGAGGCCGAGCGCGCGGGCCAGCCCTGCCGGGGGTGCGGGACGCGCGGCGCGGAGCGGAGGCGGACGGTCGTCGGGGTCGCCTGGCGAGGGTGGCGAGGTCATCGTGCGGACGGGGCGGGGCTCACTGCGCGCAGGCCCCGTTCGCCGGGTAGGTGACCACCACCTCCACGCCGGGCTCCGGCGACGCCGATCCGTGCAGCGTGATGCTGTTCGTGGTGGCGTCGTAGACGTACCCGTCGGTGGCGCTCGGCGGCACCGGCACGCCGCCCACCTCCACGGTCAGGTCGCCGGGTGCGGTCGACAGCGGATCGTTGGAGAGCGTGAACGTGTCGTCGACGCCGGCGGCCACCTTCGCGAGGTGGTTCAGGAAGGGCCCGAGGTTCGACGAGCAGAGCTGGCCGTACACCCCGCCCGTCTTGGCGATGGCGGCGTGGTACCGGGGGGCCGGGAGCACGTCGAGGCAGCTGATCAGGCCCAGCAGCGAGGTGGTCTTGGGGGCCACCACGCCCGAGAAGCTCACCTTGCCCGCATTGCCGTTCTTGAGGCCGCTCAGCCAGTTCACGTAGGCGTTCACGGGCAGGCAGCCGAAGGACAGGAAGGGAGGGGAGCAGGTGCCGCCGCCCTGGCCCTCGGTCTGCTCGGGCTCGTCGGAGATCGCCACCACCGCGAGGTTCGCGTCGGTGCGCAGGAAGTCCTTGTTCGGACCCGAGAGCTTCGCTGGCGCGAGCGCGTTCATCGTGGCGCCGAAGCCCGCCTCGCCGCCGCAGCCGCCCTTCTTCGCCTGGGCGGTGAACTCGGCCCGGGGGTCCACCGTGGCCGGCGTGATCACCGGCCCCTGGAAGTCGGGGCACGACGGATCCGCCGTGATCACGGCGATGTGGTAGTCGAGCCCGAGGGCCACGAAGGCCGTGATGAAGGTGTCGAACGACCCGGCGAGGTTGTCGATGTCGTCGCTCATCGAGCCCGAGGCGTCGATCGAGAAGAGCACGTCGACGGCGTCCGCGGCCTCCTGCAGGAAGAGGTCCTCCACACGGGTGGTGTAGGCGCCCTCGCCCACGAGGGGGACCTTGGTGACGGCCTCGTCGGGATCGTCGCTGGCGATCTCGATCCAGGGCAGGTCGTAGACCAGCTCCTGGTCGGGCGTGAAGGTGAGCGTCAGGTCGATCGTGCCGCCCGGAGCGAGCACGGCGGGGGCGCCCTCCTGCAGCGTGAAGGCCAGCTTGCCGCCGCCGCGCACCTCGATGGAGGCCACGTCGAGGTCCGACAGGCCCACGTTCTCGATGCGCACGGCCTGGGGATCCGAGGTGCAGGCGGGCAGCCACGCGCCGAAGTCCAGGCGGGCCGGGGTGACCTCGATGTCGGGCAGCCCCAGTGCGGCGTCGGTGTCGTCCGGCGCCCCGGCGCCGGGCTTGCTGGTGATGAGGGTCTCGGGCTCGCACGCGGCGCACAGCGCCACGGCCAGGTTCAGCGGACGCATGGAGACCTCGGGCACGGAAGGCAGGCTCGTCCCGACGCTACCATGCGGTCCCGGCGGGCGGTGGGCGCATCCGCCAGGGGAATGTCAGCGCCCCGGCTACCGGGGCTCCGGCGCCATCCAGCCTGCGCCCACGACCTGTTCCACGCTCCACCAGCGCACGCGGAGCAGCTCGATGCGCTCCTCGAGGGTGCGGCGCGTGGCCTCGTCGGGGGCCTCCGCCAGGGCCGCGTAGGCCTCCTCGATGCCGTCGCCGGTGGCGAGCACCGCGATGTGGGGCGCGGGGTGCACCATCACGCCGGCGTCGTTGTCGGTCCACAGGGGCACGGCGTGCACGTCGGCGAGCGAGACCCGCTCCACGGGCACGCCGTCGGGACCGGGTCCGTAGCGCTTCCGCACCACCGAGAAGGCGAGCATCAGGCCGTCGCGGGATCGCCCGCGGTCGTGGGGCTGCAGACCGAAGCGGTAGCCGTAGGCCTGGTTGCTCACGAGGTTGCCCAGGCTGTAGGCCACCACGCCCACGCGACCGTCGGAGGCCTCCACGGCCTCGAGGGGCTGCACCACGTGGGGGTGGTGCCCGAGGATGACGTCCACGCCACCCTCGATCAGGGCGTGGGCGTCGGCCACGTCCGCCGGGTCGGGCTCCACGTGGTACTCGCGGCCCCAGTGGATCGAGAGGATGACGGCGTCGGCGCCGTCCGCGCGTGCCCGCCGCACCTCCGCCAGGGTGGCCTCCAGGTCGAAGGCATCGGCGCAGGTCTCCTCGGGGCCGGCGTTGAGCCGGTCGTTGTAGACCTTGGACGTGCCCAGCCACGCGAGGCGCAGGCCGTCGACCTCCAGCACGCGGGCCGCACGGGCCGCGGCGCAGGTGGGGCCGGCACCCAGGTGGACGAGCGGCGTGGCGTCGAGGTGGCGCAGGGTCTCGGCGAGACCGGCGCGTCCCTGGTCGTAGACGTGGTTGTTCGCGTGGCTCACCACGTCCACGCCGCTCGCCACGATCGCGTCGAGCAGGGCGGTGGGGGCGTCGAAGACGAAGGCCCGCGTGCCGGTGCCCGTCTCGGGTGCCACGGGGGTCTCGAGGTTGAGGAAGGCCAGATCGGCGGCCTGGAGGCGAGGGGCGAGGGGGGCCAGCAGGCTCGACCAGCCCGCCTGCGGGGCACCGCGCGCCGCGGCGGCCGCGGCGGCGTGGTGCACGTTCGTGTGGGGGATGAGATCCCCCGCCGCCACCACCGTCGCGCGGGACACCAGGGCCGGCCCCGGCCACCGCGCCGGCAGGGGGGGCTCCGTGGCCTGCGGGGCCTCGGGCGCCACCGGCGGGCGCGGGCCACAGGACAGCAGCAGCAGCAGGAGCGCCTTCACGCCAGCCCCAGGGCTTCGGCCACGGCGTCGTGGACCGCCGGGCGGAGGCGTCGGATGGCCTCGGTGTTCGCCCGCGTGGGGAAGGTGCGGTTGGTGCAGAGCGCGATGCTCACGCCGGCGTCGAGGTCCACCCACAGGCTGGTGCCGGTGAAGCCCAGGTGACCGATGGCGCCGAGGGGACCCCGCCCGAGGTGTCGCCCGGCGGCGGAGCCCTCGGCAGCGGGGCGGTCCAGCCCCAGGCCGCGCACCGGCAGCAGTGCGGGGGCGTCAGGGGCCACCAGCTCGGCGAGCCGGTCGGCGGGCAGCAGGTGCCCGGCGCCGTGCAGGTCCTCCAGGATCCACGCGCCCAGCTCCGCCAGCGCCGTGGCGGCGCCGAACAGGCCTGCGTGACCGGCCACGCCGCCCAGCGCCCAGGCGTTGTCGTCGTCCACCTCGCCGGGCACCAGCAGCGGCACCTGCGGGGGCACCGTGTAGCGTCCCTCCTGGCCGGGCGCGGGCTCCCGAGGGCGCCACGCGCCGGTCACCGGGGCGGGGGGCACCTCGCCCGGCAGCGGGTGGAAGCGCAGGCCGAGGCCGCCCACCAGCGCGGTGGCGATGGCGTCGAGCGAGGCGCCCGCTCCCTCCTCCACGGCCCAGCCGAGCAGCAGGAAGCCCGCGTCGGAGTAGGCGCGACGATCGGCCGGACCCGGGCGCTCGGCGAGCACGGCCTCGCGCACGGCGTGTGGCGTGCCCGCGAGGAACCACGGCGCCCAGGGCCGCAGGCCGCTCCTGTGGCCCAGGAGCTCCCTCAGGGTGCGGTCGCCTGCGGCCGCAGGCAGCCAGTCGCCGATCGGCCGGTCGAGGTCCACCCCGAGCACGTGCCCCACCGCCAGCGTGGTGAAGACCTTGGTGACGCTGGCCAGGTCGAAGGGGGTGTCGTGGTCGACCGGCGGACCGCCGGGCCAGCCCGAGCCCACGGCGTGCCGCCACGCGGGTCGGCCGGGGATGGCCACGGCCAGCTGGGCCGCCGTCGCCACCCCGGTCGCCACGGCCTCGTCCAGCAGCGCGCGGACCCGCTCCATGCGGCTGCTCTACCACGCCACGCGCACGACGTGCGCCCGGTCAGCCCCGGGTGGGCAGCGCGGCGGTGATGGCCTCCACGAGCTTCGGGTCGTCGGGCTTCGTGGCCGAGCCGAAGCGCGCCACCACCTCGCCGGCGGGGGAGACGACGAACTTCTCGAAGTTCCACCGGATGTTCTTGTGGCCGCCCACCTTCGAGTCCACCAGCCAGGCGTACAGGGGCGTGCGCTTCGGGCCGTTCACGTCGCCCTTCTCGAGCAGCGGGAAGGTGACGCCGTAGTTGAGCTTGCAGAACGACGCGATCTCCTCGGCGTCGCCGGGCTCCTGGGCGCCGAACTGGTTCGACGGCTGGGCCACGATCACCAGGCCCTGCGCCTCGTGGGCCGCGTACAGCGCCTGCAGACCCTCGTACTGGGGGGTGTAGCCGCACTTGCTGGCCACGTTGACGAAGAGCACGGTCTTGCCGACCAGGTCGGCGCCCGCGAGCTTCGTGCCGTCGAGCTGCGTGAACTCCAGGGCGGCGAGCCCGGTGGCGGCCTGCTCCGCGGCGGGGACGGGATCGGCCGCGAGGGCGAAGCCACCGGCGAGCAGCAGCGTGACGAGGAGCGTGTGCATGGGATCCTCCGGGGAGCGCGGCATAGCGTGCAGGAACCGGGGCGGGACGTCCGGTGACGCGAGGAGACGGCGCACATGCTCTGGCTGGTGGGGAGGGTCGTGGGAGCGCTGGTGGCCTGTGGTGCGCCGGAGCCCGCTGCAACGCCGGTGGTCGTGGCGCCGGAGCCCCCGGGCATCGCGCCCGACCAGGCACGGGTCCGCTACGCCCTCGACCTCTCGCGACGGGACCGCCAGCTCCTCGACGTCACCGCCGTGGCCCGCACGGGCGGCGCCGACACGCTGGTGTGGATGATGCCGGTGTGGACCCCAGGGTCCTACCTGGTGCGCGAGTACGCACGGCACGTCGAGCAGGTGCGCGCCGTGGGGGCGGACGGCGCGTCGCTGCCGGTGCGCAAGGTGGCGAAGAACCGCTGGGAGGTGGCCACGGCGGGGCAGGCGGAGGTCACGCTCCGCTACGCGGTGTGGGCCGACGAGCCCAGCGTGCGCACCAACCTCGTCGAGCCCGATCTGGCCGTGCTGGTGGGTGCTGCCACCTTCCTCGTGCCCGTCGACGCCCAGGCCGCCCCGCTCGAGGTGGTCCTCGACCTGCCGGAGGACTGGCAGGTGGCCACCGCGCTGCCGCCCCACCCCGACGGCGCCGAGGCCCACTGGCTGGTGCCGGACTTCGACACGCTGGTCGACGGTCCGCTGATCGCCGGCCACCTCCAGGTGGGCACGGTGCAGGCCGCCGGAGTGCCCCACACGCTCGCGGACCTCGTGGTGGAGGGCACCTGGGACCACGAGCGCGCGCTGGCCGACGTGGGTCGCGTGGCGGGCACCGTGGCGGGCTTCTGGGGCGAGGTGCCCTACCGCAGCTACCTCTTCCTGCACGGCGTGGGGCTGGGCGGCGGTGGCCTCGAGCACCTCGACAGCACCCTGCTGATGTCGGGCGTGGGGGTGGCCGACGACGACGACCGCTACCGCCGCTGGCTCGGCCTGGTGGCGCACGAGCACTTCCACGCCTGGAACGTCAAGCGCCTGCGGCCCGTGGGACTCGGCCCCTTCGACTACGAGCGCGAGGTCCACACCCCGAGCCTGTGGATCGCCGAGGGCTGGACCTCCTACTACGACGACCTGCTGCTGGTGCGCGGCGGGCTCATCGACGGCGACACCCACCTCGCCCGGCTGTCGGAGTCGATCTCGGCGGTGCAGGGCCGACCGGGGCGTCTGCGACAGTCCCTGGCCGAGGCGGGCTTCGACGCCTGGATCGAGCACTACCGACCCGACGCCCGCAGTCCGAGCACGTCGATCAGCTACTACACCAAGGGCCTGCTCGTGGCGTGGCTGCTCGATGCGCGCATCCGGGAGGCCACCCGCGACCTGGCGGGTCTCGACGAGGTGGCGCGCCGGCTCTGGTCGCGCTTCCGGGACGAGGGCTACACGCCGGAGGACGTGCGCGCCGTGGTGGCGGAGGTGGCCGGCCGCGACCTGGGCTCCTTCTTCGACGCCTACGTGGAGGGCACCGAGGAGCTCGACTACGCGCCCGCCCTCGCGTGGTTCGGCCTGCGCTGGCGGGCCGTGGACCCGCCGGACCCCGTGCCCGGCTGGCTGGGCGTGCAGGCGGGGGGCAGTCCCTGGCGGGTGGAGACGGTGCTCGACGGCACGCCGGCGGCCCAGGCCGGCCTGCTGGTGGACGACGAGCTGCTGGCCCTGGACGACACGCGTGTCGACGCCGCGAGCTGGGATCGCCTGCGCCGCCACCACCCCCCGGGCACGGAGGCCACCCTGCTCGTGGCGCGTCACGGGCGTCTCGTGCGCCTGCCGGTCACCTTCGGCGAGGCCCCCGCCGCCCGCTGGACCCTGGAGCGCGACCCCCGCGCCCCCGTGGCCGCCGTCCACCACCGCCAGCGCTGGTGGGCCGCGAGGTAGCAGGTCCGCCTTGGATCACGGCGGCGGGTCCGCCGCCCTGATGGGTTCCCTCAGGCCGCGCGCATCGCCAGTCGGAACTCGGCGTAGGAGATGCGGCCGTCGCCGTCGACATCGGCCGCCGCGACGATGCGACGGGCCTCGGCGTCGCCCAGCCCGCCCTCGCCGCCCGCGAGCTCGTCGGGCGTGAGGTAGCCGTCGCCGTCGAGGTCGAGCACGCGGAAGGCCTCGCGCCACTCCGCCTCGGGGTCGAGCCCCTCCGGCAGCGGCTCCAGCAGGTGGACGAAGGCGTCGAAGTCGAGGGTGTCGCCCTCCTCGGTGACCGAGGCGATCAGCTGGCGCACCTCGACGGGGCCGGCGGGCTGGCCGAGGTCGGCGAGGGCCGAGCTCAGCTCGTCGGCGTCGATGCGCCCGTCGCCGTTCGTGTCGAAGGTGTCGAAGGCCACGCGCATGTCGTGCGTGGTGCGCGCGGTCAGCTCGAACAGTTCGTCGTGCGTCATGCCCGGATCCCCGTCCCCGGCAAGGGTAGCGCACCGTCTCCCGATCGGTGTGGGGAACTGGTCAGGGCGACGTCTCGTGATGCCTTTCGTGAGATGGACGACGCTAGGAGTCGCCTGCCCGGAGCGCGCATGACCGATCCCGACCTCTCCCCCGAGCCCGGCTGGCTCGTCGAGCCCCGTCGCGACCAGTCCCGGCGCAGCCGGTCCTTCGTGTCGGGCGACCCCGAGGGCGACCGCATCCGCATCGCCTACTACCGCCACCCCGAGAGCGGGGACCGGGTGGGGAAGGTGTGGTTCGGGCCCGGTGCGGAGGGACCCCCGTCGCACGCCCACGGGGGTGCGGTGGCGGCGGTGCTCGACGAGGCGATGGGCACCAACGCCTGGCTTCGGGGGCATGCGGTGCTCGCGGGCACCCTCACGATCCGCTACCGCGCGCCCACGCCACTGGAGCGGGTGTTCACCGTGCACACCCGCCTCGCGTCGGTGGAGGGCCGTCGCATCCTCGCCACGTCCACGCTCGTGGGACCCGACGGCACCGTGCACGCCGAGGGCGAGGGGATCTTCGTGGTGATGCGGCCCGAGCAGCGCGCGTGGGTGGCGGAGGAGGCCGCGCGCCTGGGACGCCCGACGCCCGACGCCTACTGACCCCGCGCACGCTATGATCCGCACCTGCGAGGAGAGGACACGCGATGGGTGGTGATCAGGTCCCGGGGCCGCCGAAGTCGGTGCGGCGCCCGCAACACGCGAAGGGGGTGGTCCACCCCGACGACCTGGCGAAGGTCCGCAAGGGCATCCCGAAGGACGAGGGCAAGCTCCCCGGTGAGGGGCTCCCCCCGGCGGCGGGCCTGCCGCCCGACAAGGGCATCCCGAAGGACGAGGGGCTCCTCCCGGGCGAGGGGCGCCTGCCGGGCGACGACGGCCAGCGGGCCAAGGGCGATTCGGGCCAGGTGGATCGCGGTGCGCCGGGCCAGATGGATCCCTGGGCCGACAACCCCTGGGCACCCGGCGGCGAGCTCGACGACGCGTGGGCGCCGCCCCCGGTGGAGCCCGACGGCGAGGAGGGGGACTTCTACATGAACCACCCCAACTTCCACGCCCCTGAGGACGAGTAGGCGGGGTGGGGCAGGGAGCGGTCGTCCTCGGGGACGGGGAGGGCGCGCCTCGCGACGAGGCGGGGCTGCGGGCCGAGCTGGACGCGCTGATCGCGCGGGGCGTCACGCGGGTGGAGCTGCTCGGTGCCCGACCGGGTCCCGGGCTGGCCGAGCTGGTGGCCCACGCCGTGGTCCACGGCCTGGTGGTGCGGGTCGAGGCCGCGCCCGACGCCGATGCCGCCGCGCTCGCCTCGACCGTCCGGGATGCCGGCGCCGCGGTGCTGGCGGTGCCCCTGCGGTCGCCGGACGGGCCGGGCGGGCGGGCGCTCGCCGAGGAGGGGCCCACGGGGTTGCGGCGCGTGGCCCTCGTGCCGGTCGACGCCGACACAGCCCCGCGGATCGGGGCGCTCATCGCGCTGTGCGCGGCGCACGCGGTGGACCTCGAGCTGCACGGAGCGCTGCGTGGCCTGCACCCCGGACCGGCGCTCGCCGCCGCGGCGCTGCGGGTGGCCCTGGACGCGGCGTGGCGGGCGTGCAGCGAGGCCTCGGTGCGGGTGCGCTTCGTGGGCCTGGCGGTGCCGCCCGGGGTGCCGGTGCCGGGCGCCGAGCCGCCCGTGGCACTCCACGACAGCGTGGTGGACGTGCTGCGCGCCGATCTCCCGCTGCGGTCGCTGGAGGCCGGGGTCCTGCGCGGCACCGACGACGCGGGCGAGGCCGCGGCGCAGCGCGTGGGGGGCTGGGGATCGCTGGGGCGCCTCCTGGGTGCGGTGGGGTGGCCGGTCCACGACCTGCCGCGCTGCATGGCCGGGCTCGGGCGGGGCAAGGCGAGCGTGCGCAGCCAGCGGTGCGCGTCGTGCCCCGGAGGCGAGGCCTGCACGGGCCTGAAGCGTCAGGAGCCGGAGCTCCCGGCGGTGGCCGAGGGCGTGGGGGTCGGCGCGCGGATCCACGTGATCCTGCCCTACGTGCCCGACCGCCTCATGGTGGAGGCGGGACTCCCCGGTCTCGCGCGTCGCCTCCGGGAGCTCGGCGCCGAGGTGGTCCTGCACAGCGCCTGGCACGCGCCGGCCAATCCCCACGGGGTGCGGCAGGACGCCCCGATCCGGCTCGGCGAGGGTGCACGGGAGCGCGACGAGCACGCGGCAGCCGGCGTGAAGGCCTTCGCGCGGGGCCTGGATCTGTCGGGTGCCGACGCGGTGGTCGCCCCCGGCTGGGCCTGGGCCGGCCTCGCGCTGCGCCACCCCTCGCTGCCGCCCACCGCCCGCGTGGTGGTGGCCGACGATCACCTGCTCGACGGCGTGGAGGGCTGGAAGAAGCGCTACCTGCCGCCGGGCGCACGGAGCCTGGTGACCCCGTGGTGGCCCGACCGGCGGGTGCACGTGCACAGCGCCTTCCCCGGGTACGCACGCATGTACTGGTACGCCGGCGTGCCGCTGGAGCAGGTGTGGTGGCGGGCCTACCCGCTCTACCTGCCGGCCTTCCCCGAGGGGCCTCCGGCGGCGACCTGCACCGGCGTCGTGGCGGCAGGAAGCCACCTGCGGGCGCACGACGCGCTCGCCCGGGCCGCCCGCGCGGTGCCGATCACGGTGATCTCACGGCAGCGCCCACCGTCGTCGCCCGGCCTCGCCTGGCAGGCGGAGCTGCCGCTCCCGGCCTTCCACGCGCGCCTCGCGGCCAGCCGCTTCGTCGTGGTGAGCGTGCGCCACGATCCGGAGCGCGCCGCCGGCCTGTCGGTGATCGCCATGGCCCAGGCCGCGGGGCGCCCCGTGGTGGCCACGGCCACGCCCGGCACGCTGGACCACGTGCGGCACGAGCACGACGGCCTGCTGGTGCCCGCGGACGATCTCGACGCGCTCACCGCGGCGGTCGTCCGCCTGCACGAGGACGAGGACCTCCTGACGCGGCTCGCGGCAGGAGCGCGGCGCGCGGCGGCGCGCGGCAGCGTCGCGGCCTGGGCGCACGGGCTGGTGCACGGCGCGCCCTTCGCCACGCAGCCCCACCCGGTCAGCGGCGCGGCGCCGTGGCGGGCCTGGTGAGCCCCCGCAGGGGTGCGGGGCGCGTGGTGCTCAGGTGCTGCCGAGCGGCGTGAGTCGCACGCCCGTGGTGCGCTCGCGCTCGAGGAGGTCGCGCACGAGCCCGTGCACCACGAGCGCGCGGGGCAGCTCCGCCGGACGGAGCACGCGATGGCCCTCGGTGGCCTCCTCGCGGAGCACCAGGTGGACCGGCACGATCGGACTGCCCTCCGCCAGCGACACCATGCGGCCGTCGGCGTCGAGGCCCCGGCTGGCGCGGCCGTCGAGGCAGCGGGGCGCGGCGATCACGTCGAGTGCGACGAAGTGGCCTCGGGCGCCGATCACCTCGACGGGCACCAGGCGCACGTCGCGCCCGGCGACGCGGGCCACGCGGGCGGCGAGCTCCACCGACACCACCGGGATGCCGCCCGGGGTGAAGGTGAAGTCCACCGGGAGACCCCCGCGGCTGGAGAGGACGGGACAGCGGAGGAGCATGCCCTGGGGGAGGCGTCGGCCAGGTTCCATGGCCTCCGGGATCCTCGAGCCCTGGGCGTCCTGAAGGTAGTCGAGGACCCAGCGCCCCCGCGCGTCGTCCTCGAGCACGAACCAGCTTGCGGCAGCCAGCATGTCCATCAACCCCACCTGTGGTGCATGCTAGCCCTCCCTGACGCCGTGTGTGCACGCTCCCGACCGCCTGTGACCCTGTCGATACAGTTCGGTGTGCGCGACGCCGAGGGGCGGTGCCGGCTAGGCTCGGCGGAAGGCCCCCATGATCCCCGCACTCGCCTTCCTCTTCCTGACGTACCTGGCCGCGGCCGTGCCCTTCGGGCTCGTGCTGACGATGCTGTACGGCGGGGAGGCCGACATCCGCCAGGAGGGCAGCGGCAACATCGGGGCCACCAACGTGGTGCGGGTGTACGGCTGGGCGATGGCCGCTCCGGTGCTCGCGCTCGACGTGGGCAAGGGCCTGTTGCCGGTGCTCCTCGCGCGCGTGGCCTTCCCGGACCTGGGCACGTGGTGGCTGGGCCTCACCGCCCTCGTCGCCTTCCTCGGGCACGTCTACCCGGTGTACCTGGCCTTCCACGGCGGCAAGGGCGTGGCCACCGGCGCGGGCGCCATGCTCGGGCTCGCCCCGGCCCCCACCGCCGGCGCCGCCGTCGTGTGGGGGCTCGTGCTCGTGGTGACGGGCCGCTCCAGCCTCGCGAGCCTCACCGCCACCGCGGCGCTCGTGGGGCTGGCCCTGCTCCTGCAACCCGACGCCCTCGGGGTGGCCACGGTGCTCGCGCTGGGCATCCTCCAGTCCCACGTGGGCAACATCCGTCGGCTCATCGCCGGCGACGAGCAGGCCATCCTGCGTCCGGTGCGCTGGGGACGCAGCGACCGCTCCGCAGCCCCCGATCCCGCGGAGGTGCTCGCCATGGGCCCCGCCGGCACCGCGGCGCCGGAGGCCTGGCGCACCACCACCGACGACGCATCCTCCCCGGAGTCCCCCTGATGCTCTCTCCCCTGGTCCTCTGGATGGGCGCGGCCCTCGCCGCCCCCGAGCTGCGCGGCAGCTTCGACGCCACCGTGGTGCTGCTGCCCCACGAGCGCGCCGAGGTGGTGGCCCTGGGGCCCACCGCCTCGGGCGCCGCCCTCGTGCTGCGCGAGGGCACCACGTGGCGGCTGCTGCGCTTCGAGGGACCGCGCACGGTGGCCAGCGACACCTGGACCCACCCCGCTCCGGGGGGCGTGCCCGTCACGGTGGACGCCGCGGGCCGGGTGTGGGTGGGCGAGGGCGATGCCGCGGTGGCCCTGGGGGCGCCCGACGCGCTGGCGCCCCGTCCGGTGGCCGCGCCGGAGGTCGCGCGCGCCGACGGCCGCCTCCGCCTGGGCGAGGCGGAGGTCGACGATCCGTGTCCCGGCGCCCCCGCCGCGACGGCGGAGCTCGCGGACGGTCCCCTGGCCGCGATCCTGTGTCCCGACGGTCCGGTGCTCGCCTCGTCGCTGGGTCGGCGCGTGGGGCTCGCCCCCCTGCCCGAGCTCGCGCCGCCCGACGGTGCGCTGGGCGTGCAGGCGTGGTCGGATCCGGAGGGGGTCTCGCTCGTGGCGTGGGGGGAGGGGGCCCTGCAGGCGGTGCGGCTGGAGGCCGGCAGCGGCGTGCCCTGGCGGTGGTCGGGGGCCTGGGTGCCCGGCGGCGCCACGGTGCAGGTGCCGAAGCCCACGCTGGCCGAGGGCGAGGTGAGCTCGGCGGTGGCCAGCCAGGTGCGCACCGGCGTGCTCACCGCCCGCGAGGGCCTCACCGTGCAGGGGCGGCACCTCTACCTGGTGGGTCGCCAGGAGGGGGGCCAGCGCGTGCTGCTCGTGGCGGCCTGGCGACCGTAGCGGGACGGCGCCCGGGAGCGCCGTCAGTCCACGAGGAGGAGCTCGATGCGCCGGTTCGCGGCCCGACCCGCCGACGTGCGGTTCGTGTCGATGGGGCGGGTGTTGCCGAGGCCATCGACCTCGAGGCGGCTGTCGTCGATGCCGGCGCGCACCAGGGCGTCGCGCACGGCGGCCGCACGCGCCAGCGACAGGCGGCTGGCCTCCCCGGGCTCCATCGAGCCGTCGAGGTGGCCCTCGATGCGCAGGCGACGTCCGGGGAGATCGCGCAGCACGCGGGCGAGCTCGTCGATCACCGCGATGGCGTCGACCGCCAGGGTGGCGGTCTCGCCGACGAAGGCCAGCTCCCGGGCGAGGCCGATGCGATCGCGCTGGATCTGGACGCCCGCGGCCGCCTCGTCGGGGCACCCGTCCTGGTCGAGGTAGCCGTTGTGCACCTCGGCGGCGTCGGGGCACTGGTCCTGCGCGTCCCCCACGCCGTCGCCGTCGCGATCGACCGCGGGGCAGCCGCGGTTGTCGATCGTGCCCGGGTGGTCGGGGCAGGCGTCGGTGAGATCGTCCACCCCGTCGGCGTCGTTGTCGTCGTCGGGGCAGCCGTCGAAGTCGTCCCAGCCGTCCTGGTCCTCCGCGGCGTCGGGGCAGCCGTCGCGCACGTCGACCAGGCCGTCCAGGTCGTTGTCGGGATCGGGGCAGCCGTCGGCGTCCTTGAAGCCGTCCATGTCCTCGGCGTCGTGGACGCAGGCGTCCAGGGCGTCGGGGATGGTGTCGCCGTCGGCGTCCTCGCTGGTCTCGGGGCACCCGTCCTCGTCGGCGTGGCCGTCGAAGTCCTCGGGCTCGCGCGGGCAGAGGTCGTCGATGTTGGGCACGCCGTCGCGATCGAGGTCGCCCGCGGGATCGATGTCGGGGCACCCGTCCTCGTCGCGGTCGCCGTCGCGATCCTCGGGCTCGTCGGGGCAGCGATCCACCGCGTCGACCACGCCGTCGGCGTCGCGATCGGCCTGCCCGCAGGGCTCGGCCAGCCGCAGCGCCTCCTCGCCGGCGATGCGCGCGTCGGCGGCGGCCTTGGCGGCCCCCAGGCCGTCGCCCACCAGCATGCGCGCCTCGGCGATGGCCAGCGAGGCCTCGGCGTTCGCCAGTGGCCGCGGAGCGCAGGCCACGCCCTCGCTGGCGCGCGCGCGGGCCACGAGGTTGGCTGCCTGGACGAGATCGGCCTGCAGCAGGGGCACGCTGGCGCAGCCGGTGGCCAGCGCGAGGACGAGGAGCAGACGTCCGGTCACGGGGGATCCTCGTCGAAGAAGTCGTCGAAGTCGTCGTCCGTGTCTTCCGGTTCGGGCTGGCGCGGGGCCTGGGGTGCCACCTCGTCGACCAGATCCTCGCCGGTGCGCCCCTGGTCCTGGATGTCGCGGCCGCCGCCCTCCATGCGGAGGATCGCGGCCTCGGCCTGCGCCTTGGCCTCCATCGCCAGCCGCATGCCCACGTCGTAGTGGCAGTCGGCCGAGGCCCGCACCGCCTCGGCGAGGTGCTGCTCGGCGAGGGTCATCTCGTAGGGGGCCAGCTCGGGCCCGCCGCGCTCGCGCGCCTCCCGCACCGCCTTGCCCGCCGCCACGAGGCGGGTGGCCGCCATGCCGGCAGAACACCCCGACAGCAGGACCCCGACGGCGAGCACCGCGAGGGCGCGGCGTGGGGCGCGTGACAGCGAGTGGAGCACCGACCCTCCGGAAGCTGCGGGGACCTATCGCGTCGGGAGGCGGGGGGCGTCAAGCCGGGCCGCTGCGGATAGAGCCACCGGGCCCGACCACCCCGGCCATCCCATGCTCCCGATCCTGCTCAGCCTGCTCACGGGTCTCGCCACGGCGCAGACGCTGCCGCGCACCACCCCGCTGGAGGTGCTGGCGCTCGACGAGGCGGGTCCGTGTCCCGACGTGCCCACGGGCACCCACCCCCTGCTGGTGCGCACCAGCGTGGGCGTGTTCCGGCACGATGGCGACGGCAGCTTCGACTACCTCTGCCCCACCCAGCTGGGCGGCGACGTCGAGACGGAGCGCATGGCCGCCAGCCCCGACGGCGAGGAGCTGGTGGTGATCGCCGGGGGCGAGGTCTTCCGGTCCACCGACGGCGGCTGTGCGTCGCAGCGCCTCGCCCTGCCCGAGGGCCTCGAGGCCGTCGACGTGCTGTACTTCCGCCTGGCCTTCTACGTGCTCGCCGCGTCCAGCGACACGCGCGTGGACTCCGGCGCGCTGCTGCGATGGGACGGCAGCGCCTTCCTCGCGGTGCACGAGTGGAAGGAGGACTTCGAGCCCTTCGGCATGGGGGATGCCGACCCCACCACGCTGTGGGTGACCGCGGTGCGGCCGCTCGTGAGCATCGACCGCGTCACCTTCCAGGGGGGCCTGCAGACCTCGGGCCCGCTGCTGGGTCTGCCGCCCGACACCGAGGGCACCACGTCCATCGAGATGCGGGGCGGCGATGCCGACGAGGCCTGGTTCGTGCTGCAGCGCGGGGCGCGCGCGTGGACCTGGCACGCCCGCATCATCGACGGCTCCGCCAACCTCGTGATCGAGGTGGGCGAGGCGGCGCAGGAGGGGCGCACGATCTTCGGCCCGGTGAAGAAGGACGCGGCCTGGTGGGCGGTGATCGACACCACCCTCTTCCGCGCCGCCGAGCTCGCCGGGGAGTGGACCGCGACGGGCCGCAACGTGCCCTGGACCTGCCTGCACAAGCTGGGCGACCGGGTGTTCGCGTGCACGGTGCCCACGGTGGAGCTGCTCACGAGCATCGGCGGTGGTGCCGAGCCCGCCACCACGCCGGTGTTCTCGCTGAAGCAGATGTCGGAGCCCGTGGCCACCTGCAGCGATCCCACCTGCGACATGGTGTTCGCGGACGTGCTGGCGGGCGCGGATCGCAGCGCAGAGGACCCCGTCGCGGCCTGTCCGGACGGCCGCACCCTGGCCGAGCTGGGGGCCGAGGAGTGCACCTGCGCCCAGGGCGGCCGTGGCGCACTGCTCGGCCTGTGGGGCCTGCTCCTGGTGGGGCTGCGTCGCCGGAGATGAGGCCCGGGGGCTACTCCCCCCGCCCGCGCCAGATGTGGACCGCGCCGCCCTCGGGCACCTCGCCCGCGCCGGAGGCATGGGGCGTGGCCGTGGCGGGCGCGCCCAGGGCGATCTCGTCGAGGCCGTCGCCGTCGAGGTCGCCGAGGGAGGCGACGGCGGCTCCGAGACCTGCCGTGCCCGGCGAGGCCGTGAAGCGGCTGCCGGGCAGATCGACGCCGACGCGGGCCAGCTCGACCGTGCCCGTGGGCAGGGGCCCGAGCAGCAGCCAGGCGCGGCCGCGCCCGGCGTCGAGCCCTGGCGCACCCAGGAGCAGGCCCGGGATGCCGTGGCCGGCGACCTCGCCGGCCGACGCGACGGCCCAGGGCTGGCCGTCGCCCGCCGTGGCGGCCTGCAGGCGGGTGGGCTCGGGCGCGTCGTCGGTGACCACCACGAGCCCCCCCAGGGGGAGCGGCCCGGGGATCAGCCAGACCTCGTCGGGCTCGGCGCAGGCGCTGCGGGCGCAGGCGAAGGCCACGGCGAGGTCGGGCCGGAGGTCGCCGGTGAGATCGGGCAGCAGCGCCAGCGACACCCGGTCGCGTGCGCTGCGCACCTGCAGCACCACGAGGCTGCTGCCGGGCACGAGCTGGCCCGGGCCGAGCTCGCCGGTGAAGCCGGGCGGCGGGCCCGGACCCAGGCGCACCGCCGTCGTGCCCGCCGGCGTCACCCACGCCAGCGCCCAGCCCGTGGCCTGCCCCCCGGTGGCGTCGGGACCCGTGGCCACGGCCACCACGTCGCCCGTGGCCGTGCCCATCGACCAGGCCTGGCCCGTGCTCGCGGCCGACGGGGCGTCGAGGAAGGCGGAGGGCACCCAGGGGTCCATGCCCCAGGCGCGGGCGAGCGGCGCGCCCACCTCCTCGGTGACCAGCGCCACCCCCGTGCCCGCGTGGACCGCGAGCCCCACGCCGAAGCCCCTGCGGCCGAGGCCGCCGAAGAGCTCGTCGTAGGCGGCGCTGGTGTGGATGCCTGCCGAGAGGGGACGAGGGAGGCGGGCGATGACGCCCTTGCCCGCGGCGTGGGTGGGGCCACCGGCCCAGATCGCCTCGGGCGTGGCGGCGAGGGACTCGCCGAAGTGGGACGACGACAGGCCGCGGTAGCGTGCCCAGGCCGCGTCGGTGCGGGTGGTGCCGTGGCCCAGCCGTGCCCCGTCGAAGACGTAGAGGGAGCCCTGCCCGCCCGCCTCCGAGCGCGGCTCGGGTGCGCCCACCACCACGTCGGGCACGCCATCCCCCGTGAGCTCGGCGGCGAGGAGGCTGGCCCCGAGGCGCTCGGGCCAGCTGCCCAGGAGCTCGAGGCGCAGGTCGCTGTCGGCCGTGGGCAGCTCGGGCGGGAGCCGGCAGGCAGGGGAGGCCGGGGTGCAGTCCTGGTCGATGCCGTCGCCGCAGACCTCCCGTGCGCCCGGATGGATCGAGGGCGCGTCGTCATCGCAGTCGGGGCCTCCGGGCCCGCCGGGGTGGCCGTCGCCGTCGACGTCGTCCAGATCGTGGCCGTCGCAGTCCTGGTCGACGTCGTCGTAGGGCAGCTCGGTGCCCTCGGGGGAGACCGTGGGGTCGGCGTCGTCGCAGTCGCCCGCGCGGGGGGCCCACCCGTCGACGGCGCCGCAGGCCGGCGCGGCGGGGCCTGCGCCCCAGCCGTCGCCGTCGGCGTCGCGCCAGGTGGCGACGGCGTCGGCCACGGAGGGGTCGAGGGCGTCCAGCAGGCCGTCGCAGTCGTCGTCGGCGCCGTTGCAGCGCTCCGAGGCGCGGGGATGGACAGCGGGGTCGGCGTCGTCGCAGTCGTCGGCGGCGCCCACGTGACCTGGCGGCGGGGCGCATGCCTCCGCGGTGCGCTGCGGGTCGCCGTGGCCGTCGCCGTCGGCATCGACGAACCAGGACCGGGGGAGGGAGGGATCGCCGTCGTTGCAGTCCGTGGCGTCGGCCACCCAGGCCTCGGGCCCACGACAGGCGATGTGCACCGTGGCGGGATCGCCGCGGCCGTCGCCGTCGAGGTCGGGGTGCCACAGGCGCAGGCCCACCTCGGGGTCGGCGTCGTCGCAGTCGCCGCCCACGGCGAGGGCGCCCGCACCGCAACCCTCCGGCGTGCCGGCCACCACCTCGCTCCCCCCGAGGCCGTCGCCGTCGCGGTCGCGCCAGCAGGGGTCGAGGCCGTCGCAGTCGGCGTCGAGCCCGTCGCCCGGCACGTCGGCGGCGCCCGGGTGGGCGCGGGGCTCGGCGTCGTCGCAGTCGTCGGCCACCGCGGACCAGCCGGCCACCGGGGCGCAGGCCTCCTCGGTGCGTGCGGCGCTGCCGTGGCCATCGGCATCGGCGTCGACGTACCAGGTGCGGGGCGGCCCCACGTCGGGGTCGTCGTCGTCGCAGTCGTCGCGCCGGGGGGCGGCGCCCGGCGTGCCCTCGCAGCCCGCGTCGACCGGGACGAGCACCGTGTCGCTGCCTCCGCGCCCGTCGCCGTCGTGGTCGGCCGGGCAGGCCTCGCGGCCGTCGCAGTCCTGGTCGACGCCGTCGGCGAGCTGCTCCGGCGCGCCGGGCCGGGTGGCGGGATCGTCGTCGTCGCAGTCGGCCGGCAGCGCCGCCCCATCGCCATCGGCGTCGACCGCAGCGACCTCCTCGGGGGGGAGCTCGCTGGCGGCGCGCACCTGGCATGCGGTGAGGAGGGTGAGGAGCAGGGGGCGCACGGAGCCTCCAGGGTGGGCGTTCGACCTCGCCTGTCGTCGGACGTGGGACGAGGAAGCCTGGAGGCCCTGGACCATCGCCCGCGTCGATTGGGCTGAATGCCGTGCCCGTCCGCGCCGATTGCCTCCGGGAGGCGAGGGAGGCCGGTCACGTGGTGGGCATCGAGCTGGACGGGAGGCGCGAGGGCGCGGAGCTCGTCGTGGGGCGTCGGCTGGGACCCGTGGTGCTGGAGCTCTGCTCCGGGATCCAGGGCCCGGTGCAGGTGTGGCGCGGTCGGCGATGGGAGCCGGGCAGCCGCGAGGTGCTCCGGGTCGAGGTGCTGCGTTCGGGCGACGGCGACGCGCGGTCGTTGCGCGCCGAGGCCGCGCGCGTGCGGGCGCTGGGCCACCGCGCGCTGCTCGCGCCCCGCGGGGTGGGGAGCGTCCCGGGAGGGCGTCCCTACCGCGTGCTCCCGTGGATCGACGGTCCCACGCTCGCCGATGCGCGCCGTGCGGGACCACTCGACCCCGAGGACGTGCGACGTGTCTTCCGTGAGCTCGCGGACGCCCTCGCCCAGGCGCATGCCCACGGGCTCGGGCACGGCGCCCTCACCGGCGAGTGCGTGGTGCTCTGCGACGACGGGCCCGTGATCACCGGCCTGGGTCTCCCGGCGTGTCCGCGCACCACGCCGCGGCAGCTCGCGCCCGGCGCGTCCTGCGTGCCGCCGGAGGCCTTCCGGCTCGGGGGGCACTTCGAGCCCGTGCGGGCCGACGTCTACGCCCTGGGCGTGCTGATGTACGAGGCGATCACGGGTGCGCCCGCCTTCGCCTCCGAGGAGGGGCCCGCGGGTGCGCTCGGACTGGTCGAGCGCAAGCTGGAGACCTGGGCCCTGGTGTGTCCGAACGACACGCCCCCGGAGCTGGCGGACCTAGTGCGAGCCTGCACCGTCTCGCGCGCTGAGGAGCGCACGATCGGGCTCGCCGAGGTGCGGGACCGGCTGGACGGGCTGCGGCCCTCCGCGCCCGTCGTGCGGACGTGGACGCCCGAGGAGGCCGGCCTCGCGCCGGAGGACTTCCCCGTGCAGTCCCCGGTGGCCCAGCCGCTCCACACCGTGAACGCGGAGGCGCCCTTCTCGCTGCACCTGCTGCTGCCGGAGCCCGAGGACCTGCCGTACGCCGTGGTGGTGGAGGCGCTCGAGACGGAGGCGGAGGTCGGGCGTCCCTCGCCCGTCCGGGTGCTCGGTGCGGTGGCGCTGGCCTGCGTGCCTGCGCTGGTGGTGCTGGCGCTCACGTGGCCGGGGCTGCTGGGGTCCTGACCGCGTCCGGCAGTTCGGACTCCTGTGGCCGGATCTCCACTGCCGTGCGACGGGTCGCCCGGGGGACGAGGGACGTGCGGGCATCGTGCCCGCGTCCCCTGGTCCCGTCGTCACGCCTCGACGCGGAGTCCTCGTGCGGTGGTCGCCCCTGTCTCTCGCCGTGCTGGTCGGTGGTCTGCTGGGGATGGCGTGCAGGGAGGGGGTGACCGAGGACGACCTCGGCGACGAGCCCGCCGGCGTCCGCATGGCGGTGGGTCCGGACGGGGGCACCCTCGAGGACACGGATGCGCTGGGCGTCCGGCTGATCATCCCGCCGGGCGCGCTCACCGAGCGCGTCACCGTCCAGCTGTCGCGGAGCAACGTGAAGCCGGAGGGCGTGAACCCGCGCTCGTGGGTCTACCGCTTCGAGCCGACGGGGTTGACCTTCGCGCTGCCGGCCCGTCTCGAGATGGACTTCATGGACGGCCAGGGCGACGAGGCCATCTTCTGGACCACGCGGCTCGACGTGGCTGCGGGTCAGCTGCCCACGACGGTGGAGGGCGAGGTCGCGATCGCCGCCATCGACCACTTCAGCTTCGGGTGGGTGCAGCGGGCCCTGCCCACCGGGGCGGACACCGGGGACTCCGGAGCGGTGGACTCCGAGGACACGGGGGGTGGCACGGACGACACGGACGACACCGACCTCGGCGACTCGGGGGACAGCGGGGGGGACTCCGGGGACAGCGGCGGCGACTCGGGCGACTCTGGTGATTCGGGGGACAGCGCGGGCGACTCGGGGGACAGCGGGGGGGACTCCGGCGACAGTGCAGGCGACTCCGGCGACAGTGCAGGCGACTCCGGCGACAGTGCGGGCGACTCCGGCGACAGCGGGGGCGACTCGGGGGCCGGCGACTCGGGCGTGGCGGCCTGTCTCCCCGACAGCGGGGAGCCGAACGACGTGTCCTCCGAGCTGGAGGGCTTCGATCTCACCGGCGCGTCGCCGACCTACACGCTGCAGGGCACCCTCGATCCCGGTGCGGGCGACGTGGACTTCTTCCGTGCCATCGTGCCGGCCGGGTGCAGCCTGTCGGTGGATGCCACCTACACCGGGGCCGACGGGGATCTCGTCGGGCGCCTCTACGCCTCGTTCCAGGGCGTCATCCAGGGCGACCGCCTGCTCTACCAGGTGGCGGAGCTGCCGGGGAGCTCCGGGGAGCTCCGCATGTCCTACGACCCGGACCAGGAGCATGCGTACTTCCCCGGCAGCGTGTTCTTCGACGAGGAGGTGCTGCTCCGGCTGACGACCCCGTCGACCGCGTGCGTCGCGTACGAGCTCACGCTGGCGCTGGACTGCGCGGCGCCCCAGGACACGGGCACGGCGCCCGGCTCCTGCGACGACGGCGACGTGTACGAGGAGAACGACTTCCTCGCGCAGGCGACGCAGACCGGGGTGACGGCGGGCGGCGACCGCTTCTCCGCCGCGAGCGTGCCTCTCGACGGGGCGACGGGCGACGCCGACCTCTACGCGTTCTCGCTCCCGCCCCTCTGTGCCGTCCGCATCGTGGCCACCAGCACGTCCGGCGACGTCGACCTGCTCTCGATGGGACCTCTGGGCACCCCGGAGTACCTGGCCGCGTCGGTCTCCCCGCGCTTCGTCGACCAGCTGGGATGGCGCGACCTGTCGAACACGGCCCGGACCTACAGGGTCGGCGTCTTCTCCTTCCAGGACACCTGCTCCCTGTACGACCTCGACATCGCCGTGGCCTGCGGCGCGGCCTGCGTCGTCGACGCCCAGGAGCCCAACGACACCCCCCAGGTCGCCACCCCGACGCAGGTCGATGGGCCCGGCGAGACCTACACGGCGAGCGGGAGCACGGGCTCCGCGTCCGACCAGGACTGGTTCGCCTTCCAGGTCCCGGCGGAGTGCGGCTACCGGGTGAGCCTCGACTTCGCCGACGCCACCGGGGACCTCGGGCTCGTCGTGCTCGACGCGGCACGCACCTTCCACGGCTTCGCGGACGGTGCGACCGACGGGGAGGTGCTCGTCGGGTCGAACCCGACCACGGCGCCGCTCGACCTCTACGCGGTGGCCTTCCCCGCGCAGGGCATGTGCGTGCCCTACGTCCTCGACCTCGCGATCGACTGCGGGATCACGGACTGCCCGATCGATGGGCACGAGCCGAGCGAGTACGGGGATGGCGTCGTGTCCGGCCTCGTGGGCGGGCAGTCCGCCACGTTCGAGGGCACCGTGACCCACGGGGGCCGCGCGGAGACGCTGGACGTCGACCCCTTCGAGGTCACCGTGCCCGTCGGCTGCTCCGTCACCGCCCGCCTCGACTACCAGCCGTCGACGGCCACGCCGTGGCTCGGCTTCCGCCTCGCCTCCCTCGGCGAGTTCGCGCCCTTCGCGTCCGGCGAGGCGGGCAGCGTGCAGACGGTCTGGACGAACGACACCTCCGCGGAGCAGATCGTCGAGGCGGCGGTGGAGGGGAGCGTGGACGGCTGCGTGCAGTACGCGCTCGAGCTCGAGCTGACCTGCCCCCCGTAGGGCGGTGACCGCGGCCTCCGGCTGCGCCGTGCACGGCGTGCCGCACCGCTGGCGCGCGCTACGGGACCCTCCGGAGGTGCCCCTGATCCCCGCCCTCGTCCTCGGCCTCGCCCATGCGCACGGTCCCGCTCCGGCGGCCCTGGGGGTGCTCGCCTGGGAGGACGCGGGGTGCGAGGCCGTGCCCGCGGGGCGCACGCCGGCCCTGGTGCGCTCGAACATCGGCCTGCTCGCCCACGCGGGTGACGGCACCTACACCTACGGCTGTCCCTCGCGCTGGGGCGACACGGAGCAGGCCCTCGCGGTGGCCGATCCCCGGGGGCAGCAGGTGCTGCTGGCCGGGAGCGTGGGGGCGTGGTGGTCGCCGGACGCGGGCTGCACCGCGGTGGCGCTCGACCTGCCGCGGGAGGACGTGCCCCTGGACCTGGCGTGGGCCGGGGATCGGGCCCTGCTGCTCACGCGCCGCTTCGACGACGGCAGCACCGCATTGTGGGGGGCTCGCGACGGCGGGCTGGAGCTGCTGCTGCGCACCGACGCGCTCGCGGCGGACGGTCTCGCGGTGGGCCCGGACGGGCGCGTGTGGCTGGCTGGCGAGGCGGAGGGGCCCGTGCTGGCGATCTGGGAGGGCGGGGCGCTGGGGTCCCTGCGTCCGCTCCTCCTGGATCCGGTGCCGGAGCGCCTGCGGCCCCGCCTCGCGGACGCCGACGGGCTGTGGCTGGTGGCCGGTGTCGGCACGCGCCAGGAGCTCGTGCGGGTGGAGGAGGACGCCGTGCTGCCCACGGGCCTCGGCGGCACCGTGCTCCTCGGACCCGCGCGGCTGGGCGGGGAGGCTGCGGTGGCGATCGACGGGCGCCTCTGGGGCGAGGGCGCCGAGGGCTGGACCGAGCGCGGGAGCGCCGAGGGCTGGACCTGCCTGGGCACGGGGCCCGCGGGCGCCTACGCCTGCGCCCTCGACCGCGTGTTCGCGCTGGAGCCCACGGGCGGGCAGCCCCGCGTCACCACCGTCTTCTCGCTGGTGCAGCTCGGCGGACCCGATCCCTCCTGTCCGGATCCCCAGGGCAGCTGCGCGCTCGAGTGGGCCCACTTCGGCGGCGAGAGCGGGCTGGTGGACACCTCCCCGGCCACCTGCCCGGACGGCCGGCGGGGCACGCCCGACACGGGGGACACGGGCGCGCCGGGACCGGGGGAGTCCTGCGGCTGCGCCTCGTCGGGAGGCGGCGCGCTCGCCCTGCTGCCCCTGGCGGGCCTCCTGCGGCGGCGCCGCCGGGCGTGCTAGCGTCTGCCTCCGCCTGGAGCTCCCCATGCGCCTCCCCCTCGCGACGCTCCTGCTCGGCCTGGCCTCCTGCGTCGCCACCCTCGACCTGCAGCCGGGATGCGACACCGACTGCGTGGTCGACACGGACGGCGCCGGCGTCGACACGGATCCGGCGCCCCCCGACACCGACCCCCCGGCCGACACGGACGCCGACACCGATCCCCCGGCCGACACCGACACCGCACCCCCGCCGCCCACCGCGTCGAGCTGCTTCGACGGCGCCTTCCTCAACCCGCCCCAGGCGGGTCCCGAGTACGACCAGTTCGGGCCGGTGGTGGGACGCCACTGCGCCGGGACCCACCACCAGGCCATCGACGGCATCGAGCGCGTGGTCTTCCTCGGCGACTCGGTGACCATGGGCACCCCGCCCACGCAGCAGGCGAAGTACTACCGGAACCAGCTCGCGGCGGCGCTGGCGCGGGAGTTCGGGCTGCGTGCCCCGGGGCTTGCCTGGCAGGCGCCCGACCTGCTGTCGACCCTGAGCCTCAAGGAGTCGGGCGACTTCGCGAACTGCGCCCGCTTCGGCGCGCGCACCGACGACCTGCAGCGCGACGGGAACATGGTGGAGCTGTGCTTCCCCGAGAGCAAGCGCGACAAGCGCACCCTCGTCGTGATGACCATGGGCGGCAACGACATCGCCGCGATCACCCAGGCCGGCCTCGCGGGGCAGGCCACCGACGAGATCTGGGAGGAGGTGCGCGGCTTCGTGGGCCTCCAGGAGGACGCGCTGCGCTGGCTCACCGAGGACCCGACGCGCTTCCCGGGCGGCCTCTTCGTGGTGTTCGCGAACCTGCACGAGTTCACCGACGGCACCGGCGACACCAGCTCGTGCACCCTCTTCGCCATCTCCGATCTCCTGGGCATCGGCGGCTTCGGCGGGTCCTGGCAGGATCCCACCGCGCTGGAGGACATGGTGATCTGGGCCAACGAGCAGTACCTGCGGATGGCCGTCGAGACGAAGACCGACATGGTGTTCATGCTCGAGAACTTCTGCGGCCACGGCTGGCGCCACGACGACCCCACGGCGCCCTGCTACCGGGGCCCGGGCACGCCCCGCTGGCTCGACCTCACCTGCATCCACCCGAACGCCACGGGCCACACCGCACTCACGGCGCTCTTCATGAGCACCATCCTGGACTGCGACTGGCCGACGGGCTGCACGAGCACCCCGTGATCGGCCTCGGAGGCGGCTGATCCTCCAGGGCGCCCAGGCTTCCGCGGCCTGGGGTGCGCCCCGCGGTACCCCTCCGGGCACCGGGAGGTGTGGTGTCGGGGCTGCTGCTGGGACTGCTCGTGCTGGGCACCGTGCGTGCGCAGGAGGTCGCCTGCACGGCGCCAGCGTCCACGCTCGAGCTCGTGCAGGCCGCGGCCCGCGCCGAGGAGGCCTACCGGGCCCTGCTGGCGGGAGAGGACGAGGAGGGCGCGTGGCGGGCGCTGCACGGCGAGGTGCAGGGCCTCCGCCGGGCCTTGCCCTGTGCGGGCGTGGCACTCACGCCTGCGCTGGCCGCCCGCGTGCACCTCGCCCTGGGGCTCGAGGCCTTCGCCGCCGCCCGTCCGGAGGAGGCCGAGCTGGCCTTCGCCGCGTCCCGTCGGGCCGCGGGCACGGCCGACCTGCCGTCCTGGCTCGCCCCCACCGATCCGGAGGCGCGCGCCTTCGCGGCCCTCCCCCTGGAGCTGGGCTGGGAGGTCGAGGTCGCCGCACCGCGGCGGGGTCGGCTGCTGTGGGATGGCGTGCCCGGACTGCACCGTCCCGGGCCCTGGCCCGTGGTGGTGCAGCTCGAGCACGAGGGCGTGCGGTTCACGCGGCTGGTCGCCGCGGCGGATCCGCTGCCGGTCTACCCGCGACGCGCACCCCGCGCGGCCTGGGCCCTGGTGGGCGGTGGAGCGGCCCTCGTGGCGCTCGGGGTGGGCCTGGGTGCGGCGGGTGGTGCGGAGTTCGCCGCGGCCTGCGCGTCGCAGCCGGGCCAGGCCTGCGTCGACCACGGATCCCGCACCGGCGACGAGGTCGCCGCCTCGGTCGAGGCGCTCGTCGACGCAGGCCTCCTCGCGGCCGCGGCGGGCGTGGCGGTGGCCGTGGGAGGCGGCGTCTGGCTGGCGGTGGGGGCCCGTCCCACCGCGGCCGCGGTCGGCGTCGGCAGCCGGTTCTAGGGGGCGACGATGCGCTTCCACGTGCGCGAGCGGATCGGTGAGGGGGCCTTCGGTGCGGTGTACCGGGCCGAGCTGGAGGAGGCGGGCGGTGGGCTGCGCCCCGTGGCCCTGAAGGTGCTGCGCCCCGACGCCCCCGGCGGCACCGAGGCGCTCGCCCGGCTGCACGACGAGGCGCGCCTGCTGGGCCTCGTGCGCCATCGGGTGCTCGTGGCCGTGCATGGGCTGGTGCGGCTGCCGCTCGGGTGGACCCTGGTGCTCGAGCACGTCGAGGGGGCGGATCTCAGCGCGCTCGTGGCCTCGGGCCCGTTGCCGCCCACCGTGGTGCTGGAGGTGGTGGAGGAGCTGGCCTCTGCCCTCGACGCGGCCTGGCACGCGCGGCGCTGGGGGCGTGCGCTCCGGGTGCTGCATCGCGACCTGAAGCCGTCGAACGTGCGCATCACGCCGTGGGGGGCGGTGCGGCTGCTCGATCTGGGTGCGGCCAAGGCGGCCGATCCCTGGCGGCGCGCCCACACCGAGGCTGTGGCGTGGGGCACGCCGCGGTACCTCGCGCCCGAGCGCCTCCAGGGCGTCGACCGCACCGAAGGCGACGTGTTCTCGCTCGGCCTGGTGCTCCTCGACGCGCTGGCCGGAGAGCCGGAGCAGGCGGCCGCGCGCTCCGCGGAGGCCTGCCGCGCCCACGCGGTGGCCGTCGTCGACGCCCTGCCGGGGCTGGGGGAGGCGGCGCGCGACCAGCTGCGGGGGCTGGTGCTCGCCTGCCTCGCCTCGGTGCCCGAGGCCCGCCCCACGCCCGGCGTGCTCGCGGCGCGCTGCCGGGCCCTCCGACGAGGCCTGGAGGGGCCGGATCTGGCGCAGTGGGCACCCGCGCGTGTCGCGGCGGCGCGGGTGGGCTCCCCGCCGGTGCGCGACGCCTGGTGCGGTCGGGTGGTGCATCCCGGAGCAGGCTCCACCGGGCGCGTGCTCCGGCCGCTGGCGGCCGTGATCAGCGGCGTCGCCGTCACGTGCTGGGCCGCTGCCGGTGCGGTGGTCGCCCTCGCCGCGGCGCCCGCGCCCGCGCCCGAGGGTCCCGCGGTGGCCGCGCCCGCCGTCGAGGGCACGCTCGGCGCGTCGCTGGTGGAGGTGTCGCCCGCGGTGCCCGTCCTCCAGGGGACTCCGCCGCCCCGTCCGGCCGCACGCCCGGTGCGACCGTCCACGGAGGCGCGGCTCGAGCTCGTCGATGGTCCGGCCGGTGCCGTGCTGCGAGGTCCCGACGGCCTCGAGGGGCCCCCCGGTGCCGTGGCGCCAGGGCGTCACGAGGTGTGGGCACCCTTCGGCGGGCGTCTGGTGCAGTGGGCCACTGCGGACGTGGCGGCGGGCGAGCGGGTCAGCCTCCGCTGCCAGGCGCGCCGGCCGGCGTGTCGCCGCTGACCCCGGGCCCGGGGAGGGGCGCGGGCGGCGTGCCCCAGCACACGGGCAGGGCCTGCGGGTCGAGGCCGCAGGCGTGGGTGCTGCCCACGGCCAGGGCCTCCAGGGGTCCGGCGGGTGCCGTGGGCGCATCGCCCCAGCAGGTCGGGTCGCCGGACGGGGTGAGGGCGCAGGCCGCGGCGCCGTCCAACGCCACCTCGTCGAAGCGCAGCAGCGGCTCCGCGGGCGCCCCGGTCACCACCGGCGCCGTGCATCCCCAGCAGGTGAGCGCGCCTCGGGGGTCGAGGCCGCACGTGGCGCCGTCGCCCAGGGCGAGCGCGGCGAGGGGCACGGTGGGGCTGGCGCCGCAGGCGTCGGGGCCCCAGCAGGTGGCCTGGCCGTCGGGGTCGAGGCCGCAGGCGAGGTCGTCGCCCACGGCGAGGCGGTCCAGGCCCGCCAGGTCGTCGGGGGCCTCCAGGCCTCCCCAGCAGGTGGGCGCGCCGTCCCCGTCGAGGGCGCAGCCCGCGCCGCGCCCCAGGGCGAGCGCCGTCCAGCCCGTGCCCGCGGGCGGTGCCGCGCGTGGCGCGTCCTCGGTGCCCTCGCAGGCGAGGGCACCGTCGGGCGTCAGCGCGCAGACCACGTCGCCCGACGCGGCGAGGGCCACGGCAGAGGTCGTGGGAGCGTCCACGCCGGTGCACACCACGGCGCCGTCCGTGCGGCGCGCGCAGGTGAAGTCGGCGCCTGCGGCCAGCTCGGCCCAGGGGCAGGTCACGCCCCAGGCGGTGCGCGTGTCGTCGCAGTCGCGGGCGTCGGCCACGTGCCCGGCCGGCGCGGTGCACGCCATGCGGGGGAAGGCAGGGTCGCCGAGCAGGTCGCCGTCCACGTCGGGCCACCAGAGCGGGGCGTCGGCGAGCAGGGGGTCGGCGTCGCCCTCCAGCTCGTTGCAGTTCTCGTCGCCGGGGGCGCACAGCTCGGCGGCGCCCGGGTGCACGTCGAGGCGCGCGTCGTCGCAGTCGCCGAGGCCCGAGGCGGCTCCGGGCACGTCGCAGTCCACGCCGAGCACCGACACCACCACGCCCACGCCCCAGCCGTCGCCGTCCACGTCGGCGAAGCACAGCTCGCGTCCGTCGCAGGTGCTGTCGCGCCCGTCGGCGATCACCTCCTGGGCGCCGGGGTGCACGAAGGGATCGTCGTCGGCGCAGTCGCCGCCCAGGCGGGCCAGGCCCTCCTCCGCGCAGGTGACCAGGGTGGAGGGGGCCGTGGCCTGGCCGCCCCAGCCGTCGTCGTCGCCGTCCACCAGGCAGAGCTCCACGCCGTCGCAGTCCGCGTCCACGCCGTCGGCCGGGGTCTCGGGGGCCTCGGGGTGCACGTCGGCGCGCAGGTCGTTGCAGTCGCCCGCGCGGTCCACGTACTGGTTGGGCCGCGTGCACAGGGCGATGGCCTCGGCGGGCGCGCCCCACCCGTCGGCGTCCTTGTCGTGCCAGAAGGTGAAGCGCTGGGTGGTGGGGTCGTCGTCGCGGCAGTCCAGCGCGCTGCTGCCGTGGCCCTCGACGTCGCAGCTCGTGCCCTCGATCAGGCCCACGGTGGTGCCCGCGATGCCGTCGCCGTCGGCGTCGACGAAGCAGGCGATGAGGCCGTCGCAGTCCTCGTCCAGGCCGTTGCCCGGCGACTCGGTGGCACCCGGGTGACGCACGGCGAGCCGGTCGTCGCAGTCGTCGCCCACCGAGGCTGTCCACTCGCCGAGGGGAGCGCAGGCCCGGCGACCGGAGTCGGGGTCGCCGTGGTCGTCCTGGTCGCGGTCGCGGTACCAGGTGCTGCCGCCGGCCAGGTCGTCGTCCTCGTCGTCCACCTTCTGGTCGCAGTCGTCGTCGCGGCCGTTGCACAGCTCGGGCCTGCCCGGCGCGGTGGTGTCACGCGCATCGTCGCAGTCGCCCGCGAGCGCCACGGCGTCGGTGGGCTGCAGGCAGGCGAGGATCACGGCATCGGCGTTGCCCGCGCCGTCCCCGTCGGCGTCGCGGTACCAGGTGGACGGGTCGGTGGCGTCGTCGTCCAGGTCGCCGATCACGCCGTCGCAGTCGCGGTCCACCGGGCCGCAGCGCTCCTGCGCCCCCGGGCGGATCGACGGCGAGCCGTCGTCGCAGTCGTCGTTCGTGGGGCTGTCGCCGCCGCCATGGCAGGTGGCGGCCTGGCCCGGCCGCGCATCCCCCTGGCCGAAGCCGTCCCGGTCCACGTCGGGGTAGCAGTGGTCCACGCCGTCGCAGTCCTGGTCGATGTCGTCGCCGGGCACCTCGGCGGCGCCCGGGTGGGTGGTGGCCACCAGGTCGTCGCAGTCGGGCGCGCCTCCGGCCGCGCGGAAGCCGGGCGCCCGCTCGCAGCCGCCATAGGCGGTGACGGGGTCGCCGAAGCCGTCGTCGTCGCGATCCAGCCACCAGCGCGGCGGCTCGGCCACGTCGTCCACCCGCCCGTTGCAGTCCTCGTCCACCCGGTCGCAGCGCTCGGTGGCGTCGGGGTGCCGTGCGGGATCGCCGTCGTCGCAGTCGGTGGGGGTGCCGGACAGGCCGGGCAGGTCGCAGGCGAGGGGCCCGGGCGTGGTGGCGGTGGCGCCGTGACCGTCCCCGTCGGCGTCCACATGGCAGGCCTCCAGGCCGTCGCAGTCCTGGTCGATGCCGTCGGCAGGGATCTCGCGCAGGCCGGGCGCGCGCGCCGGGTCGGTGTCGTCGCAGTCCGCGTCGGCCGACACGCCGTCGCCGTCCTCGTCCACCCGGTCGACGTCGGTGTCGTCCGGGGGCCCGTCGGGAGGGGCGGCGCCGCACGCGGCGAGCACGCCGAGCAGCAGGACGGCGAGGCGTGGCATCCGGCTCCCCGAGGGTGGGGTCGCAGGGTGCCCGATCGTCGCGTCGCCTGCCACAGCGGGCTCAGCGGATCGTGTACCCGCCGTCCACCGCGAGGGTGTGGCCGGTGACGTAGCGGCTCTCGTCGCTCGCGAGGAACACGGCGGCGCCGGCCAGATCCTCGGGCTGCGCGATGTCGCCCATCGCCGTGCGCCCGGCGAAGGCCTCGCGCAGCTCGGGCGAGGCGGTGAGCGCCGCGGCCAGGCGGGTCTCCACCAACCCCGGCGCCAGGGCGTTCACGCGGATGCCCCCGCCGCCCAGCTCGATGGCCAGGGTCTGCGTCATCGCGATGAGGGCCGCCTTGGTGAGACCGTACACGCCCTGCAGCGGCGCCGAGCGGATGCCGAGGATGCTGGACGTGTTCACGATGCTGCCGGGGCGCTCCGCCGCGAGCAGGTGACGCACCACCGCCCGCGTGAGCGCGAAGGGGCCCTTGAGGTTCACCTCGAAGGTCTTGTCCCACGCCGTCCAGTCCACCTCGAGCATCGGGCCGAAGTGCGGGTTCGTGCCGGCGTTGTTCACCAGGACGTCGATGAGGCCGTGCTCGGCCACCAGCGCGTCGACGGCCTCGGGGACGCCGTCGAGGTGGCCCACGTGCAGCGCGACCCCGTGGACCTCGCCGCCGGTGGCCTGCTGGATGCGCGCCACCGCGGCCTCGACGTTCGCGGGCTTGCGGGAGGCCACGATCGTGCGGGCGCCCTCGGCCGCGAAGGCCGTGGCGATGGCCTCGCCGATGCCGCGCGTGCCGCCCGTGACGAGGGCCACCTTGCCCGAGAGCCTGCCTGCCATCCTGCCTCCCTGCGCCGACGGGCTTGCACCGGCCGGCCGTACCTCGTAGCTCGCGGTGGCGTCGTGGCGAGCGCTCGCGTACCATCGGCGCGCCCAGGTCCGGAGACCCCATGTTCCACACCGTGCTCACCGCAGATCTCCCCAGCGTGGAGCGCCCTGGCGCGGCCCCGGGCGACGACGAGTTCGCCCGCACCCACGACCGGGTCAGCTACGGCAGCGCCCACCTGCTCGAGCTGCTGCGCGCGGCCTTCGACGCGGCCGGCGTCCGCGACATCGCCTTCCTGCGCATCGACGACGACGTGGTCTACGAGGACCCCGACGCCACCGCCGACGACGAGGTGGGCCAGCTCATGGAGCGCGCCGCCCAGTCGGGCTTCCTCGGCCGTCCCTTCTTCCGGATCACGATGGCGCTGAGCCACCACGAGGAGGGGGTCTTCCACGCGGTGGAGGTGGAGCTGCGCACGGCCGTGCCGGCGGGCGAGCCCGAGATGACCGTCACGGTGTCCTCGCGGCCCGACTGGGCCTTCCCGGAGCCGAACGAGACCACCGCGGCCTTCGCGCAGCGCATCCGCTCCCAGGCGGGCCGCAGCGGCCCGGTGGCGGCCCTGGCCCGCGTGCAGGCGCTGCGCGACCGGCTGCTCACGTCGATGCGCGATGCCTTCGCGGCCTCCACGGTGGCCGCGGGCGAGACCACCCTGCGCATGGTGCGCCCCGACCTGGAGCACCTCGAGCCCATCGGGCGCCTGGGCCTCGGGCGCGGTCAGCCGGGCATGCGCTTCTCCCTCGCGCCCGACGGTCGGCCGGGTCTGTGGGAGGACGTCTTCCTCCGCCAGTACGAGGACCCCACGCTCGTGCTGCGGAACGTCATGCTGCTCGAGGCCATGATGTCGGACGGCCACCTGCGCCAGCCGTGGGTGCAGGTGGTGGACGTCACCGGTCGCGTGCTCTTCGACGGCACGAAGGCCCGGTGGTTCGAGGACTGGCCGTGGCGGCGTCGCTTCGAGCTCGACGCGATGCCCTCGGGCGACCTGGCCTTCCGCCGCACCTGACGGGCGGACGGGTCGCGCACCGCGCAGGCGGCGCGCGACGGCGGGGCCCTACTTGAGCCAGCGGTCGCGGGCGGTCTTGGCCTTCGAGACCTTGCCGCGGGCCTTGGCCTCGGCGCCCTCGGCCTTGAGGCGCGCCTTCTCGAGGCCGGAGAGCGTGGCCTCGTCCTGGCCCTCGAGGCGCGCGCGGGCCTCGGCCAGCTTCGCCTCCTCCTCGTCGAGGAAGGCCTCGGCGGCGTCGACCTCGCGCTGGGCCAGGGCGAGCTCGGCCTTGGCGAGGTTCTGCTTGCGCTTGGCCTCCGTGAGGGCCACCGACGCCTTCTCGAGCTTCTGGCTGGCCTCGAGGTCGGACTTGCCCTCCGGGCTCTTCTGCACGGCCTTCAGCTCGAGCTTCGCGGCCTTGACCTCCATGGTGGCGGTCTTGGTGGCCGTCTTCGAGGAGCTGTACTCCTGCTTGCGGCGGGTCTCGAGGGCGCGGGCGTTCGTGATCGCCTGCTCGGCCTTCGGGAGGTTCTCCTCGAGGGCGGCCACGATCTGCTCCAGCTGGGCGCGCTGCTCGGGGGTGAGCTCGCCCGACGGCACCTCGGGGATGGTGACATCGGCCGCGACGAGGGCGGCGTTCGCCTCGTCGACCTCGGCCTCCTCCTCCACCACCTGCTCGTCCTCGGCCTCCTCGGCGTCGACCGACTCGGCGGTGGTCTCGGCGGGGGCAGCCTCGGGGGCCGGCGCGTCCGCGGGCGCGGCGGCCTCCTCGGCGGGGGGGGCCTCCTCGGGGGGGGCGGCGTCCTGGGCGAGGGCAGGGGTGGCGACGAGCATCAGCCACAGGGTGCGGTGCATGGGTCCTCCAAGGGGGGCGTGCAGGCGGCGCTGCGCGGGGTCGTGACTAGCCTGCGGAACACGTGATGGCCCTCACGCTTCCCTTGCACGATCGCCGCGGGTCAGGGCCTCGGCAGACCCATCGCCCACCGCATGCCGCGCAGCGGCTCGATGGCGATGGCGGTGAGCAGCCCGCCCATCATCGCCCCCATCACGCCGCAGCTCGAGACGTCGCTCCCCGACAGGTACAGGCCCGGGACCGGGCTGCGGCAGGCGAGCCAGGGGTCGGCGAAGCGCTCGGGGGTGTGGGCGAGGCCGTAGATGCTGCCCTTGAACGGCCGCGCGAACAGGTCGGTGGACAGGGGCGTGGCGAGCTCGTGGTGGTCGAGGAGCGGTGACAGGCCGGGGTTGTGCTCGAAGAGGACCTCGAGCATGCGGTCGGACATCCGGGCCTTGAAGTCCTCGTAGTCCTCGCCGCGCTTGCGCCAGCCCGTGCCCTCCCAGCGGCTGAAGGACTCCCACGGGACGAAGGTGACGATCTCGCCCGTGTGGCGCTGCTCGGGACCCGGGTCGTGGGCGGGGTCCTTGAGCGAGGGGAAGGAGGTGAAGAGGATGGGCGGGCGGTCCACCTCGCGGTCGGGGTGGACCTGCCACAGGGCCGCATCGTGCGACCACGTCTGGTAGTACCACTGGCTCGCCCTGCTGGCGCCGGCGGCCTCGATGTCGCCGCGGAAGCCCAGGTACAGGCACACGTGCGCGGGGCCGGGCTCGTGGCTGCGGACCCGACGCACCCAGTCGTCGTCGCGCACCTCGGGGGGCAGGAGCTTCGCCACGGTGGTGTGGGCGCCGGCCGCCGAGACGATGCGCGTGCCGCGGATCTCCTCGCCGTCCGTGAGACGCACGCCCACGGCCCGCCCGTCCTCCACCACGATCTCGGCCACGTCGGCGCAGATGCGCGTCCAGCCGCCCGCGTCGGCCACGGTCTGCAGCATGTGCTTCGCGATCTCGGACGCGCTGCCCACCGGGTAGGTGGCGCCGTACATGAAGTGCTGCACCACGAGCGCATGCAGGCCCCACGCCACCCGGTTGGGCGGCGAGCCGTGGTAGCCCCACTGCGCGAGCAGCACGGCGCGGAGCTTCGGATCGGGCACCATGTCCTCGAGGACGGCCTCGGCGGTGACCGAGAGCACCCGCTCCGCCTCGCGGGACACGAAGCCCCCGAGCATCGCGCCCACCCCGGGCGGCAGGGCGCGCCGAACGTAGTAGCCCTGCAGCGCCTTGGCGGCGCCGCGCACCTCCTGGAGGTAGCGGTCGATGCTCTGCACCTGGTCGGGGAACTGCTCGACCAGGGCCTCGCGGAAGGCCTCCGGGCGGTCGGGGAAGCCGATGGTCATGCCCGGGAAGTAGAAGGTGTCGTACGGCGACCCCAGCTCCTCCCAGGTGAGCTGACCGTCGGTGAGGTCGTGCAGGATGCGGCCGGTGAAGGTCTTGCGGGTGGTGCCGCCCACGAGGTGCACGCCCACGTCCCAGTGGTAGCCCTTGCGCCGGAAGGTGTGGGTGTAGCCGCCGGGGACGTAGTGCTGCTCCAGCACCAGCACCTTGTGGCCGAGCCGGGCGAGCGTGGCGGCCGTGGTCATGCCGCCGATGCCCGACCCGATGACGATCTCGTCCCACGGGCCGTCGTGCGGTGCCTTCTTCGCCCAGGGCCTCGGCGTGCGCTTCGTGTCGGGCGGCGTGGCGTCGGCGAGGTCGGACATGGGCGGCTCCAGCAGGAGGATCAGGCCGGTTCGGGGTGGACGGCGTAGCTCGTCCGTCCGAGGAACACCGTGTCGCGGGCGGGACCGGGCGGGACCACCGCACCGTCCCACACCACGCAGCGGCAGAGGTCGGCGCCTGGGGCCACGCGCGCGCCCGCGCCCACCACCGTGTCGCGGAGGCGCACGCCCGCACCGAGCTCGGCGTCGGGACCCACCCAGGCCGTGCCGTCGACGGTGACGCCCGCCGGGGGACGTCCGTGGTCGCCCCGCGCGGTGACGGCCCACGCGGCGCGGGGCAGCGGGTCGAGGGGCAGGCCCACCCGGGTGGTGAGCACCGCCAGGTTCGCCGCGAGGTAGGCGGCCGGGTCGCCCACGTCGAGCCAGGTGCCGGGGTGGCGCAGCGCCCGCACGCGCCGTTGGGGCACCAGCGTGCGGTACACCGTGCGCACGATGCAGGCCGGGCCTTCGTGCACCAGCGCGAGCGTGCTGCGATCCAGCGCGTGCAGGCCCGTGAAGTGGGTGTCGTCCCGCTGCACGCCGGCAGGGGCGGTGCTCGCCAGATCGACCAGCCGCACCACCGTGTCGGTGGCGTCGGCCGAGACGTGGCCGTAGCGGTCGGCGTCGTGCGCGTCGGGTCGCAGGGCCATCGCCGCACCCCCCGGGCGCACGGCCGCGAGCAGCGCGCCGAGGTCCACGTCGTGGAGCACGTCCACGTTGAGCACCACCACGCGCTCGTCGAGGAGGTGACGGGCCGCCCTCAGGCCGCCGCCCGTGCCGAGGATCTCGGGGCGCTCCACCACCACGTGCACCTGCACGCCCTCGCGCTCGCCCGCCCAGGGCGTGACCTGGTCGGCGAGGTGGAAGGCGTTGACCACCACCTCGCGGTGGCCGTGCCGGGCGCAGGCGGCGAGCGCCCAGCCCAGCATCGGGATGCCGCACACCGGCACCAGGGCCTTCGGGCGGTGCTGCGTCAGCGGGGCCAGGCGCGTGCCGAGCCCGGCTGCGAGCACGAAGGCGGTGGCGCTCATGGCTGCCGCCTCCCGGTCAGGGGCAGGTGAGTTCGAGGTCGAGGGTGTAGGGCATGCAGGTGGTGTCCTCGGCCTCGACGGCGGCGTAGGCCACGACCGGCGCGAGGGCGGCGTTGACGAAGCTCGCCGTGGCCGCGCCGGCGGTGCCGCGCTCGATGGTGGCGTAGGTCATCGTGCCCGGCAGGTAGATGCCCAGGTAGGGCGACACCTCGGTGGGCGTGTAGGCGAGGGTGGCGCCCAGCGTGCATCCCGCCGGGATGCTCACCGAGAAGGGGTCGCCGTCGAAGGCCCCGCCGGTGGCGTACACGGCGGTCCCCGTGTACTGCCGCGTCTGGCCCCCCGCGTTCATGCCCGTGACCACCGGGGCGGTGAAGCTCGAGGGCTCCTGCGGGTCGAGGGGGCAGTCGGTGATGTCGCAGTCCACCTTCACGTCGATGTCGTAGTCGTTGCAGACGCCGTCGAAGCTGTTGACCCGCGCGAAGAGGTCCACGGCGGCGCTGGTGGGGTTGGACCCGCGGTGGAGCTCCCCGTCCGTCTTCGTGTCGGCCACGCCCACGAGCGCCCCTGTGCTGTCGAGCACGAGCAGGATGAGGTCGCCGTCGGCGTCCTCGAAGTCGAGCGCCACCTCGTAGCCGCAGGCCGCCGGGACGCTGAAGGCGAAGTAGTCGAGGTCGTCGGGGGCATCGATGCTGCCGCTGCCGTCGAAGGTCTCGTCGTCGGCGTCCACCAGGGTGGCGGTGGCCGCCGCCGCGGAGTCGTTGTCCTCGTAGCCGTCGGCCGCGCAGGTGCCGCCGCAGGTGACCGAGACCTCGAGGTCGTAGGTCGCGCACACCTCGTCGAGGGTGTAGACCGCGCCGGTGTAGTTCCGGACGTTGGTGGACGTGTTCCGGAAGACGATGCGCTGCTCCGGCCGGGCGTTGCCCTGGGCGAAGCGGGGGTAGCCCTCGGGGCTGAGGACCATGACGTCGACGTCCTCGGTGACGTTCGTGGTGGCGAAGGTGGCGGCACAGCCGGGGTCCACCGAGAAGGCGTAGAGATCGGCGTCGTCGTCCACGCCATCGGCGGCGTTGCCGGAGCGCAGGAAGCTGCTGCCACCCGAGCTCACGCCGGTGGCCGTGGCCTGGCCGATGAAGTCGTTCTCCTCGTCGGGATCGCCGTCGTCGCAGGAGGCGGCCGCGGTGCCGGTGTCGGTGAGCGTGTCGCAGGTCATCGTCACCGTGAGGTCGTAGGTGACGCAGGTGGTGGCCGCCTCGACGAACTCCAGGATCACGATGTCGGTGAAGAAGACGTGGTCGAACAGCGGGGCGTAGAAGGTCTCGGGCGAGAAGCTCGCCTGCAGGCTGCCGCCGGTGCCGGTCTCCTCCACCCCGATGTAGACGTTGCCGTCGTTGCGCAGCGTGCCGAGCGAGGCGGAGTAGATCGTGAGCTCGACGTCGCCGTCCTGGCCCACGAAGTCCATGTCGACCTCGAGGGTGCAGCCCGCGGGCACGAGGCCCCAGAAGATGTCGATGTCCTGCGTGCGTGGGTCGAGGGTGCCGCTGAACGTGAAGGACGCGGAGCCGTCGACGAAGTCGAAGTCCGCCAGATCGTTGAAGGTGTCGTTGGGCTCCGCGGCGTCCGCCGTGCAGGTGACCGTGCTGCCGGAGTCGCCGGAGTCGCCGGAGTCGCCCGCGCTGCCGGAGTCGCCGGAGTCGCCTGCGCTGCCGGAGTCGCCGGAGTCGCCGGAGTCCCCCACGCTGCCCGAGTCACCCGAGTCGCCCAGGCTGGTGTCGAAGCCGGTGTCGGCCGGGCCCGAGTCGCCGGAGTCCCCCGAGTCCGAGGCGTCGGTGTCGGAGGAGTCGGCGTCCTTGTCCACACCCGGCGTGGTGCAGGCCAACACGAGGGTGGTGGCGACCAGGGTCAGGGGCGAGGTGCGCATCGGGATCCTCCGGCGGCGCGCGATACCCTCGGGGTCGACCCTCGGCCATCGCGCGGCGCCACCTTCCCACGTTCGGAGGGGACGTGGGGGACTCAGCGTGCGATCTCCGCCTGGACCGTCGCGTCGATCACCTCGACCACGGAGCCGGTTCGCGAGGCGATGCGGCCGTCGCGCCCCACCACGAGCACCAGCGGACGCTCGCGGCCCCCGAAGCGGTCGCGCACGGAGCTGTCGCGATCGGCGAGCACGGGGTGGGTGAGTCCGAAGGCGTCCGCCCAGTCCTCGAGCTCGGCGTCGGCCACGGGTGCCAGGCCGTCGGCGGACTCGTAGATCACCGTGACCACGTGCAGGTCGTCGGTGCCGTGGCGGTCGAGGAGCTCCTGGCCGTGGGGCGCGAGGCGACGGCAGGTGCTGCACCAGTAGGCGGAGAAGTCGACCACGAGCACCTTGCCGGCCTGGGCGCCCAGCGGGTGGAGGGCGCCGGTGGCGTCGGGCAGGGTGAAGGTGCGGAGGCAGTCGCCCTCGGCCGAGGCGGGGACCTCGTCGCGGCAGGTGGCCGTGGGCAGCGCACCGTGGAGGCCCTCGAGGTCGGCGTCGGGGGCGTCGGTGTCGGCGTCGGGTGCGTCGGTCTCCGTGTCGCCGCGGTCGACCCCACCCACGACGTCGTCCGTCGTGGGCGCGGCGGCCGAGCAGGCGGCGAGCAGGCAGGTGAGGAGCGGTGCGCGCATGGGGACCTCGTCACGCAGCGTAAGACGGCAGGGCGCGGTGAGGGAGCGCGGGTCGGAGGCGGCGCGGGGCGCCTCAGGCCGTGCCCAGGACGCGGTCGACGACCGCCTCGAGGGAGGAGAGCGCGTCGGAGCGTCCCGTGAGGCTGCCGGACCGGTCCAGCAGCAGCGCGTCGATCCCTGCACGCCGCGCGGCAGCGACGTCCGTCAGCGTGAGATCCCCCACGTACACGACCTCGCGCCTGGGCACGCCCAGCCGTTCGACCGCCCCGCGGAAGGCCCGCGGGTCGGGCTTCTCGATGCCCACCACGCCGCTGTCCACGACGTCCAGGAAGCACGAGCGCAGGCCGACCTCCGTGAGCACCTCCTCCACGGAGCCGTTCGAGTTGGAGAGCACGCCCAGCGTGATGCGGTGCCGTGCGAGCCGGTCGAGCGCGGGGCGCACGTCTGGGTACACCTCGCGCCAGAGGTGGTGGCGCTCGTGCTCGGCGCGCAGGAGGTCCACCGCCTTGTCGCGGAGCGCCGGGCCCAGGTGCTGCGCGGCGCGGGCGAGCGTGGTGCCCACGAGGTGGCGCCACCGGGCCAGGTCGTCGGTCAGGTCGTCCGCGGCATCGAGCGCCCGTGCGCCCCACGCCTCCTCGGCGCGAAGCGCGTCGGCATCGACCTCGAGCCCGTGGTCGGCGAGCACCCGTGCGGCGCGGGACCAGTCCGGTCCGATCAGCACGCCCCCCGCATCGAGCAGCACGGTCGTCCATCCGGACGTCCGCGTGTTCCGCGCCGTCGTGGAGCGGTCCAGGGCGGGCACCTCCGCGCGGCGATCACCGAAGACCTCGTGGATCCGGGGACGCATCTGCCGGTAGGCGTCGAGGGCTGCCTGACGCATCGGCGTGTTCCGGTGCTGGTCGGGCGCGCCCATCCCCAGCCAGGCGAGCAGCAGCATCGCGCCCGAGGGGACGAAGCGGAAGGGCTCGTCCTGGCGGCCACCGCGGACCTGCTCCACCAGCCACGCGAGTGGCACGAAGTCCCACTCCCCCTCGCCGATGTACGAGACCTGGTGGGAGGCGGCCCGTGCGCGCAGCTCCTGCTTCTGCGCCATCGTGACCGCCAGACCGGCGTAGTAGAGCTGCCGGAACCCCGTCGTGGTCTCCGTGGAGGTGAGCACCAGGGCGGTGCCGGTGTCGGTGAGGCGGACCCCGCTCTCCTCCTCGATCTCGCGGATGGCCGTGTTGCGGAGGGCCGGTTGCTGCACGTCGTCGCGCGGGCTGAAGCCGTCGTGCGGCTCGTAGTTGCCGCCGAGCAGGTGGTGGCAGGACGGGTAGGTGTCGACGTGGGCTCCCCGACGCTGCAGCAGGAGCGTCCGGTCCTCGGGGCAGAAGACGATGGCTCCTGCCGACAGCACGGGCGGGCGGAGCCCGAACAGGCGTGCCGCACGCACCACCGCGAACTCGGTGTCGAGGCAGGCGATCTCGGTCTTGTCGGGCCGATGCCAGTCGTCGTCGAGACCGAGGCCGTCGGTGGCGTTCACCCGCAGCCGCACCTTCTGCCGCAGGGCCACGTCGATGACCTGGCGGCGACGGATCCAGGTGTGCAGGGCGCCCACGTCCTCCGCAGACGGCAGCGCGGCCTCCCCCTCCTCGAAGTAGCTGTGGAGGCGAAGTGCCGCGTCCTTGCGCACGTGCGGCATGCCGTCCCGGCGGACGGCGTGCACGACGCCCACGGTGCCCTGTTCGCCGGTCGCCTGCGCCCCCAGCACGCCGCACGCGTTGACCTCGCGCAGGAGCGTCTCCACCTCGCGCGGGTCGTCGAAGGGCGGCGGGCCTGCGTCGGCCGCGCGCTGCTCCTGGAGGCGACGCCAGCCCCACCGGCCGGCGAAGAAGGCGACCGCGGGCACCACCACCGGCAGCCAGATCTGGATCGTGTCGAGCCCCTGGGTGGCGATGCCGAGGGCGTGCCAGGCCTCGCGGCACCAGGTCTCGACCATGTCGGGTGCCACCGGATCCGCCACCGTCGCTTCCCCCGTTGCCGCGCGGCCGTCGGAGTGTACCCCGCGGGCGGAGTACACTGGGGCGCATGCGGCGGGGGTGGGGTTGTCCGGGGAGCCTGGCGTGGACGCGGGTCGGGTCCGCTGGGGGCGGGTGCTGCCGGTGGCCGTGCTCCTGGGTCTGCTGTTCGGCAGCGTCGGCGCCACGGTGGTGCTCCTCCGGGAGCCCGGGCGGGTGGTGGCCCGGGCCCGCGCGCCGCTGGCGGAACAGGGCTGGGCCCTCGCGGTGGACGGCGGCACCTTCGAGACCGACTGCGGGGCCGCCGGCGACCGCTGGTGCTGGCGCTTCGGGGCCGTGGAGCTGCTCGGCCTGCGGGCCGGTCGCCCCACCCTCCTCCTCGCCGACCTGGAGATCGGCCTGCCTCGCCCGGGCGCCACGCTGCACGGGCCGGCGCTGGTGGTGCCCTGGGCCACGGTGGGCGCGTTCGCGCTGCACTTCGAGGAGGTGGTGCCCCAGGAGGAGCCGCCGCCGGCGCGCCCCGGGGGCCTGGGCTTCGCCGTGCGGGAGCTCGCGCTCGGACGCTTCGGCCTCACGATGCGGGAGGGTCGGGGGCCGGCGGTGGTGGCGGAGGCGGAGGAGGTCGGCCTGATCAGCCCCTTCGAGGTGCGGCCCGCCGCGCGGGCCTTCCACGGCGAGCTGACCCTCGAGCACGCCTCCGTGGAGGTCGCCGGGGTGGTGATCGACGAGGTGGTGCCCGAGCGCATCGTGTTCACCGGCCCGGGCCTCGACCTGGTGGCGCGCGCGCGGCTCGGGGAGGTGGTGATGGACGCCACGCTGGGGGTGTCGCCCCTGATCGGCAGGGCCGGGGTGGACCTTCGGGCCCGCCTCCACGAGTCCTCGCTCGACGCGATCGTGGACGCGATCCTGGGCCCCGGGGACCTCGAGGCGCTCGGCCAGGTGCAGGGCGACGTCCACCTGCGTGCCGGGGGCGCGCTGGGGCCGCGGCGCCTGGAGGGCGAGGCCACGGTCGACGTACGGGACGCCGGCTTCTCGAAGCCCGAGAAGGGCAAGGCGCTCGTCACGCTCGCCGTCGATCTCGCCCCCTTCCTGCACCACGACGCCGAACGCCACGTCATCGTGGGCGACCTGCACGGCGGCGTGTCCTTCACCGAGCGGGGCGTGTCCTTCGACAGCCTCACGTACGAGGCACCCCACAGCGTGGCCGAGCTGCGCGGCTACGTGCGCAGCCGCGGCGTGTCCGCCAAGCTGCACTTCCATCCGCGGGAGGGGAGCGCTGCCATCGAGTGGGGCTTCGTGCTCCACGGACCCCTGCGTCGGCCCAAGGTGGCGTTGGCCGTGCCGGCAGCGCTGCGGAAGTGGACCCCCTGCGAGGATCCGCTGCACTGCGCGGTGGCCGGCGGGGCGTCGACGGCGCCCTGATCGTGGAGGCCCGTCAGGGTGCCCGCGACGGAGCGCTCACTCCCACTCGATCGTGCCCGGGGGCTTGCTCGAGATGTCGTAGGTGACCCGGTTGATGCCCCGCACCTCGTTGATGATGCGGTTGCTGCAGCGCGCGAGCACGTCGTACGGCATCGGGAACCAGTCGGCGGTCATGCCGTCGGTGCTGGTGACGGCGCGCAGGGCGCAGGCGTTCTCGTAGGTGCGCTCGTCGCCCATCACGCCCACCGTGCGCACGGGCAGCAGCACGGCGAAGGCCTGCCAGATGTCGTCGTACAGATCGGCGGCGCGCAGCTCGTCGAGGAAGATCTTGTCGGCCAGCCGGAGCACGTCGCAGCGCTCCTTCGTGACCTCGCCCAGCACCCGCACCGCGAGGCCGGGGCCGGGGAAGGGGTGGCGGTCGACCCGGTGCCGGGGGAGCCCCAGCTCGCGCCCCAGCTCGCGGACCTCGTCCTTGAACAGCTCGCGCAGCGGCTCGAGCAGCTTGAGCTTCATGCGCTCGGGCAGACCGCCCACGTTGTGGTGGCTCTTGATGCTCACCGAGGGGCCGCCGCGGGGCGACACCGACTCGATGACGTCGGGGTAGAGCGTGCCCTGGGCGAGCCAGGCGGCGCCGTCGACCTTCCGGGCCTCGGCCTCGAAGACCTCGACGAAGACGCGGCCGATGGCCTTGCGCTTCACCTCGGGGTCGGTGACGCCCGCGAGCTGCGACAGGAAGGCCTCCGCGGCGTCGACGTGCACGAAGTGCAGGCGCTCGAAGTACGACCCGAAGAAGTCGCTGACCTCCTTGCCCTCGTGGTGCCGCAGCAGGCCGTTGTCGACGAAGATGGCGGTGCACTGCGCGCCGATGGCGCGGTCGAGCAGGGCGGCCACCACGGTGGAGTCGACGCCGCCCGACAGCCCGAGGATCACGTGCTGGTCGCCCACGGCCTCGCGGATGCGCTCGATCTCCTCGGCGATGAAGCTGCCCATGGTCCACGACGGGGTGCAGCCGCACACCTGGAAGAGGAAGCTCGACAGGAAGGTGCGGCCGTTGGGCGTGTGGTGGACCTCGGGGTGGAACTGCACGCCGAAGACGCGGTCGTCGGCCGAGGCCATGGCCGCGGCGGGGCTGTTGTCGGAGCGGGCCACCACCCGGAAGCCCTCGGGCAGGCGGGCCACCCGGTCGCCGTGGCTCATCCACACCACCTCGGCCACGTCGGACCCGAAGTCGGCGAAGACGGGGCAGGGGTCCACCACCTGGATCTCGGCGCGGCCGAACTCGCGCTCGGCCGCCGGCTCCACCTCGCCGCCGAGGGCGTGGGTGAGCAGCTGCATGCCGTAGCAGATGCCGAGCACCGGCACGCCGAGCTCCAGCACCTTCGGATCGAGCTGCGGGGCGTCGGGGGCGTAGACGCTGTTGGGGCCGCCCGAGAGGATGACGCCCTTGATGCGCGGGACCAGCGCCTCGGGCACGCCGTCCCAGCAGGGGTGGATCTCGCAGTAGACCTGGGCCTCGCGCACCCGTCGGGCGATGAGCTGGGTGTACTGGGACCCGTAGTCCAGGATGAGGATCAGCTCGCGGTCCATCGGGCCCTCCGACCGTCGCGGGGACGACCGACCGCGCCGGGCGGCCGGGTAGCCGTGGCGCCTGCCATGGGCAAGGGCTTGGGGCCCGCGCGGCGATCGGCGGGATAGCCCGGCCCCCGGAGGTGACGTGAGCGCCGACATCCCCCACACGATGCGGGCCCTGCGCCTGGCTGCCTACGGCGAGCGGATCACCCTCGAGGTCAAGCAGGTCCCGGTGCCCTCGCCGGGGCCGGGGCAGGCGCTGGTGAAGGTGGCGGCCGCACCCGTCCACCTCGACGACGTGGTCTTCTGCCAGGGGGTCCACGCCTTCCGCCGCGCGCTGCCCACCACGCCGGGCTCCGAGGGCTCGGGGCTGGTGGTGGCGGTCGGAGGCGGGCTCGTCGGGCGCTTCCTGCAGGGCCGTCGGGTGGCCTTCGCGCCACGGGAGTCCGAGAACGGCACCTGGGCCGAGTACTGCGTGGTGGACGTGAGCCGGTGCCTGCCGCTGTGGGAGGCCATCGACGACGTCACGGCCAGCATGCTCATCGTCGATCCGGTCACCGCGCTGTCGCTGGTGGACGAGGTGCGCGCGGGCGGGCACGCGGGTGCCGTGCAGACCCAGCCGCTCGGGGCGGTGGGGCGCATGATCCTGGCCCTGGGACGCAGCTCGGGACTGCCCGTGATCCACGTGGCCCAGGGCCCGGAGGAGGTGGCGGAGGTGCACGCCCTGGGGGGCGAGCAGGTGCTCGACGGCCTCGCCGAGGACTTCGACGGCCGGCTGCGCCGGGCCACCCGCGCAGTGAACGCCACGGCCCTCATCGACGGGCGGGGCGGCGAGGCGAGCGGGCGCATCCTGGCGGGCATGCCCGACGGGGCCGAGGCCATCCTGTACGGGCTGGAGCCGGGCGCCTCGGTGGAGGTCGACCTCGCGCAGCTGGTCTACCGGCGCAAGCGCGTGCGGGGCTTCGCCTTCGTGGATCGCGCCAGCGAGCAGGGCACGCGCAGCCTGATGGCGCAGCTGCCTCGCCTGCGACGCCACGCCGACGCCTTCCGCCAGAAGGTGGCGACACGGCTGTCGCTCGAGGGGGTGCAGGAGGCGCTGCGCACCTACCGTCCGCACCGTGCTGCGCGGCTCGTGGTGGAGCCCGGTCTCGTGCCCGACGCCCCGGAAGCGGGCTGACGGGCGGAAGTCCGCGGCCGCTGGCACGCGGCTTGCTTGCACGAGCGGCTCCGGTCCCGTAGGCTCGGGAACAGGTGTCTGCCCGGGAGGCCGCATGTCGATGATCGGTCTGTCCCTGCGTCCCAGCCTCCAGCTCCGCGCCGAGCTGCGCCAGACGCTCACGCCCCAGCAGCGCCAGCTCGTCGACGTCCTCGAGCTGCCCGACGTCAGCGTGGCCGGCTACCTCGAGGAGGTGCTGGTCTCGAACCCGGCGCTCACGCGGTCGCCCGACATGCCCCTGGGCCGCGAGGTGCGGAAGGCCTTCGCGCGGCGTCCCTCGGAAGACGACCTGCCGCCCATCGAGTCGCGGATGTCGGCCTCGTCCGACCTGATGGAGCACCTGCTCGACGGGCTGCGGCTCGAGCGCACCACCGAGGCCGAGCGCCTGGGCGGTCACATGATCGTGGGCAACCTCGACGAGCACGGCCTGCTCGCGGTGCCCCTCGAGGAGATCGCCCGCGAGGTGGAGCTGTCGCTCCAGGAGATGGAGGACGCGCAGTGGGTGGTGATGCGCCTCGACCCCAGCGGGTGCGGCGCCACCGATCTGGTGCACTACCTCCGCTTCATGGTGGAGCAGACCTGGCCCGAGGACCCGTACTTCCCCGAGATCGTCCAGCACCACCTGGAGGATCTGAAGCGGGGGCGCTTCGACGACATCGGGCGGGCGCTCGACATCGATCCCGAGGACGTGGAGGAGTACCTCCGCATGCTCGTCGAGGAGATCGACCCCTACCCGGCGCGGGGCTTCAGCGATGCCGACCCCGACTACGTGCGCCCCTGCATGGACGTGGTGAAGGGGGAGGACGGGCAGTGGCGCGTGGAGATGCACGAGCCGCCGCGGGCGCCGGTGCGCATCGACCCCGGCTTCGAGGCGCGCCTGCGGGCCATCGAGGACGCAGCGGAGCGGCGGGAGGCGCTCGAGAAGCTGGAGCAGGCGCGGTGGGTCATCCGCAGCCTCGAGGAGCGGCACAGCCTCGTGAAGCAGGTGGCCGAGCTCGCGGTGCAGGGTCAGCACGACTTCTTCGAGCTGGGGCCACAGGCGATGGTGAACCTCACCATGGCCGAGGTGGCCGAGAAGCTCGGCCGCGACACCTCCACGGTCTCGCGGGCCGTGATGGGGCGGTACTTCTCCTGGGACAAGGGCGTGATGGCGCTGCGCGAGCTCTTCGCGAACCGCGGGGGCGGCCAGGACACCAGCGAGGCGGCGCTGCACGCCGCCATCCAGGCCATCTGCGACAAGGAGGACAAGCGGCGCCCGCTGTCCGACGACGCCATCGCCAAGCTGCTGCTCAAGCAGGGCCTCACGGGCGTGGCGCGGCGCACGGTGGCGAAGCACCGCGAGCGCATCGGCATCCCGTCGAGTCGGGAGCGCCGGGAGCGGTGAAGGTCGGGTAGGGTGCGACGCCGAGGGGGAGCGTGTGTCCGACCCGAGACCAGGTGACCTCGTGCCACGCGCGCGGCCGACGCGCGCCATGGTGGCGCTCGCGCTCGCGGCCGGCTGCCTCGCCCCCGGCGATGGGCCGTCGGAGGACGACACCGACACCTCCTCCTGTCCGGTGGACCCCGTCACGTCGGTGATCCGCACCGACGTCCCCTTCGACGACGGCACCCACACGCTCCTGTCCCTGCTGTCGATGGAGGTGGTGGAGGGGACGGCGCTGGCGGCGGGCACGGCGGCCCTGCTGACGCCCGACGACCCCCGTCGTGCCGGGCTGGCGGTGCCGCCGTCCCTGGCCGAGGCGCCGCTGATCGCCGCGGCGATCCCCTGGTGTGGCGCCGGCGACCCGCGGGCGCCGTGGCCGCTCCCCGTGCAGCGGACCGCCGACGGGGTGGTGCAGCTGGACGTCTCCGTGCGCGCGGAAGACGTGGACTGTTCGCTCGACTGCCACATGGCGCGCACCGTGCACCTCGTGGCGGAAGCGCCGGAGGGGTCCGCGGAGTGGCCCGCCACGTTCCCTGCGCATGCCAGCGGTCGCGTGGACTGCCTCCCCCCGCCGGCCCGCTGCGGGACGCCGGCCGTGCGGACGGTCCTGCGGGACGGGACGTGCGCCCCCACGACCGGCGAGCCCGTGGTGGTCGATGCGCCCGAGCTCACGGTGGTCGTCCTGGGCGGCGTCGAGGTGGCCAACGAGGCCGTGCTGCTGCCCACCTCCGAGGCGGCCGCCGCCTGGCTCGCCACGTTCAACGTGGACCGTGCGGTGGACGTGGACGGCACGTCGGGCAGCTGGGTCGGGCTGTTCGGCAGCGTGGGCTCGTCGTGCGACCTTGCGCCCGGGGTCGTCTCGCTGTCGCTCGACGGAGGGCGCCTGCACGCCGAGCTCGACCTCGAGAACCCCTTCGCCGCCTGCGAGGAGGTCTGCTTCACGCCGTACGGCGAGCTGACGCTGTGGCACCTGCCCGACGTGGAGGCCACCGAGGTGAGCTCGTGCGTGCAGGTGACCACCACCTGCTTCCAGGACGGGTGAGCGACGCCATCAGGGCACGGTGACCACCACCGTGGGCTCGGGCACCGCCACCTGGCGCAGCCACACGTCGTCCACGAAGGACTCCGCGCTGGCGCAGTCGCCGCTCGTGGCCTCGAGGCTCAGCAGCACCGGTCCCCCCGGCAGCCGGACGCCCGGGGAGGTGATGTCCTGCCAGCCGAGGTCGCAGCTGCTGCACGCGGCGAGACCGCAGCCCACGCTGGAGGCGGTGGCGGCGTCGAGGCGCACCGCGACCTCCGTGGCGGTGGCGCCGCTGCAGAAGTCGTCGTGGCTGCCCGTGTGGCGCACGCTCCAGTCCGTGACCCACGTGCCGGCCGGCAGGGTGAGCATGCGGGAGAGCAGCGCCCCCGCGCCCGAGTAGGGCGGACCGAAGCAGCTGGAGGTGGAGGCCAGGCGCAGCACCGACTCGCCCGCCACCGTGACGCCCTCCACGGTGCAGGACTCGCTGGCCTGGTCGATGCGTGTGCAGGCCATGTCCCAGCCCGGGAGCGTGGGGTCGCGGAAGCTCTCCCACACCGGGAAGATCTCGCCCGGGCGCTTCCCCACGTCGCGGCCGGGGTCGCAGACGTCGAGGGTGAGCCGCTGCACGCCGCGGACCAGCTGCGGCAGGCGCACCCAGATCGTCCCCTTGCCCGCCGAGGCCTCCTGCACCCAGTGGAGCAGCCAGACGCCCATGGCGTCGGTCACCTGCAGGTTCGACAGGTCGGACTGGGCTCCGGGCAGCGGCGGCACCTGCACCTCCACCGTGTAGTCGTCGATGGGGGCGGCGGCGGTGGAGGTGATGACCACCGTGGCCGTGCAGGTGAGGGCGGAGTCGTCCGGCGCGACGGTGTCGGTGCCCGTGTCGGTGTCGCGGCCGATCAGCCCCCCGCCCGGCCCGTCGGTGTCGGTGGCCGCGTCGGTGTCGGTGTCGGGGAGGTCCACTCCCGCCGCGTCGGTGTCGTCCTCCCCCTTCCCGGGTCCGCGCAGGCCGGCCTCGATGCAGGCGGTGGTGAGGAGCACGAAGGGAAGGGCACGCACGTCCGGCCTCCCGCGCGTGGTCCGGTCGCGCGAGGATACGCGGAGCGGGGGCGTGGATCCAGCGGCGTCAGCGGATCGCGAGCTGCGGCGACAGCACGTAGTCCTCGTCGGCTGCGGCGCGGTGGCAGACGTTGCAGTCCGTCGGACCCTGGGGCGTGTCGTCGTCGCCCCCCAGGAAGCAGGCGTAGCCGCGTCCCGCCGGGGGCTCCTCGCCCCGCCACACGATCGCGGGCCGCTCGGCCTCGTCGAGGTGCAGCTCGAACCACTCCCAGCCCAGGGCACCGTCGTCGTTGTAGTCGCCGCCGCGCTTGGCCATCGCCACCACCGGCCACGCCGTGGGGTCGTCGCCGGCGCGCAGCACCTTCACGATGCGGGTGCCCACGGGAAAGAGGTCGCCTCGGCGGCCGTCCGACACGTGGATCGTGCGGTCTCCCGTGCCGTGGCCGAAGCCGGGGAGGTCCGCCTCGGCCACGTCGATCGTGCGCCAGCTGCGGTAGCCTTCGAAGTCGCGCTGGAAGGCCACGAAGCTGTCGGGCTCCTCCCCCGCGCAGGCCGCGAGGAGGAGGGCCACGACGCCCAGGCTAGAGCGCAACGTCGACCCCGATCGCCGCGCCGGCGGCCACCATCGCGGCCACGAGCGAGCCCTCGGCGCCCGGGTCGGACTCCGTGAGCAGCAGGGTCCACAGGGTGCCGTAGGGGGTGGCGAGGTCGGCCTCGGTGGGGTCGTCGGGGCTCCAGGTGGCGGGCACCTCGGGCAGGGCGTCCCCGGGCAGGGCATCGTAGGCTGCGGCCACCCGGGCGAAGCCGTCGCGCACGGCGCCGTCGAGGGCGTCGCCGTCGGGGGTGGACAGGATCCACGGCGAGAAGGCCTCGTAGATGTCGAGGCCGCCGGCCAGGTTGGCCCGCATGTCGGCGAGGGTGTGGCGGGCGTACCGGGACTCGGCCTCGCCGGTGGCGCCGAGCGCGATCTTCTCGGTCTGCTCGGCCATGGAGCCCACCACACCGCCGTAGGCGGCCGCCGCGTCCAGGGCGAGCGGTTCGAAGGCGTCGCGCATCGCGTGCGTGTCGTCCACGAGGCGCTGGACGAGGCCGTCGCGGAAGCTGCCGGCCTGGGTGGCGTCGGCCGGGAAGGCGGCCGCCACGTACCCGGTGAGCGTGGACTCGAAGGCCTCCACCTCGGCGGGGATGGCGTCGGCCCACAGGATGCGCTCGATCGCGTGCACGCCGGTGACGCCCTCGCCGTCGAAGAGGTCGGGGTCGGCCCCCTCCGCGAGGAAGCCGTCGTAGCGCTCGTCGGTGGAGGCATCGAGGTCGGGGAAGAGCTCGGCGATGGCGCCCTCCACGCGCTCGTAGGCGGTGCGGGCGTCCTTCCAGGCGGCGCGCATCGCGTCGAGGGCGGCCGCGTCGGCGCTCGCGCTCCACCCGTCGTCGTCGGGCGTCGGGGCGGCCGCCTGCAGGGCCTCGGCCGCGTCCACGAGGTCGTCGACCCCGCCGCCCACCACGGCCTTCGCGGCGAGGATGGCGTCGGTCTCGGGGCTGGCGCCGCAGGCGGCGAGGAGGAGGAGGGACAGGGATCGCATGGAGGCTCCGGGGGTCAGAGGGAGGAGACGTGGGTGGCGAGGACCCGCTGGTCGTCGTGGGACAGGGCGCGCCAGGCGGCCACGGCGGCGGCGGCCTCCGACCCGGGGCCGTCGTGGGCCTCGATGGCCTCGACCACCGTGGCCGCGCGACCGTCGTGCATCAGGCGCCGGAAGAAGCGGAGGCCCACCAGCGGGGCCGTGCGCCACTCGGACGGCCCGGCGTCGCCCTCCACGATGCCGTCGTCGTGGTCGTCCCCGAGGTCGTGCAGCAGCAGGTCGGTGAACAGCGGGGCGTCGCGGCCTGCGAGCGCCTCCACCGGGTGGTCGGCACGCGTGGGCAGCGTGGGCACGTGGCACGCGGCGCAGCCCACGGCGGCGAAGAGCGCCTCGCCGTCCGCCGATGCGGGCGCTCGCGCCGGCAGGTCGAGGAGGCGCACGTAGTCGGCCACGAGGAGCACGGTCTCGTCGTCCAGATCGACCCCGGGCAGCGCGTCGTCCACGAGGGCGTCGGGGTTGGGGACCTCGTCGGGGAACCAGGCGCTGGTGAGCCCCATGTCGCCGTGGAAGGCGTCGGCAGTGAAGGCGTCGAGGGTGGCCACCCGTGCCTTCAGGCCGAAGCGGCCCACGAGGGCGTCGTCGCCGGGACGGTGGTCGGCGAACCGGGTGTCGGCCTCCCGCGCGTAGGGCCACGCCACGCGGGCCACCCGTCCCGACACGCCGTCGTCGGTGGCCGCCTGCGCCGCCTCGAGGGCGAAGAGGGCGTCGGCGTCCACGGCCTCGATCCAGCCCCGTGCGAACACGGCGGGCGGATTGCGCTGGGTGAGCACCACCCGTGGGTCGGCCGGCGCGATCACGCCCTGGGTGGCGCCCGCGGTGTGCTGCGGCCGCACGGCGTCACCGTGGGGCAGCACCTCAGGGGGACCCGCCATGCGCTCCACCACCCCGGGACCGCGGCCGTCGTCGGCGTGGCAGGAGGCACAGGCGGGACGGATGAAGAGCGGACCGAGGCCCTGGGCCGACGTGAACGGCGTCTCGAAGAGGGCGTCGCCTGCGTCGAAGCGGTCGCGCCAGGGGGCGTCGAGACCGTCGAGGGGGAGGTCGGGCGGGTCCGACCCCACCACGGTGAGGCCGTCGAGCGGGTCCGCGCAGGCGGTCAGCAGCAGCAGGAGGACGGGGCGAGCCATGCGGGCCTCGGAGGCCGCGCACCGTAACGAAACTGAAAGTCACGTTCAACTAAGTCTTGATCGTCCTCTCCCAGGTCCTCTGTGCGCACGCCGTGGAGCGGTCGGGCGACGCCGAGGATCGGGCGACGCTATCGCCAGCCGCGGAGGCTGCTCTCCTCGCGGCGGTACAGCTCGAGCGCCTCCTTGACCACGGTGACGGCGGCGGCGGGGCCGTCGAACTCGTCCACCAGCACCACCTTGTTCTCGTTGGCCTTGTAGTCCTCGAAGAACCTGCGGATCTCGCGGAAGAGGTGCGGCGGGAGCTGGGCGATGTCGGTGTAGGCGTTGAAGGCCGGGTCGTGGCAGTGCACGGCGATGATCTTGTCGTCGAGCTTGCCCTCGTCCTTCATGTGCATGACGCCGATCGGGCGGGCCATCAGCATCGACAGCGGGGCCACCGGCTCGTAGCCGAGCACCAGCACGTCGAGGGGGTCGCCGTCGTCGCAGTAGCTGCGGGGGATGAAGCCGTAGTTCGCCGGGTAGATGACCGAGCTGTACAGGATGCGGTCGACGCGCAGCAGGCCCGTGGGCTTGTCGAGCTCGTACTTGACCTTGCTGCCCTTCGGGATCTCGATGACGACGTTGATCCCCTCGGCGGCCTTGCTGGGGTCGTTGGGGAGATCGTGCCAGGCGTGCGTCATGGGTCCTCCGAGGCGGCCGGGCGTCTATGCCCTCGCGGCCTCGGGCGGCCTGCAACGCATCGTGACGGGGTGTCCGCGCGCGCCGGCGGATCAGCTCCCGACGCGGCGGCGCACCCAGATGCCTGCCGTGGCGTCCTGGTACACGCGCTCCCAGCTGTCGTCGTCGTCGAGCGCGTGCGCGAGGTGGGAGCCCGTCGGGTAGATCACCCACGCGATGCGGTGGCGGCGCAGCACCTTCTCCCACCCGGGCGTGACGTCGTGCACCTCGAAGTAGGTGCGCAGGGCCTCCTCGCCGAGGTGGTCGTGCCAGGAGTTCAGGAAGACCTGGCGGTCGGGGTACAGCCGCCACGCGAGGTAGGCCCCCCACCGGAAGCTGTTGAACATCGGCCCCTCGAGCGCGTCCGGGTGGGCCTCGATCCAGTCCACGGCGTCCACGGGCTGCAGGTCGCGGTCGAAGGTGATCTCCGGCGTGCGCGCCAGCCCCACGGCGCCCAGCAGGCCGACGAGGGCGAGCGCGACGAGGCCCCAGCCGCCGCGGCGTGCCTCGGCCTCGTCCAGGCCGTGGCTGGACCGGAGCACGGCGCCCGCCGCGTCGCCGAGCGGACCGGGGCTGCGTGCCAGACCGCCCAGGGCGCTGCTCAGCCGCTCGGCCACGAAGGGAGCGGTGAAGGTGGCGAAGAGGGCGCCGTGGCGCGCGGAGTGCAGGGCCATCGCGTTGAGGCCCAGCGAGAGCAGCAGCCACGGCGCGGGGGGGGGCGTGCGTGCCCCCGCGAGACCCACCCAGAGCAGGGTCATGTAGGCGAGCAGGATCCACCCGGCCGGGCCGCGGAAGTCCGGGCTCTGGAACTCCGTGGTGAAGCTCGTCATGTAGTCGTTGCCCAGCCAGGCCAGGAAGTGGGCGTGCAGCGCGAAGCCCCAGGGGTTGAGGCCCGAGGCCAGCAGCAGCACCACGAGCCCGCCGGCGTAGGTGCCGGCGCGTCGCCAGGCGGCGCCCGGTTCGGGCACGGCGAGGGCCTCGAGCACCGAGCCCACGCCGAAGGCCAGCAGCACGGGGGCGATCACCAGGAAGCCGGCGTGCACCTGGGCCCAGAGCAGCACGATCAGCAGGCTGCGTCCCAGCCAGGCGCGCGGTGCGAGGGCGCCGGTGCGCAGCTGCTCGCAGCCCGTGACGAAGGCGAAGCCCAGCGCCCAGGTGAGCACGTGGGGACGGGGGTGCAGGTGGGTGTTCTGCACCATGAGGGCGGCCACCAGCACCACGACGGCCGGCCAGGTGGTGGCGCCCATCGCCAGGGCGCGGCGGTGCATGCCCGCGGCGAGCAGGGCCACGACGAGGGCGGCGAGGATCACGGGCCCGGCGAGGCCGAAGGGCCTGGCGGCGAGGGCCATGGCCACCTCCGCCAGCCACTCGTGCGCGATGAAGGGCGTGTCGCCGGCGAGCACGCTGGTGGGCTCGGTGTCGAGCCAGCCGCCCTGCTGGAGCATGAGATCGCCGAGCACCAGGTGGAGCGCCGCGTCGCCGTCGAAGGAGAGCGTGAGGTTCGCGAACGGGGGCACGCTGTTGCGCACGAGCTGGAGCAGGCAGACGATGCCCGCCACGCCAGGCACCCACCACCACGCCGCGGTCCGCTTCATCGGGGTCCTCTCGCGGCCGGGGCGCCGCCGCGCCGACGGTAGCACGTCGGGCTGGCAGGGCACCGCGCGTCACGGGGGTGCCACGACGGGGCGCGCCAGGCGCGGCCGGGGTCCCGAACGCGCTAGAGTCCGCGGTCCTGCAGGGGTGTGTGATGCGCTGGTCGTGGATCGGACTGTGGTGCTGGATCGGGTGCTCCGCGCCGGTCCCCGATGCGGACGACACGGGCGTGGACCCCGACTCCACGATGGGGGGCCTGCCCGACCTCGGCGAGGCCATGGTCGGCTCCGACGGCGGCACGATCGACCTCGGCGACCTGCGTCTCGTGGTGCCGCCGGGCGCGCTCGCGACCGAGGCGGAGCTGCGCGTGGTGCGGCGCGGCACCCGCCCGGATGGCGCGCTGTCGGACGCCTTCGACTTCCTGCCTCCCGGCCTGGACTTCGCCGTGCCCGCCACGGTGTCCTTCCGCACCGACGTCACGGGCGAGGTCACCGTGCGCTGGTCCACCGACGGCCGCACCTTCGACGTGCTGCCCGCCCGGCTGGTGAACGGCTGGGCGTCTGCCGAGGTGGAGCACTTCAGCGTGGGCTTCCTCGCGGGTCCGGCGGCCGACACGGCCGACACGGCGATGGGAGGAGACAGCGGAGACTCGGGGAACAGCGGCGACAGCGGCGACAGCGGCGACTCGGGGGACAGCGGCGACAGCGGGGACTCGGGGAACAGCGGCGACTCGGGGGACAGTGGCGACTCGGGGAACAGTGGCGACTCGGGGAACAGCGGGGACTCGGGGGACAGCGGGGACTCTGGCGACAGCGGGGACTCCGGGCTGTCCGGCGACTCGGGGGACAGCGGGGACTCTGGCGACAGCGGCGACTCCGGGCTGTCTGGCGACTCGGGAGACAGCGGAGACTCCGGCGACAGCGGCGTGATCGGGGACAGTGGACCTCCGGGGGACTCCGGCGACAGCGGGGACTCCGGCGACAGCGGCTCCGTGGGTGACAGCGGTGACTCCGGCGACAGCGGCCCCGTGGGCGACAGCGGGGACTCTGGCGACAGCGGTGACTCCGGCGACAGCGGAGACTCCGGCGACTCCGGCATCGACCCCACCTGCGACGCCGACTGGGAGGTGGTCTTCCCCGACGGCGCGGTCGACCAGGTCGAGCTGTGCACCTACCTGCCCGCGCTCACCGCCACGGTGCGGTCCGACTCCCGCTCGCCGGTGGGCACCTCGCTGCGGCTCTACGGGGCGGGCGCGGCCTTCCAGGACTGCGAGGTCTACCTGACGCTGCCCGCCCTCTGCGGCCCGGGCCTCTGGTACCTGTCGCGTGGCGAGAACATGCGGCTCACCACCGAGCTGCGGGGCTGCAGCACGGTGGGCACCGGCTTCCTCGACACCGCCTCCTTCGAGGAGGGCTGGATCCGGGTGGACCGCTTCGAGTCCACCGATCCGCTGCCCAGCCCGGGCACCGTGGCCGAGTTCATCCTCCAGGGCGAGCTGTCGGCCTGGGAGCCGATGGGGCACGGCGTGCGCGGCAGCTTCGCGGTGAAGGTGGACGTGAACGTGGGCTCGTCCACGGCCGCGTGCACGGCGCCGCCGCTGGACCACGTGTGCGGTGACGGGTCGCTCGACGACGACGAGGACTGCGACGACGGCGACCCCATCGAGGGGGACGGCTGCGGGCGCCTCTGCCAGATCGAGGCATGCGGCAACGGCTTCGTCGAGCCCGGTGAGGCCTGCGACGACGGCGAGGGCGGCTGTGCGGACTGCCTGTCGCCCTTCGCGACGCGTCTCGACGCGCCCGAGCCCTCCCTGCAGTCCAACTTCGGCCTCCGGCTCGCCACGGACGGCGACCGCATGATCGTCGGCTCCTCGTCCGCCGACATGCACGGCAACGACGCAGGCGCCGCCTTCGTCTACCGCATGGACGGGGAGGGCTGGGTGTCCGAGGGCGAGCTCCTCGACCCGGCGCCGGCGTCGGCGTCCTACTTCGGCGTCGCGGTGGCGCTGGAGGGCGACACCGCGGTGGTGGTCGGACGGCCGGCGGGCGTGGAGGGGCCGTACGACCTGCACGTCTACACCTGGGACGGCCAGGCGTGGACCTGGCAGGCCACGCTGTCGGACCCCGAGGCCACGAGCAACACGTTCGGCCGCGTCCTGGCGCTCGACGGCGACACGCTGGTCGTGGGCGACGCCTTCCGGTCCCAGCCCGACGGCCGATCGGGCGTGGTGCGGTCCTGGACGCGAGACGGACCGACGTGGTCGGGTCCGGTCACCCTGCCGCGCCCGGCGAACGCCCTCAGCAACTACGGCGCGGGCGTGGCGTTGGAGGGCGACTGGCTCGTCACGTCCGGGGCGGCCGAGGTGGTGGCTTCGCGCGCGGCCTTCGCCTTCGAGCGCGTGGCGGAGGCGTGGGTGCTGCGCCACGAGATCCCGCTCGAGGACTACCAGCGCGAGGAGCTCGTGCTCGACGGCACCCGCCTCGCGCTGCGCTCGCCGGGCGAGCTCTGGTGGGATGCGCGCGCGCCGATCGCCTACGACCTGTCCACCACCCCGCCCACGGCGGAGCTGCAGACGGGCTCGCTGAGCGACGACCGGTTCGCCACGAACAGCTCGCTCGTGGCCCTGTCGGGCGACCTGTACGCCCAGGCCCTCACCGAGCCGGGCCTCGTGCAGGTGCACCGCTGGACGGGCGGCAGCTGGGCCTTCCAGGGGTCGGTGCGGCCCTTCCTCCCCCGCGACGCGAGCACGGCCTCGGTGAGCGCCATCGCGTGGACGAGCGACGGGCGCCTGGTGATCGGCACGGGCAACGACGCCGCGGTGCAGATCCTGTCGCTGGAGGGCGCGTACTGCGGCGACGGCCAGAAGCAGCCCGGCGAGGCCTGCGACGACGGCAACGACCAGACCGACGACGGCTGCACGCCGGCGTGCGTGGTGGAGTCCTGCGGCGATGGCGTGAAGCAGCTGTCGGAGGCGTGCGACGACGGCGGCACGGCGAACAACGACGGCTGCTCGTCCACCTGCCTCGTCGAGTTCTGCGGTGACGGCGTGAAGCAGCTGTCGGAGGCGTGCGACGACGGCGACGACGACGAGACCGACGGCTGCACCCCCGCCTGCGAGGCCACCAGCTGCGGCAACGGCAAGGTGGAGGCGGGGGAGGAGTGCGACGGCGGCACCCGGGCGCAGTGCACCCCCGTGTGCACGCTGCCCCGCTGCGGTGACGGCTACCGCGACACCACGCTGTTCGAGGTCTGCGACGACGGCTCCGGGGTGGACTGCGACCTGCCCTGCGCGTCGCCGGACCTGGGCGCCGTGCTGTCGCCGGTGCCCAGCCGCCTCGACGACTTCGGGACCTCCATCGCGAGCACCTGGGGCGGCGTCTTCGTGGGCATGCCCCAGCGCACGGTCGACGGGAAGGCCGCCGCCGGCGAGGTGTGGTGGCTGCAGGTGACCGACGGCGTCACCGAGCTGGGCCAGGTGATCGCCTCGCCCGCCCCGGCGGCCGACCGGGCCTTCGGCAGCCGCATCGTGGCCACCGAGGACTGGCTCGTCGTGGCCGACGCCGACGAGGACGGCAGCGCCCTGCGCACCTGGGAGCGCGTGGGCGCCGGCTGGCAGGAGCGGCCCGCCATCGACCTCGGGCCGGGCTCCACCTACCACACGAACAGCGGCGCGAGCTGGACCCTGGACGGCCCCGACCTCTTCCTCTGGGACACCGCAGCGCGCACCGCCGACGTGGTCCACTGGCAGTGGACCGGAGCGGCCTGGGAGCGGCAGCCCGACCTGCGGCCCGCCACCGGCTGGCGCTACGGCGCCAACATCTACGGGGATGCGGGCGGCGGCACGCTGGCCATCGCCGAGGGCTCGAGCAGCGCGAACCTCACCTACATCCAGACCTGGCGGCGGTCGCCGGGCGGGGCCTGGGTGGCCTCGGGCCAGATCTACCTGGGCACGGGCACCACCCAGAAGATCAAGGGACCGCTCGTGGTCGACGACGATCTCGTCGTGGTCATGCGCTACAGCTCGCCCTACGCGCTGGGCGCCTACCGACGGTCGGGCACCGGCTGGCAGGAGATCGACGCGCCGGCCTACGCGTCGCCGATCACCAGCCAGTCCGCCGGGGAGTCCGGCCGCTGGCTGGGGGGCCTGTCGGGCGATCTGCTCGTGTACGTCACCTTCGTCGACAACGGCGGCCCGGGCCTGCGCGTGTACGCCTGGCGCTGGATCCGCGGCGCCTTCTCGCCCTACGGCAAGGTCACCAGTGCGGCCCCGTGGGCGCCCCTCTTCAACCCCAGCTTCGTGGGCCGTCGCTTCGGCTTCGCGGACGGCGTGGTGGCCATCGCGGATTCCGGCGCCGACACGAACCTCGGCTCGATCTGGACCGTGGATCTCGACGGGAACACCTGCGGCGACGGCGTGGTGGCCCAGGTGCGCGAGGAGTGCGACGTCGGCGACACCGACACCGGCGACGGCTGCGACGAGCGCTGCCAGATCGAGGAGTGCGGCAACCGCATCGTGCAGGTGGGCGAGGAGTGCGACGACGGCAACAGCGCCAGCAACGACGGCTGCCGCCCGGGCTGCATCCTCGAGCGCTGCGGCGACGACATCAAGCAGACGAAGGAGCAGTGCGAGTTCGGTGACGACCTGCCCGGGGACGGCTGCGACGCCGACTGCCTCTGGGAGACGGTGCCCCGCGTGTTCGCGAACGCGGGCTCCACGCCGCTGGGCACGGCGCTGGCGCTCCACGGCGACGTCGCGGCGCTGGCCGACACCAAGGACGCGGTGCACCTCCGCGCGCGCCAGCAGGACGGGTCGTGGACGCGGACCCACACCCTCGAGGGGCCGGCGGGTTCCGCCTTCGGGCTGGGTGGCCTGGCGATGGACGACGACTGGCTGATCGTCTCGGCCTACGACGACACGCCCATCGGCCTGTCGACCCCCGTGGGCTCGGTGTGGGCCTACCCGCTCACGGCCGGCGTCCCCGGGGACCCGGTGGTGATCACCTCGCCGGCCGGGGCCGTGGACTTCGGCTGGCGCGTGGCGCTGTCGGGCGACACCCTGCTCGTGTCGGACCCCAAGCTCACGAGCGGCGGCGCGGTGTGGGAGTTCGGCTGGGACGGCCAGGACTGGGTGAGCAAGGGCGCACTCGTCTCCTCGCCCTCCGCCTCGCCCGGCGACGAGCTGGGGAACGGGCTGGTGCTCGACGGCGATCTGGCCGCCGTGGTGTCGCGGGTGGCGGGGGGCAGCGCCGGGCGCATCGACCTCTTCCACCGCAGCGCGGGCACCTGGACCGACGTGGGCGACCTCGTGCCGCCCGGCACGGCCATCGCGTCCACCCAGGTGCGGGTGGCCCTGGATGGGCCGATCCTGGCGGTGGTGACGCAGCGCGCCACGTCGCTGGGCACGGCCTACGTCCAGAGCCACGCCTGGAACGGGGCCGCCTTCGTGCCCCACGCCGAGGGCTCCCTGTCGGACTTCTACACGCTGAACACGCTGGGCATCGATCTGGACGGCGACACGCTCGCCGTGTCCGGCCGACCCAACGGCTTCTATGCGCAGCGCCGGGCCGTGTGGATCCTCGAGCGGGTGGAGGGCTCCTGGGTGCAGCGCGCCCTCGCCTCGCCCAACGGCTCGTCGGGCACCATGGGCAGCGACCTGGCCGTCGACGGTGACGTGGTGATCGCCACCGACATCGGCTCCGTCTCCTCCAGCCTCCCGTCGGGGTGGGCGATCCCCGTGCCCCATCGGCAGGTGCCCTGACGGCAGCGTTCGCGGTGGCGTTCACGGCATCGTCACCGCCGCCGACCGCCCGCGCGCCTAGGCTCGCGCCATGCACGACCCCACGCTCACGCGTCGCGAGGTGCTGGCGCTGCTCGCCGCGGCGGCCTGCGTCCCCGCGCCGGACCTCGACGACCTGCCGCCCCCGCCGGCCTCCCTGGGGGACGACCCCTTCCGGCTGGGGGTGACCTGCGGCGATCCCACGCCCACGGGCTTCGTCCTGGGCACCCGGCTGGCCGTGGACCCGCTGGCGCCCGGCGGGGGCATGCCGCCCGACCCGGTGTCCGTGGGCTGGGAGGTCGCGCGTGACCGCGCCTTCGAGGACGTGGTCGTGGCGAGCTGGACCACGGTGGAGGCTGCGCAGGCCCACGCCGTGCACGCCGTGATCGACGGCCTCGCCGACCACGAGGTCTACTTCTACCGCTTCGTCGTGGGCGCCTGGACGAGCCCGGTGGGGCGCGCGCGCACGGCGCCTGCCGAGGGGCGCACGGTCGACCGCCTCCGCCTCGCCATCGCCTCGTGCCAGGACTTCCGCGACGGCCACTGGACGGCGTGGCAGGACCTCGTCGACCACGAGCCCGACCTGGTGCTCTTCGTGGGCGACTACATCTACGAGTCGGGCGGGGCGGGGGTGCGGGCCCACCTCGGCGGCGAGGCGGAGGACCTCGAGGGCTACCGACAGCGCTATGCCCAGTACCGCGCCGAGCCGACGCTCCAGGCCGCGCACGCGGTGGCGCCGTGGGTGGTCACCTGGGACGACCACGAGGTCGACAACGACTACGCGGGCACCGACCCCGACCCCGCCGCCACCGCCCGCCGCGACGCCGCCTGGCAGGCCTTCCGCGAGCACATGCCGGTGCGGGCGCCCTGGCCGCCCGAGCCGGGGCCCTTCCGCCTCCACCGTCGCCTCGGGTGGGGGACCCTGGCCGAGCTGCTCGTGCTCGACACGCGCCAGCACCGCTCCGGTCCCGGCGACCACGACGACCCCGCCCGCACCATGCTCGGCGCCGCCCAGCGCGACTGGGCCTTCGCGCAGATCGAGGGCGGCGAGGCCGCCTGGGCGGTGCTGGTGCAGTCCCTCGTGCTGTCGGACCTCAGCTTCGGGGGCGCCATCGTCCACGACGACCAGTGGGACGGCTTCGCCGTGGAGCGTCGCGCCCTGCTCGAGGCCTGCGGGCGTCGTGGGGGCGTGGTCGTGGCGAGCGGCGACCGGCACGCCTCGCTGCTCGGTCGGCCGTTCGTCCCGGGCAGCGACGACCCCGTGGCCGTGGAGGTGTGCGGCAACTCCATCTCCAGCGACGGCGACGGGGAGCCCGCCGAGATCGTGGTGAAGGCGGCCTGGGCCAACCTCGACGGCGTGGACCACGCCCAGTCCCGCTACCGGGGCTGGGCGCTGGTGGACCTGCTGCCCGAGGTGGCGGAGATCACGTTCCGTGCGGTGGAGACGGTGCTCGAGCCCGGTGCCGAGGTCTTCGACCTGGCGCGCTACCGGGTGGCCCGCGGCAGCTACGCGCTCGACGAGCTGAGCTGAGCCTCAGGCTGGCTCGCGGGGCAGCAGTAGCCGGCCGAGCTTCGGGGTGTGGTCGCTCACGCCGTGGAAGGCGTGGCGCTCGCCGAAGGGGAAGCCGTCCACGGTGTCCCAGGTGACGCCCTCGCTCGCGAAGACGTGGTCGATGTGCATGCGGCGCGGGCCGAAGCCGGCGGTGGCGTGGGCGTGCAGGGCCTCGTCGTCCAGGCCGTTCGCGGTGGCGTAGGCGTCGTGGAAGCCGGCGGCGAGCACCGCCCGGTAGGCCGGGGATCCCGGACGGGTGTTGAAGTCGCCCACGAGCACCGCCCGCTCCTGGGTGCGCCCCTGCACGAAGTCGAGCACGCGCTGGATCTCCTCGAGCTGGTTGGAGCCGTGCCCCATGCGCTCGGGCACCTTCGTGGGCCCCACCTCGAAGAAGGCCGGGAGCGACAGGTGGGTGTTGAACAGGTCGAGCGAGGGGCCGCCGTCGGCGGGTCGTACCCGCACGTGGCCTACCACCCGACGCTGCTTGAGCGCGGCGAGCGCCTGCACGCGCACGTGGGTGATGTCGTGGGGGTCGGTGGCGTTGTCGTCCTCCAGCACCACGCCGGGGCCCACGAGCACTGCGAGCCCCGTGGTGTAGAGCGCGGGGGACCCCCGCACCCGGTAGCTGTGGGCCGGGAAGTACAGGCCACGGAAGCGCTCGGGACGGCCGAGCTCGGCGAGGTGGGCGTGCAGCTCGGCGAGGAAGCGCTCGAGCTGGGGTACCGGCGACAGGCCCGAGCGCAGGCTGCGGGTCTCCACCTCCTGGAGGGCCACCAGATCGGGCAGCGGCACCAGCGTGGCCAGCGCGCGCGCCGCACGCCGCATCCCGCCGCGGGTGCTCCGCAGGCCGCGCAGGCCGTGGCCGAAGTAGCGCACGTTCCAGGTCATCACGGTGAGCGGGTGGCCCACGTCGCCGTCCTTCCGCACGGGGTCGCGCCGGTGTAGCGTGCGGGGAGGACGACGTCCGGAGGTGCGGTGGACCTGTGGAGCCTGGCACTGCCGGGCGTGCCCGAGGCCACCGTCGCCGTGGTCGCGCACGTGCTGGTCTCGACGGGGGTCTCCGTCCACGTGCTCCTGCACAAGGAGAGCCCGCGCTCGGCGGCGGGCTGGGTGGGGCTGGTGTGGTTGTCGCCGGGCCTTGGCCTCGTGGCCTACGTGCTGCTGGGGTGGAACCGGGTGCAGCGGAAGGCCACCCGGCTGCGCGCCGAGGCGCGGCCGCCCGCTCGACATGGGGGCGCCCCGGCCGACCTGGACGACGGCGCCGGCATCGCCACCCTGAGGCCCCTGCAGCGTGCCGTGGGGCGGCTGGTGGGCACGCCCCTGGTGGGCGGGACCGAGGTGCGCCTGCTCCGCGGCGGCGAGGAGGCCCTGCCCGCCATGCTGGAGGCCATCGGCGAGGCGCAGCACAGCGTCGCCCTGATGACCTTCATCTTCGACGGGGACCCGTGGGGTCAGCGCTTCGTGGACGCGCTGGCGGCGGCGCGGGGGCGTGGGGTGGAGGTGCGCGTGCTGGTGGACGGCGTGGGCGCCCTCTTCTCGTGGCCGCGGTCGGCGTTGCCTGCGCTGAGGCGCGCAGGCGTGCCCTTCGACCGCTTCCTCTGGTCGTGGAATCCGCTGCGCATGGCCCTGCTCAACCTGCGCAACCACCGGAAGGTGCTGGTGGTGGACGGGCGGGTGGGCTTCACCGGCGGGATGAACATCCGCGGCTCCTTCGTGCAGGAGGCGCCGGGGGAGCGCCTCGCCGAGGACGACCTGCACGTGCGCGTCGACGGTCCCCTCGTGGCCTCGCTGCTCGATCTCTTCGCCACCGACTGGGCCTTCGAGACGGGGGAGCGGCTGGAGGGGGAACGCTGGTACCCGCCGCTGGTGCCCGCGGGCGACCTCGCGGGCCGGGTGATCCCCGACGGGCCCGACGAGGATCACGACAAGGCGCAGACCGTGCTGATGGACGCCGTGGCCTGCGCCCAGCAGCGCGTGGTGGTGGTCACGCCCTACTTCCTGCCCGAGGAGGGCCTGCGGGAGGGCCTGGAGGCGGCGGCGCGTCGTGGCGTGCAGGTGGACGTGGTGGTGCCCTGGCCCTCGAACCACCCGAGCGTGGACCGCGCCCTGCGCGCGGAGCTGATCCCGCTGCTGGAGGCGGGGGTGCGGGTGTGGGGTCAGCCTCGGCCCTTCGACCACACCAAGCTGCTCGTCGTGGACGGCGCGTGGTCGTGCGTGGGCAGCGCGAACTGGGACCCGCGGAGCCTGCGCCTGAACTTCGAGATGCTGCTGGAGGTGCACGGGCCCCGGCTGGCGGCCGAGCTGGAGGCGCTCGCCGAGGCCAAGCGACGTCGATCGGAGCCCTTCACGGTGGAGGGCCTGCGCGACCTCGGGCTGGCCACCCGGGTGATCGACCGGGTGGCCTGGCTGTTCAAGCCCTACCTGTAGACCGCGAGGCCCGGTCAGGAGCCGCGGCCGCCCTCGTCGACGGCGTCGTCCTCCGTCCAGCCCCAGGGCTCCTCGATGGTCATCGTCTCGCCCAGCGAGCGCCGGGCCTGGGCGAGCTGCTCCTCGCGGCGTCGCCAGCTGTTGGCGGCGGCCACGACGAAGCCGAGGACCGAGCCCCCGGTGACCACCAGGGCCACCCAGCGACCCGCGGTGAGCAGCACCTCGGGCGAGGCCCACGCGTGCCCGCCCAGGGCCAGCGGCACGCCGCCCAGGTGGAGCAGCGACCAGCAGAGCAGGGCGAGGCCGCCCAGGAAGCCCGCGCCGTGCATCGAGAGCATCAGCGCGCCCATCGCCAGGTGCACCACGTAGAGGATCGCGAAGGGATTGTCGGCGCCGCCCGACAGCGCGAGGAGCGCGGTGAGCGCCAGCATGTCGAGGCCGAGGTGGTTGAACAGCGTGACCTCGGCCACCTCCTCGTCGCGGTCGAGCGTGCGCAGCGCGAGGTGGTTGGCGAGCAGCAGCACCCACATCACCGCCACCATGGCCGGCACGGTGAGCTCGGGGCGACTGAGCACCGACACGCTGAAGGCGATGACCACGGCCTGGGCGACCAGGGCCACCCAGCGGAGCTGGACCAGCCAGTAGAGCCACAGCGTGCGCCCGCGCAGGGACGACGGCAGCAGCAGGGCGTGGTGGTGTGGCACCTCGGAGGGCTTCGGTTCGAGCATGGGACACCTCCCATCGGCAACGTACCTCCTGCAACCGGTCGTTGCAGGTGCGCGGGGCGTTCGGCCCGACGCCAGCGGCCTCCTCGCGCCATCCGGCGGGCGTGGCGCACGGTGCGGGCCCCCGTGGCGGGCCCCACGCGACGGGGTCCTCGTCGGGTGCGCTTGCACACAGCGGACGCCACGTGCAGGCTGGGGCGACACCGTGGTCGCCGTCGATCCTCGGATGTCGGCGATCGCGCCCTGGAGTGGATGTGTGCACCCTCGACCTGCGCCGCGGCGACCCGCGGTGGTGCCGGAGCGCGCAGGCCGCGGGCTGCGCGGCGTGAGCCCACGCCTGCACCCCGACCAGGAGCTCCTGATGGCGCGTGCCGTCGGGGGGCTCGACCGTGCGCTCGAGCTCCTCGTGGACGCGCACGTGGAGCTCTGCCGGGCCTGCACGGGGCGTCTCGCGGCCCTGGACGAGCTGGGGGGTGCCCTGATGCGGCGCCGCGCGGCGGAGGTGCCGGTGCCCGAGGGTCTCGTCGATCGGGTGCTCAGCGCGTCGGAGGACGCGCCCGAGGCCCAGCCCCTCCCCGACGACGACGTGCTGCCCATGGTGCTCGTGGAGCACTTCGGCCCCCTCGAGGCCATGCGGTGGCGGTGGGGGGCGCCCGGGCTGGCCCGCATCGACCTCCTCCCCCAGCGCGACCGGCTGCCGCTGCGCCTGCTCCGGATGGCGCCCGGCACGCGGGTGGCCGCGCACGACCACGCCGGGCACGAGCGGGCCGTGATCCTGGCGGGTGGCTGGCGGGACTTCCGCGGGGAGCTCCGGCGCGGCGACTTCGCGGTCTGCGGGCCCGAGGAGCGTGGCCACACCCTGGAGGTGGACACCGACGCCCCCTGCATCGCCCTCGTGCTCAACGACGCGCCGATCGTGGCGCACGCCCGGGTGCACCGCTGGCTGGCCGCCTGGCGGGGGCTGTAGGCCGTCTGGCTACGGGGCCGGCGGCACGATGGTGCGCACGCCCGCACCCCACCACGGCAGGCCGGTCTGGAAGAGCACCGAGAAGCGGCCGGCGGCCACGTCGATCTTCAGGACCTCGCCCGTCTCGACGAAGCCGTAGAAGTAGCCGTCCGTCCACCCCGCCAGCCCCCAGACGTCCTGGAAGGCGCCGGAGCCGCTGTCGTTCCGGGCGCCGACGAAGCGCAGGATCTCGCGGGTGATCGCCCCGGTGGCGGGGTCGAGCTCCACGAGCTGGTCGCGCAGCGTGTAGCCCTGGTAGCCGTAGACCGTGGCGAAGGTGCCCACGCCCTCGATGCTGAAGGCGTCGCCGGAGGCCTTCGCGCAGGTGCCGCTGCAGCCGGGCTCGAAGGTGCCGCGCGGGCGGGTGATCACCACGCTGCTGGAGAGGTCGAGCTCGAACCAGCGATCCTCCCCCATGCCCACGAGCGCGTCGCCGGAGGCCTGGGGCACGAAGGTGAGTCCGTTCGAGGAGGCGGGCAGGCGCCCGATGCGCCGACAGGCCGCGGTGCCGGGGTGGCACACGAAGACCTCGTCGAAGGTGATGCCGTACAGCAGGCCCGCGCGGTCGATGGCCATGTCGGTCATCTCGTGGGCGTTGCGGGTGGCGGGCACGGGCACGTCGTAGGTGAAGCGGCCGATCTCGTCGATGCGCTCGGTGCCGCCCGCGAGCTGGAGCACGTACAGGTGCGTGGCGGTGTGGGGGTAGATGCGTTCGCCGGACGCCAGCGCCGGGAAGGTGCCGTCGTCGGGCCAGCGGTCCACCTCGTCGGGCACCTGGTCGCCGTCGCGATCGGGGTCGCAGGCGTCGCCCACGCGGTCGCCGTCCAGGTCGGCCTGGTCGTCGGCCACGTCGGGGCAGAGGTCGTCGTCGTCGGGCACGCCGTCGCCGTCGCGGTCGGTGGGCGGCGCGTCGGTCTCCCAGGTGCCCGAGGTGTCGGGCTCGCTGTCGATCGGGGTGGTGACGTCGGTGTCGTCGTCGGCCTTCGTGGCCGGCTGCAGGCCGGTATTGCAGGCGGCGAGGAGGAGGAGGGCGGCCCAGCGCATCAGGTCGTCCGTCGCGCCAGCAGGCGCGCTGCGAGGAAGAGCACCCAGGTGGACACCACGCAGGTGAGCGTGGCCAGCATCGCGATGCCCGTGGCCGCCTCGGCGTCGCCGACCCCGTAGAGCGTGGTGCTGCCGAGGAAGCTGAGGCCCACCAGCGCGAGCAGCACCAGGCCTCCCTGCTGCACGGGGCCCCGCGCGGTGAGCGCCAGGTAGGCGGGCACGGCGGTGACGGCGGCCAGCATGCCCCAGGCGAGCAGCGCCGGGTGGTCGGCCACGGCGCCCACGGGGCCGAAGACCGCCGCCATGAGCACCAGCCCGCCCACCGCCCGCGCGCGGGCGCGTCGCGGGGCGTCGAGCAGGATGCTGCCCGCCTCGTCGAGGTCGACGGCCAGATCGGCCACCGCGTCGGCCACGTAGGTGAGGGTGGCGAGCAGCACCACGAACACCATCACCAGCGGACCCACCCAGGGAGCGCGGTCGGCCAGGACCTCCTCGGCCAGCGCCTGGAGTCCCACGTAGGCGGCGAGCAGGGCCAGCACGGGCACGGGCCCGAGGCGCTGCATGCCACGTCGCCACGCGAGCACGGCCCGGTAGAGGGGCTGGCGACGCCGGACCACCTCGAGGGCGAGCTCCCGCACGCCGGGATGGCCGGGCGACAGGGACCACACCACCTTGAGGTCCTGCAGCGCGTCGTCGCGGGCGCCGCGCTCCATGCGGAGGCCGGCCCGCAGCAGCCGCAGGGTGGGCTCGTCAGGCACCGCCTGGATGGCGCGGTCGACGGCGCGGTCGACCGCCTCGGTGTCGCCGCGGAGGCGGGCGGCGTCGATGCGCACGGCGTGCGCGCGCACGAGCCGGGGGTCCAGGTCGAGCGCGCGCTCGGCGAGGCCGAGGCCCTGGCCCGGATCGTCGTCGACCACGAGGGCGGCCAGCGCGGCGAGGGCGCGGCCGTGCTCGGGGTGGGCCTGCACCACCTCCTCCACGATGCGACGGGCGCCCGGTTCGTCGTCGTCGCGGGCGAGCAGGTCGGCCTCCTCCAGCGCCAGCTCCACGCGCTCCGGCCAGCGGGCGCGTCCGTCGCGGAGCACCGCGAGCGCCGTGTCGCCCTCGCCCATGCGCTCGTGGATCCAGGCCAGCCGGCTGGTGGCGGCCGGGCCCAGATCGGGGTCGTCGGCCGCCGCCCGCAGGTGGGCGATGGCCGCGTCGGGACCGTCCTCCCGGAGCAGGGTGCGGACGCGCTCGTCCAGCGCGTCCGCCGGGTCGTCGCGCGTCGACACAGGGACCTCCGGGCTGAGCTAGCCCGATCTCGCCCCCGCCGGTCCCCGCGCGTCAGGGCGTGGCGGGGTCCACCACCCGGTACAGCCCGATGCGGACGGGCTCGGCGCCGTAGGGGGCGTCGAGGAAGAGATCGGGCAGGCCCCCCCACACGCCGGGCACGGTCTGCTCCCACAGGGGCTCCAGGTGGTCCCAGGGCACCGGACGGGCGTGGGGATGCAGGTCGGCCGTGCCCACCCAGCGCAGCTCGCCCGGGTGCGGCGTGCCGTCGTCGGCCACCCAGGTGCCGGGCGAGCGCAGGGAGGCCCAGCGCCGGATGGTGCCGTCGGGGTCGTGCGCGATGGCCATGCGCACGGTGCTGCCCTCGGGCACCTCGTCGGCGGCCCGGCGCAGCAGCAGGTGCTCGGCCTGCCAGGTGAAGGGCGGGTCCATCGGCGCGCGCGCGGGCCACGCCGAGACGAGCAGGAGCAGGGCGGCGGCCGCGCCCAGCGTCCGGGAGCGACGCGCCAGGGCGTCGAGGCCCACGCCGGCGAGGGCGGCCAGCCAGGCCAGGGTGGGGAGCTGGAAGCGCAGCCGGTCGGAGGCGTAGCGGTGCTCCAGGTAGAGCAGGCTGCCCCCCAGGAAGAGCGCGGGCAGGGCCCAGGCGGCGCCCGGCCCGCGGCGCAGCAGCGCCACGGTGCCCACCACGGCGAGGACCGTCAGGCCCAGGGGGACGCGGGTGGGATCCAGCACCAGCCAGGGCGCGTCGGGTCCCATGGCGAACATGCCGTCGACGATGCGCAGGGGCTCGCCCAGGGGACGGCTGGTGGGCGTGGCGTGCAGGTGGGTGGCGAGCTCCGCGACGCGCCAGCCCGCGAGGGCCACCAGCCCCGCCGTGGCAGGCCAGCGTCGGCCCTGCACCAGCAGCGCGAGCGGCACGAGCACCACCGCGAGCTGCAGGGGCCGGGTGTGCGCGAGGAGGCCGGCCGCGGCCACCGCGAGCAGGTCGCCCTCCGCATCCCGCCGCACCGCGCCCGCCACCGCCAGCACCTGCAGCGTGGCCACCAGCACGAAGTGGTTCGGCGTGGGGGCGAGCGCCACGGCGAGGGGCAGCAGGGCCGAGGCCAGCCCCGCCGTCCACGCCGCGAGCGGGCGTCCGGTGGTGCGCAGCACGAGGTCGAAGAGGAAGGGGGGCAGCAGGCACGACAGCCCCCACGACACCGCGTGGGGCAGGTCGGGCGTCCAGCCCACGAGGCGCGTGACCAGGCCGTGGGTGGCGTTCCACCCGTCGCCGTACGCGAGGTTGGGCGAGACGTCGCCGCGACCGTCCAGCAGGAAGCCGTAGGGCTTGGCGAAGTGCATCAGCACCCGGGGCTCGAGCGTGAGCGCCCGCGCCGTGCCGCCCACCACGGCCACGGCGAGGACGCCGCGGTGCAGGGGGAGGGCGGAGACCACCGCGACGAGGAGCAGCACCACCACCGGGTGCAGCGGGCGCCAGGTCCACCCCGGCTCGCGTGCCGTGATCGCGAGCGCCAGGCCCAGCACCGCGAGGACCGCGAGCCCGGGCAGGGCGCGGCGCATCAGCGGGCGGGGGGGAGTCGCGGTCATGGTCGGTCCGAGGGCCCGTCTGCGGTACCCCCCCATCGGTCGGGAAGCGAGGACCGGCGGGCCGGCGGTGCGTCGGAGTAGGCTGTCGACCTCCTGGGAGGTGGGATGCGCGCCCTGGCTGCTCTCGTCCTCGTCGCGGCCGCGGCGTGCACGACGACCGACAAGGACACCGACGACACCGACGCCGACACCGACGTGGTCGACAGCGGCACCGGTGACGGGGGCGACTCCGGGGACAGCGGCGACTCGGGCCCGGTGGGCGACAGCGGCGACTCGGGCGACAGCGGCGACTCGGGGGACAGCGGCGACTCGGGAGACAGCGGGGACTCGGGCGACTCGGGGGACAGCGGCGACTCCGGCGACTCCGGGAACAGCGGCGACTCGGGAGACAGCGGGGACTCGGGAGACAGCGGCGACTCTGGTGACTCCGGAGACAGCGGGGACTCGGGAGACAGCGGCGACTCCGGTGACAGCGGCACCGTGGGCGACTCCGGCGACAGCGGCGACTCCGGTCCCGTGGGCGACTCGGGGGACAGTGGCGATTCTGGCGACTCCGGTGACAGCGGCGACTCCGGTGACAGCGGCGACTCCGGTGACAGCGGCGATTCGGGCGACAGCGGCGATTCGGGCGACAGCGGCGACTCCGGTCCCGTGGGCGACAGCGGTGACTCTGGCGACTCGGGCGACAGCGGGGACTCGGGCGACAGCGGCGACTCTGGTGACTCGGGCGACAGCGGCGACTCCGGAGACTCCGGCGACAGCGGCGATTCGGGCGACAGCGGCGACTCCGGCACCGTGGTGTGCGTCCCCGACGACCACGAGGACAATGGCGTCGACGACCCCACCCGCACCTGGGTGATCGCGCCCGGCTTCTCCGCCACGTTCACGGGCAGCCTCGATGGCCCGGGTGCCGACGTGGACGCCTTCTCGGCGAACCTGCTGCCCGGCTGCCTGCTCATGGTGGACGTGGCCACCGGGGGCGAGACCCTGTCGGCCGAGGTGGTGACTGGCGAGGAGGTGGGCGCGCCGACCTACACCTCGGGCAGCGCGGCGGGCGGCGTGGCCCTCGATGCCGTGAACAGCGGGGTCTACACCGACCGGGTGCGCGTGGTGCTCACCACGCCCGAGCAGGTGTGCGTCGACTACGAGCTCGCGCTCGAGCTCGTGTGCACGGGCTGGCCTCCGCAGACGGATCCCCCGGTGTCGTCCTGCGACGACGCCGACACGGGCGAGGAGGACGATCACCCGGTGCAGGCGCGCTTCGTGGACGTGCCGGCGGAGCAGGGCACCGTCCTGGCCGACGGCCGCTCGCTCGACGGGCAGGGCCACGACCCCGACGTGTACGTGCTCGACGTGGGGACGGGCTGCAGCCTCGAGCTCGACTTCGACCCCACCGGAGCGGCCAGCCTGATCGCGATGGGCACGAACGGGGTGCCCCTGGCCCACGCGAGCACCCTCGGCGCGCCGGCCCACCTCTCGGTCGGGTCCGTGCCCCGGGGACGGGCCTTCCTCGCGGTGGTCCCCGACGAGACCACCTGCCTCGCGTACGATCTCGAGGTGCTCATCGAGTGCCTGACGGACGACGTGCGCGTGGCGGGCCCGTCGATCGTCGTGCCGTCCACCTGCCCCACCGACCTCGTCGAGCCCTGGGGCCAGACGCTGCCGGCCGTGCTCACCGACGCGGCCGACGCCGGCATGCAGTGGGACGCGAGCGTGGAGCGCGGGGACGACGACGCCTTCGTGGCCGTGCCGTCCTGCCCCACCGTGGTGGGCCTGAGGCGCCTCGGCGACGCCCCGGTCTTCATGGACATCTACACCCTGGCCGAGACCTACGAGGCGCGCCTGGTGCGCGACGTCGGCCTCGACAGCCACATGGAGGAGCTGGCCGCCGACGAGGTGTCGTACGTGGTGCTGTCGAGCCCGGTGGGGGCGCAGGAGTGCGCCGGCTACCACCTGGCGCTCGTGCCGGACTGCGACGGCTGCGGCGTGGACTGGACGGATCTGGAGTCCTCGCCGCTGACGATCGATCCCGTGTCGGCAGACCTCGACGAGCTCACGGTGGGCCCGTCCGACACCGACGTGTTCGACTTCACGCTCGACCACGGCTGCGTGCTGGCGGTGGACGGCGCCGCCGCGGGGGCCCAGCCCCTGGTGACGCTCACCGCGGACGGGAACTCGGAGAGCGGGGCGCTCGACGGCGGCCTCACCGCAACGGCCTCGGCCGGGCCTGTTCCCGTGCGGGTGGCGGTGGAGGCCTCGGCCTGCTCCACCTACGACCTGCTGCTGCTGCTCAGCTGCCCGTGTCCGCTCGACCCGTTCGAGCCCTTCGACTTCGCGAGCCCCGCCCCGCTCTCGCCGGATGCGGGCCCCACGAGCGAGGTGGACGCCGTGCTGGAGGCCAACGAGAGCGACGCCTTCGCCCTCGACACCACCACCTGCGCGGCCGACCTCACGCTGGTCTTCGACGAGCCCGCCGCCTCGGCGACCGTGGGCCTGCTGGTGACGGGGAGCACGCCGGTGGTCGTGCCCTCCGTGGTGACCGGCGGCCTGACGGCCCAGGTGCCCGCGGGCGCGGCCTCCACCCTCGTGCTGCTCGGCAGCGCCACCGACTGCCTCGGCTACAGCGTGGACGTGGACTGGAGCTGTCCTCTGGACTGCCCCGATCCGGGCGAGCTCGACGACCCGGTGCTGGTGCCCGCGGCCTCGCTGCCCACCACGGTGCAGGGCGCGGTGCGCGGCGTCGAGTCCGACCACCTGGACGTGGTGCTCGAGGCCGGCTGCACGCTCACCGTCACGGCCTCCACCAGCGGCGATCCCTTCGATCTGGCGGCCGCGAGCGGCGCCCTGGGCGTGGACGAGGGACGCACCGTCACCACGTCGGAGGCGATCCAGATCCAGAACACCACCGGCGGTGACGTGGACGTCGACCTCGACCTGTCGCGCACCACGGAAGGCTGTGCGCCGTGGACCGTCGACCTGGCCCTGTCCTGTCCGGCCTGAACGCGCGGGCGCCCGTGCGGGCCTGGGGGCGTGTGCTGCTCGCCCTGGGGCTCGCTCTCGGGGCGTGCGGTCAGGCGCCGTCCCCGACGCCGTCCGTGCCCCCCGACGTGTCCGAGGTGCCCGAGGACGCCGTGCCGTCCGACCCCGTGCCGGATGTCGAGGAGCAGGCCCCACCCCCGATGCCCGCCGCGGCCGAGGTGGACGCGGAGGCCCCCGCGGAGGAGGTGGCCACGCCCCCGGCCCGCGTGGCCACGACGCCGCGCCCCGCGAAGCCGTCACCGCCCGCGCCGCCGCAAGGGCCGCTGGCCACGGCGCCCGATCGCCTCTTCCAGTGCACCGCGTCCGCCGACTGCATCGTCCACTGCGACGTCCCGGGCGGCTGTTGCAACGACGCGTGCGGCTGCCGCACGGCCGTGAACCGCCACGTCCTCGCCGAGCTCGACGCGGTGCCCTGGGTGCCGTGCACCGAGCGCTGCCCCGCCGTGGCCTGCATGCGCGAGGACGCCTCCGGTGCCTCCTGCGTGGATGGACGATGCCGGGCCGGCGGCGCGGGCGGCGCGGGGCTCGGCGATCTCGTCGGCACCCCCTCCCGACCCCCCGCCCGTCGCCCCGACGGGGCCCCCTGCGTGCGGGCCGCGGACTGCCGCAGCGGCATCTGCGAGGGCCAGGGGTGCTCGGCCTCCTCGCCGGGCACCTGCCAGCCCCGCGAGCGCATGTGCACGATGGACGTGCGGCCCTACTGCGGCTGCGACGGGCGCACCTTCACCGCCACCAGCGGCAGCTGCCCCGGACGCCGCTTCAGGTCCGCCGGCCCCTGCCCCGGGTGATCGCGCCCCCCCGCGGGCTCACTCCGCGGCCGCGTCCTCGGGGTAGCGCACGACGAAGCCGGGGGTGCCGTCGAAGCCGAAGGCCACCGAGAAGCCCGTGCAGGTGCCGTCCACCTGGCGCATGTCGGCGTTGTTCTCGAAGATGGGGGCCACCAGCTCCGTCTCGGCGGCCGCGTCGGTGGCGAGCAGCTCGTCGAGCATGGTGCGCACGTCCACGATGCCGCCGATGAGGCCGTGCATCGCGCCCTGCTCGTCGAGGCGCAGGCGGATGCGCCCGTCCGACACGGGCATGTCGAAGCGGGCCTCGAGGATGTCGATGGGCAGGTCGAAGGCCACCGGACCGGCCTCCAGGAAGCCGTCCCGCAGGCTGAGGCCGTCGAGCACCACCTCGGGGGTGGAGGGGTCCACGGCGTAGGTCTGGTCGGGGGCGATGAGGCCCAGCGTACCGAGCTCGGGGTCGGCGGCGCCGCGGAAGAGGCGGAGCGACAGGTCGTCGTCGTTCCGCAGGTCGTCCACGCCCACCAGCTCCACCACCATGAGCATGCGACCCTCGTTGATCGCGCCCTGCAGCAGCTCCTCCACCTGCTCCCCGATGAGCGGGGCGGCGAGGGTCCAGATGGCGGCGAGCTGGTTGTCGATGCCCGGTACGCCGTCGGGATCGATCAGGTCGCCGTGGCCGCAGCTGGCGGGGTCGCCGGCGGGCGAGTCGAGGCCGTCGAGGTCGAAGCCCGGGGCCACGCCGTCGGACTCCTCGCGCGTGAAGGAGAACTCCCGCAGCACGTTCGCGTGGGCGTCGGCGAGGCTGAAGCCGCCGTCGGCGAACCAGGTGGCGTCGGTGTCGGCCTCGTCGCCGTCGTCGGGGGCCGCGCAGGCGCCGAGCAGCAGCAGGGGGACCAGCGGGCGCATCAGGCCTCCAGCTCGCCCAGGCCCTTGTCGGTCCAGGCGTCGTCCACGCCCCAGTCGGCGGCGGGCACGTCGAGGGCGCGGAGCAGGGTGAGCGGCACCCGCCCCGCGTTGTCGCTGGAGGCGGAGCGGTGGTGGAAGCCGGTGCGCAGCCGGCCGCCGGCGCTGCCCGCCACGATGAGCGGGAACTCGTCGAGCTGGTGGGTGCGGCCGTAGGACACGTCGGTGGTGGCGAGCACCGCGCAGTGGTCGAGCAGCGTGGCGTCGCCCTCGGGCACGTCGCGCAGGCGGCCCAGCAGGTAGGCCAGGGCCTGCATGCCCTCCAGCACGATCTCGTGGACCTGCGGCTGATCCCCCGGCTCGTCGTGGGTGAGCTGGTGGTGGCCCGCCGTGGTGCCGGGGAAGAGCACGTCGTTGAGCGGATCGGAGAACCAGTAGGAGAGGACGCGCGTCTGGTCGCAGGCCAGGGCCATCACCGACAGGTCGGCCATCACGCGGGCGTGCTCCGACATCTGGGGGCGCCCGTCGACGTCGGGCACCGCGGCCGGCGGGTCGGGGCGCACGCAGGCGTCGAGCTGGGGCGGGTCCTCGGCGAGGCGGGCGATGCGCACCTCGAGCTCGCGCACGCCGTCCAGGTGCTGCTCCAGGCGCACGCGATCCTCGCTGCCGAGGCGGGGCGACAGCTCGGCGGCGTCCTGCAGCACGGCGTCGAGCACGCTGCGGCGCAGGGCCAGGCGCGGATCCACCACGCCGTCCTCGCCCGGCGCGCGGAAGCTCGGGCCGAAGAGGCGCTCGAAGAGCGTCGCGGGATCGGACTCGGCGGGGTTGGGCAGGTTGGGACCCCGGTAGGAGCGCCCCTGGCCGCCGGGCTGCACGGCCACCTCCAGCGAGCGGTAGCGCGTGTCGCGGCCGATGGCGTCGGCGAGCACCTGGTCGAGGGAGGGGCCGGCGAAGGTGATGCGGTTGTCGCCCAGGTCGACCGCGGGCATGCCCGACAGCAGGCCGGCAGGCCCCGAGCCGTGGGCCACCCGGTTGGGCACCTTCACCTGGAAGCCGGTGAGCAGGGCGAGGTGGGGGGCCACGTCGGCGAGCGGCGCGAGCTGGTCGGACAGGGCGAAGCCGGGGCCCTCCTGCTCGGGGACCCACCGCTCGGGCAGGATGCCGTTGCCCCAGAAGAACAGGCCGAAGCGTCGCGGGAAGGCGTCGGTGGCGGCCCGCGCGTCGGAGCGGCCGCTGAGCGACAGCAGCGGCGGCAGCGCCACCGACACGGCGGAGCCGGCCAGCAGGCCGCGCAGGAAGCGGCGACGGGTGGGCAGGCCCGACGAGGAGCGGCTCACGGGACCTCCCCGGCCACGGTGAAGAGGGGGCTGGCCACCAGCTCGAGCAGCAGCGGACGCACCCGGTGGTCGTGCACGGCGAAGCGGTCCTCGAGCACGCCCAGCCACGGCTCGTCGCCGGCCGTCTCGAGCGTGCCCCGGGCGTAGCGCACCACGGTGCGGGCCATGCAGCGTGGCACGTCGGGGTGCTCGGCGAGCACCGTGGCCAGCTCGGCCGCATCGCGGAAGGGCGTGCCGTCCACGTCGCCGGAGGGGTCGATCACCGCGCCCTGGTCGGTGGTGCGCCAGCGGCCGATGCCGTCGAACTGCTCGAGGCCGAGGCCCAGCGGGTCGGTGAGCTCGTGGCAGGCGGCGCAGGTGGGGTTGGTGAGGTGCTCCGCCACCCGGTCGCGCAGGGTGCGCGTGGTGCCCGAGGGCTCGGGGATCGACGTGTCGACGTTCACCGGCGGGTTGGGGATCTCGTCGCAGAGCAGCCGCACCCGGATGGCCTTGCCGCGCAGCGTGGCCGACGACGACACCGCGTGGGCGTTGAGCGCGAGGAAGGCCGCCTGGCCCAGCAGCCCGCGACGCCCCGAGGAGGCCGGCAGGTCCACCAGGCGCCAGCCCTCGGGATCCGGCGCGGGCAGGCCGTAGAGCGCGGCGAGGCGGGGGTTGAGGAAGGTCTGGCGGGTGGACAGCACCGTGCGGATGTCGGTGTCGGCGTCGAGCACGAGGTGCTCCACCAGGCGCAGGGTCTCCTCGCGCGCGTCGGGCCCCAGCTCGGGGTGGGCGTGCTCGAAGAGGGTGGGGTCCTTGCGGAGGTCGTCGAGGCCCCCGAGACCCCAGGCGTCCTCGAAGATCGCGCGCAGGCCGGCGCGCGCGCGGGGGTCGTCGAGGAGGCGCTCGGCCTGGGCCAGACGGCCCTCGCGCGTGCGCAGCTCGCCCGCCTCGGCCGCGTCGAGGAGGACCTCGTCGGGGCCGGTGTTCCACAGCAGGAAGGACAGGCGGGAGGCGAGCTCGTGGTCGTCGAAGCGCCGCAGGCCGCCGTCGGGGGTGCCCACCTCGGTGCGGTAGAGCAGGTTCGGCGACTGGAGCAGGGCGGCGAGGCCGAAGGCCAGGCCCTGCCACGGGTCGCCCAGGGCCTCGGCCGCCTGGTCGCTCACGGCGGTGAGGCGGCCGAGCTGGCTGGGGGTGAGCGGGCGACGCCACGCGCGGCGGCCCACGCGGCGGAGCGTCTCGGTGCGGCAGGCGGCGTCGGGGGGCGTGGCGGGGTCGCAGGCCAGGATGCGGGCGCGCCGCGCGGGGTCGGAGACCACCTGGTCGGCCACCGAGAAGGCGGCGCTCTCGAGGGACTCCACGGCGCGGGGCGCGTAGGAGGCCACCGAGGAGCCGGCCGCCACGAGGCCCGCCAGCGGCAGGTCGGGGCCGGTGGCGGCGGGCACCACGACGTCGTCGCCGAAGAGATCGTGCAGCGCGGCGGCGTACTGGGCGGCCGTGAGCCGGCGCAGGGCCGCGGGGGCCGGCGTGGCCTCGCCCCACGCTTCGGCCGGCGCCAGCTCGTCCACGGGTGCGGCCGTCTCGGGCGTGCAGGCAGCGAGCGCCAGCAGGCTGGCGAGGGTCGACGAGCGTGCGGACACCGGCTCCTCCGGGGCGGGCGCGTATCGTCGCCCGTCCGGACGAGCCACCGCAGGGTGGCGACGGTGTGGTGACGGCCATTCCCACGGTCGTTCCGGCAGGCTCCTCGACGCGACCCCGGCCCTGCGCTACCTTCCCGGCGCTGCCCCCGTGGCGGCCTCCTCCTCTCTCGGTTCCGGTTCGATCGCACGAGCCCACGCTGGTCAGGGCTCGCAGGAATGATCCCGTGGAGCCCGAGGAAGAGCACATGCGCAGCGCATGCTGCGTGGCAAGAGAGTGCTCGAGATGTCGAAGAAGCTGTTTGTCGGTGGCCTGTCCTGGGGTACCGACGATGCCATGTTCCACGATGCCTTCGCCCGGTTCGGCTCCGTCACCGAGGCCAAGGTCATCCTCGATCGCGACACCGGCCGCAGCCGCGGCTTCGGGTTCGTGACCTACACCGACGGCTCCGCCGCCGACGCCGCCATCCAGGCGATGGACGGCACCGAGCTCGACGGCCGCACCATCCGCGTGAACGAGGCGCAGGAGCGCAGCCGTGGTGGCGACGATCGCCGCCGCGACAGCCGCTGGTAGGCCCCGTCCCGCACCGGCCCCTGCCCGGCTCGGGCGGGGTCCGGCATGACCTCGAAGCCCTCGTCGCGCCCGCGGCGGGGGCTTCCTGCTGTGGGAGGCAGCGCCGGTAGCCTCCGTCTGGACGCTGCGCGTCCCGGTGCGCTAGCGTCTGACCGGGCGGGAGGTGCATGGACGAGGTGGTCCCGGGGAGACGTGTGCCCGTGGGCCTGATCGTGGGCCTCGGCGCCGTGGCGATCTGCATGGTGGCGCCCGTGATCGCGGTGCACTCCTACGAGCAGATCCAGACCGCGCCCACGGGTCGCGTGGCCACGGGTGCCACCGCCGCGCTCGGCGTGCTCTTCCGCTCCAGCGCCCGCAACCTGGTGCGCGGCGCGATGATGACCACGATGCGCACCACCAGCCGCGCCGCGAGCCGGCGCGTGGCCCGTCGGGCCGCCCGTGCGCTCGCCGGCACCTTCGTGCGCTCGCAGGCCTTCGGCGGGGCGGTGGAGGGCGCGCTCGCCGGCACGGTCACCGGCATGGTGGCGCTGGCCCTGTCGCTGGCGGCGGTGCTCTGGCTGGCACCGGTGGACGAGTCCGCGGCCATCCTGGGCGGCACGCCGGTGTGGGTGCTGGCGATGGTGGGCGTGGTGCCGGCGGCGGTGCACCTGGCGGCCACCGCGGGCGCGGCGCGCCTGCTCGGTGTGGGCCACACCATCGTCTCGGCCGCCGACGGGCTGCTGCTCCAGGCCTACTTCACCGTGGCCGGCAGCTTCCTGCCGCTCGCCTACGACGTGCAGCTCGAGGGGGCGGTGGAGGCGCGGGCCCGCGTGGGCCTCGCCGGCATCGGCGCCCTGCTGGGGCTGTACGGACTGGCGGCCGGGCTGGCCGTGGCCACCGGGCTGGTGCTCTTCCAGCAGCTGGCCGCGGTGGCCGTGGTCTACGCCTTCGTCTTCTCCTTCCCGCTGCCGCCGCTCGACGGCGGGCACCTCTTCGCCTGGCGCTGGTGGGCCTGGCTGTCGGTGGCGGTGGTGGTGCTGGGCGCCTTCGCCTCGGGCCTGCCGGAGGTCTGGTATGGCGTCATCTGAGGCGCCGGAGCCGCGACCGCCCCGTCCGCCGGGGTCCGGCAGGGTCACCTTCACGGTGCTCGCCCTCGTGCTGGGCTGGACCTGGCTCTACAACGTGGCCATCAAGGGCCAGGGCCTCGTGGGCGCCCTCTTCACGGTGGTCGACACCCTGTCGGAGGACGTGGTCACCGGCAGCGTGGTCACCATCGTGGTGGGCCTGGGCATCGTGCTCGTGTTCACGCTCACCAAGCTCTACACGCAGGTGGTGAGCGAGGCGGCCAGCTTCCGGATGATCGAGGCGATGGCCGTGGAGACCGTGGGCCGCGGCGACCTGCGGGGCTTCGCGCGGCGGCTGCTGCACTTCGCCGACGAGCCGGTGCCCGAGCACGTCCACCCGGTCACCCCCGGGGGCGCGCTCACGGGCCTGTCCCTGCTGTACGCCCTGTCGTGGCTGTACCTGGTGCTGTTCAGCGAGGCGCTCTTCTTCGTGAGCTGGTCGGCCGGCGTGGACCTGCCGATCAACGACGACAACCTCAACCTGCTGCCCACCCTGGCCCTGGCCATCCCCTTCAGCGCGCGCGTGATGGCGATGCTCCGCTACCGCTACACGCAGGACTACGCGGACTTCATGCCCGGCGCGCTCTTCGTGCTCCTGCTCGTGGGCAGCCTCGGCTACCTCTTCGAGTCGCACGACCAGAAGTTCTTCCTGCTCCAGGTGTGGGCCGACCCGGTCTACCTGGAGGCCTTCCTGCGCAACGGGCTGCTGCTCGCCTTCGTGCCGGTGTTCGCCGAGGCCGTGTTCTGGCTGGGCCACCTGATGCTGGACCCGGTGGTGGAGGAGGCCGAGGAGGAGGAGCTGGCGGAGGACCAGGCCTGAGGCGAGCGTGCTCAGGGCGGCAGGCAGCGCACCTCCGGGTCGCGCAGCGCGTAGATCCGCAGCACGTGGCCCTGGTTGTCGAGGCGGTGGGCCACCGGACCGCACAGCCGTCCGCGCATGCGGGGGATGGCCGCCGACCAGCCCACGTGGGGCTCCCGCACCGGGATGCAGTCGGCGTCGGGCGCGTCGCCGAGGAAGGCGTAGTAGTCGATGTCGTGGGCGGCGAGCACCTCGCAGAGAGGGCGCTGCGCCAGCAGGTCGGCGAGCATGCCCGGACCCGACACCAGGCCCTCCAGCTGCACCACCGGGTCGTCGAGCAGGAAGGCCACGGCACCCGCGCGGTCGCCCATCGCGTAGCGGCCGGGGTGCGTGGCGGCGAAGCCCTGCACGTCGGTGGCCAGCTGCACGAAGGGCGAGGTGCGACCCGCCGCCCGCAGCGGGTAGGCCACGCCCACCACCGCGGCGAAGGGCAGGGCCACCAGCCAGGGCACGGCGGGACGCAGCCGGGCGGGCAGCAGGCCGGTGAGCAGGGCCAGCACCAAGCAGGCCTGGAGCTGGGCCGGGTAGTGGTACCAGGTCCACGTGGGCCACGGGGACCGCAGGGCGAGGCCGCCGTAGTGCAGGGCCGTGGCCGCCGCGAGCACGCCGACCAGGGCGCGTCCGTCGGGCGCCAGGCGACGCCACACGGGCAGCACCGCCAGCGGCGAGGCCAGCATCACCGCGAAGCGCATGCCGTCGTCGAGGCCCGAGCGCGAGGGGCGCAGGAAGTCGAAGGCGTCGGGGTAGGGGCCGGGCCACAGGGCCAGGCTCTTCGCGGCGCCGGAGTCGGGGACGAGGTTGCCGAAGACCAGCAGGTTGGAGGCCACGTACAGGGCGACGGGCGCCAGGCCGAGGGCGAGGCGGGCGAGGGGACCCACGCCGAGGGCGGCGCGGTGGCGGGCCAGCGTCCACGCGCCGACCGCCAGCAGCGGCACCACCGCGTCCAGGCGCGCGAGCACCGTGAGGCTCACGAGCAGGCCCAGGCGGATCCAGCGCGGGCTCGCGTGCAGCACCTCCTCGATCACCCGCGGCAGCAGGGCGAGCACCAGGAAGGACTCCATGCCCGTGCGCGCCTCGAAGAGCGCGAGGAGCACCGAGGCGCCGGCGCCTGCGGTGGCCGCGTGGGGCCCGAGACCGCAGCGGCGCAGCACCCGGGCCAGGGGGGCGAAGCCGCTGGCGGTCACCAGCCCCAGCACGGCCCAGGTGGCCAGGTGGAAGGCGCCCGCCGGCACCAGCGCCCGCAGCGCCAGGATCAGCACGAACCACAGCGGGTGGTAGCCGTTGGTGAGCGTGGCGCCGTCGAAGGTGGACCGCCCGGTGGCGAGCAGCCGGTCGGCGATCTCGACGTAGTAGTAGAAGTCGTCGAAGAAGGGGGCCACGGCGTTGTGGCCGCCGAAGACGCCCACGCGCAGGCCCACGCCCACCCAGCAGACGACGAAGGCCGCGGCCACCGCCAGGCGTGCGGGCCGCCCCTCCTGGTCGTCGCTCACGGCACCCGTCCCCGCGGGGTCACCCGAGCTTCCGGCACACGTAGAGCATGTGGGGGTAGGGCAGCACGTCGACCATGGCGTGCTGCTTCACGTCGAAGCCCAGCCCCGTGGCCAGCTCGAGGAACTGCTCGGCGCTCCAGTAGTCGGGGGGACAGGCCGGATCGACGAGCAGGTCGAGCGCGTGGGTGTACCAGCGCTTGTAGGCGGGCTGGGTGTCGACGTCCTTCACCAGCAGGGTGCCGCCGTCCTCCAGGGACTCCCGCAGCTCCTCGATGAGCCCGGCCACGTCGGGGCGCGCCAGGTGGTGGATCATGTCGAGGGTGTAGATGGCGGCGTACTTCCCGCCGCGGCGGAAGTCCTGGGCCTTCCCCACGTCGAAGGTGACGTTGGTGAGGCCCAGGCGCTCGGCGGCCCGGCGGGCGAGCTCGATGCGCTCGGGCTTCAGGTCGATGCCGTGCACCTGCACGCCCGGGTGGAGCTGCGCGAAGTAGAGCGCGAACAGGCCGAAGCCGCAGCCCACGTCGAGCACCCGCCCCTGCTCGGGGAGGTACTGGCCGATCTCGAGCAGGAAGCGCTGCCGGAGGATGAAGAAGCGGGCCAGCGAGTAGGCCTGCACCACGCGGTCGTCGTAGGCACCGACGATGCGGCGGACGCTGGGACGCGAGCGAGTCAGGGAGCCTCCCCGTGCGAGGGCCGGGCACGGGTGAGGAGCACGAAGGTCCCCTCCACCACCGCCGTGTCGTACCCGGCATCCAGGAAGGCGGCCAACGCGGGGAAGCGCTGCACGCGGTCGTAGCCGGACAGGGCCTCGGGGTAGGCCGCCTCGGCCACGAGGAAGGCGTCGGGGGGGTGGGCCTCCCAGGCGGCGAGCACCCGGGCCCGCAGGTCGACCACGAAGGGGGCGTCGCCGTCGAGCAGCACGTGGAAGTCGTAGAGCAGTGGCGAGGGCAGCCGGCTGTGCAGGCGCAGCAGGGCGTGGGCCCCGCCCGCCGTGGTGTCGAGGATCTGCACGGTGCCGCCCGGGGGCACGTGGGCGCGGATGGCGCCCTCCATCGTCTCCACCTGGCCCACCCGCCAGGCGTTCACGGCCACCTTGCTGGGAATGAGCCGCACGGCCATCGCCGACAGGCCCACGGTGACGACCGCGAGGGCCCCCAGCCGCGCCCACCGCGGATCCTGCGGGCGGCCCAGCGCCATCGCCAGCGCCAGCAGGCCGAAGACCACGGCCGGGTAGAGGTGGTAGGTCCAGAACTTGCCCTGGGCGCCGTAGGCCGCGAGGCCCACGAGGCTGCCCACCACGGCCAGCCCCAGGCGCGCCCGGTGGGGCTGGGGACGCAGCGCCAGGCCGGCGGCGAGCAGGCAGGTGACCACCGCGAGGATCATCCGCCGCGACGGCGCGAGGCCGTGCCGGATGCGGCCGTAGAGCGGCAGGTACTCGTGCACCAGGCCCCAGAAGGCCTCGCCGCTGCCCTGGGCCACCACCCAGCCGACGGCCACCGCCAGGGGGAGCAGGGCGGCGCCGATCGCGGCCGCGACGGCGCGGGGGAGCACGGCCGGGGTGCGCAGGCCCGCGCGCAGCAGGAAGGGGGCGGCGCCCAGCACCCAGAGCACCGCCGTGGGCTTGATCGTGGCGGCGAGGCCCGCGAACAGCCCGAAGCCCGCCGCCTCGGCCACCCTGCGGCCGTCGGCCTCCACGAAGCGCGCGGCGAAGAGGCTCGACAGCACCAGCGGCAGGGCGAAGACGTAGTCGCGCTGCCCGGCGGCCTCGGGCCCGTCGCCCAGGTGGTAGGTGGCGTACCAGGAGGCGGCGGCCAGCGCGGGCAGGCGCCCCACCGGCCACGCGAAGGCCGCGAGCGCAGCACAGGTGGCCGCGAGCACGCCCAGGTCCACCACCCGCCAGGCCCCGTCGCCCTCGCCCAGCGTGGCCAGCACGCCCATGTGGAACAGGTAGGTGCCGGGGAAGTTCATGTCGAAGAGGTCGACGTAGGGCCGGGCCCCGTCGAGGATCGACCACGCCGCGTAGTGCATGAGCGCCGCGTCGAAGACCAGCGGCCAGTCGGCCGAGCGCACCGCCAGCACGACGGGCACGGCGACCAGCAGGGTGACGAGGGCCTTGCGGAGGACGGGCGCCACGAGGCCCTCCCGGAGGGCCGGGTGCGTATGGGCGGAGGGGGGTGGGCGTCAACCTTCACGGGTTACCCGCGGGGCTCACGGAGAGGGCATGCTCCTGACCGCCGCGCTGACGCTCGTGCTGGGGGCCCTGGCGGGCGAGGCCCCCCACGCGCACCACCGTGGCGACGGCGCCGGGCGCTTCCCCGACGCCACCGTGCCCTCCTTCGAGGCGAAGGACCGGCGGTGGACGCAGCCCGCGCCCGCCTGGTCGAACGCCGCGCCGGTGCTGTTCGCGGGGCAGGTGTGCGCCCTGGCCGAGCCCACCACGGTGTGGTGCGTGGACGCCGACACCGGCGCGCCCACCTGGTCGGCGCAGCTCGACGTGCTCGACGCGCTCTCGGGGGAGGCGCGCGCCGAGGCCGAGGCCGCCCGCGCCGCCGCACTCGTGGCCGAGGCCCGCTACGCCGAGGTGCGCCAGCAGTGGTCGGCCCTGCGGCGGGAGCTGCGCCGCGACCCCGAGGCCATGCCCCGCCTGGAGGCCGCCGACCGGGAGCTCAAGGCGCTGGAGCCCGTGCTCGAGGCGGGCAGGCCGTACATCACGCCCCCCGTGCGCGAGATCGTCGGCTACACCTCGCACAGCCCGCTCACCGACGGGACGCGGCTGTACGTGCTGCTCGGCACCGGGCTGGTGGCGGCGCTGGGGCCGCAGGGGGAGCGCCTCTGGTCCACGTGGCTGGGGCCCGCCCCCACGCCGCGGCGCGGCTACCACCTGGGCACCTGCGCCACGCCGGTGCTCGTGGACGGCAGCCTCGTGGTGGGCTGGGACCACCTCGTGGCGCTGGACGCCGCCACCGGACAGGAGCGCTGGCGCGGCGAGCCGCCCTACGCGCTCTACGGCAGCCCGGCGGTGGCCCGACCCGACGGGCGCGCCGTGGTGGTCACGCCCGACGGCTTCGCCCACGACGCACGCTCCGGGGACGTGCTCGCCGAGGGCCTCGGCGACGCCTGGTTCGTCGGCCCCAGCGTGGACGGCGACGAGCTGATGTGGATCGGGCGTCGCGTGGAGGACCCGCGTCGCGAGCCGCAGGGACGCATCGTGGCCGAGGCCGTGCGGCTCCGGGGGGCCACGGGAGCGCTCGCGGTGGAGCGCCTGTGGCGCACCGAGCTGCCCACGCGCGACGCGGTCTACAACGCCGCCGTGCCGGCCCCGAGCGGGTGGTGGGTGGGCGATGCGCTGGGCCGCATCTGGCGCCTCGACCGCGCCGACGGCACGTCCACGCTGGTGGACGACCCCCGCGGCACGCCGGCCTACGCCAGCCCGGTGAGCCTGGGCGACACCCTGCTCGTGGTGAACGACGACGGGATGGTGCGGCTCGTGGATCTCGCGTCGGGGGAGGTGACCCTGCGCACGCGCCTCGGTCCCACGCGGGCCACGCCGCTGGCCTCGGGGCGTCGGGTCTGGATCCGCACCCTCGAGGAGCTCCTCGCCCTGGGGGTCCCGTGACCCTGCTGCTGGGCCTGTGGGGCTGCGGCCTGTTCGCGTCGGTGCCGTCGGCCCCTGCGCCCGTGCTGCCCCCGGTGGCGCCCTTCCGGGACGAGGCGGGCCCGCCCCGCATCGCGCCCGACGCGACCGCCTTGCCCGAGGACCTCGTCTGCCGGCCCGGCGTGGCCTCCCTGGACTGCTTCGAGGCGATCCCCGAGGCCACGGTCACCCTCGGCGCGCAGTCCGCCGACCCCACGGCGCCTGGGTACGACCCCGCGGCCGCGCCGAACGAGGGTCCCGTGCGCACCGTGCGCGTGCCGGCCTTCTGGATCCAGCGCCACGAGGTCACCGTGAACGCCTGGAACAAGTGCGTGGCCGAGGGCTGGTGCGACCCCGCCCAGGTGGGCACCGGCCTGCAGGCCAACGTGGGGCGCCTCGACCGCCTCGACCACCCGGTGAACCAGCTCACCTGGCGGGGCGCGCGGCAGGTGTGCGCCTCGTTGGGCGCCCGCCTGCCCACCGAGGCCGAGTGGGAGTACGCCGCACGCGGCACCGAGGGGCGACGGTGGCCCTGGGGTGACATGCCGGGCTGTGGCCGCATCGCCACCGCCGGCGAGACGCGGGAGTGGGGGGTGCACATGCCCGAAGGCGGCACCTGCACCTTCGCGGGCACCACGCACCCGGCGTCGACCTCGGGGATGAGCCCCTTCGACCTCGTGGCGATGGCCGGCAACGTCTGGGAGTGGACCGCCGACCGCTACGTCCCCCCCGAGGGCGAGGCGGCGCCGGAGGGCGACGACCTCCGCATCCAGCGCGGCGGCGGCTGGGCCGACGAGGACCCGCTCCAGCTGCGCACCACGGTGCGCGTGGGCGTGCGCGAGGGCCTGCAGCTCATGGACGTGGGCGTGCGCTGCGCGTGGAGCCGTCCGTGAGCGATCGGCCCGACGCGCTCGCCGCGCGCGAGCAGGGGAACGGTCCCCGCGACCCCGACCTGCACGGGCACCTGCCGGCCCTGGACGGGCTGCGGGCCCTCGCCGTGACCGCGGTCATCGTCCACCACGGCCTGCAGCTGGTGGTGCCGGTGGACGCCGCCTCGCGCCTGCTGGTGGCGGCCGGTCACCTGGGCTGGATGGGGGTGGACCTCTTCTTCGTGCTCTCGGGCTTCCTCATCACCGGCATCCTCGTCGACGTGCGCGGGTCGCCTTCGTACTTCCGCGCCTTCTACCTGCGGCGCGTGGTGCGGATCTTCCCGCTGTACTACGCGGCGCTGGCGGCGTGGTCGGCCCTGGTGGTCCTGCGGTCCGGGGCGGCGGGCCTCGATCCGGACCTCGCCGGGCTCTGGCTCTACGCCTCGAACTACGTGCTCGTGTGGCGCGACGCCTGGGGCAGCCGGCCGGTGGCGCACTTCTGGTCGCTGGCCGTGGAGGAGCAGTTCTACCTGTTCTGGCCCGCGCTCGTGGCCCTGGTGGCGCCGGCGCGTCTGCGTGGCGTGCTGGGCGCGCTGGTGGTGCTCACGCTGGCCGGTCGGCTGGTGCAGCTCTCGGCCGGGGGCTCGCCGCTGTCGGTGTACGTGGCCACCCACAGCCGCCTCGACACCCTGGTGGTGGGGGCGCTGCTCGCGGTGGTGGGGCGCGAGGTGGGGGGGCTGCGCGCCCTGCGGCCGCTGGCCGGCTGGGGGGGTGCCGCGGCGCTGGGGGCCGTCGCCGCCGGGGTGCTCGCCTCGGGCACCGTGGTGTGGGAGGCCTGGCCGGTGTGGTTCCTGGGCACCGTGTTCACGGGCATCGCGCTGACGAGTGCGGCCGCCGTGGTGCTCGCGGTGACGGCGCCGCCCACGGGCGCGTTGGCCCGCCTGCTCGACAGCCCGGCGCTCGTCTCGCTGGGGAAGCACTCCTACGCCATCTACGTGGTGCACCTGCCGATCGACCACGTCGTGCGCGGGCTCGGGCTGCACCCGGCGGCCTGGGCGTCGGGGGTCGCACTGGCGCCCGCCCTGGTGGCCTACCTGGGCGTGCTGGTGGGGCTGAGCTGGGCCGTGGCCAAGGTCACCTGGGTGGCGATCGAGGCGCCGGCGCTGCGGCTGAAGGGGCGGGCGCCGTACCTGCCTGCGCCCGCCCCACCGCCTACTTCTTGAGCTTGAAGCCCTGCTGCAGGCCCGGACCGGCGGGCTTCAACCAGGTGCCCGCGTAGAGGGTCTCGCCGTCCTTGACGTAGCCGGTCAGCGTCTGCGGCCGGTAGCCCGCCTCCCGCAGCGTGCCGTCCACCAGGTGCACCGCGTACGCGCGGATGCCCGCGGCGTAGAAGGTCTCGCGCTGGTCGCGCACGAAGACCACCGAGTAGGCCAGCGTGTCGGGGTTCACCGACACGCTGAGCGGCTTGAAGTCCTTGTCGTCCTGGTCGTCCACCAGCTGCGACATCAGGTTCCGCTCCCGCTCGCGGAAGAAGACGAAGGACTCCCCGGGCCGCAGGTACAGGGCGGAGATGCGCGCGCCGGCACCCTGGCCGTGGCTGTCGTAGTCGCGGATCATCCCGCCCCCGCCCGAGACGTGGGTGGACCACGACTGGAAGTAGGCCTGCTCGGTGAGCGCGGGCTCGTGGGGGTCGGACTCCTGGTCGCCCTCGGTGCGCCAGATGCCCGCCCAGCGTCGGGCGGAGCCGTTGTAGGCCACCTGGAGCTGCTCGAGGCGCCGGCCCGCCGCGGCCTGCGTGGCCTTCGCGCCGGCCAGGTAGGCGTCGTCCATGTTCGTGATGACGGCCCAGGTGCCCTGGGCCATCGGTGCGAACACGCCGTGCGTGAGGATCTCGCCGTCCAGGTAGGTGGTGGAGATCGACCGCGGGCCGTAGGCCATGTCGTGGTAGTAGCCGAGGTACTGGCCGAGGATCTGCTGGGGCACGTCGGTGAAGACGGGCTCGAAGGGCGCGAGCAGGCGCGGGTAGGGCGTCTCCATGCCCACGTCGTAGCAGCCCCGGTCGTCGGCCTTGTCGTAGACGCCGTAGGGGTCGATCCACACGGCCACCTGGGACGTGGTGCCGTCGGCGTTGTTCGAGGTCACGCCCGGCATGCTCATCGCGTAGTACATGTGCAGGTGCGTGTTCGCGAGCACCTCGTCGGTGAGCTTGCCCTCGTCGGTGAGGCCCGCGCCGATGCCCCCGCAGCCGGTGTGGCCCGCCCAGCCGATGAGGTCGCCGCGGCGCACGAGGTCGCCCTCCTTCACGCGCAGGTAGTGGTAGTCGGTGCCCCACGAGGGGTGGTTGGCGTAGTCGGGGTCGTCCGCGAACTTCGCGTAGGCCTTGCACTCCTTGGAGGACTTGCCCGAGGTCATCGCCTTCGCAGCGGCCTGATCGGCCGCCTTGCCGTTGCGCAGGTGCATGTACAGGCTCCAGAGGTCCTTGCCGTCGGGCCTCGGGTGCTCGATGATCACGATGTTCCCGCCGCCCTCGTTCATCAGGATGACGCGGCGCACGATGCCGTCGGCGCTGGCCACCACCTCGAAGCCCGGGTCCTGGCCCTCGGTGCGGCCCACGGCGCTGTAGTCGAGGCCGCGGTGGTGCGGACCGCTGTCGTAGAACCAGCCGTTGCCGAGCTCGACGGTGTCGTCGTGGAAGGGCAGCGTGAAGGGGATGTGGGCCTGCACGCTGGCGAGGAAGGCATCGGCTGCGGCGAGCTCCGCCGGATCGTCCGCCAGGGACTTGTCGCCGTCGGTGTCGAAGGCGTTGTTCGGGGCGCGGAAGCGGGTGCCACCGAACCAGGCGCTCCCGAAGTAGAGGCTCTCGCGCGGGGTGTCGAAGTCGGGGGTGCAGAGGGTGGCGGGCATGAAGCCCCCGCCCCAGGCCTCTCCGCCCTCCTTCAGGGCCACGCCCACGCCCGACATGGCCAGCGCGGCCGACTGCGTGCTCCAGTTCGTGGTGCGCGCCAGGTCGATGTGGGGACTCTGGGCCTCCAGCAGCTCGGGCCCGGTGTAGGGGGTGGTGCTCGCGGGGGCCGCGACGGCGCTGTCCTCGCACTCGCCCGTGGGCGCCCCGGTGGACGAGTCCAGCTCGGGTTCGCAGGGGCTGTCGTCGGCGAGCCGGGTGCGCCTGTGGGTGGGCAGCAGGTACAGCAACATGGACCGGTTCGACGCGAACCGGGCCTCCTCTTCGGCCGTGGCCTCCGGCTCGCCGTCGAGCACGCGCCGCGTGTCGGGCACCACGCCGGCCACGTCCGGCAGCGGTGTCTCGCCCACCGCGTCGGTGTCGTCGGCCGGATCCGTGTCGCAGCCTGCCGCAGGGCAGGTGTCGACCACCGCCGCGTCGGTGTCCTCGTCCTTCGCCGCCTCGGGCGTGCAGCCGCCCAGCGCCAGGGCCAGCACGGCCCCCCCGGTCCATCTCATGGCGACCTCCCATGTCGCGATGTGTGGGGGGAGTGTCGCACCGGTGGGATCGTGAGGGTGGCGTCGCAGATCGGAGCCTTGCCGGGACGTGATCTGCGGGGAGCGACGTGGGGTGGGGCGCACGAGATCGAGGGCGCGGCGGGGTGGGGTTGCGCTGGCGTCTGCCGGGCTGGACGGGTGGTCTCCCGTGGAGCAGAGTCCGCCGGATGGACCTGCCCCCCCGTGCGCTGCGCGCGCTGCCCCTGCTGGCCGGTGCTGCCGTCACGGGCCTCTACGTGCGCGCCGCGCTGGTGGGCGACGTCGAGTGGACCAACTGGGGTGACCGGGACCTCTGGCGTGCGGCGCAGCTCTTCGTGGAGCCCTCGCAGGCCACGGCCGGCGCGGAGCTGTCGTACGGGCCGGGCGGTCGGGTGCCGGGCCCGGCGCTGGCGGCGATCCTCGCGGTGCCCCTGCTGGTGACCAGCGATCCCCGGGGCATCCAGGCCTGGGTGCTGCTGCTGGCCTGGGCCGGGGTGGCGGTGGCCGTGGCGGCGCTCGGGCGTCGCGCCGGGCCCGTGGCCGCGGCCCTGGGCTGGCTGTTCCTGGGGGCGTGGCCGCTCGTCTGGGACGTCACCATGATGCTGTGGAACCCCGCGCTGGTGGTGGGTCCGCTGGGGCTGGCGCTCGCCGCCACGGACCGGGTGGCGGGAGATCGCGACGGGCGCTGGCTCGTGGTGTTCGCGCTGGCCATCGGGGTGGGCACGCAGCTGCACCTGTCGGTGGGCCTCCTCGGCCTGGCGCTGCTGCCGGGGCTGGTCCTCGCGCGTCCGCGTCACGCGCTGGGGGGCGTGGGCGGGGCCCTGCTGGTGGTGCTGCTGCTCCAGGCGCCCTACCTGCTGGACGAGGCGCTGCACGACTGGCCCAACACCCGGGCCCTCATGGCGCAGGACGTGGTGGAGCGGTCGCCGGCCGAGGGCGGACGGTCGGAGGCCCTGCGCCAGGCGGCGGGCCTGGTGGTGGGGGAGGCGCCGCTCGGCTGGGAGGGCAGCCTGGCGGGGACGGTGATCGCGGCGGCCCCTGCGGCCCTGTCGGCGCTGCTGGCCGCCCTCGCGGGTGCCGGGGTGCTGCTGCGGCTGCGGGAGCCCTCCGCCCTCGACCGGGTGGTGCGCACGCTGCTGCTGGGGCTGGTGGGCGTGATGGGCTGGTACGGCGCCGACGCCTTCCTGCAGATGTCGTCGCGCTACCTGCTCGTGGTGGTGATGCCGCTCGGCTGGCTGGCCGCCTGCCAGGCCGCCCACGAGGTGGCGGGGCTGCGGTCGCGAGCGGCGGCGGGGGCGCTGACGGTGGGCCTGCTCGCGGTGGCGGCCACGCTGCTGCCCAGGGCGTGGCCCTACACCGGGCAGCGTCCGGGCCTGTCGCACGCACGGCCGCTGTTCTCGATGTTCCACGCGCTGGGGGAGCGGACGGGCGCCTCCCTGGCGGAGCTGGCGGGGCGCGTGCTCGTGGTGCGGCCCGGTCCGACGCCGTCGGGCTGGCGGTGGACGGCCTTCCCCACGCTGGCCTTCCCGCTGCACGCGGAGGGGGCCGCGTGGTCCGGGTCGGCCTCGGGGCCCTGCCACCTGGTCTTCGCCGGGAACGGCAGCACCACCGAGGTGCCCGGGCTGGACGCGGCCCTGGTGCAGGCGGTGCTCGACCAGGACGTGGGCGGCGTGACGCTGGAGGGCGTGCAGCCCCTGGACGGCGTGGTGGTGGCCACCTACCGCACGGGGCACGACCGCTGCGTGGTGTCCACGGGCCAGCGCTACGTCTGGACGCCACGGGAGGCCGGCATCGCCGCGGCCGCCGACGCGCTGCCGTGCGCGCCCTCGGCGGGACCGGGGCGTGCGGAGGACGGGATCGACGTGGTGGTGGCGCTGCCGCTGCCCTCGCCCGGCGAGGCCTGTCCCCGGCTCGCGGTGGGCCTCGCGCTGGACGCGGCGCACGTCACCCTCGAGAGCCGCCAGCTGCGCGGGCTCGCCTACAACCGGGGGGCCTTCGCCGACGCCGCGCTCCTCCGGCCCACGCTGCTCGTGGCGCGCGAGGGCGAGGTGCACGCCGTGGTGCTCGCGGAGGGCCTCGTGGGGCGCCGGGGGGTGTCGACGCCGCTGCAGGTGCCGCTGGGGGCCGCGGCGGGCGGGCGCCCCGTCGCCTTCGAGGCCAAGGTGGTGTTCGAGGACGAGGGACGGGCGTCGGAGGCCGTGCGGATCGAGCTGACGAGGTAGGAAGCGGAGAGGGGGCGCCGATGCGATCACGACCGCTCTCGACCGCGCTGCTCCTCGCGCTCTCCGGCGCCGCCTGCGACGCCGAGGTCGGCCCGTACCGCACGTGCGGTCTCCCCGCCTCCCTGTCCCCCGCCGAGCGGGCGTCGCTGGTGGACGAGGCCGCCTCCTCGATCGAGCGCGACCAGACCCTGCACCTCGTCGCACCCGGCGAAGGACTCGACGCGGCGGTCGTCGCTGCCAGCCTGGGCACGCTCGTCCTCGATCTGGACGCGGGGGACGACATCTCCGCGTGCCCCGGGTCGGTGGCGCTGCCGCTGACGGGCACCGCGACCAGCCCGGCGGGCTCGTGTACGCTCGACGCGCCCGGATCCTACATCCGGGCCCGGGGTGATCTGGCGGACCTGTCCTGGCAGGGCGCCTGCGGGGCCGGCGACGACGCCCTGGTGAGCGACGCACTGCACGACGCGCTGGTCGCGCTCGCGCTCGAGTCCAGGTTCGGCGCCCTGTCGGTGGAGCGGGTCGAGCCGGGTGCGTTCTCCCTGCTGGGCCACGCCGACGAGGTCTGGGTGGGGTGGACCACCCGTCGGCACATGGCGGACACGGAGGAGCTCCGGGGCGTCGAGGTGGGCAGCACCTTCCAGGTCGCCGTGATGCGCCCGGAGGAGGGCCCGTAGGCGGGCGCGTCGGACGATCTTCGACCACGGTCACTCAACATCGAGTCGTGTTACGGCGCATGATGGCCGTGATCACTCGATTTCGAGTTCCCGATGGACCCCCTCTTCCTCGCCCTGAGCCCCACCGACGTCGAGGCCACGCTGGCCGAGCGCATCCGCCAGCTGCGCGCCTCGCGGGGATGGACCCAGGCCGAGCTCGCGCGACGCAGCGGCCTGGGGCTCGCCACGGTCGCGCGCATCGAGCGCACCGGCCAGGGCCAGATCTCCTCGCTCACGCGCCTGTGCGCGGCCTTCGGGCGTCTCGACGACTTCGATGCCGTGCTCCGTCCCGAGCCGCCGCGCACGATGGACGAGCTGCGACGCCGGACCGCCCGGTGAGGGAGCTCCGCGTCCAGCTCTGGTTCTCGCCGGAGGACCGCCGCGAGGTGGGCGTCCTCGCCGAGGACCGGGGCCGTGTGTGGTACCAGCACGATGCGGCCTTCGCAGCCGGCGACCTCGAGATCTCGCCCGTGCGCCTGCCCCGCGCACACGCCGACCTGGTCGAGCACCGACCGACCGCGGGGGCGCCGATTCCGGGCGTGTTCAACGACGCGCGCCCGGAGGGGTGGGGGCTGAAGCTGCTCCACCGGGCCTTCCAGGCCCGCGGACGCGCCGCCTCGTCGGTCTCGCCCCTCGACGAGCTGGCCTTCCTCGGTCACCGCACGATGGGCGCGCTGGTCTTCGAGCCGTGCACCGGCCCGCCCGGCGACCTCGCGGACGCCGTGGAGCTCGCGGCGCTGGCTGCGCATGCCCAGGCGGTGTGGGACGACAGCCTGCGCACGGTGCTGCCCGCCCTGCTCCGCGCCGGCGGACCCTCGGGCGGCGCGCGCCCGAAGGCGCTGATCGGGCTGCCCGTGGGGGGAGGGCCCGGCTTCCGTTTCGGCGAAGGCGAGCTCCCGCCCGGGTGGGAGGCCTGGCTGGTGAAGTTCCCCACGCGCACCGACGACGCCGACGTGGGCCGGCGGGAGGCCGCGTGGATGGCGATGGCGGCCGCGGCCGGCATCGACGTGCCCCAGGTGCGGGTCCTTCCGCTGGAGGGCATCGACGATGCCTTCGCGGTGCGTCGCTTCGACCGCCCGGGCGCGGGCCGGCGGCTGCACGTGCTGTCTGCGGCGGGTGCGCTCGACGCGGACTTCCGCGTGCCGGGCGCCGACTACGAGCACCTGCTGCGCGCCACGGCGCGGATCTGCGCCGGGGACATGTCGCAGGTGCTGGCCATGTACCGCCTGGCGGTCTTCAACGTGGCCTCGGTCAACCACGACGACCACCTCAAGAACGTGGCGTGGCTCGCGTCCCCCGACGGCGGCTGGCGCGTGGCGCCGGGCTTCGACCTCACCTACGCGCCGCGCCCCTACGGCGAGCGCTGGACCTCGGTGGTGGGGGAGGGCCGCGACGTGGGTCGACACCACCTGCTCGAGCTCGCGCGCCGCGCCGGCATCAAGCCGGACGCCGCCGCGCGGGTGATCCGCGAGGTCACCGACGCCACGGGCGAGGTGCGGTCCTTCCTCCAGGAGGCGGAGTGCGAGGGCCCGGTGTCGGTGGAGGCGGCCGCCGCGGTGCTCCGGGCCACGGAGGACCTCCGGGCCTGACGGCGCGCGCGACCCCTCCGCCCCCCTCCGCTACGCTGGGCGCCCGGAGGACCGATGCGCGCCACCCTCATCCTCCCGCTCCTGCTCGCCTGCACGGCGGGCCAGGACGGGCACGACGACACCGACACCGACGCCAGCGTGGTGGTGGGACCCTACGAGGTCGACCTGCGCTGGACCTCGTACGGCGTGCCCCACGTGCGTGCCGATGAGTACGGCAGCGCCGCCTACGGCATGGGCTACGCCCACGCGCGCGACCACGGCTGCGTGCTCCTCGACCAGATCGTGAAGGTGCGCGGCGAGCGGGCGCGGTGGGAGGGCCCGGAGCACCTCGACGAGGCCTTCGGCTGGCGCTCGCTCGACCTCGTGGCGCGGGCGCGGGGGCTGGTGCGCACCCTGCGCCCGGAGGTGCGCGACGTCTTCGTCGGGTACGCCGCGGGCGTGGCCCGCTGGGTGGAGGAGGGCGACCTGCCGCCCGCCTGCGCCGACCGTCCGTGGGTGCGTCCCATCGACCACGTCGACCTGCTCGCCTACGCGCTCGCGCTCACGCTCGACGGCAGCGCGGCCGTGTTCATCGAGGAGATCGGGCGGGCGGTGCCGCCGGGCGAGACGCTCGCCGAGAGCGGAGGGCGCCGCCCCGTGCCCGGCATCGACCGCCTGGAGGAGATCGGCCGTCGCCTGCGGGACCCCCAGCGCGGCTCCAACGGCTGGGCCATCGGGCGCGACCGCACGGCGCACGGGGGCGGCATGCTCCTGTCGAACACCCACTTCCCGAGCTGGGGCGAGAAGGCCTGGCACGAGGTGCACCTCACGGTGGGCGACGAGATCGACGCCTACGGGGCCAGCCTGGTGGGCGTGCCGGTGGTCAACCTGGGCTTCAACGCCCACGTCGCGTGGACCCACACGGTCAGCTACGCGCCGCGCTTCGTCGGCTACTTCCTCGCGCTCGATCCCGAGGATCCCACCCGCTACCGCTTCGACGGCGGCTGGGAGGCGATGACCCCCACCACCTTCCGCGTGGAGGTGGCCGACGGAGGCGGCGTGCGCACCGTGGAGCGCACCCTGTGGCGCAGCCGCTACGGCCCCGTCATCGAGGCGCCGGTGGTGGGCTGGTCGGACTCGCTGGCCATCAGCATCGGCGACGTGAACGCGTCGAACACCGGCATCTTCGACGTGTGGTTCCGCATGAACCAGGCCACCTCGTTGGACGAGCTGGTGGCCGCCCAGGCCGAGACCGGTGGCATCCCGTGGGTCTACACCCTCGCCGCCGACCCCGCGGGGGAGGTCTTCTTCGGGGACCTCAGCCGGGTGCCCTACCTGTCGGACGCCGCGATCGCCGCCTGGCGGGCCAGCCTCGAGGGCGGACCCACCGCCTTCATCGCGCGCCAGTTCGCCGACTTCGGGGTGATCGGCGTGGACGGCAGCGACCCCCTGTACGCCTGGGTGGACGACCCCGAGGCGGCCGACCCCGGCATCGTGCCGCCCTCGCGCGCCCCCCAGGATCGCCGCACCGACTACGTCTTCAACGCCAACGACTCCCACTGGCTGCACAACGTGGGTGCTCCGCTCACCGGCTACGCCGAGGCGCTGTACGGCGCCGAGCGCACGCCGCGGTCGGCCCGCACGCGCATGAACGGGCGCTTCCTCGACGAGCAGGGGGAGGGGACGGCCAGCGGGGCCGACGGGCGCTTCGACCTGGCCGAGGTGGAGGCCGCGGCCCTGTCGATGCGGTCGTCGCTGGTGGAGGTGGCCCTCGACGCCGTGCGCGCACGCTGCGCGGGCCTCACCTCGGTGCGTCACGACGGCGCCGATCTGGACGTCACCGCCGCCTGCGCCACCCTGGACGCCTGGAGCGGGCGCTACACCGCCGACGCCAAGGGCGCGGTCCTCTGGCGCGAGCTGCTGTCGGCCTTCGACGCGGGCGACCTGAACGACCAGGGCGGCGGGCTGTTCACCACCCCCTTCGACCCCGACGACCCGCTCGGCACGCCGCGCGACGTGATCGCGGCGGTGGACGCCGACCCGGGCGCCCGCTTCGACCCCGACCCGGTGCGACGGGCGCTCGCCGCCGCCGTGGCCCGTCTGGCCGACCTGGGCTGGGCCCCCGACGTGGCCCTGGGCGAGGTGCAGCACCAGCTGCAGGGCGATCCGGAGGACCCCGTCCGCCAGGGCGTGCCCGGCGCCAACTACTGGGAGGGCACCATCGGCATCGCCGACTGGAGCGGGGGCGCCCAGTCCACGGTGCTGCCCTACCCGACGCGCCCGCCCACGGTGAACGCCACGAGCGAGCTCACCGACGACGGCTACTTCATGAACAACGGCAACAGCTTCATCCTGGCCGTCGAGATGGGGACGGACGGCCCGCGGGCACGCGCCGTGATGACCTACAGCCAGAGCGAGGACTGGCGGTCGCCGCACCTGGCCGACCAGGGCCCGATCTACGCCGGCGGCAGCCTGCGCCCGGTGGCCTTCACCGAGGCGGAGATCGCCGCCGACACGGTGGAGCAGCTGACGCTGACGCGGGAGTGACCGCGTCGGCGTGGCCGCATCGCGTCACGGCTCGAGGTCGGTGAACCAGGACGCGGGGAGAGCGTCGTCCACATCGTCGGCGATCTCGAGTGCACCGGCCCAGGTGCCTGGCTGGCGGCGAGGGCGCGCGGGACGGATGGCCACGAGGCGTGCCACAGGCCTCCCATCGCGTGCGATCACGACGTCTTCGCCTGCCTCCGCGCGGGCGAGGAGGCGGGACAGGTGGGTCTGCGCTTCGTGGACGTCCACCGTGGCCATGAGGTGGGTGTAGCCGTCCACCGGCACCGCGCCCATCGCCCGGGATCGCGACCTTGCGTTGGGGGCCCCCGGAGCCGCCGACGCGACGATGCCTCCGCTCGGACCCCGACGATCGACCACCGCGCCTGGACTTCCGCCGCGCATCGCCCGCCGCGTGCACCCTCGGGTCCCGCGTGCGGAAGCGCGGGACGGGAGGTCCCATGTCACGTCGCCGCGATCCCCTCGACGGCCCCCTCACGCGGCTGTGCAGCCTGGCCGAGCAGACCGCGGTGCTGCTCACGCGCATCGAGCGCGCCCGCATGGGCTTCCAGACCTACGGCTTCGACCCCGACGCCATCGCCGCGGAGCTGGTCGCGAAGGCGGCGGCCGGACGGGAAGCCCACCTCGTGCGGAACGCGGCGCTCCGCGACACGCGGCTGGCGGAGCTGGAGGCGGCCGAGGCGGCCGAGGCGGCCTACGAGGCGCAGCGTCGCTTCCGCGACCGGCTCTTCGCGGCGGCGGTGGTGCTGGGCGACCCCGTGGCGGCGGCCGACCTCGAGGACGTGCGTCGCCGCCTGCGCCTCACCCGACCCCGTGCCGTGGGCGCCCTCGACGCCTTCCGCCGCCTGCGCGACCACCTGGCGGATCCGTCCCACCCGGTGCACGCCCACGAGGTCACCGCGGGCATCCCCGAGGAGGTGGGGGCCCACGTCCGGCGCCTGCACCTGGCCGTGGTCGAGCGCGATCGTGCCCTCCGGCAGCGCCGGATCGCCGTGGGGGGCGCCGAGGCCTGCTGGACGGAGCTGCGCCAGCTGCTCCGGAAGGTGCGGCGCATGGGCGAGCTCGCCGTGTCGCTGGAGCGCGTGCCCGACGGCTTCATCAGCCACCTCCGGCCGCCGCGTCGGCGGAGCGGTCGCCGGCGTGACGACGAGGCCCTGCTGGACTGCGAAGGGGGATCCGAGCCGTCGGACGAGGGTGCGGCGGGTGCGAGTGAGGGTGCGACAGGTGCGAGCGAGGGTGCGGCGGGTGCGAGCGAGGGTGCGGCGAGTGCGACGCCGGGTGCGGCGCCTGCGAATCAGGGTGCGGCGGGTACGAGCGACCCCACACGTCCGAGCTCGGGCTCCGGTGACCCCTCCGCGGCGCCGGGCACGGGCTGCACGACCGATCGGTGAGGCGCCCACGCCCGGGTGCACCCCGCCCTCCCCCCTGGGTACACTCCCCCCCTCCACGCCTCGCCCCGGAACTGCCGGATGCACCGTCTCTCCCTCCTCCTCCTGGCCTGCGCCTGCGCGCCCTCCGGCGCGTCCGACCGCGACGGCGCCGCCGACAGCGACCGCGCTGGCGACAGCGATCGCCGCGCAGACTCCGACACCGAGGCCTCGGGCCCGCGCGCCCGCACCTTCGTGGTGCTCGGCTCGTCCACGGCGGCCGCCTTCGGCCTGCTCGATGCGTCCAAGGGGTGGGTGGCCCGGTGGGAGGAGGTGCTGAAGCGCGACCACCACCCGGACGACGTGGTGGTGAACCTGGCGGTGCCCGGCTTCCGCACCAGCAGCATCCTGCCGGGGGCCAGCGAGGGGCACGACCTCACCGAGGCGCTGGCCCAGGCGCCCGACGCCATCGTGGTGAACCTGCCGTCGAACGACGCCGCCTCGGGGATGGCGGTGGAGACCTCCTTGCAGAACCTCGAGACGCTGCGCGAGGCGGCGGGCGGGGTGCCCATCTGGATGACCACCTCCCAGCCGCGGAAGCTGGGTGCGGGCGGACAGGCGAAGCTGGCGGGCTACCGCGACGGGGTGCTCGAGGCGTGGGGTGCGCGCGCGCTGGACTTCTGGACCCCCCTCGCCACCGCCGACGGCCAGCCCGATCCGGCGGCCATCCAGTTCGACGGCATCCACCCGAACGCCGAGGGGCACGCCCGGCTGTTCGCGGTGATCGAGGCGGCCGACCTCCCGGCGGCGCTCGACGCCACGCCCTGATCGGCCGTCAGCGGGGCCAGATCCACTGCGTGGCGATCCGCGTCTCCTCCTGGGAGGGCACGGTGCGCCTGCCCACGAGGAGACGCTGGTCGTCGAGCACCGCCTCCTCCCGACGCCACGGGCGCAGCGTGGCGGGCTCCACCCACAGGTCCACGGTGACCGTGCGGTCGCGCACGCCGCGGGCCCGCAGGGCGTCGCGGTGGGGGAAGTCCGAGCCGAGGGTGGGGTGCACGACGCCGGCCTCGACGCGCAGGGGGCGGCCTGTGCGGACCACCTCTAGGTGGGCGCACACCGGCGCGGGCGCCTCGGCGCAGGGGGCGTCGTCGAGGCGACGGACGCGGAGGCGGTGCGTCGTCGCGCCCGCGGGCACGCGGAGCTCGACCTCGCGGCCCACCTCCAGCGCCACGCCGGTCCACGCGGCGAGGTCCTGCCCCCAGGGATCGTCGAAGGTGTGGGCGGGCCCCACGTGCCGCATCGCCTCGGTGACCCGCGCGAAGGTGGTGGCGCCCCCGAGGTCGCCCAGCTCCAGCCGGGCGAGCGCGGTCAGGCGGTCGCGCAGCGGGTGGGCGTCGGGGGCCAGCGGGTCGGGGAGCATCGGGTGCCAGCTGCCGTCGGCGTCGAGGCGCGCCGTCCACGCGGGGCCGGGCAGCGCGCGGGCCAGCAGGGCGATCCCCGGGCTGTCGGCCGCCTCCTCGCCCGCCTGTCGCCGCCAGGTGGCGGGTGCGGTGAAGGGTCCGGTGGTCACGAGGAGCCCGTCGCCCTCGGTGCGCACGGCCGCGGTGCCCTCGAGGGTGTAGCCCCAGGCCTCCACCTCCTGGCCCTGCTCGGTGCGACGGTGGGCGAAGGTGGTGGTGGTGGCGATGCCGTCGGCCGTCGGCCAGGCCACCTGCCAGCCTGCGTCCCTGGCGTGGAGGTGCTCGCGCAGCAGCGGCAGCTCGCCGGCCTGCGCGCGGCCCGCGAGGGCGAGGGTCGCCAGGACGACGTGCCGGACCACGGCCACCTCCCGCCGCACCTTGGACGCTCGCCGTCCCGTGCGCAACCGTCCCGTGCTTGCAGTCCCCGGACATCCGCGGTCGCGCCGGCGGCTACCGTGGCGGTGGGGGTCGCCATGCACGGGTCCGCGCGCGTCGCTTCGCTCCTCCTGGTGCTCGCCGCGCGCGCGGCCGAGGCCAGCCCCCCCGACGCGCGGTCGGCCGTGCCCTTCGAGGAGGCCTCGCCGTCCAGCCCGGACGCGCTGTGGCGTGCGCAGCAGGCCGAGGCGCGCGCCCTCCTGGAGGGGCTGCCCGACGCCCTGGTGCTGGCGACGCGGGCCTTCCGCGACCCCTGGACCGGGGCCGCCTGGTCGGAGGCGCCGGTGGCCTCGCGGGCGGTGGACCGTGCGGGGCGCAAGCGGCTGGAGGCCTCGCTGGCTCAGGCGCTGGCGTGGGTGGGCTGGCGCCCGGAGGCCGACGAGGCCGCGGCGTCGCGCCTCGCGGCGGCGGCAGAGGCCCTGGAGACGGAGGCGCAGGACGATCCCGAGGCCGCGTGGTCGCGGCTGTGGGCCGCCGTGGCGCGTGCCCACGCCGCACTCGCCGCCGAGGATCCGTGGCGCACCCGGGGCTTCCACCCGGCCTGGGAGGGTGCCGTCGACGCGCTGGCGCAGGCCGATGCCCTGGCGCGGGAGCTGCCCGACGACCCGGCGCACGCCCGGGTGCGCGCCGACGCCGCCACGCTGGTGCTGCACCTGTACGCGCTGGCCGCACTGGAGCGGGTGCTCGACCTGCGCGATCGGGGACCCGACGCCGGCATGGCCGTGCAGATCGCGGCCTGGGGGCCGCCTGCGCGCGACGCCCACGCGCGCCGGAAGCAGGAGGCACGCGACGCCCAGGCCGCCTTCGCGCGCGAGGTGCTGGGCATGGGGGCGGCGGCGCCGTCGGACCGGGCCGCCTCCCGCGGCGGCCTGCCCGCGCTGGCCGTGGCGGAGGCGCCGCCGGGCGTGGTCACCCTGCCCACGGGCGCGCCGGTGCCGGTGCGCTCCTTCCTCGCCGCGACGCACGAGAGCACGCGGGCGGACTGGCTGCGCACCGTGGGGCTGTCGCCGGAGGGGTCGGAGGCGCACGGGGGAGGCCGGCTCCCGGTGGAGGGCGTGTCGCTGCGGGAGGCGGCGGTGTACGCCAACGCGCGGTCGGTGCGCGACGGCCTCGCGCCCGCCTACGTCGTGGGGGCCGAGTCCGTGGCGTGGGACCCCTCGGCCGACGGCTGGCGGCTGCCCACCGCGCCCGAGTGGCTGTGGCTCGCCCACGCGGCGCAGCCCGGGCACGCGGTGTGGGGCCTCGACGATCCCGACCAGGCCTGCCGCACGGCCAACCTCTTCGACCTGGCGGCGGCCGAGGGCTCCCGGGTGCCCCAGCAGGCGAGCGTGACCTGCACCGACGGCTGGGCGGGTCTGGCGCCGGTGGGGCGCCTGGAGGCGAGTCCCCTGGGCCTGCACGACGTGCAGGGCAACGTCACCGAGCTGGTGTGGGCCGACGGCGACGCGCCGTGGGAGCTGCCCCCCGACGCCCTGGACCGCGATCGGCACGTGACCCTGCTGGGCCTCACCGCGGCCAGCGACTGGCAGGAGCTGCCGAGCACGCCGCGCGGCTTCGAGGTGCCCACGACAGGCGGCGGGCGGGACGTGGGCCTGCGGCTCGTGCGGAACCGACCGGGCGGGGGGGAGCTGCCCGACCCCGCCCTCGTGGCCGCCGCGCAGCCGCTGCCGCCGCTGCAGGTGGAGCTGCTCGACGCCCACACGGTGCTCGACGTGGCCCCGCTGGCCGTGCTGCCCCCCCATGGCCTCCTCGCCCCCGAGGAGGTGCCGCGGGTGCACGCCCTGCTCGTGGAGGCCGCGCGGGCGGGCGGCGGCCGCTTCGTCACGGTGATGGACCCCGCCGAGGTGCAGGAGCGCCTCGCCCTGCACCCGGCGCTCGGGCCCTGCCCGTCGGGCCCCGGGGAGGCCCCCTGCCTGCGTCGGAAGATGGACCGGCTGGGCGTGCCCTTCGTGGCCGACGTGGCGGTGCGCGAGGTGCTGGGGGGCGGCAGCCTGCGCTTCGACCTGGAGGTGGCCTGGCGGTCGCGGTGGTCGAGCCTGATGTCGGGGTCCGCGCTGGCCGGGGGGGCCACGCTGGACGACGCGCGCGTCCGCGAGCTGGGCACCCGCCTCGGCGTCCGCGCGGCGGAGGGGGCGGCGCTCGCCCGCAACCAGCTCGCGTCGGACGTGCTGCGGTCCGTCCGGGTCTCGGCCTGGGCGTCGGGCCACGTGCGCCGGGCGGTGGACCTCGGACGCCGCCAGCTGCCCGAGGGTCCCGAGACCTTCCGGGTGGCCGAGCTGCACGCCTTCCTCGACGCCCTCGCCACCCTGCCGAGGCCGCTGCCGCACGTCGCGGCGCTGGACCTGCCGGAGGGTGCGCTCACGGTGCTGGTGGTCTTCGATCCGTCGGAGGCGAGGCGGCTGGGTGCCGTGCGGGACCTGGGCCTGCTGGGCGAGGTGGTGGGGCCGGAGGTGCAGGTGCTGGGCCTCGCGTCGGCCGGGGGGGTGCCCGAGGGCCTGCCCTTCCCCGTGCGTCCGGATCCGGGCGTGCTCGACCCTGCCTTCGCGGCGGCGCTGGGCCTGCACGCGCCCTACGTGCTCGTGGTGGACCAGGGGCAGGTGGTGTGGGTGGGGGACGGCGACACCACCACCGCGGCCGTGGTGCGCACGGCCCTGGCCGGGGAGACGCAGGGGGGCCCCGCGCGGTAGGCGCGCCCTCCGTCCCCGGAGGTCCCATGCCCGCGCCCTCGCCCGCCCACCTGGCGCACTGCAACGAGCACATGCTCGGCCTGTCGATGTCGCGTGCGGCGGAGCTGTCGCTCGTGGAGCAGGGGCCGGGTCGGGCCGTCACCCGCGCGCGGGTGACGCCCGCCGTCACCGGCGGCCACGGGGGGCTCGACGGCACCGCGCTGTACGCCCTGCTCGACTACACGGCCTTCCTCGCGGTGGTCACCGCCCTCGACGACGCCGAGAGCGCGGCCACCCACGGCGCCAGCTTCACGCTCACCGACGCCGCGCCCGCCGGGGCCGAGCTGGAGCTCACCGCCACCCTGGAGCGTCGCGGCCGCCACGTGGCCTTCCTGTCGGTGCGCGCCGCCTGGGTGGCCGACGGGGGCGAGCGCACGATCGCCTTCGCCTCGGTCACGAAGTCGGTGATGCCCATGACCCAGCGGACGCGGCCGCGGACGCCGCCCTCGGTGGGAGGGTAGGGGGCAGCGCGCGTCGGCGGGTTGACATCCATGTCAACCCGGGTTCCACCCGCAGGGTCACCCGGACGCCGCCGTGCCCGACCCCTCTCCCGACAGCGCCGCGCGCCGCACCCGCATCCTCGACGCGGCGGTGCGGGTGTTCGCCACGCGGGGGCACACGGCCACGCGCATCGCCGACATCGCGCAGGAGGCGGGCGTCGCCTACGGGCTCGTCTACCACTACTTCGGCAGCAAGGACGCCCTGCTCGACACGGTCTTCGACGAGAACTGGGCCACCTTCGCCGAGGTGGTGGAGGGCGTGGCGGCCTCGGATCGCTCGGCCCGCGACAAGGTGCGGGTGGTGCTCGACTACGCGCTGGCCTCGGCCGAGACCTACCCCGAGCGCGTGCAGGTGATCCTGCTCGAGTACGGCCGGCGGGCGCGGCTGGGCCAGGCGCTCACCCACGCCCACGTCGCCCGGGTGGTGGCCACGCTGCGCGCGCTGTTCCAGGGGGCGGCGGCCCGCGGCGAGCTCGCGCCGGGGGCGGTGCCCGAGGTGCTGCCGGTGGTGCTGCTGGGCGCGCTGCAGTCGGTCATCGTCGCGATGCTCGTCGACCGCGAGCCCCTGGAGGCCGCCGCCGTGCGGTCCACGATCCTGTCCCTGCTGAGCGTCTCGGACGCGTCCCCGGAGGAGTGATGGAGTTCGGCTTCACCGACGCGCAGCTCGAGCTGTACGAGGGCGCGAAGTCCTTCGGGCGCACCCGCGTCTTCCCCACGGTGCTGGAGCGGGATCCGAAGCACACCTGGGACCGGGAGATCTGGCTCGAGCTCGGCGAGATGGGCCTGCTCGGCGCGCCCATCCCCGAGGAGTACGGCGGCACCGGGCTGTCGTGCGTGGAGACCTGCCTCGTGAAGGAGGGCTTCGGCGAGGGGGCCGAGGACGGCGGCGTGGCGCTCGCCTGGGGCGCCCACACCATCCTCTGCGGCGTGCCCATCTGGAAGCTGGGCACGGAGGCCCAGAAGCAGCGCTACCTGCCCGGGCTCTGCAGCGGCGAGCTCACGGGCGGCTTCTGCCTGTCGGAGCCCGACAGCGGGTCCGACGCGGCGGGCATGAAGACGAAGGCGGTGAAGAAGGGCGACCGCTGGATCCTCAACGGCACGAAGATGTGGATCACGAACGGGCCGGTGGGCGACGTCTTCGTGGTCACCGCGGTCACGGATCCCGAGGCGAAGCCCCGCGCGGCGGGCATCTCCACCTTCCTCGTCGAGAAGTCCTTCCCCGGCTTCGCGGTGGGCCAGGTGATCGACAAGATGGGGATGAAGACCTCCACCACGGCGGAGCTGGTCTTCACCGACTGCGAGGTGCCCGAGGAGAACCTGCTCGGGATGGAGAACTACGGCTTCGTGATCACCGCGAAGCTCATCCTGGGCTGGGAGCGCAGCTGCCTGCTGGCCCCGGGCCTGGGCGGCGCCAAGGCCGCCATCGATCGCTCGGCCCGCTACCTCGAGGAGCGCCACCAGTTCGGACGCCCCATCGGCACCTTCCAGGCCACGCGTCACATGCTGGCCCAGATGCGCATCGACTACGAGATCGCCCGCAACCTGGTCTACCGGGTGGCCTGGCAGCTCGACCGCGACGGCGATCCGCCGCTCGTGGACGCCGCCATCGCCAAGCTCTGGACGTCGGAGATGTCGCAGCGCGTGTTCCGCGACGCCATCCAGCTCCACGGCGGCAACGGCTTCACCACCGAGTACCACGTGGAGCGCGGCCTCCGGGACAGCCTCGTGGCCACCATCGGGGCCGGCACGTCCGAGATCCAGCGCGGGATCATCGCCCGCGGTGTGCTGGATTTCCTGTGATGGGGGGGCTCCTCGTCAGCCGCCACGGAGGCACAGAGGGCGCAGAGGTCTGCACAGAGATCTCGCTGTCGGCCGACGTGGCTGCCGTGTCTTCGGGGGGCTCCGGCCTGCCGCCCTCTGTGCCTGCCTCTGTGGACTCTGTGTCTCCGTGGCGGCTGCCCGCTGCCGTACCTGGGGTGATCTGATGGACTTCTCCCTCACCGACGAGCAGCTCGCCTTCGGGCGCACCTTCGAGGACTTCTGCCAGCGGGTGATCGCGCCGCGGGCGGCCGACACCGATCGGTCGGGCGAGCTCGACCGGGCGAGCTGGGCCGATCTGGTGGAGATGGGCTGGTTCGGGCTGTACGCCGAGTCGGCCTGGGGCGGCACGGCGGAGCAGGTGGACTGGGTGATCCGCGCGCAGGCGGAGGAGAGCCTCGCCAAGGCGTGCGCCGCCACCTTCCTGTCGGCGGGGGCCAGCATCGGGCTGTGCGGGGCGCCGCTGCGGCTGTTCGGCAGCCCCGAGACCCAGGCGCGCTGGCTGCCGCGGCTCGTGGCGGGCGAGGCCATCGGCTGCTTCGGGCTCACCGAGCCCGACGCGGGCACCGACGCCGCGTCCATCCGCTGCCGCGCCGCGCGCACCGAGGGCGGCTGGCGGCTCTACGGCGAGAAGGCGCTCATCACGAACGCGCCGCTGGCCGACGTGGCGGTGGTGATGGCGGTCACCGATCCCGACGCCGGCCACATGGGGGTCACGGCCTTCTGCGTGGACCTGTCGCGTCCCGGGGTGGAGCGCACCGCGCCCTACCGCAAGCTCGGCCTGCGCGGCTCGCCCACGGGCGGGCTGGTCTTCGACGGCGCCTTCGTGCCCGACGTCGACGTGGTGGGCGAGGTGGGTGCCGGCTTCGTGCAGGCCATGCAGACGCTCGAGATGGGTCGCATCTCGATGTCGCACTTCGGGATCGGCATCGCCGAGGCCGCCTTCGAGGCCGCCTGCCGCTACGCCCAGGAGCGCAAGGCCTTCGGCCGTCCCATCGCCCGCAAGCAGGCCGTCCACTTCAAGATCGCCGACATGAAGGTGATGATCGACGGGGCCCGGCTCATGGCCCGCAAGGCGGCGTGGTCGAAGGAGGCCGGGCTGCCCTGCGCGGACCTGGCGAGCATCGCGAAGACCTTCGCCACCGAGGCCGCCGTGAAGGTGGCCGACATGGCGGTGCAGATCCACGGCGGCTGGGGCTACACCGACGACTTCCCCGCCGAGCGCCTGCTGCGTGACGCCCGCCTGGGCCCCATCGGCGAGGGCACCAGCGAGATCCAGCGGGAGCTCATCGCCCGCAGCATGCTCAGCGTCTGAGGCCGGCCGGCGGTCGCGAGGACCCTCCCGCACGCTGCTGTGGTAGAGCACGCGGGACGGTGGTCGATGGGGACGCCGGGGCCGCGGCGCGCGGCGGAGTGCAACGATCTTCGTCACGTTCCCGGCAAGAATGGTGCAAGCGATCCGACCCACGGGTCAGATAGGCTGTGCCCTGGAGATGCCTGGAGCCCCCGATGCGTGCGTGGCTGCTCGCCGCTGCCGTCTGCGCCTGCGTGCTCGCCCCCCTCGTGGGGCGCGCCGACGACCTGGCCTGGAGCCGGCTCGTGGTGGCGGAGCACCCGGTGAGCGTGGAGCTGCCGAAGCGCGCGAAGAGCCGGCACCAGACGTCGGACTGGGGGCTCGCCCGGGCCGAGACCGACGTGCTCGAGGTGCACGCCTTCGGCGGCGTGCTCTCGGCGAACGCCACGGTGGCGCCCTCGCTGGCCATCCGCATGGCGGGCCACGACCTCATCTTCCTCACCACGCGCGACACGGTGCTGCGCAAGTCCGGCGGCGCGAAGGTGGCCTGGGAGGAGGTGAGCCGCAGCGGCGTGGCGGGCAAGCGCCTCACCTACACGGTGGACGATCACGGCACCCCGCTGCGCGGCACGATGGAGGTCTACGTCTTCGACCCCTACATCGTGACCTTCGACGCGCTGCTCCCGTCCGATGCGCCGGCCGACGCGGCGGATCGCTTCTTCAAGTCCATCCGGCTGAAGGAGCTCGCCCGGGGTCGCTGAGGTGACCGCGGCGCGCATCGGCGCCACGCTGCTGCTCGTGCTCGCCGTGGTGGCGAGCGTGGGCTGGGTGCTGTGGCGGGTGGACCTCGCGGCGGCGGCCGAGGCCCTCGCGGCGGCGGGTCCCCTGGCGCTGGGTGCGGCGTTGGTGGCCTCGGCGGCCTCCATCGTGCTCCGCACCTTCCGCCTGCAGGCGATGCTCCCCACGCGGCTCGGCTGGGCGGACGCCTTCGTGGTGATGTGCATCGGCTCGCTCGCCACCTCCTTCGTGCCGCTGCGCATGGGGGAGCTGGCGCGGCCCTACGTGCTGGCCGATCGGCACGGCGTCACCCTGGGCGAGTCGCTGGGCACCATCGTGGTGGAGCGCTTCCTCGACGTGTGCGCGTTGCTGGCCCTGCTGGCGCTCACGGGCTGGGCGGCCGAGGGCGTGGCGGTGGTGGACGTGGGCGGCATGGACCTGCTCGCCGCCGGCCTCGCCCTGTCGCGCGTGGTGGCGGTGGGCGGGCTCACGGTGCTCGTGCTGCTGGTGGTGCTGGGCGAGCGGGGCGTGGCGGTGGTGGAGCGCACGCTGGGCCTGGTGTCGACGGGGCTGGCCGAGCGGGTGGCGGGCCAGGTGCGGGGCCTCGTGGAGGTGGCGCGCACCCTGGCGCGGTCGCCGCTGCGGCTGGCCATCGCCGTGCTCACCACGGCCGCCACCTGGGCGGCCGCCGTGGGCATGACCTGGTGCGTGGTGCAGGCCTTCCCCGGCCTGCCCGCGGGCCTCGACCTGGTGCTGCTCTTCTGGTCGGCCTGCATCACCTCGATGACCCTGCTGCCGTCGCCGGGCTTCGTGGGCACCTTCGACGCCGCCGGCCTGGCGGCCCTGCTGGTGCTGGGCGTGGCGTCGGGTCCCGCGGGGGCGGCGGCCGTCACCCTGCACGTGGTGATGCTGCTGCCCGTGGTGGTGCTGGGCCTGGGCGCCACGCTCAAGGTGGGGGTGGGGCTGCGCTCGCTGGTGCGGGAGCGCTGAGCGGGGCGAGCCGGTGCCCGAGCTGACGCCGACGTGGCTGCCGGCCCCCTGAGGCGCCTGCGCAGGATCTGCACAGAGGCTCCGGCAGGGCTGCGATCCCGCGGGCACGGGCCGGCCTAGGGTGAGGACGACCCCTCGCCCTGGAGGCCCCATGCCCTCGGTCGCCCTCTCTCCCCCCCTCGACGCGCCGGCGGTCACCGACGTGGAGGCCGTCCGCACGGTGGGCCTCGCGGGGGGTGGCGTGCTCGGCCTGTCGCTCGCCACCACCCTGGTGATCGGCGCCCCGCTCCTCTTCGCCCCCCTGGTGGGGGCCGCGCTCACCACGGCGGCGCAGGTGGTGGTGCTCACGGTGCCCTCCCTGCTCGTGGTGCAGGTGGCCGCGGGTCTCGACATCACGCCGCGGCAGACGCTGGGCGCCCTGCGGCAGGGCGTGCACGACGGGGGGGCGCTGCTCGTCGCCCTCGTGCCGCTGGCGCTCTTCTTCGGCAGCAGCGGCCCGAGCGTGTGGACCACGCTGGCGGGCTTCCAGGTGGCGGGCACCACGGCGCTCTTCGTGGCGCTCGTGCGGTCGGGCTTCGCGCTGGTGGACGCCGAGCCCGAGGCGGGCCCGAGGGCGCGCCTGGTGGCGGCCGCCTGGGTGGCGACGGGCCTGCTCGTGGCCCTCGGGGCCGCGTCGAACGCCTTCCGCCTCGCCCTGCGGGTGCTGGTGTGAGCCCCGCGGAGACGGCCGGGCCGTCGGTGTCGTCGGGACCGTCCTGGGGTGCGCTGGCGCGGCAGGCCCTGCGCAGCCCCGCCCTCCTCCGCGCGGACGAGGGACGGGAGGTGGCCACGTCGGCCCGCCTGCTGCTGCTGGGCATGGCGGGTGCCGCCGCCTTCGGCACGGTGGCGGGCAGCCTGCACGGGGACGTGCAGGCGCTGTACGCCGCGGTGAAGCTGCCCCTGGTGGTGGTGGTGCCCCTGCTGGCCTCGCTGCCCACGCTGCACTGGCTGCTGGGTGCGGCCGGGGATCCCCGACCCTGGCAGGCGCTCACCCGGGAGGCCGCGCTCGCGGTGGCGCGCATCGGGCTGCTGCTGGTGGCCTTCGTGCCGGTGGTGTGGGTGACCTGGGGCGTGGGTCCCAGCCACGCGGTGGCGGTGCGCGTGCTCGCCGCCGTGGTGGCCGCGGCCTTCGTCCTGGGCATGCGCGAGCTCTTCCTCGTCGCCTCGGCGCGCGAGGGCGGCGTGGTGGGTCGCGGTCTCGCGGTGGTGCTGCTGGCGCTCACCCTGGGCCAGGCCAGCTGGGCGCTGCGTCCCTTCGTGGGCGCGCCCGGGGACGAGCGGGTCTTCCTGGTGGGGGCCGACGGGCTCTTCGTGCGCGGCCTGGTGGACCCGATGTACCGGGACGGTGGGCGGTGAGCACCTCCGGGCTCGTGGTGCTGCTCGGCTACGTGGCGGTGGGCGGCGCGGTGGCGGTGGGCCTGCGTCGGCAGGGTGCGGGCCTCGACACCTGCGGCGCCGCCGTGGTGGCCTGGCCCTTCCTGGTGCACCTGCTCGGCGGGGAGCCCGCGGTGGCGGACGACCCCTCGGGTCCCCTGGGCGGGGCCATCGCGCGGGCCTTCGCGAAGGTGGAGGAGGTGCTCGATCGCTCCGACGCGGACGGGCTGCACTGGACCGGCGAGCTGGGGGCCCTGCGCCGCTCGCTCGAGGAGGCCGACCGGCGCCTCACGGTGGTGGACCGCATCCTCGCCGACGCCGCCGAGGAGCCCTCCGCCGGGGGCGCGCTGGCCGAGAGCCTCGGTGCCCTGCGGGCCACGCGGGGGCGGGCCGCCGCCGAGATCGAGGCGGTGCTCGACGAGCTGGCCCGTCTGCGCGTGCAGATCGGCATCGTGGCCCTGTCGGGCGATAGCATGCCGGTGCGGGAGGGCCTGCGGGGCCTCACCGCGCGGGTGCGCGCGCTGGACGAGCTGGCCGCCATCGGTCCGGGGAGGTGAGGGTGCAGCCCAGGGTGCTCGTGGTGGACGACGACGCGCCGCTCCGCGAGGTGGTGCGCTACGCGCTGGAGCGCGCCGGCTTCGTGGTGGACGAGGCGTCGGACGGACGCGCCGCCCTCGATCGGCTCGCCACGCACACGGCCGACCTGCTCGTGCTCGACGTGGCGATGCCGCGCCTCGACGGCCTGGGTGTGTGCCGCGAGCTGCGGTCCCGGCCCGACGGCGGCCCGCCGATCATCTTCCTCACCGCCCGCGACGACGAGGTGGACCGGGTGCTGGGCCTGGAGCTGGGCGGCGACGACTACGTCACCAAGCCCTTCTCGCCGCGGGAGCTGGCCAGCCGGGTGCGCGCGGTGCTGAGGCGCACCCGTCCCGAGCCGAGCGCCGAGGCCGACGAGGCGCTGCAGTCGGGTCCGGTGCGCGTGGACCTCGGGCAGCGACGGGTGTGGGTGGACGACGTCGAGGTCACCCTCACGGCCACCGAGTTCGACCTGCTCCGCGCCCTGCTCGCCCGGCCGGGACGGGTCTACACCCGCGAGGAGCTGGTGCAGCGCGTGTACGGCGACGGCTGGCACGTGAGCGACCGCACCATCGACAGCCACCTGCGCCGCGTGCGCCAGAAGCTGGGCGAGGCGGGCAGCGAGGGGGTCCGCACGGTGCACGGCGTGGGCTACCGCTTCGCCCACGAGGACGCGTGAAGCTCCGGCTGCGGTCGTGGCTGCTGCTGAGCCACCTGGCGGTGCTCGCGGTGCCGGTGGCCTTCCTGGTGATGACCGGCCTGCTGCGCTTCGAGCTGGCGCGGCAGGCGGGCAACGACGTGGACCGTCGGGCGCTCGTGGTGGGGCGCCTGGTGGCGGGTCAGCTCGCGCTGGAGGAGGCCCGGGGCGGGGACCGGCTGGAGGCGTCCCGGCGCCTGATGGCCCTGCTCGAGCCGCACCCGAAGGACCACTACCCGGTGCACACCTGGCTGTACGACGGGGACGGCGGGCTGCTCGCGTCCACGGCGGGCGCGGCCGCGGCGCCCCCGAGCACGGCGGGGCTCGCGCGGGCGCTGGAGGGCGACAAGAACACGCGGCTGGTGCCCGACCCCGACGCGCCCTGGGCGTCGCGCCTGCTGGGCCTGGCGGTGCCCCAGGGGCTGCTGGTGGCGGCCGCACCGGTGCGCTTCGAGCCCGAGGCACCCATCCTGGGCGCGGTGGTGCTGGCCCGCACGCCGGCCCACGCGCGGCGCCTGGCCTGGGTCTACCTCTTCCCGATGCAGGCCCTGGCCGCCTTCGCGATCGGGGTGACCGCCCTGCTGGCGCTCAGCCTCGCCGACCGCATCGGCAGCTCGCTGCAGCAGCTCGCAGGCACCATCCGCCGCATCGCCGCAGGCGAGACGGGGGCAGCGGTGCAGCTGGATGGCGCCGTGAGCTCCTCCCACCTGGCGGAGGTACGGGAGCTGGCCGCCGACGTGCAGCGCATGGCGGGGCAGATCGAGGCGCGGCTGGCCTTCGTGCAGGACTTCGCGAGCAACGTGGCCCACGAGTTCCGCACCCCCCTGTCCACGCTGGTGGGGGCCGTGGAGCTGCTGCAGGACGACCTCGACATGCCCGTGGACGAGCGGGCGCGCTTCCTGCGCCGCGCCGACGAGCAGCTGGTGCGCCTGCGCACCCTCATCGACGGGCTGCTGGCCCTGGCGCGGGCCGAGCGGGCGGTGCGGGAGCCGGTGGATCTCGACGCCCTCCTCGACACACAGCAGGGCGACGACCTGGTGCGGGAGGGCCACGCGGGGGCGGTGCCCGGCGACCTCGCCACCCTGCGGCTGGTGCTCGCCAACCTGGTGCAGAACGCGCGGCAGCACGGGACGGCACCCGTGCGGCTGGTGGGCTGGCGGGAGGAGGGGCGCGCCGGCTTCGACGTGATCGACGCGGGCCAGGGCATCGCGCCCGACGTGCTCCCCCAGATCTGGGAGCGCTTCTTCACCACCGATCGCGAGCGCGGCGTGGGCCTGGGCCTGGCGCTGGTGCGCACCATCGTGGAGGCGCACGGCGGGGCGGTGGAGGTGGACGGCACGCCGGGTGCGGTGCGCTTCCGCGTGGCGTTGCCGAGCTGATCGACCCGCCCGATCGCAGGACCGTGGAAGTCCCCTTGGGAACGGGGCGCTCGTGGTACCTCTGCGGATCGGGAGGCCCCATGCCCAAGAACGACCTGATCCCCCGCGTGACCGTCGGCTCGGTCTCGCTCAAGAAGGACAAGAGCTACACGTCCTACAAGGACAGCGGGAAGAACACCTCGGATCTCAAGGAGATCATGAAGGTGCTCAAGGACGCGAAGTTCTGGGGTGCGGAGCTCAAGGTCGACCAGAAGAAGGAGAAGGCCACCGCGACCACGGGCGTGGTCTACCCCAACGTCCCCGGGCACCCCGGCCACGTCGATCCGGGCAGCAAGGGGTGGAAGTACAACGTGGAGCGCGGGAACAGCACGGTGGACCGGCTGTTCTGCAAGGCCACGGCCTCGCTCGGCCGGCAGGAGGTCACCGAGGTCAAGAAGGGCAAGGTGGTGATCCGCTACCTCGACGTCACGGTGTCCGTGAGCGCGTCGATCTCGGTGGAGGAGGACACCCACTGACCCGCGGGCGTCGTCACGCCGCGTGGATCGCCCAGGTGAGGCCCCTCGGCGTGGGGCCCGTGGGCCCGAACACGTCGAGCAGGTCGGCGGCCTCGAGCACGGCGCCCACCGTGTGCACGCCCGCGGCGCGCGCCCGTCCCTGGGCGAGCCAGGTGGCGGCGGTGCCCGCGAGGGCGGCGCTCGTGCGGTAGACGTCGTGGCCCTCCACCCGCACCGTGCAGCGACCGCGCAGGCCCTGGGCCTCCACGTCCACGCGGAAGCGGGAGGCGGCGCGGGTGCGGGCGTCGGGGTCGGTGCCCGCGCCGAGCCTGCGCTCCAGCCCGGCCAGGGTCTCGCGGCCCAGCGCGGGTCCCAGGCGTCGCCCGAGTCCGGCGAACAGGGCGTAGGACCAGGCCTGGGCGCGGGGCAGCACCAGCCAGGTGCGCACCTCGCGCAGCGTGGGCACCTCGGGGGGCAGCAGGATCTCGTCGCCGCCGGGGAAGGGGACGCAGGCCTCGTCGGGGTCGTCGGCAGCACGGGGCCGCAGGCTCCGGCGGTCGGCGGTGCGCCAGCCGTCGGCATGACCCACCCAGGGGGCGTCGAGGGTGCCCACGGCGCTGGCGAGGGTGCCCCCGCTGGGGCGGAAGCCGTCGAGGCGGTAGCGCACGTCGAGGGCCTCCAGCGGGCCCACACGCTCCTGCGCGATCCAGGCGGCGGCACCGCTGGGGGCGAATTCGCAGGCCACGGCGGGCAGGACGGCCACGCCGGCGCGTCGGGCGCGTTCGTCGCCCCGCGCCTGGGCCTCGCGCAGCCAGGGCTGCTCCGCGCTGGTGTCGACGTAGGGCAGGGCGAGGTCGAGGCAGGCGTCGAGCACCGGCGGACCGAGGCGTCGGAAGGGGCCGGCGGTGGAGCACACCGCGGCAGACCCCTCCAGGGCCGCCCGCAGCGCGTGGGGGTCGTGCACGTCGGCCACGCGGACCTCGGTGGGGCCGGGGAGCTGCGCCGCGAGCAGGTCGAGGGCCTCGCGTCGACGGCCCACCAGGCGCACCCGCTGACCGGTGGCCACGAGGTGGGCGGCCACGAGCCGCCCGGTGAGCCCGGTGGCGCCCACCACGGCGAGGGGGCCGGTCACGACCCGGCGCCCGGCGAGGGACGCACGCCGTCCAGGTGCTGGCGGATCATCGCCTCGAAGGTGGCCACCAGCGCCTCCTCGCTCTCCAGCCGGCTGCGCACGATGCCCAGCGCGGTGATGAAGTAGAGCGCGAAGAAGGCGCCGACGAGGGCCTGCACGTCGGTGTCGGCCCGCAGCTCCCCGCGCTGCATCGCCTCGACGATGCGCGCGGCCACGTCCTCCAGGAAGGAGAAGAGCTGGAGGTTCAGCTCGGTGCCCACCTCGGTGTCGGCGAAGACCGCGAGCTGGAGCAGGGCCGTGGAGACCGTGGGGTTGGCGGCGTAGTAGGCGAGGATCGGGCGCACCAGCGCGATGAGCTGGTCGGCCAGGGGCAGGTCGCGCGGCACGGTGGGTGCGCCCGCCACGGCCACGCGGTCGAGGTCGTCGAGCAGCACCGCCATCGCGAGCGAGGCGCTGTCGCGGTAGCGCCGGTACACCGCGGGCCGGGTGACCTCCGCCTCGGCGGCCACCGCCGAGATCGTCACCGCGTCGAGTCCGCCGGCGTGGAGCAGGCGACGCGTGGCGTCGACGATGCGGCGGTCGATCTCCGGGTCACGCGGACGACCGGGGGGAGGCGGCGGCATGGCCCTCCGGGGGCGGGTCCGTCCTCCTCACCCGGCGGGGGGAGGGGCTCCACCTCGGGGGGGGCGCGGTGGTCCTCGGGTGGGGGTCGGGCCGGGTGGGCGGGTGCCGGCCGGGGGGAACCACGGTGATCACGGAGGATGCACGGAGGGCGCACGGAGGGGAGCCGCCACGGGGTGTTCCGGGATCGTCGGGCGATGGGGGGCTGGCGTGGGGTAGGTCGGGTGGGGGCGGCGGAGCTTCGTCACGTCAGGGGAGCTGGATGGTCGGTCGCCGACGACGTCGGGCCTGCCGCGTGGTGGTCGCCATCTTCTGCGAGGGCGGCGCCGCGAGCACGGCCTGGCTGCTCGAGCACGCACTGGCCGGCCGACATGGACGACGAGTTCGGCAGCGTCGCCATGCTCGCGTTGGCGGCGCCGGACCCGGATCGGCCGGTCCCCTTGGGGGCGCCGGTGGCCGGTCTCTGCCTGGATCCCCACAAGACCCACATCCCCGCCACGTGGGGCGACGAGACCTGGCTCGCCTCCTTCGACGACGACGCGGTGGAGCTCACGCCCCTCGAGATCGAGAACCCTTGGTGACCCGCGCCCCGGCCCCGTGGACCACCACCGGACCCCGCCCCGCCCCCCTCCGTGCGCCCTCCGTGCATCCTCCGTGATCACCGTGGTTCCCGCCGGCCGGCACCCGCCCAGCAGGCCCGCGCCCACCCCCGTCGCTCACCCCACCTCTCGACGAACCCCGGTCGCGCTCACCGAGCCGCCCGCGCCCTCGCCCGCTCCTCCAGCCGCCCCCCGCGGGGCCCGTCGATCATGCCCACGAGCAGCAGCAGGGGCATGCCGCCGAAGAGCGCGCTGAAGATGCCGGTGCAGATCAGGCCCGAGAGGCTCACGATGCCCAGGCCGTTCAGGAAGACGTCCATCGCCACTCCATCGTTACGATGCGAGTCGTATCGTATTCGACCCGACGCAGGACGACAGGGGGTGCAACACCTTGGGTCGGCGCCAGGGGAGGGGCGCGTCAGCGCCCGGCGCGCGCGAGGCGCTCCAGGAGCTGCGGGGACGCCCCGAGGGTCACGAGGGCCTGCATGAGGTCGCCGTGGATCGGGGCACCCACCCGGCGGGCGCGGGTGACATGGGCGAACGGGCGGAGCAGCCCGGCCTTGTCGGCGAAGAAGCGGGACGTGCGGGGGTCGAGGCCGGCCAGCGGGTGACCCCGGCGGGCCAGGGCGTCGAGGGCAGCGGGCAGGGGGCCGGTGAGCGACAGCCGGAGCAGGGCGTGCGTGGCCACGACGCCCAGGCGCTCCCACGTGGCCGTGGCGGCGCGGCCTCGGGGACCGGGGTCGCCCACCACGAGCGCGACGGCCTCCGTGGCGGCGCCCACCGCGCCCGAGGGGTGGCCGTGCCACGGGCCGCCGGCGTGGCCGCCCGGCACCTTCCAGGTGCGCAGCGGGGCGCGTCGCACCAGGTGCACCACGGTCTCCACCTCGGGGGTCTGCGGGAAGAGGTCGAGGGGCTGCCAGTGGTCCACGCCCAGGCCGTGGGCGGCGAGCACGTCGAGGTCGCGCGCCAGGGTCTCGGGGCCGCACGACACGTAGATCACGCGCTCGGCGAGGCGGGCGAGGCGGGCGAGCACGTCGGGGTCGGAGCCGCGGCGGGCGGGGTTGAGGATGGCCACGTCGAAGGGCTCGTCGAGGGCCAGGTCCTCCACGCGGGCGGCCACCACCTCCACCTGGGGCGGCGCCATGGCGCGGGCGGCGGCGGCGGCCTGCGGCACCTCCTCCACGGCGAGCACGCGGGTGCGTCCCGGTGCGAGCGCCAGGGCGTAGGCGCCCACGCCCGCGTACAGGTCGAGCACCGTGCGCGCGGGGCCCACCAGCTCGGCCACCAGCGCCTGCAGGCCCACCGCGGAGCGCGGGTCCACCTGGAAGAAGGCCCCCGGGTAGAGCCGGTAGCGGGTGCTGCCGATGGCCTCCTCGACGTGGGGACTGCCCAGCAGGGACTGGGGCGTGCGGCCCATCACCCGCTTGCGGGCGGGGTCGGCGCGGCTCACGGCCACCGACGCGAGGCCCGGCACCGCGTCCATCAGCGCCCGCGCCGTGCCCTTGCCGCCGCGCAGCGAACCGCCGTCGGCCGCCACCACCAGCTGGAGCTCCCCGGTGGCGTCGCTGATGCGCAGGTCGACGCTGTGCACCTCGCGGTGGCCGCGCAGGGCGCGCCGCACGGCGTCGAGGCCGCGACGAAGGCCCGGTGCGAGCACCGGGCAGTCGGGGGTGTCGAGCACGCGGCGCGACGGCCCCGTGGCGTACAGGCCCACCGCGGGCGGGTCGCGACGCGCGTCGAGCGGCAGCTTCAGGCGGTGGCGGTAGCCCTCGGTGTGCGGCGCGGGCAGCACCGGGGGCGGGGCAGGCAGGCCCAGGTGGGGGTAGCGCCCCACGGCCTCGGCGAGGCGTGCGTGCTTGATCTCGAGCTGCCGCGCGTAGGGCAGGTCGAGCAGGGCGCAGCCGGGGCAGGTGGGGTGGTGGGCGCAGTGCACGGGGGCGCCTATCGCGGTCGTCGCCGGCGCTGCGCGGCGATAGCCGGGCCCACCGTCGCGGGGCACGCGCGGGCGAGGCGTCGATGCAGAGGTGGGAGCTGCTCGACACCGGACCGGTGCCCGACGCGCGGGGCACGATGGAGCTGTTCCGGCGGGGCACGGAGCTCGCGATCCGCGTGGACGGCCGTGAGCTCATGAGCAGCCGGATGCACGGCTCGGAGGACGCGCTCGCCGACCTGGCCTGCGATCGCGTGGGCGGGCGTCCGCGGGCGCGCCTGCTGGTGGGCGGACTCGGCATGGGCTTCACCCTGGCCGCGGCCCTGGCGCGGGTGGGTCCGGAGGCGCGGGTGGTGGTGGCCGAGCTCGTGCCCTGCGTGGTGCGCTGGAACCGTGACCAGCTCGCCCACGTGGCCGGCCGTCCGCTGGACGACCCGCGCGCCTCGGTCTTCGAGGGCGACGTGGGCGAGGCGATCCGCCAGGCGCCCGCCGCCTGGGACGCCATCCTGCTCGACGTCGACAACGGACCGAAGGGCCTCACCCGCCCCAGCAACGACTGGCTCTACGGCTGGCACGGCCTGAAGGCGGCGCATGCGGCGCTGCGGCCCGGGGGCATCCTCGGCGTGTGGTCGGCGGCGCCCGACGTGGCCTTCACCCGGCGCGTGGCCCGGGCCGGCTTCGACGTGGAGGCCGTCACGGTGCGGGCCCGCGGGAAGCAGGGCGGGCGGCGGCACGTGGTGTGGATCGGCGTGCGAGAGGGCTGATCGCGCGGGGGCGCGTTCAGGTGATGCGCCCGTCCGGGGTGAAGCGGCGGTAGCTCCAGCGCACCAGCGCGGGGAGCAGGCCGGGAGCCAGGCGCTGGGTCCAGGCCACCAGCTTCGCGTCCACCCCCACGACCACCTCGGCGCGGTTGCGGCGCACGCCGTCGAGCAGCGCGGCCACCACGCGCTCGGGGGCCACGCCGTGCTGACGCACCAGCCCCACCACCTTGTCCACGGCGGTGGGGTCGTGCACGCCGCCCGCCCCGAGGAAGTCGTTGGCCACGGCCCCGGGCAGCACCGCCGTCACCCCGATGCCCCGGGGAGCCCACTCGGCGCGCAGGGCCTCGGAGAAGCCGCGGATGGCCCACTTCGAGGCCGAGTAGGTGCTCTGGATGGGGACGCCGAACATGCCCACCATGCTGCACAGGTTCACCACGTGGGCCTCGTGGGCGGCGGCGAGCAGGGGCGCGAAGGCGCGGCAGGCGTGCAGCGTGCCACGCACGTTCACGTCGAGCAGCCAGTCGATCTGGTGGGCGGGCTGGTCGGTGAACACCCCCCAGATGGTGACGCCGGCGGCGTTCACGAGCAGCTGGCAGCCTCCGTGCGCGGCCTCCACCTCGGCGGCGAGGGCATCGAGGGCGGCGGCGGTGCGCACGTCCACCGCGTGCGTGGTGACGCGGACGCCCGTGGGGGCGAGCCGGGCGGCGAGGGCCTCGAGGCGGGCGGGGTCCAGGTCGGCGAGGGCGAGGTGGCAGCCCTCCGTCGCGAGCGCCTCGGCGAGGAGGCTGCCCAGGGAACCCGCCGCGCCGGTGACGACGGCGACCCGATCACGGAGCTGACGCATGGGTCTCCTGGGGACCGGCGCGCCGGGAGGCGGACCTCCCCCGAAGCGGGGGCTTTCCTGCGACGCCCGCGGCACGGTAGCGTCCCGCCGCGCGCGAGGCCTCCATGAACCTGCGGTCCCATCACCTGGTCCTGTCCCTCCTCCCGATCGTGGCCTGCACCGAGGGCAAGGAGGGCGACCTCATCGGCAAGGACGACACCGATGTGGCCGACGTCGACGGCAAGGACACCGACCGCCTCGATCCGGGGGGCGAGGTGGTCTACGTGGTGCAGGGCGTGGACGCCGGGCCCTCCCAGGTCGCCGCCGGCGGGCAGCTCGTCACGCTGACCGGCCTGCTGGAGGACGGGGACGAGGGCTGGGAGCCCCAGTGGGTGCAGACCGCGGGACCGCCCGTGGCCCTCGACGCCGCCACCAGCCTCACGCCTTCCTTCACCGCACCCCGGGTGGAGGCCGACACGCTGCTGCTCTTCACGCTGCAGGGGCTGCGCGGGCTGCGGCCGGTGGCCACCGACGACACCACGGTGCTCGTGCGCGCCAACCTCGCGCCCACCGTGGACGCGGGGCTCGACCAGGCGGTGGACGAGGAGGTGCAGGTGGTGCTCGCGGGCACGGCGGAGGACGCCGACGGGAGCATCGCCGACGTGATCTGGACCCAGCTGTCGGGTCCCGAGGTGGTGCTCGGGGGCACCGACCCGCTCCAGCCCTCCTTCCAGGCCCCGAAGGTGCCGGGCGTGGTCACGCTGCTCTTCCGCCTGGACGTCACCGACGACGAGGGCGGGGTGGGCACCGACTACACCACCGTGCAGGTCACCCCGGTGAACCTCCCGCCGCGCGTGGGCGCGGGCGTCGACCAGGTGGTGGAGGAGGGGGCCTCCGTCGGGCTCTTCGGCACGGCCACCGACGACGACGGCGAGGTGCGCGGCACGCTCTGGGTGCAGACGCAGGGGCTGCCCGTGACGCTCACGGGGGCCACCACGCTCACGCCCACCTTCCAGGCCCCGCCCACGGGCGTGGGCACCACGCTGGTCTTCCGGCTGGAGGCCGTGGACGACGACGGGCTGCTCGGCACCGACACCGTGCAGGTGGTGGTCACCACGACCAACCCGCCCCCCACGGTGGACGCCGGCGGCGATCAGGAGGTCTTCGAGCGCCAGGTGGTCACCCTGACCGGATCGGCCTCCGACGACAGCGACGTGGCGTCCACGCGGTGGGTGCAGGTGGCGGGTCCGCCGGCCTTCCTCGCCGACCCGGCGTCGCTGGTGACCACCTTCACGGCACCCTCGTGGCCCGAGCGCATCACCGTGGCCTTCCGCCTGGAGGCCACCGACGACGAAGGGGCCACGGCCACCGACACCGTGGCCATCGTGGTGGTGCCCAGCAACCTGCGGCCGGTGGTGGACGCCGGGGACGATCAGGACGTGCTCGAGGGCGACGCGGTCTCCCTCTCCGGCACGGCCTCGGATCCCGACGGCACCGTGGCGACCACCGTGTGGACCCAGCTGGCGGGACCGCAGGTCACCCTCGACGATCCCGCCTCGCTGACCCCCGCCTTCTCCGCGCCGCTCGTGGCGAAGCCGGAGGCGGTGGTCTTCTCGCTCACGGCCACCGACGACCTCGGCCGCGCGTCGACCGACGTGGTGGTGGTGCGCATCACCCCGCTGAACGCGCGGCCCGTGGCGGAGGCCGGCGCCGACCGTCGGGTCACCGCGGGGGCCGTCGTCACCCTGGTGGGCAGCGCCACCGACGCCGACGGCACCATCGTTCGGGTGGCCTGGCGCGAGCTCGGCACCGATCTCGTCACCCTGTCCGACACCGACGTGCTCTCGCCGAGCTTCACCGCGCCCGACCTGGACTTCCCCGTGGGGCTCACGTTCGAGCTCGAGGTGGAGGACGACGAGGGGGCGGTGTCCACGGATCGCGTGCGCATCACCGTGGACCCCGACGAGACCGTGAACCTGCGGCCGTCGGCCTACGCCGGCCCCGATCGCACCGTGACCCCCGGGGTGGTGGTGCAGCTGCAGGGCACGGCCTCGGACCCGGACGGCAGCATCGTGGCCACCCGCTGGACCCAGGTGGCCGGCCCCACCGTGAGCCTGGCCGATCCCGACACCCTCACGCCTCGGTGGACCGCTCCCGACGTGGTGTGCGCCGACGTGGTGGTGATGGAGCTGGAGGTGGAGGACGACGCGGGCGCCGTGCGCACCGACCGGGTGTCGGTGATCGTGCAGGGGCTCGAGAGCGCGGCACCGCTGCCCCTGCCCGCGGTGTTCGACCTCGAGCAGGACGACGGGGGCATCCGCCAGGACGGTGACGTGTGGGCGTGGGGCGTGCCCACCACCGGGCCGGGCGCGGCCTACACGGGCACCCGGGTGTGGGCGACGAACCTCGACGGGGGCTACCCGCCCAACGCGGTGGCGAGGGCCTGCCTGCCGCCGCTGGACCTCACGGGCCAGCTCTCGCCCACGCTCAGCTTCCGGCTCTTCCTCGCGCTCGTCAACGACGCCTTCCTCGTCGAGGGCCTCGACCCGCGCGCGGGCTGGGTGCCGCTGGTGGACGCGGTGCCCCCTCCGAGCCTCGTGGCGGTGGGGCAGCCCTCCTGGCCGAGCACGCCGGTGTCGGAGACGTGGGTGTTCACCGCGGTGCGACTGCCGTTGTGGCTGGGCGACACCGCCCGCGTGCGGCTCGTGCTCGCCAGCTCGCCGTCCGCCGAGGCGGCGGGTGCCTACGTGGACGACCTGCGTGTGGACGACGAGTCCTCGGACCCCGACGCCGACGGTCTGGACGGCGTGCTCGACGAGTGGCTGCTGCACGGCACCGACCCCTTCGTGGCGGACGCCGACGGCGACGGCGCGCTCGACGGGCTGGAGGTGGCCTCGGGCACCGATCCCCGCAACCCCGCCGACGTCCCCGGGCTCACGCCGCGTCTCCCGGGCTTCCGCCTGGACTTCGAGGCGGATGCGGGCGGGCTGGTGTCGACGGGATCGACCTGGGAGATCGGCGCGCCCGCGATGGGCCCCGGTCGCGCCGCGTCGGGTTCCACGGTGTGGGCCACGGGGCTCGCGAGTGGCTACCGCGGCCACACGCGGGCGTACCTCTACCTGCCCCCGGTGGACCTCCGGGCGGCGTTGGACCCCACGCTGTCGTTTCGCGGCTGGTTCCGCATCCTGGCCCAGGACGGCGTGCTGCTCGAGGCCTGGCACGGGCCATCCGCCACGTGGCGGCCGGTCGTGGGCGTGCAGCCGCCGTACGACGGTACCGACGCGATCGGTCTCGCCGCCTGGCGGCGACTGGGTGGGTCGACGGGCACGTACGACCCGGTGGCGGTCTCCCTCGCTCCCTGGGTGGGCGAGGTGGTGCGCCTGCGCTTCGCCTTCCGCAGCGACTACAACGGCGAGTCGTGGGGGGCCTACCTCGACGACGTCGGCGTCCACGAGGAGGGCGCGGATCCGGATGCCGACGGTGTGCCCGGAATCCTCGCCGAGCTCGCGCGCGGGCTCGATCCCTTCGCGTGGGACAGCGACGGCGATGGGTTCTCGGACGGCGCCGAGCGCGATGCGGGCACCGACGGGCGCGATCCCGCGTGGTCTCCCGGCGTGACCACCTTCCTGTCGCCGGGCACCCTGCTTGACTTCGAGGACGGTCCGGGTGGGCTCGTGGCCACCAGCGCTCCGTGGGAGCACGGCGTCTTCGCGAGCGGGCCGCCGCTCGGTGCGCCCAGCGGCACCCGGGGGTGGGCCACCGTGCTCGGCGGGGACTACCGCATCGACGCGGAGGGCTACCTCCACCTGCCGCCCCTGGATCTGGCGGAGGTCGCGCCCACCACGCTGAGCTTCCGGCTGTGGAGTCGGAGCGTCTCGCTGGATGGCGTCTCGGTGGAGGTGGCGCGCCCCGATGGGACCTGGGCCACGCTGGCGCCTGCGCAGCCCGCCTACGACGGGAAGGACGCCCTGCTGCGACCTGCGTGGGTGAACCAGCGTGACGTGAAGGAGCCCGTGTTCGCGGCCTTCTCCCTGGGCGACCTCACCGGCGGCATGGCGCGCCTGCGCTTCGCCTTCCGGTCGAACACCGACGGCAGCGTGGGGCCTGGTGCCTACCTCGACGACCTGGCCCTCGACCTCGAGTCCGCAGACCCCGATGGTGACGGCCTCGTCGGTGTGCTCGACGAGCTGCGCACCTGGGGTACCGACCCCTACCTGGCCGACACCGACGGCGACGGCTTCCTCGACGGGGAGGAGGTGGCAGCGGGCACCGATCCCCTCCTGCCGTCCGACCACCCGGGCGTGGTGCATCTGGGTCCCGGCACCTACCTGGACTTCGAGGCGGACGACGGGGGCCTCGCGGCCTCGGGTGCGCCCTGGGAGGTGGGGGTGCTGGCCTCGACGGCGACGAAGGCCTTCAGCGGGAGCCGGGTCTGGGCCACCGACCTCGACGACTACTACGGTCCCAGCGAGCACGGCTGGGTGGGCCTGCCGCCGATCGACGTGCCCGCGGCGGGCTCCACCACGCTCAGCTTCCGGATGTGGGTGGAGGGACGCCCGCTGGACGGCCTGTCGGTGGAGGCGTGGCGACCCGCGACCGGGTGGACCACGCTGCAGCCCGCGCTCCCGGCCTACGACGGGCAGGATGCGCTCGGGCGTCCGGCATGGGTGACCCAGTCCTTCCTGAAGGCGCCGGTCTGGGCTGCGCTCCCCCTGGACGCCTTCGCCGGCACGACGGCGCGTCTCCGCCTGGCCTTCCGCTCCAACGAGGACGGCGCGTACGCGTTCGGGGCCGTGATCGACGACCTCGCCATCGACGTGGAGTCCGACGATCCCGACGGCGACGGCCTCGTGGGCGTGGTGGACGAGTTCCTCGCCTACGGCACCGACCCCTACCTGCCGGACACCGACGGCGACGGCGTGGACGACGGCGACGAGGTCGCCGCGGGCACCGATCCCCTCAACCCCGCCGACCACGCCACCGAGCTGTACCTCGCGCCCGGCAGCTACCTCGACTTCGAGCGAGGTCCTTCCGGCCTGGTGGCCTCCTCCGTCGACTGGGCCTTCGGCACCCCCACCCGGGGTCCTGCGGGCGCATGGAGCGGCTCACAGGTCTGGGCCGTCGGACTGACCACCGCCTACCGGACGCCCGCGGCGTCGTCGCTCTGGTTGCCCCCCGTGGACGTGCCGGCGTCGGGAGAGGCCGTGCTGTCCTTCCGGGTGTACATGCACTCCTCGAACGACGGGCTCTCGCTGGAGGCGTGGACCGAGGACGGCACCTGGGTGACCGTGCTGCCCGACGTGCTCCCCTACAACGGGACGGACGGCGTGGGACGGCCCGCCTGGAACTACCGGTACGGTCCGAACGACTCCTACGTGTGGGCCGCCTTCTCGCTGGCCCCGTGGGCCGGCGGCCTCGCCAGGCTGCGCCTCGCCTTCCGCGCGAACGCGGACGCGTTCGTGGGCTGGGGCGCCTTCGTCGACGACATCGCGGTCGACCTCGAGAGCTCCGATCCGGACGGCGACGGCCTCGACGGCGTGATCGACGAGTGGATGCTGCATGGCACCGATCCCTACCGGTGGGACAGCGACGGTGACGGCTTCGGCGATGGCGCCGAGGTGGCGGCCGGCTCCGACCCGCTCGACGCCCAGGATGTGCCGTGACGAAGGTGTTGCACGGCAAGAGGAGCCAGCAACGCCCGATCTCGGAGCGGTGACCGGTCCGTGGGGGTCTGGCGGTCTCTCGCGAGGGTCCGCTGTGTCATGATGAGGTCAACGGATCCCTGGAGGTCCCATGCGACACGCCCTCGTCCTGCTCCCGGTCTGCCTGCTGGCCTGCGAGGTCGCCGCGCCGCCCGTCGACGTGGAGGACCTGCCGGCCCTCGAGGTGCTGAGTCCCGTGGATGGCGCCGACGTGCGCGTGGAGGACGGCGTCGTCTTCCGGGTGCGGGTGCGCGACGGGGTGGGCCCCGTCGAGATCGTCAACAGCGGCGAGCGGGTGCTCGGGTCCGCCGAGCCCGATGCCGACGGCGTGGCCTCGATCCCCGTGCGCTTCAGCCGGGGCGAGCAGGTCACCTGGCGCGCGCGGGCCGGCGCCGAGCTCACCCCGCAGCAGCACCTCGGGGTGCACGCGCCGCCCGGGAGCTTCACCGTGCGCATGGAGCCCGAGGTGCTGCGGCACCGGGCGTCGGCCTGGGTGGAGATCGGGCGCACCAGCGTCGACGCCGAGGGCGACGAGGTGGACTACCGGGTCACCTGGTTCGTCGGCGACGTGGCGGTGGCGGAGGGCTTCGTGCTGCCCGAGGGCGTGGTCCTGCGCGGCGACGCGCTCCGTGCCGAGGTGGTGGCCTTCGACGCCTGGCACGACGGGCCCACGGTGCGCGCGTCCGGGCAGGTGGTGAACACGCCGCCCCGGGTGAACCGCCTGAGCTGGAAGCCGCCGGAGCCGGTGTCGGGGGACCGGGTGGAGATCCAGCTGGAGGTGATCGACCTCGAGGGCGACGAGGTGGACGTGCTGACCGCGTGGCGCGAGCAGCCGGTGGCGCCCCACTACCGGAGACACGAGTGGGAGATCTTCCAGGGGTCCTTCGAGGTGCCCGAGGTGCGCGCTCCTGCGCCGCAGGGTCCCCTCCGCGTGCAGGTCCTGGCCGACGACGGCTTCGACGAGCGCGAGGTGCAGGTCACCATCGGCCGCGGGAACGAACCGCCCGAGATCGCCGAGATCCAGGTGCGGCCCGCGATGCCGGTCACGGGGATGACCCTGCGCGCCACCACCGTGGCGTTCGAGCCCGACGACGAGGCCATCACGGTCGAGCACACCTGGCTGGTCGACGGCCTCCCCGTGCCGGGTGTCACCGAGCCCGTCCTGGCGAACGTCCAGCGCGGCCAGGAGATCGTGGTGGAGGTGGTGGCCACCGATGCCCTGGGGCTGTCGGCGACCGCGCGCAGCGAGCCCATCCTGGTGCGCAACGCCCGTCCGCCCGTGCCCGACATCGCCTTCCAGCCCGCCAGCCCGATGCCGGGCGAGGCCATCGCATGCCAGGTCACGCCGAACCCCGACCTCGAGGGGGATCCGATCAGCGTCACCACCTCGTGGATCGGCCCCGACGGCCTGTACGGCGCGGGGCCGGAGCTGGCGGCCGGCGTCACCCTGGAAGGCGAGACCTGGCGCTGCGAGGCACGGCTCGACGACGGTCAGGGGGGCGTGCTGCTCTGGTCGGCGTCGGTCACGGTGGCGCCGCCGTCCTGATCGGGGCCGCGTCCGTCAGCCCTCGCGGGGCGGCAGGTGGTCGATGCCCCGCTCCAGGCGGGCCTCGAGGCAGGCGGCGCTGCCGGCCTGCAGCCGTCGGCAGGGCGTGGGGCGGTGGGCGTAGACGCCGCAGCGCACCTTGCGGCCCACGGTGCCCTCGAGGGCCACGCACCGGGGGTCGTCGGTGGTGAGCCGCATGTGGGGCACGCCGTCGGGGTCGTCCACCACGTAGCGGCGGCGCAGGCCGGGGTCCTTCACGAGGCGGTTCCCGCGGTCCTCGATCTCCACGTACCAGGGGTAGCCCTCGGCACGGTTCTCGGCGGGGTTGCAGCAGCAGGCGCCGCAGGTCTGGCAGTCGAGCACGGGACCTCGGGCCAGCGGCCCGGCTGCCGGTATCGTGGGTCCCGTCGGGCGCGGAGGCCCGCCCGGCCCTGGCGCTGTCCGCACGATACCCGGGGGCGGGGAGGGGACGTGCCCGAGCTGCCCGACGTCGAGGTCTACCGGGAGCGGCTGGAGGCGCGGCTGGTGGGGCAGCAGCTCCTCGGCGTGCGGCTGCGCAGCCCCTTCCTGCTGCGCACGGCGGTGCCTCCGCTCTCGGACGCCACCGGGCGCACCTTCCGGGCGGTCCGTCGGGTGGGCAAGCGCCTGGCCCTGGGCCTCGACGGCGACCTCTGGCTGGTGATCCACCTGATGGTGGCCGGCCGGCTCCGCTGGGCGAAGGTGGGCGCGAAGCCGCCGGGCCAGGGCGGCCTCGCGGCCTTCGACCTGCCCACGGGCACGCTGATCTTCACCGAGGTGAGCAAGAAGAAGCGGGCCAGCCTGCACGTGGTGGCCGGGGAGGGGGCGCTGGCCGACTTCGACCGCGGGGGGCTGGATCCCCTCACGGCCACGCCTGCCCAGGTGGCGGAGCGCCTGCGCGCCGAGCGCCACACGCTCAAGCGCAGCCTCACCGACCCCACGCTGTTCGACGGCATCGGGGGCGCCTACGGCGACGAGATCCTGCACCGCGCGGGGCTGTCGCCGGTGGCCTGGTCCGACGGCGTGGACGACGCGGGCATCGCCCGGCTCACCGACGCCATGCGCGACGTGCTCACCTGGTGGACCGACCACCTGCGCGCCGAGGTGGGCGACGGCTTCCCCGACAAGGTCACGGCCTTCCGCCCCGAGATGGCGGTGCACGGCAGGCACGGACAGCCCTGCCCGGTGTGCGGCGACCCGGTGCAGCGCATCGTCTACGCCGATCGCGAGACGAACTACTGCGCCACCTGCCAGACGGGCGGCGTGCTGCTGCGCGACCGGGCGCTGTCGCAGCTGCTGAAGAAGGACTGGCCGCGCACCCTGGAGGAGCTGGAGGAGCTGCGCCGACGCTGACCCCTCCGGCCGCGACGCGCGGGGGGCGGCCGCGCCTCGCCCCGACCCGCTCCGACGTGTATGCTCGCGCCCCGGAGTGCCCTTGACGACGTCGGAGCAGGTCACCCCCGCGCCGGCCCCCCGCGGGCTCTTCGTGGTGCTGGGTCTCGCGGTGCTGGTGGCGGTGGGCCTCGACCTGTGGCTGCACGCCCACGGGCTCGTGAAGATGGAGGCGGCGAACACGCTCGACCTCGAGCTCCACGCGCTGGCGCGCGACGGCCAGGTGGTGCTGGTCACCCACCCCACCCAGTACGCCGAGGCGCTGCACTACTGGATCTTCCACCTGGTGCTGCTGGCCACGCCGCGGCTCGAGGTGGCGGCCGTGTTGCTGAACGTGGCGCACTACGGCTTCGCGGCGGTGCTCTTCGTGGGCACCCGTCGCCGGCTCGGCGAGGTGGCGGCGGTGGTGGCCACCACGCTCTACCTCACGTCGGCGGTGGCCCCGATCCTGTCGAAGCACGTGATCTCCACGGCCTTCGTGCCGCTGGTGATGCCGCTCTTCGCCTTCGCCGTCCTCGATCTGGCACGCACCGGCGCACGCGACGCGCTCGGGCGCGCCGTGCTGGGCCTGGGGGCGCTGCTGGCGCTGAACCACGGCCACGTGGTGTGGGCCGTGCCGCTGCTGGCCGTGATGGTGCGCCAGCGCGCCTTCCGCGTGCCGTGGTGGGGCGTGGCGGGCTTCCTGCTCCTGTGGTCCAGCGGCATCGCGCGCCTCGTGGTGCACGGCGGGCCCGCGGTGACCCGGCTGTGGGGCTGGTTCTACCGGAGCCCGTGGAATGCGGTGTCGCGCATGGTCCACGTGGAGCCGGGCGCCGAGGACACGGTGCCGGTGGCGTGGCTGCTCTTCGGGCTGGTGGCCGTGGCGCTGGGCTGGTGGGTGGCGCGTCGGGACGAGGCGCCGCCGGGCCTGGGCTGGCTGCTGCTGCCCGGCCTGCCGCTGGTGTTCGCCCCTCCCGAGGCCAACCCGAGCTGGCAGACGCCCATGCTCCTGCTGCTCGGCTGGACGGCGAGCCGCTCGCTCGCCTTCGCGTGGACCACGGCCCTGTACGGCCTGGCGGAGGGCCTCGGGCTGGCGGCGATGATGGTGACCTTCGCCGCGCCGCCCAACGTGAACTTCTTCAGCATGTCGTCCCTGGGCCTCCGCTACACGATGCACGACACCCTGGTGGGGGAGCTGGGCATGCGGGCCGACGAGCAGGCCCACCTGCGGCTGGAGCACACCGTGTCGGAGGGCGAGACGCCCTCGATCCTGCCCGGCATGAGCTACCTCGCCGAGCGCGTCTTCCCGCCGCTCCCCGAGGGGGGCGACCGCTGCCTGCTCGTGGACGACGGCCTCGCCGAGCTGCCCGCCGGCGCCACCGACGTGGAGCGCGTCGAGGACGGCCTGCTGGTGTACCGGGCCTGGCGGGGCGTGCCCTGCGAGCCCAACGTGCTGCTCAAGCCCGAGCCGGTGCACGTGCTCGACCTGCGGACCTGGCAGGTGGTGCTCGCCCCGGTGGTGCCGTGACCGAGGGCGCCGGCCAGGCGCAGGCGTCGACGCTCGTCCGCCGCGTGGCGGGCACGCTGCTGCTGGTGCTCGGCGCCGTGATGCTGCTGCGGTGGGGGCAGCTGCTGTCGGCCTACCTCGACGACCTCGTGCTCTTCGTCAACGAGAACACCCTGCGCGACTACGAGGTCTACGGGCGCTTCCGGCGGGGGCTGCTCCCGCTGCAGGGCCCCATCACCTCCATCGGCGGCAACCACGGCTGGCTCGCCGCCTGGATCTACGGCGCTGCGGTGATGCTCGTGCCCGAGGCCGAGACGCCGATGCTCGTGAGCCTCGGCGCCGTGGTGGTGGGGTGGATCGTGGGCATCGCGCTGGCCTGGCGGCACGCGCCGGGGGTGCCCACGCTGCTCGCGGCGCTGCTGATCCCCGCCACCCACCTGCCGCTGCTGCTCTGCTTCCCCAGCCACATCTCCTTCATCCTCGTCGGCGTGTCGCTCACCTTCCTCGGGGTGAGCCGGGCCCGGGAGCACGCGGGCTGGGCGGTGGTGGCCACGCTCGGCGTGGCCGTGGCCATCGGGGCCCACCGCACCGGCTGGGGCGTGCTCGCGGCGCTGATCGTCATCGACTGGCGGCTGGGCCTCGGCATCCTGCGTCGACCCGTGGCCTGGATCCCGCTGGGGCTCTACCTGGTGCCCGAGCTGCTGGTGCTGTCCTTCGGCGGGGCGCCCACCGAGGTCACCGACGGCCGGGCTGCCGAGTACGTCACCCTGATCGCGCCCTGGAACGTGCTGCGCGCGATCCCCTTCGCGAGCCCGCCCACGTCCGAGCTGGAGCCCCTGCAGGTGGTGCAGCTGGTGCTGGTGCTGGCGGTGCTGGCGCTGGCCCGTCGCGGCCTGCACACCCCCGTCACCCGCGCCCTCTGGTGGTTCTACGTGGTGGGGGCGCTGGTGCTGCTCTGCTTCCCCGAGGACGAGCAGTACTACATCCCGCTGCTGGCGGTGCTCCCGGCCCTGCTCGCCGTGGCCACGCAGGTGGTGGCGGCGCGGGGCACGGCGGCGCTGGCGGCCTGGTGCGCCGCCGTGCTCGCGGTCTTCGGCGCCAGCCACGCCGAGGCCACGGTCGATCTGCGGGAGCAGTTCGGCGAGGAGGAGGGCATCCGCTCCATCCTGCCCGAGCTCGCCGTGGTGGAGGCCCTCGAGCGGCACGGGATCACGCGTCCCGAGCTGTGGAACCGCACCATCCACACGCTGGTGAACCCCGCCCGCGGCGTCAGCTACCTGGTGGTGCTGCTGGTCGAGCTCGACCACGAGGCGCCGCCCACGCCGCGCTGCTTCCGCATCGACCGGCAGACGAACGTGGAGGGGCAGGCGGGCTGGGAGGCCGTGGGGCCCACCTGGGCGCTGAAGGTCACCGAGGAGGACCCCTGCCCCGGCACGGTCGCGCGGTACGACAGCCCGATCTGGTACCTGGACCTCCGCACATGGTCCTTCGTCGCGCGCTGAGCGCCGCTTGGATCGGCGCTTCGCGATCTAAGCGCTTGCGCCGCCAGGGCACCGGTCGTAGACTGCGGGGGTGTGGAGGCCGCATGCGTGCCGTTGCCGTCGTCGTCGTGTTCCTGGCCGCCGTGGGTGGCGCCGCGTCCATGCTGTTCGCCACCGAGGCCTCCGCCAAGGCCGATGCCGTCGACGCGCCGGTGCCCTGGTGCAGCGACTTCCGTCCGGGGCTCGACGCCAACGTGAAGTAGGTTCCGTGCGCCACGCGCGCTGGTCCCTGCTCCTCGTCCTCGCCGCCTGTTCGCCCGCCGTCACGCCTCCTGCGCAGGTCGTGGTGCCGGGCGGAGCTGATCCCGCCTGTGCCGACGGCGTGGACGTGGTGGACGCGACGACCCTCGCCGCCGCGCTCGGCGACGCGGCCGCAGGCGTGGTGCGGCTGGCGCCCGGCACCTACGGCGCGGTGCGCCTCGCGCGCCCCGTCACGCTGCTGGGGCTGGGCACGGACGGGGCCTGTGCACCGCCTGCCGGGGCCGACGGTCCGCTGCTGACCTCCCTGGAGGTGGCGGACGGCGCCGCGGGCAGCGTCGTGAGCGGGTTCCGCGTGGGCGGTCCGGTGGTGGTGGCGGCCGAGGCCGCGGTGCGTCGCCTCACCGTGTGGGGAGCAGAGACCTGCGTCACCGCCCGCGCCGGAGCGCACCTGTCGGAGCTGCTCGTGAGCCGCTGCGGCACGGGCGTGGTGCTGTCCGAGGGCGCCAGCCTGTCGGGCTCCCTCGTGGCGCTGCAGCGCGGCGACGGCGTGCAGCTCGACGGTCCGTCCAGCCTCGACCGGGTCACCGTGGCCGACAACGGGGGCGCCGGCGTGCGTGCGCGCGGCGGCGGGCAGGAGCTCTACAACCTCGTCGTCAGCGGCAACCGCGACTGGGGCCTGTACGAGACCGACCCCTGGCGCTTCGGCGAGAGCGTGCTGCTGCACGACAACACGCCCGGGCACTACGGCTCCGACGCGCCGGCGCTCGCCTTCCCGCAGGCCTGGTACACCGACGACGTCCTCGCTGCGCCGCAGGTGCTGCCCGGCGACCGCTACTCCACCGAGCCGATGATGCGGGAGGGAGGCCTGCGTGCCGTGGCGCGCACCCTGGAGCCTCCCTGGGCGGGACTGCCCGCCGACTGGCCGGCGGGGGCGGCCCTCGACCTCGCCACGGCGCAGGCGGCCTGGGCGCCGCAGGAGCCGCTGCGTGCCGCGTGGGTGCGCGACGGCACCGTGGACGGTCCGCGCGTGAGCGGCACCGATCTGGCGGGACGTGCGCTCGCGCCCGACGCGCGCATCGGGGCCTTCGAGTCCAGCTTCACCCCGGCGGAGCCGCCGCCGCCCCTGCTGGTGACCCCCGAGGGCGACGATGGCGGCGACGGCAGCCACGATCGTCCGCTCGGCAGCATCGGCGTGGCCGTGGAGCGCTCGCTGCCCGGCCAGACCATCCAGGTGGCCACGGGCACCTACGCCGAGGTGCTGTCGCTGGTGGGTCGCGAGGTCTCGCTGCAGGGCGTGAAGGCGGGCGAGGGGGGCTGGGTGCCGGTCACCGAGGCCGACGACCCCGCCATGCCCGTGATCGACGCGGGCCGCACCAGCGCGAACCAGCACGGCATCCTGGTGCTGGGCGTGAGCCAGGGCTCCTTCCTGCGTGGCCTGGAGGTGCGGGGGGCGGTGAACGGGCTGGTGGTCACGGCGGGCGACGAGGATCCCCAGCGTGCCCCCCGCCTGGAGGCCCTGCGCCTGCAGGGCAACCGCGTGGGCCTGATGGTGCTGGGCGGCCGTGGCAGCCTCGTGGACTCCCGGGTGGCCGACGACACCATCGGCGTGTGGATCCAGGGCGTGGTGGGCTGGCGCTTCGAGGGGAACGTCTTCGCGGACAACGGCATGGACTTCGAGCTCCCGGCCACGGTGGTGTCGGGGGACGAGGACCTGGCGATCGTGCGCAACACCTTCGACCGCAGCGGCGGCGTGTACGTCGACAACCTCATGGGGCGCGACGCGCGCGGCGTGGTGGTGGACGACAACACGCTGGTGGGCACCTCGGTCACCGTGGGCCAGGCCGAGCCCGGGAGCTGGGTGCGGGTGGCGGGCAACCGGCTGTCGGAGGGCGGCGCGATCCGCCTCGCCGGGGCCGCCTGGGCCACGCCGCGCCTGGAGGTGCGCGACAACGTCGGTGGGCAGCTCGAGGCGCCCGGCCGCGGCTGGGCCTCGACGCAGCTCGCGCAGCCCCTCGTCCACGTGCCCGCCGAGGACGGCCCGCCGGTGGACCCGGCCTTCCCGTCCGATGCCCGGCAGGTGCAGCCGCACAGTGTGCCGATCGTGGCGCACCCCACCCAGCCCCGGGTGTACGCGGTGGCGCCCGAGCACGGCGTGGTGGGGGAGTTCGCGCTCGACGCGGGCCTGCAGCGGGTGCGCGTCTTCGAGACGGGGCCGGATCCGCGCGGCGTGGCGCTCACGCCCGACGGCGGCACGCTGATCGTGGCGGGCTTCGGCGACGGCACGCTGGCCTTCGTCGACCTGGCCAGCGGCGGGGTGGAGACGATGCCCGTGGGCAGCGAGCCCTTCGGGGTGGTGGTGGCGCCCGACGGGTCCCGCGCCTGGGTGTCCCTGTCGGGCGACGACGCCGTGGTGGAGATCGACCTGGCCACGCGGCAGGAGGTCGCACGCGTGCAGGGGCTCGGCCCGGCGCCGCGCGGGCTGGGGCTCGCCGACGGCAAGCTCCTCGTCACCCACTTCCTGCCGGGGCGGCATCCCGGTGCGGCCCCGGGCACCCTCGCCGAGCTCGAGAACCACGTGAGCGTGGTGGACGTGCCGGGCCTGGAGAACCCCCGGCGCATCGACCTGCCGCCGGTGCACTCCCCCTGGTTTCCCCCGGTGATGCCCGTGCAGGTGGGGGCCGTGGTGGTGCGGGGGAACCGGGCCTACCTGCCCTCGGCCGCCGCCTTCCCCGACGCCCCCGAGCGCTACACCGCCAGCGACCGCGTGCTGCCGAAGTTCCTCGCGGCCACCCACGGCGTGCTCACCGTGATCGACGTGGACGGCGAGCGCGTGATCCCGGAGGAGGGCGGCAACCTGGGCATGCCGGGGCAGCTCGCCAGCGTGCCCACGCACGTGGCCTTCGCGCCCGACGACGACCTCGCGTACGTCGCGATGGGCGGCAACGACCAGGTGCAGCAGCTGCGGCTCCATCCCGGGGAGCCCCCGGTGCACCTGCGCCCGTGGCGCGCCAGCATGGACCTGCTGGTGGGCACCGACCCGCGGGGCGTGGTGCTCGACGTGGCCCGGAACCAGGTGATCACGGTGAACGTGGGGAACGGCACGCTGTCGGCCACCGACCTCGACCGTGCGCTCGTCACCCGGGTCAGCCGCCTGGGGCCGTCGGAGCGCGACCCGCTCTCGGACGAGGCGCGCCACGGCCGGCAGCTCTTCTCGTCGACGAACACGGCGGAGGGCACCAGCGGCTTCGCGATGGCCTGCGCCTCCTGCCACCCCGACGGCCGCACCGACGGCGTCACCTGGCGCTTCGCCGCGGGGCCCCGCTCCACGCCCCACCTCGCCGGCTCGCCCGACACCCTGCCCCTGCACTACGACGCCGACCGCGACGAGGTGGCCGACTTCGAGCACACCGTGCGCGAGCTGCAGGGCGGGCTGGGCTTCATCCTCGAGGGCGCCATCCCGGGCGAGCTCGAGCGCCAGGACTACGAGGGGCCCGACGCCGAGACCTGGGACCACGTCACCGCCTTCCTGCGGGAGGGGGTGACCGTGGCGGCGCCGCCCAGCCCCACCGGGCGCGAGGAGGCCGGCGCGGCCGTCTTCCAGGCCCTGGGCTGCGGCACCTGCCACGGGGGCCCCTGGTTCACCACCAGCCACCTCGCCGACCCGCCCACCCGGCGCGGGCGCCAGCTCGTGGACTCCCTGGTGGACGTGGGCACGAAGCAGGCGCACGACATGCTGGGCGACGGCGCCTTCGACCCGCCCAGCCTGTTCGGGCTCGCCCAGAGCGCGCCCTACCTGCACGACGGCACCGCCCCCACGCTGGAGGCCGTGCTCGCCAACCGGCGCCACACCCTCGCCGGCGCTCCGTCGGGTACGTCGATGCCGTCGGCGGGTGCGGTCGGCGACCTCGTGGCCTACCTGCGCGGGCTCGGCGCCGAGGCGCCAGCGTACGAGCGGAGGCGCGACGATGGGCTCCGGTGAGTCCGGCGGGTCGCCGCCCTCGGGCATGTGGGACGTGCGCTACGCGGAGGCCGAGCTCGCCTATGGCGACGCGCCGAACGACTTCCTCGCCGCCCAGGCGGGGCGTCTGCCGGGGTCGGGGCGCGCGCTCGCGCTGGCGGAGGGCCAGGGGCGCAACGCGGTGTGGCTCGCCACGCGCGGCCTCGAGGTCACGGCCGTCGACCAGTCCGCCGTGGGGCTCGCACGGGCCGAGGCGCTCGCCGCCACGCGCGGCGTGGCCCTGCACACGCTGGTGGCCGACCTGGCGCACCACGACCTCGGCACGGGCTGCTGGGACGTCATCGTCTCGATCTGGGCGCACATGCCGCCGGCGGTGCGGCGACCCCTGCACCGTGCCGTGGTGGCCGCGCTGCGCCCGGGCGGCCTCTTCGTGCTCGAGGCCTACACCCCCGCGCAGGTGGGGCGCGGCACCGGCGGTCCCCCCGATCCGTCCCTCTGCATGACCCTGGCGGGGCTTCGCGAGGAGCTCGCCGGGCTGGAGGTGCTCCACGGCGTGGAGCGCGAGCGGCAGGTGCACGAGGGGCGCTACCACCAGGGCCCGAGCGCGGTGGTGAAGGTTCTCGCACGCGCGCCGGGTGGGGTCTCCGACCTGACCGGGCCGGGCTAGACTCAACGGTGTCCGCGTCGGGAGGAAGCATGCAGCGAGGTGGTGCCGGCATGGTCTGGGCGCTCCTGGCGGCGTGCGCGCCGGGGCCCTCGGGCGACCCGAAGTCCGACGGTGTCGACGACACCGACGAGACGGATGTGGTCGGCGACACCGACGACAGCGACACCGTGCCCGTCGACCACACCGATCCCGACACGGACGACACCGCCGACACGGACGACACCGACGCGATGCCGCTGGGCACCTTCGTGGAGGTGGGTCCCATCGCCTTCCGTATGGGCTGCACCCCCGACCAGTACGGCTGCGACGACAACGAGCGGCCGCCGCACGACGTGAGCCTCACCCGCACCGTGCTCGTGGCCGCCCACGAGGTCACCCAGGGCGAGTTCGCCGTGGTGCTCGGCTACCGCCCCTCCAGCTTCGTCGACTGCGGCGACGACTGCCCCGTGGAGTCGGTGACCTGGCACGAGGCCACGGCCTACGCGGTGGCCCTGTCGACGGCCGCGGGCCTCACGCCCTGCGCCACCTGCACCGGCAGCGGCGCCGACGTGCGCTGCACGGCGGTGGCCGATCCCTACGCCTGCCCCGGCTACCGCCTGCCCACCGAGGCGGAGTGGGAGGCCGCGGCGCGCTGCCGCGGCACCACCGTGTACGCGGGGTCCAACAACCCCGACGAGGTGGCCTGGTACGGCAAGAACAGCGGCATCGCCACGAAGCCCGTGGGGCGGAAGAAGCCCAACAACTGCGGCCTCTACGACCTCAGCGGCAACGTCTTCGAGTGGACCCTCGACTGGCAGGGGCCCTATGGCGCCGCGGCCGTCGTCGACCCCGTGGGCCCGTCGGCCGGCACCGAGCGCGTGGGTCGCGGAGGCGCCTACGACTGCTCCGAGCTGCTCACCCGGGTCTCGTCCCGCGGGGGGCTGGACCCGGCCTCCCGTGACGCGGTGCTCGGCTTCCGGGTGGTGCGCACGAAGCCCTGATCCACCGCCTGCGGAAGATCCACATCAGGTGTTGATCTTCCGAAACGCCCTCCGTAGAATCCCGAAGTGTTCTCCGGGTCCGGGAGGCGGCGTGCTGGTGCTCGTGATGCTCCTCGGGGGGTGCAGCGACTACGCGGTGAGCGGTGCGCTCGGCGGTGCGGGTCCCGGTGGGGACGGTGCCATCGACGAGGCGCCCGGGCTGCCGCCACACGACCTGCGCACCGATCCGCCGCCCGTGGACGAGGCCCTGCCCGGCGGCGTGCCCGCCCCTCGGCTGCAGGACGACCCCGCCGATCCGCCCCTGGACGACACCGGCCTCCCGCCCGGCACCGACCCGCCGCCCGACACGGATCCGCCCGTCGACACCGCGCCTCCGGGCGACACCGACCCGCCCGTGGACACGGACCCGCCCGTGGACACGGATCCGCCGCTGGACACCGCGCCTCCGCCCGACACGGATCCGCCCGTCGACACCGGCCCTGCCGTCGACACGAGCCCTGCCCTCGACACGGCGCCGCCCGTGGTCGACTGCGCCTCGTCGCCCCACCAGACCACCACCTGGGTCCTCGACTTCCCGGAGCGCAAGGACTGCGCCTGGGGACGTGACGGCAACCTCGATCGCCGCAACGAGCACAACCAGGCGCGCTTCGTGGAGCCGGTGGACCTCGACCTGCCCGAGGGCGCCACGCTCTGCACCCTGGCCATCGCGTCCACCACCGACACCCTGGTCTTCGACGACCACATGACGCTCACCCTGCAGGACTGGGTGCTCATGGCCGGCGGCTCGGGCTTCCCCCCGGACGCCTTCGAGGAGGTGGACGGCCTCCGGCGCTTCGACTGGGCGCGGGTGCGCGGCAGCGCGTTCAGCGGTCGGTACGATCCCTACTGGTGCCTGGGCTCGCCGGGGAGCACCTGCGAGGTGCCGCGCACCGAGGAGGTGGGCAGGCTGGCCCTCGACCTGGCCCCCGACGCGATGGCGCGACTCGCGGAGGCCGTGCAGGGCGAGGAGCGCCTCCACCTCGAGCTCGCGGTCTACGGCGACGACAACGACGGCGACTGCGCGCACACCGACGTGGGCCTTCGGGTGGTGGCCACGTGGGTGGCGCCCTGACGAGCGTTCAGTCCTCGCCGCGCGGGTCGTCGTCCCGGCGCCGGCGCGCGAACACCACCAGCCCCAGCAGCCACGGCGCGACGCTCCCGCCGGTGCTGCACCCGCCCGCGCAGTCTCCGATGGCGCCGAGGTCGCCGCCCTCGCCGTAGTCCACGAGGCCGAGCTTCGCGAAGAAGCCGATGAAGTCGCCGTCGGGGCCGGAGGGGCCGATCACCGCCTCGCTCAGCCCGAGGCCCGAGAAGCTGGGCAGCGCGAAGGCCAGATCGCCGAGGAGCGGGCCGATGAGGCTGCCCACCAGGTTGCCCACCAGCTTCGACAGGCCGTCGCCGAGCTGCTGGGAGCCCTCGGGCTTCAGCTCGTTGTAGACCACCCCGAAGGTGAAGGCGTCGGGCCCCAGGCCGAGGTCGATGCCGAGGTCGCCGGTGGCCCCGTCGAAGTCCAGGCCCGCCGGGATGGTGGCGCCGATGTCGATGCCGGCGAGGCGCACCATGCGATCGTCGAGCTCGGCGTAGAGGTCGAGACCCAGCTCCTCGAGCGCGATCGACACGCCGCCGGGCACGGCTGCGGCCACGGGCGGCTTGCGGGGCCGGGTGGCCAGCGCGATCGGCTTCGTCTCGGGGAAGAACTCGGCGAAGGTGTCGCCGGCGAGGATGCGCAGCAGGCTGGTGTCGAGCGGGATGGGCAGGTCGATGGGGAGCGCGCCGCCGCCTGCCCCGATCTCGAAGCAGAGCAGGCCCTCGTACCAGACCGCGAACAGGGCCTGGTTGAGGAAGTCGTCGTCGATCATCGCGCCGAGGTGGTGGGGCGGATCCAGCGGGCCGTCGCCGATGCCGGGGTAGGCGCCGCCCGTGGCGAGGCTCTCGTCGATGCCGAACCCGCTGACGCAGGGCGCGGGATTGCCGGTGCCGGCGAAGCTGCCGTCGAGCGCGAAGCGGATGCCCGCGGGGTCGACCGTGAGCTCGCCCGGCTCCAGGTGGAGCTGGAGGATCACGCCCAGCAGGTCGAGCTCCTGGTCGATGGTGAGCGACGAGAGCAGCTCGGTGAGGGTGTCCTCGATGGTGGCGAGGGCGTCCCCCATGAACTGGTCGATCAGCGGCTCGACGAGGCCCGTGAGCAGCTCGCCCAGGTCGAGGTTGAAGGCCGAGCCGAGGAAGCCGGTGACCGCGTTGAGGAAGTCGTCGAGGAAGTCGATCGCGCAGCCCTCGATGCGCAGACCGGTGATGTCGATCGACAGGTCGACGGGGGCCACGTCGACCACGACCACGGTGCCGTCGGGCCCGTTCGGCACCACCACGAGGTCGATGGTGGTGGTGAAGCCGATCTCGGTGGGCTCCAGCCAGACGTCGCAGGACTCGTCGATGTCGATGAGCGGGTCGCCGAAGTCGAGGAGCTGCGCCAGGAAGCCGAGGGTGCCCGGGTCGGACGCCGAGGCGAGGTTCACCTCGATGGCGCCGGCGAGCTCGATCTGGCCGGTGCCCGGGACGAGATCGAGCTGGGCGATGCGCAGGCCCACGTCGAAGCCGGAGACCTCGTAGCCCCAGCGCCAGGGCGTGAAGCAGATCTCGGTGAACAGCAGGTCGATGCAGATCTCGTCGGCCTCGTCCCCGTCCTCGATGTCGTCGATGGGGATGCTCTCGGGGACCAGCGCACCGGCCAGCACGTCGAGCTGGTCGAGGCCCTCGGGGGTGATGTCGACGATCACCGCGGGCGCGACGATCTCCCCCGGTGGGCGGCCCGCGTGGGCTTGCAGGGTGAGCGCGAGCAGCAGGGTGTGCATGGTGGCCTCTGCGGGCAGCATAGACGAGGCGATCGGGCGATGCGACGCCGCATCCCGCGCACAGGGGGTACGCGATCGACGGGCACGCTAGGGCGCTGGAGCGGGAGGTGGGTGTGGACCCGTCGCTGGTGGAGATGCTGGAGGCACTGGAGCGGCTGCTGGCGCGTCCTCCCGGGGATCACCTCGGCGCGCTCGGCGAGCTGCGGTCCGCCTGGCCCTCCCCCGCGGTGCCCGAGGCGTGGAACACCGCCTTCGGGCCGGGCTCGCTCTTCGAGGCCTGGACGGCCACGCCCTTCATGCGGTCGATCTACGCCGCGAACGCCGCCGAGCTCCACGCCGTGCTCCGTCGCGACGACTTCGTGGTGGCCGAGATCGGGGGAGGGAACGGGGCGCTGTGGCAGGAGGCGCTGGGTCCTGGAGCACGCGGCACGCTGGTGCTGGTCGATCCCGAGCCCGAGGCCCACGTCCGGGTGCAGGAGGTGCTGCCATCGGGCGTGGCGCTGGTGTCGCGGCCGGAGCGCGTGGAGGACGTCTCGCTGCCGGAGGTGGACGCCATCGTCTGCAGCCTCACCCTGCACCACGTGGCCGGCGAGGACGCTGCGCGGCGTGCCCGCTTCGGCCTGGCGGGGCCCGGCAAGGCGGAGATCCTCGCGGGCTTCGCGACGGCCCTCGCACCCCGCGGCGGCCGTCTCCTCCTCAACGAGGCCGACGTCTACTGCGACCTGGCCCTGCCGCCCGGCGACCCGGTGCTCGCCGACCGCATCGTGGACTCGTACGTTCGGCGCTGCGCCCGGGGCCTGATCGCCGCCTTGCGCGACCCCGCCACCCCGTCCGCCCTCGCCGCGCGGTGGGCCGTGATCGTGCGCCGCTGGTGCGTCGATCAGCTCGACGTGGTGACGGCGGCCCCCGCGGCGCGCGACGTGTACGAGCTGGACGTGGCGCGCTGGCTCGACCTGCTCGACGGGGCGGGGTTCGACGTGCTGGCCCACCGCTTCACCGACCGGTGGGGTCTCTTCCACCAGTACGTCGCGGTCCCGCGTACGCCGCGATGAGCGCCTTCCTCCATCCCGGCTCGCACGCCCAGGACGCGCTCCTCGGCAGCATCGCGGTGGCCTGCGTCGTGGTGGGGGCGGCGCTGGAGCTCGGGAACCTGCGGGTGTGGGCGGCGCGGGAGCGCATCTTCCTCGCCTGGCTGGTGCTGCTCGTGCTGGGCCTCACGGGCATCGGGCTGGCGTGGGTGCCCAAGGCGCCCTGGGCGATGAACCAGCACGGCATCGAGCTCTGGTCGGTGATCCGCACGCCGGCGCTGCTCGACGGCCACGACCGCGACCACGGCCTCGCCCACCTGCTGCTCGGCTCGCTCCTGGGGTGGATCCTGCCGGCGTCGGTGCGCCCGTGGGGGGCCAGCGTCATCCAGGGCGTGCTCGCGGCGATCGTGCTCGGCTCCTGGGTGCAGCTCGCGAGCGGTCGGCGTCGGGCGGGGCTGGCGGCCGCGGTGCTGTTCACCGTGGCGCCGTGGCACCTCAAGCTGCTCCCCTCGCTCTCAGGCTACGTCACCGCCTCGCTGGGCTTCGTGGTGGCGATGCACGGCCAGCACCTGCTGCTGCGATCCGGGGCCACGCGCGACGCGCTCCTGTTCGTGGGGGGCGCCTTGCTGGCCACGAATGCCCGGGCCGACGCCGCGCTGCTCGCACCCTTCCTGCTGCTCGTGGTGGGCCTGCCGGAGCGGGGCATCCAGCGGCCCATGTCGGTGGGCTCGCGCGTGGTGGTGGGGGTGGGCGCGGTGGTGTGGGCCTGCCGCGTGGTGGGTGCGCTCTCCGGCAGGTCTCCCGAGCCCGCGCCGTGGCAGGTGGAGCACCTGCGCGCGTTGATGATCATGGGGGTGCTCGCGTCCCTGATCGTGCTGCTCGCGCCCCGCCGCCTGCCGCCGGTGGTGGCCGTGGCCGGGGGCGTGGTGGGCTACCTGGTGGGCGTGGCCTGGGCTCCGCGTGGCTTCGACGGCACGTGGTGGGCCCCGCCGGAGCCGCTGTACGGGGTGCTGAGGGTGTGGCCCCAGCTGCACCCGTGGGTCACGCCCGGCATGCTCGTCGCCCTGGCCTTCGTCGGCCTCGCCGTGGTGGCGGGCACCTCCCGCGTGGTGGCGATGGGGGCGGTGGTGGTGCAGCTCGGCGTCAGCGCGGTCCACTTCGTGGGCGTGGGCGAGGACGGGGTGAGCTTCTACGTCCGCGTCGTCGCGCTCACGGGCTGGGCGTGGGCGGGGCTGGCCGGGCTCGGGTGGGCGCGGGCCACCCGCTGGGCGGGCACGGTGCCGCTGGGCCTGCACGCCGTGGCGCTCGCGCTCTTCGGCTTCACCTCGCTGGTGAGCACACGGGACCTCCTCGCCTTCGAGTTCCCCACGCAGAGCGAGGCCCGCATCCTCTTCGACCACGTGCTGGTGGAGGACGGACCGGTCGTGGTGACGCTGGGACGCAGCGACGTCGGGGTGCCTGCGGAAGACCTCACCCCGCCCTGGCCGCTCGACCTGGCGGCGCAGTCGGCGGCCGTCGGAGGGCCGCGGGTGGTGGACGTGGCCCATGCGCTCGCCCACCCCGACCAGGTGCTCGGCGGCACCTGGTGGCGCTCCCTGGACTGCGTGCGGGTGGGCGAGATCCGCTCCGGCGCACGGGCCACCACGCCCGGCGGCACGAGCTGGGTGGTGGGCGCAGGGCGGGTGTGGCGCCAGCCGCCCCCGCCGAGGGTGGCCGATCCGCCCGCGCGTCCCGCCTCGCCGGCCTGGGTGCGGCTGGTGGACCTGCCGTGCCTCGTGGTGCCCGACGCGGGCGTCTGCGTGGTGGAGGACCTGGGCGGGGACTGCCTGGCGTGGTCGTGTCCCGAGGACGTCGAGCTCCCCGCGGGCGCCCGCTACCAGGAGCCCGCCTGCGCCGCCTTCGAGCGTGCCTTCGAGCTCGAGCCGATCCGCGCGGTGCGCACGTCGGAGGGTTCCCTCGACAGCGACCGCCTGCAGCCCCTCGTGCAGGCGCCGCGCATCGGGGCCTACCGCATCCTCGCTGTGCGCCCCGACCCCGACGGGCGATGAGCCCCCAGCTGGAGGTCCCCGTGTCGCTGCTCACCACCGACCTGTCCGATGCCTTCCCCGACGAGGTGGGCCACCTCGATCCCATCCTGGCCCACTTCGGCGGGGAGGAGGTCTTCCACGGTCCCGTCCGCACCCTGAAGTGCTTCGAGGACAACAGCCTCGTGCGGGAGCTGCTCGCGTCCCCGGGGGACGGCGCGGTGCTCGTCGTCGATGGCGGCGGGTCCACGCGCTGCGCCCTGGTGGGCGGCAACCTGGGAGCGCTCGCGGCGGCCAACGGCTGGGCGGGGGTGATCGTCTACGGCTGCGTGCGCGACAGCGTCGAGCTGGCGGACTGCCCGGTGGGCGTGATGGCGCTGGCCCCCCACCCGCGCAAGTCGGTCAAGCGCGGCGAGGGCCAGGTCGATCTGGAGGTCACCTTCGGGGGGGTCACCTTCGCGCCCGGGAGCTGGGTGTACGCGGACACCGACGGTGTGATCGTCGCCCCTCGGCGTCTGCCGGCGGAGTGATAGGGGATCGCGGCCACTGCGAGGTTCCCATGCGTCACCTGCAAGCCGTCTGCATCCACCAACGTGCGGGGGTGCAGGTCCGGCTGGGCCACACCCAGCCCTGCCCCCTCTGCCTCGGGCGCGGCCTCCACCTCGACCCGGGCCACGCCCACGTCTCCACCCAGGGCACGCTGCCCCTGCTGACCTCCCGCGCGGCGCGCCGCGACTGGGAGGGCTGGTGGGGCGAGATCGCCCGTCCCCACGACACCTCGAGCCACGAGGCCCTCGGGCGCACGCCCCATCGGGCGGGTCTCGGCGACGTCCCCACCGAGCGTGGCTGGCGTCACGGTGCCCGGCGCGACCTCGCCCACCTGCTGCCTGCGCTCGCGCGCGGCTGATCGGCGAGGCCGACGTCCTGCACCCCACGCGCCTGCTGCTCGCGGCCCTGCTCGTGTGGGTGGGGTGCGGGGGTGCGCCGGCGCCCGACGACACCGGTGTGGCCGACACGGCCCACGACGCCTCGTCGGCCGACAGCGCGGCGGACCACTCCGATCTGCACAGCGGCCCGGCCGACTCGGGTCCCGACGACAGCGCGCCCTCCGACAGCACCGCCGTCGACGGGGACAGCGGCGACAGCGGCCCTGCCGACAGCGGCGACAGCGGGGACAGCGGTCCTGGCGACAGTGGCGACAGCGGGCCCGCCACCTGGGGGGACTCCGGCGACACCGACCTGTGGCAGGGCTGGGCCGACTCGAACGCCACCTCGTGCACCGAGACCTGCGCCTACAGCGACGACGGCGTGTGCGACGACGGGGGCCCGGGGGCCGCCACGGCCGTGTGCTACCTCGGCACCGACTGCATCGACTGCGGCGTGCGGTAGGCGCTCACCCCGGCGGGCGCAGCACGGCGTGCCCGAACTCGGCCGCGAAGGGGATGCACCACAGCACCACCGTGTCCCAGCCGCCGTCGGCGGCCTCGCGGGGCAGGTCCAGGGTGAGGTCCTCGCCCTCGAAGGCGGTGCCCACGAGGTTGCCGGTGAGCTCGAGGTCGGGTCGGAAGGCCGCGCCGTCCGCCACCAGGAAGAGGTGCGCGTCCACCCCGCCGCCGTCGTAGACGAAGTCGCGCAGCACGAGGGTCTGCGCGTCCACCAGCTCCGCCGTGCCCGCCACCTCGTGGGCCAGTCCCACGAAGGCGCCGCGCCAGCCGGGCTCGGGCTGCTCGTCCTCGTCCACCACGCCGTCGCCCTCGCCGATGGGACCGCTGCACGCCGCGAGGGCCAGGATCGTCGCCACGGACACGCGCATCTGCACCTCCAGGGCCTGCAGATGCCGCGGGAGCCTGCACGGTGACGTGGCCCCTGGCAGCCGGGGTCGGTAGGAACGGACCACACCCTGGATGCGGGAGCGCGCGTGGACCTCATCGAAGCACTGTCGTCGAAGCTGGGCGTGAGCCCCGAGCAGGCCCAGGCCGTCGCGGGCGGCGTGCTCGGCCTCGTGAAGGACAAGGTGGCCGATGCCGGCGGGGCCGACGCGGCCTCGCAGCTGGAACAGGCCGTGCCCGAGCTGCAGGGGTGGCAGGCCCAGGCGAGTGCGCTCGCCGGCGGCGGCGGAGGCGGTGGGCTCGGCGGCCTGCTGGGCATGGCCTCCTCCAGCGGCCTGCTCGGCGCGCTGGGCGGTCAGGCGCAGGAGTCCGCGGCGCTCGTCGCGGTGCTCACCAAGGTGGGGCTCGACGCCGGGACCGCAACCACCGTCGCGCCGCTCGTCTGGAGCTTCCTGAAGGACCGCCTCCCACCCGAGTGGGTGGCGATGGCGGCCAAGGCGGCACCCTTCCTCTCGGGCGGCGGCGGCGGAGGGCTCGGCCTGCCGTGGTAGCGCGCCTCGCCGCGCTGCTCGGGGTGCTCGGGGGAGCGTGGCTGCTCTTCGGGCCCACCCCGGTGCGTCCGGTCGCCTGGGATCCCGACCCCGTGGTGCCCCTGGAGGCGACCTCCGAGGCCCTCGCCGGCGCCGAGGTGGTGGCGGCACCGGGCCACGAGGGTCCCGAGGACGTGGCGATCGATCCCCAGGGTCGCGTGTTCGCCGGGGTGGCGGGGGGCCTGGTGCTGCGCTGGGAGGCCGACGGCAGCGGACCCGTGGTGCATGCCCGGCCGGGAGGACGGCCGCTCGGGCTCGCGTGGGCGCAGGACGGACGGCTCCTGGTGGCGGCTGCGGAGGCGGGCCTGGTGGCCGTGGACGTCGACGGGCGGGTGGAGACCCTGCTCACCGAGGTGGACGGTCGCCCGCTCGGCTTCGCCGACGACGTGGACGTCGGGCCCGACGGCGTCGTCTACGTGTCGGACGCCTCCTCCCGCTTCCCCCAGGCGGCGTGGGAGCTCGACGTGCTGGAGGGCGCGGCGAACGGTCGTCTCGTGGCCTTCGACCCACGCGACGGGCGCGCCTGGACCGTGCTCGCGCCGCTGCACTTCGCGAACGGCGTGGCCGTGCATGCCGACGGCCGCTCGGTGCTGGTGGTGGAGACCTCGCGCTACCGCGTGCGACGGGTGTGGGTGGACGGCCCCACGCGCGGCCTGGACGAGGTCTTCGTGGGCGGCCTGCCGGGCTTCCCCGACGGCATCAGCCGGGGTGCAGGGCGCTACTGGCTGGCCATCCCCGCCCCCCGCGACGCGGCCCTGGACGCCGTCGCGGGGATGCCCGCCGTGCGGCGTCTGGTGTCGCGCCTGCCGTCGTGGCTCCGCCCGGGGCCGGGCCACCACAGCTGGGTGGTGGGGCTCGACGACGACGGCCGCGTGGTGGAGGTGCTCGAGGATCCGCGGGGCACGTTCCCGCTGCCCACGAGCGTGGAGGAACACCACGGCGTGCTCCACCTCGGCAGCCTGGCTGCCCCGGGATTCGCGCGGCTCCCCCGCGGCGGATAGCCGGGCGGCCCCTCCGGAGGCCGGATGCGCCGAGCGCGAGCGCGAAGGATCGCCGTCCTCGCGGCGCCCATCGTCGGCGGCATGATCTCCCAGAACGCGCTGCAGCTCGTCGACGCGGCGATGGTGGGCGCGCTGGGGACGACGGCGTTGGCGGGCGTGGGCCTCGCCGCCTTCCCCTTCTTCGTGTCGTTCGCGCTGCTGCTGGGGCTCGCACCCGCGGTGCAGGCCCTCGCCGCGCGTCGGCTGGGGGAGGGTCAGGTGGAGCGGGCGGGGGAGGGACTCCACCACGCCCTGCTCGTGGGGCTGGTGGTCGCCGTCCCGGCCATGCTGCTCCTGGGCGGACTGGCGCCCGCCTTCTTCCGGTGGATGCACGACGACCCGGCGGTGCGCGCGCACGCCGTGCCGTACTTCCAGGTGCGCACGGCCGCGATCGCCGCGATCGCGGTGGAGCAGGCCTTCCGCGGCTTCTGGAACGGCGTGCAGCGCCCGTCGGTGCACTTCGTCTCGATGCTCGTGGTGCATGTGCTGAACATCGTGCTGTCGTACGGCCTGATCTTCGGCGTGGCGGGCCTCCCCGAGCTGGGCAGCACGGGCGCGGGCGTGGGGTCGGCGGTGGCCACGTGGGTGGGGGTGGGCGTGCAGCTCGCCTTCGGCCTCTCGGTGGGACGCGGCTTCGGCTTCCTGCGCGCCTGGGTGGCCCCCACGCGGGCTGCGCTCGCGCCGCTCCTCAAGGTCTTCCTGCCGGCCGGCCTGCAGGAGCTGCTGTTCGCCCTGGGCCTCACGGCCTTCTTCTGGATCATCGGACGCCTGGGCACCGCCGAGGTGGCTGCGGGCATGGTGATCATCCAGGTGACCATGGTGGCGGTGCTGCCGGGCGCGGGCCTGGGTCACGCGGCGGCCTCGCTGGTGGGCGAGGCCCTGGGGCGAGGGGACCCCGACGACGCGCGGCGCTGGGGCTGGGACGTGGTGCTGCTCGGGGTGGCCTCGATGGCGGTGCTGGGCCTGCCGATGCTGCTCTTCCCCGACGCCATCCTCCGCGTCTTCCTCTACGACGACCTGGAGACCATCGCGCTGGCGCGGGTGCCGCTGCAGCTCGTCGGGGCCACGGTGGGCCTCGACGCCGTGGGCCTCGTGCTGATGAACGGCCTGCTCGGTGCCGGCGACGCACGCAGCGTGGCCGCGGTGGTCGTGGTCTTCCAGGTGCTGCTCTTCCTGCCGGCGGCCTGGATCGTGGGTCCGCTGCTGGGCTTCGGCCTGCTCGGCATCGCGCTGGCGCAGGTGGGCCAGCGCCTCGGGCAGGCGCTGGCCTTCGTGGTGATCTGGCAGCGCGGCCGCTGGACGACCGTGGAGCTGTAGCGCGAGGGCGCGGCCTCGCCGGTCACCGCTCCTGCGACCACCACGACGGCCGGACCTCGCCGCGCCACCCGGCGCGCAGGCCGCGCTCCGCACCGTCGCGGTAGGCGGCCACCCAGGACGCGGGCCAGGCGGCTCCAGGCGCCGGCATCACGGGCCCCCAGGCGCGTGCATGGGCGTCCCCCATCGCCTGGAACAGCGCCCGCTGGGCCTCCGGGCGCAGCACCTCCCAGGGGTGCATGGGGCCGAACTCCCGGATCGTCTCGTCGGCCACGCTGATGGCGCCGATCCACCGGGCGGCCGCCCGCTCCGCGTCGGGCGGCAGGCGACGCACGGCGTCGGGCGCGTCCGCGAGGCGCCGCAGCTGGGCGGACCAGGCCACCTCGTCGTCCTCGGGGCGTCGGGTCCATGTCGCGGTGGCCTGCAGGCAGGCCATGCTCACGTCCTCCCGATCGGAGGCCACGCACCCGGGGAGCACGGCGCCATACGCGAAGGCGGCGAGGCCAGGGTCTTCGGCGCCGGCGGGCGTGGCGGGAAGGGGGGCGCGAGCGTACGCCGCCGCCTTGCCTCGACCCACGGCGGCCAGGCGCGCGCAGGCGCGGTCCCCCGGTGTGCAGCGCATCGCCTCGGCCCATCGCCACGAGCGTCCCCGCGTGGTGATCGCCACCCTGCGCCAGTCGGGCACCTCCTGGCGGAGCAGGTGGCCCGGGCTGAAGGTCGCCTGCCCCTCGGCCACCCGGCCCGCCGCCCCCACGGCCAGCCAGGGCAGCACGAGCGCGGCAGCGAGGGCGCGTCGCCCGTCGCGCCAGGCCGCACCGGCCGAGGCCGCCACCACGAGCAGGAGCAGGATGATCAGCGGCCCCATGTAGCGCAGCCCCAGCACCAGTCCGGGCCGCAGGTCGAGGTCGTGGGCCGACCCACGCGACAGGACGTACCCTGCGCAGAAGCCCGCCACGGTGGCGGTGAGCAGCTGACGGGTGGCGTCGTTGCGCGCCCGCAGCGACAGGCCGAGCGCGGCGAGTCCTGCCAGCTGGGCTGCGGTCACGACCGCGACCGGCACGCGCCCGCGCGCGATCCACCACGCCGATCGACCCGGCCCGACCAGGTCCCAGAGCTGATCCGCCCACGACCGCTCCGTGTGCACCTCCTGCAGGTAGGCCGAGAGGCTGGCGAGGGGGTGGACGCCCACCAGGCCGTGGATGATCTGCCACCACAGCGGAGCCACGAGCAGCCCGCCCGCGAGCACCACGGCGCGTGCAGGTCCGCGTCGCAGGGCCACGTGGGCGGCGCCGACGGCCGCCAGCGGTGCGGTCGCGGGGGCGAAGGCCACGCCGCTCCCGAGCACCACCCCCGCGGCCAGGTCCCCCAGGCGGTCGGGATCGGAGCGGTCGGCGAGGGCGAGGCCGACCAGCGCGATCCAGGTGCCCTCCACGTGGTTCCCCCAGGCGATCCAGGTGAGCGAGGCGAGGGTGGGCGGCGGGAGTGCCACCAGCGCGGCCCATGCCCACCCGGCGATCGGGTGCACCCGGGTGCGGAGCCAGAGGAAGCCGGCGCCGGCGCCGAGCAGCATCCACAGGCCCGGGACGAGCCGCCAGGTCCCCAGCGTGGAGGGGAGCACGCCGAACAGCCCCGCCGCCACCGCGGCGTCGCCGAAGCAGCCACCGCAGAAGGGGAAGCGGAGCAGGTGCGCCCACACCAGTGGAGAGGTGTGCGGCAGCGCCACGGCCAGCGCGATGTTCACCTCCTCCTCCGCCTTGGGGGCGGCGAGCTCGGGGTGGGCGAGCGTCCACCATCCGCCCACGGCCACCAGGAGCAGGGCCACGCACAGCGCGGCGCCATCGGCCCGACGCAGGCGACCGGGTGCGGCACCCTCCCGTGGCACCCGCGACGCCCCTCGAGGGGCCGTGGCGGGGTGCACCTCGGGGTCGGCGGGTCGGCGGGGGCGGGTCGTCACGCGGCTGGCGTGCCTCCGGGGGGCGTGCGGCGCCGCCGCTAGAAGCGGAAGCGGCCCCAGCACATCCACACGCCGTCGCTCTCGCGCTGCGCGCAGGTGTGGAACTCGCCCGCGGCGAGGTCGGAGAAGGTGGTGTTGGCCGGAGGTTCGAGGCGACCCTCGCTCGCGTTGCCCCAGCACTGCACCACGCCGCTCTCGGTGAGTGCGCAGCTGTGCTGGGCGCCGGCGACCACGCGCTCGAAGAAGCTTCCGCCCGGCGCGTCGAGCTGGTCCTGGCCGTCCTCGCCCCAGCAGTCGAGGTCGCCGCCCAGCGTGACGGCGCAGGTGTGCGCGTCGCCCGCGGCGATGTCGAAGACCTGCGTGCTGCCGGGCTCCGTGGCCTGGCCGGAGCCGTCGTAGCCCCAGCAGTGGGGGAAGAAGTCGGAGTCCACCGCGCAGGTGTGGCGGGCGCCCGCGCTCACCTTGCGCCACGTGACCCCGGGCGCGAGGGTGGGCGGCGTGGTGCGCCCGTCGGCCGGCGAGCCCCAGCACGACATCGCGCCCGCGTTGTCGACCGCACAGGTGTGGTCGTAGCCGGCCTCCAGCGACTGCCAGCTGGTGCCCACCGGATCCACCGACTGGCCGAGGGTGTTGGAGCCCCAGCAGTCGATGGCGCCCGACGTGAGCAGGGCGCACGTGTGGCGGCGGCCCAGGGCGAGCGCGTCGGCCTTCGTGTCGGTGGGCACGACGAGCCGGTTGTCGGCCTTGTTGCCCCAGCAGGTCACGCTGTCGTCGTCCTCGATCGCGCAGGCGTGGGCGGGGCCGGGGGACAGGATCCGCGGGGTGATGAGGGGCGGCTGGAGCTGGAGGTTCGTGCCGCTGCCCCAGCAGGTGATCGACCCGTCGGTGCGCACGCCGCAGGCGTGGTCGTTCCCCGGGGTGACGTAGGCGTAGGTGCCCGCGGGGGGCGACAGGGCCACCGAGGAGCCCTGCACGGCCCAGCAGCCCGCGGTGCCGTCGGCGCGCAGGCCGCAGATGCCCTGGGGTCCGGCGGCGAGGTCGACGAAGCGGTCGGTGGACGGCGGGGCCGACTGCAGGGCGGCGCCCCAGCAGGTGAGGGAGCCGTCGGGCCGCAGTCCGCAGGTGAAGCGCGTGCTGGCGGCCATGTGCACCAGCACCTCGTTCGGACGGTCGCTGACCTGGCCCTCGTCGTCGTAGCCCCAGCAGAAGGGCTTGCCGTCGGGGCCGAGCGCGCAGGCGTGGTAGGAGCCCACGGCCAGGGCACGCCAGGTGCCGCCCGGCGAGAGGGTCTGGCCGTCGCTGTTCGCGCCCCAGCAGCCCAGCCCGCCGGTGTTCGACAGGGCGCAGGCGAAGGCGTCGCCGGTCTGCACGTCGACGTAGGCGCCCGGCGGCACGCCGGTCTTGAGCGAGCTGGCGCCCCAGCAGCTGATCGTGCCGGCGGTCTGCAGTCCGCAGACGCCCACGGGGCCCGCGTCGAGGTGGCGGAAGAAGACCGCGGAGGTGGGCGCCGAGGCCTGCCCCAGGTCGTCGAGGCCCCAGCAGGTGGCCTGGCCGCCGGAGGTGAGGCCGCAGGTGTAGCCGGAGCCCGAGGTGAGCGCGTCGAGGTCGCCGCTCCAGCTCGATGCGGTCACCACGGTGGACGACGTCCTGCTGCCGTCGGACGCCACGATGGTGCAGGCCCAGGACTCGTCGGGGCCCACGTCGATCGCGGGCACCGTGTCACCCGTCAAGGCCGTCTTGAGGGGGCCGGCATCGCCGGGGTTGCCGCCGTAGGGCTGGCCGTTGCGGGTCCAGCTGACGGTGTACTGCACCACGTCGACCGGGTCGGGGTCGACCGCCTGGGTGACCAGCGTGCAGAACAGGGGGCGGGCGCCTACGCTCACGCGCGGCGGCACGATGGCGGCGACCGGGGTGCTCGGCGGTGCGTTCTGCACGAAGAGGGCGGGCTCGCTCGTCTTCGAGGCGGGCACCTGGCCGTCGGTGACCGTGACGGTGACGCGGATGCTGTCGTTCTTCTTGGTGCGGCTGGCCGGCAGCGTGGCCGTGTTCACGCCCACCACGGGCACGTTGTTGATCGACCACTGGAAGACCGGCGTGAGCGTGTCGGTGGCGTCGAGGTCCTCCGCCACGTAGCTGGCCACGATGGGGTCGGTGGTGGTGGGGGCCGCGGGCGACAGGCTCACGCTGATCACCTTGGGCGGAGAGTTCACCGCGGTGACGGTGCTGGTGCTGTCGGCCGGCACGCCCTCGGTCTCGCCGTCGTAGGGGAAGCCCTGCACGCGGATCGTGTCGCCGCGGTCGAAGTCCGCGCCGGTGAGCACGGGGCCGGTCACGCCGTCGACCTCCTGGTCGTCGACGAACCAGAGGTAGCGGACCGAGAGGTTGCCGGCGTCGCTGGGGTCGGGGTCGGCGAGGTCCACCGGCGTGGCGGAGATGTCGTCGATCTCGCGCGGCGAGCTGGGACCGATGGTCAGCGCCACCAGCGTGGGGGGCGCGTTCGCCACCAGGGTGGTGGCGGCCTGGGCCGTGCCCGTGGTGAGGCTGTCGCTCGGGGTGACGCTGCAGGTGACGGACTGCCCCTTCGCCATCGCCGTGCCCGGACGCGTGGGCCCGGTGCCGGCGTCCACGCCGCCGATGGTCCAGCGGTAGGTGTAGGTGGGCAGGTCGTTGTCGGCGTCGGCGAAGCCGCCGGGCACGCAGGTGATCGTGGGCGTGGCGCGCGAGAAGGTGGACGGGGAGAAGGTGACCTCGGCCAGCGTGGGCACCGAGTTCTCCACGGTGACGGCGTCGGAGGGCACGGCCACGCCGCTGGAGAAGGCGTCGATGGGCGTGGCCTCCACGCGCACCTTGTCACCCCGCGCGAAGACCGCGCCGGGGCCACCGGGCAGCGTGTCGCCCACGATGCCGCCCACCTCGACCTCGCTCACGCCGTCGTCCACGTACCAGGTGTAGACCACGTCCACGCTGTCGCCGTCGGCGTCGTCGGTGGTGCTGGTGGCCACGATGTCGTCGGTGACCGTGGGGGCCGCAGGCGACAGGCTCACCGAGGTGACCACCGGATCGCGGTTGCCCACCGAGGTGGTGGCGGTGGAGAACACCGGCCCGGCGAGGCCGGCGGAGTCGGTGGGGGTGAGCTCGCAGCGCACCGGCGTGCCGCGGGCGGCCGTGCCGGCGGCCAGGCTCTCGCCCGTGCCGGCCGGCGCGCCGTCGACGAACCATTTGTAGGTGAGGGTGACCGTGTCGACGGGGTCGGGGTCGGAGGTGACCACGCCCGACAGCGTGATGGGATCGTCGATGGAGGCCGCCGACACGGCGGCCGACACCACCTCGGGCGGCGAGTTGCCGATGAGCACGGGGTCGCTGTCGACCCACGGACCCTCGTCGGTGCCGTCGAAGGCGGCGGCGCGGCAGAGCACGCTGTCGCCCTTCACGAAGTTCGCGGGCACGCCCTCGAGGGTGCTCGCGGTCTGCCCGCCGAGCACGGTGCCGTCCACCACCCAGGCGTAGCGGATCTGCAGCGCGTCGTCCTCGGCATCGACGAGGCCCGTGGCCGTGCAGGTGAGGGTGTCGATGGAGCGGGCGCCGTTGGCCGGCGTGAGGGTGACGGACGAGATCGTGGGGACCGCGTTGACCACGGTGATCGGTCCCACGGTGAAGGGGGTGGCCTCCAGGGTGCCGTCGGTGGCGGTGACCGTGAGCTCCACGGTGACGCCCCGCTGCAGCACGTTCTGCGAGAGCACGCCCGAGGTGCCGGCGGGCTGGCCGTCGACCACCCAGGCGAAGGAGGGCTGCACACGGTCGCCGTCGGGGTCGGTGGCCTCCACGATCGCCACCACGTCGCGCTCGATGGTGATGACCGCGGGCTCGAGGGTGACCGACGTGATCACGGGGGGGCCGTTGGAGACGAGCACCTCGGCCGTGGCCGGCTCGCCGGCGTCCTCGCCGTCGTTCGGCGTGACCTCGACGCGCCAGCGCTCGCCGCGCTGGGTGAGGCCCGCGGGGACGGCGTCGCCGGTGAGGTCGGTGCGGGTGCCGCCCACGAACCACGCGAAGCTCAGCGACACGGGGTCGCCGTCCACGTCGTCGCCCGTGGCCGTGGCGCCCAGGGGTTGGCCGGCCGCGGCCTCGGTGACCGACAGGGCCACGGTGGCGGTGGGCGGGCTGTTGGCGATGCGCACGGTGGCCTCGCCCACCTGGCTCTCGACCTCGCCGGCCACGGCCTTCACGCGCACCGACCAGGCCTCGCCCTTGGCGGTGGAGTCGGCGGGCACGGTGTCGCCCGACAGCGAGGGCACGGCGCGTCCGTCACGCAGCCAGGTGTAGTCCCAGGTGACGGCGCCGAGCTCCGCGGGCACGTCGAGGTCGACCGTGACGACGAGGTCGTCGACGGTGGTGGGCTCGGCGGGAGTGACCGTGACGGTGGGCGCGGTGAGGCCGCCCGGACCGCAGGCCGTCAGGAGGACGGCGAGGACGAGACGCTCGGGAGTGGGTCGCATGCGCTCTGCTCGTGGGGGACGGGCACAGGCTAGCCGATGCTCGCGGCCTGCGGGGGCCCTGCTTCGCGCCTCAGCGAACGAGCCGCCCGAGCGAGGCCAGCCCGCGCTCCAGCACCTCGCGCGACGGGCCGAAGCTGAAGCGTGCGAAGGCCTCGTAGCGGCCGGGGCGATCCGGGCGCCGGCGGCCCGGGTTGATGTCGAAGAACTCGCCCGGGACGACGATCACGCCCTCGTCGAGGGCGCGTCGGAACAGGCCCATGCCCGTGGTGAGCCCCGGCGGCAGGCGCGACAGATCGCCCCAGCAGTAGAAGCCGCCCTGGGGCGGGCTGTCGACGATGACGCCCAGGCGCTCGAGGCCCTCGAGCAGGAGCTGGCGCTTCGCGCGGAAGGTGGTCTGGATGGCGCGCGCCTCGGCATCGGCCACCTGCTGCTCCACCAGCGGGATGGCCGCCTTCTGCAGGGGGCGGGCGCAGCCGCCGTCGAGGAAGGAGCCGGCGCTGGCCACGCGCTCGATGACGTCGCGCGGACCCACCGTCCAGCACACGCGCCAGCCCGGGTAGCGCCAGTTCTTCGTGAGCCCGTCCACGAGGACCACCGGGTCCTTGTCGACGTCCTCCACGCAGGCCGCGGCCGACACGGTGAGCTGGTCGCCCACGTAGGTGTAGTGGCTGTAGAACTCGTCGAAGATCAGGGTGCAGGACAGGTCGCGCGCCGTGTCGACCCAGCCCTGCAGGCGGTCGCCGTGGATGAGCCGGCCGGTGGGGTTGCACGGGTTCGACAGCAGGATGGCCGACAGGCCCAGGTCGACGATCTGGTCGTGGAGCTGGGCGGCCGAGAAGGCGTAGTGCAGGTCCGGGCGCAGGCGCAGGGGGATCGACACGAAGGTGCCGAAGCTGCCCAGCAGCTCCTCGTAGGCGGTGTAGTCCGGGAGGAAGTGGCCGACGTTCGTGCGTCCGAGGGTGGCCACCAGGCGGGTGAGCGCCACGCGACCGCCGGCGCTGATCGCCACGTTGTGGGCGGTGTACCGGCTGCGCTTCCCGGCGCGGTAGCGGGCGTTGTACAGCGCCGCCACGGCCTCCTTGAGCTCCCACAGGCCGTCGACCGGGGCGTACTCGTGGTCGTCCACGTCGAGGTCGACGCTGGTGGCGCGCGCGGGGGAGCCGGGCAGGTCGCCCGTCTCGGGCGCACCCTGGCCCAGGTTGGCCCAGGCGGGGTCGTCGGGGGTGTACCCGGCGCGTGCCGCCTCGGTCATGACGTAGATCACGCCCGTCTTGGGGACGGCGCGGAAGGGGCCGGAGGTGCGGGTGTCGGTCATGGGGCGCTGCGCTATCGCGCGCCCTCGGCCCGGTCACACGTCGATCCGTGCCCCCGGCCGCGGGCGGCGCGGCTCACTGGAAGCCGATCCACATGGGCAGCAGGTAGATGGCCACGCGGGGGATGCGCAGGAGGCTGGTGAGCGCGAAGGGCACGAAGCGCATCCCCAGCAGGCCGCAGGTCCAGGCCATCAGGCTGAACGGCAGCGGCGTGAGCGCACCGGCGGCGAGGGCGAGCAGGCCGTAGCGCTCCACCAGGTGGGTGTACTCCTCGGCGCGGTGGGCCAGCTTCTGCTCCACCCAGGGGATGCGGCGCAGCAGACGGGCGCCCACGAAGGCCGTGCAACCGCCGAGGATCGAGCCCACCGAGCCTGCCACCACGATCTGCCAGAAGGGCATGCCCCCGGCCACGGCCAGCCCCATGAAGATCTCGGGAGGCACCAGCAGGGTGGTGGCGTCGGGCACGAAGAAGCCCGCAGCCACGCCCCACATCCCGTAGGTGGCGACGAAGTGCTCGCCCCAGGCCACGGCGCGGTCGTGCACCAGCAGGCCCACGAGCGCCGCCACGAGCGAGAGCGCCACGAGCACGCCGGCCATCTGCAGCAGCAGCGGACGCAGGTCCAGCCGGTCGCGCTCGGCTTGGGGCTCGTCGTGCGGATCCGGCTCCGGCGCCGTCATGGGTGCATGCTCCCGGGCGGACCGCTCCGTATGGCAGCCCTGCACCCGTCGCACGGGCGCGTCTGTCCGCGCCCCACGGCATCGGCCTGCGACGCCCTCACCCGCCGAACAGTCCCTTGAGGCGGGTGAAGAGGCCCTGTCGGGGGATCTCCTCGGTGGGCTCGTCCTGGCCCTCGAGGCCGAAGTGGAAGTCGTAGGCGCTTTCGTCGGGGTCGACGCCCTCCAGCAGGGCCAGCGCCTCGTCGAGTCCCTTCGGATCGGGCAGGCCGGCGCGACGACGCCAGGCGAGGCCGTCGAGGACCAGCCGGGCCACGGCCTCGGGTTCGGTGACGATCAGGGTGCCTTCGGGATCCTGGTCGGCGGCGAAGGCCGGCACGTGCTCGGCGCGCAGGCCGCCGCGCACCCGCGTGGCGACGAGGCCCTCCTCGGCGAGGTCGACCTCGAAGGCGGCGCAGGCGGCGCTGCCGTCGTCGTGCACGCGGGAGACCACCGCGTGCAGCCGGGCCTCGGGCTCGAACCAGTCCTGGGAGAGCCAGGCATCGCCGAGCGGCCAGCCGCCGGCATCGCGGGTGCCGGTGCGGGGCGCCTTCGTGCGGGCCTTGCGCTCCGACTGGCGGGCCTGGCGGCGCTCCTTGTGCTTCTGTCGCGCCGCTGCCTTCCGCCGCTCGCTCGCTGTGCTCATGGACGCTCCGGGCCGGCGGCCTAACCGGCGCGCCCCTCGGCTGTCTCCCGGCCCGCGGAGACCGTGCCACGTAAGGAACGTGTCTGCCCCGTTCGACCGCAGGGGAGCGCGTGATACCGTCGCGCGGCTTTCTTCGGGTGCTTCCGGCGCCCGGTCTCGTGTTGCTCCTGGAGGGGTCCCGTGGCCCGACGCACCATCGGCACCGGCGCCATCGCCTTCTACCTGCTGTTCTTCTGGGGCCTGGTGGCCGCGGGCTTCGTGGTCATCACGTCGAACGCCGCCCCGGGTGCGCCCCAGCTCGCGTGGAAGGAGGCCGAGGCCACCACCACGACGAAGCTCACGGTCGAGATCGCCACCGAGGCGCCCGACGCCAACGGCGACTCGATCAAGTACGCCTACAGCTGGACGCGGAACGGCGAGCCGGAGCCCGAGCGCAGCTCGAACTCGGTGTCGAGCCGCGACATCCGCAAGGACGAGACCTGGACGGTCACCGTGGTGCCCGACGACGGCACGCAGGACGGCTGGGGCTGCACGCTGCCCTGGCGGGAGTGCGCCGGCGAGGCCTCGGCCACCCTGTCGATCACCGTGGGCAACACGCCGCCGCGCGCGCGCCTGCGCTTCACGGATCCCGAGGGCAACGACCTCGAGTCCTTCGACGGCAAGACCGACGTGATCCTGTCGCTGTCGTGCTTCGACCCCGACATCCTCAACGCCCAGCGCGACGAGCGCGAGGCGCGGAAGGAGGCGGGCCTGCCTGAGCCGGAGCCCGAGCTCGACGCCGACGGCAACCCGGTGCCGCCGCCCGACCCCTGCACCTACACGGTGGCCTGGTGGCCGGCCGACGAGGAGCCGGAGGAGGGCGCCGAGGCCCCCTACACGGAGCCGGTGCTGCCCCGCGACGCGCTCAAGAAGACCACGGCCTGGCGCGCGGTCGTCATCGCGAACGACGGCGAGGACGACGGCGAGCCGGTCGAGGAGACGATCCGCAAGACCGAGAGCTGACCGCGTCGCGATCGGGCATACTGCAGGTCGTGTGCGCCAGGAGTCGCGGATGAGGTCGGTCGTGCTGTGGGCCCTGGTGCTCGCCTCCTGCGACGCGAGCCTCCGCGTGGAGCCCGCGCCCTCCTTCCCGTCGCAGCCGGGCGACATCGGCACCACCCTGCCGAACGATCCGCTCGTGCCCGGGCAGGCGCCCCTCGACGACACGGGCGACGGGGGCGTGGTCGACGGCTGCACGGCCGGCCACGCGCGCCTCGATGCGGGCATGGACTTCACGTGCGCCATCGACGCCGACGGCGCAGTGAGCTGCTGGGGACTCAACGATCGGCGCCAGGCGCTGCCGGCCGCGGTGGACGTGGGCTGCGAGGTGACGGCCGGCGACGCGCATGCCTGCGTGCTCGACGCCGACGGCGAGGTGGCCTGCTGGGGTGCCGACGGCGGAGGCCGCACCGTGCTCCCCGAGGGCCCCTGGGACGGCGTCGACGCGGGCGGCGCGAGCAGCTGCGCGTGGCGTGCCCAGGGCGCGGTCACGGCCTGCGCGGGCAGCGTGGCGGCCCCTCCCGAGGATCTCGGGGCGGTGGAGGAGGCGGGCGTCGGCAGCACCTTCGCCTGCGCGCTGCGCATCGACGGCGAGGTCCGTTGCTGGGGCGTGGGGGCCGGCGCGAGTCCGCCCGAGGGCACCTTCGCCGCCCTCGCCGTGGGCGCGGGGCATGCCTGCGCGCTGGAGCGCAGCGGCACGCCGGTGTGCTGGGGCGCGAACGGCGCGGGGCAGGCCACGCCACCCGAGGAGACCTTCGACCGGATCGTGGCCGACGCCGACGCCTCCTGCGGCATCACGCCCGGGGGCGCCATCCGGTGCTGGGGCGACCTGTCCGGCGGACGCGACGCGATCCCCGACGGCCGCTTCGCGGACGTGGCCATCGGCACCTCCCACATGTGCGCGCTCGAGGAGGCCGGGGGCGTCCGGTGCTGGGGCGCGCGCAACCTGCTCCAGGGCGTGGGGCCCGTGCGCGACGCCCTCGACGTGTCGGTGGGCGAGGACCACGTCTGCTGGGTGCTCTCCACCGGCGCCCTGGCCTGCGCCGGCAGTCCCTCGCAGGACAAGACCTCCCCACCGGGCGGCACCTTCGAGCAGGTGAGCGCCGGCGAGTTCCACAGCTGCGCCACGGGCACCGACGGCAAGGTGGCCTGCTGGGGCACCTCGGGGGCGGGGCAGCTCGCCGCGCCCGACGCGCTCTTCGACACCGTGGTGGTGAACGGCCGCGCCTCCTGCGCCTGGCTCGTCGGGCAGGCCCCCACCTGCTGGGGCACCACCGACAACCTGGCCTTCACCACGCCCGTCTCGCAGCTCGGGGGCGGCTACGGCCACTTCTGCGGCCTGTCGGACGGCAAGGTGCTCTGCAAGGGCGCCAACCTCATCGGCCAGCTCGACGTGCCCGCGGCCTACGTCGACGCCGACTGGCGTGCCCTCGGCACCGGGCGGGGCTTCACCTGCGGCGAGGTCGATCCGGCCACCGTGGGCGCCACCGACCCCGCGCTCGTGTGCTGGCGCGACGCGCCGGCCGTCCCCGAGTCCCTCGTGGGCGGCGGCGGCTTCGTGCAGATCGACGGCGGGCGCGACCACGTGTGCGGCCGCCGCGGCGACGGCTCGGTCACCTGCTGGGCCGACGTGGCCTCCACGGCCACCGAGGTGCCGGCGGGCGTCACCTTCAGCCACGTCAGCGCAGGCAACGGCTTCACCTGCGGCCTCACCCCGGACCGGCGCCTGCGGTGCTGGGGCCGGTACGCGCTCTGAGGGGCGGCGGGCCATGACCTTCGGCCTCGGAGAGCTGCTGGTGCTCGGCGCCCTGCTGTTGCTGGTGGGCGGCGGGGCCCTGCGGGAGCGCATCGCCCGGGTCGCGCGCGAGCGGCTGGAGCGGCAGGTGCGGTCGGCCGTGCCGCCGGGGGTGCAGCGTGCGGCCAGCCTCGCGCAGGAGCTCCTCGAGCGGCCCGAGGCGGAGGAGGACGGCGAGGAGGCGCCCGACGAGGAAGGGCCCGACCACCCCTCAGCGCCGCCGCGTCCGTAGGGCGTCGTCCTCGGCGCGCTGGCGCGCACGGGCCGCCTTGGACGAGGCCCAGGAGCAGATGGGGCAGGCGTCCATGTCGTGGAAGCGGGCAGGGCAGTGCTCGCGTCCGAAGAAGATGATCTGCAGGTGCACCTTCCCCCAGGTGGTGGGTGGGAAGACCCGCTTGAGGTCGGCCTCGGTCTGCTCCACCGATCGGCCGGTCGACAGGCCCCAGCGCGCCGCCAGCCGGTGGATGTGGGTGTCGACCGGGAAGGCGTCGTGGCCGAAGGCCTGCGCCATCACCACCGAGGCCGTCTTGTGACCCACCCCCGGCAGGGCCTCGAGGGCCTCGAAGCCCTCGGGCACCTCCCCCCCGTGCCGCGTGACGATCAGCTCGGCGGTGCGGGCCAGGTTGCGCGCCTTCGTGGGCGCCAGGCCGATCTGGCGGATGAGCTCGAGGATGGCGTCGGGACCCAGCGCGGCCATCGCCTGGGGCGTGGGCGCCCGGGCGAAGAGCGCAGGCGTGACCTCGTTCACCTTCTTGTCGGTGGTCTGGGCCGAGAGCATCACCGCGACGAGCAGCGTGAAGGCGTCGTGGTGATCGAGGGGGATCGGGGGGTCCGGGTAGAGCGCGTCGAGCTGGGCGCGGATGCGCTCGGCCTTCTCGGCACGGGTCATGCTTCCTCCGGGGCGCCTGGGTAGCGCGGCCTCCCGCGCACGCACATCGGCAACATCTTGCCGATTTTCTTGGACGGCGACGCCCGGCGCCGGCTAGGCTCCCCCCGGGGCACGAGGAGACGACCCATGACGAACCCACATCCCATCCGGCGGCGGGCAGGCCCGATCGTCGCGCTCGCGCTGGCCGCGGGCTGCGCGGGCAACGGCAGCGCGCCGGTCTTCGACCACGCGGCCTCCCTGCGTCGCATGGCCACCTGCGACGACCTCTCGCTCCGCCTGCAGGAGACCCTGCTCGAGAGCGCGGTCGGCGGCTACGGCTACGGCTACGCCGTGCGCGGCGGGGTCGCCGAGGACGATGCGCTCGACGTGGGCGCGCCCACGAGCGACGCGGCCGGCGGCGACGGCGACAACGGCGCCGAGGCGCCCACCGACTACAGCACCACCAACGTGCAGGAAGAGGACGTCGACGAGATCGACATCGTGAAGATGGCCGACGAGGGCCGTCTCATGGTGGTGGCGCAGGATCGCGCGCTGCACCTCGTGCGCACCTTCCCCGCCGACGCGGTGGGCAAGCTGGCCACGCTCCCGCTCGATGGCTGGGCCCAGGGCCTCTTCGTGGTGGGCGACCTGGCGGTGGTCACCATGCAGCCCGCGGTCGACAAGCTCGACGAGGGGGGCCGCGAGTCCGCCCCCGACAGCCTCGGCGAGCGCTGGGACGTCACGCGCGTGCTGGTGGTCGACATCAAGGACCCGGCGGCGCCCAAGGTGAAGCGCACGCTCGACGTGCAGGGCTACGTCGCCGACGCCCGCATGGTCGACGGCACGGTCTACCTGGTGCTCAACCAGTACATGGACGTGTGGTCGCAGCTCGACCTGCAGGACGAGGAGCCCCCGCAGCTGCCCGAGCAGCCCTGGGAGTCCAACGACCCGCTGGCCTGGGAGGTCTGGCGTCAGCAGGCGAAGAACGTGCTGCGGCCCTACGTCGAGCGCGCCTTCGAGGGCGTCGACGTGGCCTCGCTGCTGCCCCAGTGGCGGCCCACCGCCGGTGCGGCGGCCGAGAGCATGTACGATTGCTCCGACATCTACGTGCCGCAGCCCTACACCGATCTCGCCATGCTCTCGGTGGTGCAGCTCGACGCGCGCAGTGGTGACGCCGCCGCCACCGGCCTCATGGCCAACGGCTGGACGGTCTACGCCTCCACCGAGAACCTCTACGTGGCCCAGAGCAGCCGCTGGTGGTGGGGCTGGGAGGACGACGGCGCGAGCCACGTCCACAAGTTCCGCCTGGGCGGCGACGAGCCCGCCTACGTGGGCAGCGGCGCCGTCGACGGCTGGCTCTACGACCAGTTCGCGATGAGCGAGCACGAGGGCTTCCTCCGCGTGGTCACCACCGACTCCTGGTGGAGTGGCGGCTTCGGCGTGGGCGTCGACGTGGCCGAGCCGGCCCCCTCCGACGAGCCCACCTCCGGCGGGTCCAGCAGCAGCGGCGGCGGCTCCGACGGCGACAGCGGTGGCAGCGACGACGAGGCCCCCGAGGCCAGCCCCGACGCGGCGCGCCAGGAGCGTCCCGAGCCCGCCAACAACGTCTTCGTGCTCGAGGACGAGGGCGACGGCGAGCTGGTGCAGGTGGGCCACGTGGGCGGCATCGCCCCGGGCGAGACGGTCCAGGCCGTCCGCATGATGGGCGACAAGGGCTACGTCGTCACCTTCCGGCAGACCGATCCGCTGTTCACGATGGACCTGTCGGATCCCACCCGTCCCCGCGTGGTGGGCGAGCTGAAGATGCCCGGGTTCAGCTCCTACCTGCACCCGCTCGGCGACGGTCACCTCATCGGGGTGGGCCGCGACGGCAACGAGGACGGCAACGTCTTCGGCCTGGCGGTCAACATCTTCGACGTGCGCGACCTGTCGAAGCCCTCGCTCAGGCACCAGCTGGTGCTCGACGAGCCGGGGCGCCAGGGCTGGAGCTGGAGCTGGTCGGAGGCCCTGTGGGACCACCACGCCTTCACCCTGCACCGCGGCGTGCTCACCATCCCGGCGAGCATGGAGACCTACGACGAGAACACCGGGCGCTGGGACGGCTTCGCCGGCACGGTGAGCTTCCTGGTGGACCCCGACGCCGGCGTGGCGGAGCTGGGCCGCGTCGACCATGCCGACCTGGTGCACGAGAGCGAGTGCCTCTACGAGCGCTGGTACGACTGGGACGTCTACGGCTCGTGCGGCTGGGACGAGGGCTGGTGGGGCAGCGCCCAGGTCCGTCGCTCGGTGGTCGTGGAGGACGTGCTCTTCACCGTCTCGTCCTACGGCGTGAAGGCGAACGAGCTGGGCGACCCCGACGTCAGCGTGGCCGACCCGGTGCTCTTCTACCCCGCGAACTGAACCATCCTCCTGCCGGCGGATCCGTCCGCCGGCAGGCCGGGTGGGTGCACGGTGCCTGCGTCCTGGGGGTCAGCCCTTCGGCGCGGGCACCATGCGTTGGGTGGGCAGCACGAGGACGTCGGCTGCGGAGCGCACGACGACCACGCGGGCCACGCCCCCCAGCAGGAAGCGCTCGATGCCGCGACGGTCGCGGTTGCCCACGATGACGAGGTCGTGGGTCTCGGAGGCGTCGACCAGGGCGTCCTCGGCCTCGCCGGGCACCACCAGCGCCTCGCCCCGCCGGGCCTCCGGCAGCCTCCCGAGCAGCGCGGTGAGCGCGGCCACCTCGCCCTCGTGGGCCTGACGCCACGCGCGCTCCACGGCCTCCTTGAGTTCCGGGCGGCGCACCGGCGGCAGGCTGCGGGGGATGGCGTGGAGCAGGTCGACCGTGGCGTCGAGGGCCTCGGCCCAGTGCGCGATGGCGGCCACCACCGGCTCCACGAGGTCGCCCTTGAGATCGATGCCGGCCACGATGCGCACGGGGCCGTCGCCCAGCCGCTCGCTGCGCGGCACGTACACGGGCCCGTAGGTGTTGCGCAGCACGCGCACGGCCATGGGGTTGAGGTAGAGCCGCTCCAGTCCAGGAGGCTCCCGGGGACCCACCACCAGCACGTCCACCTGGCTCGACAGCTGCACCAGCGCGTCGGCGGGGTCGCCCGCGAGCAGGCGGGCCTCGCCGCGGACCTCCTCCGGCACCGACTCCCGCAGGAGCTCCTGCAGGCGCGCGAGGTGGGCGTCGCCGGTGCCGACGTACACGAGATCGAGGGGAGCACCGAGGCGCTGGGCCACGGCCACGCCGCGCAGCAGCAGCCACGCGTGGCTCTCGTGTCCCAGGTCGAGTCCGGCGGCGACACGCATCGGGGGTGGGCTCCACGATCCCCGGTCGGCGGGGACACGCTGCACGTTAGACCACGCTGGGTATCGCGGTCCATGCCTGCGCGGTGCCGGTGCTTCGTGGAGGAGGGCCACTGCAGCAGACCACCCCGCCGCTGGCTGCCTGGCTGCTGGCCTTCGCGCTGCCGGTGGTGGCCGTCGGGGTGGTCACGTCCTGGGCGGCGCGGGGCGGACCCACGGGGGAGGCGGCCACGCAGGCGGAGGTGGTGGCGCGTCTCGACCCCGAGATGGTGGTGCTGGGTGCCTCGGTGGCCACCCACGACGTGGACCTCGACGCGCTCGCCGAGCGGCTCGGGCGGGATCCGGCCCGCATGGTCACCGTGGCCGTCAACAACGCGGCGCTTCCGGTGTGGTACCTGGCCCTGCGCAATCGCGTCTTCCGCGTGGGCGCCCGGCCCGACGTGGTGCTGGTGGTGGGCACGCTCGGCCAGATCCTCGAGGCCGATCTGCCGGCGCAGCACGACCGCATCGCCTTCGCCCGCGAGCTGGTGGGCGACGAGTCCGAGCACGAGCTCGCGCCGGTGGGCGCCCACGCGGGCACCCTCGCCCTGCAGGCCCGCGCGCGCAGCGCCGTCGACGAGGTCACCCACCTGTTCCGGGGTCTCGCCCTGCGGGCCACGCGGGGCGGCGACGCCCGGGAGATCGAGCGGCGCATCGACGCCACCTGGGACGTGCTCGCGCCGCCGCCGCTGGAGCAGATGCGCACCATCGATCCGCATGCGGTGCAGCGCTACGAGCGCTTCCTGACGCGCTTCGAGACCCTGGTGGACCCCGAGGCCACCCTGCTCGGCTCCCTCGTGGAGCTCGCGGCGGCCCACGAGGCCACGGTGGTGGTGGTGCGTGCGCCGGTGGCGCCGGGCGCGCCCTTCGACGTGGGCGACCTCGACGCCGCGGCCGGGGGGCTGCGCGCCTTCCTCGAGGCCCGCGGTGCCCACTACGTGGACCTCGCCGGACTGACCCTGCCCGACGACGCCTTCCGCGATCCGCTGCACATGTCCCACGCGGGCGCCGTGCCGTTCGCCACGGCCATCGCGGACGCCCTCGAGGGCCTGGGCCTGCAACGGGTGCCCGCGCGATGAGCTTCATCTCCGCCCCGTTCGTGATGCTCGTGGCGGTGGTGATCGCGGTGCAGGCCGCGCTGCGCACCGTGCGGGCGCAGAACCTCTGGGTGCTCGGGGCGAGCCTGGTCTTCTACGGCTGGACCCACCCGCTGCTGGTGGGCCTGCTGCTGGCCAGTGCGCTGCTCGACTACGCCTGCGGCCTCGAGCTGGAGGCGCGCCCGCAGCGCCGGCGCGCGGTGATCGCGGCGAGCGTGGTGGGCAACCTGGGCGTGCTGCTGCTCTTCAAGCTGCAGGACTGGTTCGTGCAGCCCGCGGCGCTGGCCCTGGAGGCGATCGGGCTCCCGGCCAGTCACGAGGTGCTCGCCCTGGGCATGCCGCTGGGCCTGTCCTTCTTCACCTTCCAGACCCTGGGCTACACGCTCGACGTGGCCAGCGGCCGCCTCCGCGCGCGCCGCGACGTGGTCGACTACCTGCTCTTCGTCTGCTTCTTCCCGCAGCTCGTGTCGGGTCCGATCGAGCAGGGGTCCGACCTGCTCCCCCAGCTGGAGCAGCGCCGCACCCTCGATCCCACGCGGCTGGCGCGCGGGCTGTCCCTGGCCGCCTGGGGCGCCTTCAAGAAGGTCTGCGTGGCCGACGCCGTGGCCACCCACGTCGACGTGATGCTGCTCGCCGCCGATCCGGGACCCGGCATGGTGCTCGTGGGCGGGGTGGGCTTCGGGGTGCAGCTCTACGCCGACTTCAGCGGCTACACCGACATGGCCCGCGGCGTGGCCCACGCGCTGGGCGTGCGCCTGTCGCACAACTTCGACCGCCCCTTCCTCGCCCTGTCCACGCCCGACTTCTGGCGGCGCTGGCACATCACGCTCACGCGGTGGGTGGGCGACCACGTCTTCACCCCCCTGGCGCGGGGTGGCACCGCGGGCCCGCTCCGGCTCGCGGGCGCCCTGGTGGCCACCTACGTGGTCATCGGTCTGTGGCACGGCCTGGAGGTCCGCTTCCTCGTGTTCGGCCTGGTGCACGCGGCGTCGGCGCTGGTGGCCACCTTCGCGGGGCCGCTGCTGCCGCGTGGCTGGTCGGGCTCGCGCGTGGCCCGCGCGGCCGCGATCGCGCTGCACACCCTGGTGGTGCTCATCCCCACCGGCATCCTCTTCCGGGACTCCTCGCTCCTCCGCGCCCGGGAGCACCTCGGCGCCCTGCTGGGCAACCAGTCCGGGCTGCAGGCCGACGCCGCGCTGGCCACGGCCGGGCCGCTCGCCGTGGCCCTGGTGGTGCTGATCTTCGGCGCCTGGATCGGCCCGCGCGCGCAGGTCGCCCTGGCGAGGTCGCGCTGGGGGCTCGTGGGGCATGGCGCCTGGTGGGCGGTGGCCGCCGTGCTCGTGCTCGCCATGGCAGGTGACAGGGCGCCCGACTTCCTGTACTTCCGGTTCTGACCCGCGCGACGCGCGCACGGAGGGCCGGCGGTGGACCAGGACCGCTCAGCCGAGGTGGTCCGGGAGGCGCTCCGCGAGCTCCGGCTCCTCAAGCAGCAGGTGGCCGGACAGCGTGCACCCGCCGCGGTCGTCGGGGTGTCGGTACGGCTGCCGGGCGGGCTCACCACGCTGGACGCCACCTGGGATCGCCTCGCGTCGGGCGAGCCCGTGTGGGGTCCGCCGCCCGCGTCGCGGCGAGACGACGGGGTCCCCGATGCGGTGGCGGGCTGGCTCGACGACGTGGCCGGCGTGGACCTCGATCGGCTCGGACTGCCCGCCGACGCGGCCCGGCTCACCGACCCCCAGGGGCGCCTGCTGCTGGAGGGCGCCGCCACCGTGCTGGCCCAGGCGGGCGTGGCCGAGGGCGAGGGCCGCTGCGCCGTGGTGGTCGGCCACGACCAGACCGGCTGGGAGGCGCGCACGCTCCGGGGCGGCCACCTCGGCCACCCCCACGCCTCCCTCGGGTCCTTCGGCGGCGCGCTCGCCACGCGCATCGCCCACCGCTTCGACCTGCGCGGCCCCGCGCTCACCGTGGACGCGAGCTGCGCCGGCGGGCTGTCGGCGGCCCACCTCGCGCTCGGCCTGCTCCGGGCGCGGCAGTGCGACCTCGCCCTGGTGGGCGCGGCGAGCGTGCTCGTCGATCCGGTGCTGCACGCCCACTACGCGGCGCTGGGGCTGCTCGACGACCAGCTGCGCCCGCTGGCGTCGGACGGGGCCGGCTACGTCCGCGCCGAGGGGTGCGTGGTGCTCCTGCTCCAGCGCCTGGATGACGCCGTGGCGCAGGGGCGACCGGTGCTGGGCGTGCTGGAGGGGTCGGCCGTGGCCGGGCCCGGACGCACGGTGGCGTTGGGGGCCCCGAGCGCGCGCCAGCACGCGGAGGTGGCTGCCGCCGCGCTGCAGGATGCAGGGGTGGACGTCGACGCCGTGGGGGCCCTCGAGGTGCACGGCATCGGCTCGGCGGTGGCCGACGCGCTGGAGCTCCAGGGGCTGGGTGAGGCCTACGGTGCGCGCGGCGCGCCCCTGCCCGTGGGGGCGACGAAGGGGGTGCTGGGCCACACCGAGGCCGCGTCGGGGCTCGTGGGGCTCGTGGCGGCCCTGCTGATGGTGTCGCGCGGGCGCGCCCTGCCCACGCCCGTGCCCGAGCGGCCGCTCGACGTGCTCGGCACCCACTGGACCCTGCGACGGGACGCGCTGCTGGCACCGGAGGCGCGGGTGGCGGTGCACGCCTACGGCATGACGGGGCAGGCGGCCCACGCGGTGGTGGCGCCGGCGCCGGCCTCCGCCCCCCGGGGCGACTGGGACCCGCTGCCGTGGGCGCGCACGCGGTGCTGGCCCGAGGAGGGGGCACCGCCGTCGCGGGAGGACCCGGAGGGGCTGCTGCGCGGCTGGCTGGCGGAGATCCTGGGGGACGGGCGCGCGCTCGCCGCCGATGTCCCGCTGGCCTGGCAGGGCGTGGACTCCATCGCGCTCACCGCGCTGCAGGCACGGATGACCCGCGAGCTCGGCGTGGACCGGGCGCGCTTCGACGCCGCGCGCGCCTGGGACCTCCGCGGACTCGCCGCCCTGGTGCGCGCCGAGGAGGAGGCCGCCGAGGCGGGCGCCGTGGTGCCCCTCGTCGCCGCAGGGCTCGTCGCCGGTCTCGCCCTGCTCGTCGCGTCCTGGCTGGGGCTGCTGGGGGCGTAGCCGGGGGGGGGGCGCCCTCAGTCGTCGAGGTGCTCGCCGGCGTCGGCCACGGCCAGCCAGAAGCCGTAGACGTCGAGCTGCTCGGCCACGGCGCGGAGGCGCGCGAGCTCCCGCCCCTGGCCGGCGAGGGCCGCGAAGGGCTCGGGCACGTCACGGATGGTGCGCTCCACCGAGGCCGTCACGCGGGCCACCACCGACGTGCGTCCGCACCAGACGGCCGCCGCCACCAGCTCGTCCAGGTCGAGGAGCGCCTCCTCCACCTCCTCGTCGGTGGCGCGGTCGCTGGCGCAGTCGTCGATCGCCTCGAGGTAGGCGTCGGCGTCCACCAGGTCCCAGGCTTCGTCGAGCAGGGCGCCGCCCGGGCCCACGCGCCAGGCCTCGGCCTCGGCCAGCGTGGCGGCGGGAGTGCCCACCCGGGCGAGCATGCCGGCGATCGCCGCCACCTCGAGGGCCTCCTCGGGGTCGTCGAGACCGCTCGACAGCAGCTCGTCGAGCTGGTCCACCAGTACCTGCAGCTCGTCGGGAGACATGTGGGCCTCAGTCGCGACAGCGGAGCGTGACCGGACCGAGTCGCGAGTCGGTCTCGACCACCACGTCGAGGCCCGGACCCGTGCGCAGGTCCTGCTCGACGATCACGTCCCAGGCGTCGTCCTTGCGCCGCTCGAGCCGCAGCTGCCAGCGCCACGCGCCGTCGTCCTGGCGGGTCTGCAGGCCGACGAAGCGCACCGGCCAGCGGCCCACGCGGAAGAGGTGCTCGCTGGACTTCCCTGGCTCCGTCCGCGCGCCGGTCTCGGTCTCGTGGACCTTGATGGCGCAGGTGCCTGCGAGGGCGGGGAGCGGCAGGCCGAGGAGGGCGAGGAGGAGGAAGCGCACGGCGTCTCCGGGTGCGGGTGGCTATCGCGGCGTGGTGCCGCTCAGGGCGCGGCGTCGATCGCGGAGGGGGCGACGACCTTGCGGGGCTCGGGGCGGGGTGACGACACCTGGTCCAGATCGACCAGCGCGACCGCGGGTCGACCCCGGACGGCTGCGAGCACGGTGGAGGCCAGGATCGCGGGCACGTCCACCAGCACCACCACCTCGCGGCCGGCGTGGTCCACGGTCCAGGTGCCCGTGCGCTGGCGGGCGCGGGCCCTGCGCGGCGGACGCGCCCGCCCGGGGGGCAGCGCCAGCGCGCCCACGGCCTCGGCGAACTCGGCGGCGTCGGCCTCGGTGTCCCAGAGGGTGCGCCACACCACCTGCGTGCGCCCGAGGCCGTCGCGGTACACCTGGTAGCGGTCGCCACCCCAGCCGTCGGCCGCCGGGAAGCGTGCCGCCGACGCCTCGCCCAGGCCGCGGGTGGCGAGCAGGGACCGGATGCCCAGCTCGCCCACCACGTCGTCCACCTCCAGCGTGACCCCGGGACCGAGGCGCCGCGAGACGTCGGGGAGCACGGGGTAGAGCGGAGGATCGTCGCCGGCGAGCCAGCGCTCGGGGTGGAGGATGTGCTCGGTGGACAGCGGAGGACGCGCGAAGGCGCCGTCGACGGCCGCCCAGCCGCCCAGCCGCTCCAGGCGTCGCACGAAGGCCGTGCCCACCACGTAGGGGGCGAAGAGGCCGTCGCGCACGGGCTTGGGGAGGCGGGCCACCGGATCCTCGTAGGGACCCTCGAGCTGCCCCCGCACGAAGGCCTCGTGGAAGGTGGCCTCGTCGAGGCCGTCCAGGCCGATCACCCGGTCGCCCAGCGTGAGGCGGAGCATGGCGTAGGTGGCGTCGCCCTCCACCAGGGCCACGGTGGCGGCCTCGGCGTCCGACGAGCGGAAGTCCCGGTGGTGCAGCGTCCACAGGTCGAAGTGCTGGTCCTGCAGGGCGTGCACCAGCTCGTGGGCGGCGACCATCGCCTCCTCGCTGCCCTCGCCGATGGCGTCCTCGGCGAAGGTGTCGCCGCGCCGCACCAGCACCAGCCGGATCTCCTCGGGGTCGTAGTAGCCGCCGAGCTGGTCGGTGAGGACGTCGGCCACCACGGCGCCCAGGTCGGTGCGCCGGTCGAGCTGGTGGAAGGCGGCCAGCGACAGGCGCAGCGCCTCGAGCTGCCGCAGCGCCTCGGGCTCGGCGGCGTCGGCGATCACGTGCGCCCGCACCTGGTCGGGGTCCTCGAGGAAGACGGGCACGGCGTGGGCGAAGGGCAGCTCCCGCAGGGCCTCCACCTGGGGCAGCAGGTGCTCCACCTCGGCCAGGAGCGGCGCGACCTCGGCGGCCTGCAGGCTGGCGACGAGCCCCAGGGCCCCGGCGAGCATCACGCGCCCTCCTCGTGGGCGTGGTGGGCGTGCCCGCAGGGCGGCACCGGGTCGTACCCGCCGGCGGCGAAGGGATGGCAGCGGGCGATGCGCTTCACGGCCATCCAGACGCCGCGGAGCCCGTGCCGCTCGATCGCCTCGACCGCGTACGCCGAGCAGGTGGGCGTGTAGCGACAGGCGGGCGGCAGCATCGGGCTGAGGAAGCGTTGGTACGCTCGGATGGGCGCGATGAGCAGGCGGCGCAGCAGGACGGCCTCCTGGGGGCTTCCTATCCCGTTCAGATCAGCCGGTAGTGCAGGGTGAGGGGACGGCCCTTGCGGAGCACCTGCACCTCGAAGTCGCTGCGGTGGCGCTGGCCGAGCCAGATGCCGAGGATCTGCACCACGGTGTTCGTCTTGCGGCCGTTCACGGCCTGGATGACGTCGCGGTTGCGCAGGCCGCCCTTGAACAGGGGGTTGTTGCAGCCGAAGTTGCGGATCTGCCAGCCCTTGACGCCCTTGTCCTTGTCGCGGAAGGGACCGCCGCCGGCCAGGGCCTGGATCCGGGCCAGCGAGGCCGTGTGGTACAGCACCAGCTCGCGCTCCACCTCGAAGCGGTCGGGACCCAGGGGACGGATCGCGGGGTTGTCGGGACCGCAGCGGTTGCGACGGGGCCGCGGCGGGGCGGAGGTGGCGGCCACCGGCTCGTCCTGCGCCGCGTCCTCCTCGCCCTCGTCCTCGTCCTCGTCGCTGCCCTCGTCCTCGCCCTCGGCGTCGCCGTCCGCCTCGGCCACCGCGTCGTCCGCGGGCGCCTCGGTCGCCGCAGGCTCGGGCTCCGGGGTGGTCGCAGGGATCTCCACCGCGGCCACCTCCTCGGCGAGCTCGGGGACGGGCTCGGGCGCGGGGGCAGGCTCGGGACGGCGCGCCCTGCGGCGCGGCGGGGGAGCCTCGGCCACCGCCGGCGCCTCGGGCTCGTCGGCCTCGGGCTCCTCGGGCTCCTCGGGCAGCTCGGAGGCCAGCACGATGAAGGCGGCCACCCGCTCGCGCGGCAGCGCCACCTCGAACACCGGCTCGTCGCGCAGGTCGGGCGCCAGCATGGTCAGCACGGGCGCGCCACCGAGGCCGCCCACCACGAGGCTGGTGATCACGAGCCCCACGCCCTCGCGGTGCAGGCGGTGGCGGAGCTGGCGGGTGACGAGGTCGAGGTGGGTGGACACAGGTCCTCCGGGTCGGGACACGCGGATGGGACGCTGTCGTCCCTCGTCCATTCGACGAGGGCGCCCGGGTGAGAGAGAGGTGTCAGACGGACGGCGGCGCGGAGGTCCGGGTGCAGCGTGGACGGATGGTGGCGGCAGGCATGGGCCTGGTCCTCGCGGGCGCGGTGGTCGGGTGGGCCTCGTGGACGGCAGAGGAGGACGCGCTCCACGTCGCAGCCGACGCCGCCCCCCCGGTGCGTGGGCAGGGGACCACGCCGGTGGCGCCGGCTGCGCGGACCGCGGCCATGCCGACGGACGCCGTCGCGCCCGCCGATGAGCCCATGGAGCGGCCGCCACCGGGGCTGCCGGGTGCGGTGCCCGCAGGCGAGGTCGAGATGCTCGCCGCCGCCTTCGCCGGGCAGCGCGCTCGCGTGGAGGATGCCTGGCTCGGCGCCCTCGAGCAGGCGCCCTCGTCGGCGGCGCGTGACGGGCAGGGGCTGGTCCGCGGGGGCCTCGCGCGTCTCGACGCGCTCCAGCGCGACGTGGACGCGGGCCGCGCTGCGCCGCTGCGCACGATGTACGCGCTGGAGCAGCTGGGCCAGGAGGTGGCGGACGCCCTGGAGGCCGCGGGCGTGAAGGGCGCCTCCGACCGCCTGCGCGCCGGCCTCGCGCTCGATCGCGCGGCCGAGCCCTGGGGCCGTCCGGTGGACGCCGCGGGGGTGCAGGAGCGGCTCCAGGCCGGCGAGGCCGAGATCGGGCCTGCCGCAGAGGCCGAGCTCGGGGCTTCCGCGGAGGCCGGGATCAGGCCTGCCCACGCGGAGCCCTCGGCGGGCGCTAGGGCGGCGTCACCACCGGACAGGTGAGCCCGAGGTTCAGGTCGAAGGTGTTGCAGGTGCTCACGCCGTCGGCCGGGTCGATCACCAGGTAGAAGGGCATCGGGTCCTGGCCGGCGGGGCGCGTGTACGTGAAGCTCTCGCCGCTGTTCGTGGTCTGCGTCAGGAAGACGTCGGTGCCGTCGAAGCCGCGCGCGAGCACGTCGAGGTCGCCCTTGGTGGCGTCGAAGTCGATGGTGGCCGACAGGGTGCAGCCCGGGGGCACGAGGCCGGTGAAGACGTCCTGATCGAGGAAGGCGGAGTCCACGGGGATGCCGGTGCGCACGTAGGTGTCGCCGCCCAGGTCGAGGCCGGTGGGGCGGCCCACCACCAGCAGGCGGCCCGTGGGCGGAGGCGGGATGGCCACCAGGCCGGTCCACTCCGTGGGATCCACGGTGGTGCAGTAGGTGACCGCGCTGCTGGGCGGCGTGACGCTGCAGGTGAGCCGGATGTCGATGTCGTAGGCATTGCAGGCCTGCCCGGTGGCGCCCGGGAAGACGACGACCTCGGTGGACAGCGGGGAGGAGCCGCCGTTGCGGTAGAGCACGCGCTCGGTGTCGTTCGTGCCCACGGCGGAGGGCACCAGCGCCGCCTCCAGCACCCCCTCCGACCACAGGATGCCGTAGACCACGGCCAGGTCGAGGTTGCCCTGGCTGTTGTCGAAGCTGATGCTCGCGTCGACGAAGCAGCCGGGCGGGATGTCGACGCGGTAGCGGTCGAGGTCGCCCTGGAGGCTGTCGAGGAAGATGCGGGTGGCGCGGTAGCGGTCGCCGTCCTGATCGAGCCCGGTGGGGGTGGGCAGGCCCTGGCGATCGTTGGGCTCGAGGGGATCGACCTCGAAGCAGGAGTCGTCGGGCAGGTCGGCCCCGGGGTCGGGTGCCGTGCAGTCGATCTGCAGGTCGAGCGTGTACTCGAGGCAGAGCCCGACCGCCGTGCTGGCGTAGATGTCGACGAGCACGGTGCTGTAGCCGGCCGTGTCGTTGAACCAGCTCGTGGTCACGGCGCCCGCGACGCCCCGCGACAGGGTGGCCTGGCCCACGCTGGTGCGGAGGTCGACCGACAGCGCGTAGACGGGGTTGGTGGGCGTGACGGTGACCTTCACCGTGCACGAGGCCGGGAGGTCGGCCCGGTACACGTCGTGGTCGCGCTGGGCCCCGTCGAGGTGGCGCACGGTCTGGAAGGTGTTGCCCGCCTGGAAGGCGAGGGTGTCGGTGGCCTGCCGCCGCACGTTGTTGGGCTCGTCGAGGTTCGTGACGCACACGGCCGTGGGCGGCGGACCGGAGTCGCCGGAGTCGCCCGCCGCGGAGTCGCCGGAGTCACCGGGACCGGAGTCGCCGCTGTCGCCGCTGTCGCCGCTGTTGCCGGAGTCTCCGCTGTCACCGGAGTCGCCCGTGCCGCTGTCGCCGCTGTCTGCGGTGCCGGAGTCGCCGCTGTCGCCCGAGTCGGCGGGGCCGGAGTCGCCGCTGTCGCCCGTGGACGTGTCGGTGGTGTCGCCCGTCCCCGGGTCGGTGGAGTCCGCCGAGTCGCGGGTGTCCTCGGTGTCACCGGAGTCGCGCGAGTCGGTGACGCCGCTGTCGGTGTCGTCGGCCTTGTCGTCGGTCGCGCCGGGAGCGCAGCCGAGGGCGGCGAGCAGGAAGGCGGCGGCGAGTCGGCGCACGGCGGGCCCCGGGGACGTCGGACGGAGCGGTGTACCCGGCGGTTCCCGCGCACACCAGCGACAGCGTACATGCTGCCCTCAGATGGTGTCGACCCGCCGCTGGAGACGATCGAGCACCACCCGGACGCCGGGCAGGGTGCGCGGGTCGTCGCGCACCGCCGCGAGGGGTCGCCACGCGGCCACGAGCTCGGCCGTGGCGGGCGGGTCGGCGCCTGCGCAGGCCAGCCAGGTGCAGCAGGTGATCTCCCAGGCCGTGGCGCCCCCCTGCCAGGTGGTGGTGCGCCACCAGGGAGCGCCCGGGGGCGCGTCCATCCCCGTCTCTTCGCGCAGCTCGCGGCGGGCGGTGGCCTCGGGCTCCTCCCCGGGCTCCGCGCGGCCGCCGGGGAAGGCGAGGCCGCCCGCGGGGGCCACGCGACGCTCCCCGACGAGGACCAGCCCGCGCGCCAGGTCCACGAGGCAGGCCGACGCGGCGGCGGCCCGCTGCGGATCGGCCCAGGGCGGCAGCACCTCCACGAGCGCTCCGGCGTCGCCCAGGGCGCGCAGGCCGAGCGGGGCGAGCGCGGCGGCGAGCGAGGGCGGGAGGTGCAGGGTCCCCTCCAGCACGGGCAGCACCTCCAGGGCCCACGCCGTGGCCGGCATCAGGCCCGTGTCGTGCACCTCCCACCCCCCGGCCACGCGCCGCGCGCCGGCCACGAGGGTGCCTTCGTGCAGCAGCGGCACCGCGGCAGGGCCGAGGGCGTGGGCGAGCGCCTGCCAGGCCTCCACCATGCGGACGGCGTCGAGCTCGCCCAGGCCGACCACGCGACCGGCGGGCGTGGGCAGCGCCACCGGGCGCCACGGCGGCGTGCGCAGGCACGCGAGCAGGGCGGCCGGGTCCTCCGCCTCGGCGGTCACGGGACCCAGGGCCTGGGCCACCTGCCACCACACGCGCCCCCGCGCCCGACGCGGACCCAGGACGGTGGGCCAGGGTCCGTCGGGCACGGGCACCTGCATCACCGCGTCCACCACCGCGTCGGCGACCTCGTCGCGAAGGCCCTCCACCCGCCGCGTGCCGCCGCGTCCCACGAGCAGCACCGGGTGGGTGGCGCCCCCCAGCTCCGCGAGGTCGTTCGCCACGACGAGGTCGAGCTCGCGGTCCTCCAGCTGGGCGCGCGCCACGGTCTCCAGCTCCTCGCGCGTCACCCCCGACAGCAGCTTGAAGCCCACGAGGCGGGTGTCGGGTCCGCAGCGCGCGCGCAGCGTGGCCAGCAGCTTCGGTGTGCGGTGCAGCCGCAGCACCAGCTTGTCCGCGCTGCTGGGGAGCTTGCCCTCCTCGGCGCGCGGCGCATAGTCGGCCACCGCCGCGGCCATGAGCAGCGCGTCCACCGGCTGGGCCGTGACCTCGTCCAGCAGCGCGTCGAGGTCCTGGTGGGATCGGAAGGCGTGACGCTGCACGCCCGGCGGCAGCGCGGTGGGATCGGCCAGCGCGCGGTGGCTGCCCAGCACCACCACGTCGGCGCCTCGCGCCAGGGCGGCCCGCGCCAGGGCGGCTCCGAAGCGGCCCGACGACAGGTTCGTGAGCACCCGCACGTCGTCGAGCGGCTCCTCGGTCCCGCCGATCGTGAGCACCACCCGCACAGGGGCCTCCGGGCACCCGCGTCCGGGCTACGCCACCGTCGCTGCGCGTGCAAGCGCACGGTCCTCGGTGCGCAGGAGCCCGGGCCCCGCTAGACGGCCCAGGACGGAGGTGGGGCGTGCGGCACACGCTGGCGCTCGCGGGTGTGTTGGCCCTGACCTGGCTGCTGTGGTCGGGCCACACGGGTGCGCTCCTGCTGGGCCTCGGCCTGCTGTCGGTGGCCGCCACCGCGGCGCTCGCCCGCCGGATGGGCCTGGTGGACGGGGAAGGGGTCCCGCTGGCCGTGGTGCGGCCGGGCCTGATCACCTACCTGCCGTGGCTGCTCTGGCAGGTGGTGCTGTCGTCGATCGACGTGGGGCGGCGCGTGTGGGCGCGCGACCCGGGCCTCGCGCCCCGGATGCTGCACGTCACCCCCACCCAGGCCACCCTCACCGGGAGGGTGCTCTACGCGAACTCCATCACGCTCACGCCGGGCACGATCTCGGTGATGATGGAGGACGACGACATCCTGGTGCACGCCCTGCACGCCGAGGCGGCCGACGGGCTGGCCTCGGGCGACATGGACCGTCGGGTCACGGCGCTCGAGGGGCCTGCATGAGCGTGTTCGCGGTGGCGATGGTGGCCGTGATGGTCACGATGGCGCTCGCCCTCGTGCGGGCGCTGCGCGGGCCCACGATCTTCGACCGCATCCTGGCCGTGAACAGCTTCGGCACCGCCACGGTGCTGTTCATCTCGGTGCACGGCTACCTCGCGGGACGCCCCGACTTCCTGGACCTGGCGCTCGTCTACGCGCTGATGAACTTCATCGGCACGCTGGCGGTGCTCAAGTACCTGCACGCGCCGGGCCTCGGCGCCGCCGATCTCGCGCCGCCGGGCGAGGAGGGCCCGTGATCGTCGAGGTCGTGGTGGGCATCCTCCTGGGCCTGGGCGGCCTGGCCTGCATCACCGGTGCGGTGGGCCTGCTGCGCTTCCCCGACGTGTACAGCCGCATGCACGCCTCGGGCGTCACCGACACCCTCGGGGCCGGCCTCGTGGTGCTGGGGCTGCTGGTGTGGGCGGCGCTGGGCGACGGCGGGTGGGCCACGGCGCTGGCCGAGGGCCACGCCGAGGCCGCGAAGCCCGGCCTGCTGCAGAGCGTGAAGCTGGTCTCGATCCTCTTCTTCCTCTGGGTGAGCGGCACCACCGCGGTGCACGCCCTCGCCAAGGCGGCCTGGCTCGACGGGCTCGTCCCGTGGACCCGGGACGAGGAGGGTGCGTCATCGACGCGCTGATCGACGTCTTCCTGCTGGGCCTGCTGGTGATCGTCGCCGTGGCGGTCGGCCAGTCGCGCAACCTCCTGGTCGCGGTGATGCTCACCGGGATCTACTCGCTGCTGTCGGCCTCCTGGATGCTGGTGCTCGACGCGCCCGACGTGGCCTACACCGAGGCCGCCGTGGGCGCGGGCGTGTCCACGGTGCTGATGCTGGGCACCCTGGCGCTCACCACGCGCGAGGAGAAGCCCGGGCCGGCGCTGGAGCCGGTGCCCCTGGTGGTGGCGCTGATCACCGGGCTGGTGCTGCTCTACGGCACCCTCGACATGCCGGCCTTCGGCGACCCGGCCTCGCCCGTCCACCAGCACGTGGCGCCGCACTACCTGCAGCGCAGCGGCGAGGAGATGGGCATCCAGAACATCATCACCTCGGTGCTCGCCAGCTACCGTGGCTACGACACGCTCGGCGAGACGAGCGTGGTGCTCACCGCGGCGGTGGGGGTCTTCGCGCTGCTCGGCGGTCGCCGCCGGCGGGGCGCGCCCGTGCCGGAGGCCGAGGCGCCATGATCCGCAAGACCGTGCTGCGGGTGGTGAGCAAGGCCCTCATCCCCTTCATCGCCCTCTTCGCCTTCTACACGCAGTTCCACGGGGACTACGGCCCGGGCGGCGGCTTCCAGGCGGGGGTCATCCTGGCGGCCGGCGTGGTGCTCCACGGCCTGATCTTCGGGCTGGCCGAGACGCGACGGGTGCTGCCCCCGCGGGTGGTGGAGGTGGGTGCGGCGCTCGGCGTGCTCGTGTACGGCGGCACGGGCGTGCTGTGCGTGCTGCTCGGCGGGAACTTCCTCGACTACGACGTGCTGCCCGAGGTGCTCGGCATGGGCGGCCAGCACCTGGGCGTCTTCCTCGTGGAGCTCGGGGTGGGGCTCACGGTGTCGAGCGTGATGGTGGGCATCCTGGGCGCCTTCTCGGCCCGCGGTCGGGAGCTGTAGGCATGGACGTCGTCGCGCACTGGAACCACTGGGTGGTCGTGGTCCTCATGATGACGGGCTTCTACGTCATCATGGCCCGCTCGAACCTGGTGAAGAAGATCCTGGGGCTCAACGTGCTCCAGGCCGCCGTCATCCTGATGTACGTGACCATGGGCAAGGTGGAGGGCGGCACCGCGGCCATCTACCTGGAGGACCCCCACGCCGCGCACCACGGCGAGGCGGAGCACGGCGACGGACACGAGGACGACGAGCACCACGACGACGGCGGGCACCACGACGCGCCCCAGGCCCACGCGACGCGTCCGGTCACCTACTCGAACCCGGTGCCCCACGTGCTGATGCTCACGGCCATCGTGGTGGGCGTGGCCACCACGGCCCTGGGCCTCGCGCTCGTCGTCCGCATCCACGAGGCCTTCGGCACCATCGAGGAGGACGACCTGCTCGACCTCGAGGAGGGCGGCGGGTGATCGACGCCGTCGTCCAGCACCTCCCCGCGTGGCAGGTGGTGCTCCCCCTGCTGGGCGCGCCGATCTGCATCCTGCTCCGGCGTCCCGCCTGGGCCTGGGCGTGGACGGTGCTGGTCACCTGGGCCACCGCCGCCTGCGCCGCCGTGCTGTTGCGCACCACGCTCGACGGCGGCCCCTGGATCTACGAGATGGGGGGCTGGCCCTCGCCCATCGGCATCGTCTACCGGGTGGATCCGCTGGCGGCCTTCGTGCTGCTCATCGTGTCGGGCGTGGGCGCCGTGGTGTCGCTGTACGCGCGGCGCTCGCTGACCGCCGAGCTGCAGACCACGCGGCACGATCTCTACTACGCCGCCTACCTCCTCTGCCTGGCCGGCCTGCTCGGGATGACCATCACCGGGGACGCCTTCAACGTCTTCGTCTTCCTCGAGATCTCCAGCCTCGCCTCGTACGTGCTCGTGGGGCTGGGCCCCGACCGTCGCGCGCTCACGGCAGCCTACCGCTACCTGATCGCGGGTGCGCTCGGCGGCACCTTCATCCTCATCGGCATCGGCCTCGCCTACCAGATGACCGGCACGCTGAACATGGACGACCTGGCGCAGCGCCTGCCGCCCGTCAGCCACAGCCGCACGGTGCTGGTGAGCTTCGCCTTCATCACGGTGGGCGCCAGCCTCAAGCTCGCGCTCTGGCCGCTGCACCACTGGCTGCCCAACGCCTACACCTACGCCCCGAGCGTCACGAGCGCCTTCATCTCGGCCACGTCCACCAAGGTGATGGTGTACGTGCTCGCGCGCTTCGCCTTCGGGATCTACGGCGAGCCCTTCGCCTTCGAGGAGCTGGGCCTGGGCCGGCCGCTGCTGGTGCTCGCCCTGTCGGGCATCTACGTGGCCAGCGCCGTGGCCATCTTCCAGACCGACGTGAAGCGCCTGCTGGCCTACAGCTCCGTGGCGCAGATCGGGTACATGATCCTGGGCATCAGCCTGGCCACCCCCGCGGGCGTGGCGGCCGGTGTGCTCCACCTCTTCAACCACGCGGTCACCAAGGGCGGCATGTTCCTCGCGGTGGGCGCGATGGCCTACCGCACGGGCTCCACGCGCCTCGAGGATCTCCGCGGGGTGGGGCGCGTGATGCCGGTGAGCACCCTGGCCTTCGTGCTGGGCGGCTTCGGGCTGATCGGCGTGCCGCTCACCGCGGGCTTCGTCACCAAGTGGGCGCTGCTGGAGGCCCTCTGGGCCGAGGGCCTGTGGCCCGTGGCCATCGCGGTGCTGCTCTCGTCGCTGCTGGCGGTGGTCTACGTGGGCAAGGTGGTGGAGACGGCCTGGTTCCACGAGCCCTCCGAGGCGCTGCGCGCCCGTGCCGAGGCGCCCGTCGACCTGCTGCTGCCCGCCTGGATCCTCGTGGGGCTCTCGCTGATCTTCGGCGTGTGGGGTGCCTGGACCACCGGGGTGGCCCGCGAGGCCGCGCTGCGGCTGCTGGGGGGCGCGTGACGGGCCCCACCACCCTGGTGCTGGCGCTGCTGCTGCCCCTGGTCACCAGCCTCTGGGTGGCGCTCACGGGCGAGCGGCGCGCGAACCTGCGCGACGGGGGCATGGTGGCCCTCGGCGCGCTCCTGGCGCCGTTGCTGGCCACGCTGGTGCCCGCGGTGGCGGCGGGGGGCCGGCCTCGCCTGGAGCTGGTGGAGCTGGCCCCGGGCGTGCCGCTCGTCTTCGAGCTGGAGCCGCTGGGCCTGGTGTACGCGCTGGTGGCGGCCTCGCTGTGGCCGGTCACCGCGCTGTACGGTGTGGGCTACCTGCGCGGTCACCACGAGCACCACCAGACGCGCTTCTTCGTCTTCTTCAGCGCGTCGATCAGCGCGGCCCTGGGCATCGCCTTCGCGGGCAACCTCGCCACGCTCTTCGTGTTCTACGAGGTGCTCAGCCTGTCGACCTGGCCCCTGGTCACCCACCACCAGGACGAGGAGGCCCGCCGCGCCGGCCGCGTCTACCTGGGCATCCTGATGTCCACGTCCATCGGCCTGCTGCTGCTGGCCATCGTGTGGACCTGGTCGGCCACGGGCGAGCTCGCCTTCCGGCCGGGGGGCATCCTCGACGGCCACGTCGACGACGGCCTGCTGCCCGTCCTGCTCGGCCTGTACGCCTTCGGTGCCGCGAAGGCCGGGCTGATGCCGGTGCACCGCTGGCTGCCCAACGCGATGGTGGCGCCCACGCCGGTGTCGGCGCTGCTGCACGCCGTGGCCGTGGTGAAGGCCGGCGTCTTCACCATCCTCAAGGTGGTGATCTACGTCTTCGGCCTCGACCTTCTCACGCGCACGGGCGCCAGCATCTGGCTGATGTGGGCCGCGGCCTTCACCATCCTCGCCGCCTCCCTCGTCGCGCTCACCAAGGACCACCTCAAGGAGCGCCTGGCCTACTCCACCATCGGCCAGCTCGCGTACATCGTGCTGGGGGCGGCGCTGGCCACCCCCGACGGCCTGCTCGGCGGCGGCCTGCACATCGTCATGCACGCCGCGGGCAAGATCACGCTCTTCTTCTGCGCGGGCGCCATCATGGTGGCCACCCACCGCAAGAAGGTGAGCGAGCTGGTGGGGCTGGGTCGGTACATGCCCTGGACCTTCGCCGCCTTCTTCGTGGGCTCGCTGTCGGTGATCGGCCTGCCGCCCGCCGGGGGCTCATGGAGCAAGTGGTTCCTGGGCACCGGCGCCCTGCAGGCCCACCAGCCGGCCCTCGTGGCGGTGCTGATGATCTCGTCGCTGCTCAACATCGCCTACCTCATGGACGTGGTGGGCAAGGCCTTCTTCCTGCCGCCGCCCGACACCACGGTGCGCGCCGGCTACCGCGAGGCCAGCACGCTCACGCTGGTGCCGCCGCTGATCACGGCCGGCCTGTCGCTGCTGCTCTTCCTGGGGGGCGCCCAGGTGGTGGAGCTGCTGCGTCCCGTGGTCGGAGGTGTCCCGTGAGCGATCCGCACGGCAGCCCCCGTCCCGAGGGCGAGGCGCCCGACTGGCTGGACGATCCCCGTCACCGCGGGTGGATCTTCTGGGGCGTGGTGGGGCTGTACGTGGTGGTGGTGCTGGCCGGCTTCCTGCCCTACGCCCGCCACCCGTACTTCGACTTCGAGTCCATCCCGGCCTTCCAGGCGCTGTACGGGCTGGGCTGCTGCATCGGCCTCGTGCTGGGCGCGAGCTGGCTGCGCACCTGGCTGATGCGCGACGAGGACTACTACGATGGGCCTTGAGCTCCTGCCGCCGGGCGCGCTGCTGGTGCTGCTGGCCCCGCTGCTGGCGCTCCTGCGGGGGCGCGCGCTGCAGGTCGGGCTCGTGGCCCTGCCGCTCCTGTCCTTCGCCCACCTGCTCCTCGGCTTCGAGCTGGGCGACGTGGCCACGGTGTCGGTCTACGGCCTCGAGCTCCAGCCGGTGCGCTTCGACCGCCTGAGCCGGATCTGGGGCATCGTCTTCCACCTGGCCGCGGTGATCACGGCGATCTTCAGCCTCGGCGTGAAGGACCGGGTGCAGCACGTGGCCGCCCTGGCCTACGCGGGGGCGGCGATCTGCGCGGCCTTCGCGGGCGACCTCGTCACCCTCTTCGTGTGGTGGGAGCTCACGGCCGTCACCAGCGTCTTCCTCGTGTGGGCCTCGGGCACCGAGGAGGCCTACCGCGCCGGCCTCCGCTACCTGGTGGTGCAGGTGCTCTCGGGCGTGCTGCTGCTGGCGGGCGTGCTCGTGCGGCACCATGCGGGCCTGGGCCTCGCCTTCGGGCACCTCGGCCTCACGGGCTCGGCCGACACCACGCTCATCCTGCTCGCCTTCGGCATCAAGGCGGGCTTCCCGCTGCTTCACCCCTGGCTGCAGGACGCCTACCCGAAGGCCACGGTCACGGGCACGGTGTGGATGTCGAGCTTCACCACGAAGCTGGCGATCTACGCGCTGGCGCGGGGCTACGCGGGCACCGAGCTGCTCATCCCGATCGGCGCGGCGATGACGCTCTTCCCGATCTTCTACGCGGTGATCGTCAACGACCTGCGCACCGTGCTCACCTACAGCCTGAACAACCAGCTCGGGTACATGGTGGTGGGCGTGGGCCTGGGCACCGAGCTGGCGCTGAACGGCACCGCCGCGCACGCCTTCGCCCACATCCTCTACAAGTCCCTGCTCTTCATGGGCATGGGGGCGGTGCTGCTGCGCACGGGCACGGCCAAGGGCAGCGAGCTCGGCGGGCTCTACAAGACGATGCCGCGCACGGCGGTGCTCACCATGGTGGGGGCCGCGGCCATCAGCGGCTTCCCGCTCACGTCGGGCTTCATCAGCAAGTCGATGATCGTGAGTGCGGCGGGCGAGGAGGGGTGGCGTCTCACCTACCTGGCGCTGCTCTTCGCGAGCGCGGGCGTCTTCCACCACTCCGGCATCAAGATCCCGTACTTCGCCTTCTTCGCGCACGACTCGGGCAAGCGGCCCGCCGAGGCGCCGGTCCACATGCAGGTGGCGATGGCCCTGGGGGCTGCGGCCTGCCTGATCCTCGGCTGCATGCCGTGGCTGCTCTACGACCTGCTGCCCTTCCCGTCCTCGTACGTTCCGTACACGATGGACCACGTCGTCACGATGCTCCAGCTGCTGCTGGGCTCGGCGCTGGCCTTCGCGCTGCTGAACCGCATCGGCGCCTACCCGCCCGAGCTGCGGTCCACGGTGCTCGACGTGGACTGGGTGTGGCGGCGCCTGCTGCCGCGCAGCCTCGCCTTCGTCGGGCGCACGGTGGGCGTGGTGGGCGCCTTCCTGCGCGGCGCGCTCTTCGGCACCCGCGACCGCGTCGTCGACTGGGTCTTCCAGCGCACGGGGCCCGGCAGCCGCTGGGCGCGCACCTGGGACACCGGCACCTCCACGCTGTCTGTGGCCCTCCTGCTCACGCTCTACGCGCTGCTCTACTTCCAGCTGGGCGACGCCGACCCCCTCGTGGAGCACGGCGGGGGCCACGGCGTCGAGCCCTCCCACGCCGACGACCACGCCCCCCCCGCCGACCCCGGACACGCGCCCTCGGGTCATTGAGCGGAAGTCCGCGCGCCCTGGTCCGATGAGTCCTGCGCACGCCGTGTGACCGTCCGATGGACGGCAGACGGAGGGAGCATGTGGACCCTGCTGCTGTGGACGGGGCTCGCCCTGGGGGGCGAGGACGCCGAGCTGGTGTGCCCCAAGGAGCCCCGGGCGCGTCTCGTGGAGGCGGCCGAGGCCGTGGAGGCCGCGTGGCTGGGCCTCGACCTGTCGGGCTTCGACGTGGCCCGCAACCGCCTCGGGCGCCTCACGCTGTGCGTCGACAGCCCGCTCGAGGTGGGCGACGCTCTCGTGCTGCACCGGGCGCGCGCACTGGTGGCCCTGGTCGACCGCGATCCGGATGCCGCCCGGCGCTCCTTCGCCGCGGTGCACCTGCTGCAGCCCTCCTGGCAGCCCGACGACAGCGTGCCGCGGGAGCACCAGCTCTGGAAGGTCTTCGCCTCGGCGGTGGATGACGACGAGGCGCCCAAGACCGTGGCCTTCCGCACGCTGCCGGAGGCGGGGTGGTCGGTGGACGGCACGCGCTTCCCGCGCCCGGACGACCCGCGCGACGCCTCGGGTCGCCTGCTGGGCGAGTACGGCCTGCCCGCCGACCGCGCCTTCGTCCTGCAGGTCTTCGACGCCCGCGAGCGCGTCACCTACACCGGCTACCACTTCTCCACGACCGACCTGCCCATCGAGGACCTGCTCGTCACCCGCTACGCCGACACGGTGCAGGCGCGGAAGCGCCGACGGGCCGCGCGCATCGCCGGCTCCGTGATCGGCGGGGCCCTGCTGGCCGCCGGTGGCACCACCTTCGGCCTCGGCTGGCAGCAGCGGGAGCAGTTCACCCAGGACGCGCTGCCCCTCGAGGAGCAGACCGTGCTGGAGGCCCAGGGCCAGGCGAACCTGCTGTCGGGCACCAGCTACGGCCTCGCGGGCGCCGGCGCGCTCGCGCTCACCCTCGCCTGGGCCGTGCCCTGGTAGCGCCTACGGCACCAGGCCCAGGAGGGCCGCCACGTCGGCCCAGGCCACGCTGACCTCCGCCGTGTACCAGCCCCGCGCGAGGCCGCCGCCGTCCAGCATGGCGGCGCGGTCCAGGGGCGTGTCGGAGAGCACGAAGGCCTCGTCCACGGCGCGGGCCTCCGTGGCGCCAGCGGCGGGCAGGTAGGCCTCGTCGGTCACCGTGCCGCGCAGGCCGGCGCCCGCGTAGTCCAGCGGATCCAGGCCCCGCGACTGCAGGGCGGTGGCGACCGCGGCGTCGGGCGCGTCGTGCACGCCGAGTCCCCAGGTGGCGCCGGCGAGGGCCGCGAGGACCGCGTCCGGGTCACGCCCGAGCACGGCGCGTCCGTGGGTGGTGGCCTCTCCCTGGCCCAGGTCCAGCGCGAAGCGCACCTCGCCCTCGGCCCACGCGGCGGCGGGGGTGGGGCTGGGCAGGGTCCACGCCTGCACGAAGGCGTTCGGGGGCTCCGAGAGGTCGCCCTGCCAGCCGGGCTCGGCCACCACCAGCCACAGGCGCGGAGGCAGGGTCTCGTCGCCGGCCTGCACGTCGACCGCGGCGTCCTGGTCGGGGTCGTAGCCGAAGCTCGCGACCAGGAGGAGCCGGTCGGGCGTCCAGGCCGCCCCCTCGTCGCTGTCGGCGGTGTCGGTGTCGGTGTCGTCGGGGCCGCCCGACGGGCTGGTGCAGGCGGCGGCGAGGCAGATCGGGAGCCACGCCACCCCACGCGACCTCACAGGGCCCCTCCGGCGACCAGCACCGCGAGCAGCAGGGCGATGCCGGCGCAGCCGAGGACCGCCGCCGAGGCCAGCACCCACACCCACGGGAAGTCGTCGTCGAGCATCGGCCGAGGACGGGGCGCCTCGGGCGCGCCGACGGGCTCCAGCTCGTCGGGCTCCACCACGGGCGGGGGTCTGGCCTTGCGACGCGGCTGGGGCGCCGGGGAGGGCAGGGGGCGGCGCAGGCGGGGCGGGGGCGCGGAGGCGCCGCCGTGCACGAGGACCACCACGTCGTCCTCGTCCTCGAGCTCCGCCTCCTTCCGGCGACGACGGGGCTCGGGGGTGGGCTCGGGCTCGCGGGCCTGCTGCACCACGTGCATCACCTGCGTGTCCTCGCCGCCGTCGGCGAAGGTGGGGCCGTCGCTGGCGAGCTCGTCGAGACGCATCGCCTGGGTGTTCTCGACCTCGTCCAGGTCGACGTCGTCCTCGGCCTGCGTGCCCTTGAACAGGCTGGGGAAGGCGTGGCGATCCTGGCGTCCGCCCGTGACCGCGGGCGCGATCTCCACGCCCGCGTCGGTGGGCGCGTCCACGTCGAGGTCGGGATCGAGGTGGAGGTCGGGCATGCCCACGCTCCCCACCGTGCGCTCCACCACCTCGGCCAGCGTGCTGCCCACGAGGTCGAAGTCGCCCGCCATCGCCCAGCGGAGCTCCGCCACGCGCGGGTGCTCGGGCTCCCGTCGGGCCAGGCCCTCCAGCAGACGTCGCGCCGTGAGGCTGGCCCCCTCGCACAGGAAGCGCTCGGCCGCCGCGAGGAGCTCGTCCGTGGGCGCGCCGCTCTCGGGCACCATCGGCGTGGTGCGCGGCGCCCCTGCGCGCTCCTGGAGCTCGGCCAGGGCGGGGGCGCGGGGGTCGAGCCGGCGGATCTCGGCGATGGCCTCCTGGGCGCGGTCGCTCCAGCCGCGCAGGAGGAACATCTCGGCCGTCAGCACCCGGGCCCGCAGCCGCTGCTCGCCCCGCAGGTGGGTGAGGCTGCGCAGCCGGGTCCACGCGCGATCGGTCATGCACAGCTGGAGGAGGGCCTCCACCTGCAGGAGCTTCGCCTCGTCGGTGGGCTGGCCCACCTGGCTCCAGCGCTCCACCAGGGCGACGAGACCACGCAGATCGCGTCGTCGGCGCAGCTCCAGGGCCGTGGCCTCGAGGAGCGTCGCCGGGGGAGGACCTGCACGGGCACCGGGCTCGAGGATCACCAGCCTCGCGTCGTGGCGGACCATAGCACGCCCCACGAGGCCCCTGCGGGCGCGCCGCGGCGGGGCACGTGCGGCTGCGGACGCGCCGACCTGGCGCGTGCCGGAGGCGTCCCGACGGCGGCCGCCGGGACGCGCCGCGACCGGATCAGTCCAGCGCCTGGATGCGGGCGGTGAGCGCCGGGCAGGTCTCGAAGATGTCGGACACGAGCCCGTAGGTGGCGTGCTCGAAGATGGGGGCGCCCGGGTCGGTGTTGATCGCCACGATCACCTTCGAGGTGCGCATGCCGGCGAGGTGCTGGATGGCGCCGGAGATGCCGCAGGCGATGTACAGGCTCGGGTTGACCACCTTGCCGGTCTGGCCCACCTGGTGGTCGTGGGGCGCGTAGCCGGCGTCGACGCAGGCGCGGCTGGCACCGGGCGTGGCGCCCAGGGCCGCGGCCAGCGGACGGATGAGGCTGTCGTAGCTCTCCTTGGACTTCACCGAGCGACCGCCCGACACGATGCGATCGGCCTCGGTGAGGTCGACCACGGTGGTCTCGGGGCGCTTGCGCTCCACCAGGGTGAGCCGGGGCGTGGGCGCGCTGAAGGGCACGGCCACCACCTCGGCGCTGCCCCCGCCGGCGGCCGGCTGGGCGAAGCTGTTCGCGCGCACCGTGTACACCGCGGGGGTCTTGCCCACGCGCACGTCGCAGTAGGCCTTGCCCGCGTAGATCGGACGACGGCCGACGATCTGCCCGCCGTCCACGCGCAGGTCGGTGCACTCGGTGCCCTGGCCGGTGCCCAGCTGGGCCACCACGCGGGGCAGGGCGTCCTTGCCGAGGAAGCTGGCGGGGGCCAGCACCGCGGAGGGCGCGGCGGCGTCGATGCCGGCGCGCAGCGCGGCCACGGCCACGTCGGTGTCGTAGGACGAGAAGTCGCCGGACACCTGGAAGACCTTGGTGGCGCCGTAGGCGCCGAGGCTCGCCGCGGGGGCGTCGCCGAGGACGAGGGCCGAGACCGTGGTGCCGAGGGCGCCGGCCAGCCCGGTGGCCTTGCCGAGGAGCTCGGTGGCCGTCTTCTTGAAGGTGCCGCCGTCGTGCTCGCAGAGGACCAGGATGCTCATGGGGGACTCCGGAAGGGAAGGAAGGGGAAGGGAGAAGGGGAGACGGTCAGAGGACCTTGGCCTCGTTGCGGAGCGCGTCGACGAGCTGGTCGACCATGCCCGCCACGTCGCCCTCGAGCATCCGGCCCTTGGGACGGGGCGGGGGCTCGCCGTAGGCGGTGTAGGTGGCCGCGGGCGCCACGTCGGCCGCCGACAGCCCCAGGTCGCCCAGGGTCTTCTTGTGCACCTTCTTCTGCTTCGCCTTCATGATGTCGGGGAGCTTCGCGTAGCGCGGCTCCACCAGGCCCTTGTCGCAGGTGACCACGGCCGGGAGCGTGCCCTTGACCACCTCGGCGACGCCGCCGCCCACGTTGCGCGTGGCGGTGAAGCCGTCGCCGTCGATCACCAGGTCGTCCACCAGGGAGACGTGGGGCCAGCCCAGCAGCTCGGCGAGCATCGCCGGCACCTGGACGTTGTCGTGGTCGACCGCCTGCTTGCCGCAGAGCACCAGGCCGAACTCGCCTTGGCCGATGGCGGCGGCGAGGGAGCGCGCCACGGCGAGGCTGTCGGCCTCGGCCAGGGCGGGGTCGTCCACCAGGGTGAGGTCCTCGGCGCCCAGGGCCAGGGCCCCGCCGCGGAGCACGGTGACGTCGCTGTCGCCGCCCACGGTGAACAGGTGCACGGCGCTGGCCTTGCCCTGCTCCTTGAGCACGATGCCCTCGGTGACCGCGAAGAGATCGTAGGGGCTCACCACGAACTTGATGCCGGTGGTGTCGATGCCGGACCCGTCGCCCTTGGCGGTGATGCGGGGGGTGGCGGTGTCGGGCGCCACCTTGGCGCAGACGGCGATCTTCACGGATCCTCCAGGGGAAGTCGGGGGGAGGCGTGGGCCTCGTCAGGGGCGTCGGGGACCGGCCCGGGGACCGGCGGGAGACTCAGCGGCCGCGGGCCAGCCAGCGCTCGACCTGGCCGACGATGTCGCGGTCGGGGACGGTGGCCCAGTCCTCCAGGAACTTCTCGTTGCCCGACGTGGTGAGCGGGTGGTCGAGGAGCTTGCGGAAGACGCCGTAGGGGATGGTGGCCACGTGGGCGCCCGCGCGGGCCGCCTGCACCACGTGCACCGGGTGGCGGATGGAGGCCGCCAGGATCGAGGTCTCGAGGTCGGGGTCGTTCGCGTAGACCTCGGCGATCTCCTCGATGAGGATCATGCCGTCGGAGCCCACGTCGTCGAGGCGGCCCAGGAAGGGCGAGATGTAGGTGGCGCCCGCGATGGCGGCGAGCAGCGCCTGGTTGGCCTGGAAGCAGAGGGTGACGTTCACCCGGATGCCCTGGTCGGACAGCGCGCGCGTGGTGGCCAGGCCCGCGGGGCTCATGGGCACCTTCACCACCACGTGCTCGTGGACCTGGGCGAGCAGCTCGCCCTCGCGGATCATCCCCTCGGCGTCCTGCGCCACGACCTCGGCCGACACCGGGCCCTGGACGAGCTCGCAGATGTCGTGGACCGTCTGGAGGAAGTCACCCCCCTCCTTCGCGATGAGGGAGGGATTCGTCGTGACCCCGGCCAGCACTCCCCAGCCGTGGATCTCGCGGATGTGGTCCAGGTTCGCGGAGTCGATGAAGAGCTTCACGAGGCTGCTCCGGGCGGTGCGGGACGGCTTGGTACGCCGCGCGTCCGTCCCGCGCAAACACCCCGCAGAGCACGGCACCGTGGCGTGGCGGAGGGGGGCCGGGGAGCTGCGCCGCGGCCTCCGGCCAGACCTCCCTCAGCGGCCAGTAGGCGAAGGGCCGGCGGGGGAGTCCCGGGTGGGGGACGGTGAGGCGCGGGTCGGTGCTCGACCAGTCCTCGACGAGCAGGATGTCCACGTCCAGGGGGCGATCTCCCCAGTACCGCGCGCGGCGGCGTCCCGCGGCCCGCTCGAGCGCGATGCAGTGCTCCAGCAGGTCGAGGGGCTCCAGGTCGGTGCGTACGAGCACGACGCCGTTGAGGAACCACCCCTGGGCGGTGCCTCCGCGCATCGGGGGCGAGCGCACCCAGCGGGAGGTGCGGACCACCTCGATCCGCGGCCCGGCAGCAAGCTGCTGCACCGTGCGCTCGAGGGTCGCGCGGCGATCCCCCAGGCTGGCGCCCAGGCCCAGGGCCACGCGCCGCATCACCACACCCCGTCCGGCGTGAGCTGCACCACGTCGCCCCCGGGGCCGAGCCGGAAGCGGCTGCGCTCGCCGTCGCCGTCCACGTCGCAGGTGGCCACCAGCAGCAGGCCGTCGTCCTGCGGCGTGGCGCTGTAGCTGCACCGGGCGCTGGAGGTGGGGGGCTCCCAGCCCGCCGGCAGGGTGGCGGGCCAGGGCGCGGGGTGACGGCCCGTGCGGTCGGCCGACCGCGGCAGGCCGGCCACGGCCACGTAGCTGCCGGTGCGCGCGCGCCAGGCCTCCTCCGCCTCCTGGAGCGACGACATCAGCAGGCCGACCTCCGCGCAGCGGGTACGCCAGGTCGCGCGGGCGACGACCGGGATCGCCCACGACAGCAGCGCGCCGACGAGCAGCACGCCCAGGCCGAGCTCCCACCGCGTCAGGAGGCCGCGGCGGGCCCGGGCCCGCGCCTGGCTCACGGCGCGATGTCGGTGTCGACCAGCATGAGCGTGAGGTGCACGCCCTCGCCGTCGAGCACCGTCTGCAGGCCGAAGCCGTCCACCGCGTCGGAGACGAGCAGGTCGCGGCGGCGAGGATCCCACAGCCACCAGTCGATGCAGTTCTGCACGGTGACGTCGTCGCAGGCCCAGACCTCCACCTCGGCAGGCGGGAAGCCCAGGCCCGAGAGCACGGCCGCGGCGCCCTGCTGGCGGCGCTCGAGGAAGCGGGAGACGGCGGTGTCGAGCACCGGGCTCGCCTTCCACGGCTCCCGCGCGTACGCGGTGCGCACGTGCTCGAGCACCTTGCGGGCGAGCAGGTCGGCGTCCCCGGCGGCCGTGACGGCCGGCACCGGGCCCTTCAGGCGGAGGATCGGGTCGGGAGACCCGTCGATGCCCACGTACAGCACGAAGCGCGCGAGGTCGTGATCGTCGCGGCGCACCACGAAGACCCACTCCCCCGCCGTGGCGAGGAGCACGCGGGCGCCCTGGTCGAGGCTGCCCTGGGTGACCCGACCGCCGCCGTCGGCGACCTGCCAGGTGGCGCCGGGCACGGGCGGCAGCTGCAGCGGCGTGCCCACCTCCGTGAGCCGCGGGAGCACGCCCAGGTCCACCTCGGGCCGTGCCCGCATGCCGATCCAGTGGTCGCGGTCCCGTCCACGGGCCCGCACCAGGCCCATGGGCTCGTCGGGTGCCAGCTGCTCGAGCCATGCGATGAGCTCGCGGGGCGGCGCGCCGTTGAGCACGGTGTCCCAGCGCCGGGCGTCGTGCACCGGGTAGGCGAAGCCGGCGCGCCAGAGGGCCTCGCGCAGCTCCCAGCGGTTGAGGCTGCCCTCGCCCTCGGCGATCGACAGGGCGATGCCGGCGGCGGCACCCGCGAGGGCCCCCTCGTAGTGCTTGCCGCGCACCAGGGCGGCCACCACCGGGTCCCGGGGGCTCTCCACCGCCGTGGCGTAGCTGTTCGACTCCGGCGGCGGCAGCCGCGGGGTCTGGCCATAGTCCTGCTTCTCCGCGATGCGGGCGAGGGAGTCGGGCGGCTTGGCGCAGGCGCCGAGCAGGGCGGTGAGCAGGATCAGGGCGCGAACGGAAGGCATGGGACCTCGCCCGCGCGGGGGTAGCACGGACCGTGCCTGTGGCCGAGGGGGGCCCTGGGGCGGACGGTCCACGACACCCTGTCCCGGACGCCACGGCGGGGGCCTTCCGTCTGCGACAGCCTGTCGCCCGCGGAGACGCCGGGCGCGTGATACCCACGGCGCCTGCTGGAGGTCGATCGATGGACGTCATCGCGCGCGTGGACGAGATCGTGGGACGGCTCGTGGCCGCCTCGTGGAAGGAGCGCGAGGCGATCAAGGACGAGCTGCTGGCCGCCTGCCGCGACGGGGAGGGCAGCGAGGTCGTGCCGCACCTCGAGGAGCGCCGCAAGACCGTGCCGCTCGAGGTGCGCTGGGAGATCGACGAGGTGCTCGAGGCCCTGGCCCCGCCGCCTGCGCCCCCCGAGGAGCCCGAGGAGGAGGCGGCCGAGGAGCTCCCCCCCGAGGACGAGCCGCCCGCCGACGGCCGCCTCCGCATGAGCGACCTCAAGGAGGTCTACAGCGATCCCCGCGGCATCGCGCTGTTCACCGACAAGCCGGGCAAGCGCTGGTTCCTGCAGCAGGTCGATCCCTACACCGGCCAGCCCGTGATGATGGAGCTGTCCCCGGCCGACGTGGAGCGGGTGAAGGCCCAGCTCAAGGGCAGCCCGTACTGGCGCCTGGGGAGCGGGGTGCTGTCGTGATGCGGGGCGGGTGATGGGCGCCCTGCTCGGCGCGGGCCTGCTCGCCGCCCTGCTGGGCTGCTCCTCGCCACCCCCGGTGTGCGGCTCGGGGCAGGGCACCCTGTCGGGTGAGGCCGGGGGCATCCCCTGCGCCGAGGCGCGGGTGGCCGTCTCCTACCTCGAGGCCCTCGCCGCCCGCGCGCTGGAGCCCGCTGCGCGTCAGCGCGTGCTGCGCGAGCTGCGCGCACGGGCCGCGGACGACCGTGCCGCGGTCGAGGCCGCGCTCGCCGACGCGGGGGACGTGGTCGACACCTTCGCGTCGGAGCACGGCCTGCAGCTGGCCGAGACGCGGAGCCGGATGGTGTGGACCACCCTGCAGGGGGGCGGCGCCCTGCCCGCCGCCACCTTCCCCGACGCCGCCGACGTGGCCCGCACGGCCATCGCTCCCTGGGCCCGCGACGACGGCCTCCAGCTGGTGCTCACCGAGATGGATGTCGAGGGGTGGATCCGGTACGCCTCGCTGGCCCGCGAGGTCCAGGGGGGCGAGCCGCTGCGGGTGTCCGTGGCCGACCGCGTCGGCGTGTACCGCACGATCCGCACGCGCTGGGAGGAGGTCGACGCCTCGGGCAAGATCGGGCTCGTGTCCTTCGGCGCCTTCTGGCCCGCCATCCGCGCACGCTGGCTCGCCGCTCCCTACGCCCAGCAGCAGGCGTGGATCCGCGCGGCGCCGCTGCCCGCCCCCATGACGGGCACGTCGGCGGCCTACGTGGAGGCCCTCACCGCCACCGACCCGGGGCGGCACGCCGCCGCCTTCCATGCGGCCCTCGGCCCCCTCGGCGCCCTGCCCGAGGCCGGGCAGACGGTGTCCCCCTGATGCGCACCCGCGCCCGGCGGCGGGGGTGAGGCCCGGAGCCCGGGCGGCCGATCGCCGGGTGCCGGTGGCGGGCTCCTGGGCGCTGTCGGGTGCGGCCCTGGGGCTGCTGGCCGAGGTGCTCTTCCCGTCGACGGCGGCGCCCTGGGGCACGGTGGGCGCGGCGGTGGTGGCGGGCCTGGCCGGCTGGGTCGCCGCGGGGCGCGTGCGTGCCGCGCGGATGCCGCTGTGGCTGGACCTCGCGCCCCGCCTCGCGCTCGCCGGGGCCTTGCTCCTGCTCGCCGTGGTGCTCGTCGTGGTGGGCTCGCCCCTGCTGGCCGGGGTGGCCACGCTCGTGGGCGTGGGCATCGGCAGCTCCGGTCGACGGCCCGTGGCGCGTCGGCGGCTCGTGCACGCCGTGGAGGCGCTGCGGGAGGACGTCGATCCCGCGTCGGCCCTGGCCGAGCTGGAGTCCCTCGCGGCGGGGTGGTGGGTGCCCCCCACCCTCCGCGCCGAGGCGGCCCTGCAGCGTGGGGCCTGGACGCTGGCGTCCGGGGGGGCCGAGGAGGCGGTGGGGTGGCTGGCGCGGGTGCGCCACCGGGCGCTGGTGGGCCACGCCGCCCCCTGGCTGGCGCTGGCCCACGCCTCCGCCGGGCGCGACGACGTGGCCCACGCAGCCCTGCAGCCCGCCTACGGGGCCGTGTCCCCGGAGACGCGTGCCCACGCCGAGGCGGTGCGTCTGCTGCTGGTGCTGCGGGGGGATGGCCACGAGGAGGCGGCGCGTCTGGGCACGAGCCTGCTGGACGCCCGACCGGTGACGCCGCTGGCCTTCGGCCTGGTGGCCGTGGCGCGGCTGCGCGCCGGCGACGAGGCCGGCGCGCGCGTGCTGATGACCACCGAGGTGGTCGCCGCCCTGGAGGCGGGCGGGCTCGCGGAGCTGCTCGAGGAGGTGGCGGAAGCGCTCCGCCACCTTCGACCCGATCAGAGCTTCTGCGAGTAGTACTCGACGATCGCGTTCTCGTTGAGCTCGAAGGGCAGATCCTGGCGATCGGGCGCCGTGATCAGCTTGCCCTCGAGCTTGGCGGGATCGAACTCGAGCCAGGTGGGGCGCACGCGGGTGGTGGCCTCGGCGACGAGCTCCTGCACGAAGGGCTTGTTCTTCGACTTCTCGCGGATGGCGATGACCTGGCCGGCCGAGACGTGGAAGGACGGGCGATCCACGCGGTGACCGTCGACCTGCACGTGGCCGTGGACCACGAGCTGGCGGGCGCCGGGGATGGTGCGGGCCAGGCCGAGACGCCAGACGAGGTTGTCGAGGCGCGACTCGAGGAGGAGCACCAGGTTCAGGCCGGTGGAGCCCTTCATGCGCGAGGCACGGCGGACGTAGGCCTGGAACTGCTTCTCCAGGACGCCGAAGTGCCAGCGGGCCTTCTGCTTCTCCTGGAGCCGGACCTTGTAGTCCGAGGGCTTGTTGCGACGGTTCGCCCCGTGCACGCCCGGCGGGTAGGGCCGGTCGAGGGTGGCGACGGAGGTGAGACCCGGGAGCACCGTGCCGACGGCACGACAGCGCTTCAGACGGGGGCCGCGGAACCTGGCCATGATCGATCCTCGCTGCGGCCTCGTTCAGGCCGGGAAGGGGCGCGTCTACTTGACTTCGCGGTGGATGGTGTAGCGGCGGAGGAAGGGGTTGTACTTCCGCAGCTCGATGCGCCCGGGGGTGTTCTTCTTGTTCTTCTGCGTGCAGTAGCGGGAGACGCCGGGCACGCCCGAGCCACGCTGCTCGGTGCACTCCAGGTGGATCACCTGGCGGGCGGGGTTCTTCTTCTTGGCCACGGCGGCCTCCGCGAGATGGGTCGTCGGCGTGGGCGTCGGAGCACGCCACGCACAGCGCCGCGCCGCTTATCGAAGCGCTGCGACCCTGTCAACGCGCGCGGCGCGGAGTTCCGTGACGACGTGGGAGAACGCGGCGGCGGCCCGCTCCACGTCCTGCGCCGTCGTCTCGCGTCCGAGGCCGAGTCGCACGGCGCCCAGGGCCTCCTCGTCGGTGAGCCCGATCGCCTTGAGGACCGGGCTGGGCGCCACCCGCCCGCTCGCGCAGGCCGATCCCACCGAGCACGAGACCTCGCCGCGGATGCGCGAGAGCAGCTCGCCCGCCACGACCCCGTCGAAGCGCAGGTTCAGGCTGTGGGGCAGGCGGTGCGTCAGGGTGCCGTGCACGTGGACCCCGCCCAGCGCACGGAGGCGGGCGAGCAGGTCGTCGCGCAGGGCGGCCAGCCGGGCGGGCTCGCCTTCGTCGAGGCCCCGCAGGGCCAGCCGGGCCGCGGCGCCGAAGCCCACCACCAGGGCCACGGGCAGGGTGCCGGAGCGCAGGCCCCGCTCCTGCCCGCCCCCCAGCATCCGGGGCTGCAGGGCCACCCGGGGACGGCCGCGCCGGCGGACGACGAGCGCGCCGATCCCCTGCGGACCGTAGGCCTTGTGGGCCGACAGGGACACGAGGTCGGCGTCGAGCCCGCGGAGGTCCACCTTGCCCAGCGCCTGGGCGGCGTCGGTGTGGAAGAGGGCACCCCGTTCGCGGCAGGCGCGCGCGAGCTCGCGCACGGGCTGGAGCGTGCCCAGCTCGTGGTTGGCGGTCATCACCGAGACCAGCGCGGTGTCAGGGCGCAGTGCGCGCAGGGCCTCGTCCACCACGATCCGCCCGTCGGGCCCGGGCTGGAGGCGGGTGATGCGCCAGCCCTCGCGCTCGAGGTGGTCGAGCGAGGCGCGGATGGCGCTGTGCTCGACCGCGGTGCTGATCAGGTGACCGGGGACCCTGTGGGTGGCGGCCACGCCGAGCACCGCGAGGTTGTCGGCCTCGGTGGCGCCCGAGGTGAACACCACCTCGTCGGCCTCGCGGCCCACGGCGGCCGCCACCTGCTCCCGCGCGCGGTCCGCGGCCGCCGCGGCCAGGCTGCCGTGGGCGTGGGTGCTGGCGGCGTTGCCGAAGCGCTCCCGCAGCCAGGGCACGAGGGCGTCCACCACCTCGGGCGCGCACGGCGTGGTGGCGTGGTGGTCCAGGTAGACGGGTCTCACGCGGCACCTCCACCTGCGACGGCCACGCTCTCGCCGCCGTCGACCGGCACGCAGGCGCCCGTCATCCACGCCAACCCCGGAGCGGTGAGCGCCACGACGGCCTGCGCCACGTCCTCGGGGGTGGTGAGGCGCCCCGAGGGGTTGCGGTCGCGGGCCCCCGCGGCCAGGGCCTCCCACCCCGGGATGCGCTCCAGCGCGGGGGTGTGGCACAGGCCCGCGAGGATCGCGTTCACGGCGATGCCGCGCGGCGCGAGCTCCACGGCGAGCTGGCGCACGTGGGCCTCGAGCGCGGCCTTCGCGGCGCCCACGGGGCCGTAGGCTGGCAGGGCGACCCGCCCGCCGGCGCTCGTGAGGGCCAGGATGCGGGCGCCCCTGCGGAGCAGGCCCCGATCGTCGAGGCCCTGCACCCAGGTCACGAGGCTGTGGGCCATCACGTCCAGGGTCATCGCGAGATCCCGGAGCCGGGCGCGCTGCGCCTCGGGGCCGACCAGCGGGCGCAAGGTGCCGAAGGCCAGGCTGTGCAGCACCACGGCCACCTCGGCGTCCGCGTCGGCCGCCTGCAGCGCGTCGAGCGCGGCGTCCCGCTGCACGGGGTCCGCGGCGTTGCCGTTGTGGAGGATCGCGCGGACGCCCGCGGCCTCCAGTTCCGCCCGGACGGCCTCGGCGCGGGGCAGCGTGCCCCGCAGATCGAGGTGGGCGCCCAGCACGTGCAGGCCCTCGGCGGCCAGTGCGCGGGCGCTCGCGGCACCGAAGCCGGAAGACGCGCCCAGCACCACCGCCCAGCGGCTCACCGGGGGGCCTCGGCCCCACCCTCGATCACCGAGGCGGGGGGCTTGACCCACTGCGGGTCCAGGCCCTTGCGCAGCTCGCCCACCTCCTGCTCGACGGCCTCCTTGCGCAGGCCGTTCTCGAGGAAGGGACGCACGTCCTCCAGCGGGATCGTGCTGCGGCGCTCCTCCACCACCACCACCACCCAGCGCTCCTCGAGGGCGATGGGGTCGAGGACGCCGGTGGCCTCGGTGGAGAAGACCGCCTCGTCGACGGCGCCGGGGAGCTGGCTGCGCACCACCCAGCCCAGGTCGCCCCCGCGCTCGCCGCTGCTCTTGTCGAGGGAGCGCTGGGCCGCGATGGTGGCCGCGTCGGTGCCCGCCTTGATGCCGGCCACCACCTCCTGCGCCGTGGCCTCGTCGGGCAGCAGGATCTGGCGCACGTGCGCCTGGGGCCGGTTGAACTGCACCTTGCGGGCGTCGTAGGCGGCCTGCACCGCCTCGTCGGTGATCCGTTCCGCGATGAGGTGCTCGAGCGCCACGGCGGCGAGGGCCTCGCGCACCGCCAGGGCCGTGCGCGCCCTGCCCTCGGGCCCCTCGTCGAGCTCCAGCTCGAGGGCCTTGCGGTACAGCACCTCGGTGAGGAGCACGGCGTCGGCGCCCATGCGCGCCTGATCCTCCGGGGGCATCTGCATCCGCTGCTCCTGGGGCAGCCGGGCGAGGGCGGCGCGCAGGAGGTCCTCGTGGACCTCCAGGTCGCCCGAGCGGACCACCACGGGGCCGGAGGGGGTGTAGGCACCGGCGGGCGGGGCGGGCGGCGTCGCGCAGGCGGCGAGCAGGAGCAGGACGGTCAGGCGGCGCACGGCTTCCCCGGGGATGGTGGCGGGCGGTATCCTACGCGGCCGGCCACCACCACCGTGCCGGGAGGAGGCCGTCGTCGCCGTGCACGTGCCGCGAGCCTGGCTGGAGGGCGACGCGCTGGTGGCCGCCCGTCACCTGTTGGGGTGCCTGCTCGTGCGCGACGGGGTGGTGCTCCGCATCGTGGAGGTGGAGGCGTACCGGCACGGCGGCGACACGGCGAGCCACGCCCACCGAGGTCCGACGCCGCGCAACGCGCCCATGTGGGGCCCCCCGGGCAGGGCCTACGTCTACCTCTGCTACGGACTGCACCACCTGCTCAACGTCACCACGGAGCCGGAGGGCCGGGCCGCGGCGGTGCTGATCCGGGGTGCCGAGGTGGTGGAGGGCGCCGACGTGGTGGCGGCGCGCCGGGGGCGACCGGTGACCGCCGGCAGCCTGGCGGGCCCGGGCAAGGTGGCCCAGGCGCTGGGGCTCGACGTGCGCTGGTCGGGTGAGGACCTGCTGGCGCCCGGCGGACTCGAGCTGCGCCGCGGGACGGACGTGCGCGACGTGCTCGTGGGCCCGCGCATCGGCATCGACTACGCGGAGCCCGTCCACCGGGAGGCACCCTGGCGGCTGGCGCTGGCCGGCAGCCGCCAGGTGGCACGCGTCCGGGGGCTCCGGCCCGATCCCACCGACGGGCACGGGCCGCGCGCGGGATAGGGGGCCGCTCGGAGCCTCGATGACCCGCTTCCACGAGCAGATCCACGGCGTCTACTTCGACGACCTGGACCCCTACGGCATCCTCCACAACGCCCGCTACCTCCTCCTCTTCGAGCGCACCCTCGGGTCGTTCTGGGCGCACATGGGCCTGCAGGGCTTCCAGGACTCGCCGGATCGCTTCCACTTCGTGCGGGCCAATGCGGTGGACTACCTCCGCCCCGTGCGGGGGACGGGCTCGGTGCGTGTGCGGGTCTGGATCCAGCAGCTCGGGCGATCCAGCCTCACCTTCGGGTTCAAGCTCATGCGCATGGACGAGGACAGCGAGCTCGCCACCGGGTCGCGGGTGGTGGTGCGGGTCGACCCCGACACCTGGCGGCCCACGCCCTGGACGGAGGCCTTCCGCGAGGTGCTCACCCCCTGGCTCCCGGAGGTCGCGTGATGCTCCCCGCCGGGCTCCTCGCCCTGTCGCTCGCCCTCGCGCAGGACGCGCCGGTGGATCCGCCGGCCGACCCCACGCCTGTGGACGACACGGACGACACCGACGACTACCTCGACGTCACCGAGGTCGAGGAGGACGACGACGGGGAGTACCTCACGATCACCGTCATCGGGGAGCAGCAGGTGCGCGCCGCCCAGGATGCGGTGGTGAAGTCCCTCGACGCCCTGGGCTGGCGCGCGCGACGCAAGCGCGACGGCACCGTGGTCTTCCGCGGTCCGGAGGGCTGGATGGGCAAGGCCACGCTCACGCCGCGGGGGGAGCTCGAGTTCTCCCAGCCGGTGATCGCCTTCGACGGCGCGATGGCGGGCGGCGCCACCTACGAGAGCGCACCCCAGACGGGCAACGACGCGCCTGTGGGCGGGGTGGGCGTGAGCACGCTGCCGCTGCCGGGCAAGAAGAAGGTGGGGGCCATCCAGCGCGAGATCCGCGACGAGGTGCGCGACGAGGTGCTCGCCTTCCGTCGCACCATCCAGCTCCGGCACTTCAGCACCTACATCGCCGAGCTGCCCGATCGTCTCGACGCGCTGTGGACCGAAGGGGCCTCGCTCGACCTGGGCGCCACGGTCCCCACGCCCGAGGCGCGCCGTGCGCAGATCCTCGACTTCTGGGCCACCCGCACCGACACGCCGGAAGGGCGCACGGTGTCCCGCTCCGTCGAGATCTGGCTCCGCCAGACCGTGATGGACACGCCCCACGCGGTCACCCGCGAGGAGGCGGCCGCCGCAGAGGCCCGGCGCACCGATGGTCGCAAGCTCGACATCTTCCCGGGTGGCGTGGCGGCGCCCTGATGGCGGTCGGGCCGATGGCGGGCGGGCGCGGCGCGGTCACCGTCCGCCTGTGGCACCATGCGCCGACGGAGGCTCGGTGACACGCTCCCTGTGCATGCTCGTGCTGGTGGCCTGCGGTGGTGGACCCACGGCCCCCCCGCCACCCGAGGAGCAGCCGCCCCCGCCGCCCGCGCAACCCGAGGTCGACCTGGGCCCACGCGACGTCGTGCGCCTGGACGATCCCGCCCGCATCACGTCGATCGAGCTCCCCCCCACCAACCTCACGCCGGGGCGCGTGCCCGGGATCACGCCGCTGCGCCAGCCCTTCGTGCGCGACCGGGCGACGAGCACCGCCGAGGTCGACGTCTACCGCACGCCCCTTCCGCTCGACCCGCTCCTCCTCCTGGCGGATGCAGGCGGGCGTCGGCCAGGCTCCTTCGAGCCCCGGGGGCTGTCGCTGTCGGGTCCGCAGGGCAGGCTCCCCTTCGCCGTCACCACGCGGCCGGGCACCTGGGGCTGGGATGCCGACAGCCTGGTGCTGAGGGCGAGCGCGGGGAGCCCCGCGCCCGAGGCGCGTCGGCACCGCATCTCGTCGGACGCCCTCGCCGGGGTGGAGCGAGGGCTCGACTTCCAGGCCTCCGGACTCGCCGCGGAGGACTTCGTCGTCCGCACCCTGCAAGGCGGGGAGCGCACCTGGTCGGGCCTCTTCCTGCCGGCGCCGGGGCGGATCGCCTGGACGGTGGAGGTGCCCTTCGACGCGGTCTTCGACGCCCAGGTGGTGCTCCTCGCCGCACCGGTCTCGGGCAGCGGCTCGGACGGGGCCTCGGCCATCCTCGAGGTGCAGGATCCGACGCGCCCCGACGAGGCCTTCGAGCTGGGGCGCATCGACGCGTCGCGCGAGGGGACCCGCTGGCGGGTGGACCTCGACGAGTACGCGGGTCGCACCGTGCAGCTCCGCCTGCGCACCGATCCAGGGCTCACCCGCTTCTACGACCACGTCCTGCTCGCGGACCCGGTCGTGCGTCGTCGCGAGGACGCACCCACCCACGTGGTCGTCGTCGATCTGGGCGGACTCGGCGCCGGCGCGCTGGGCGTCCTGGGCAACCCGAGGCCGGTGTCGCCGGCGCTCGATGCCCTCGCGGCACGCGGGGCGGTCTTCGAGCAGGCCTGGGCGCCGTCCCCGCAGGGCGATCTGTCGCTGGGGGCCGCGCTCACCGGCGTGCTGCCGGGGGAGCCCGTGCAGGCCACCCTGGCCGGACGTGCGCGGGAGGCGGGCTTCGCCACGGGCGCCTTCGTGGCGGGAGAGGTCGATCGCGCCCTCGACGGCTTCGCCCGCACCTGGGCGCCGTCCGGAGGCGAGGCGGCCGACCTCGTGAAGGCCGCGGGCGCCTTCCTCGCCGAGGCCGAGGACCGCGACGCGCTCGTGGTGCTGCGTCCCCATGCCACCAGCCTGCCGTTCACGGTCGCGGGCCCGCACCGGGGCCGCTACGCGAAGGAGCCCTGGCGTGGCACCCCGCTGGAGCCCACGGCCCTGGGGGCCGTGGCGCCCGACGCGCCCGAGGTCACGCGTCTGCAGGACCACCTCCAGGGTCGGCGCGATCAGCTCGTGCGCACGCTCGACGACGAGCTCGGCAAGCTGCTGCCGTTGCTCCGTGCCGACGCCCGGGTGGTGGTGATGGGCGACCACGGCGTGGAGCTGTGGGAGCACGGCGGTGTGGGGGCCGGCCACGCCCTCGTGCCCGAGACCCTGAGGGTGCCCCTGGTGGTGGTGGGCCCGGGCGTGCCGCCGGGTCGCGTGGCAGCGCCGGTGTCCACGGTCGATCTGGCGGCCACGCTGCTCGAGCTCGGGGATCTCGCGGGCGGGCCGGGCCTGCCGGGCACCTCCCTCCTCGCGCTGGCCGAGGGGGCGGGGGGTGTCGCGTCGCCCCCCGTGGTCGGGTGGCCGGCGCGTGGCGTGGGCTGGGGCGTGGTGGCCCAGGGCGCCCTGTGGACCACCACGGGCGCGGGAGAGCGCGTGCTGCCGCTCGTCGCGCCGACGTCCGACACGGATCCGGTGGCCCTGCCCGACGCGGCGGTCCTCCGCGCCGCCTTCACGGAGGCCACGGGGAGCACGCTCGTGCGCGTGGCCGACGTGGAGCTCGACCTCCCCGAGGCGGCCGACGGGGGCTTCACGCTGCGCCTGTCCCACCCCGCCGGCCTCGGTGCCGCCTGGCTCGCAGGGGCTGGCGCGCGCGATCTGCCGGCGCCCGCCGTCGACGGGGCGGGGGTGGTCTACCGCCACCCGGCGCACCTCGCGCCGCCCGCGGCCGTGCTGGTCGAGCTGGGGGACCGGCCGCTGGAGGGTCTGCAGGTGCGCGTCGAGGGGGGCGGTCCCGCCCTCGAGCTCGTGGCCGGCGCCGACGGCGGATCGACGGGGGAGGCCGGGCGGGGCCTGCGCGTGGGCACCACCGCGGCCCCCCGGCCCGCGTCCGCCGGGACGCCGTGAGCGCCGACCCGGGTCCCCGCGCCGTCGCCGTGCCGGCCCGCGCCTCCGTGGCTCGACACCCCCCGGCCCCCGGGTGAGGTCGCCCCCCACGTGGAGGTGACGCGGGTGAGACGCCGGCTGGCCATCGCGGTGGGCGTGCTGCTCGCCGGGCCCGCGGGGGCTGCGACCCTGCAGGAGGCCTGGGACGCCGCGGAGCGGGGCAGCGTGGAGGTCCGCCTGGCGCGGGAGCAGGTCGTGCAGACCGGCACGCTGCGCTTCCAGGCCCTGTCGGTGCAGCTGCCCCAGGTGCTCACGCAGTGGACCTGGGTGCGGAACGAGGTCGAGATCCCCATCCCCGACGAGCTCCTCCAGCCCCAGTACGTCTTCGTCACCCAGTCCGGCCAGTTCGTGCCCCTGCCCGACGACTTCGTGCCGCCCTCCGACGTGGACGTCGATCGCAGCGCGCTGCCCCAGCTCCAGCCGCTGGAGACCTTCGGCGGCTCGGTGACCCTGCTGCAGCCCCTGCTGCGCGCCCAGGCCGTGCCCGGCTGGCAGGCGGCCACGGGTGCGTGGCGCGCGGCGCAGCGGGAGGAGTCCCGGGTACGGCAGGCGGTCCGCGCCGCCACGGCGCGGGTCTTCTTCGGCCTGCACACCGCCCGCGCCGCCGTGGAGGTGGCGCAGGCCAACGTGGAGGTGAGCCGGCGTCAGCTCGACCTCGCCCGTCGTCAGGTGGATGCGGGCCTCGTCGCCCGGCGCGCGGTGCTCCAGGCGGAGCTGGCCGTGTCGCGGGCGGAGCGCGACCGCAACGGTGCCGCCGAGCAGGTGGTGGTGGCCGAGCAGGGCTGGCGTCGCGTGGTGGGATCCGACCCCCCGGCCGACCTCGACCTGCCGGCGCCCTTCGAGCTCCCGGACGAGGCGCTCCCGGAAGACGCCCTGGCGCGCCGGGACGACCTGGAGGCGGCGGAGCTGCGGGTGACGGCGGCACGCAAGGAGCGCACCGCGCGCGACCTGGAGTGGGCCCCCACCGTGGACTTCTTCTTCCAGGAGAACCTCAACCTCACCCCGTCGGCCCTGAGCCCGCGCGTGGACCAGTGGCGGCTCGGACTCCGGCTGGACTGGACGATCTTCGACGGCGGCCTGCGCATCGCCCGGTCGCGGGAGCTGCGCAGCCGGGTCCGGGCGGCGGAGCTGCTGGTGGAACAGCGTCAGCGCATGGTGCGCGAGGAGGTCGCCGTGGGGGTCGAGCGGGTGCAGCGCGCCGAGCGCACGCTCGAGGCCGTGGAGCGGGAGGTGGATCTGGCCACCGAGAGCCTCGAGCTGGCGGAGCGGGCCTTCGAGGCGGGCAGCGCCACCTTCCTCGACGTGGAGAGCGCCCGGCTCGCGCTGTCCTCGGCGCTGCTCGCGCGCATCTCCGAGCGCGCGGAGCGGGAGCTGGCCGCCGTGGACCTGCTCCTCGCGATGGGCGTGCTGTAGCGGTCCCGTGGGCGTCGTCGACGCCACGTGCTGACGCGCTCCTGTCGTCGTGTCGCGCCTGGGGCGCTAACGTGGGGTCCGGAACCGAGGATCTCCGATGCCCTGGCTCGTCCTGCGCATCGTCGCGCAGGCTGCAGCGACCTTCCTGGCGTCCACGCTGATCTTCGACGTGGTCCACGTGCTCCTGCACGCGGGCGACCGCGCCGAGGGGCGGCTCGGGCGAGGGCTCGCGCGCCTGCACGACGCGCACCACGACTTCCTCGGCAGCGATCTGCAGGTCCGCGACGAGCGCTGGCGCGCGAACGTGGTCTTCCAGCACCTGCCCGAGGCGGGCTCGGTGGTGGTGGGCACGCTGGCCCTCGCGCGGCTCGTGCATCCGGTGGCCCTGGTCCTGGCCACGACGGCGCAGGTGGCCATGCTGGTGCGGCGGCTGGCCAGTCGGGGTCGCGACTGGCACCACCGGCCGCTGACGCGGGTGCTCCGGCCCTGGTCCGGATGGTTCGTCGGCCGCGACTACCATGCCCTCCACCACCTCCACCCGGGCCACTTCCAGGGCTCGGCGCTCACCCTGGTGGACCGGGTGCGCGGCACGTCGCTGCCCCTGGGCGGACGCACGGCCGTGGTCACCGGCGCGGACACGTCCCTCGGGGCTGCGCTCACCTCACGTCTGGAGGCGGGGGGCGCCCACGTCCTGCGCCTCGACCTGCCGCGGGACCTGGCCCTGGTCGGGGCGGGTGCGGCGGACGAGGCGCTGGCCCGCGCCGACCTGCTGGTCCTCGCCCACCCCGTCGCGGCCCTCGCCGACCAGGACCTCGCCGTCGCGCTGGTGGAGCGTCACCGTGCCCTGCGTCGCGCGGCCCTGGTGGTGCCCGAGGTGTGGGCCGTGCTGCCGCCCGACGCCGGCAGCGGGTGGCGGCGGGTGCTGCGGGGACTGTTCCACGAGCGCACGCTCACCGTGCGCCTGCTCCTCGCCCTGCCGGGGGACGCGCCCGCGCGGGCCGCCCGGCGGCTGGTGGCGCAGGCGGGGCGGGGTGCGCGGGTGCTCGTGAGCGGGGAGCGCGCCGCCGGCCTCGCCGAGATCGTGCGGCTCGCGCTGCGCCGGGACGTCGAGACGGCGGGAGCCTGGGTCCACCGGCGGTCGCTGTCGGCCTTCGTGGACCCGGCGCGTCCGGTGCCCTGCCGCGCCTCGGCGTAGGCGTCGGGGCCTACGGCTCCGCGGCCTTCCTCGCGCGTCGCTCGGCACGGGTGGGGATGCGGGCCATGAAGACCGCCTCGGCGAGCGCGCCCGCGGTGACCCCGGCGCGGGACGGCGTGCCCCCGGGAAGGACGGCCTCGGGCTGCATCCACCCGACGAAGGGTCGGAGGTACACGCCCACGCTCCACCGCTCGCTCGCCTCGAGCAGGTCGAGACCCACCCGCACGTCCCCCACGAAGCGCTGGTAGGTGCTGCCCGCGAAGCCGTAGGCGATGGACGCGCCCGGGGCGACCACCACCTTCGTCCGTGGCGCCACGGGCAGGTGGCCGCCCACGTGGAGGTCGTAGTCGAGGCGCCCCTGGCCCTTCGCGATGGCCGGCGTGAGCATGCGCTGCACGTTGAGCGTGGTGTGCCACGCCACCTTCGGCGTGAAGAAGGACCGCAGCTCGAAGGCCGCGAGCTCCAGGGTGAAGGCGGACTGGTCGAGGGTGCCCACGATGCCGCCGCCCGCCTGCAGGCCCACGCCCACCTCGTAGCGGATGTCCTTGAACCACGATCCCTTGCGTGGCTCCTCGGCGTGGGCGGGGAGGGAGAGCGCGGCGGTGAGGAGGAGCGGAAGCATCGGCGGCGTCTATCCAAGCGGGGGTGGGCAGCGAAGGCGCGGGCACCGGATGCAGACGGATCCAGACCGGGGTACCCCGCGCGACGCGGGATCCCGCCACGGGAGGCTTCCTTGCGTGCCCTTCCGGTCCTGCCGCTGCTGCTCGCCGCGTCCACCTGGCGCGGCCTGGAGGCGCGAGCGGCGGAGGACCCCGAGGCGGACGTGCCCACCGTGGCCGGTCCGATCCAGGGCGAGACCCCCGCGCCACCGGACGAGCCGCCCGCGTCGACCGCCCGCGGCGAGCGGCCCTACCGGATCGGCGGCCTCGTGGTCCCCCTGGCCAACTTCAACAGCATCGACGGCCTGGGCCTGGGCCTGGGTCTCGAGGTCTACGATCGCAAGCGGGAGCTCGACTACGGCTACCGCAACCGGCTGACCGCCTGGACCTTCTGGACCACCTCGGGCAACTACACCTCGAACTACCTGCAGTACGAGCGCCGCGGGGAGCAGCTCTTCGTCGCCCGCCTCGCCTACCGGGTGTGGCGGAACATGGTGTACGTCGGGGTGGGGGGCGAGGACGTCAGCGTGCAGCTCCCGCCGGAGCGCTCCTTCGGCAACGTGGTCTACGGGCCCTCGCTGCTGGCGTCGGCGATCATCCCGCTCCCGCGCAACCCGGTGTACGTCTGGGCCCAGGCCTACGGGCGCTACACCCTGTCGGAGGCCGCCCCGGGCACGCTGCTGGAGGAGGAGTCCCCCTTCGGCCTGGGCGAGGCCTTCTACTTCGACACCTCCGTGGGGCTGGCCCTGCAGGAGGTCGACCGCTGGCCCGTGCCCAACAAGGGCATCCGATCGGAGGTGTCGGGCCGGTTCGGCGGCACCGTGGCTGCCGGGGACTTCACGCCGATCGCCGGCGTCAACGCCGAGGTGATCGGCTGGTGGCCCCTCGTCGGGCAGTGGCTGGTGCTCGGAGGCCGCGTGGTCTTCGACAAGACCTGGGGACAGCGACCGTGGTGGGAGCAGGAGTGGCTCGGCGGCCAGTTCCGCGACGAGGCGGCCTACGAGCAGATGCTCACCGGCTACGCCCGCAGCCGCACCCGGGGCGACGGGGTGCTCGCCAACCTCCTCGAGCTGCGGGGCTGGCTCGGCCGCACCCGTCATCCCTTCTGGGACATGGACTTCTACGTGGACGTCTACGCCGAGTCGGCCTTCCTCTTCGAGGGGGACGACCTGGGTCCGCACATGCCCACGCTGGGCGCGAGCGTGCAGCTGGTGTGGCAGGGGGTGGTGCAGCTGCGTCCCTTCGTGAGCCTGGGGTGGCTCTCCGACACGCCAGGGGGGCCTCGCCATGCCACGCCCTTCTTCGGCGTCAGCGTCGTCGACCCCCTCTGATCACGATCCCGCGGGCTTCCCGCGCCGCGTCCACCGCGTGAGGTCGTCGAGGGCCAGGTACAGCACCGGCACCACCACCAGCGTGAGCGCGGTGGCCACGGCCAGGCCCGCCGCGATCGCCACGGCCATGGGCGCCAGCAGCGGCTCCTCGCCGGTGAGGCCCAGGGCCAGGGGGAGCAGGCCCGCGATGGTGGTCACCGTGGTGATGAGGATCGGGCGCAGACGCTGCAGGGAGGCGTCCTGCACCGCGTCGAGCACCTCGGCGCCCTCGCGTCGTCGCTGGTTGACGAAGTCGACGAGCACGAGGCTGTCGTTCACCACGATGCCGGTGAGCCCCACCACGCCCACCATCGCCACCAGGGTCAGGTCCATGCCGAAGGCGAGCAGGCCGAGCACGGCGCCCACGAAGCCGAGCGGCACGGCCGACAGGATGATGAGGGGCTGGAGGTACGAGCGGAACTGCACCGCGAGGACCGCGTAGATGAGCGTGAGCGCCAGCAGGCCGACCTGCGGCAGCCGACCGAAGCTCTCGGCGGTGTCGGCGGCCTCGCCGCCCCAGAGCAGCCGCACGCCGGGGTGGTCGACGGCCAGGGCGGCGAAGGCCTCCTCGACCGCGGCCTGCTCATCGGCGCTGGTGGTCACCGAGGGGGTCAGCTCGGCCGTCAGCCGGACCGACCGTTCGCCGTCCACCCGCGTGATGCGCTCCACCCCCTGATCCCGCCGCACGTCGGCCACCTGGCGGATGCGCGTGGGCGGTGCGGGGGCGGGGAGGGGCAGCACCAGATCCTCCACGCCCGCGCGGTCCTGGGGGGGGCGCGCCGAGACCCGCACCGGCACCGAGCGGCCGTCCAGGGCGAGCTCCAGCGCCTCCGTCCCGTCGATGGCGGCGCGCGTGGCCAGCGCGATCTCCTGCTCCCGCAGGCCCAGCCGGGCGGCCCGCGCGGGGTCGACCCGCACCTCCAGGGCGTCGTTGCCCTGCCCCTGGTCGGTGCGCACGCCGTGCACCCCGTCCCGCCCCTCGAGGTGTGCCACGAGGGCGCGGGCGACGGCGTCCACCTCCTCGGGCTCCCGGCCACGCACCCGCACGTCCACGGGCCGGCCCACCGGGGGGCTGCCCGTGATGACCTCCACCTCGACGTCCATCACCTCCGGCTGGCGCTCCAGCTCGGCCTCGAGGTCGTCCACGAAGGCCCAGGTGCGTGTGGCGAGCGCCTTGTCGTTGCGGAAGCCGACCACGAGCTGGGCGTAGCGATCGCCGAAGAGGGGCAGCGTGTCGGGCTTGCCGAGGCGACCGAGCTCGGCGCGCAGGAAGCGCAGCAGGGGCGCGTGCTCGGGGCGCGCCGCGAGGGCCTCGGCCGCGGCGACCACCTGGGTGGTGGCCTCGCGGTGGCTGCTGGGGGGCAGCCGCACCTGCACGATGGCGAGCACGGGGTGGCCCGGCGAGGTGAGCGTGAGGCGCATCACGCCCAGGAGGCCGCCCGCACCCAGCACGACGAGCAGCACGCCCACGAGGGTGGCGGCCCGCCAGCGCGGCAGCGTCACCGTGCGCAGCAGCGGCGTGTAGGCGGCGCGCAGCCAGCGCGTGGGGGCGTTGTCGTGGCCGGCCTCGGTCTCCTGGGCGTGGTGGGCCAGGTGGCCGGGGAGGATCACGAAGGCCTCGAAGAGCGAGGCGATCAGCGACAGGATGACCACGATCGGCACGATGCGCATCACGCGCCCGATCAGCCCCTCGAGCAGCAGGAGCGGGGCGAAGCTGAGGCAGGTGGTGAGCGTGGCCGCCACCACGGCCGGGAGCACCTCCAGGGTGCCCTCCACCGTGGCCGTCACCCGGTCGCGCCCCTGCTCCAGGTGCCGCTGCACGTTCTCGACGATCACCACGGCGTCGTCGACCAGGATGCCGGTCACCAGCAGCAGCCCGAACATCGAGATGAGGTTCATGGACTGGCCCACGGCGTACAGCGCGGCGATGGCCCCGAGGTAGGCCACCGGCATGCCCCAGACGACCAGCGCGGCGTTGCGCCGGCCGACGAAGGCGCCCAGCACCAGCGCCACCAGCACGAGGCCCACGGCACCGGAGGATCCGAGCACCTGCAGGCGGTCGCGCACGACGTAGGCGGAGTCGTCGTGCAGGCGGAGCTGGAGGCCCGGCGGGAGCCCCGCGGCGGCCTCCTCGGCCCAGGCCTGCAGCGCCGGGACGGCGGCGAGGGCGTCGGCGTCGGACGTGCGGCGCACCACGAGCAGGATGGCGGGCTGGCCGTCCACCCGCACCCCCAGCTCCGGTGCGCGCCACCGCTCCGCGATGTGGGCCACCTGCCCGACGGTGAGCTCGGCGCCATCGGCCACCCGCAGGGGGACGCCGGCGAGGTCGGCAGGCGCCCGCACTCCCTTCACGGTGCGGACGAGCACGCCCTCGCCGGCGCGCGTGAGCGTGCCCGCGGGTGCTCCCTGGGCCGCGGCCTCGAGCGCGCGGGCCACGTCCACCGGGCCCAGGCCCCGGGCCGCCGCGGCCGCAGGGTCGAGCTCCACCTCGATCGTCCGCTCCCAGGCCCCCTCGAGGGCCACGCTCGCGACGAAGGGCAGCTCGAGGAGCTGGTCGGCGAGGGCCTCGGCCACGTCCCGGCGGCGGGGGTCGCCGGTGAGGCCGACGTGGGCGAGCGCCAGCTCCACCTCCGCCACCGCCACCGTGGGACCCACCACGTCGTCGGGGAGCGTGGCGACGTCGTCCACCGCGGTGCGCACCTCGTCCGCCACCTGCACGGGGTCCGCCGTGCGCAGCAGGTCGAGGGTGAGCGTGGCCCGCCCCTCGGTGGCTTCGGCGTCCACGTGCCTGAGGCCCTCGATGCCGTCGAGCGCGTCCTCGAGCGGCCGCAGGACGGCGTCCTCGAGCTCGGCGGGCGAGGCGCCGGGCCACGCCGCCGCCACGATCACCCGGTCGGTGCCCACCTGCGGGAACTCCTCCTTCGGCAGGCGAAGCCAGGCGACCACGCCGGCCACGCACACCACGAGGAAGAGGAGGTTGAGCAGCACCGGGTGATCGATGCCCAGGCGGACGAGCCGCCGGGTCACGGCGCCTCCAGCCGCACCACCTGCTGGCCCTCGCGGAGCGCGTCCGCGGCGTAGAGCACGAGGGTGTCGCCCACCGCGACGCCCTCGACGATCAGGCCCTCGCGGGCCTCGGCCACCACCTGCACCGGCACCCGGTGGACCACGTCCGCGTCCACGCGCCACACGTGGCCGTCCCGGAGCGCCTTCGGTGGCACCAGGCCGCCCGCGGCGACGATCGGCAGCGACAGGGCCACCTCCACCGCCGTGCCCGGCGGCACCGACGGCTCGGCCACCCGCAGCTCCGCCGTCCACGCGAGGGTGCGTGGATCGGCCGCGGGGGCCAGGCGCGCCAGCGAGGCGGCCATCGTCTGCCCGGAGGCGCGCACCTCGAAGCGCGCCCCCTCCTGGTCGGCGGCGCGGACCTCGTCCTCCAGCAGCCCCACCACCACGCGGCCCTCGGCGGCGTCCACCACGCGGGCGACCGGCCCGGCTCCCGGGGCCACCGACTCACCCACCTCCGGCTCCAGGAGGGCCACCTGCCCCTCGAACGGCGCCCGGAGCGTCATGTGCTCGAGGTTGACCCGGGCCAGCTCGCGCTGGGCCTCGGCGCCCGCGAGCGCGGCGGTGGCACGCGCCAGGGCCACGCCGGCCTGGTCCTGCTGGGCCGGGGCGGCGCCGTCACCCAGCGCCTCCACCCGGTCGCGCTGGCGGCGGGCCTCCTCGACCAGGGCGTCGGCCTCGTCCACGGCGGCCTCTGCGGCGGCCAGGCTCGCCCGCGCCTCGCGGCCGTCGAGCTCGAGCACGGCATCGCCCCGGCCCACGCGGTCGCCCGGCTCCGCTGCGCGGCGCACCACACGACCGGGCCGCATGGGCGTGAGCAGCGCGTCGCGCGCGGGCTCCAGGGTGGACAGGAGGGTGCGCTCCAGCACCGTAGGGGGCGCCGCCACGCGCACCACCTCCACCCGTGGCGTCTGGTCGATCGCGACGGCGGGGGGCTCGTCGGTGCAGGCCGCGAGCAGCGCGAGGAGGAGCGTGTGCACGGCCGCCGGCCTAACCGGGCGCGGCGTCGGAGCGCCGCTGTGCGCGGGGCGCGGCGTCGCTCAGTCGCAGGCGGACACCGCGTTCGAGATGTCGGCGTAGCCCTCGGCCGTGGTGCAGTCGCCCTCGCGGTAGGCCGCAGCCTGGCAGGCCCAGTTCGGGATGGCGCCGGCCACCCCGAGCGTCGCCCCCACGAAGGGCAGGTCGTAGGTGGAGCAGAAGTCGTCGTCGTAGATGTCGTAGCTGTCCGGATCGCTCCCGATCGCCTCGAGGTAGACGTCGTTGCACTCCTTCTGCGCCGCGACGAGGTCGCGGCACGACGCGCTGGCGCAGGCGGTGAGCATCGGAGCGATCACGAGGGTGGCGAGCAGCGTGCGCATGGAGCCTCCGGTCGCCGGACCGTACGACGGGTGGGATCGCCGCGCAACAGGGGGGATCGCCGCCGATCGTCAGGGGAGCGCCAAGGCCCTGTCGCGCTCCTCAGGTTTCGGCGTGCCGGGCCGATGGACGTGGGTGATCGCAGTTGATCGTCCGTGATTCGCCGAAGCTTGTCCGCATTTCCCCGCAAGGTGTATGCTCGTGCATTCGCCGGAGCCTATCCCCCCCGTGGCCGACGGCATGTCCACCACAGAGAGCGGACGCAGCAGCTTCGACATGCGCCAGCGTGTCGGTGCGGGCAGCTTCGGAGAGGTGTACCTCGCGACCATGTCGAGCGCGGGGGGCATCCGGCAGGAGGTCGCGGTCAAGATCCTCGCGCAGGATCTCGATCCCCGCAGCCAGCCCGTGGAGCGCCTGCGCGACGAGGGGCGCATCCTCGGGTCGCTGAATCACCCGGTCATCCTGCAGGTGCGCGATCTGGTCGTCCTCGGGGGCCGCATCGGCCTGGTCACCGAGTACGTCCCGGGCGCCGACCTCTCCGACGTCCTGGAGCACCAGGGCGCGCTGCCGCCTCGCGTGGCGCTGCAGCTCGCCGGCCACCTCGGCGACGCGCTCGACACGGCCTGGCACGCCGTGGGCGCCGACGGCGAGCGCCTCTTCCTCGTGCACCGCGACCTCAAGCCGGCCAACGTGCGGCTCACCCCGCACGGCACGGTGAAGCTGCTCGACTTCGGCATCGCGAAGATCCAGTCCGCCGATCGCGAGACCTCCACGCAGTACACGGTGCTCATGGGCTCCGTGCCCTACATGGCGCCCGAGGTCCTGCACATGGACGACGAGGGTGCCCATGTGGCGCGCGACGTCTACGCCCTCGGCTGCGTGCTCTTCGAGGCCCTCACGGGCGAGCTGTGGTTCAAGGGCCTCAAGCGCCGCAACCTGCGCATGCTCACGGCGCGGCCGGAACGCTACGACCCCTGGAAGGAGGAGCGCCTCGCCTTCCTCGAGGGCAAGGTCGACCCCGGCGTGGTCGAGCTGATCCGGCGCATGGTCGCCCACCCCTCCGAGGAGCGTCCGTCGCCGCGCGAGGTGGCCGATCGGGCCTTCGAGCTGGCCGACGACTCCGAGGGGCCCTCCCTGCGTGGGTGGGCTCGCCACTTCCCGTGGCCCACCGAGCACGGCGACGTGGGGGCGTGGACGGGCCGTCACGTGCAGGAGACCACGCTCTCCGCCGCGTCCGACGGCGGCGGCTGGCTCGACGACGGGCCGGCCAGCTCGGCCGGCGCGCCCGAGCGGCGGCCCGGCATCGCCTCGATGGGCGCCAGCGAGGCCGACGGCAAGGACGCCTCGGTCACCAACTGGCTCAGCTCCGAGGACGACACCCAGGGCGGGCTCTCGCCGGTGCTGCGCGAGCAGCTGGTGCGCGGCCAGCGCGAGGCCACGCAGGCCCATCACGGCGGGCCCCACCCCCTGGTGGTGGTCGCGGTCGCCACGGTGGCGGCCGTCATCGCGGCGCTCGGCGTGCTCGTGCTGGGGCCCGCCGCCCTGCAGGATCTGATCCCCGGACTGGCCGACGTCGGCGCTGCGCCCACCCTGCCTGCCGTGTCGGCCGGGGCGCCGGCCCAGCTGCCCGAGGCCGAGGCCCAGGGTGCGCTCGCGACGCCCCCCAACGCCGTCGAGCCGGTGGCGGAGGCGCCCGCCGCCGCACCGCCACCCGCGCCGCCCCCGACGCCGGCACCCGCCGTGCGCGATGCCGACGCACCCGCCCACGCCACGGCGAGCGCGCCCCGCCGGGTCGAGCCCGAGCGCACGCCGGTGCGGCGCACCGCGGTGCAGGTGGCGCGCGCGCCCGTCGCCGACGCTGCGCCCGCGTCGACGCCCACCTTCGCGGTCGACCTGGGCCTGCCCGGTCGGGTCGACGTCGACGCCGGCGACGGCGTCACCGTCGAGCTCCACCGGGGTGATGCCGTGCTCTCCCCCGGCAGCGTGGCGCCGGGGTCCCTCGAGGTCCACGCGGACTTCGGCGACGGCCTGCGCAAGCGGCTCGTCGTGATCGTCCAGCCCGCCTCCTCGCTGAAGATCCGGTGCCACGCCGATCTGGGCGTGTGCGAGATCGTGCACTGACGACCGGTCGCGGGCCTACAGGAAGCCCAGCCACTGCGGGAAGACCCGCTGCACCAGCAGGTCGCCGTAGAGCACGTAGACCAGGGCACCCAGCGACAGCGCGGGGGCGAAGGGGAGGTAGCCGGAGCGGCCCGCGCCGAAGGCGAGCACCGCGCCCAGGCCCACGCCGGCGAAGCACGCGAGCAGGGTCACCACCACCACGCCCGGCATCGGACCCACGAAGGCGCCGATGAGGGCCAGCAGGCGCACGTCGCCCCACGCCACGCCCTCCGTGCCCAGCACGAGCCGCCAGAGACCGCCCGGCACCGCCAGCACCAGGCCGCCCACCAGCGAGCCCAGCACGGCCTGCTTCCAGCCGAGGTCGAGCCAGCCGTCGTAGCCCAGCAGCTGGAGCAGACCGGCGCCGGCGATCGCGAAGGGGATCGCCCAGTGGCTCGCCACCTCCGGGATGATGCGCGCGCGCACGTCGGTGAAGGCGGCGATGGCCAGCAGCGTGGCCATGCCCAGGTACAGCCCGAAGGCCGCCACGTGCGGGAGGTCGAGCGCGCTGACGCCCGGCACGAAGCGGCGGAAGAGCAGCCACCCCGTCAGCGCGCAGGTGAGCTCCACCAGGGGGTAGCTGGCGGGGATGGGGGTGTGGCACGTGCGGCACCGGGCCCGCAGCAGCACCCACGAGGCCAGGGGGACGTTGTCGTGCCAGGCGAGGGGCGTGCGACAGGTGGGGCAGCGGCTCGCCGGGGACCACAGCGGCTCGTCGTCGGGGATGCGGGCCACGGCCAGGGCGGCGAAGCTGCCGAGCGCCGCGCCCAGCGCGAAGGCGGCGACGCTCCACGCCACGTACAGGATCGTCACGCGCCCTCCGGGGGGGAGCGTATCGCGCCGCGGAGGGCCGTCGGGTTGTCTCGAGTGGTCCGCGACGCGGACGGGGAGCCCGGCGATCGGTGATCTGCAGGAGGATTCGAATGGACCGCGGGCTACGTTCGTCCAGGTGGTCCCTGCGGAGGAAGGTCGATGGCTCCTACACACTCCCTCGTGCTGCTGCTCGCGCTCGGCGTGGCGCCGGCCGCCGTGGCCTCCGTCGACGTGCCCGCGCCGGCCTCGGCGCCCTCCGATCGGGTCGACGGCCTCGGTGTCCAGGTCCCGCACGTGGCGCCGCCGGCACGCTCGTCGGGTCGCTCGTCGTCCTCCTCCCGCGCGTCGAGCTCGTCGAGCCGCTCCTCCTCGAGCCGGTCCTCGGCCTCCCGCACGTCGAGCTCGTCCAGTCGTTCCTCGTCGTCGGCCTCGCGTCCGTCGAGCTCGTCCAGCTCGTCCAGCCGGAGCAGCTCGTCCTCCTCCTCGAGCCGCTCGTCGTCCTCGTCGTCGCGCCCGTCGAGCCCTCCTCCGTCGCGTCCCCCGGCCACGTCGAGCAGCCGGCCCAGCGGCTACACGCCGCCTCCGGCCTCGCGGCCCGCGTCGCCCGTCTCCCGTCCCGGCACGAGCGCGAGCGCGCCGCGGCCCTCGGTCTCCGGACGCACCTTCGAGCGGCCTCCGCCCGCCGTCCATGGCCGGCCGCCGTCGGGGGCCACGCGCCCCTACACGTCGAGCAGCCAGCTCCAGCGCCCGTCGCCCCCGCCGCAGCGCACCTGGGATCGTCGCTACGCGCGCCCGCTGCCGTCGGCCGTGCGTCGCCCCTACGACGTCGACCGCGCGCCGCCGGTGCGCGTGTCCTACCGGCCCTACTACACGCGCTGGTACGTCCACCCCTGGTACCGCTACCGCTACGCCACCACGGTGGTCGTCGGCTTCGGCTTCACCTGCTCGCCCTGGTCGCCCCTGTGGCTGCCGCCCGCCCGCGTGGGCTGGTCGTGGGTGCCCGGCGTGTGGCTCGGCGCCTCCTGGTCCCCCGGCTACTGGGTGCCCGCGCGCACGCCGCCCGTGGGCTTCGTCTACGTCCCGGGCTTCTGGGACCAGCAGGTCTACGTCGAGGGCTACTACCGCCCGTCCGCCCGCACCGACGGCGACTGGATCTGGGTCGACGGCACCTACCTCGACGACGGCAGCTTCCTGCGTGGCCACTGGCGCCCGAACAAGCAGGCCCCCGACGGCTACACGTGGGAGGCCGGCTTCTGGGACGGCGAGAGCTACGTCGACGGCTTCTGGCGTCCCACCTTCCGCTCGGGCTTCGCCTGGGTGGGGCCCTTCTTCGACGCCGACGGCATCTTCCACGCCGGGTACTGGGCGCCGGTGGAGCCGGTCCCGGGCCACGTGTGGATCCCCGGCTGGTTCGACGGCACCACGTGGGTCGAGGGCTACTGGGTGCAGGAGGCCGAGTACGAGACCACCGACGTGCAGGCCTGGGAGCCGCCCGAGGGGTGGCACGAGGGCTGGGAGCCGGCGCCGGTCGAGGCCGCGCCGCCGCCTCCGCCCGTGGCGCCGCCCGCGCCGGTCCAGCGTGCGCCGTCGCCGCAGCAGGCCCCGCCGCCCCAGGGTGCGTCCGATGCGGCCCCGCCTCCGGCCGAGGCGGGGGCGCCGGTGCCTCTCGGGATCCCCGTCGACGTGGACGTGCAGGACCTTTGATGGCGACCCCCGCCTGACCTGATGGCATTCGCCGGCCCGACGCACGCCGGTCCGTCGTCGGCGTCGCTCGACGTAGCTCGAGCTACGCCTTCGCTCCTTCTCCTCGGTCCGACGCGCGCCGGTCTCGGCTCGGTGCCGATCAGGTCAGGCGGGGGGCGCCATGAGCCTGTCCGCTACCCGGCCAGGCCGCTGCCCACGGTCTGGCCGAGCAGCTCGAGCGCCCTCGTGCGCGCGGCGATCGCGTCGTGATCCGCACGCTCCCGCGCCAGCCACCGGGTGAGGGTGGCCTCGCGCTCCTCGTCCGACAGGCGCGCCTCCGCGCCGTGCTCGCGGCGCGTGCGCTCCGCCACCACGTGCAGCGCGAGGGCGGCGGCCACCGACACGTTCAGCGACTGGGCGAAGCCGCGCATGGGCACGGTGACCACGCCACGCGCCGCCTCCCGGGCCTCCGCCCCCACGCCCAGCACCTCTGCGCCGAACCAGAGACAGACGGGTCGATCGAGCGGCAGGTCGGCCGGCGTGACCGCTTCGGGCGAGAGGTCGGCCACCCAGAGGTCGACGCCCTCGGCCGCCAGGGCGTCGAGGGCCTCGCGTGGCGTGGGGTGGCGGTGCAGCGCGAGCCAGCGAGCGGCTCCCATCGACGGCCCACGGGAGGGCTGGAAGCGGTCCTTGCCCACGAGGTGGACGTGGTGCACGCCGAGCGCGTCGCAGGTGCGCAGGATGGCGCTGGCGTTGTGCCGGTGGTGCACGTGCTCCACCGCGCAGCGCACCCAGCCGAGTCGCTGGGCGGCCACCTGGGCGAGGCGGGCTTCCCGGAGGTCGTCGTTCACGGGGCGGCTCTATCGTGGGGCACGCCGGCAGGACCCCCCGGCGCGCAGGACGGGATAGGCGCGCCCGCGGAGGTCGCATGGCGCTCACCGGCAAGCAGCGACGGTTCCTCAGGGCCCAGGCCCACCATCTCGATCCCGTGGTGCTCCTCGGCGCGGCCGGGCTGTCCGACGCCGTGGTGGCGAAGGTGGTCCAGGAGCTGGAGCAGCACGAGCTCATCAAGGTGAAGGTGAACGACGGCCCCGAGGGCGCGCGCGAGCTCGCCCCGCGGCTGGCGGAGCGCGCGGGGGCGGAGCTCGCCCAGGTCATCGGCAAGACGCTGGTGCTCTACCGCCGGCGTGCGAAGGACCCGGAGATCAAGCTGCCGGTCTGATCGGCAGCCCTACAGCAGCGCCGCCAGCCGCTCCCGTCGCGGATCGCCCTCGGCCAGCGCGTCGCGCAGCTGCTCGGCCCGGTCGGCCCAGCCCGCCTCGGCCGTGGCCTTGCCCACGAGGGCCTGGAGGTAGGCGTCCTCCCAGCTCGGACGGTCGACGAGGCCCCGCGCGATCGAGGCCAGCTCCAGGCCGCGCTCCACGTCCTGCCCCTCCTCCAGGTAGAGGGTGGCGAGCAGGCGGTGGGTGGCCAGATCCGGGGGACGCGATCCACAGCGGCCGGGCTCGCAGTCGTTCTGCCGCAGGCAGGTCTCCAGCGCGGCCATCGCCTCGGTGCGGTGACCGCCCTGCAGACGCACCCGGGCGATGCCCAGGTAGATCGACGGCTGGGGCCCGTGACGGCCCAGCAGCGCACGGTAGGCCTTCTCGGCCTCGGGCAGGCGGCCCGTGGCCTCGAGCAACGCGGCGTGCAGGGGAGCGGCCACCTCGGGCTCGGTGCGCTTGAGGTGGGTGATGGTGGCGAGACCCCGCTCGGCGTCGCCGGCCGCGGCCTGGGCCTCGGCGAGCTGGACGGCGGTGTGGGCCGAGCCGATGGCCACGTGGCCCCCGTGGAGCTCCGCGAAGCGTTGCCAGGCGCGGGCGGCCGAGGCGGGATCACCGAGGCGCCGTGCGGCCCGGGCGCGCTCGTGCTGCACCACCGCCACGTCGTCGGGCAGCGTGAGCAGCACCTGGAGCGCCTCGTCGACCAGGCCGTCGTCGAGGTCGAGCACCGCCTGGGCGAAGGGCGAGCCCAGCTCCAGCATCTGGGCGCGCAGCGCCTCCGGGTAGGCGTCGTGGAGGATGGCGAGCCGGGCCTCCAGGGCCTCCGCCTCCTCGTCGCTCGCGCCCTCGGGCAGGGCCACGGCCAGCGCGCCGCTCACCTCGCGGAAGCCGTCATGCACCTCGGACAGACGCTCGGCCTCCACCCGCGCCGACCGCTTCGCCGCCTGGTCGCGCTGCTGCGCGTGGCCGGCGATGCGTTCCCGCGCCTGGGCGAAGTCCTCGTCCTGGCCCGGCTGCCGGAAGTCCTGCGCCACCTGGAGGTGGTGGCCCACCCGCTCGGGATCGCCCGCCTCCGACCAGGAGATCGCCGCCTCCAGGTTCGCCAGCGCCAGCTGTCCCTCCGCCTCGGAGACCAGCTCGGCCGCGCCGGGGAGATCGCCCAGGGCGAGGGCGTCCAGGCGCGCCGCCGCCACCTTGCCGCGTGACAGCAGCGCACGGGCCGCCTCGAGCCGCGCCTCGGGCGTGCGCCCGCCGAAGAGTCCAGACAGCCAGCCCATCACGCGACTCCTTGTGGTGCGACCTTGCGGATCAGGGGTTCCACGGGGCCGGGTCCCCGTGCGCGGCCTTCGGCCCGGTCGAGACGCCCGTAGCGCTCGAACTCCTCGAGGAAGGCCAGGGTGCCCGGGTCGACCTTGTCGACGTACAGCACGCCGTCGAGGTGGTCGCACTCGTGCTGTGCCACGACGGCAGGGAAGCCGTGCAGCTCGTAGGCCTTCGGCGTGCCGTCGCGATCGAGGGCGTCGAGCCGGATGCGCGCGGGCCGCCGCACCACGCCGCGAAGGCCCTCCACCGACAGGCAGCCCTCCACGGTCTCGGTGAGCTCCTCGCCCAGCGGACGGAGGACCGGGTTGATGAGGAACTCGGGACCCTTCTCGGGATCGAGCACCAGCACCACGGCCCGCAGCGAGGTGTGGACCTGGGGCGCGGCGAGGCCAGCCCCGTCGTACTCGTCCATCGTCTCGAGCAGGTCGTCGAGGAAGCGCTGGAAGACCGGCGACGCGATGGCGTCGACGGGCACCTCCTGGGCGGGGACCCTGAGGATGGGGTGGCCGAGCTGGGCGACCTTCAGGATGGCCACGCGGACTCCGGGGCGAGCCGTGAGCATAGGCACGTCCTGCGGGAGGGCCAAGTAGCGAGGCCGTGGTCGGTCGTGGTACGCACCCGACGATGACCGCACCGGGCTGGCGTGGCCGCATCCTCCTCGCGGCGCTGATCCTGGGCGCGGTGGCGGTGCACCTGTCGTCGCTGCAGGGCGCGTGGCGGGGAGCCCAGCGCGTGGGCGGCGGCAACGACTTCGCCTCCTACCACTACGCCACCCGTCTCGCGGCCGCGGGCGACGACCCCTACGACGTGGGCGCCCTGCGCTCCGCGGCGCGCAGGGACGGCCTGCTCCGCGGTGTGCATCCCTTCTTCTATCCGCCGCCCTTCCTGCTCTCGACCGCCTGGACGCTGCCGCTGTCGCTGCGCACCGCCTACCGGACGTGGTTCTGGCTCGACGAGCTCGCCGCGCTGCTCGCCGGCCTCGCGCTGGCGCGGTGGTGGCGTGCGCTGGGGCCCGCCGTGCCGGTGGCCCTCCTCGTGGTGCTCGCGGCGCTCGATGCGCTGCCGAACAACCACGTCATGGGGCAGATGAACCTCCCGGTGCTCGCCCTGGTGGTGGGCGGGCTCTGGGCCGATGCGCGGGAGCGCACCACCCTGGCCGGCGTCCTGCTCGGCGTGGCCTGCATGCTGAAGATGGCGCCCGCCCTCTTCGTGGCGTGGTGGCTCCTGCATCGGCGCTGGCGACCGGTGGCGGTGGCCGTGGCCACGGCCGTCGCGGTGTCGGTGCTCGCCCTGCCGCTCGTGGGGCTCGCGCACCAGCTCCGCTTCTACGTCGAGGTGCTGCCGGGCTTCGGCAGCGGTTCGTACAACGGCCTGTCGGTGGGCATCGACCTGTTCGGCAACCACTCCCTGGCCAACCTCTTCGACGAGCGCTGGCCTCCCGACGGGCGGCACGTGCAGCTCACCGACGCCGCGCGTCGGGCCACCACCGCCACCGTGCTCGCCCTGGTGACCCTCACCGCCGTGGCGCTGCGACGCGCGCCCGCCGACCCGATGGCACGCGCGGGTCAGGTGGGCGCGGTGTCGGCGCTCACCCTGCTGGTGCCGGTCTACACGTACGAGCACCACCTGGTGTGGCTGGTGCTGCCTGCGGTGGCGGTGGTGGCCGCCCTCGTCCGGCGTCGCCTCGCGGCGGCCTGGTGGCTTCCGGTGCTGCTCGCCTGGGGCGCGTGGTGCGTGCCCCTGGTGGATCTCAAGGCGCAGGCCACGGCACTGGCACCCGACCACGTGGCGCTCGCGTGGCTGCTGCGCGAGAGCAAGCTCGGGGCGGTCCTCGTGCTGTACGCTGCGGCGCTCGTGGTGGGGCGGTCGTCGACCCCCACGCTGGAGGATGCATGAGCACCGCGGACGCCCCGCCGTCCTACTCCCGCTACGAGCGCGTCTACCTCGTGCTCGCGGCCACCTTCGTGGTGCTGCTGATCCTCACCAACGTGGTGGGCGCCAAGCTCTTCGCCTCGCCGCTCCACGCCGACTGGGCGCTCACCACCGGCATCCTCACGTACCCGTTCACCTTCCTGGTCACCGACCTGGTCTCCGAGATCTACGGCAAGCGGCGCGCCGACTTCATGGTGCTGCTGGGCTTCGTGCTCTCCTTCTTCATGCTCGGTGTGCTCTGGGTGGCGCAGAGCGTGCCGGCGCACCCGGCCTGGGCGTCCGGCGGCTTCTACACCGACGGCTGGATCGCGGGGGCGGGGCGCCCGCCGGGCGACGCCACCCAGGGCTACCAGCACGCCTTCGAGTCGGTGTTCGCCGTGAACGGGGTGCTGCTCTTCGGCTCCATGCTCGCGTACATGGTGGCCCAGCTCACCGACAACTGGCTCTTCCACTTCTGGAAGCGCCTCACGCACGGCCGCCACCTGTGGCTCCGGAACAACGGGTCCACCTGGATCAGCCAGCTGCTCGACACCGCGATCGTGAACTCGATCCTCTTCTACGTGGGCTTCGGCATGGAGCTGTGGACGGGCGTCTGGATCATGCTCACGATCTACCTGCACAAGCTCATCCTCGCGGTGCTCGACACCCCCATGATCTACCTGGGGGTGTGGCTCATCCGACGCGTGCTCGCCGACGAGCTGGACGCCGAGGGCCGGCTGGTGGGCGTCGACGGAGAGGTGACGCGATGAGGGCGCTGGTCACGGGAGCGGGTCAGCGGGTGGGCCAGGCCATCGCGGTGGAGCTGGCGCGGCAGGGCGCGTCGGTGGCCGTGCACTACCGCACGAGCCGCGCAGGGGCCGAGCGCACCGTGGCGGCCTGCACCGAGGCGGGCGGCGAGGCCTGGCTGGTGCAGGGCGACCTCTCCCGCACGGCCGAGTGTCGCGCGGTGGTCGATGCGGTGCGCGGGCGCTGGGACACCCTCGACGTGCTCGTGAACAACGCGTCGGCCTTCACCGCCGTGCCCTTCGAGGAGGTGTCGCTCGACCACCTCGACGCCATGCTGGCCCTCCACGTGCGCGCCCCCTTCCTGCTGGTCCAGGGCCTGCTGCCGCTCCTGCGGGCGGGCGGCGTCACCGAGGCGCGCGCTCCTGGCGAGGGCGGGGTGGTCGTGAACCTGCACGACGTGGGCGCCGACCGCCCGCTCCCGGGGCACGCCGCCTACAGCGTGTCGAAGGCGGCCCTCGCCATGCTCACGCGCGCGCTCGCCGTCGAGCTGGCGCCGGCGGTGCGGGCGGTGGGCGTGAGCCCCGGGCAGGTGGCGTGGCCACCGGACTACGACGAGGCCCGTCGCGAGCGCATCGCCGCGCGGATCCCGATGGGCAGGGTGGGCACGCCCGAGGACGTGGCACGCCTCGTCCGCTTCGTCGTCTGCGAGGCGCCCTACCTGAACGGGGTGGACGTGCCCGTCGACGGGGGCCTCAGCTCCCGGTACTGACCGACGCGCGCTGCGTGGGCACCACGAGCTTCCAGCCCTCGCCGTGCACCGTGAGCAGCACGCTGGGCGCGGCGGGGTCGGGCTCGAGCTTGCGCCGGAGGCGGCGGATGGCCACCGCGGGGGCGTGGGTGAGCACGGTGCTGCTGACGCCCCACACCTCGCGCTCAAGGTCGGCGTGGCTCACCGTCTGGTTCGCGTGCTCGATGAGGTAGCCGAGGAGCTGGTGCTCACGGTCGGTGAGGTCGAGGCGGGCGCCCTCCCGCTGGAGGATGCCGCGTCCCAGGTCCACCACGCCGCTCGACAGACGGATCACGGGTTGGCTGGTGTCGCCCTCCCGCGCGCGTCGCCGGCTGGCGCTCGCGGTGGCGGCGTCGTGCAGGTGGGACACCAGCGTGGGGTCGGCCGTGGGCACCGCGCGGTCGAGCACGGCGTCGTCGAGCACGATCGCGTTGCGGGACGCGCCACAGAGCACGGGGGCGCCGAAGCTCGCCTCCAGCCGCGCGATGTCGACGTCGGTGCGCGTGAGCTGGACCTGCCGTGCTGGCGCCGGGCGCGCCGTGACGTCGCTGCAGAGCTGCTGGGTGCCCCTGAGCATGTCCTCCACCATGTGGGGCCACCCGGGCATGGCCTGCGCCACCTCGATGGAGAGCCGCGCGCCGCCCTCGACGGGGGTGAACTCCATGCTGAGGCCCGACAGCAGCACGTTGCTCGTGCGCGCGGCGTCCGCGAGGCCCTCGCGCACCGTCTCGTGGTAGGCCACGAGGAAGCCCTGGATCCCGTAGGCTCGCCACGTGGCGCTCTCGGCCATCGTGAGGCCCACGTGCGGGTCGTCGAGGAGCTCCGAGGCGAGCGCGTACACGCGCAGCGCGGCGTCGAAGCGGATCAGGGCGCCACGGTCGTCGAGCACCCCGGGGTCGATCCCGGCGCGCCTCAGCACGCCCGCCGGATCGATGCCGCGCGTGCGCAGCAGCGGCACGGCCCGATCGAGCAGGGCGATGGAGGCGAAGACCACGCTCACCGGAACACCCCCGACAGCAGTCGTATCCGGGTCGCGGCGACCTGACGCGCACGTGCCAGACGCATGTCAGGACGATCCCTCGCGCACACGCAGGGTCCAGCCCTCGCCGAACACCGTGATCAGGTTCACGGGGACCGAGGGATCCTGCTCCAGCTTGGCCCTGAGGCGCCGCACGGTGACGGCGGGGGCGTGGCTGATCTCCCAGCGATCCGTGGTCCACACGGCCTGCTCCAGCTGCTCGTGGGTCACCACCTGGTTGGGGTGCGCCGAGAGCACGCGCAGCACCTGCACCTCGCGCGGCGTGAGCGGCGTGCTGCGGCCGTCGCGCACCACCTGGCCGAGCTCGAGGTCCACCACCGCGTCCTGCAGCTGGATCACACCGCCGTGGCGCGCCACCGTGCGGCGCTTGCGCACCTGGGCGGCGACGGCCTCGTGCAGGTGGGCGAGCACGGTGGGGTCGGCCGTGGGGACCGGGAGCTGCAGATCCCGCGCGCGGATGCGCACCGAGGAGGGCGCGTCGGAGACGGTGGGCATCGTGCCGAGGACCTGGCGGAAGGGCTCGAGGTGGACGGGCTGCAGGCGGCTGCCGTGGAGGTCGATCGCCGCCGGAGCCCAGTCCTCGGCGGTCACCTCGCGACCGCACACCACCATGCCGGCCACCAGGTCGTGCCCGAACAGGTCGATGCCCGGCGCGTCCGTGCGAGGCACGAAGCGGTACACCACGTCGTCCTGCACCGCCTCGATCTCGATCACGAGGGCGGGGATGAGGGTGGCGAGCGTGGCGCACCCGGCGGCGAGGCCCTCGCCGAGGGTGGCGTGGTGGCGCAGCAGCAGGCCGGGCAGACCGTAGGTGCTGGACGTGGCGGTGCTCGCGAGGCTCACCCCGAAGGCGGGGTCGTCCAGGAGCTGGGCCCCCAGCTGGTAGATCGCGAGCCCGCTGTGCAGGGGCAACAGGGCCAGCGGATCGTCGAGGTCGACGTCCTGGAGCCCCACCCGGGCCACCACCTCCGCGCGCGGATGGCCCGCGGCGTCCAGGCGGGCGAGCGCGCGCTGGATGAGCGCCACGGAGGCGTAGGAGGTGCCGTCCAGCGAACTCACGTGTGCGCCTCCACCGGGGGGCGACCGCCCGGGCGCTGCGCTGGGGGCGAGACTCCCACGTCGCTGCGCGCCCAGTCTAGTCCCGCGCACGCGCGGAGAGGAGGGGACGCGGCGTGGGCCGGTCGGGGTAGGTGTCCGCGCTCCGGAGGGGCGGTGCGAACCTGGGCCTTGTCGCTGCTGCTGCTCGCGGGCTGCCTCGCTCAGGTGCGCCGCGTCCACGACCTGCCGTCCTTCACCCACGCCGTGGGCGCGCACGAGGATGTCGCGGTGCCCGCGCGCGACGGGGTCGTCCTGGCCACGCACGTGTGGCTGCCCGACGGGGTGGGGCCGTGGCCCGTGGTGCTCTCGCGTACGCCCTACCCCCTGGGTCCGCTGCTGGACGGTCGGTGCCGGCTCCTCGCCCGGTACGGCTACGCCTGCGTGTGGCAGGAGGTGCGTGGCCAGGGTCGGAGCGAGGGCGCGTGGGTCCCGTTCGTGCACGAGCGTGCCGACGGCCTCGACACCCTGGCCTGGATCGACGCGCAGCCCTGGTCGGCGGGGAGGGTGGCGATGATCGGCGCCTCCTACCTGGCGGGCGTGCAGTGGGAGCTGGCGATCGACCCGCCTCCGTCGCTCGTCACGATCGTGCCCACGGTGTTCGCGCCCCGCCCGTACGAGGTGGCCTACGAGCACGGACTGTTCCGCCACGAGCTGGGCACGGCGTGGATGACCCTGATCCCCGACCGCGGCCTGCACGTCTTCTCGGGCGCCCGCTACCGTCGCGCCCTGCGCACCTGGCCCCGCCTCGAGATGGACCGCGTGGCCGCCGGGCGGGAGCTGCCCTGGTTCCGGGACTGGCTGCGTCACCCCGACCCCGACGATCCCTGGTGGCAGGACCCGGAGGTGATCGGCGTGGGGCAGGCCCCGGCCCGCACGCCCTTGCCCGTGCTGATGATCGGGGGCTGGTCCGACGCCTTCCTGGGCGGCACGCTCTCCACCTGGCGATCGTTGGCCACGCGCGACCGGAGTGCGCTGGTGGTGGGGCCCTGGAACCACACGGGCGGCATCCCCAGCGACGTGCCCCTCGACGGGGTGGGGGGCGGACCCGGCTCCACCGGCTGGCTGTCGCAGTGGCCGCGGGTGCTCGACTGGCTGGACCACCACCTGCTCGACCAGCCCCTGCGGTATGGCACCGGGGCGGCCGTGTACGTGCCGGTGCGGGGCGGCTGGGAGGTGGGCGTCGACTGGCCCCCGCCCACCCACGCCCGACGGTGGTGGCTCGCGGACGCGCACCGGGCGCCGGACTGCCAGGGTCGCCTCGACCCCCACGCCGGGCAGCTCGGCGAGGTGGGATGGACCCACGACCCCCTGGACCCGGTGCCCACCGTGGGCGGTGCCGGCATGCTCGCAGGCGTGCTGCCCTTCTTCGGCGGGTCGCCGCAGGGCTTCCGCCGGGAGCGGGGCCAGTGCGCCCGGCGGGCCGACCTGCTGGGCTTCGCGTCGGCACCGCTCGACGCCCCCCTGGAGCTGGCCGGGTCGGTGCGGGCCTCGCTGCTCGTGCGCGCGGACGCCGACGACGCCGCTGTGGTGGTGCGCCTGCTGCAGGAGGGCGTCGACGGGCACCGCGTGCTGCTGCGCGAGGGGGCCACCACGCTGCGCCACCGCGTGCCGGACGCGCCCACCGGGTCCTACGTCCCGGGCACGCTGGTCCGGGTCGAGGTCGAGACCTGGCCGCTGGCGTGGCAGTTCGCCGCGGGCACGCGCGTGGTCCTGGAGATCGGGTCCTCCAGCTTCCCCAAGTACGAGAGCCACCCCGGCACCGCGCAGCCCTGGGCCGAGGTGACCGTGCCCCGCCGGGTGCAGATGGCGGTCCAGCTCGGCGGGAGCCACCTCGAGCTGCCCGTGCTCGACCGCTGATCGCGCACGCGCGTCGGGGTATGGGGGAGGAGGAGGTGCCGGTGGAGCGGCGTGGTCGGCTGCAGGGTGTCGCCGTCGGCATCGCGCTCGCCCTCGCGGTCGCGGCGTGGGTGCTCGCGCTGCCTCCGCGCGGCGACGATCCGCCGCCCTGGACCCTCCCCCAGGTGGAGCTGCCTCCCCCGCCCACCTACGCCCCGCTCGAGCCACTCCCCGCGCGCACCGTGCGTGCGGCCGCGGCGCCGGCGGCGGCCGAGGAGCAGTCCCCCGCGCCCACCGTCGAGGTGGTCCCTGCCGCCAGTCCTGACGCGCCCGCCTACGTCACGGGCACCGTCACGTCGGACGGGGGCACGCCCGAGGGCACCGTGCGGGTGGTGGGCTGTGGCGGCCAGGGTCCCGTCGACGCCGACGGCAGCTTCTTCTTCGAGGTGCAGCCGGGCCCCTGCGAGCTGCGGGCGGCGCGGCAGGAGGGCGCGTTCCGGGTGCGCAGCGAGCCGGTCGCGGTGGAGCCTGCGCCGGGCTCCGAGGTGCGGGCCACGCTCCACCTGCCCGCCTACACCACCGGGGGGGTCGGAGCGCGGGTGCGACGCCACGATCTGGGCATCCGCATCCACGCCCTGCTCGAGGGGGCGCCGGCCGAGGCGGCGGGCCTCCGGCCGGGCGATGTCATCGTCGCGGTCGACGGGGCGCCGGCCGTCGACATGACGGTGCGGGACTTCGTCGACCTCAGTCTCGGACGTGCGGGCACCGAGGTCACCTACAGCGTGCTCCGAAACGGCCGTGAAGAGCAGGTGACGATGACCCGCACCCCGCTCGAGGGCAGCCGCGGCTGACCCGTGGATCCGCGCGCGGTATGGTGCCGCAGCCTGGGGAGGTGAGGGCATGGCGGACTGGATCGAGCTCGACGAGGTGGCGCTGGACTGCGTGGTGGGTGTCACCGAGGCGGAGCAGCGCACGGTGCAGCCGCTGCGCCTGTCGGTGGCCCTGCGCCTCGAGCTGGAGGGTGCCGCGGGCGGCGAGCTGGAGCGCTCGGTGGACTACGCCGCGGTGCACGAGCAGCTCCTCTTCCTGGCAGCCCACGGCCGCTTCCGGCTGCTCGAGTCCCTGGGCACCGCGATCGCGCGCCTGCTCCTCGCCCCCGCACCCCCGGCCGCCCGTCAGGCCGCGGTCGACCTGGTGCGCCTGCGTCTGCGCAAGCCGGCCATCCTCGACGGCGCCGTGCCGTCGGTGGTGCTCGAACGCGACGCCGAGTGGTGCGATCTGCAGACGCGCATGGTGCCCGACAAGACCTGGCTCGACACGCTCGTCGCCACGAAGACCTCGGGTGCCTACCGGGCCCACATCGAGCCCGACAGCACCTGGGTGGTGCCGCCCGGCGTGGCCCTGATGGTGCTCGCGGGGCGCGCGGTGGCCGATGGCCGCCCGGTCAAGGTGGGGGAGCGGCTCGCGCGCGGCGAGGTCGGCAAGCTGGCCGCCGTGGGCACGCTCCCGGCCACCGTGCTGGCGGTGGGCGCGCCGCTCGTGCTGCAGGGCGCGTGACGCGGCCTCGCGCCGGGTGGCGCGGCGCGTGTCGGAAGCCGTCGCTGGGGCTGGATCGCTGAATGAGGACTGGATAGGTCCTCCATTCGCTCCAGGGATGCCTCGTGCTCCGGCTCGCCAAGCTCACGGACTACGCCATCGTCGTCCTCGCGCACCTCGCGCGGGAGGCGCACGTCTGCGTGCATCCGGCGTCGGCGATCGCCGAGGCCACCGGCGTGCCCCAGCCCACGGTGGCCAAGGTGCTCAAGAGCCTCACGCGTGAGGGGCTGGTGCTGTCGAGCCGCGGGGTCACGGGCGGCTACAGCCTCGCACGCGATCCCGCCCGCATCTCGGTGGTCGACGTGATCGCCGCCGTCGAGGGTCCCCTGGCGCTCACGGCCTGCGCCGTCGAAGGCCTCGGATGCACCGACGAGCACCACTGCCAGGTGGCGGGTCACTGGCCGCGCATCAACGGCGCGGTGATCGACGCGTTGCGTGCCGTGAGCATCCTCGACCTGTCGCGTCCCGATCCCCGGGCGCTCTCCCTCCCCCCCGCCCTCGCGCGGAGCTGACCATGTCCGACCAGGCCATCGACGAGCACCTGCGCAAGGCCTACGAGCACGGCTGGGTGACCGACATCGAGTCCGACACCTTCCCGCCGGGCCTCAACGAGGAGGTCATCGCCGCGCTCTCCGCCCGCAAGGGCGAGCCGCGCTGGCTGCTGGAGTGGCGCCTCAAGGCCTACCGCCACTGGCTCACGATGACCGAGCCCAGCTGGCAGAAGCCCCACCACGAGCCCATCGACTACCAGTCCATCAGCTACTTCAGTGCCCCGAAGTCGAAGGACGACGCGCCCAAGAGCCTCGACGAGGTCGATCCCAAGCTGCTCGAGACGTACGAGAAGCTCGGCATCCCGCTGGCCGAGCGCGCCGCCCTGGCGGGCGTGGCGGTCGACGCCGTCTTCGACTCCGTCTCGGTGGCCACCACCTTCCGCGAGGAGCTGGGCAGGGCGGGCGTGATCTTCATGTCCTTCTCCGAGGCCGTGAAGCACCACCCGGAGCTGGTGAAGCGCTACCTCGGCAGCGTCGTCCCCATCTACGACAACTACTACGCGGCCCTGAACTCCGCGGTGTTCAGCGACGGCAGCTTCGTCTTCGTGCCCAAGGGGGTGCGCTGCCCGATGGAGCTGTCCACCTACTTCCGCATCAACGAGATGAACACGGGCCAGTTCGAGCGCACGCTCATCGTGGTGGAGGACGGCGCCTACGTCTCCTACCTCGAGGGCTGCACCGCCCCGCAGCGCGACCGGAACCAGCTCCACGCGGCCGTCGTCGAGCTCGTCGCCGAGGGCAACGGCGAGATCAAGTACAGCACCGTGCAGAACTGGTTCCCCGGCGACGAGGAAGGCCGCGGCGGCATCTACAACTTCGTCACGAAGCGCGGCATCTGCAAGGGCCGCGGCAGCCGCATCTCCTGGACCCAGGTGGAGACGGGCTCGGCCATCACGTGGAAGTACCCCAGCGTCATCCTCAAGGGCGACGACACGGTGGGCGAGTTCTACTCGGTGGCCGTCACGGCCAACCGCCAGCAGGCGGACACGGGCACGAAGATGCTCCACGTCGGCAAGAACACCCGCTCGGTGATCGTGTCGAAGGGCATCAGCGCCGGCCGCGCCGACCAGAGCTACCGGGGCCTGGTCCGCGTGAACAAGGGGGCCGACAACGCCCGCAACTTCACGCAGTGCGACAGCCTCCTGCTGGGCGACCGCTGCGGCGCCCACACCTTCCCCTACATCGAGGTCAAGAACCCCACGGCCACCGTGGAGCACGAGGCCACCACCAGCAAGGTCAGCGACGAGCAGGTCTTCTACCTGCGCCAGCGCGGCCTGTCGGAGGAGGACGCCGTGAACCTGGTGGTCAACGGCTTCTGCAAGGACGTCTTCAAGCAGCTCCCGATGGAGTTCGCGGTCGAGGCGCAGAAGCTGCTGGCGGTCTCCCTCGAGGGCTCCGTCGGCTGACGGCGGGCCCGCCTCCCTTCCCCCTGCACGGCAGAGGACTGCACATGCTCGAGATCCACGACCTGCGTGTCCGCGTGGGCGACGTCGAGGTGCTCAAGGGCCTCGACCTCGTCGTCCGGCGCGGCGAGGTCCACGCCATCATGGGCCCGAACGGGGCCGGCAAGAGCACGCTCGCCAAGGTGCTGGCGGGCGCCGACGGCTACGAGGTCACCGGCGGCACGGCCACCTGGGACGGTGAGGACCTGCTGGGCCTCGAGCCGGAGGAGCGCGCCGCGAAGGGCGTCTTCCTCGGCTTCCAGTACCCGGTCGAGATCCCCGGCGTGAGCAACGCCTACTTCCTGCGCACCGCGCTCAACGCCATCCGCAAGGCGCGCGGCGAGGAGGAGCTGGGCGCGCCCGCCTTCCTCAAGCTCCTCAAGGAGGCCATGGCCTTCCTCGAGATGGACGACAGCTTCCGCAACCGCTTCGTGAACGTGGGTTTCTCGGGCGGCGAGAAGAAGCGCAACGAGATCCTCCAGCTGCTGGTGCTCCGCCCCGCGCTCGCCCTGCTCGACGAGACCGACTCGGGCCTCGACGTCGATGCGTTGCGCGTGGTGTCGCGCGGCGTGAACAGCCTGCGGGGTGGTGAGCACGCCGTGGTGCTCGTCACGCACTACCAGCGCCTGCTCGACCACATCGTGCCCGACCGCGTGCACGTGCTCGCCGGCGGCCGCATCGTGCGCTCGGGCGACAAGGACCTCGCGCTGCAGGTCGAGGCCCACGGCTACGCCGACGTGGGAGCGTCGGCGTGAGCGCCGTGGGTCCCACCCCCGAGCCCGCCTGGCTCACGTCCACGCGTGAGGCGGCGCGCGCCCGCTTCGCGGAGGTGGGCCTGCCGTCCACGCGCCTCGAGTCCTGGCGCTGGTCCTCCACCCGCCGGCTGGCCGACGTGGACTTCGAGCCCGCCACGGGGCACGCCGCCGACGGCGTCGAGGCCTTCATCGAGGACTCGCGCATCGGCGAGGCCTCCCACGAACACGTGTTCCTGGCCGGGCGTCACCTCCCCGAGCTCGCGCGTCGGCGTGAGGTGTCGGGGCTCACGGTGCTCCCGCTGCGTGAGGCGCTCGCCGACGATCGCCTGCGCGAGACGCTCGGTGGGCTCGCGGCCTGGCAGGATCCGGCGGATGCCTTCACCGCCCTCAACCTCGCGGGGCTGCAGGACGGACTGGTGGTGCACGTGGCGCGCGGCGCCTCGGGCGGGCTCGTCCATCTCGTGCACGTCGCCGAGGGTGCCACGGGGCCCACGTCCGCCCACGTGCGGCTGCTCGTGGTCGCCGAGGCCACGGCCGAGCTCACGGTGGCCGAGACCTGGCTGGGCCACGGCGGCCAGACGCTCACCACCCACGTGGCCGAGGTCTGGCTCGCGCCGGGGGCCCGGGTCACGCATGCGGTGCTCGGCGAGGAGCCTGCGGGCAGCCACCTCGTGCACACCCTCCGGGCGCGGCTCGACCGCGACGCCGCCTACCACGGCCACCTCACCTGGCTCGGGGGCGGCTGGGTGCGCAGCGACGTCGACCTCGTGTGCGCCGGCTCGGGTGCCGAGGCGGTGCTCGACGGGGCGCTCGTGCTGGGCGGCGAAGCCCACGTCGACAGCCACACCCGCCTCGAGCACGCCGTGCCGCACACCGCCAGCCGTGAGGCCTACGAGGCCGTGCTGGGCGGCAAGGCGCGGGGCATCTTCGACGGGCTCGTGGTGGTGCAGCCCGACGCCCAGCAGACCGACGCCCGGCAGTCCAGCCGCAACCTGCTGGTGTCGGCCGACGCCACGGCGAACGCCAAGCCCACCCTCGAGATCTACGCCGACGACGTGAAGTGCGCCCACGGCACCACCGTGGGTCAGCTCGACCCCGACCAGCTGGGCTACCTCCGGTCGCGCGGCATCCCGCGCGCCACGGCGCGGCAGCTCCTCACGGGTGCCTTCGTCGCCGAGCGCGTCGCCCACCTGCCGTCCGCGCCGCTGCGCGATCGCCTCCAGGCCCGCGTCGACGGCGCCCTGGCCCGCCTGCAGGAGGACGCGTGAGCGCCACGCCCCACCGTGAGCCCACCGTGAGCCCGCTCGACGTCGAGGCCGTGCGCCGCGACTTCCCGGCGCTGCACCAGGAGGTGCACGGCAAGCCGCTGGTCTACCTCGACAACGCGGCCAGCTCGCTCACGCCCACGCCCGTGCTCGAGGCCATCGAGGGCTTCTACACCCGCGACCGTGCGAACGTGCACCGGGGCATCCACGAGCTCTCGCAGCGCGCCACCGCGGCGTACGACGCCACCCGCGAGGTGGTGGCCCGCTTCCTCCACGCCGCGCGCCCGGAGGAGGTGGTGCACGTCCGCGGCACCACCGAGGCGATCAACCTCGTGGCCGCCACCTGGGGTCCCGCCCACCTGGGGCCCGGCGACGAGGTGGTGATCACCCAGTCCGAGCACCACGCGAACATCGTGCCCTGGCAGCTGCTCTGCGAGCGCACCGGGGCCACGCTGCGCGCCATCCCCATCGACGCCACCGGGCAGTGGATCCTCGAGGAGGCGCGTCGCCTCATCGGGCCCCGCACGAAGCTGGTGGCGTGCGGCCACGTCTCGAACGCGCTGGGCACCATCAACCCGGTGGCCGAGGTCATCGCGCTGGCCAAGGCGCAGGGGGCCCTGGTGCTGCTCGACGGCGCCCAGGGGGCTCCCCACCTGCCGATCGACGTGCAGGCGCTGGGTGCCGACTTCTACTGCTTCTCGGCCCACAAGCTCTGCGGTCCCACGGGCGCGGGCGTCCTCTGGGGCCGGTACGAGCTGCTCGAGGCCATGCCGCCCTACCAGGCCGGCGGCGACATGATCGAGCAGGTCACGCTGGAGCGCAGCACCTTCCAGGCGCCCCCGCTGCGCTTCGAGGCGGGCACGCCGAACATCGCCGGGGTCATCGGCCTGGGCGCGGCGCTCACCTACCTCGAGGAGCTCGGCCGGGAGCGCATCGCCGCCTACGAGGAGGAGCTGCACCAGTACGCCGCGGCCCGCCTCGCCGAGGTGGATCGGCTGATCCCCGTGGGCACGGCGCCCGCCAAGGTGCCGGTCTTCAGCTTCACGGTCGACGGCGCCCACCCCACCGATGTCGGCTACCTGCTCGACAGCCAGGGCATCGCCGTGCGCACCGGCCACCACTGCGCCCAGCCGGTGATGGCGGCCTTCGGCCTGTCGGCCACGGCCCGGGCCTCGCTGGCCTTCTACAACACGCGCGACGAGGTCGATCGCCTCGTCGAGGCCCTCCACAAGGTGATCGGATGGCTCTGATCGACCGCGACATGCTGGTGCGTCACGCGCGGGTGTACGCGGCGCGCGGGCTGCGCTGGCTCGCCGCCCGCCTCCGCGACGACGAGGTGGTGGTCGACGAGGAGGCGTCCGTGGAGCTCGCGCCCGAGCCCCCGGCGGTGGTCGAGCCTGAACCTGCGCCCGCGCCCGCCCCGGCTGCGCCCGCCGTCCGCGAGGAGATCCCCGACGACGATCCCGAGCTGATCCGCGGCCGGGTGGAGGGAGCGCTGCACACGATCTACGATCCCGAGATCCCGGTCGACATCTACGACCTCGGCCTGATCTACGAGATCGACGTGCGTGAGGATCGGGGCGTGGGCGTGAAGATGACCCTGACGAGCCCGAACTGCCCCGCGGCGCAGTCGCTGCCCGCCGAGGTGGAGCGCAAGGTCTCCGCGATCCCCGCCGTGGCCTACGCCGACGTCGACGTGGTCTTCGATCCCCCGTGGACGCCGGATCTGATGAGCGAGGAGGCGAAGCTCGAGCTCAACATCGCCTGATCCGTGCCCGCGCAGGGCCCGCCGCGGGTCGTGCGCCATGGGCGCGACCGCGACGGCGTGTGGATGGACGCACCGTGAGCCCGCGACCTCACGGCCTCACGGGAAGCAGATGCCTGGGTCGGCAGCGCAGGTGTAGCCGGCCACCTGCGTGAGGTCTCCGGTGGCCGCGAGGCCGTTCGCGCAGCCCGTGACGGTGGTGTTGCCCACCCAGAGGGACGCGAGGGCGGCCTCGTTCGTGCGGTTGGCCGGGGCGGTGTCACCCCAGCGCAGGTAGTCCGCGATGTTCCCGTGCTGGTGGCTGGCGGCCACCCAGTAGAGCATCAGCTCGTCGTTGGCGTCGAGGTCGAAGGCGCTGTCGGCCAGGTACCAGTCGGTGGCGGTGCTGGTGCCCGAGGCCGTGAGGTGCACCGTGATCTGGGCGCCCGGGGCCACGGCGTCCGCGCCCGGCAGCCCGGAGAAGCCGTGGTAGGCGAAGGGGCGGCAGAGGTCGCCGGCCGACAGGTCCACCGTGCCCCCCGAGACGTTGTGCAGCAGCACGCGGTCGGTCGTCCAGTCCACGGCCACCATCACCACGTCCTGGGCGCGCCCGCTCACGCCGTTCGCGGTGTTCGTGCCCGGTGTGATGCCGACGTCGTCGGGGCAGGTGGCGGCGGTGCCGGAGTCGCCGGAGTCTCCTGAGTTGCCGGAGTCGCCCGAATCGCCGGAGTCACCGGAGTCACCGGAGTCACCGCTGTCGCCGGAGTCTCCCGAGTCACCGCTGTCGCCGGAGTCACCGCTGTCGCCGCTGTCGCCGCTGTCGCCGCTGTCGCCAGAGTCGCCGGAGTCGCCAGAGTCGCCGCTGTCGCCCGAGTCACCCGAGTCACCCGAGTCTCCCGAGTCTCCAGAATCCCCGGAATCTCCGGAGTCGCCCGTGCTCCCCGAGTCCCCGCCGCTGTCGCCCACGTCGGTGTCGTCCGTGTCCTCGGTGTCGCCCGTGTCGGCGGTCTCCTCGGTGTCGGTGAGGCCCGAGTCGGTGTCGTCCCCCTTGCCGCGTGAGAGATCGTCGCAGGCGGCCAGCCCGGCCAGCAGCAGGATCGTCGAAGTGCGCACGTGACCTCCCCGAGGGGAAGGGTACCCCGGGTGCGGGCCCGAGGTCGTGCGGTGGGGCTCACCGCGCGGCGTGTCGGACCCGTGGGGCGATCAGGTCGCGCGGTCCTTCCAGGCGCGCTTCAGCCGGGAGGCGTCCACGCCCAGGCTCTGGAACATCTGCTGCTCCTGCCACTCGTCGAACACGCGGAAGTGCTTGTCGGCGGCGTAGCGCCCGCTCGTGAGCCACACGAAGGCCCGCAGCGGCGTGGAGAGGCGATCGGCGCCCAGCTCGCTGTGGGCCTCCCAGAAGAAGCCGTTCACGCTGCGGTTGTTGCCGTACCAGTACCGGGCGAGGCGCAGGTAGGCGCGGTACTCGAGGCGCAGGCGCTCGTCGAGCTCGGTGAGCACGCCCGTGGCATCGGCCCCCTCCAGGATGCGCAGGATGCCCACGGCGGCGCTGCAGGCGCCCCGGATCGCGAAGTCCACGCCGCCCGAGAGGATGGGGTCCACGAAGCACGCGGAGTCGCCCACCATCAGCCAGCCGGGTCCTGCCGTCTGGGTGCAGGCGTAGCTCCAGTCGCGCACGTGGCGCAGGCCCTCGTCCTCCACGAAGGTGCCCAGGGCGGGCAGCTCGGCCTCGGCCAGGATCGCCTCGAAGCGCTCCCGGCTCATCCGGGCCTTCTCCTTCACCACGATGCCCACGCTCGTGCGGGTGGGCGAGACGGGGATGTACCAGATCCAGCCGTCGGGCACGGTGACCACGAACTGCACGTGGCGGCCCAGCACGCCGGGCACCCCGCCGCCGCCGTCGTAGTAGGCGTAGGTGGCCGTGGACTGGAGGTCGTCGACGTTGCGGTGCAGGCCGAAGGCCCTCCCCAGCAGGCAGCGCTGGCCCGAGGCGTCCACCACGAGGTCGGCCCGCAGGTCGCCGTGATCGCGGGTGCTCACGCCCACCACGCGCCCGTCCTCCACGAGCGGGGCCATGGCCTCCACGCCCACCTGCAGGTCCACGCCGCGGCGACCGGCCTCCTCGAAGAGGAGGTGGTCGAAGATCGAGCGCTCCACCTGCCAGGCGTGGTCGTACCCGCCCGTCAGGAGGCCCTCCTCGTCGAGCCCGGGGAGGTCGCGCTCCAGGCGCTCGTCGAAGAGCACCGACCAGGGCTCCCGCGTCTCGCCCCACACGTACAGGGCGCCGTACTTCCGCGCGAAGCCCTGGGCGGCCATCCGGGGGGCCATGCCCAGGTGCTTGTCGAGGAGCTGCAGCGAGGCGGGCTGGAGCGACTCCCCCACGTGGTGACGGGGGTGCGCCGTCTTCTCCAGCAGGGTCACCCGCACACCGTGCTTGGCGAGCACGGCCGCGAGCGTGGCCCCGCCAGGGCCACCACCGACGACGAGGACGCTGGGATCAGGCATGGGGGCAGCTTGCCACGAGCCGGGGAGCCCGACCAGCGCCGGGGCTGCCGCGAGACGCGGCGGGACGGGTCTCGAGGGCGGCGCTCACGTCGCGAAGACCTGGCTGTCGTCCTGGAAGGACTTGAACTCGAGGCAGTTGCCCGACGGGTCCTTCAGGAACATCGTGGCCTGCTCGCCCACCTCGCCGGCGAAGCGGATGCGGGGCTCGATCACGAAGGCGGTGCCGGCGGCGCGCAGCCGGTCGGCCAGGGCGTGCCATGCCTCCCACGACAGGATCACGCCGAAGTGGGGCACCGGCACGGCGTCGCCGTCCACGGGGTTGTGGCCGGCCAGCGCCGTGTGGTCCACGAGGTGGGCGCTGAGCTGGTGGCCGTACAGGTCGAGGTCGATCCAGCGGGTGTCGGTGCGCCCGATGCGGCAGCCCAGCACGTCCACGTAGAAGGCGCGGGCGGCCTGCAGGTCGGTCACCGGGAAGGCGAGGTGGAAGCGGGGGTGCATGGGTGGGGGTCCCGGGAGGGGTGGGAGCGGCGTGCCGCCGAGGGACCTACTCCGCGGCGCTCGGGACCGCCTCGCCCTGCTGCCGTGCCACCGTCTCCCGTGCCGGCACCGTGGTCATCGTCCAGGCCGGGGAGGGGGCCAGCGCGCAGCCCTCCGGGTCCAGGGCGAGGCACAGGGCCACGGGGAAGACCTTCGACCAGGCGCTGTAGACGTGACCCCCCTGGTACTTCACGAAGGTGTGCGGAACGCCCTGGGTGGTGAGGTGGGCGTGGAGCTCCCGGGTGGCCCGGAGGGCGCCGGGGATGTCGGCCGTGCCCGCCCCGATGAGCAGCCGGGTGCCGCGCAGGTCGCCGGGGGCCTCGAGGCGCTCGTAGGCGTTGCGGGCGCGCATGCCCGGCACGTCCGTGAGGTCGAAGATGCGCTCGAAGGGCGCGAAGGTGGAGAGGATGCCCTTCGTCATGAAGCGCTCGGTCTTCTCGGCGTCCACGATCGGGGCGCTCCACACCGACAGCGAGCCGAAGCGGTCGAGGTGGTCGAGCCCCATGTACATGGTGCCCGCCCCCCCCATGCTGATGCCCATGAGGTGCAGGCCCTCGGGGCCGTCGACCAGCGGGAACCGGGCCTGCATGGCGGGGATGACCTCGTCCATCACCCAGGACTCGTAGTGGTGGGAGCCGTCGTGCCAGTCGCGCCAGAAGCCCACGTCGCCGTTGGGCACCACCGCCACGAAGGGGGGGAGACGGCCGTCCTCGATCCAGCGGTCGAGCGTGCGGGTGACCACCGGGTGCTTGTCCCACGCCAGCTCGTCGTCGCCGCCGCCGTGGAGGAAGACCACCAGGGGGAGCGGCGTCTGCTCGTCCCACCCGGGGGGGAGGTAGACGCCGTAGCGCATGGGCCGGCCCTCGGCGGCGCTCTGCACCTCCGTGTACGTGAGGCGTGGCTCCCGGGCCGAGGCGGCACAGGCGGCGAGCAGGGTGGCGCCGAGGACGAGGGGACGCATGGGACCTCCGGGCGCGAGTGTACGGAGGCGCACGCGCGCGCGGAGGTCGAACTCGGTCACCGTTGGCCAGGGGACGTCGAGGTCCGTCCCGGCCGCGGTGGGCGGATCAGAAGCGCGGGTCGATGCGGAAGTACATGGTGAAGACGTTGTTCGACACCTTGAGGTTCTGGCCGTGGCCGCGGACGAAGTCGATGAGCTCGTCGTTCCCGTTGGCGTCGAAGGTGCCCACGATCTCCTGGCCTGCCGACAGGTCGTCGTCCCACACCTCGATGCGGAAGTGGGCGCCGCGGCGCATCACGAACTCGCAGCCCTCGTTCCAGGCGTAGGCGTAGACGTCCTCTGCGACGAGCGTCGCGCAGGTGTCTGCCCAGCTCACCTCGTCGGAGGCGAGGTTGCCGAGGCGCACGTACAGGTCCGGCGCGCCGTTGGAGGGATCCCAGGGGTTCCCCTGGTAGTTCCGGTTCGCCACCTCCACCCCGAGGATGGTGACGAAGTACTTCCGGTCGAGGCCGTCCTCGCACTGGTCCTCGTAGCAGATCTCGAGCGAGCCGCAGTCGTCGGGGTTGCAGGTGCCGTTCGCGCTGGTGTCGCTGGTGTCGCTGGTGTCGCTGGTGTCGCCCGAGCCGGTGTCCTTCCCCGTGTCCTTGCCGGTGTCGTCCTTGCCGGTGTCGCCGCTGCCCGAGTCCGTGGGCTGGGAGGTGTCGTCCTGGCCGTCCTTGTCGTCGACGAGACCCGGGTTCACCACGAGCGTGGTGCAGGCCTGCAGGACGAGGGCGGTGAGCAGGGGGGGGGCGACGGGCACACGCACGGGACCTCCAGCGGGCTGCGCTCGGGCGGACCGACCCGAGGGCTGGACAGTCTAGCAACCCGGGGCCGTGCGGGGCAGGGGAATGTGGTGTCGGGGACCTCGCCTCACCGCCCGTCCGTCGCGGCGCGCTGCGTGGGAGCCTGCCGGACCTCCCGCGGCGCCCGGTCGGCCTCCCGCCAGGGTTCCCTCCCCGGTCGATCCCCTGTCCCGGCCGTTCCCCTGTGATGGGTGATCTCGACGGCGGAGGTCCTGCGGCCGTGCCTCGGGATCGTCACCGTAGGACACGTGATGGACGAAACGCCGCTGCGCTCCGAGCGGGGGACACCGGGGTGGGAGGTCCGATCATGGAGGGGGGAACAGGACGGACGGCGGACACGGCAACGCCGGGCCGCGCCGGGAGCCCGTAGTACACGACGAGGCGATCCATGATCATTCGTTGCCGGCTTGCAGGGAAGGGCTCAAGGGCCTCCCCTGCAGGCCCGACAAGCCCCCTGACAGACTGAGCGGGCTCCGGCGGGGCCCTCAGGGGACAGAGACCTTGCATTGCATCGACGCGATCACGCGCCGAGCGTGGCGGAGTACGCACGTCGGCACCGACATGGGAACCAGGTCGCTCCTGGTCGTTGACATGTCGGTTTCCGTGTGTCCGGACACGGCCCGGCCCGGGAGGGTCCCGTGCGCGTGAACGTCCGCCAGCGTCAGCTCGAGCTCAAGATCGTGTACTACGGCCCCGGGCTGTCGGGGAAGACCACGAACCTCGCCTGGCTGCACCAGCGCCTGCCCCAGACGGCGCGCGGCAGCCTCGTCCAGCTCGACACCGAGGGGGAGCGCACCCTCTTCTTCGACTACTTCCCCTACGAGCTCGGGACCTGCGGAGACTACGGGATCAAGGTCGACTTCTTCACGGTCCCGGGCCAGAGCTTCTACCAGGCGACCCGACGTGCGGTGCTCGACGGCGTGGACGGCATCGTGTTCGTCGCCGACTCCGACCCCGAGCGCGAAGACGCCAACGTGCTGGCACGAGAGGACATGGAGAGCTCGCTGGCCGTGCGCGGCCGACGTCTCCAGGAGGTCCCGCACGTCTACCAGTGGAACAAGCGCGATCTGCCCAACGCGGTGCCCTGCAAGGTGCTGGACCGCGTGCTCAACCCCGAAGGAGCCGCCTCCCTGCCGGCGGTGGCTTCGAGTGGAGAGGGGGTCCTGGAAGCCCAGGACATCCTCCTCCAGGAGGTCCTCGACCGTGTCGGCACATGACGTCCTCACGCTCGCCATGCCCCTTCCCCGCGCCCTGGCGCTGCTCGACGGGGGGCCCCCGCGTACACCCCAGGCCGGGGGCAACCGACCCGCGCCCGAGTCCTTCGAGGCCCGCCTCGCCCGCGTGTTCTCCGCGGACGGCCCCGTGGACCTCGAGGCGTCCGACCTGGAGCTCGTGGAGGAGCCGCCCACGGAGGCGGGTCGCGTGCGTCCCACGCGGGAGCTCACGCAGGTCACCCACCGCATCTCGTCGCAGTTCGTGGACGTGATCGCGATGGCGGCCACCCAGCTGCTCGGCGGGCACGAAGCCGACGGCGCCCTGTCGCGCATCGGCAGCGCCCTCGACGCGCTCGGGCGGCTCGCCGCGGCGGCCGAGGACGGGGCGCACGAGGCCCAGCTCGCCACCATGCGCGTCCACCTCGCCGAGTACGACGCCCAGCGGCTCGAGGACCGGGGCCACACGCGCTTCCGTGACGCCCTGCGCGGCTGGCTGCCCGCCTACGCCTCCTTCCTCGGCGGCTCCGAAGGAGACCGCCTCCGAGACATCGTGGAGTTCGACATGGAAGACGCGCCGGTGTTCCGGTACCTCGAAGGCCTCAAGGGGATCGGGCCGGGGCGCCTCCGCCGCCTCTACGCCGCCGGTCTCTTCACCGCCGAGGTGATCTCCGAGGCCGACCCCGCCGAGATGGCGCTGGTCACCGGCCTGCCGCGGGACCTCGCCCGCGAGGTGGTCGAGGCCACCCGCTCCTGGCGCGTGGATCAGCGTCGGCGGAGCGTGCTCGACCTGCCCGAGCGGATCCGGCGCTTCGTGGCGCAGGCGCGCGGGCTCGCGGCCGACCAGGACGAGGACGTCCGCGCCGCGGCCCGTCAGACCGTGCACGCGATGCGCGTGGCGCTCTGGGAGCTGGAGGCGAACCATGACCTGGTCTGACCTCGTCGCGCGCGTCGCCGTCGCGTCCGACGTGAGCCCCGCCGTGGCGCGTGAGGTGCTGCGGTCCTTCGTCACCGTGAGCCGTGAGGCGCTCGTCGCAGGGGAGCGTGTGGCCGTGCCCGGCCTGGGCACCCTGGCTCCGCGGTGGCGTGCAGGGCGTACTGTGCGGCACGTGCGCACCGGTCGCAAGCTGTCCTACGACGGACGGTTCGTCGCTCACTTCGCCCCGTCGAGCGCACTGCGGCAGGCCCTCGCGGCCCGCTCGCCGCAGCCGCTGAAGGACGCGGCCCACCAGCAGGCGCGCCGGCTCGCCGAGGCGCTCGTGGGCGACATCGACCTGTACCACCGCGGACAGGTCCCCACGCTCCCGCCGGGGACCGGCGTGGAGGCGGTGGACGTCCTCTGCGTCGAGCGCCTGGGTCCGGTGTGGACCGCGGCCCGTGGGACGTGGGACGAGCGGGTGCCCGAGCGGGTGCGCGGCGCTCGTGACTGGCTGGCGGAGTCCGCCCTGCGTCGCTGGACGACCGCGTGAACGCGGCCCGGCCCGTTCCGCCCGTGCGGGGTGGCGTGGAGGTGCTCTCGGCGGTGGCGCCGCGGGTGACCCTCGCCACCGTGCTGCAGGTGGCCGACCTCGAGGCCGTGTCCGGCTGGATCGACGTCGGTGGGGAGGGCGGTGTGGCCCTGGTGGACGGGATGGTCGTCGACGCGTGGTGTGGTCCCTGGCGCGCGGAGGATGCGCTCTTCGAGCTCTTCCTCGCCGGCGGCGAGGTGCGGATCGTGCTCCGCGAGGCCGCCGTGCCGGACGCACGACCCCTGGGGGCCACCTCCAGCCTCGTGCTGGAGGGCACCCGTCGCGCCGACGAGTGGACGCGCATCGGCGGCATGGTGCTGTCGCTGTCGGCACGTGCCACCATGGCCGCCGTGCCCGGGCGCTGCGAGGCGGTGGTCGACCTCCTGGACGGCGAGAGCCCGCTCTTCGAGGTGGTCGCCGTGGCGGGACTTCCGCGCCACGTCGCCGCGCACGGCCTCGCACCGCTCGTGTCCAGCGGCACCCTCGTGGGGTCGGGCGCCGTGGTGCCCGTGCCGGTGGCTGCCGTCCCGCGGGCTCCCGACACCGGCGACGAGCACCACGAGGACGACGTGGACGCCCCCGACTTCTTCGACTGCCTCGACCGGGGCCGGCAGGCCCTGCGTGGCGGTGACCTCGCGGGATCCCTGCGCTGGTTCGACCGTGCCGTGACGCTGCGACCCGAGGACCGGGTGGCGGCCCAGAACCAGCGGCGCGTCGCGCGCCTGCTGCAGGAGCAGGCGTGACGACTCCCGGACGCGATCTGCAGGGCCTCCTCGTGGAGGCCCATGACGAGGGTGGCTTCGTGCTGTCGGTGCTGAGCACCCAGCAGGGCCTGCCGGTGGCCAGTGTCGGACATCGACCCGACCTCGTGGACACCCTGGCGGCCCTGACCGCCCTCTTCGACGACGTGGTGGTGCGCGCCCAGCGCGACGTGGGCCTCGCCCGCGTCGACGAGGTCGCCCTCCGCGACGAGGACCGCGGCTCCGTCGTGGTCCGCCCCATCTGCGAGGTGGACGGCACGCGCCTCTTCCTCGTGGTGGAGGTCCCGGCGCGTCGCCCCTGGCGTCGCGTCACCAACAGGCTCTGCCGGGCCATCGCCGGCATCTCGGTCTCCCGCCTCGAGGCGTGAGACACCCCAACCCCCCGGCCCCGAGGGGCCATGCCAGGAGAACCCGATGTCCCGCGCCGACCAGATCCTCAAGGAGATCAAGACGCTGTCGTCCACCACCCCCGACGTCGAGGCCGCCGCGGTCATCGACAACGACGGGCTCATGATCGCGAGCGCGCTCGGTGCCGACATGGACGACGACGCCGTCGCCGCCATGGGTGCGGCCCTGCTCGGCCTGGGCGAGCGCTCGGCCTCCGAGCTCACCCGGGGCGACTTCGAGATGGTCATGATCCGCGGTGGCGACGGCTACCTGATGCTGGTGCGTTCCGGCCACGACTCGGTGCTCTGCGTGCTCACGAGCCGCAACGCCAAGCTGGGCCTGATCTTCCTCGACGTCAGCCGCGCGGCGAAGGAGGTCGGCCGCCTGCTCGGCTGATCGTGCCGAGGGTGTGCGTCCGGACGGTCTCCCCGGGGAAGGGAGACCGCCCGGGCGGCGCGCCGGGATCGAACATGTGCGGCCAGGCGAGGTGCGATGTGGCCCCAACCGGATCAGTTTGTGGCTTCCGCGAACGCCCAACATCCATGGAGGTGTCGTGTTCGTTCGACGCGTCGCCCGGCAACGGAGCGACGGCTCCACCGTCCGCTACGTCCAGCTCGCCCGGAGCTTCCGGGACGACAAGGGCCGCCCACGCACGCAGATCATCGCCAACCTCGGGCGCGAGGACCAGCTCGACGTCTCTGCCATCCAGGCGGTCCTCGTTCCGCTCGCCCAGCTCGCGGGTCTCGCCTCGCCGCGCGACCCACGCGTCGTCGCCTGCCGTGTGGTGGGCACCGTGGAGGTGCTCCGCGCGGTGTGGGAGGACCTCGGGCTGCACCGCCTGGCACCGCGCGCCATCTCGCGCTCGCTCTGGGTGCTCGTCTGCGCCGACCTGCTCGGGGTGGCCGAGGGCACCGATCCCCTCGCCTGGTGCCGGAGCTGGGCCGCGTCGCCGGAGCTCGACGATCTGGACCGCCGGGACCTTCGTCGGGCGGAGGAGTTCGCCGCCGCACTCGACCCCGCCGCGGTGGGTGCGCGGCTCCTCTCGGGGCTCCACGCGTTGGGGCTCCACGAGCCCGGCGAGCCGCTGGTGGCCGTGCTCTGCACGGAGGGAGGCGCGGAGGGACTGTGCGAGGGCCTCCGTCGCGCCGTCGCCACGCGCGACGTGGACGTGGGGTGCGCCGTGGTGACCGCACGGGGCGTCCCCATCGTGGCCGGGAAGGGGGTACGCCCCGCCGGTCGCTGGGCACGGGACGTGGTGCGATGGGTGGCGCAGCCGGATGAGCTGGCCGCCGGTCCCTGGGTCACCGAGGTCGACCGCGGGGAGGGCTGGGCCGTGGGCCGGGGCCGCTTCCGTCGCCTCGACGAGGGCGTGGAGGTCCGGGAGGTCACGCGCGGGGAGCTCGTGGTGCTCGAGACCCGCGCGCCGGACCGCGCTGACGTGGAGCGCGCGCGCGACGAGCGGCTCGTCCAGACCATCGAGTCGGGCCTCGAGGCCTGGTGTGGTGCCTGCGACCCCGTCACCCGCACGGCCTGCTGCCTCGAGACGGCGCCCGTCACGCGGGATCTCGTGCGTCGGACCCCCACCGGGCGCCTGCAGGTGAGCCAGGCGGGGGTGCGGGAGGCCCGTCGGGGCCATGGCGTGCGACGCTGGCTCACCACCTGGGCCGGAGACAGCGGGACGCTCGCGCGCGCCGTCGTCGCGGCGGAGCAGGTGGACGCCGCCGCCCTGGAGCGCTCGGTGGTGCACCTGCTGGCCGAGGCGCTCCGGCGCGTCGTGGAGCTGCGCGCCGAGCGGACCTGGGCCGAGGTGCGGAGCGTGCTCGACACGGTGGTGGAGGTGGAGCTCGAGCTGCTCGACGGCTCGGGGCGCCAGCGTCCGCCCGCGTCGCCCGCGGCGCGCGAGCTGCTCCAGCGCTTCGGTCTCGGTGCGCCCCCCCAGGCCGTGCCTGGAGGCAACCAGGAGGAGTGAACGTCCTGGTCGCGGGCGAGGTGCCGCGCGGGCCCCCCTCGGGGCTCCGCGGGGATCTCGTGCGCGCGTAAAATGACCGACTAACCGGCAATATAAGCAGATTTCACCTCAATGTCCCGCTCGGCGATGCCGATGGGATCGTCATCCGGACCGGCGCCCTCGGCGGGCGGCGTGAGGCCTCCAGGCTCACGTCCTCACGGTCGGCCGGACCCCGGCGCGGTGTGGGTCCCTGCCCGCGCGCGCTGCCATCCAACCCAGGGAGGTCCACGTGAACAGCATGCAGTCCGACACCCTTCGCCCCCAGCTCGGGGACTTCAACAGCATCATCTGCTTCAAGGCCGCCGTGGTGGGCGTGGAGGAGGCCCTGGGCGAGCGCGCGGCGCGCGTCGCGCTGATCTCCGCGGGCCGCAAGCGCGGCGTGGCCCTCGTCGAGTCCCTGGGGCTCACGGGCCAGGGCGCCGACCTCCAGGTGGCGGCGGCCCAGCTCGGCGCCGCGCTGGGCGTCGACGGCACCCGCCTCTGCAACGTCGAGCGCATCGTGCAGGAGGGCGAGAACATCCGCGTGATCGTGTCGGACACGGTCTGCATGGCCGGCGAGCCCCAGGGCTCCACCCGGGAGTGCAGCTTCACCCTCGGTGCGGTGCACGGCGCGCTCGAGGCGCTCACCGGGCGCAAGCTGCGCGGCAAGCACGTGGAGTCCCGCTGGCGCGGTGACGCCGACGACGTGTTCGAGTTCACGTCGCGGGTGTGAGGGCGGAGGCGCCAGCGCCACGGTCCCTGGATCGTGGGGCTGGCGCGCGCTCGCAGCACGACCACACGCGCGAGGCATCGGTGGCGGCCCCGAACTTCCTGATCCCGTGCTGTGGCCACGCCGTCTTCCCCTGGCCCGAAGGCCCGTTCCCCACGCAGTCCATCGGGTGCGACACCGGCGTGGAGTTCGACGTGGTGCATCGGGAGGGCGAGATCCTGCTCCGCGGGGCGTCCGCAGAGGCGCGTTGCGCCGCCGGCACGTGGAGGGCCGCGGTGCTCGGCTTCTGCGACCAGGTCGAGGACCTGTACCGCAGGTCGATCGCGAAGGTGCCGCCGGGTGGAGACGATGACGCCGCGTGGTCGTCGTTCTGGACGGAGTGGGCGGCGCGACGGACGCGAGGCGCCGGCCCCTCGTGATGCGCGGTCGCGTGGCCGTGCCGAGCGCGACCCGCAACGCCTCACTCCCCGTACGGCCGCGGCTCCAGGCTCGTGAAATAGGTCCAGAGCGCGTGGAGCTCCGTGTCGGTCATCTTCAGCGAGTAGGGCAGCAGCTTGTTCATCGGGAGCTTGAGCGGCTCGCCGTTCTTCCGCACGCCCTGGCGCATCACGCGCTGGAAGTCCTCGAAGGTCCAGCCCTCGAGGCCCGAGGCGTGAGGCGTGAGGTTGAGGGGCTCGGCCCAGTCGGGCGGGAAGCCCGGGCGCGGGCCGCCCGTGAGGTTCGGGTTGTGGCAGCCCGTGCACACGCCGGCGAGGTGCTGGCCGAAGGCCACCGTGTCGCCGGTGGGCGGCGGGAGCGGCTCGTGGCTGCGGGTGTGATCGGGGAACATCTCGGCCGCGAGCGGCAGGGTGTTCGTGGCCACCAGCATCGTGCCCACGGGCCCGAAGGCGATGCGCGGCACGGTCTTGTCCACGGGGGCCGCCGTGCGGATGTAGGCGATGACGTCCGACAGCTCGAGGTCCGACATGGCCACGAAGTCGTCGGCGGGCATCACCAGGGGAGTGCCGTCGGAGCGCACGCCGTGACGCACCGCGCGGCTCCAGTCCGCGGGCGTGAAGTCGGCGGTGACGCTGCCCGCGCCCGTGGTGAGGTTCGGGCCCAGGATGGTGCCCACGCCCGGATCGTCGATCATCGTGCCGCCGCCGAAGTCCTGTCCGTGGCACTCCACGCAGATGTAGCGGCTCTCGACGAGGTGCTTGCCGCGCTCCACCGCGCGCTCCAGGGCCAGCGCCGAGAGGTCCACGTCGGCGAGCACGTCCTCCTCGCTGCCCTCGGCCACGCTGCCCTCGGCCACCGCGGCGGCACGCCCGGCCTCGAGCTCGGCGCGGAGCGCGGCCACCTCGTCATCCGTCAGGGGGAAGGGCACGGGGAAGTCCGCGTCCTCCACCTCGTAGACGATGGCCAGCCGCGCGTCGCGCGCCGACCACATCCACAGCGCACCCCCGGCGCCCGCGAGCACCAGCACACCGAGCAGGATGCCCACGATCTTCAGGATCTTCGCCATGCCCCACCTCCCACGGTCTGGCTGCGCGGCGGAGTATCCACCAGGAGGGAGGGCGCAGGGGCCGGAATCGGGGAGAGCCCAGGTGCGAACGGGCCATGGCTGTCCGCGCGCGGCCCGCGGGACACCTGCGCGCCACTCGTGTAGGCTCCGGGTGCCCCGCGTCCCGGAGCCTGCGTGCTCTCCCTCCGCCTGCTGTCCCTCGCGCTCGCCCTCGTCGCCTGCGGCCCCGCCGCGGATCCCGAGGGCGCGGACTCCGACGACACGGACGCCGGACGCGACAGCGCGCCGGTCGCCCCAGACGACGCGCTCGGCT
>JACKEO010000006.1 GCA_020632955.1 Alphaproteobacteria bacterium
ACCCTGGCCGACAACAGCCAGATGTGGGTCTACTTCAACGTCACCGAGGCGGAGTACCTCGACTACAAGCGCCGGATGGACCACCACGACGCCTTCGCCGTGCAGCTGCGGCTCGCGAACGGCGAGGTCTTCGAGCAGACGGGCACGGTGCAGACCATCGAGGCCGACTTCAACAACGAGACCGGCAACATCGCCTTCCGCGCCACCTTCCCGAACCCCGACGGCCTGCTGCGCCACGGCGAGACGGGGAACGTGGTGGTGACCACCCCCCTCGAGCAGGTGCTGCTCATCCCGCAGAAGGCCACCTTCGACGTGCTCGACAAGAAGTTCGTCTTCGTGGTCGACGAGGAGGGCGTGGCCCACCTGCGCGAGATCACGGTCGCCGAGGAGCTGCCCCACCTCTACGTGGTGGGCGAGGGCCTCACCGAGGACGACCGCGTGCTCGTGGAGGGCCTGCGCAAGGTGCGCGACGGGCACGAGGTGGCCACGCGCTTCGAGGCGCCCGAGGAGGTCTTCGCCAAGCTCGACGTGCACGCCGAATGAGGAGGCGCGGGCGCCCTCAGGCCAGCTGGGGCGTCCACGTCACCGGGAAGTCGTCGGTGAGCGTGAAGGCGCCCACGCGGTCCTGGCCAGCCACCCGCATGGCCTGGCCGCTCTCGGCCATGGCGGGGCTCACGTCAGGTCGCAGGTAGCGCACGACGAAGGCGATGCGGCGGTGGGCGCTGCGGTTGCCCCCGCTGAAGTGCGGCATCAGGGCGTGGTGCAGCGAGGCCCGGCCCGGCGCCATCACGCTCTGCACCACCCGGTCGGGCGTGACCACGGCGCGGGCCGTGTCCGACAGCGTGAGGTGGTGGCGGTCGCGCGGGCGGTCGGGGATCTCGAGGCGGTGCCCGCCGCGCAGGAAGCGCAGGCCGCCGTTGTCGGCGGTGGCCCCCTCCACGCCCAGGCCGAGCCAGGCCGTGAGGAAGCCGTCCTCGGTGCCGTCGCGCTCGGCGGTGTCGAGGTGCCAGGCCACGGTGCGTCCCACGCCGGGCTCCTTCACGAAGACGTCGGCATTGCGCACGAGCACGTCGGGGCCGAGCAGGGCGCGCACCGCCGCGAGCAGGCGAGGGTGGGTGGCGAGCTCGTGGAAGAGCGACCGGAAGGGGTGGTCGGGCGTCTCCCAGGGGAAGTGGTGCCGTCGGGACCAGCTCCCGCCATGACGGGCGCGCGCCTCGGCTTCCAGCGCCTCGAAGCGGGCGCGCACGTCGGCCACCTCGTCGGCGTCGAGCACCGGCACGCCCGCCACGAAGCCGTCGCGGGCGTAGGCCTCGGGGTCAGGCAGGGGGGCCGTCATCCGGCCTGCAGCACGCCGCGCCGCTCCTGGTCGCGTTCGATCGAGCGGAAGAGGGCGCCGAAGTTGCCCTCGCCGAAGCTGGCGTGGTTCCGGCGCTGGATCATCTCGAAGAAGATGGGACCGATGAGGTTCTTCGTGAAGATCTGGAGCAGGTAGCCCTCGTCGTCGCCGTCCACGAGCACCTGGTGGGCGCGGATGCGGCCGAGGTCCTCGCGCACCCCGTGCACCCGCTCCGACAGGTGGGTGTAGTAGTCCTCGTCGATGTCGAGCGTCTCCACCGCGCCGTCCAGGCGGTCGAGGGAGTCGAGCAGGTCGTCGGTGAGGAAGGCCAGGTGCTGGATGCCGGGCCCGCCGTACTCGCGGAGGTACTCCTCGATCTGCGAGGTGGACTCGTCGCCCTCGTTGATCGGGATGCAGAACGACCCGTCGGGAGACCGCAGGGCATGGCTGGTGAGCCCGGTCTGCTGGCCGCGGATGTCGAAGGTGCGCACGGGGGTGAAGCCGAAGACCCGCTGGTAGAAGTCCACCCAGGCCTGGAGGCCGCCCTTGGGCACGTTGTGGGTGAGGTGGTCGATGGCCACGAAGCCCTTCGACGGCACCAGGTCGGGCGCATCCACCTTCGGGAACCAGTGGTCGAGCAGGGGCTGGTCCCAGCGGTCGACGAAGTAGATGAGGCTGTCGCCGATGCCGTGGATCGCGGGCACGTCGAGCGTGGCGCCCGGGCCCTCGTAGCGACGGGCGCCACGCCGCACGGCCGTCTCCGCCGCCTTCCGCATGTCGTGCACCAGGAAGCCCATCGCCGAGATGCTCGGGCCGTGGGCCTGCTGGAAGGACTCCGCGAAGCCGCCGGGCTGCCGGTTGAGCAGGAAGTGGATGTCGTGCTGCTGGTAGTGGTCCACCGCCTGGTCGCGGTGACGTCGGGCGCGGCTGAAGCCGAAGGCGCGCAGCAGCCGGCGCAGGGCGTCGGGATCCGGTCCCGTGAGCTCGACGAAGGCCAGGCCGCGCAGGCCGCAGGGGTTCGGGCTGGGGATCATGACCGCGCCTCCGGGGCGGTCCACGACCGCCAGTAGTGGGGGGACGCCACTGCGCGGGCGGCGTCGGTGAGATCGAGGGGACGGCGGGTGTCGATCATCACGGCCCGTTCGTCGGTCCGCGTCTTGTCGGCGGCCGCCTGCACGGCGCCCGGCTGGGGCCCGTGGTGCAGGCCCTGCGGGTGGAAGGTGAGCATCCCGGCGTCGATGCCCTCCCGGCTGAAGAAGCTGCCGTCGTGGTAGAAGAGGACCTCGTCGTAGTCGATGTTCGCGTGGAAGAAGGGCACCTTCAGGGCGCCCGGGTCCCCGGTCTCCAGCGGCCGCGGCAGGAAGGAGCACACCACCACGTCGCGGGCCACCCAGGTGACGTGGGCCGTGGGCGGCAGGTGGTAGCGCTCGCTCGCCACGGGGCGGATGTCGTCGAGGTGCAGGCGCCACACGGTGAGCTCGCCGCGCCAGCCCACCGTGGTGATCGGGTGGTGGGGGTAGGTGACCGTGGTCACGCGGCCCCGGCGGAGCACCTGCAGCCGCCAGGGACGGTCGGCGTCGGGCAGCGGGGCGGGCTCGGGCACGTCGAGGGCGGCGGGGTCGAAGAGGGCGTGCTGGCCGAGGATGCCGCGCTCGGGCACCGTGACCTCCCCCGCGGTGGCGATCACCAGGAAGGCGGCGGGCTCGACGGGGTGCACCCGGTAGACCGTGCCGCGCGGGATCACGAGGTAGTGGCCGCGCCGGAAGGTGATCACGCCGAAGTCGGTCTCGAGGTGGCCCGCGCCCTCGTGCACGAAGAGGATCTCGTCGGCGTCGGCGTTGCGGAAGCAGGCGGTCATCGGACGCGCGAGGCGCGCGAAGCCCACGCGCACGTCCTCGTTCACCAGCAGGTCGGTGCGGGCCGCCAGCCAGTCGTCGCCGGCGTCGGCGGGCAGGCGGGCCGTGTCGAGGGCCTCGGGCCGCAGGTCGCCCTCGATGGACGTCCAGTCCACGGGCGGACGGGCCCGGTACAGGTGGGTGGCGCGACCGGAGAAGCCCTCCCGGGCGTACTCCTCCTCCACCGTGCCGGCGGGCAGGTCCACGTGGGCCTGCCGGGTGACGCTGCCGCGGGTCCAGTACACGATGCCCTCCGCCTGCGCGGGACGAGGGGAGCGTAGCGGCGGCACGCCATCGCAGGAAAGCATAGACTTCCGCTGGACTCCATCGAAGGAGTGGATGGATGCAGGTCTCCCTCGATGCGCTCGAGACCCTGGACGCGGTGGTGCGGGAGGGCAGCTTCGCCGGGGCCGCGCAGGCCCTGCACAAGGCCCAGTCGGCCGTGAGCTACGCGGTGCGCCAGCTCGAGGAGCGCCTGGGGGTCGTGCTCTTCGACCGCAGCGGCCACCGGGCCGTGCTCACCCCCGCCGGGGCCGCGGTGCTCGACGAGGGCCGCTTCCTGCTGTCGCGTGCCCGCCGCCTGGAGTGGCTGGCGGGTCGCTTCGCGGGGGGCTGGGAGCCGCGCCTGGAGGTGGTGATCGACGGGGTGCTGCCGATCGCCCCGATCGTGGAGGCCCTGCGGACGCTGGGCACCGACGAGGTGCCCACGCACATCCAGGTGCGCCAGGAGTTCCTGGGCGGGGTGCAGCGTCGCTTCGAGCTCGACGGCGCCGACCTGATGCTGGTGAAGGACTACCGCCCGGCGGCCTGGCTCGTGGCCGACGCCCTGCCGGAGCACGAGCTGGTGCTGGTGGCCGCAGCCGACCACCCCGTGCACGCCACCGACGAGCCCCACGACCTGCTGTCGCTGCAGCGCTTCCTCGAGCTGTCGGTGCACGACTCCAGCGACGAGACCCTCGGCGTCGACACCCACGACGTCGGCGGCGCGCGGGTCTTCTACCTGGCCGACTTCCACGGCAAGCGCGAGGCGCTGCGGCTGGGCCTGGGCTTCGGGTGGATGCCGGCCCCGCTCGTCGCCGACGACCTGGCGACCGGTCGTCTGCTCGAGGTGCGGTCGCGGGCCGGGTCACGCCGCCGCTTCCAGCCCTTCCTGGTGCACCGGGTCGACCGGCCCCTGGGGCGGGCGGGCACCGCGCTGCGGGAGGGCATCCTCGACGCCTGGCCGCGTGGCTAGCTGTCCAGGGCGGCGTGCACCTCGGCGGCCACGCGCTCGCCGGCACGCACCGCGCCCTCCATGTAGCCGCACCACGCGTGGGCGGTCTCGGTGCCGGCCCAGTGCACGCGATCCACAGGCGTGCGCAGGGTGTGGCCCGCTCGCGACAGCAGGCCGGGCGGCAGCGGGGTGATGCAGCCGGTGCTCCAGGGGTCGATCCCCCAGTCCTTCTCCACCACCTCGAGGGGATGGGCGGCGTCGGGTCCGAAGTAGCGCACCAGCTCCTCGGCCACGGCCTGGGGCCGGGTGCGGGCGTCGCCCAGGTGGGGCGCCTCGGTCACCGACAGGAAGCAGGTGAGCACGCCCAGCGAGCCGTCGGTGGGGGAGGTGTCGAACACGAGCTGCAAGGGCGCGGCGTCGGACTGCATCGCGCCCGACAGGCCGCGGTCGCGCCAGAAGGGCCGTGGGTAGAGCACCGAGGTCTTGATCAGCGGGAGGCGGGTGAGCCGGGCCCAGCCTCCGGCCAGATCGAGGCGGGCGGCCGGGAGCTCGGGCGTGAAGGCGATGCGCATCGTGTCGCCGGGCATCATCGCCACCACCACGCGTCGGCAGCGGAGCACGCCCCCGTCGGTGTGCACCCGCACCGGCTCCCCGGGCGGCTGCTCCACGTGACGCACCGGGTGCGCGAGGCGCACGACGTCGCCCAGCAGCGCGGCCAGGCCCAGCGACACCTGCTGCGACCCGCCCTCGAAGCGCAGGTCCTGGGCGCCGCCGTCGTTGAGGATCACGGGCAGCACGCCGCCCGCGGCGCCCACGTAGTGGAGCACCCACAGCAGCGACATGTGCTCGGGATGCCCGGCGAACACCGCGCGGGTGATCAGCTTGAAGACCGCGTGCGTGAACGGCGTGGCGCCGCGCCCCACCAGCCAGTCGTGCACCGTGAGGGCGTCGAGACGCGCGGCGTCGGCGGCCTCCCAGGACGCTCCCTGCGGCAGGCTCCCCGCGAGCCGGTCCAGGCGCCACAGCGCCCGCAGCGCGTCGAGCGACTCCGACCACGACACGTCGGGGATCATGCCGCGCGTCACCTTGCCGAGCAGGTCGTAGGTGGTGTCGCCCGCGTACCAGGAGGGGACGGTGACGAGGCCCAGCTCGACGGCGAGCGCCGCCATGCGGTCCTGTCCGGGACCGATCCAGGCGCCGCCGCCGTCCACCGGGTGACCGTGCGAGGTGGGCACGCTGAGGGTGCGCCCGCCCACGCGGTCGCGCGCCTCGAGCACCAGGCTGGTGTGCCCGCGGCGTCCCAGCTCCCGCGCGGCCGTCAGGCCCGACAGCCCGCCCCCGATCACCACCACGTCGGCGTCGAGGGGGGCCTCCGTGCCGCGAGGGTCCGCCGCGCGGGCGGGCAGCAGGCCGCTGGCCGCCACGGCACCCGCGCCTCGCAGGAAGTCCGCGCGCGTCAGGCCGCTCACGGGGTCACCGGAGGCGGGGCGCAGCGCCCGGCGGCGAGGTCGTCCGCCAGCGCCTCCAGGCCGCCCTCCGGCAGGGCGGCGAGCGCGTCCACCATCGTGGCCACGAGGGGCGCGAAGCCCGGGCGCACCGCGCGGGTGCCGGCCACGAAGTCCTGCGCGCGCCGCACCAGGTAGGGGGCGTGCTGGCCGCAGAGCTGCGGGAGCCCGGGCAGTCCGGCCTCGCCGTGGCAGGCCACGCAGCCCGCGGCGTGGGGGGAGGAGGCGCCCGAGGTCTCCGCCTGCGTGGGGAGGCGCGCGAGGAAGGCCGCCACGTCGGCGATCTCCTGGGGCGACAGCGACCGCGCGAAGGCCTCCATCACCGGCAGGCGCAGGCGGCCGTCCCGCAGGCGCGTGAGCTTGTCGACCAGCACCTCGGCGGGCTGGCCCGCCAGCCGCGGCACGCTGCCGTCGGCACGCCCGCTCGCGTCGACGAGGTGGCACGACGCGCACGACGCGAACACGGCGCGTCCGCGGGCCACGGCGTCGGGCTCGCCGGGTGCGGCGCGCGCGGTCCAGGGGTCACGAGGCGGGTGGGGTCGCGAGGCGGCGTCGTCCGTGGAGGCGCAGGCGAGGAGCCAGGCGACGAACACGGCGTGCAGGGCAGGGGACATCCGAGGGACCCGGGGTCGGCAGGGGAGTCTACCGCCCCGCGCGGCGGCGGGGCTCACGGCCGCCGCCGCCGGCAGGGCGCGCAACCTCGGGGAGACGGCGGGAGGGGCGTACCGAAGCGCACGCGAAAGACTCGAGGTGGACGAGAGAAAGGGACAAACGCACGGAATCGGTGGGTCGGAGCGTACCGAAAGGTCCGTCGCATGAGCGCGCCCCACGGGGATCCCACCGGCCGCCGCCGCCCCCCTCGCGCCCGCGCGGGCCGTGCTAGCGTCGTGGCCACCACCGAGGGGAAGTCCATGTCCGCCACCCAGATCCGCGACGCCGTGCGCGCCGCCCTCGCCGAGGGCCTCGACACGCAGGGCGTCCTCGCCGCCGCCCGCACCCTCGACCCCGAGCTGGGCCTCGAGGAGGTCCTGCGTCTCGCCGACGAGCTCGCCGACACCGGCGCGGTCGCGCGGCGGCTGGCACCTCCCACCGATGCACTGGGTCGCCGGGATCTGCTCCGCGGCATCCTCGCGGGCAGCGCGGCGGCCGCGGGCGTGGCGGTGGCCGTGAGCGTGCCTCGGATGGCGGCGGCGGCGGAGCCCGTGTGCGCCCCCGAGGTCGACTTCCGGGTGCGGGAGCGCCAGATCAAGGTGGCCGCGCTGAAGAAGGTCAAGGCCCCCACCGAGCAGCGCATCAAGGCCGAGGCCACCAGCGAGGAGGACGCCAAGGCCCTGCGTCCGAAGCTCCAGGAGGAGCGTCGCAAGGAGATGGAGGCGGCGCACGACAAGTACGTCGACGAGCGCGCCCACAAGGGCGGGGCCCGCTACCGCACCACCGGGCCCGCGCCCCTCTGGATCCTGCCCGAGGTGGGCGACGAGGTGCTCCTCGAGGTGGAGCAGTCCAGCATCCGCGCCGACGTGGAGGGCAGCTGCACCGTGGTGATGGACCTGCGGGTCGACACCCTCGACGGAGGCAGCCTCAAGGAGGCCGTGGCGCGGGTGGAGCGCCTCGGCGCCGATCGCGGCAAGGCCCCGCTGCTCACCGTGAGCTGGGGCGAGACGGGGCAGGAGGCCTTCGAGGGCTACCTCGACAGCACCGCCACGGCCTACGACGCCTTCCTCCCCGACGCGACGCCGGTGCGCGCCGTGATCCGGGCCACCTTCCTGATCGCCTGATCGAAGGGCGCGTGGGCGTCTTCCACCTGGTCGTCGACCGCACGCCGCCCCCGGTGCGCAAGCTGCTGGCTGCGGCCTGCGCGGCCCGTGGCGTGCCCTTCCAGGAGGTGCTCGCCACGGGGCTCGACCCCACGTCGCCGCCGCTGCAGCCCGGCTCGATGCTCTTCTGTCCCGCGGGGTCGGTGGCCGCCGGCCTCGCCGAGCGGCAGCTCTTCCAACCCGGCGTGGCCACGCTGCACGCCGACGAGCTCCGGGGACCCTTCCAGGGCGTCGTCGATCCCGGTCCGCTCTTCGTGCGGATGGGGCTGCCGATGCCGCGCGCCGTGCGCCCGAACCGCAGCGATCGCGAGGCCCTGGCGCGCTGGGTGGAGCACGTGGGCGGCTTCCCGGTGGTGCTCAAGGTGGACGGCGGCGAGGGCGGCGTGGGCGTGATGCGCTTCGCGGAGCTGGCCTCGCTGCACCCCGTGGTGGAGGCGCTGCACGCCCGCGGCCTGCCCCTGCGCCTCATCGCCTACGTGCCCGACGCGATGCACTGGCGCCTGATCGTGGTGGGGGACCGCGTGGTGGCTGCCTACCGCAACCCGGTGCGCGAGGGCGACTTCCGCAGCGCCCCGAGCACGGATCCCGCGGACCACGGACTGGTGGCCTCCGACGCGCTGCAGCGCATCGCCCTGGGCGCCGCCCAGGTGCTCGCCGCCGAGCTGGCCGGGGTGGACGTGCTGGTGCACCCGAGCGGGCGCGCCTACCTCCTGGAGGCGAACTTCCCCTGCTACTTCCCCACGGCCCAGGAGCTGCCGGGCACCCCCGACGTGGCGGGGGCGCTGGTGGACTGGCTGGTGGCAAAGGCGGCCCGCCTCGAGGCGCGCTTCAGCTGAGGGCGCCGAGCTCGCCGGTGAGGTCCAGACCGTCGGGCAGGTCCACGCGGCGATCGCGGCGGTAGAGGAAGAGGGTGAGGGTGCACTTCTGCCCGGCGGTCACCGGCAGGGCGTCGTGCCGGCTGGTGGGGTCCAGGCGTCCCTCGGCGTCGAAGCTCGTCCACACCAGCAGGCGTCCGGCCACGGGACGCAGGGCGAGGGGACCGGAGGCGGCGTCGGGGAAGCGGGTCTCGCCCCCGGCGTCCGGCGCCTGCAGCACCAGCATCGCCGTGGTCACGAGCGTCAGGCCCTGGAGCTCGTAGGCGTCCAGGTGGGCCGGGTGGGCCTCGCCCACGGAGTAGCGGCGGAAGCGCAGCCAGCCGTCGCTCTCGTCCCGGCAGCCGAGCGCGTCCTCGATGCGGCCGGCCACCTCGGCCAACAGCGGGTCGAAGGCCCGGGGCAGCTCCACGCTGAAGCCCGTGGGGCCGTGCGCCGTGGTGAGACCCTGGGCGGCGAAGCGGTCCCAGGCGCCGCCCAGGGCGTCGAGACGGGCCCGCTCCGTGTCGGAGACGAGCCCGTCGATGACCCGCAGGCGGGGGGCGTGACTCACGGTGTAGGTGCGCGTGGACGGCATGGGACGCGGGCCGTACCACGGGGGGCGGCCTTCGACCGCAGCCGGTGGGAGGCCCCCGAGGCACGCCGGGCCGTCGGGTGCGCTAGGGCTTCGGGGCCCTCCCGACCTCTCGTGCCGCATGCGCGTCGTGCCCGTCGCCCTCTTCGCGAAGCCTCCCCTCCCGGGCGTGGCCAAGACGCGCCTGGCTGCGGAGATCGGTGACGCGGCGGCCGCCGCCGTGGCCGCCGCGCTGCTCGCCGATGCCTGGGCCGTCGTCGCCGCCGCGCCGGGCGTCCGGCCCGTCCTGGCCACCACGGACCCGCAGGCGGATCACGGCCTCGGCGCCGTGGACGCCTGGGATCAGGGAGGCGGCGACCTGGGGGCGCGGGTGGAGCGCGTGCTCCGGCGCGGCGTCGCCGAGTCCGGCGCCTGCATCGCGCTCGGGGCCGACACCGTGGGGCTGTCGTGGGCCGACCTGGCGGCCGTGGTCGCAGGACTGGATCGGGCGCCCGCGGTGCTCGGGCGCAGCGAGGACGGCGGGTTCTGGGTGCTGGGGCTCCGCAGCGTTCCCGAGGGCCTGCTCGCGGACCTCCCCTGGAGCGCGGCGCAGACGGGGGAGGCCACGGCGGCGCGGCTCCGGTCGCGCCTCGGCGCGCTGGAGGAGGTGGCCGTGCGCTGGGACGTGGACGAACCGGCGGATCTGGCGCGTGTGGCGGCCGAGGCCCGGGCAGGGCGCATCCCCCGGGGTGCCACGGCGACCCTGGCGTGCCGGCTCGTTCCCGGCTGACGGGCCAGGTCAGGGGGCGGAGGGCACGGGCTCCGCGTCCCACGGAGCGCCCGCGGCCAGCCACCCACGTCGGCCGCCCGCCAGCGACCACACGTTGCGGTAGCCCATCTGCTGCAGCGCCTCGGCCGCCAGGGCCGAGCGGAAGCCGCCCCCGCAGTAGAGCACGAGCTCCTCGTCGAGATCGGGGAAGGCGTCCTCCACGTCGCGCTCGATCACGCCCTTGCCCAGGTGCACCGCCCCCGGGATCCGCCCGGCGGCCCACTCCCGATCCTCCCGCACGTCGACCACCACCGGAGGACGGTCGTGCTGGAGTCGCGCGCGCAGCTCGTCGATCCCCATCTCGCGGATCCGGCCGCGGGCGGCCTCGCAGAGGGCCAGGAAGCGAGGAGCATGGTGGGCCATCGGAGATCTCCGGGGGACGCGGCGGGGGCCAGGGTTCCGTCAAGTCGCCCGTGACGCTGGCGCACGGGGGCGGGAACATGTATCGTGCGGCGTTGCCCGCCACAGGTCCCCCGGAGGAGATCGTGCCCCTGGATCCCCGGCATCCGCCTTCCAACCCCCTCCTCGCGCTCGGTCTGGCCTGCCTCGCCGGCGCGCCCGCTGCCGCCCTGGCGCAGGGGGAGCAGTACAAGCCCACCGAGACCGTGGGCTACGCCCTGTCGGCGCAGATCACCGACAACGGCTTCAACAGCATCGAGGCCGTGGTCAACACCGCGCTGCCCGATCTGATCGCCGAGCTGGGGGTCCTCGAGATCCCCGACGTCACCTCGGGCATCGAGCTGCGCGGGGCCAAGGCCATCGTCAAGACGGTGAGCATCGACATCAAGCCGGTGGCGCCTCCCTTCGCGGGGGCCACGCTCGAGCTCTACCTCGACATGGACATCGGGCTGAACACGCAGGCCGAGCCCTACCAGATCTCCGTCCCGATCCTCTGTGGGTCCACGGGCGCGGGCTGGGTCGAGAACCTCAAGGTGATCACGCCCCCCGCGAAGGGCGGCATCCCCCTCGAGATCTCGGTGGTGGACGGCAAGTTCCAGATCGACCTGCAGATCGAGTCGAACAGCATCGAGCTGCGGAACATGAACGCGAAGGGGAACTGCAGCGGCACGCTCAACTTCGCCACCACGGCCCTGCAGAGCATCCTCATCAACGCGCTCATCATCCCCGAGGTGAACAAGCTGCTGCGGGGCACGCCCACCGAGCCGGGCATCCTCGCCGACCTCAACGACGCGCTCGACGCCGCGAACATCGCGCTGGTGGAGGAGGACGCCATCGAGGTGCTCGGCAAGTACCTCAACGTGGTCCTCAAGCCGCGGCAGGCCTTCAGCAGCACCGCCGGCCTCGAGCTGGTCTACGACAGCCACATCTACGCGGCGCAGGATCCCTGCGTGGCGAACATCGACCCGCTGGGCAGCAAGAAGACGCCGCCCCGCGAGCCGCCGGCCATCGGCGGCCTGCCGCCCAGCACCGAGGTGGCCGCGCTCCTCAGCGACGACATGGTCAACCAGGCGCTGTACGCGGTGTTCTCGGGCGGCATCCTCTGCATCGACGTGGACGAGGAGCTGCTGGGCGACAGCGCCGGCCTCATCCCCAAGGGCGCGGCCCTCATCGGCCTGCTCGCGGGCAACGACATCAAGCCCGAGTTCGACGCCATCCTGCCGCCCAACCCGCCCACGCTGCTCACCGTGGCGCCCACGCGGGTGCCGCTGGTGGCCTACGACCGCGCGGCGGCGCCCATCACCGTCGACATCGAGCAGCTCAACCTCAACGTCTTCACCGAGATCGACGGCCGCACCGCGCGGGTGCTCGCGCTGGGCGTGGACGCGGAGGTGGGCGTCGACCTCGACTTCAACGGCACCACGGGCGACCTGGCGATCGAGCTCAGCGGCCTGGACGCCCAGAGCATCGAGATGAGCTTCGTCGGCGACGAGTTCGTCGAGGGCACGGCCGAGATCATCGCCCAGAACTCGAAGAAGGCCCTGGGCGGCATCCTCGACGTCGCGCTGCCCTCGCTGCTCGGCTCCAACCTCGCCTTCGCCTTGCCCAGCTTCGCCGGCCTCGGCCTCAGCTCGCTCACGGCCGGTCCGTCGGCGCGGGCGTCCGACTGGCTGCAGGCCTCGGCGAGCATCGGCGCGGTGCCCTACGGCGACGCCAGCGGCGGCTGTGGCGGCGACACCGGCGGTGGCTGCGGCGGCGGGTGCGGCGGTGGCTGCGACGGCGGCAGCAGCTGCGGTGGCGGCTGCACCACCGGGCCCAACCCGCTGGGCGCCTACCTCCTCTTCCTCGTCCCCACCTTCCTGCTCCGTCGTCGCGACGTCCGGAGCTGACGGCCCTCGGGGCCGGCCCGGGCCTCTCCCGGGCGCACGTGGAGGTCGTGGATGGCGACCATCGTCCTCGCGGGCGGCGGCACGGGCGGGCACGTCTACCCGGCCCTGGCCATCGGTGACGTGCTCCGGGCACGGGGCCACCGGGTGATCGTCTACGGCGACCCCGATCGGCTCGAGGCCCGTGTGGCGCCCCAGCGCGGCTTTCCCTTCCGCCCCGTGCAGGCGGCGCAGTTCCCCCGCACCGGCGTGCTGGGCAAGGTGCGCTTCCTGTGGTCGCTGCTCGTGGGCGTGGCGAAGGTACGCACGATGCTCGCGGAGGACGGCGCCGACGCGGTCTTCGGGGTGGGCGGCTACATCGCGGCGCCCACCGTGCTCGCGGGCTGGACCCTGGGCCGGCGCACGATCGTGCACGAGGCCAACGTGGTGCCCGGCCTCGCGAACCAGCTCTGCGCGCGCGTGGCCGACCGGGTGCTCGTGACCTTCGAGGCCACGGTGCCGCGCCTGCCCGGCCCCCGCACGCCCGAGGTGGTGGGGGTGCCCGTGGATCCGGCCGTCCTCGTGGGCGACCGCGCCGAGGCCGCCGCCCGCTACGGCCTGTCGCCCGACGCGGTGACCGTGATGCTGGTGGGGGGCTCCCTGGGGGCCGCCCGCATCAACGAGCTCGCCCTGGCGCTCGCGCGTCGGGAGCGTGCGTACCAGGTGCTCCACCTCTGCGGCCCGCGCTTCGAGGCCGACGTGCGCGCCGCCCTCGGCGACGCGCTGCCGCCCGCCTACGCGCTGGTGCCCTACGAGGACCGCATGGGGCAGGCCTACGCCCTGGCCGACCTCGTGGTGAGCCGCGCCGGGTCGGTCACGCTGGCCGAGCTCTCCGCCGTCGGGCGCGCCGCCGTGCTGGTGCCCAGTCCCCACGTCACCGAGAACCACCAGGAGCACAACGCGCGCGGCCTCGCCCGGGCGGGTGCGGCCGAGGTGCTCGTGGAGGACCGCTGGGTGCTCGACGAGGCCGTGGCGCGCGTGGAGGCCCTGCTGTCCGACCGCGAGGGCCTGGGGCGGATGGGCGAGGCGGCGCGCCTGCTGGCCCACCCGGGTGCGGCCGAGCACGTGGCCGACGTGGTCCTCGAGGCACTGCACGGCAAGGGGCCTGCACGCGTGTGATACTCGGGCCCACGGAGGCCCGATGGCAGAGGACAAGGAGGATCGGCTCGAGGACGTGCTGGGCGAGGGCGACCTCGAGGGCACGCGGCGGTCCCGCCTGATCTCGGCCTTCACCAAGCGCCTGCAGAACCCGCGCCAGCTCTCGGGCGACGCGATGGAGCTGCTGGGCGTGGTGCTCGAGAGCTCCGACCGCGCAAAGACCGAGGCCGTGAAGATGGTGGCCCGCGAGGTGCGGCACTACCTCGAGGAGCTCAAGCTGCGGGAAGACCTCTACGAGCTCGTCACCTCCCACTCCCTGGAGGTGAAGATGTCGCTGAAGCTCGAGCCGCTGGCCGGCAAGGCGCCGCGGGCACCCGCATCGCCGGAACCCGACGCCGACGAGGGCGCATCGCCGGTCAGCCCGGAGGCCGAGGATCCTTGAGCGCCAGGAAGGGCGCCTCCACGGTGCGGTACACCAGCGTGGCCACGCCCACCGACAGCCCCGCCGCGACGACGTAGGCGGCGAGCGAGGCGAGGGGACCCATCCCGCCCACCGGCAGCCAGGTCGCGAGGGCGGTCAGCACCAGCGCGTGCGTGAGGTACAGGCCGTAGGAGACCTTGCCCACGTGGGCCATCACCGGGTGGGTGAGCCACGCCCCCGGGCCGAGGCGCTCGGAGCTGGCCAGCGCCAGCACCACGAGGCCGGCGCAGAGCCCGAGCGCGCTGAAGCCCCACACCACGAACGCCGGGTTGCGCGCCGAGCCGTGGGCGGCGATCGCGACGAAGGCCAGGCCCGCGGGCAGGGCGGTCCACCGGGCGAGCTGCACGACGGCCGTCCGTCGCTCGTGCCAGGCCAGCGCGCCGAGGGCGCCCCAGGCCAGCGCGTCCATCCGGCACCAGGTGGCCATGTAGGTGACGAGGTGATCGGGACCGTGGGCCCCCCAGCGCAGCAGCGGGGCCACCACGATCGCCGCCACCACCACCGCGCGCAGGGCGGGACGCGGCAGCCACAGCACCAGCAGCGGCCACACCAGGTAGAACTGCTCCTCCACCGCGAGCGACCACGTCACGCCCAGGGCGAGATCGGCGTTCGGGGCGTAGGCGATCCAGTAGTTGGACAGGAAGGTGAGCACGGTCCATGCGGGGATGGGCGAGGCCACCCCGGCCAGCGCCCGTGGCAGCACGATCAACGCCACCACGCCGTAGTAGAGCGGGAAGATGCGCAGGATGCGGCGCCGGTAGAAGCGCCGGAAGTAGTCCGGGCGGTCCCGCGTCCCGAGCAGGATGCCCGTGATCAGGAAGCCCGACAGGGTGAAGAAGACGTCCACGCCCACCCAGCCGGCCCGCGCCAGCCACGTGACCGGACCCAGCGCCGCGGGGTGCAGGGCCTTGTCGGTGTGGAAGAGGAGCACGAGCAGCACGGCCACGGCACGCAGGCCGTCGAAGCCGGGGATGTGCTTGCGTTCGTCGGGCCAGAGCATGGGCACCGGGCGGGCTGTGGACCCGGCGCCCTTGCGCGACGGGGGCCCACGGACGTAGGGGAGGCCACGCTACCCCGGAGTCCCCGTGCGCGCGCGCTCCCTGCACCTCCTCGTCCTGCTCGCCTCGCTCGGCGCCGCGCCGCGCGCGATCGCCGCCGAGGTGGCCGAGATGTTCCTCCTCGACGCGCCGCTCGAGAGCCGTCGCTTCGCCGACAGCGCCACGCCCGGGCCCTCCTTCAAGGCGGGACAGCGGGTCACCGTGCTCGCGGTGGAGGGTGGGCGCGTGCGGCTGTACGTGGGCGACAGCTACGGCTGGGTGTCGGCCTCCGAGCTCGACGCCGCTGCCAGCGAGGTCCCGGTCATCCCCCTGACGCCTGCGGACTGAGCGTGATCCGCCTCGCCGGCGTGGCCACCGGGCTGCTCGGGCTGCTGCTCGTGCCCCTGGCGCTCACGGCGGGCACCTCCTGGCTCGCGGTGCTGGGGCACCTCGCGCTCACCGCCCTGTGCGTGGGGCTGGCCTGGTTCGACGGCCTGGCAGGCCGCCCGGCCACGGCGCGGGCGTGGGGAGCCTGGGCCGCGGTGTGCACGGCCGGCGTGGCGGGCGCGCTGCACCTGTCCTGGTCGGCACACGGCGGGTGGGCGTGGATGGCGCCCTTCGCGCTCATCCTGCTGTGGGCCTGGGTGGGCCCCGTGGCGGGCTGGCTCGCGGGGGCGGTGGGCGCACGGCGTCAGGCGGCGCGCGCGCGGCGTGCGGTGGCGCGGCGCCTGCGGGATCAGGCGTGGCCGGCGCCGAACAGCGTGGGCTGAACCGGGCGCGGAGGCGGCGTGCCCGTGGCGTGCACGGCCGGGAGGGGTCGGGCCTGCTCGGCGATGTGCACGCGGACCTGGCCTGCCCGGCCGATGGCGTGCAGCGCCGCGTCGGCCGCCTGCTGCGCGTGCGCCGGGGTGTTGTTCTCCTCGGAGAGGTGGGCGAGCACGAGGTGGCGCAGCCGGCTGCCCACGCCACGCTCCACGAGGTCGGCGGCCTGCGCGTTCGACAGGTGGCCGTGCCGCCCGCGGATCCGCTGCTTGAGCTGCCAGGGATAGGGCCCGTCGAGGAGGAGCTGCTCGTCGTGGTTGAACTCCACCACCGCCACGTCGAGGCTGGCCAGCAGGCGCTCCACCAGGCGCGGCGCGTGGCCCAGATCGGTGACGACGCCGGCGCGGGCGTGACCGCGCACCACCGTCCACGCGACGGGCTCGAGGGTGTCGTGCGGCACGGCGTGCGCCTCGAGCACGCCGTCGGCCCAGGGCAGGCGGTCGCCGGCGCGCACCGGCTCCAGGCGCTGCGGCCGGATGCGCTCCGCCATGCCCTCGAGCGTGCCGGCGGTCACGTAGAAGGGCACGGGCGCGCCCTGGGCCTTGGCGAGGCGGCGGTCGAGCACGCCGGCGGCGGCCACGTGGTCGGTGTGCTCGTGGGTGAGGAGCACCGCCTCGATGCGCACGTCGCCGAGCCCCACGGCGGCGAGGCGCTCCAGCACCTGGCGCGCCGAGATGCCGCAGTCCACGAGCACGCCGCGGCGCGCATCGCCGATGTAGGTGCAGTTGCCGCGGGAGCCCGAGGCCAGCGTGGCCACGAGCACGCCCTCGTGGTCGACCAGCGGGTCGTGGGTCGCGCCGAGCGCGTCCGAGGTCGTCATCGCCGCGCGCTCCCGGTGCGTGGACGACCTAGGACGGACCCGTGGGGGTGTCGAGGTCCCCGGGATCGCGCAGGCAGGCACGGCGCCGCAGGGCGCACACAGGAGCGGTGGGCATGAGGGTGGCGCTGGTGATGGGGGGCGGCGACGCCCCCGGACTGAACGCGGTGCTGCGCGCCTTCGTGAAGCGGGCGGTGGGCCAGCTCGGGTGGGACGTGCTCGGCGTGGAGCACTCCTTCCAGGGCCTCTTCCCGGAGCGCTTCGCGGTGCGTCCGCTCACGCCGCTGTCGTGCCAGGGGCTGCTCGGTCGCGGGGGCACGATCCTCGGCACCACCAACCGCGGCGACCCCTTCGCCTTCCCCATGCCCGACGGCAGCACGCAGGATCGGGGAGGAGAGCTGGCCGACGCCGTACGGCGGCTGCGCCTCGACGGCCTCGTGGTGGTGGGCGGCGACGGCACCCAGCGCATGGCCCACCGCCTGATGACCGGGCACGGCGTGCCGGTGATCGGCGTGCCGAAGACCATCGACAACGATCTGGGTGCCACCGACCTCACCTTCGGCTTCCGCACCGCGGTCGACGTGGCCACCGAGGCGCTCGACCGTCTGCACACGACGGCGGCCTCCCACGACCGCGTGATGTTCCTCGAGGTGATGGGACGCGACGCGGGCCACATCGCGCTGGAGTCGGGCATCGCGGGCGGGGCCGACGTGATCCTGCTCCCGGAGCTGCCGTACAGCCCCGAGCGGGTGGCCTCCAAGATCCACAAGCGCCGCGCGCTGGGCCGCACCTTCAGCATCGTGGTGGTGGCGGAGGGGGCCGTGCCGCGGGCGCTGGCCGAGGGCAGCCTGCGGGAGCGCCGCGCGCGCATCGACGCGGGGGGCGGGGCGGCCGCCATCGCCCGGGAGGTGCTGTCCCCGCTGGTGCAGGCCGAGATGCGCTTCGTGGTGCTGGGGCACCTCCAGCGCGGCGGCAGCCCGAGCCCCTTCGATCGCATCCTCGCCACCCGCTTCGGCGTCGGTGCCGTCGACCTCGCGGCGGCCGGGCGCTGGGGAGAGCTGGTGTGCCTGCGCCAGGGGCGCATCGAGGGCGTGCCCCTCGGCGACGCCGTGCAGGGCCCGCGCCTGGTGGATCCGTCGGGCGAGCTCGTGGCCACGGCCCGCGCGGTGGGCATCGAGCTGGGCGCGTGACCGCGCCGTGGCGCGTGGGGATCGTGGGGTGCGGCATCGCCGGGCGCGCGCGGGCCAAGGCCGTGCACGGCCACCCGCGCACCGAGCTGGTGGCCGTGCACCGGGGTCGCTTCGCCGCCACGCTGGGGGCCCCGGAGGTGGGGGCGGACGCGCTGCTGGCGGCCGTGGACGTGGTGATCGTTGCGGCGCCCTCCGAGACCCACGGGGACTGGGTGGCCCGGGCGCTCGATGCCGGGCGCCACGTGATCTGCGAGTACCCGTTGGCGCGCACCCGTGCGGGGGCGGAGGGGCTGCTGGAAGCCGCGCGTGCGGGAGGCCGGGTGCTGCACGTGGAGCACATCGAGCTCCTCGCGCCCACCACGCGCTGGATGGCCGCGGAGCTGCACGGAGGGTGGTCGGAGGCGCACCTGTCCTTCGCCTCGCCCGGCGACCCCTGGGCCGACGGCGCCACGCACGCGTGGACGGCGGTGTCGCGCCTGCATCGAATCGTCGCGGCGCACGGGTGGCCGGAGATCCTGGAGGTCGCCCGCGCGGACGGGGAGGCGATCGAGGCGATCCTGCGCTGGGGGCAGGGCAGGGAGCTGTCCTTCGAGGCCCGACGGACGCCGGATCTGCCGCGCCGCCTCCACTGGCGATGTCGCGTCCCCCAGGGCGTGATCGAGGTGGTGGATCGCGCGGCGCTGCGGGACGGCGAGCCCGTGGCGCTGGGCCCCACGGCGCTGTTCGCGGAGGATCTCGACGTCGCGATCCGCCGGATCGAGGGGGAGGACGCCGGCTACCTCGCGGACGAGCGCCTCCTGGGGGTGCTGTCGCTGGCCGAAAGCCTCGGAAGGCCGGGGACGACGGCCGCCGGGGTCAAAGCGCCGTGACCGGGCTTGACCGTCCCCGACCACCCGCATAGCTGGCGGCCCCGCAAGCGGGCCCCCGGGGGACCCGAGGATCCGCTCTGCGCCGCCGTGCCGCCGACCGTTGCGGACGACGGGAGCGAGCTCGGGCGCGGCATACCCGCCGCCCTCGACCTGCGCTCAACACCGGAGGGTGGATGCGCCGTACGACCACGACCCCCTGGACCGCGCTGGGCCTGCTCGTCGCCGTGACTGGCGCCGCCGGCTGCCCGGACGCGTCGGTCTACCCTGGGGACGACGTCTTCCAGCGGGAGCCGCACTCGCTGTTCCCGGAGTGGCCTGCCGCCTTCGATCCGGCCGCCAAGGACTGGCAGCTCGGGTCGGGCATGGTGGACGGCCGCGGCCTGGAGCAGCCGATCGCCTTCCCGCACTACACGCACGTCACCCTCAACGGGATGCAGTGCGAGTACTGCCACCAGGCGGCCCGCAAGTCCCTCCACGCCGGCGTTCCGCAGGGCCAGACCTGCATGAACTGCCACACGTACGTGAAGAAGGACAGCCCCGAGGTCCAGAAGGTCGTCGCCTACTTCGAGAAGGGCGAGCCCGTGCCGTGGCGCAAGGTCCACGACCTGCCGGACTTCGTGCACTTCGAGCACAAGCGTCACGTCCAGGCGGGCGTCGACTGCACCGAGTGCCACGGGCAGATGGGCCTGCAGGGCCAGCCCGAGACCTGGTCCGAGAAGGACGAGCACGGAAAGGTCGTCACGAAGACGGGCGTCCGCCATCCCGTGGTCCGCGAGACCACGCTGCAGATGGGCTGGTGCCTCGACTGTCATGCATCCCATCCCTCGGTCGACGAGAACTACGGCGACAAGGCGAACCTCCGGCGGGCCGAGCTCAAGGACTGCTGGACCTGCCACAAGTGACCCGGAGCCCCGCGTGAACCTCCATCGTCGCGACTTCCTCAAGGCCCTGGGGCTCTCCAGCGGGACCTCCGCGATCGGTGCCTGTGGCATCGACGCGAACCGCTACATGACCCCGGTCGAGAACGTCCTGCCCTACGTGGTGAAGCCTGATCAGGTCACCCCGGGCACGCCGACCTTCTTCGCCACCTCGGTGCTCCGTGGGCCCCACGCCCACGCGGCCACCGCCCGTCACCGCGACGGGCGCGTGATCAACGTCGGGCACAACCCGATGGCGCCGGGCCGTCCGTCGGTCTCCACCTCGGAGCTGATGGAGCTGCAGAAGCACTACAGCCCCGATCGCCTCCAGGCCCCGCAGGCCGACGGCGCCGCCACCACCTGGGAGGCGGGCCTGTCCACGCTCGCCACGGCGGTGCGTGAGGCGCGCGCCGCCGGCAAGCAGGTGGCCTACCTGGGCGCCTACCGCTCCGGCGCGCTGGTCGAGCTGATCGACCAGGTCACCGAGGGCCACGCCGTCTACTGGGAGCCCACCGGCTACGAGGCCGAGGTGGCCGCGGCCGAGGCGCTCTTCGGGCGTCGCACGCTGCCCTTCTACGACCTCGGCGACGCCGACTACATCCTGTCGTTCGGCGCGCCCTTCCTGGGCAGCTGGGGCGACGCGGCCATCGAGGATCGCTACGCCCTGGCGCGCGATCCGAACCACGGCCACGGCATCGTCCGCTTCGCGCTCGTCGCGCCCTTCCGCGACCAGACGGGCGTGAACAGCGACGACTGGCTGGCCTGCGCGCCCGGCTCCGAGGTCCTCGTGGCCCGGGCCCTGGCGGCGCGCATCGCGTCCGACAAGGGCGTGGCGCTCGTGGGCCAGCTCGCGGGTGGCGTCACCCTCGAGGCGGCCGCCGAGGCGTCCGGCCTGTCGGTCGAGGATCTCGAGGGCCTCGTGGCCCACCTCACGCACGGCCAGGCCGTGGTGCTGCCCGGTGGCGCCTCGGGCGACGCCGATCTGGCGGCTGCCACCTACCTGCTCAACCTCGCCCTGGGTGCCGCGCCCGGCCGCTTCCACCTCGGTGGCTACGCGGGTCCGGTGTCGGGCTGGTCCGAGCTGTCGGCCCTGCTGGCCGACTGCAAGGCCGGCAAGGTCGGCGTGCTGATCGTCGACGAGGCCAACCCGGTCTACGCGCTGCCCGACGCGGCCGGCGCTGCCGAGGCGCTGAAGGCCGTGGGCCTCGTGGTGGGCGTGTCCTCGCACACCGACGAGACCACCGCGCTCGCCTCGCTGCTGCTGCCCACCAGCGACGCCTTCGAGGACTGGGGCGACGAGCAGCCGGTGGCGGGCCTCCGCCTGCTGCGCCAGCCCGCCGCCTCGCCGCTGTACGACACGCGCTCGCTGGGCGACGTGCTGCTCGCCACGGCCCGTGCCGCCGGCCTGCAGGCGCCCGAGGGCAGCCTGGGCTTCGCCGCCCCCACGTGGCGCGAGTACCTCGCCGCCGTGTGGGCCCGCGATCTGCACCAGCCCGCGGTCGACGGCGCCTTCGGCGACTTCTGGGAGAAGAGCGTCATCCAGGGCTTCTGGCAGGGCGACGCCGGCGACGTGACGCCCGCGCTCGTGGCCGAGTCCTACGCCTGGGCCGACGCGGCCCCCGTGGCGGGCGACCTGGTGCTGCTCACGCACGCCCACCCGCTCCGCAAGGACGGTCGCTACGCCAACCAGCCCTGGGCCCAGGAGGTCGGCGACGCGCTGACCGGCATGACCTGGGACTCGTGGCTCGAGGTGAGCCACGAGACGGCCGAGGCGCTCGGGCTCGCGCCCACGGGCAAGCAGCAGCGCTCTGGCGAGTTCCCGAAGGTGTCGGTCACGACCGACGGCGGCACGGTCGAGCTGCCGCTGCGCACCCGTCGCGGCATCAAGGCCGGCATCGCGGTGCTCGCCCTGGGCAACGGCCACGTGGCCGCGGGCCGCTACGCCGACGGCTACGGCGTGAACGCCGCCAAGCTCTTCGCGCTGGCCGCGGGCTCCCTCGGCGCCTTCGCCTGGCGCGGCCAGTCCGCGAAGGTGGGCGACACGGGCACGCTCGTGAAGGTGGCCACCACCTACTCGAACTACGACGACACCGACCAGGGCCGTCAGTTCGGGATGCTGGTCGACGCCGGCCGCCTCGCCGAGCACGGCGACGCTCCGGCCGCCCACGCGGGCGAGCTCACGGGCATCCACCACCTCGAGCTCGACAGCCGCCTGGCCGAGCGCGACGTGGAGGGCTTCTACACCACGCCCGACCACAGCACCTACCGCTTCGGCATGACCGTCGACACCAACGCCTGCACGGGCTGCGGTGCCTGCCTCGTGGCCTGCTACGCCGAGAACAACCTGCCGGTGGTGGGGAAGGGCAAGCTGGCCGAGGGCCGCGAGATGGCGTGGATCCGTCTCGACCGCTTCTGGGAGACGGCGCCCGACGGCACCGAGCAGATGGCCTTCGTCCCGATGATGTGCCAGCACTGCGGCCACGCCGGGTGCGAGAACGTCTGCCCCGTGCTGGCGACGTACCACAACATCGATGGCCTCAACGCGATGGTCTACAACCGCTGCGTGGGCACCCGGTACTGCTCGAACGCCTGCCCCTTCAGCGTGCGGCGCTTCAACTACCACACCTACCACTGGCCCGAGCCCTTCAACCTCCAGCTCAACCCGGACGTCAGCGTCCGCACCGTGGGCGTGATGGAGAAGTGCACGTTCTGCGTGCAGCGCATCCGCCAGGTGAAGAGCGCGGCGAAGGACGGCGGCAACTTCACCGCCACCGTGCCCGACGAGGCGTGGCGCCAGGTGCCGGCCTGCGCCGAGGCCTGCCCCACGCAGGCGATGACCTTCGGCAACCTCAACGACCCCGAGGGCGCCTGCAGCCAGAGCCGGAAGTCGGGTCGCACCTACGAGCCGCTGGCCGACATCCGTCCGCTCTCGGCCGTGAACTACCTGGCCCGGGCCACCTTCCACGGTGACCCCACGGCGCACCACGGCGGCGGGCACGGCGGGGGCCACGAGGCCGCCGGCGAGCACGCGGCCACCCACGAGGGCGGCAGCCACGAGGCGCCTGCCCACGAGGGCGAGGCCCATGAAGCGGAAGGCCACGAGATGAAGGACCACCACGAGGCGGGCTCGGCCCACTGATCACCGGAGGAGAGGTCGTGCACGACACCATCGACCCGAACCGCCCCGCCTCCTACGCGGCCGCGAACCGGGACATCATCAGGGTGCTGCTCCAGCCGAACCTCGGCTGGCTCGCCCTGTTCCTCACCGCCACGGCGGCGATGATCTACGGCGGGTACTGCTGGTACCTGCAGCTCACGTGGGGCCTCGGCCTCGGCGGCTACAACCCGCCGATCATGTGGGGCATCTACATCGTCACCTTCGTGTTCTGGGTCGGCATCGGCCACGCGGGCACGCTGATCAGCGCCATCCTCTTCCTGGTGCGGTCGCGCTGGCGCACGGGCGTGTACCGCGCGTCCGAGGCCATGACGGTCTTCGCCGTCATGACCGCGCTGCTCTTCCCGGTGCTCCACCTGGGCCGCGCCTGGCAGGTGTACTGGTTCTTCCCGTACCCGAACCAGCGCTACCTCTGGATGAACTTCAAGTCGCCGCTGATGTGGGACGTCTTCGCGATCTCCACGTACTTCACGGTGTCGGCGGTCTTCTTCTTCATCGGCCTGGTGCCCGACCTCGCCATCGTCCGCGACCACAGCAAGGGCCTGGTGCAGAAGGTCTACTCGGTGCTCGCGCTCGGCTGGCGCGGCACGGGTCGCCAGTGGCACCACTACATGGCCGCCTACGGCTTCTTCGCCGCCCTCGCCGCGCCGCTGGTCCTCTCGGTCCACAGCGTCGTGTCCTGGGACTTCGCGATGGCCATCACGCCGGGCTGGCACTCCACGATCTTCCCGCCCTACTTCGTGGCCGGCGCCATCTTCTCCGGCTGCGCCATGGTCATCACGCTCCTGCTGCCCATGACCTACGCCTTCGGCTGGAAGGACTACGTCAACCTGTGGCACTTCGAGCAGCTGGCCAAGATGTGCCTGCTCACCTCGGGCATCCTCACCTACGCCTACGGCATGGAGTACTTCATCGGGTGGTACTCCCAGAACCCCTACGAGTGGGCCATCTTCTCGTGGCGCGCCACGGGTGAGGACTACGCCTGGGCCTTCTGGGTGATGGTGACCTGCAACTGCATCATCCCGCTGGTCTGGTACTTCCGGCCGCTGCGCACGAACCCCGTGAGCCTCTTCGTCGTCTCGCTGTTCGTGAACGTGGGGATGTGGTTCGAGCGCTTCAACATCGTCGTGAGCTCGCTGGCCCACAACTTCAACCCGGCCACCTGGTCCTACTACTGGCCCTCCGAGATCGAGTGGGGGATCATGATCGGGTCGTTCGGCTGGTTCTTCTTCTGGTTCATGCTCTTCCTCCAGGTCCTGCCGGCCGTGGCCATCGCAGAGATCAAGGAGATGATCGCGCCGCCGGTCCGCGGCGCCGTGGAGGCGAAGTGAGCGCCGCTGCCAGCCGCCCCGTCGGCACCCGCGTCAAGGGCATCTACGCCCACCTCGACAGCTTCCTCGCCGGCGTCGAGCGCCTCAAGTCCGAGGGGCTCACGCACTTCGAGGTGCTCACCCCGCTGCCACGCCACGAGATCCTCGAGGCGGTGTACGAGGGTCGGCCCTCGCCGGTGCGCTGGTGGACGCTCACCGGTGGCGTGTGCGGCATCACCACGGGCTTCCTGCTCACCAGCCTCACGGCCATCCAGTGGCCGATGATCAACCCGGGCGGCAAGGACGTCGTGGCGCTGCCGCCCTACGCGGTCATCATGTTCGAGTGCACCATCCTCTTCGGTGCCCTCGCCACGCTGGTGGGCCTGCTGGTGCACTGCGGCCTGCCGGGCTTCTGGCTCGACAGCTCGCTGAAGGACCCCCGCGTCAGCGACGACAAGTTCGGCATCGTCTTCCTGCGGGCGTCGGAGTCCGACGCCCCGAAGATCGAGGCGGCCCTGCGCGAGTCGGGCGCCATCGAGGTCACCAGCGGTGACGACACCGTCTACGAGGTGAGCAATGTCTGAGGCCGCGAAGCGTTGCGGCGTCGCGCTGCTGGCCCTGGCCCTGCCCGGGTCGGCGCTGGCCCTGCCGTGGAACCTCGACATGGCCGACTCGGCCGCGGTCAAGGCCTACGAGCGGGAGATGGCGCCGCTGCCCGAGGGCGTGATGTCGCAGCCCCACGTGCTCACGCCCATCTCCTACCGCCGGAACTTCTCCTGGCAGTCCGACGCGCGGCTCACGCTGCAGAACCCCCTCGAGGCCGACGACGCCGTGCTCGCCACGGGCCGTCGCATGTACGAGGTCTACTGCACGCCCTGCCACGGTGACGGCGAGGTCCTCGGGCCCGTGAGCGAGAAGGGCTACCCCGCGGTGGCCATCCTGGCGGGCGACAAGGGCCGCCTCAAGAACCTGCCCGACGGCCACGTGTACCTCACGATCCGCAACGGCAGCATCTCCACGCTGATGCCGGCCTACGGCTACGCGATGACGAACGACGAGATGTGGTCGCTGGTGGCCTGGATGCGCGACGCGCTGCCGCAGAGCGCCTACCTGCCCCCCGAGACCACCCCGGCCGCCACGGCGGAGGACGTGCGATGAGCGCCTCGGACTTCCAGCACCGCATCGACGGGGCCATCGAGGCGGTCAAGGGCCGCTCGGTGCCCGGCACCTTCAACCTCGTCACCCTGGGCTTCGTGGCCTGGGGCCTGCTCGGGCTGGGCTACGGCTTTGGCACGGGCAAGGCGGCGTGGACCTGGGGTGCGCTGCTCGTGGCCATCTTCTACGCCATCTGCCTCGGGCAGGGCGGGCTGATGTTCTCGGTCATCATGCACGGCACCTTCGGGCGCTGGGGCCGGCCGCTCAAGCGCGTGGCCGAGGGCTTCGCCGTGGGCCTGTTCGTGCCCCTGGTGCTGCTCGCGCTCTTCTTCGCCGCGGGCGGCCTCACGGTCTACCCGTGGAGCCCCACCTGGCACGGCGGCGACCCCGTCTCGCTCGCGCCGCACGGCTCGGGCGTCTACCACTCGAAGGAGTTCTGGCTGGAGCCCGGCTTCTTCTCGATCCGCCAGCTCGCCGGTCTCGTGGTGCTGCTGGTGCTCGACTTCCTCCTCATCCGGAACTCGCTCCGCCCCGACCTCGTGCTCGCGAAGCAGAAGCTCGGTGCGGCCGCGCCCGCGTGGTGGGACCGCCTCATCGGCTCGGCGAGCTCGCCCTCCGACGAGGCCAAGCGCTCCGCCGTGGGCAACCAGGTGCTGGTGCCCGTGCTCGCCATGTCCTACGCGCTCATGATGTCCATGTTCGCCTTCGACATGGTGATGAGCCTGGACCCCTGGTGGTTCAGCAACATGTTCGGCGGCTGGATCTTCATGTCGTCGGTGCTGATGGGTCTCGCGGCGCTCGCCGTGGTGGCCACGCTCGGCCGCGACTGGCTGTCGCTCGGTCCGTGGATCAAGCCCAACGTCACCCACGACCTCGGCAAGCTCATGCTCGCCGGCACGATGTTCTGGGCCTACACCCTCTTCGCGCAGATCCTGCCGATCTACTACACGGACGTGCCCGAGGAGACGAACTTCCTCCTCGTGCGCATGGTGCTGCCGCAGTGGAGCTGGATGGCCCGTCTGGTCGCCATCCTCTGCTTCCTCGCGCCCTTCACCATCCTGCTGTCCCGTGGCCTGAAGAAGCTGCGCTGGCCCTTCTTCGGCGTGGCGCTGGTCTCGCTCACCGGCCTGTTCTTCGAGCGCTCGCTGCTGGTGATGCCCAGTGTCTACCTGGGGGATGCCTTCCCCGCGGCGGACTTCCTGATCATCAACGTGGGCGTGTGGCTCGGCGTGGTGGGGCTCTTCGCCCAGGTGGTGGCGCGCTTCCTCGCCACGGTGCCTGCGGTGCCGGTGGCCGACCCGCTGCTCGAGGATCACCCCTGGGACGTGCACGTGCACGCCGCGGGGCATGCGCACGGATGAGGCGCGCGACGTCGACGCGGTTCGACGTCACGCGGCCTGAACCGTGGTGAAGGGCGGTCTGCGCCTCACGGGAGGCCGCGCCCGGGGTCGGGTGCTCCGCCAGCCCGTGGGGGAGGGGGTCCGTCCCACCTCCTCGCGGGTGCGGGAGGCGCTCTTCTCGATGGTGGGCCAGGACCTGGACGGCCTGCGGGTGCTGGACGCCTTCGGCGGAGCCGGCCTGCTCGGGCTCGAGGCGTGGTCGCGCGGCGCCGAGGTGGTGGTCACCGAGCTGCGCCCGGCCACTGCGCGGGATCTGCGCCGCCGGGGCGAGGAGATCGGCGCCGACTGGACGGTGCACACCGGCGACTGCCTGGCCCTCGCGCCGCAGCACGGCCCCTTCGACGGCGTGCTGGCCGATCCGCCCTATGCGGCGTCGCCGGGGCCGATCCTGGAGGTGCTCGGTCCGCTCGCGCGCGCCTGGCTCGTCTACGAGGCGGACAGCAGCGCGACGCCGCCGCCCACGGCAGGTCCCCTCGCGCTCGATCGTGTGCGAAGCTTCGGGGGGACGGCCCTCTGGGTGTACCGCCGAGGAGACGAGGATGCAGAGCCTGCGTGAGGCCATCGACCTGCTGGTGCGCCTGAGGGGACGGATGCACCGGGCCGCGGGGCGCGTCTCCCTCGACCTGCGGGGCGAGGTGGCGGAGCTGGTCATCGACAACCCCGGCGACCGGCACGCGATGACCCTGGGGATGATGGAGGACCTCGGACGGTCGGTGCTCCGGCTCACCGAGTGGCGGGGAAGCGTCGTGATCCTGCGCTCGTCCTCGCGCGAGGCCTTCTGCTCGGGGGCCCACCTCGACCAGGTCAGGGAGGCCCTGCTCGACAAGGAGAAGGCGCGCCACATGGCCGAGGCGATGACCACGGTGATGGACGGGCTGCTGGCGCTGCCCCAGGTCTCGGTGGCCGTGGTGAGCGGGCCGGCGGTGGGCGGGGGCGCCGAGCTCTGCACGGCCACCGACCACCGCGTCTTCCACGCCGGGGGCTGGGTGCAGTTCCGGCAGGCGGCGCTCGGGGTGGGCGCGGGCTGGGGCGGCGCGCGTCGGCTGCTGCACCACGTGCCCTCCCGGGTGGCCCTGCGCTGGCTCACCACCGCCGGCCGCATCGACGCACGGCTGGCGGGCCGGGTGGGCTTCGCCGACGTGGTGACGGAGGAGGATCCCCACAAGGCCGCGCGCGACCTGGTGGCCCCGCTGCTGGCGCTGCCTGCGGCGGGCGTGCGCACGGTGAAGGCCCAGCTCGCCTACGCCCGGCTCGGCAGCGCCCGGGAGCGCGACGTCGACGCCTTCGTGTCCACCTGGGGCGGGCCCGACCACCGCAAGGCCCTCGGGCTGCCGGATCCCTCCCCGCACTAGAGCGGTCTAGCCCCAGCCGCGTGCCTGCAGCCGGTCGCGCAGGAAGTCCGCCCGGCGCGCCGCGTCGGCGCTGACGCGGGCGTCGTGGTCCGCGGTCTGCCGCGCGAGCGCCGACCAGTGGCGATGCAGGTGGCGCAGGTGGGGCTCGAGGAAGGGATCGTCGCCCTCGAGCAGGCGGGGGCCGAAGGCGAGCGTCAGCCCCGTGGCCGGCTCCTCCCCCGGCACGGCGCGCAGCACCTCGGCGTACCGGCCCGCCTCCGGCGCGAGGGCCTCGGCGTCCACGCGCCAGCCGTGGGTGGCGAGCCAGGTGCGCAGCGTCTCCGGATCGTCGGGCGCGTGCGCCACGAGCACCCGGGGCAGGGGGCCGCGCGTGAGGATGCCCGCGATCGTGTGGGCGCCCATGCCGGCGATGATCGCCGTGTCCACGTGGCGGAAGGGGGCGAGCCCGTCGGCGACCACCCACGGCAGGTCGGGCCGGCCCGCGCGGTGGGGGCGACGCTCGGTGGCGATCGCGCCCACCGCGTGCGCCACGTGGCCGTGGTCGGCGCCCACGTCCACGATCAGCCCACCCGCCGGCACGAGGCGGGCGAGCACCTCGCGTCGTGCCCGACCTGCGCGCTTCATCCGCGCTGGAGCTCGCGGCGGGTGGTCGCGGCGGCGCGGGCGGCGCGCTGCAGCGCCGAGAGCGCGTCGCCGTCGGCCTCCTGCTCCGCGTCCTGGTGGGCGATCAGGGCGCGCAGGCGGGCGAGGTCGTCCGCGCCCGGGAGGCTGGTGCGCCAGGCGGCCTCCACGGCCTCCAGGGCGGCCCAGAGATCCTCGGCGGCCCGCTCGGGGAGTGCCGGGTCGAGGGAGGCACGGCGGAGGTGCTGGAGCGCCTCCCAGGCATCGGGCGCCTGCGCTGCGCGCGCCTGGGCGTCGGTGTGCCGGGCGAGCGTGTCGGCGATGGAGGCGCGGTGGTCGCCGTGCCGACGGCTCGCTCCCCACGCTGTGCCCAGCCCGCCGAGCACCGCCACCAGGCCCACGGCTGCAGCGGCGTAGGCCAGGCCCGTGGTGTCGCCGACCACCAGGGCCCACGTGACGCCCACGAGGAGGGGGACGAGGCCCACGAGGGCGGCGCCGAACCCGCCGAGGGAGGCGAGGGCGGCCCGGTCGTCGCTGCGGGCGTCGAGCACCACGGCGGGGAGCGGCGGTGTGCCCGCGCGCAGGCGCGCCACCGCCTCCTTCGCGCGGGCCCGCGAGACCTCCCTCCCGAGGATGGCCGGCAGCTCCGCCTCGGCGAGGTCCCGCACGTCCAGCACGCCCAGGCCCGCGTCGAGGGCCACGCGGTGGCGCGCGCGGGGGTCGGCGAGCTCGTCGGCGGGCACGGCCACCAGGTGGACGCGCGGGTCGTCGGGCGCGGGGGGCCCGTCCTCCACGGCTACTCCGGGTCGCGCTGCGGCAGGGCCGGCTGCGGCCGCGCCGGCGGCCCTGGCGGCCGCATGGGCGGGAACTTGAGGGCGCACTGGAACTGCCCGACGTTGGCGTGCTCCGAGATCATCACGAGCCCCTGGCTGTCGGCCCGCACCGCGAAGTTCATCTCGAAGGCCGCCCCGGTGCGGCGCAGCGCCGGCGCGATCTCGGTGCCCACGTGCTGGGCGAGGAGCTTGATCATCTCGATGACGTTGGCGATGGCCTTGTCGGGGTTCGGCTGGACCTCGGACTCGGACTTCGAGAGACCGCCCGACACGGGCGCTTCCAGCAGGACGGCGGTGTCGCCGAGGTAGGTCACGTAGCTCGCCATCGGGGGGCTCCAGGGCGGTTCCGCCGGGGTGGCCCGGCCGCCGCAAGGTAACGCAGGAGGCCCACGCTCAGGGGAGGGGCCGGGCGGCCTCGCGTCGTGCTACGGTCGCCGGCCCGGGAGACGTGCCATGGCCGGTCCGCTGAACCTCGAGCAACTCATCACCTTCCTGCTGGACGCCCCGATGTTCGGCGACCTCGACCCGGTCGAGCTCAGCGAGGTGGTCCACATCATGCAGGTGCAGCACCTGCGTGAGGGGCAGGTGGTCTTCGAGGAGGGAGCGCCCGGGGATGCCTGGTACGTCGTCTACGAGGGCCGGGTGGAGGTGGTGGTCGACACCGGCGACGACGACCGCATCCTCGTCACCTACGGCCTGCGCTCGTGCTTCGGCGAGATGGCCATCCTCGACGGGTCGCCACGGTCCGCCACCGTGCGCGCCGCGTCCGACGGCACCGTGCTGAAGTTCCCCCGCCTGTCGTTCCAGGTGCTCCTGGACGAGGGGAACCTCGCGGCCTTCAAGCTGGTGATGCAGATGGCCAAGGTGCTGGCCGCCCGGCAGCGCGACTCCACGATGCGCATCGTCGAGATGCTGCGCCGCCCCACCGATGCCGACGTACGGCGTCGGCTCGCGCCGATCGTCGAGGCCGCCTCGCGCTCCGAGTGAGCCCTCGCGTCACGCTCCGGGGGGCCTGAGCAGCGACGCCGCCGCACCCGGTGGGGTGGGCGGCGTCGATGGAGCCGATGGGGATCGAACCCACGACCTCCAGAATGCCATTCTGGCGCTCTCCCAGCTGAGCTACGGCCCCGAACTGACCCGCTGCGGAGTCGGACTCCCCCGGACCGATGGGACGGTCCGGACGCCGGGAGTGCTCCCGGTCGCAGCGCCCCGGCTCCTAATGCCGGGCGCACGCGCAGGCAAGGCGCAGGTGCGCGCTACTCCTCGTCGGGCGGATCGGCCGGCGGGAGCTCGCCGGTGATCGCGCGCAGGTGCTCGAGCTCGGCGTCGATGGCGTCGATGCGCCCGATGGCCTTGGCCAGGGCGGGGTGGTCGAGCTCGCCTGCCTCGACGAGGCGGTAGGCGGTCTTGCCCAGGCGTGACCACATCGCTTCGCGGTCGCGCTGGAGCTGGATCGCGCGGAGTCGCGCCCGGCCGTCGTCGGCGGCACGCAGCAGCCGATCGCGGCTGTCGTGCACGAGACGCCGCAGCGCGTCCTGCAGCACGTCGCCAAGGGCACCCGGAGGAACGGACTCGGGCTCGTCGGCCATCACCACCTCGAACGGCGGCAGGTACCACCGCGGCGGCCGCGCGGCACCCGCCGTGCCCGGAGCGGGGGTCGAACCCGCACTCCCCGAAGGGAAGGGGATTTTAAGTCCCCTGTGTCTGCCGATTCCACCATCCGGGCGAGGGACGGGCGAGGGGGAGGACCCCGATGGGGTGGTGCGCGATCAGGGCTGCTTGGGGCGGGGCTGGCGCGCGGCGCGGACGCTGCTGGCCAGGGTGGCCCCGTCCACCGACTCCACGTGCATGGCCTGACGCACCCCGTCCGGGCGCACGACCAGGGCCGTGGGGATGGCCTCGGGCCAGTCGGTGACCGCCTGCTTGAGCGCACGGTTCGGATCGGAGGAGACGAGCCAGATGTGCTCGAGCTGCAGCAGGCCGTGGCGACTCACGAGGCCGGGCACGCGCGCGGACTGCACGGCGAGGGAGTCGACATTCACCAGCACCACGTCGACGTCTGGGTGCTGGGCGGCGAAGCTCTTGAGGATCGGGAACTCCGCGATGCACGGCGCGCACCAGCTCGCCCAGAACACGTACACGCGGACGTGGTCCGAGGGGGCCTCGAGCAGCGCGCGGAGGGTCTCGACGTCGACCTGGCGCGACACCTGGGGCACCCCCGGACGCGGCGGGACGGCCAGGGGAGGCGGGGTGGGCGCGGCGAGGAGATCGCAGCCGAGCAGGCAGGCGAGGACCAGGCGGATCACACGGACTCCGTCGGGAGGGCGGCGGCTCGGCGGACGACGAGCGCGAGGAGGGGGAGCGGATGGGCGGGGAGTGCAGGCACGACGAAGGCCAACGTGCCGCACGCGCGCAGGAGGTCGCCCGCAACCGAGAGCGGCAGGGCCACAGGGAGATCGCCCGCCGCGCGGCGGAGGCGGCCGGCGCCCCGTCGGGGTTCGAGCACCGCCCGGGCGAGCAGGGCGTGGGCCAGCGCGCGGCCCGGCAGGGAGCCGACCCACGCGCCGAGCACGGCGGCCGCGACAGGCAGCAGCGCCACCGGCGCCCCGCCCTGGGCGAGGATGGCGCCAGCCGCCACGAGCCCGGGCAGGGCCAGCAGGATCCCACCGGGGAGCCCGACGAGCAGGCCCATGGCGTGGGCGCCCGCCGCCTGCACCACGCTGCGTGCGGCGCTCGCCTGCCGGCCGAGGGCGCCCGCGGCCAGGGCCGCCGTGAGCCCATCGACCACGACCGCCACGCCCACGCGGGCCGCGAGGAGCCCGGCGGCGAGCGCCAGCGTGAGCGTGCCGGCCCAGAGGGCACGCACGAGGAGGAGGGCGCCCGCCACGTCGGCCAGGGCGCCCAGCGCGCCCAGTCCGAGCAGTCGGACGGGATCGTCGCCGAGCAGCGTCAGGGCCTGACGCAGCGCGCGCACCGGGCCTGGGGGAGGTCGCGAGGGCAGCGCGTTCATTGCGGCGCTAGTATCGTCTGGTGGAGGCCTCGGCTGGTTGCATGAGGCTTGCATCGGGACGGTGGTGTGGCTTCCGGGCGTGGCTGGGCGGGCGTGTGGCTGGTGGGACTCCTCACGGGGTGCCCGAAGAACGTGATCTCTCCCGACGACGAGGCGCTGGCGGCCGCGCTGGAGGCCGCGGATCGCGCCTGGGCGGCACGGGGCACGGCGGGGCTGGATCCGGTCGGCGCGGCACTCGACACCGTGCCCGCGAGCCGGGCGGAGGTGCCGGAGGTGCTCTGGCGCCGTGCGCGCTGGCACGTGGCGCGAGGGCACACCCAGGACGAGGACGCCGAGGCCCGGCGGGAGCACGAGCGTGGACGCGACGTGGCCATGCGGTGCGTGCTGGTGGCGCCCGGGCTCACCGGGGCCCTGCGTGGGGGCACGCTCCCCGCCGCGCTCCCCGCGCTCGAGGTCTCCCGTCTGCCCTGTGCCGCGTGGGCGGGCGTGGCCTGGGTACGCGCCGACCAGCGCTTCGATCCCGAGACGGGCACGCTCGACGTCCCGGCGGTCGAGGCGCTGCTGTCGGCGGGACGGCGCGCGCCCCCGCCGTCGGGGCCGGCGGCCGCGTACGGCGACGTGCTCTGGGCTGCCGCCCATCCCGTGGACCCGGGCGCGGGCGAGCAGGCGCTCGAGGCCCTCGCGTCCGCCGCGGCCGAGCCCACCGACGATGCGTGGGTGCGGTGGGAGGACCTGGTGCGGGTCATGCCGCGTCCGAAGGGCACGGCGCCGGGCCGCGCGCCCGCCACGCCCGAGGAGCGCGCCAGCGTGCGACGTCTCACGGGGGGGCTGCTGTATCGACCCTCGAACCTGGAACGCCTCGACCGCAGCGCTCCGGGGGGGCGCTGAGGCGAGGCGTGGACGCGATGCGCGTGCAGCGCGGGCGGCGGACCGGCGTGGCCCGACGAGCCCGCGCGCGACGGGCGATCAGCGGAGGGTGGGCCGGGAGGTGCCCTTGGTGGCGCGGCGTGCGGCGCGGCGCAGGGCCTTGCGACGACGCTTCTCGGCCAGGCGCTGCTTGAGGCGCCGGCGCTCGCCCGGCTTCAGGTAGAAGCTGTTCTTCTTGATGTCCTTGCGGATGCCCTCGCGCTCCACCTTGCGGCGGAAGCGGCGCAGCGCCTTCTCGAAGGGCTCGTTCTCGCGAACGGTGACGAGGATCAAGTCGGACTCCCGGAGTGCATGAGACGACCGGCGGCGCGTGTCCGCCCGGTGAACAGGCTTCGAAGGGTGGGGGAGGGCTTGCGGGCCTTCCCGGTGAGCGTGGTCGAGGCGCACGAGGACGGCTCGCCGCACGCGGCTCCCCGCTTCCTAGCCCCGACGCGGCGCACGCGCCAGCCAGGGCCGCGCGCGTTCGGGCGGCATGCCAGGAAGGCGACCCGGCCCTGGCGCTAGAAGCGGAAGCCCAGGGTGGCGCCGTAGTACAGCATCGTGTGCAGGCCGCCCTCGAGCCGCAGCGAGACGCGATCGGCGAAGTTCAGCTTGAAGCCGAGGTTCAGGTCGACCACAGGCCAGAAGCGGTTCACCTGCTTGTCGGCATCGGGAGGCACGCCGCGGTCGAAGAGATCGAAGGCGGAGTCGGCGTAGCCGAAGGGGGCGCCGTCGACGGCCGCCCACTGATCGAGCTCGCCCACCATGATGCCCAGGCCGATGCCCGTGCCCACGATGAAGTCGAGGCCGAAGATGCCCTTCGTCTTCTCGAGCTTCACGGCGGGCAGCTCGAACTGGTAGTCCACGCCGAACATCACGAGGCCGAGGTCGCGGCCCGGACGGATGTAGTCGCCGTCGAAGGGGTCGTTCGTGTTGTTCGGGCCCTCCTGGTCTCCGTCGTCCCAGTAGCCGCCCACCATGTTGGCATCGGCGTAGTCGAACCAGATGACCGCACCGCCGCGCCGCGCCTTGATGAGCAGCTCGAGGCCGTAGGCGAAGCCCTCGAGGGACGGGCGATCGGAGCCGCAGGTGCCGCGGCCCGGGTTGTCGGTGCAGTAGGCGCCCGTGTCGCGCAGCGGCCAGCCGTCGTTCGACGGCAGGTCGCGCGTGAAGAAGGCGTCCATGATCTCCTGCGGGATCTGCATCCGGCGGAACCGGAAGCTGACCTCGTAGCGGAGCCGGCTCTCCTGGCTCGCGGACGTGGTGCTGGCGACTCCGCCCCCGTCGTCGGGCGCCGCGGCCGACGAGACGATCGGGACGTGGGTCGTGGCGTCGAAGGCGTGGGCCGGCGACGTCGCGAGCAGGGCGGCGAGCAGCGTGGCGGACATGGTCCTCCCCGGCGGGGCTCGGGCGGACGCCTCGCGCGTGCCACCGCACCCCTCGGACGTCCGGACCGTAGCACACCCAGGGGCCGCGGACGATATGCAGCGCGCTCCTCTCCGGACGGTCCCATGCCCCTGCTGCCGCGCGAGGTGACGGAAGGGCCGCTCGCGCCGGTCTACCTGGTGACGGGCACCGAGCCCCTGCTCGTCGAGCGCTCCGCTGCGGCCGTGGAGGAACGCGCCCTGCCGGAGGTCGCGCCGGCCAGCTTCAACGCCAGCCACCACCGCGCCTCCGACGCCGACGCGGAGGACGCGATCGCCGCCGCGCGGACGCCCCCGATGATGGCGGAGCGGCGCCTCGTGGTGGTGCGCGAGCTCGAGGCGGGCACCGACGCCTTCTTCGGCGCCCTCGACGCCTACCTCGCCGATCCGAACCCGCAGACGATCCTCGTGCTCTCCGGCCGGGGCTTCCCCGCGGTGCGCAAGGGCGGCCGCAACTGGTCGGCGCTGGTGGGGGGCAAGGCGAAGAAGGCGGGCGTGGTGATCAAGCTCGGCGATCGCGACGCCGATCCGGTGGCCTTCGCGCGCGAGCACGCTCTGGCCCTCGGCCACGAGCTGGAGCCGGAGGCGGCGCGCCTGCTCGTCGCGCTCGCGGGCACCGACCTGTCCACGGTGGCGCGGCAGGTCGACAAGGTCACGCTCTACGTCGGTCCAGGCGCCCGGGTGGATCCGGCGGCGGTGAGCGAGGCCTGCTCGGCGCTGGCCGAGACCGAGGTCTGGGACCTGACGGCCGCGGTCGCCCGGCGCGACGGGGAGGGCGCCCTGCTCGCGCTGCAGCGCCTGCTCGCCCAGGAGGTGGCGGAACACCAGATCCTCGGCCTGCTCGGGTGGCAGCTCCGCGTGATCCTCAAGGTGGCCGAGGCGGTGCGCCAGGGGCGCCCCGAGTCCGAGGTGCAGCAGGCGGCCGGGCGGCTGTCGCGCGACGCCTACCGCAAGCTGCGTGGCGCGGTGGGGCCGGGCACGCCAGGCGCCGCGGAGGCCCTGGAGGCGCTCGCGCGGGCGAACCGGCTGCTCAACAGCGCGCGGGTGCAGGGCGGTCGCATCCTGGAGGCCTTCGTGCTCCAGGTGACCGACGTGCCCACCGCCGCGCGCTGATCGGGCGTGGCGAGGCGCCCGCTCGGATCAGAGACCGAGCGCGAGCTTCTTCACCGCGGCGTTCAGGCGGCTGATGCGCCGGCCCGCGTTGTTGCGGTGGATGATGCCCTTGGACGCCACGCGGTGCAGGACCGAGGTGGCCTCGCGCAGGGCCTTCTGGGCGGCGTCGACGTCGCCCGAGGCGACGGCCTCGCGCACGGCCTTGATGCGGTTGCGCACCATCGTGCGGTAGTGCCGGTTGCGGAGCCGGCGGGCGAGGGACTGACGGTGACGCTTCACGGCGTCCTTGTGCGTGGCCACGATGTCCTCCAGGGGACACACCCGCGCGGAGGCGGGCCTGGGTTCGGGACACGACCCGGCCGGGTCGTGGGGTCGGTCACCCGTGGGCGAGTCGACCTCGAGGATCCGCTCCGAGGGCCCCCGGAACGTCCCCGGCCGTTATCGCCGACGCGAGGGCGTCGTCAAGCGGCGGCGACCCGGGCGCCTCGATAGCAGGGCGCCTCGCCGAGGTGGGCGCGCTGTCGGCGCCGCCATCGCACCGTGCCGTGGAGCGTCCGTGAGTGAGCTGAAGCGCATCCGCAACTTCGCGATCATCGCGCACATCGACCACGGGAAGTCCACGCTCGCCGATCGCCTGATCGAGCGCACCGGCTCGCTCACGGCCCGCCAGATGAAGGCCCAGGTGCTCGACTCGATGGACATCGAGCGGGAGCGCGGCATCACCATCAAGGCGCAGACGGCCACGCTCCACCACAAGGCGGCCGACGGGCAGATCTACCAGCTCGACCTCATCGACACGCCCGGCCACGTGGACTTCAGCTACGAGGTGAGCCGGTCGCTCGCCGCCTGCGAGGGCGTGCTGCTGGTGGTCGACGCGGCCCAGGGCGTCGAGGCGCAGACCCTGGCGAACGTCTACCTGGCGCTCGACGCGGGCCTCGAGATCGTCCCCGTGGTCAACAAGATCGACCTGCCCTCGGCCGAGCCCGAGCGCGTGCTCCGCGAGCTCGAGGAGGGCATCGGCCTCGACGTGGAGGGGGCGGTGCTCTGCTCCGCGAAGAGCGGCGTCGGCATCGACGAGGTCCTCGAGGCCGTCGTGCAGCGCATCCCGGCCCCCACGGGCGACCGGGAGGCCCCGCTGCAGGCGCTGGTCATCGACTCGTGGTTCGACGCCTACGTGGGTGTCATCGTGCTGGTCCGCGTCTTCCAGGGCACCCTCAAGGTGGGCGAGCGCATCCGGATGATGGCCACCGACGCGCGCCACGAGGTCACCAAGCTCGGTGTGTTCACCCCGGAGGCGGTGTCCAAGGACGTGCTCGCGGCGGGCGACGTGGGCTTCGTCGTGGCCTCCATCAAGAACCTGCGCGACGCCAAGGTGGGCGACACGGTCACCCACGCGGTCCACGGCGCCGACAAGGCGCTGCCCGGCTTCCGCGAGGTCAAGCCGATGGTCTTCTCGGGCATCTACCCGGTGGAGTCCGGCGACTACGGCGACCTGCGCGACGCCCTCGAGAAGCTGCAGCTCAACGACAGCGCGATCACCGTGGAGCCCGACGTCTCCGACGCCCTGGGCCTGGGCTACCGCGTGGGCTTCCTGGGCCTGCTCCACATGGAGATCGTGCAGGAACGGCTGGAGCGCGAGTACGACCTCGACCTGATCACCACCGCACCCTCGGTGGTCTACAAGGTGACGCCGAAGAAGGGCGAGCGCTTCGACATCCAGAGCCCGTCGCAGCTGCCCCCGCCGGGCGAGATCGACCACGTCGAGGAGCCCATCTCCCGCGTCACGATCCACTGCCCCGAGGCGCACATCGGGGCGGTGATCAAGCTCTGCGAGGAGCGACGGGGCAGCCAGGTGGGCTTCGAGTACCCCTCGCCGGGCCGCATCCTGCTCACCTACGACATCCCCTACGGCGAGGTGGTCTTCGACTTCTTCGACCGCCTGAAGTCGGTGAGCCGCGGCTACGCGTCGATGGACTACGAGATCGTCCGCTACGCCCAGGACGACCTGGTGAAGGTGGACATCCTGCTCAACGGCGACCTCGTCGACGCCCTGTCGATCATCTGCCACCGGGAGCAGGCCTACCACAAGGGCAACGCGCTGGCGGGCAAGCTCAAGGAGTTCATCCCCCGGCAGATGTTCGACGTGGCGGTGCAGGCCGCGATCGGCAGCCGCGTGATCGCCCGCACCACGGTCAAGGCGATGCGCAAGGACGTCACGGCCAAGTGCTATGGTGGCGACATCAGCCGGAAGCGGAAGCTCCTCGAGAAGCAGAAGAAGGGCAAGAAGCGCATGAAGGCGCTGGGCAACGTGGAGGTCCCGCAGGAGGCCTTCCTCGCGGTCCTCAAGGTGGGGCAGGACGGGTGAGCGGATCGGCCGAGCCAGCACAGCCGGGCAGCGTGGGGCAGGGGCGCTTCGAGCGCGTCGCCCGCATCGCACGCATCGTGCTCGCGGGAGGCCTCGTCGTGGCGGCCGTCGGCGCGTCCCTGCCGTTGCTGCGCATCGGCGCCCACGTCCTCGACGACCGCGAGCTCGACGGCATCGCGGTGGCCGTGGCCCTCGACTGGCGGGACTTCGGCCTCGAGCGCGCGCGCCAGCGCCTCCAGCACGAGCTCGACCGTCGCGGCGTGGAGGGCATCGACGAGCGGGTCTGCGCCCTCACCCTGGAAGCCGATGCGGTCCGCCGGGTGGCCTGCGCCTGGGAGGTGGAGGTGGAGCTGCCCCTGCGGGAGCGTCCCCTCACGCTGGCCTTCGCGTCGGTCGCACGGGTCGACCGGCACGGCACGGTCGTGTACTAGCCCGCCCTGCACGCGCGCCGAGGTCGCAGGCTCCGGCCGTCCCCTGTTTCCCTGGACGGCTAGCGACGCCGGCCCCGGCGCGGTACCACCGCCCGGTCGAGAGGCTGCGATGAACCGCCACCACCTCACTCCCGAGGGCTACGACAAGCTCGTGGCCGAGCTCCGCAACTTCAAGGAGGTCGTGCGCCCGCAGATCGTGCGCGACATCGAGGAGGCGCGGGCCCACGGGGACATCAGCGAGAACAGCGAGTACGAGGACGCCAAGGAGCGCCAGGCCCACTGCGAGGGCCGCATCGCCTACCTCGAGAACGTCCTCGCCGCGTCCGAGATCGTCGACATCACGAAGCTCTCGCCGTCGTCGCGGGTGGTGTTCGGCACCACGGTGCTGCTCGCCGACAGCGAGTCGGGGGACGAGCGTCGCTGGCGCATCGTGGGCGAGATCGAGGCCGACCTCGACAAGGGCTCGATCTCGTACGTCTCGCCGCTCGCCAAGGCGATCATCGGCCGCGAGGAGGGCGACGAGGTCACGGTGCCCACGCCGCAGGGGCCGCGTCGCTGGGAGATCGTCGAGGTGGCCTACCTCGGCCCCGACGAGGCCGCGGACGGCGACGACGCCGCCGCGGACTGACGGAGACCCCATGGAGCAGCCGCCCGAGGCAGGTCTCGAGGACGTCGAACGCGCGGTCCGCCCGCTCCGTCGCGTCCTGGCCCGTGGTGGGGCGGACCGTGCGCGCCTGGAGCCGCACTTCGCCGCCGCGCTCGCCCGGCTGGCCGGGCCGCTGCAGGCGCTGGTGCTGGCCCCCGAGCTGGTGCCCCTGCGCGACGAGATCACCGCCCCCCTGCTCGAAGCGGCCGCGCTCGGCGACGACGCGCGCGCCGACCGCCTGGCGGCGGCCTGGCAGGCGCTGGCCCGGCTCGACGGCGTGCTCGGCCTGCCGCTCCGGTCCTCCCGGATCCTCGGCCGCCCCACGGGACGGCGGCGCGTGAGGCTCACCCGGGTGGAGGAGCCTCGCCCGGAGCGCCCCCCGAAGGGGTCGCGGAAGGGCGCGCGCGACAAGGCCGCCGCCCGCGAGCCCCAGGCCACGGCGGTCGCCGAACCGGCTGCGCCGACCGCGCCGCCGCAGCCGCCTCCGCGCGCCACGGCGCGTCTCGACGCCGCGCTGGCCGACACGGAGCTCGACGAGGGCACCACGGAGGCCCTGGCCGCGGTCGGCATCACCACGGTGTGGGAGGCCCTGCGGCGGGCGCCTGCCGAGGTGTGCGAGCTGACGCCGGTGCACGGCGCGGGCCGCGAGCTGCCCGACGGCGAGGTGGCGGTCGGAGGGCGGCTGGGCGCCCGCTGGACGACGCTCACCCCCGACGGGGGCAGCGCGAGCGGGGTGTACCTGCACGGTGCGGGGGTGCTCCGCGCGGATCTCCGTCGCGCGCTCTCGGGTGACGAGCTCGTCCGGTGGGCCGTCGGCCGCAAGGTCGTGCTGTCGGGCTCGGTGGCCGACGGACGCCTGGGCGAGGCCTGGCTCGCACGCACCGAGCAGGGGCGCGCGCTGCAGGCGCGGTACGCGCCCGAGGACGGCGGGGAGGCCCTGGCCGAGGCGGTCGATCTCCTGCTCGACGACGGCGTGAGCCTCGACGATCCGCTGTCGGGGGCCGCGCTCGGTGCGCTCGACCTGCCGCGCCTCGACGCGGCGATCGCGCGGCTGCACGCCGGCGACCCCGACGGTGCGCGTCGTCGCCTGGCCTTCGACGAGGCCCTGCTGCTGCAGCTGGGGATGTCCTTCCCCCGGTTCGCCAACGGCGACGACCGGGGGCTGGTCCAGGCCGTGGGGCACCGGCACGTGGGCGAGCTCACGCTGCGCGGTCTCGGCCCCGCCCTGCCCGACGACGCCCAGGTGGTGCTCGAGGGCATCAAGCGGGATCTGCGCGACGGGAGTCCGGGCGCGCGGCTGCTGCACGGGGGCAGCGACGGCGGCCAGGTCGACGTGGCGCTCCAGGCCATCCTCACCGTGGTCGAGGCGCGGGGCCAGGTGCTCGTCGTCGCGCCCGACGCGCCGCTCGCCGCGGTGCTCCACGATCGGTGGGAGGAGGCACTGCGCGCCTTCGGGATCGTGCCCCTGCTCCTGTCGGGCGACCCCCGCCGTGGCGATGCCGACGCGCTGCGTCGCGGCGAGGCCCACGTGGCCTTCGCCTCCCAGAGCGCGTGGGATCACGGCCTGGAGTGGCGCCGCCTCGCCCTGGTGATCGGGGTGGAGCAGCAGACCTACGGCGACACGGCGCTGCGGGTGCGCGGCCTGCGGTCGCCGCGTCCCGACCTGGTGGTGGTGGTGCGCACACCGCTGCCGCTCGACGTGTGGTGGGGTGCGTATCCGAGCCTCGACGCCGCCCGCCTGCAGGGCAGTCCCCGCGGCGCGGAGGGCACGGTGTGGCGGGAGCCCGAGCGCACGGCCGCCTACGCGGCGCTCGGCGAGGCGGTGCGCGAGGGCCGGAGCGGGCTCGTGGCCTTCCCGATGCGTCGGGGCGGCACGGACCTGCTGTCGCCGCGCGAGCTCGACCAGGTGATCGCCTCGCTGCGCAGCGAGGTGCTGGGCGACGCCACCCTCGCGATCTTCCACGGCGCCCACACGGGGCGCGAGCGCGTCCGTGCCTACACCGACTGGATCGAGCGCCGGGCGCAGGTGCTCGTCGCCACCACGCTGGTGGAGTGGATGCCGCCCGCACCGCGCGGCGTGGTGGGGCTGGTGGAGCACGCCGACCGGGTGGATCCGCAGCGGCTCCTCGCCTTGCGCGCCCTCGTCACGCCCCGTGGCCACCTGCACTGCGTGGTGGGGGAGGCCGCCGATCCGCGGGCGGTCGACCGCGTCGCCCTGCAGTGCGCGGGCGCCCCCGACGCCGAGGTCTGCACCCGCTTCCCGCAGGGCTACGAGATCGCGGCGGCTGCCACGGCCTCGCCGCCGGCCCACACGCGGTGGCTCCGCCCGGCCGAGGATGCCGACCTGCTCGATGGCGCGCGCGCGCTCGTGCACCGCCTCCTGCGGGAGGATGCGGCGCTGCGGCAGGGCACGGGGGCACGGCTCGCCCGGCTCGCCCGGGCCGCGTGGGCTTCGCTCGTCCCCGATGCGCCCTGCCCGCTGCCAGAGGTGCGCGTGGCCCCCCAGAAGCGCCGCCGACGTCGGCGTCGCCGCCGGTAGACGCGCCGTCCTCCGCCCCTCAGGAGGGCGAAGCGGCCCGCACGCGGTCGGCCAGGAAGCGCTCGAGACGCAGGTTGATCGTCTCCGGGTGCTCCACGATCGCGGCGTGGCTCCCCTCCGCGAGCACCGTGAGCTCGGCGCCCGGGATGTCGGCCGCCATGCGCTCGGAGCAGTGGAGCGGCGTGAACAGGTCGTTCTCGCCCCCGAAGACCAGCGTGGGCACGTGGATGCCGCCCAGCGCGCCCCACAGGTCGTGGTCGCCCATCTGATCGAGCATCCGCAGGAAGACCAGCGGATCCATGTGCTGGAGGTGGTCCAGGTAGTGGTCCATGTCGACGCGGGCGGCGTAGTAGCGGTCGACGAGCCCCGTGAGTCGCGAGAACGACAGCGTGACGGGCGAGGCGTACAGCGGCAGCAGCAGGCGGTAGGCCGACCGTCCGAGACGCTCGGTGACGCGGGCGAGGCCGCGCACGAGGGTCTTGGAGAAGCTGACGTGCAGCAGGGTGTCGAGTGGACGGCCGGCCGTGCCGAACATCGGCACCAGCGCGCGCACGCGATCGGGCTGCTGGTGCCAGGCCTCGAGGATCACCTGGCAGCCCATGGAGTGGCCCATGAGGATCACCGGCTCGGCCACGTGCAGCGCGTCGAGCACGCAGAACAGATCGCGGGCGTTCCGCTCGATCGACAGGTCCGCCGCGCCAGGGTCGCGCGGGACGGTGGACAGGCCATGGCCCCGGTAGTCCCAGAGGATCACGCGGTAGCGGTCGCGGAAGCGCAGCGAGACGTACTTCCAGAAGAAGGTGGAGACGCCTACGCCGTTGCAGCAGGCGATCACCGGCCCCTGGGAGCCGAGCTGCCGGTAGTAGAGCTGCTCGCCGTCCTCGGTGCGCGCGAACCCGGTGATGACGTCCGACATCGCGCGGCCACCGTGGGGGGCTCACCGGGTGGGACCCGGGGGACGGGCCCCCGGCGGCAGGCGGGGGAGGGAGCCCCCGGAGATGGAGTGGAGCATGGGGGATTCGAACCCCCGACCTCAGCAATGCGAATGCTGCGCTCTCCCAACTGAGCTAATGCCCCGGAGCCGCGCTGGGCTAACCGACGGCTGCGTGGGCGGCCAGAGTCGTCGCGACGGGAAGCGCGGCGCCAGCGGGGCCCACGCCACGGGATCAGGCGCCGAAGGCTGCCTCGCCGAGCCACGTGCCCGCGTGGGCCACCACGCCGTCGCGCAGGGCCTCCACCACCTGGGCGCGATCGTGGGCGTAGCGCTCGAGGTTGCGGCGGAAGAGCAGCACCGGCGGCGCGGCCAGGGTCCACGGCTGCGGGCCGGCGCCCTCGGGCAGCAGCGACAGCGGCACGTGGCCGATCAGCTCCACCGGCGAGGCGGGCGGGTCGTAGGCCTCGCAGGTGGACAGGTCGGGGGTGTCGAGGATGACCACGGGGGCGGCGCGCAGCCAGGCGGCCACGGCGGGGTCGGCCTCCTCGGCGGCCTCCAGGAGAAGGGCGCGCACCTCGGCGTCCTCGAGGCGGCGGGGCAGGGGGTAGCGGGAGGAGAGCCGCCAGGCGCGGAGGTAGTCGCGTCGAGCGCCCGCGGCGTCGCCCCGACGCTCCCGCACCATCGCGCGGCCGTAGGTGGCGTCGGCGTGGTCGGGTCGGCAGCGCAGGGCGCGGGCGAAGCAGGCGCCGGCCTCGTCGAAGAGCCCCTGGTCGACCATGGCCGACCCGAGCCCGCTCCAGGCGTCGGCGTTCTGCGGCTCGGCGTGGAGCACGCGACGGTAGCGGGCCTCGGCCTCGGTGGCCTCCCTCAGGTCGCGGAGCGCCTCGGCCTCGAGGAACATGGCCCCGGCGTGGTTGGGCTGGCGCTCCAGGATCTCGCGCACCAGCTCCAGCGTCGCCTCGGGGCGACCCTCCACGAGTGCGGTCTCGGCCTCGGCGAGCAGATCGGAGGGAGGCGGCAGCGGCATGGACGACCTCGGGGCGGGAGGACGGATGGCGGGCGGGAGGCCTCGGCGGAGGGGATCAGGGCGAGGCGGGGGGGGCGATCCGGTAGCGGTAGTAGGTGGGCAGGCCGTTGCCCGTGGGCGGGAACTCCAGGCGCTGCAGCACCGTGCGCACGCACTCCTCGGCGGCCTGGGAGGCGACGCCGCCGAAGGAGTAGCCCGTGGGGTGGCCGAAGCCGTCGGTGTGCACGTCGAGGTGCGTGGGCAGCGGGCCGGCGGAGTCGGCGAAGCAGGGGTTGACCCGCGGGAGCTGGTAGATGTCGCCCACGCTGGCGGGCGGCGGCTCCGACACCGTCACCGTGACCCACGATCCCAGCAGCGCGCCGAGGGCGAGCACCGCCACCCCGGCGGCGGCCACGGCGTAGGCGCCCAGGCCCGCGAGCGCCTTGCGGCGGGGGCGCCGCAAGTCCAGGAAGACGACGTGCTGCTCGTCGGTGTTGCCGAGGGTGATGCGGGCCCGCTCGGCCTTGGTGGGCACCTTGGCCGGATCGATCTCCACCGCGAAGGTGTGCCGCCCCGGGGGCACCGTGAGCACCCGCTCGGGGCGGGTGGTGAGGGCCGGGTGGTCGTGGTCGAGCGTGCCCCGCCAGCGCCCCGTGCCCTCGACCAGGAAGGAGACGGTGACCACCGAGGGCGCGCCCGTGGGGTCGAGCTCCACCACGTGCACGTCGGGACCCTCGACCGACACGGAGGTGGCCGCCGTGCCGTCGGGGTTGGTGTTGTGGCGGCCGTGCGCCGGGGGCGGCCCGCTGGGCGGCGGCCCCGCCGAGATCGGCGCGCGCGAGCGCATCGCCTCCTCGCGGCGGGAGCGATCGTAGTTGGCCCGGTTGAGCGGATCGCCGAGCACGCGCCACGCCTGGGCCGCCACCGGCTCGGGCGAGCGCCCGCCCGCCTGCAGGCCGCGCCATGCGCGCTCGATGTCGGCATAGGAGGCGTTGGGGGCCACGCCGAGCACCGCGTAGTAGTCGGGCGTGTCGACAGGGACGGCGCCGGAACGGCGGGCCGCGGAGGCGCCGCTGTCGCCCGCGGAGGACGCCGTCGCGCTGCCCGAGGACGGATCGCGGTGGAGGTGCTCCCGCATGTGGTCGTAGAGCTCGAGGAAGAGCTCGGCCTCACGCGCCCGCTTCGGATCGGACAGCGCCGACTCCTGCTCGCGCCGCTTCTTCTCGAGCTGGACCATCGCGTCCTTGACCGACATCCCCGGCGTGACGCCCAGGTAGGTCTCCACGTCGGGCGCGCCCGCCAGCCGACAGAAGCTGCGGAGGGGATCCTGCGGGAGACGGTGGATGTTGGAGGTCAACCGGCGTTCGTCCTCGCCCTCGGACTCGACGGCGACGCGCCGTCCACGATCTCAGTCCAGCTGTATCGTATCGGACCGTCGGGTCGCTCGTCTCACCTCATCTTCCGACAGGGATCCACGGTAGTGGATGTCGCCGTCGCGCCGGATGCCGGTGTCGACGTCGAGCACCTGGACCTGGAGGATGCGGTCCTCCCCGTAGCGGTAGATGATCTCGATGGGCGTGCCCACGGGCCGGGGCGGAAGGCCCCGGAGCTCCACGACGCCGATGACGGTGACCTCGTCGCGGGCCGCGCCGTCGCCCTCGGTGACCTCCACCCGCACGCCGGTCATGCCCTCGTAGGCGTAGGTGAAGCGCCCCTTCACCTCGCAGGGCACGGGCGTGCCCTTCGGGATCAGCCGGATGACGCGCTCCTGCCGCTCCCGGTCGAGGGCGATGAGCCCGAGATCCTGCGTGGTGGCGTCGCGCAGCTGCAGGCTGGTGTCGACGTGCCCGCCGTCGGCGAGGCCGATGGCGGCGCGCGTGGTGGAGGGCGCGGGCTCGTCCAGGCGTTCGCGCGGCACGTCCTCGGTGCGTGGCCGCTCGAGGGGCTTGGCGCTCAGGCCGGGGTGGCTGCGATCGTGACGCAGCACGGCGAGGCGTGCGGCGCCCAGGGCGACCACCTGGTCCGGGTGGCTGGGGAGCAGCAGGCGCTCGCCGAAGCGCTCCTGCAGGGCGCGGCGCACGTTGGGCAGGCGGCAGCCCCGCCCCACGGCCACGCAGCAGGACACGTCCGCCAGGCTCTCGCCGATCTCGGCCAGCGCGGTGTCGATGAGGCCCACCGCGCTCACCACGAGTCCGGCGGTGTGGGCGCCGAAGGTGTCGCGATCGATCTCGACCTTCACCTGCACGCCGGCGTGGGCGATGCGCGTGGCGGCGACGTCGCGGTGCCCGAGCGCGGCGATGGCGGCGTGCGCGGCGTCGACCACCTGCTGGGCGAGGTGCTCGTCCTCGGTGCCGCGGTTGGGCGATACCGCCCGGTACTTGTCGACCAGCAGCGCGCGCAGCTTCAGCTCGAAGGCGCGCACGCACAGGTCGTAGCGCACGGTGCTGGACCGCACGGTGAGGGCCTCGCCCTCCTTCTGGAGCAGCGTGATCTCGAGGTCGCGGCCGCCCAGGTCGAAGACCACCACCGTGCCGTCGTCGGCGCGCGTGGGCACCTCGGCGCCGAGGGCTGCGCAGAGCGGCTGGTTGACGAGGCTCTTGACCTCGAGGCCGCCGAGCTGGGCCGCGGCCACGGCGGCGGCCCGTCGGGCGCTGTCGTACCAGGCGGGCACGGCCAGCACGGCGCGTCGGATCTCGGCGCCCCGGAGCTCGCTCGCGTCCTCCCGGAGCTTGCGCAGCAGCAGGCCCACCAGCTCCTGCGCCGTCCACGACTGGCCGTGCATCTGCGGCCGCCAGTCGGCCTCGCCCAGGCGCCAGGGCAGGTCCTCCACCACCAGGTGCGGCTCGATGGCCATCATCTTCCGCGCCTCGGTGCCCACCGCGACGCCGTCGGCCTCGAAGAGGTGCAGCACGGCGGGCGTGGAGTCGTCACCGTCGGCGTTGGGCACGACGCGGGTGCGGCCGTCCTCGTCGAAGAGGGCCATCGTCACGCCGGTGATGCCGAGGTCGATCCCGAGGATCGCGCGCTCGGTGCGGGTGTCTCGATCGCTCACGCGCTGCCCGGATCGCCGCCGCGCCACTTGTAGACCACCACCTCCTCGGCCCGCAGCGGCTTGTCGCGGCGGAGGAAGCCCCGCTTGAGCACCTGCGCGATGCGGTTGTCCTCGCTGCCGGTGGAGGCCTTCTGCAGCTGCACCGCGCGGTGGACGGCCGGGTCGAAGTCCTCGCGGGCCTCCATGGGCACCACGTCGCGGCGGTAGAGCACCTCGAGCAGCTCCTCCACGAGGAACTGGAAGGAGTCGGCGATCGTCTCGGGGGTCATCTCCTCCTTGACCAGGCTCTGGTGGAACCAGGTCATGGAGTCGTAGAGCAGCAGCAGGTCGAGGAGCAGGGGCCGCTCCTGCTGCTCCACGAAGCCGTCCTTGTAGTCCTTGAGCTCGGCGTAGAGCTTCTCGAAGGCCGCCTCGCGGACGGGGTCGTTCGCGAGGCGGTCGTCGACGCGCTCGCGGAGGGCGTCGACGGCGCCGACCAGGCGGGAGAGGTCCTCGGGCGTGCTCACGCTGCGGTCTCCTGGAACGAGGGGGCCGTGCAGCCCCGGGTGCCGACGCTAGGGGGCCCAGGTGGCGAGGTTGGCGTATCCGCTCCCGAGGTCGATCGGCTGGGTGGGGCCGAAGAGGCGATCGGGGGCCGAGACGAGGGCGCGGAGGACCTCCTGCCGGGGGGTGGGGCCCACCGCGACCGCCACCACCTGGGCGCCGCGCTCGCGCAGCCGCTGGGCCACGCGCCCCACGGCGTCGGCGTCCTGCAGCAGACCGTCGGACAGGATGACCCACGTGCGCTCGACGCCCGCCTCGGGCTCGATGGTGGCGTCGGCCCGCTCGAGCGTGTCGGCCAGGGGCGTGGAGCCCACGGCGACGAGGCCCTCGAGCGCCTTGGCCACGCGCTCGGCGTCGGAGGTCGGCATCTGTCGCACGCCGCCCGGGCAGGTGACGATGCCCACCTTCTGGTGCGCCTTGCCGAGCAGATCGCTGGCGAGGCGGTGCACGGCGCGGCGGGCCGCCTCCATCGCCGGGCCGTACATCGACCCCGAGCAGTCGATGACCAGCATGGTCTGCCGGGGGGAGCGGCCCTCCGCGATGTCGCGCAGGGTGACCTTCGAGGAGGCCACCCGGTAGGGCAGGGTCTGGCCGCTCTCCAGGTCCATCGCCTCCACCTCGACGATGGCGTTGGCGTTGTAGCGGTAGGTGATCGACAGGCGGCTGGCGCCCGCGGGACGCGGCGGGATGCCGTAGAACTCGAAGTGGCCGAGCACCGTGCCCTGCAGCGGGTCGTCGGCCTCGCCCTGCACCAGCCAGAGGTCCACGCAGGTCTGGTTGTCGAAGCTGGTGATGATGTCCTCGCGGGTGCGCTCGGCGGGCACGCGCGTGTTGCGGTCGATGATGCGCGCGTTCGCCAGGCGCCCGTCGCGGATGGCGGCGAGACCGAGGCTGTGGCTGGTGACGTCGTGGGTGCGCAGGTCGACGGGCGCCTGCTCGCCGTCGCGCCGGGCCGCCTCGAGGGCCGCGGTGAGGGCTGCCCCCAGCGCCACGCACTCGTCGGGGTTGATGTCGGCCGACGGCGGACGGCCGAAGGTGCGCTCCAGCATCTCGCGCACCATCGGCATGCGCGTGGAGCCGCCGGCGAGGAGCACCGTGTCGATGTCGTCCACCCGATACCGGGCGTCCTGCAGCACCTCCCGCGTCATCCCCTCGGTGCGGTCGAGCAGGTGCTTCGACAGCGAGGCGAACTCCTCGCGGGTGAGGGTGGTGCGGAGCACGTGCCCCTGGAACTCGTGGAAGATGTTCACCTTGGGGCGGCGCGTGAGGCTGATCTTCGCGCTCACCGCCTTCGCGCGCAGGTCGGACACGCTCACCAGATCGCTGCGTGGATCCACCCCGTGCTTGTCGACGAAGGCCTCGGCCACGTGGTCGACGATGAGGTCGTCCCAGTCCTTGCCGCCGAGCTGGTGGTCGCCCTTCGTGGCGACGACGTTGATCTCGTTGTCGGCCATGTCGACGACGGTGACGTCGAAGGTGCCGCCGCCGAGGTCGAACACGAGGATCTTCGCCCGGGCGCCCAGGTTCTGCAGGCCGTAGGCGAAGGCGGCGGCGGTGGGCTCGTTGAGGAGGGCCAGCACCTCCAGGCCCGCCATCCGCCCGGCCCGCAGGGTGGCGCGTCGCTGCAGGTCGTTGAAGTAGGCGGGCACCGTGATGACGGCGCGGTCGACCGGCACCCCGAGGCGCAGCTCCGCGTCGTGCTTGAGCTTGGCCAGGATGAAGTGCGACAGCTCCTCGGGCCCGTAGTCCTTGCCCTTCCACGAGAAGGTGTAGGACTCGTCGCCCATGTGGCGCTTCACGAACTCGATGACCTGGTCGGGGTAGACCTGGGCCGCCTGCTTGGCGTAGCTGCCGACGATCACGTCGGCGTCCTCGAACATGATGACCGAGGGCGTGATGCGGTCGCCCTCGGCGTTGGGGAGCACCTCGGGCACGCCGTGCTCGTTGACGTGCGCGATCGCGGAGAAGGTGGTGCCGAGGTCGATCCCGACCGCTGCGGAAGCCATGCTCGCTCGCTCCTGACCGGGCCCTGGGCGCGGGAGGCGCCGTCCCGGGGGGGCCCGAGGCTGCCGGAGTATATCGGCACCTCGATCGGAAACCCAAGGCGCGCTGCCCCGCGGGGATCGCGCAGCACACGTGCACCCCGGAGGACCCATGCGGCTCGTGCTCGCCTCGACCAGCCCCTGGCGGCTGCGGATGCTCCGGGACGCGGGCCTCGACGTGTCGGGCGTGGCCCCCGGCGTGGACGAGGAGCCGCTGGTGGGCGACGGTCCCGTGGTCACGGCCGCCTTGCGCGCGCGAGCCAAGGCCGAGGCCGTCGCGACGCGCCACCCGGACGCGTGGGTGCTCGGGGCCGACCAGGTGGTGCACGCGGGCGACGAGGTGTTCGGCAAGCCGCGCGACCCGGTCGATCACCTGGCGCGCCTGCGCAGCCTGCGCGGCGAGACGCACGCCCTCGTCACGGCCTGGTCGCTGCGCGGTCCGGGCCTGCCCGCCGACGGGGTCTGCACCACGCGGATGGTGGTGCGCGCCGACCTCACCGACGCCGAGCTCGAGGCCTACGTGCGCTCGGGCGAGGGGAGCGGGTGCGCCGGCGGGTACGCGGCGGAGGGGCAGGGGGCCTTCCTCTTCCGCGCCGTGGAGGGCGACTGGTTCAACGTGATCGGCCTGCCGCTGCTCGACGTGGTGGGGGCGCTGCGTGCGCGTGGCTGGCGCTACGGCGCCGGCTGATCGGCGCGCCCGCGCACGCCGCCGGCGGCGCGGTGGGCCGCGTAGCCTCGGGCCTCGGTGCCCAGTGCCACGTCGAGCCAGCCCAGGAAGCCCGAGTAGTTGCCGTGGAAGCGGCTGTGGTGGAAGTCGTGGTGCTCGGGGCCGTGCCCGCCGGGCAGCCACCGCCACGGGCTGATCGGCAGGTGGTAGCCGCAGTGCCCCTCGGCCGCCTCGAGCTGGCGCAGCACCACCCAGGCGTACACCACGGCCACGTGCGCGCCGACCACCACGGGCCCGGCGAGCATGAGCAGCCCGGTGGCCACGTACTCCACGGGGTGCATGTAGTGGCCGGTGGCCGCGAAGGGCGTGGGGATGCGGTGGTGCACGGCGTGGATGCGCCGGTACAGCCACCCCTCGTGCATCGCGCGGTGCATCAGCCAGTAGAGCGCGTCGTCCACGTACACGAAGAGCAGGAGCTGGCCTGCCGCGAGCCACACCGGCGGCAACGGACCGGTGTGCACGCCCGTGAGGGGACGGAGCAGCGGCCACACGCAGAGGCTCACGGCGAGCATCGCCACGCTGTTGACCGCCCACCGCCCGAGGGAGGGCCCGAGCCACCGGTCCACCTGGAAGGGACGCCCCTGGATCCGCCAGCGCTCCGCCCAGGCGGGCGCGCGCCAGGCCAGCCACGTGAGCGGCACGGCGAAGACGGCGAAGGCCACCACGCTCACCGCGTTGGCGGCGAGGATGAAGGAGATCAGCAGCGGGTCGGCGAAGGCCTGGGCGAGGGCGTCGGTCACGCGCCCCGCTATCGCGGCGGCCGGCGGTGCAGGCTACGACCGCGCGACGGGAGCAGGCGGTGGACGACCTCGTGGACGAGCTGGGGGCGCTGATCGCCGACGTGAAGGCGGCGCTGGCCGATCACGCCCTGCGCGGCGCCCGCACCGAGGCGCGCGACGCGGCCCTCCCCGAGGCGGTGCCGGTGGCGCTGGATGCCGCCGACGAGGCGCCCGCGGACGGCGCGATCGCGGAGGACGTGGCGGTCGAGGAGGAGGCGCCTGCCGCAGCCCTCTGGGACCGCCTGGCCGACACCTCCCGCGAGGCGGTGCGCCCGCTGGACCCGGCGGACGGCACCGGCGCCGAGGGCCTCGCCCGCATCCAGGCCGACCTCGGGGACTGCCGTCGGTGCGGTCTCTGCGAGGGGCGCACGAACGTGGTCTTCGGCGTCGGCGATCCCGACGCCGACCTGCTCGTCATCGGGGAGGGGCCCGGTCAGCAGGAGGACCTGAAGGGCGAGCCCTTCGTGGGCCCCGCGGGGCAGATGCTCGACCGCATGCTGGAGAACGTGCTCGGGCTCCGACGCGATCAGGTCTACATCGCCAACGTGGTGAAGTGCCGCCCTCCGGGCAACCGCAACCCCGCGCCGGAGGAGGCCGCCACCTGCAAGCCCTTCCTCCTGCGGCAGGTGGCCGCCGTGCGCCCCCGGCTCGTGCTGGTGCTCGGGAGCGTGGCGCTGCGCGAGGTGCTGTGCCTGCAGGGCATCAAGCGCTCCCGCGGGCGCGAGACCCGGCTCGGGGGCATCCCGGCCATCCCCACCTTCCACCCGGCCTACCTGTTGCGCGTGCCGGAGGACAAGCGGCTGGCCTTCGACGACCTCAAGCTCGCCCGCGCCCGCTACGACGCGCTCGGGGGCCGGCGAGGCTGAGGCGGTCCCGGGATCAGGGGCGACGCCGGGTGAACAGGTCGCCGAGGGTGCCCATGCCCGCGCTGCCCTGCTGGCGAAGCGCGTCCCTCCAGGCGCCCTCCTCGTCGGCCGGCCGCGTCGAGAGCACCACCTTGCCGGGGTCGGCCCGGATCACCCGCGCCGTGATCGCGTGGCCCACGCGGAAGCGCTGCGACAGCAGCGTGCCCGGGGTGAGCTCCACCTCGCCCGCGGGGAGCCAGGCACGGCGCCCGTCGGCCAGGTGGACCGCCACCCCGCGGTCGCCCACCTCGACCACCTCGCCCTCCACCTCGACGCCCACGCCGTTCGCGGCCTGCTGCGCCGGGTCGAAGTCGCCCGGGGCGAGCTCGAGGCGGCGCCGCTCCTCGTCGACCGACAGCACCCGCACCTCGAGGGTGGTGCCCTCGGGGGGGAGGGCGGCCACGCGGCTGCGGTGCACCAGCCCCTGCAGGCCCGGCGCCACCTCCACGAAGGCGCCGAAGTCGGTGCAGCTGACCACGCGGCCCGGGAGCACGCGACCGACGGGCAGGCGCGAGGCCGCCGTGGCCCAGGGGTCGAGGGCGGGGTCGCGCGCGCTGACCGTGATGCGGCCGCCGTCCGGCTCGATGGCCACCACGCGCACCTGCAGGCGTGCGCCGCGATCGAGCCGGGTGGTGAGGTCCGACACCTCCTCCCAGGTCGCCTCCCGTGCGGGCATCCGCAGCTCCACCCCGTCGACGTCGAGGAAGGCGCCCCAGGGCTGGACCCCGGTGACCACTGCCTCCACCACCTGGCCCTCGGCGATCGACGCGAGCCGCGCGGCGCGGCGCGGCTCCAGCTCGGCCTCCTCGAGGGCGCGGCGCGACAGCACGACGTCGTCGCCCCCCTGCAGCACCTTGAAGGTCAGCGTCTGGCCGATCACCGCGTCGGGATCGGCCAGGGGGATGCGCGCGATCTGGCTCTGGGGGCAGAAGGCGCGCAGGGGGCCCACGCGCACGGCGTAGCCGCCCCCATGCCGCGAGGCGACGAGCCCCTCCACGGGCAGGCCGTGCTCTGCGGCCTCGGCGAGGTGCACCGCCGCGGCGTCCCCGGTGAGGCGTCGCGACAAGGTGACCGCGCCGTCCTCGACGTCGAGCACGAAGGCCGAGATCACGTCGCCCACGCGCGCCTCCGGCACCTCCCGACGCGCGATCCAGCCCGAGGCGCGCCCGCCCAGGTCCACGTGGACGCCGTCGGCGGTGATCCGCACCACGGCGCCCTGCACCTGGGTGCCCGGCTCCGGCAGGGGCGGCGGCCGCGCGGGCCCGGCGAGCAGCGCCTCCATGTCGATCTCCCCCTTCGCGAGGGCCTCGAGGGCGTCGAGGGAGGCCGCCTGCGCGCGCCGGGCCCTCCGCTGCGTCGGCGCGTCGTCCTCGTCGTGGGGCCGACGGAAGGCGCCGCCGACGAAGCCCTCCTCCACCTCGGGGTCGGGCGCGGCGACGGGTTCCGGGACGTCGGCCTGGCTGCGGCGTCGGACGGGGCGCTTGTCGGGCATGGGGGCTCCGGGAGGACCCTGGGCGTGGCGGGGACCGCCGACCGTATCGCGCGCGGTGTGCGGGGGGGCAGGGCAGGGCGATAGTCGGGCCGGCCCACGCCGAGCCCACCGTGCCCTCACCTCCCTCCGACGACCCCCTGGCCGCCTGGGACTTCGTCCTGCCGCCGGACCGCATCGCGGTGCGTCCCCCGCCCACGCGGGACGGGGGGCGCCTGCTGGTGGTGCCGCGCGAGGGCGCCTTCGCCGATCGGCGCATCGTCGACCTGCCGTCGCTCCTGGCGCCCGGGGACCTGCTCGTGGCGAACGACAGCCGGGTGATGGCGGCGCGGCTGGAGGCCCACCGCGCCTCGGGCGGTCGGGTCGAGGTGCTCCTGCTCGGCGCCGAGGGGGCCGTGGTGCCCGCACTCCTCCGCCCCGCGCGCCGGCTGGTGGCGGGGGAGGAGCTCACCGTGGCCGGGGGGCGCGTGCGCGTGGTCTCCCTGCCGGACGCCGACGGCATCGCGCGGGTGGCGTGCGAGCCCGGGGCCGCCGCGCTGATGGAGGCCTCGGGGGCCCTGCCGCTGCCGCCCTACCTGGGTCGCGGCGAGGAGCCGGCGGACCGCGAGCGCTACCAGACGGTGTTCGCGGCGCCCCTGGGGTCGTCGGCGGCGCCCACCGCGGGGCTGCACCTCACGCCCTCCCTCCTGGCGGCCCTCGCCGCGGCGGGCGTCGGCTTCGCGACCGTCACGCTGCACGTGGGCATCGGCACCTTCCGTCCGCCGCGCCCGGAGGACCTGGCCCGCGGAGAGCTCCACCCCGAGCCGTGGTGGGTCCCCGACGCCACCGCCCGTGCCGTGGCCGCCACCCGCGCACGGGGCGGGCGGGTGATCGCGGTGGGCACCACCTCCGCGCGCGTCCTCGAGAGCGCGGCGGGGGAGGACGGCCTGCTCGCGCCGGGGCAGGGGACCACGCGCCTCTTCGTCCGCCCGGGCCACGCCTGGCGCGCGGTGGACGGGCTCCTCACCAACCTCCACCTGCCGCGGAGCAGCCTGCTGCTGCTCGTGGGCGCCCTCCTGGGCCGCGAGCGCACGCTCGCCGCCTACGAGGAGGCCGTCACCCTCGGCTACAGGTTCTACAGCTATGGCGACGCGATGCTCCTCCTTCCGCGCTGAGGCCACCCTCGGCGCCGCGCGCGCGGGTGTGCTGCGGCTGCCGCACGGTGCGGTGTCCACCCCGGCCTTCATGCCGGTGGGCACCCGTGCCGCCGTGCGTGGCATCGCGCCCGAGGAGCTCCGCGGCGCCGGCGTGGAGCTGGTGCTCGCGAACACCTACCACCTGTGGGAGCGCCCGGGACATGGCCTCATCGAGGAGCTCGGCGGCCTGCACGCCTTCATGGCGTGGGACGGCCCGATCCTCACGGACTCCGGGGGCTACCAGGCATTCAGCCTGTCGGAGCGGGTCACGGTGGACGACGCGGGCGTGCGCTTCCGGTCGAAGCTGGACGGCGAGCTCCGCTTCCTCACGCCCGAGCTCGCGGTGGAGATCCAGGAGGCCTTCGGCGTGGACGTGGCCATGGTGCTCGACGAGTGCGTCGCCTTCCCCGCCACGCGGACCCAGGCGGAGGTGGCCGTGGCGCGCACCACGGCGTGGCTGGAGCGCTCCCTGCGCGCGCGCACCCGGCCCGAGCGCACGGCCCTGTTCGGCATCGTGCAGGGCAGCACCTTCCCGGACCTCCGTGCCGCCCACGCCGGCACGCTGGCGGCGATGGATCTCGACGGGATCGCGCTGGGGGGCCTGTCGGTGGGGGAGGGACACGAGGCGATGATCGCGGCGGTGGAGGCGTGCGTGCCCGAGCTCCCCGGGGGCACGGTCCGCTACCTGATGGGCGTGGGACACCCGGGCGACATCGCCGAGGCGGTGGCCCGAGGCATCGACCTCTTCGACTGCGTGCTGCCCACGCGGATGGGGCGGCACGGGCAGGCCTACACCTGGGAGGGACGCCTCAACCTCAAGAACGCGATCTTCCGCCGCGACCCCCGCCCGCTGGATCCCGCGACGCCGGACTCCCCGGCGAACGCCTACAGCCGCGCCTACCTCCACCACCTGCTGCGCAGCGACGACCACCTCGGTCGGCGGCTCGTGGCCCTGCACAACGTGCACCTCTACCAGCAGCTCGTGCGGGAGCTCCGTGCGGCGATCACGGCGGGGGACGCCGACGCCTTCGCCGCGATCCGCGCGCGGGCGGCCCGCGCCAGCCGCCCGCCCCCCGCGGTGGCGGCGGACGAAGGCGTGCAATAGACGCGCCGGGCTCGCGGACGCCCCCCTTGACGTTTCGCGGGTGGTGATTCCCTTGCGCGCGGCGGGGTGTGCCCGTCCTGCGTCCACCCTCGCGTCCAACCGGGAACCCTGCATGGAAGGCATCGGCGGCGTCATCCCGATCCTGCTCATCTTCGGCATCTTCTACGTGCTGCTCATCCGGCCGCAGCAGAAGCAGCAGGAGGAGCACGATGCCCTGGTGAAGGGGCTCGCGAAGGACGATCGGGTCGTCCTGCAGTCCGGCCTGCACGGCGCGATCGCCCAGGTGGGCGAGGCGACCCTCGTCCTCGAGGTCGCCAAGGGCGTGAAGGTCACCGTCGACAAGGACCGTGTGCAGCGCAAGATCGGCGCCGACACCGCCTCCTAGGCCTGGAGCCCCTCGTGGAAGGAAGCACCCTCGTGCGCCTCGGCGCGATCCTCCTGCTCCTGCTGGGATCGCTCTACGTGCTCTCGCCCAACCTCCTCGACGACCCCGGCGCCGTCGAGGTGGACGCCGGCACGGTGGCCGCCGAGGCCGAGCCCACCCTGCAGGTCTGGTTCGACACGCCCGACGGCGATCCCGACGACGACACCGTGGCCACGGTGCGCACGCGCCTCGACGTGGCCGGCGTGGCGGTCGACGGCGTGGCCGCGCGCGACGGTCGTCTCGTGGTCTTCCTGCGCACGGGCACCCGCAAGGAGGACGCCGAGCGCGCCGTCCTGTCCGGTCCCGGCCGCCTCGCGCTGTACGACGTGGCGGTCCTCGGCGTGGATCTCGACCGCCTCCGCACGGTCGACGACCCCGACGCCCTGCTCGACGCCACGCTCGCGGCCTCTCCGCTGCCCACCGAAGGCGAGCCCCTGGTGGTGGGCGCCGTGCGTGTCCGCACCGCCGACCCGTCGGCCCCGCAGCTCGTCCTCGAGACCGTGCCGGAGGGGGTGGGGCGCATCGCCGTCGCCGTCGGCGACACCTTCGTCGGCTCCGTCGACGCCGTCGCTGGGCAGTCCCTGCCCGTGCGCTTCGTCGGCGAGGACCCGTCGGCCTCCGCCACGGCGCTCTTCGCCGCCGCCCCGCTGCTCGAGCCGCTCACCCGCGCGACGGCCGAGGAGGTGGAGCAGGCCGACGAGGAGGAGGACGCCTCCGAGGCCGCGCCCGAGGCCTGGTGGGTCTCGATGCTGCCCGACACGCGGCTCAACCTCGGGCTCGACCTGCAGGGCGGCATCGACCTCACCCTGAACGTCGACCAGGACGCCGCCGTCATCGCCAGCCTCAACCGCGACCGGCGCCAGCTGCTCGACCAGGCCGCGGCCGACGGCAAGACCCTCGACGTGCGCCGCGACCGCACGCGCTTCGCGCTGCAGGCCTCGAGCGCGATGCCCTACGACGAGCTCAGCGCGTGGGTCACCGAGAAGCTGCGCGGCGAGTACCTCTACGTCGAGACGGTGGAGGAGGGCTCCACCCGCTGGCACGTCTGGGAGCTCGTGGAGCAGCGCGTCGCCGAGATCATGGATCAGGCCGTCGAGCAGAACCTCGAGACCCTCCGCAAGCGCGTCGACGCCACGGGCGTGAAGGAGCCGTCCATCGTGAAGATGGGCGGGGGCCGCATCAACGTGCAGCTGCCCGGCGTCTCCGACCAGCAGCAGGCGATGGACGCGCTCGGCACCCAGGCCATCCTCGAGTTCCGCATGGTGGACGAGGAGGCCGACGGCAACGCGGTCACGCGCAACGTGCAGCAGGCGCAGGACGCCCTGCCGCCGGAGCAGTACGCCGACACCGAGCTCCTCAACGAGTGGCTCCGCCAGCAGGGGCTGATGCCCCCGGGCCGCATGGTGCTCTTCGACCTCGGCGACGTGCCCGACGACGAGACGGGCCCCCCGTCCCCGGCGCTGGCGCTCCAGCTCCTCGAGGACGTCGTCCTCACCGGTGCCGACATCGACAACGCCGGCGTGGGCTTCGACCAGAACAACTTCCCGCAGGTGCTCCTCGACTTCAAGCCGCGCGGCGCGCAGGTCTTCTGCGAGGTGTCCACGGCCAACGTCGGCAAGCGCTTCGCCATCATCCTCGACGGCGAGATCCGGTCGGCGCCGAACATCCGCGAGGCCATCTGCGGTGGCCGCGCCAGCATCTCGATGGGCTCGTCCGCGGGGGCCATCGACGACGCGAACACGCTGGCCCTGGTGCTCCGCAGCGGCGCGCTCACGGCGCCGGTCGACATCGGCCAGGTCCGCAAGATCGGCTCCAGCCTGGGCGCCGACGCCATCCGCGACGGCACCTACGGCGCGGCGATCGGCGGCTTCATCATCGTCTTCTTCATGGGGCTCTGGTACCGCGTGCCCGGCCTGCTGGCCGACGTGGCGCTCGGCCTGAACGTGCTCCTCGTCTTCAGCCTGCTCGCGCTCTTCGGCGCCACCCTCACGCTGCCCGGCATCGCAGGCATCGCGCTGACGATCGGCATGGCGGTCGACGCGAACATCATCATCTACGAGCGCATCCGCGAGGAGCTCAACCTCGGGGTCCCCTCACGCAAGGCCGTGGCCACCGGCTACGACAAGGGGCTCTCCGCGATCCTCGACGCCAACGTCACCACGGCGGTCGCGGGCATCGTGCTCTACAGCTTCGGCACCGGCCCCATCAAGGGCTTCGCCGTCACCCTGCTCATCGGCATCTTCACCACGCTGGTCACCGCGCTGTTCGTCACGCGCACCTTCATGGAGATGCTCACCCGCCGGTCCGACGCCCGGCTTCGGCTCTAGGACCTCGGGGAGGCCCGCCTCATGATCGACCGCCTCAAGGACTGGCTCGACACCCGGAAGGTGTCGTGGACCAGCTACCGCAAGCAGGCCGCCCTCTTCTCGGGCGTGCTCGTGGTGCTGTCGTGGCTCTCGCCGCTGCTGATCACCCCCAACTGGGGCATCGACTTCACCGGCGGCACCGAGATCCACCTGAAGTTCGACGATCCCCTCGACATCGGCGAGCTCCGCGCCGCCCTCGAGGCGATCGACATCCCCAGCGATGCCGTCCAGGAGGTCGGCACCGAGGAGGAGCACGAGTTCAAGGTGCGCATCAAGGACGCGGAGTTCGGCGCCGCCGAGCTCAAGGCCGAGCTGGTCGACGCGCTGCGCGCGAACATGGGCGAGGACTTCGTCGCCGACTGGGACCGCGACGTCAGCTTCAGCGCCGAGGTCGGGGCGCGGGTGTCCATCCGCTACCAGGGCGACCGCATCCTCCCCAAGGCGCTGGAGCCCGCGCTCGCGGGCATCTCGGGCGCGAAGGTGCAGGAGGGCCGCGAGGACAACGAGCTCGTGGTGAAGCTCCCCGGCCTGTCGGCGCAGATCGAGAAGCGCATCGCCAGCACGCTGCAGGGCCGCACCTTCGAGGTGGTGGGCGTGGACGCCGTCGGTCCCCGCGTGGGCGCGAGCCTGCGCACCCAGGGCTTCAACGCGATCCTCGCCACGCTCGGCCTCGTGCTGCTCTACGTCGCCTTCCGCTTCGATCTGGGCTTCGCGCCGGGCGCGGTCGTCGCCCTGGTGCACGACGTGTCGCTCACCGCGGGCTTCTTCGTGCTCGTGCAGCACGAGCTCAACCTGCCCATCGTCGGCGCCCTGCTCACCATCGTCGGGTACTCGCTCAACGACACGATCGTCATCTACGACCGCATCCGCGAGAACCAGGCACGGTACCGTCGCGAGGATCTGGCGGCCCTGATCGACACCTCGATCAACGAGACCCTGTCGCGCACGCTCGCCACCTCCACCACCACGCTCCTCGCCATCCTGCCCTTCCTCTTCCTGGGCGGTCCGGTCATCGAGGACTTCGTGATGGCGATGATCTTCGGCGTGATCGTCGGCACCTACTCCACGGTGTTCATCGCCTCGCCGGCCATCCTCGAGATGGAGAAGATCAAGCCCTGGCTCGCCAGCCTGGTCGCGGTCGACACGGGCGAGGAGGAGGGCGAGTCCGAGGACGTGCCCGAGGAGTTCCTCTCCGAGAGCGAGAAGCGGCGCCGCGAGCGCGAGCGCCTCGCGCGCGCCCAGGACGACGAGGACGAACTGGCGCGGTAGGACGGCGGCATGCGCCGCCTCGCCCCGCTCGCCGCCCTGGTCTCGACGCTGTTCTGCTCCTTCGTCCCCGCACAGGCGGAGGAGGAGGGCTGGTACGTCCTGGTGCAGGACCATGGATGCAGCAGCTGCCGCATCGAGGTCTTCGTCGACCACCAGCTCGCCGTGCTCCAGTGGTCCGGCGAGACCGATCGCGTCGCCCGCATCGACGGCTGGCTCGCGCCCACGCCGGAGGGCCGCAGCGAGGTCCTCGTGTTCGTCCGAGGTCCGGAGGGGAAGGGCAAGATGAGCGTGCGGCTGGGGCGGGCCCAGGTGCGCGACGGGGTCGTGATCTTCGCCCGCGACGCGCGGCGCTACGCGCTGCATCCCGAGCCCATGCCGTCGCCGCTGCGCCTGCGCGTGCCCCCCGGAGGGGATCCTATGTGAAGCGGGAAGGCATTCCCGCTTCTTGGGACCCGATGTGAAGCGGGAAGGCATTCCCGCTTCTTGGGACCGGATGGGAAGCGGGAAGGCGTTCCCGCTTCCTGGGATCCGACGTGAGGCGAGAGGGCCTTCCCGCTTCCGGGCGCCCCATGTGACCTGGCCGCGCACGCCGCACGCGAACGCGCAAGGGGGATCGGGCGGCGGGAGGATCGTCGAGGGTGGCGGTGACAGGCCCGTGCTCCGGGGACGTGATGGATCCGACACGCGGGCTCCGGAGGCCTGGCGTTATGCTCGCCACGGTCCCTCGCGACCCTGCCCTTCCGTCGGCCTCCCGCGCCGACCGCCAGGACCTGCACCACCCGCCCGGGTGGACGACGGTCCGCCCCTGGAGTCCCGCCCTCCGGCCTCGATCGCCCGTCGAGCCCGCCCCGCCCGCCCCTCCCGCCACGGACCCCACCGTTGACGCGCAACCCGACGACCTTCGTGCTCGACACGAACGTGCTGCTCTACGATCCCGAGGCCCTCGCCGTGTTCGAGGAACACGACGTCGTCATCCCGATGACGGTGCTGGAGGAGGTCGACAAGTTCAAGCGCGACATGAACGAGACGGGCCGGAACGCCCGTGAGGCGTCCCGTGTGCTCGATCAGCTCCGTCAGGGCGGCTCGCTCCGCGAGGGCGTCTCCCTGCCGTCGGGGGGCCGGGTGCGCGTGGCCTTCCACGACGACCACGAGCACGAGCCCATCTCCTGGGGCGTCGACAGCAACGACAACCGCATCCTGCAGCTCACCCGGTCCCTGCACCGCGAGCTCGACGGGCGCGTCGTGCTGGTGACCCGCGACACGAACATGCGGCTCAAGTGCGACGCGCTCGGTGTGAGGGCCGAGGACTACGAGCACAGCCGCCTCCGCGTGGACGCGCAGTACTCGGGCATGTCGGAGCGCACGGTGGCGCCCGACGTCGTGGCCGCGCTCTACGCGGAAGGCATGGTGCTCACCGACGAGGCCGCCGATCTCTACCCCCACGAGTTCGTCGTGCTCCGGGCAGAGGACGACGAGCACCGCACGGCGATGGGGCGGGTGCTCCCCGATCGCGCGGGCGTGCGGCTGGTGGGCCGCCACAAGGAGGGTGCCTGGGGCGTCTTCGCGCGGAACAAGGAGCAGCTCTTCGCGCTCGAGCTCCTGCTCGATCCCGAGGTCACGCTCGTCACCCTCAACGGGGTGGCCGGCACCGGAAAGACGCTCCTCGCCATCGCCTGCGGTCTCAAGCAGACGGCCGACATGGATCTCTACCGCCGGGTGCTCGTGAGCCGGCCCATCTTCCCGCTGGGTCGCGACATCGGCTTCCTGCCCGGAGACGTGGGCGAGAAGCTGAACCCCTGGATGCAGCCGATCTTCGACAACCTCGACTACCTGCTCTCGAGCCGGCCGGAGCGCCGTCGGGGCGAGCCCGAGTACCAGTACCTCCTCGACAACAAGATCGTGGAGGTGGAGGCGCTCACCTACATCCGTGGCCGCTCCATCCCCAACCAGTTCCTCATCGTCGACGAGGCGCAGAACCTCACGCCGCACGAGGTGAAGACGGTGCTCACGCGGGCCGGCGACGGCACCAAGGTGGTGCTCACGGGCGATCCCTTCCAGATCGACAACCCCTACGTGGACGAGGTGAGCAACGGGCTCACCTACGCGGTGGAGCGCTTCAAGGAGTGCGCCGTGGCGGGCCACGTCACCCTGCGCAAGGGCGAGCGCAGCCCGCTCGCCGAGCTCGCGGCGCGGCTGCTCTAGCCATGGAGCAGCTCGAGGGACGCAACCCGGTCCTGGAGTGCCTCGCGCGCGGTCGGCGACGCGTGCACCGCATCTGGCTCGACGAGGGCGCGCGTCCCGACGACAAGATCACCCGCATCCTCGAGCTCGCCGAGCGGGCCGGGGTGATCCTGGCTCGGGTGCCGCGGGCCAGGCTCGACAAGATGGCCGACGGCCGTGTGCACAACGGCATCGTCGCCCACGCCGACCCGGTCCCGTCGCCCACGGCGCGCCAGCTCCTCGACACGCTGTTCGACGCGGGCCGTGCGCCCTTCCTGCTGCTGGCCGACGAGGTCAGCTACGAGCACAACCTCGGCGCGATCCTGCGCACCTCGCTGGGCTTCGGGGTCGACGGCCTCGTCATCCCCACGCGCCGCGGCGCGGAGGTCGGGCCGGTGGTGCAGCGGGTGAGCATGGGCGCGGTGGAGGTGGTCCCGGTGGTGCGCGAGGGCCTGTCGTCTGCGCTCAAGCCCATCCGCGACGCGGGCATCCCCGTGGTGGGCGCCGACATGGGCGGCACGCCGCTGCACGCCAGCCGGCTCTCCGGGCCGCTCGCCCTGGTGCTGGGCGGGGAAGGGAAGGGCCTGTCGCCTGCGCTGCGGCGCAAGTGCGACGCCGTCGTCTCCGTGCCGCTCGCCGGGAAGCTCGAGAGCCTCAACGTGAGCGTGGCCGCGGGCATCCTGATGTACGAGAAGCGACGCCAGGACGGATGGTTCGACACCACGCCCTGACCCGGCCGCCGACGCGCGCTAGGAGCGCGGCCTCCCGGAGACGACATGCGGCTCGTTCGCCCCTCGCTGATCCTGCTCGCGGCCTGCGCCACCTCCCGCCCGGCGCCTTCGCCCGCGCCCCTCCGTGGCGTGCTGGCCGAGGTCGAGGCCTCCGTGGAGTCGGCCCTCGATCGCTCCGCCGACGCGTGCACCGACTTCTACCGGTTCGCGTGCGGCGGCTGGCTCGACGCCTACGAGCTGCCGCCCGACCGCTCCGTGTTCGGCCGGGGCTTCTCGGCCATCGCCGAGGGAAACCAGCAGATCCTCAAGGGGCTGCTGGAGGCGGGCGGCGGTGACCCCCGCCTCGGCGCCTACTACGAGGCCTGCATGGACACCGCGGCGGTGGAGGCGGCGGGGGCGGATCCGCTCGCGGCCGACCTGGCCCGCATCGACGCCGCGCCCGACGCCACCGCCCTGCTGCTGCTCTCCACCGAGCTCGCGGTGGAGGACGTCTTCCTCGGCGCCGGCGTGTTCCCCGACTTCACGCGGCCCGACACCAACGCCTTCCACATCGCCCAGGGCGGCCTCGGGCTGCCCGAGCGGGGCTACTACTTCCCGGAGGACGACGAGGGGCGGGCGCTGCTGGCCGACTACGAGGCGCACGTGGGCGCGATGCTCGGCCTGGCCGGGCGCGACCCTGCCGCCGCGGCGGCGGTGCTGGCGATCGAGACCGCGCTCGCCACGGCCAGCCGTGCGCCGGCCGACATGCGGGACCCCCGCACCCTCCATCACCCCACGGCAGTGGCCGACCTGCCGTCGGTGGATGCCCGGGTGCCGTGGACGGCGCTCCTCGCGGCCCTCGATCTCGACGACGTCGAGCAGCTGAACGTGATGACGCCGGAGTTCTTCCCGGCGCTGGGCGAGGTGCTGGCCGAGCGCCCCCTGGACGACCTGCGTGCCTATGTGGCCTGGCACCTCGTGCACGCCGCGGCGCCCTACCTGTCGTCCTCCTTCGACGAGGCGCACTTCGCCTTCTACGGCACGCGGCTCACCGGGCAGCAGCAGCAGCGCGATCGCTGGAAGCGCTGCGTGGACCGCGTGGACGACGCCATGGGCGAGCTGCTGGGCGCGGCCTACGTGGCCGAGGCCTTCGCGGGCGACAGCAAGGCGACGGCGCTGGCGATGGTGGGCGACGTGGAGGGCGCCTTCGCCGCGGGCCTCGCCGACCTGGCGTGGATGGACGAGCCCACGCGAGAGCGCGCCCACGCGAAGCTCGACGCGATCACCAACAAGATCGGGTACCCCGACGCGCCCGAGACCTACGAGGGCCTGGCGCTCGCCGACGGCAGCTGGGCGAACCAGGCCGCCGTGGCGGCGTGGTCCCGCGCGGACCAGCTCGCGAAGGTGGGCGAGCCGGTGGACCGGGCGGAGTGGGGGATGTCGGCCCCCACCGTGAACGCCTACTACAACCCGCTCATGAACGAGATCGTGTTCCCGGCGGGCATCCTGCAGCCGCCCTTCTTCTCCGCCGACTTCCCCACGGCGATGAACTACGGCGCGATCGGCATGGTCATCGGCCACGAGATCACCCACGGCTTCGACGACTCGGGCCGGCACTTCGGGCCCGACGGCACGATGGCGCCCTGGTGGGACGACGAGGTCGGGTCGCGATTCGACACCCAGGCGGCCTGCGTGGCCGGGGCCTACGACGGTCTGGAGGTGGCGGCAGGCGCCACGGTCAACGGCCAGCTCACCCTCGGCGAGAACATCGCGGACCTCGGCGGCATCAAGCTGGCCTCGGCGGCGTACGCACACTGGCTCCAGGAGGGCGGACGCGACGCGCGCGTCGCCGGGTTCACCCCGGAGCAGCTCCTCTTCGTCGGCTACGCCCAGAGCTGGTGCACCGAGATGCGTCCCGAGGCCGAGGCGCTCCGCGCGCGCACCGACAGCCACAGCCCGCCGCGGTACCGCGTGAACGTCCCGCTCCAGCACACGCCCGCCTTCCGGCAGGCCTTTTCCTGCGAGGTCGGATCACCGATGGCACCGGCCGAGACCTGCGCTGTGTGGTGAGCTTTCGAGCCCATGCACCTCGCCAGGGCGGACCCGGGCGGAGGGGGCCGGGGCCGGCCCGGCGTGTGGGCCCGGTCTGGCGCGGGTCCCGCGCTAGCCGTCCGCCTTCGCCTCCATGAGCCCGTGCTTCTCCATGCGGTAGCGCAGCGCGTAGCGGCTGATGCCCAGCAGCCGCGCGGCGGCGGACTGGTTGCCCCGGGTGCGATCGAGGGCCTGGATGAGCAGGCCCTGCTCCACGGCCTCCAGGTCGACCCCCTCGTCGGGCAGCACGAAGGGGCAGCCCGAAGACCCCCGGGGCTCCTCGCGAGCGTAGCGGATCTCCGGCGGCAGGTGCTCGGGTCGGATCACGTCGTCGGCCGACAGGATGGCGATGCGCTCGATCACGTTGCGGAGCTCCCGCACGTTGCCGGGCCAGGTCCAGCGCTCGAGCTGGAGCATGGCGTCGCCCGACACGCCCCGGATCTGTCGGTGGAAGCGCTCGTTGCAGCGGTCGACGAAGTGGGCGACCAGCGCAGGGAGGTCCTCGCGACGCTCCCGGAGGGGGGGAAGCCGGATCTCCACCACGTCGAGGCGGAAGTAGAGATCCTCCCGGAAGCGGCCCGCGGCCACCTCGGCCGCGAGATCACGGTTGGTGGCGGCCACCAGGGTGGCGTCGAAGGACAGGGGCTTCACGCCGCCCACGCGACGGTAGGTGCGGCTCTCGAGGGCGCGCAGCAGCTTGGCCTGGGTCTCGAGCGGCAGCTCGCCCAGCTCGTCGAGGAAGACCACGCCCCCGGCGGCCACCTCGAACAGGCCCTTCTTCTGGTCCCGGGCGTCGGTGAAGGCGCCCCGCTCGTGACCGAAGAGCTCGCTCTCGATGAGTGCGGGGGGCAGGGCCGCGCAGTCCACCTCCATGAAGGGCTTGTCGCGGCGGGGTCCGCGCTCGTGGATCATGCGGGCGACGACGTCCTTGCCGGTGCCCGACTCGCCCAGCACCAGCACCGTGGGCGCGTCCACGTTCTCGAGGCGCTGCAGGGTGGAGAAGACCTCGGCGAGCGCCGGGGCCCCGCCGATGAAGGCGCCGTAGCCGGGGCGCCCGTCCCGACCCGCGTAGAGCACGGTGTGGGCGCGCTGTGCGTCGGCGAGCACCTGCGCCACGGTGGCGGCGACCTGCGGAAGGTCGAAGGGCTTGGTGAGGTAGGTGCGGGCCCCGAGCTGGGTGGCCTCGACGGCCGACTCCACCGAGCCGTAGGCCGACACCACGATCACGGGCACCGTGAGGCCCCGCTCCCGCAGGGCGGCCAGCACGTCCATGCCGCCCATGCCCGGCATCTTCAGGTCCAGGAGGACCAGCGCGGGCGGATCGGCGGCGATGCGCTCCAGCGCCGTCTCGCCGTCCGGGGCCTCGTCGACGCGATAGCCGGTCTGGCGGAGGTGCTCCGCGAGGGACCAGCGGATCAGCTCCTCGTCGTCCACGACGAGGATGCGTGCAGCGAGCGGGGTCAAGGGCACTCCGGAGCGAGGGGACGGCACGGGTCCGTCGCGCAGCACGGGCGGAGGTATTCGTGGGGAGCCGCTTCGACGAGTTGAAGGCCTACGTGCGGTTCGGCGACGAGGACGCCGCGCGCCTGGCCGCCTTCTGGCCCACCGTGGCGCCGCACACGGGCGCGCTCGCCGACGCCTTCTACGTGCGCATCGAGGAGTTCGACGACGCCCGCGACGTCTTCGAGGGGCCCGCGCAGGTCGACCGGCTCAAGCAGACCCTGCAGGTGTGGATGCGGGAGCTGCTCCTGGGCCCCCACGACGCGGCCTACGCGGCGCGACGCGAGAGCATCGGGCGACGCCACGTCGCGGTGGGGCTCGCCCACCACTACATGTTCACGGCGATGTCGCAGATCCAGGACGGCCTCGTGGCGCTGGCCGAGGGCCAGCCGGAGTGCGCGCCGCTGGTGGCGGCGGTCCGCAAGATCACGATGATCGATCTGGCCCTGATGACGGGCACCTACCTGGGCACCCGCCTGGCCTCGGGCGTGCAGGACCTGGCCACGGTGCTCGTGGCGCACCTGCCCACGGCCGCCTTCCTGCTGGACGAGGACGGACGCGTGGCCACGGCCACGGCGGCGGCCCGCCGTCTCTGCGAGACCGATCCCGCAGGCCGCCTCGTGCACGAGGTGCTGCCGCCGTCGGTGGCCCACGCGGTGGGCCTTCCGGCGCGTCTGGGCGAGGTGCGCCGGGCCCGGGCCACGGTGGAGCTGTCGCGCGTCGACCTCCTCCGGGAGGGGCACGATCGGAGCTTCCGCGTGGTGCTCAGCGCCATCGACCACGAGCGGTACCAGGCGCTGCTCGTGCTCGACGAGCTCACCGAGATCGTGGCGCACGAGGCCCTCCGCCGACGGCACGAGGCGCTGGTGCAGCTGGGGTCGATGTCGGCCGCCGTGGCCCACGAGCTCCGCAACGCCCTCGCGAGCATCTCGGGCCCCGTGCAGGTGCTGGCGGGCTCCCTCGACCCCTCCGACCGGCGCCGGGAGATCATGGGGAAGGTGCACGCACAGGTGGGGCGCCTCGATCGCATGGTGCACGACCTCCTCGCCTTCTCGCGCCCGCCCGCTGCGCGCCTGGGCAGGGTGGCCGTGCACGAGGTGGCCGACGCGGTGTGCGAGGCGGCGCAGCGCGACGACCTGGCCGCGGTGGTCACGCGCGTGGGCACCGGGGAGGCCTGGGCGGACGCCGACCTCGTCCACCGCGTGCTCCTCAACCTCGTGCAGAACGCCGCACGCGCCGCCGGCCCCTCGGGGCACGTCGAGGTGCTCGTGACCGGCGAGGAGGTCGTCGTCGCCGACGACGGCCCCGGCGTGGACGAGGCCGTGGCGCCGCGGCTGTTCGAGCCCTTCTTCACCACGAGCACCCAGGGCACGGGCCTGGGACTGGCCATCTGCCAGAACGCGGCGGAGGCGATGGGCGCGCGCCTGGAGCTGCTGCCGCGCAGTCCGCTGGGGGGCGCCGCCTTCCGGCTCGTCCTCCAGCCGCTGGTGGGCGCCACGCCCGATCAGTGACAGGCCGGGGGCGCCTCCTGCCCGTGGGCGTCGGCCTGGGGGACGTGGGCCTCGGCCGTGACCGGGCCGCGCACCACGAGGCTCCAGGCCCCGGCCGCGAGCACGCCCGCGGCCAGCGCGCGACGGGCCCAGGGACGCTGGGCCACCAGGCGCCGCAGGCCCACCGAGGCGCCAGCGAGCAGGGGGATGGTGCCGAGCCCGAAGGCCACCATCGCGGCAGCACTCCACGCGGGCGAGGCCGCCGCCAGGGAGACGCCGAGCGCTGCGTACACGAGCCCGCACGGCAGCAGGGCCGTGGCGGCGCCCAGGCCCAGGCTGCCGAGACGCCCGCCGCGGCGCAGGGCGGCGGAGGCCCACGCGGTGACGCCCGGCAGGCGGGGCGCGGGGGAGGGGATCACGCCCGCGAGGGCGCCCGCGAACACCACGAGCAGCAGCCCGCTGAGCACGGTGAGCACCTCGCCGGGCACCGGGAGGAGGGCGCCGAGGGTGCCGGCGCTCGCGCCGAGCGTGCCGTACGTGAGCAGGCGGCCCAGGTGGTAGCTGGCGGCGTGCCCGGCCGGCCGCGCGCACGCGCCGGCGAAGCCGCCACACATCCCGACGCAGTGGGGACTGCCCAGCAGGCCGGCGAGCGCCGCGGCTCCGACGATCCCGATCATGGAGACCTCCTGCCCCTGCGGCCTAGCACGCGGCGTGCCTGTGGCCGCAGCCGGGGGGGCCTGTGTGGGCTCCCACACCCCGACGATCGCGCGCACCCGATCCGGGGGTTTTGACACGGCGCGACATGGCGTAGGTATGGCACGCCCCGTGCAAAGGGCGTCGCCCGCACTGGCCCCCACCCGGCTGGAGGACTCCCGTGACCACCCATCCGCCCGACGCCGCGCCGGCGCCTGCCTACGACGACGACATCGTCCGCCACTTCTTCCTGGCGACGGTGCTCTGGGGCGTCGTCGGCATGCTCGTCGGCGTCATCATCGCCCTGCAGCTGGCCTGGTGGCCGGCGAACCTCGGCGTGCCGCACCTCACCTTCGGTCGCCTCCGGCCGCTGCACACGAACGCGGTGATCTTCGCCTTCGCGGGCAACGCCGTCTTCACCGGCATCTACTACTCGATGCAGCGGCTGATGAAGGCCCGGTCCCACGACCTGCTCTCGCGCATCCACTTCTGGGGCTGGCAGGGCATCATCGTGTCGGCAGCGCTCACGCTGCCCTTCGGGCTCACGCAGTCGCGCGAGTACGCCGAGCTCATCTGGCCCATCGACCTCGCCATCACCGTGGTGTGGGTGGTCTTCGCGCTGAACTTCTTCGACATGATCCGGCGCCGGCAGGTCAAGCACCTGTACGTGGCGGTGTGGTTCTACATGAGCTTCGTGCTCACGGTGGCCGTGCTCCACATCGTCAACGCGCTCGCGATGCCGGCCACGCTCACGCGCTCCTTCCCGATCTACTCGGGCATGACCGACGCGCTGGTGCAGTGGTGGTACGGCCACAACGCCGTCGCCTTCTTCCTCACCACGCCCTTCCTCGGGCTGATGTACTACTTCATGCCCAAGGCGGCGGAGCGGCCGGTCTACTCGTACCGGCTGTCCATCATCCACTTCTGGGCCCTGGTCTTCCTCTACATCTGGGCCGGCCCCCACCACCTGCTCTACTCGGGGCTGCCCGACTGGGTGCAGACCGTGGGCTCCGCCTTCAGCATCATGCTGATCGCGCCCTCCTGGGGCGGCATGCTCAACGGCCTGCTCACCCTGCGGGGCGCCTGGGACCGCCTGCGCAGCGACCCCATCCTCAAGTTCCTCGTGGTGGGCATCAGCTTCTACGGCATGTCCACCTTCGAGGGCCCGATGATGTCGATCCGGGCGGTGAACGGCCTCGCGCACTTCACCAACTGGGTCGTGGGCCACGTCCACTCCGGCGCGCTCGGGTGGAACGGGATGATCAGCTTCGGCATGCTCTACTGGCTGGCCCCGCGGCTGTGGACGAAGGTCCACAACGAGGGCTGGGTGAGCCTGCACTTCTGGATGGCCACGGTGGGCATCATCCTCTACACGGTGCCCATGTGGGCCGGGGGGGTCACCGAGGGCCTGATGTGGCGCGCCTTCAACGAGGAGGGCCTGCTCCAGTACCCGAACTTCGTCGACATCGTGGCCCGGCTGGCGCCCTTCTACTGGATGCGCTTCGTGGGCGGCCTGCTCTACCTGAGCGGCGCGGTGCTGATGGCCTTCAACTTCATCCTGACGATCCGCGACGCGGCCGGTGGCTCCGCCCCTGCGCCCGTCGCGGCCAAGTGAGAGGTGCGCGGTGAGCGACACGTCTGGCAGTGGTGACTGGCACCGCAGGACCCTGGAGCACCGAGGCGCGCTGTTCGCAGTGCTCTCGGTGGCCGCCATCGCGGTGGGGTCGGTGGTCGAGCTCGTGCCGATGTTCACGGTGGACTTCGAGCCCGAGGAGCTGGAGGGCATCTCGCCCTACACGCCCCTCGAGGTGGCGGGGCGCGACATCTACGTCCGCGAGGGCTGCTACCTGTGCCACTCGCAGTGGGTGCGTCCCTTCCGCAGCGAGACCGTGCGGTACGGCGAGTGGTCGCGCGGCGAGGAGTACGCCTACGACCGCCCCTTCCAGCTTGGATCGCGCCGCATCGGCCCCGACCTGCACCGGGTGGGCGGCAAGTACAACAACGCCTGGCACTACGAGCACATGATGGACCCGCGGTCCACCACGCCCGGCTCGATCATGCCCACGTATCCGTGGCTGGCGGAGTGGAAGGTGGACCCGGCCGACGCCACGGCCTCGGTCACCACGCTGGCCAGCCTGGGCCACCCCTACGAGGCCTCGGTGCTGTCGGACGTGCCCGCGGCGATGCGGGCGCAGGCCGACGAGGTGGTCGCCGACCTCGCGGCGTCGGACATCACGGTGGAGCACGACGACGAGATCGTCGCGCTCATCGCCTACCTGCAGCGCCTCGGGCGCGACGGGCGGGCGAAGATCGCCGCCGCCGAGGCCGCCGCCGGCGGGGAGGGGTCGCCATGATCCCGGTCCTCGCCTCCCTCAACCCCGTGTTCCGCATGGCCGCGGAGCGCCACGATCTCCAGATCCTCGGCATCGTCAGCACGATGCTGTTCGTGGTGGCCTTCCTCGGCTGGACCTGGTTCGCCTACGCACCGTCGCACCGCGCGCGGTGGGAGGCGGCCGCCCGACTTCCCCTCGAGGACGACGCCGGAGGTGACGCATGAGCCGCATCACGGACAAGGAGCTCGGCCACGCCGAGGAGGCCGACGGCATCGAGGAGTACGACAACCCCATGCCCGACTGGTGGCTGGGCCTGTTCTTCGTCACCGTGGTGTGGGCGGGCTGGTACGTGCTCGACTGGCACGTGCTGCACGACAAGACCCAGGCCGCCCTGTACCAGGAGGAGCTCGCCGAGGCGCGCCTGAAGTGGCCGGAGCCCGAGGCGCAGGTGGCCGCCGCCACCGACGCCGAGACCCTGGAGGAGGGCGCGGAGATCTTCGCGTCCACCTGCGCGAGCTGCCACAACGTCGACCTCACCGGGGGCATCGGGCCCAACCTGGTGGACGCCGAGTGGATCCACGGCGGCAGCTTCGCCGAGATCTCCACCACGATCACCGAGGGCGTCGGCGCCAAGGGCATGCCCGCGTGGGGTCCCATCCTGGGCGCGCGCAAGATCGCGGCGGTGGCCAGCTTCATCCTGTCCCGCGGAGGGCAGGAGGCCCCGGCCGTCGCGGCTGCGGCCGCGGCCCACGAGGGCGGGGAGGACCCCACCACCGAGGCGGGGGAGCACGAGCCTGCCGGCGAGGTCGACGGCGCCGCGGTCTTCGCGAAGAACTGCGTGGCCTGCCACGCCGCGGATCTCACGGGCGGCATCGGCCCCAACCTCGTCGACGACGAGTGGATCCACGGCGGCGAGCTCGCGCAGATCCGCACCACGATCGAGCAGGGCGTCCCCGCCAAGGGCATGATCACGTGGAAGGGCATCCTGCCCGACGCGGAGATCGAGGCCGTCGCGGCCTACATCCACGCCAAGGCGCACGCCGACTGACCGGGACGCGGGGGTCCTGGCACGTCCCGTGCATGCCGGATCCCCTCGCCAGGAGCCCCCGATGGCCATCTTCCACGGCTCGCGACAGTGGGTGGTGCCCCTCACCATCCACGGCACCTTCACCCGGCTCCACAAGGCCAGCTCGGCCCTCCTGTTCGCCTTCCTCCTCGTGGTGCCCTGGCTGCGGTGGAAGGGCGAGCCGCTGATCCTCGCGGATCTCGCCACGCGGCGGATGGTGGTGCTCGGCCAGATCTTCACGCCGTCCGACGGCGTGCTCATCATGCTGCTCGCGCTGGCCGCGGCCTTCTCGCTCTTCCTGTTCACCACCGTCTTCGGACGCATCTGGTGCGGCTACTTCTGCCCGCAGAGCGTCTTCATGATCAACCTGGTCCACCCCATCGAGGCGTGGATCGAGGGCACGCGCAGCGAGCGCATGCGGCGCGACGCGGCGGGCTGGAGCTTCGACCGCGCGTGGCGCAAGGCGGCGAAGTGGGCGGCCTTCGCAGCGGTGGCGGTAGGCGTGTCGATGTCCTTCATGGGCTTCTTCGCGCGCACCGAGCTCCTCTGGACGGGCCAGGCCACGCCCGGGAACTACGCGGTGGTCGCCTTCTTCTCCGCCGTGTGGATGTTCGACTTCACCTGGTTCCGCGAGCAGACCTGCAACCTGGTGTGCCCCTACGCCCGCTTCCAGGGCGCGCTCACCGACGACCACAGCCTGGTCATCAGCTACGACGTCCCGCGCGGGGAGCCCCGCGGCAAGACCGCTCGGGCCCGCGGCGGCTGCATCGACTGCAAGAAGTGCGTGGTGGTCTGCCCCCAGGGCATCGACATCCGCGACGGCTTCCAGCTCGAGTGCATCGCCTGCGGGCGCTGCATCGACGCGTGCACCGACGTGATGACGAAGCTCGGGCACCCCACGCTCGTGCGCTACTCCACCCAGGCGGCGGACGAGGGGCGGGGGACGCGCAGCTGGCTCCGCCCGCGCACCCTGGTCTACGGCGGTGCCCTGACGGCCCTGCTGGCCGGCGTGGTGGGCGTCACCGTGCTGCGGGACGCCATCGAGGTGCAGGTGGATCGCGCTCCCGGCAGCCTCTTCGTCCGCGACGACGACGGCTTCGTGCGCAACACCTACATGGTGCACGTCACCGACCGGAGCAGCGCGGAGGGCGAGCGCACCTACGCCGTGGCGGTCGACGGCCTGCCCGACGGCAGCCAGGTGCGCAGCCGCCCCCTCACGCTCACGGCGGGCCAGCGCTCGAGCACGCCCGTGGTGGTGCGCATCCCCGAGGCGGCCGCCGCACGCACCCTGCCGCTGGTCGTCACCGTGCGCGGCACCGACGGCGAGGCCCGTCACGCCACCACCTTCAAGGGCCCCGGCGCCGACGCCGGGAAGGACTGAGCCATGCGCTACAAGGTCGCCCTCGTCCTCGCCGGCCTCGTCGTCCTGGGCGTCAACGCCGCGCTGCTGGTGCTCGCGCTCCAGGTCGACGACCCCGTGGTCCCCACCTACGCGCAGGACCGCTAGGTCGTGCCCGCGGTGGCCGCGCAGCCGTCGCCGTGCCCGCACTGCGGCACGATGGTGGAGGGGCCCGAGGGCACCTTCTGCTGCCACGGCTGCGAGGCGGCCGCCGCCATCCTCGCCGACGCCGGCCTGCAGGGCTGGTACGTGCAGCGCGACCAGCCGGCGCCGAGGCCCGGAGGCGATCCGGGGATCGCCTGGGACGCGGTGCCCACCACCGCCCACCCCGACGGCACCTGCTCCCTCGAGCTCACCGTGGGCGGGCTGCGCTGCGCGAGCTGCGTGTGGGTCACCGAGAAGCTGCTCGAGCGCACCGACGGCGTCCTGCAGGCGCACGTCTCGTACGCCACGGGCCACGCCGAGGTGCGCTTCGACCCCGGCCGCGTGCAGGTGGCCACCCTCGCGGGTCGCATCGCCGGCCTGGGCTACACGCCCCGACCCGGCGGGAGCCACGCCGCGCTCGACCGCGACCTGCTGCTCCGCCTCGGGGTGGCCACCTTCGGCGCCTTGAACGTGATGGGCATGTCGGTGGCCGTGTACGCCGGCTGGATCGACGGCATGGAGGCTCGCTGGGCGCAGCTCTTCCGGTGGTGCACCCTGCTGCTCGCCACGCCCGTGGTCACGTGGTCGGCCGCCCCCTTCTTCCAGGGAGCCTGGCGCGCGCTGCGCCACCGGCTGCTCCACATGGACCTGCCGGTGGCCCTCGCCGTGGGTCTGCTCTACGCCCACGGCCTCGTGGCCACGCTGCGCCACGCCGACGGCTACCTCGACTCGGTGACCATGCTGGTGGCGTTGCTGCTGGCCGGGCGCGTGCTGGAGGCGCGCGGGCGCGGGCGGGCCGTGGAGGCCGCCACGGCCCTGGCGGCGGCCGTGCCGCGCACGGCGCGACGGGTCACCGGGCGGGGCGTGGAGGTGGTGCCGTCGAGCGCGCTGCAGCCGGGCGACGCCGTGGAGCTGGGGCTCGGCGACGAGCTGCCGGCCGACGGCGTGGTGGTGGCCGGTCGCGGCGCCGTGCGCATGGCGCTGCTCACGGGCGAGAGCCGTCCGGTGCCCGTGGCGCCGGGAGACGCCCTGGTCGCGGGTGCCGTGGTGGAGGAGGGCAGCCTGCGCCTGGGGATCACCCGGGTGGGCGATGCCACCCTCGTCGCCCGCATGGCCGCCGACCTGGTGCGGGCCGCGGGCGCGCCGCGGGAGCCCTCCGCAGCCGACCGGCTCGCTCCTGCCTTCACCGCGGGCACGCTCACCGTGGCCCTGCTCACCTTCGCCGCCGTCGCCGTGTCGTCGGGGCTCGACGCCGCCGTGGCGCGCACGGCCGCCGTGCTGGTGGTGGCCTGCCCCTGCGCCCTGGCCCTCGCGGTGCCCCTCGTGGGTACGGCGGGCATCGGGGCCCTGGCGCGGCGAGGCCTGCTGGTGCGCGACCTCGGCACCCTCGAGCGTCTCGCCCGCGTCGATCGGGTGGTGCTCGACAAGACCGGCACCCTCACGGGGGGACGTCCCGAGGTCGTGGAGGCCCCTGACGAGGCCCTGCGGCTCGCCGCGGGACTCGAGCGGTCCAGCAGGCACCCGGCCGCCCACGCGGTGCTGGAGGCCGCGGTGGCGCGCGGCATCGCGTTGCCGTCCGCCGTCGACGTGGTCGAGCGTCCGGGCGTGGGCATCGACGGGCGCGTGGACGGACGCGTGGTCCAGGTGCGCGCGGCCCCCGGAGGCGGCCTGCGGGTGCTCGCCGACGGGCAGGAGGTGGGTCGCATCGCGCTGGCCGACCGTCCTCGACCCGATGCGGCGGCCTCCGTCGAGGCGCTGCGACAGCTCGGTGTGGAGGTGGAGCTGCTGTCGGGCGACGACGAGGCCATCGTCGACGAGGTGGGGCGTGCCCTGGGGGCCGATCGCGCCGCGGGGCGGCAGCTCCCCGCCGACAAGGTGGCGCACGTCGAGGCCCTCGCGGCGGCCGGGCATCACGTCCTCTTCGTGGGCGACGGCCTGAACGACGCACCCGCGCTCGCGGCCGCCGAGGTGGGCGTGGCGATGGCTTCGGGGGCGGCCCCCAGCGTGCTCGCGGCGCACGCCGTGCTCGCGTCGGAGCGCCTGGGGCCGATCGCGGCCGCGCTCGTCGTGGCGCCGGTCGTCCAGCGGCGCGTGCGCCTCGCGCTGCTGCGTTCGGTGGTCTACAACGTGGTGGCGGTCGCGGCGGCGGTGGCCGGCTGGATCGACCCGCTGGTGGCCGCCGTCCTCATGCCGCTGTCGAGCGGGCTGGTGCTGCTCACGGCGGCCACGGTCGAAGGGCGCGTGGCGCGGGCCACCACCCTGCAGGAGTCCCCATGAACGCGCTGCTCTTCCTCGTCCCCCTCGCGATCGGCCTCGGCGCCACCTTCGCCGCGCTCTTCCTGTGGGCCGTGCGGGCGGGCCAGTTCGACGACCTCGACGATCCTCCCGAGCGCGTGCTGCGCGACGGCTGAGGGCGCCGGCGGCGGGCGGGCTGATTAGCCGTCGCGATGCGCACCGCCCTCGTCTCAGGGGCCGAGGCCCGACGCCTGTTCGTCCTGGCCTGGCCGCTCGTCGTCGCGCAGCTCGGCTGGATCACGCTCGGGCTGGTGGACTCGTTGATGCTCGGACGGGTGAGCACGCAGGTGCTCGCCGCCGGGGTGCTCGGCCACACCTGGTCCTTCTCCCTGCTGGTCTTCGGTCGGGGCACGGTGTTCGGCCTCGATCCGCTCGTGACCCAGGCACACGGAGCAGAGGACCGCCACGCCTTCGATCGGGCGCTCGCCCACGGGGCGGTGCTGGCGGCCCTGCTGGCCATGCCCATCACCGCGCTGCACCTCGTCGCGGCGCCCGTGCTCACGTGGCTGGGCCAGCCCGAGGCGCTCGTGCCCTTCGCGTCCGAGTACGCCGCGGTGGTGGGCCTGTCGGTGCTGCCCACGCTGCTCGAGCTCGTGCTCCGCCAGGGGCTCCAGGCCCGGGAGCGCATGATGCCCAGCATGTGGGTGGCGTTGGTGGGCAACGTGCTCAACGTGCCCCTCAACCTCGTGCTGATCTGGGGCGCGGGATCGTGGGACGGTCTGGGGGCGATCGGCGCGGCCTGGGCCACCACGGCCGTGCGCATCGCGATGTTCCTCGCGATCCTGGTCTTCGCCCACCAGGACGCCCGCGCGCTGCTCCGGGGCCTCGTGCAGGTGCGCTGGGCCCGGTTGCGCGCGGTGGCGGCCCTCTCCACGCCCATCGGGCTGCAGCAGGCGCTGGAGGTGGGCGGCTTCTCGCTCGCCACGATCATCGTCGGCTGGCAGGGAGAGGACGCCGTGGCCGCCCACACCGTGGCGTTGAACCTGTCGGCCACGGCCTTCATGGTGCCGCTCGGGATCTCGGGGGCGGCCGCCACGCGGGTGGGCAACCTCATCGGCGCCGGCCAGCCCTGGACCACCGCGGCGGGCACGGCGCTCCTGGTGGGCGCGGGGGTGATGCTGGGCTCAGCCACCGTCTTCCTCACCGTGCCCGAGCTGCTCGCGGGCTTCTGGCTCGGCGAGGCCCCCGAGGTGTTGGCGCTGGCAGGGCGGCTGCTGTCCGTGGCCGCGGCCTTCAGCGTGTTCGACGGCTGCCAGGTGGTGGGCTTCGGCGTGCTCCGCGGGGCAGGGGACACCCTGCTGCCCACGCTGGCGAACCTCGTCGCCTTCTACGCGCTGGGGCTGCCGCTCGGCGCGGTGCTGGCGGGTCCGCTGGGCTGGGGCGCCGTGGGGGTGTGGCTGGGGCTCACGGTGGGCCTGGCCACGGTGGCGGTGCTCCTCGTGCTCCGGATCCGGGTGGTGGCAGGTCGGGGCGGCCTGCGGCGCCATGTCGGATAGGCTCCCCGGGGGAGGTCCCGTGCGGCACGCGCGCATCGTCGGCACCGGCGCGAACGTCCCGGACCGGGTGGTCACGAACGACGACCTCGCCGTGGTCTACGGCATCGACACCGACGAGGCCTGGATCCGCACCCGCACGGGCGTCCGGGAGCGTCGCTTCGCGGACGAGGGGGTGCGCACCTCGGATCTGGCGGCCCCCGCCGCGCGCCGTGCCCTGGAGGCCGCGGGCTGGCAGGCCTCCGATCTCGACCTCGTCGTCTTCTGCACCCTGTCGCCCGACAAGGCCTTCCCCGGATCGGGGGTCTACCTGCAGGCCCTGCTCGGCCTGCCCGACGCGGGGTGCTTCCCGCCCTGTCTCGACGTGCGCAACCAGTGCTCCGGCTTCCTGTACGGCCTCGCCTGCGCCACCGGCATGATCCGCGGCGGGCTGGCGTCCCGCGTGCTGCTCGTGGGCGCGGAGGTGCACTCGGCCGCGCTCGATCTCACCACCCGCGGCCGCTCGGTGGCCGCCCTCTTCGGCGACGGGGCCGCCGCCGTGTGCCTCGAGGCCAGCGAGGCCCCTGGCGTGCGCGACGTGCTCCTGGGGGCCGACGGCCGCCATGCCGACAGCCTCGCCCAGGGCGTGTGGGACATGGGCCGGCGCCCCTTCGTGACGCTCGACGCCGAGGGCCGCGGCACCATCCCGCCCGAGCAGCTCTGGGCCCACATGGACGGCCCGCTCGTCTTCCGGCATGCCGTGAGCCGCATGCGCGACGCCCTGGTGGACGTGTGCGCCCGCGACGGCTCCTCGCTGCAGGACGTCGACCTCTTCGTGCTCCACCAGGCCAACCGCCGCATCAACACCCAGGTGGCCCGGCTCCTCGAGATCCCGGAGGACCGCCTGGTCCACAACATCGAGCGCTTCGGCAACACCACCGCCGCCACCATCCCGCTCCTGCTCGACGAAGCGGCGCGCAGCGGGCGCCTGGTGGAGGGCATGCGCGTGGCGCTGTGCGCCTTCGGCTCCGGCTTCACCTGGGGCTCGGCGCTGCTCGACTGGTCCACCGCCCGCCGCTGATCCTCGAGCGGTGACCGCCCGGGCGGTACCGACCTCGATGCGGTGGACTTCCGCGACACGGCGAGGTCGCACCACAACGGCGCCGGGACGCCCTTGTCCTCGAATACAACGGGTTCGTTGTCCGATACGACAAGGGATCATCTACACCACAACCACAGCGCACCGATGCAGGGGGCAAGGGGACCTCCGAGGCCCCGCAGACCCAGGGGGCAGCATGCGTGCAGTGCGCGGAATGGTGGGGTACGAACGGCGTTCACGGCGAGGCGCCGTCCAGATCGAGTACGTGGTGCTCGCCGGCATGGTGGCCACGGTCGCCTTCCTCTTCGCGGCGTTGCCGGATGCCGTCGGGGCGTCGCTGGTGAGCGCGGGCGCGAACATGGACCGCGACGGCGTGACCGCGCGCGACGACGACGGCAGCGTGCCCCCGGACGGGCCGGATGCGGGCGAGCCCGATCCCGGTGGAGGCGACGGCTCCGAGGATCCCCCCTCCGAGGACGGGGACGAGGACGAGGCCTGCGAGGGCAGCCTGCTGACCGTGTCGGCGGACGTCGCCGCCCAGATCCAGGACGTCGCGGCCGCCGCAGGCCTGTGCGTGGCCGTGGACAGGGATCTGTCCATCCACACCGAGGCGGAGGCGGCCCTGATCACCGCGCTCCTCGAGGCTGCCGCCGAGGCGGAGGCCGATGTGGACCTGCTGAACGGGCTCATCGCCGACGCCGGCCTCGACGTGCTCACCCGGCCGGGCACGTGGGGAAGCGACCCCTGGTCCCCCTGAGACGTCGCAGCGCGGCGCGGGAGGCGCGCCCAGGCGTCGCTTCTGGCGCCCGGGAAGCCCGGGTCAGGGACAGTCGAGGCGCAGTCGGCTCACCGTGTGGCGGGCCTGCGCCGCGATGACGCCCTCGCCGGCCTGGAGACCGCACACGATGCGGGCGTGCTCGGCGTCCTCGCCGAGGCGGAACAGGGCCTGCGCCTTGCCCCAGCGGGCGGGGATCGCGTGTTCCGGGCGCTGTGCGGCGAGCTCGAAGTGCGCGAGCGCGGCCTCCGGGTGCGCCGCCAGCAGGGCCCATCCGCGCTCCAGGTGGGTGACCGTGTCGGTCGGGCCCGAGGGCCCACCGGGCGCGCGGGTGACCGCCGCCGTCCCGGAGGACACGCGCGGCGCCATCGGGGGCGGCACTGCGGGCGGCGTCGGCGCGGGCGCGGAGGTGCCGGCCACGCTCTCCATCGGTGCGGAGGGGAGCTTCGACGGGGCGATCGTGGCGACCACCGGCGTCTCGACGGGGGCTTCCCCAGGCTCCGGCGGGGCCGGCGGCACGAGGGCCGCCACCGCGTACAGGCAGGCCGTGGCACCCAGCCCGATGCCCAGGAGCACGCCGCGCTCGTCCAGGATCCCGAGGCGCTCGCTGCCCTTGCGGGAAGCCCGTGGGTCGGCGCGCAGGGGAGGGCGGGTGGCGCCGTGCCGCGCCCGGAACCGCACCACGTCACCCTCGTCCGGTCGGTTGGGCGACAGCACGGCGCCGACCAGCGCGGGGTGCGCCGCCGAGACCTCCGCACGGGTGGGCACGCCGTCGGGCTCGGGGGCCCACCGCGTGGCGGCGGCCTCCTTGCGGTCGACGACGAAGGTGTCCTCGTCTTCCTCGGCGGGACGACGGGGTGGTGGTGTGGTGATCATGGGTCCCCCTGACGCGGGCCGCTGGGGCCCCGATCCTCTCTTCGGTCCGGCTTCGCTCAACCTGCACCAAAGACGCACGATGAAGGAAGAACAGCACAACGGTCCCGCACGGGTCCGGTTGGGGGGTGCATGGCGATCACGAGCAGTCTTCCTCGCCGATGGGCAAGCGCCACGCTGATCGCCCTGTCCCTGATCCCGGGGGCGGCACGGGCGGCGAGCGATGCGGACGACGACGGCCTCGAGGACGGCGAGGAGACCACCACCTGGGGCACGCGCACCGATCTGGCCGACACGGACGGTGACGGCCTCGACGACGGTGCCGAGGTCTGGCTCTGGGGCTCCGATCCCACGCTGAAGGACACGGACGGCGACGGCGTGGAGGACGGGGCTGAGGTGGCCGCGGGCACCGATCCGGACGATCCCGACACCGACCACGACGGGAGCCCGGACGGGGAGGAGGCGCTGCGTGGCACGGATCCCCTCGACCCCGACTCCGACCACGACCTCCTCAGGGACGGGCTCGAGGGCCCCGCGACGCCGGAGCACCCGAACCGCTTCGGCACCGACCCCCTCGATCCCGACAGCGACGATGGGGGCGTGCCCGACGGCATCGAGCTGCTGCGCCTGCTCCTGGGGAACGGCGCCGCACCGCTCGGCGACCCCCTCTCGGGCCTCGACGACGCCGTCATCCGGCTGACCACCCTGCTCGACACCGACGGGGACGACGTGCCGGACGTGGTCGAGCTCCTCTGGCTGTCCACGGACATCCTCGACAAGGACAGCGACGACGACGGCCTGGAGGACGGGGACGAGCTCTGGATCCACGGCACCGACCCCGACGACCCGGACACCGACGGCGACGGCCTGTCGGACCGGCACGAGATCGAGGTCAGCCAGACGAACCCGCTCTGGGCGGACGTCGACCGCGACGGTGCGAACGACGCGGACGAGGTGGCGGCCACCACGGATCCCTTCCACCCCGACACCGACGGCGACGGCCTGGGCGACGGCGAGGAGGCGCTGCACGGGTCCGACCCCTGGCTGGTCGACAGCGACCTCGAGGGTCTGTGGGATGGCGTGGAGGTCCACGTGCATGGCACCGACCCCACGGAGGCCGACACCGACACGGGCACCATCGACGACAAGACCGAGGTCGACCGCGGCACGGATCCCCTCGACCCGGCCGACGACCTCCCGCCGGGAGACTCCGGCGACAGCGGCGACTCGGGCACCGGCGATTCGGGCGATTCGGGCGACTCGGGCGACAGCGGCGACTCGGGCGCAGGGGACTCCGGGGACAGCGGCGATTCGGGCGACTCCGGCGCCGGCGACTCGGGGGACAGCGGCGACTCGGGCGCCGGCGACTCCGGCGACGGGGACTCCGGCGACAACAGGCGACCAGGCGACTCCGGGCGCGGCGACTCCGGGGACAGCGGCGACTCCGGCGACCGGCGCTGGCGACTCCGGGCGACAGCGGCGACTCCGGACAGCGGCGATGGCGACTCGGGCGACCGCCCGACGGGACCCGGCGACTCGGCGACTCCTCGGGGGACTCCGGCGACTCCGGGGGACTCCGGCGATTCCGGGGACTCGGGCGACAGCGGCGACTCCGACTCCGGGGACTCCGGCGACAGCGGCGACTCGGCGCGACTCCGGCGACTCCGGGCGACAGCGGCGACTCCGGCGCTGGCGACTCGGGCGACAGCGGCGATTCGGGCGACTCCGGCACTCCGGCGACTCGGGTGACTCCGGCACCGGCGACTCCGGGGACTCCGGCAATGGCGACTCGGGCACCGGCGACTCCGGGGACTCGGGCGACAGCGGCGACTCCGGAGACAGCGGCGACTCGGGTGACTCCGGCACGGGTGACAGCGGCGACTCGGGCGACTCCGGCAACGGCGACTCGGGCGCGGGCGACTCGGGCGACTCCGGCACCGGAGACTCGGGCGACTCCGGAGACAGCGGCGACTCCGGCGACTCCGGCGCCGTCCCCGGCACCGGCGCAGATCTCCTCGACCACGGCTGGCTCTACCGGGGCGGCGCCTGCGGCGACGGCTGCGCCTCCACCGGCGGCTCACGAAGCCTCACGCCCCTCGGCGTCCTGTTGTTCCTCGCCCTGCGTCGTCGGAGGACCGCATGATCCCCGCCCTCCTCCTCTCGTCGGCGCTGGCGCAGACCACCCCCACGGTGCCGCGACTGGACGCCCACACCCTGGCGCCCGCGCTCGACGCGCCGGCCCTCTTCCTCACCGACACCACGGGCTTCGACTCCGATCAGCGGGGCTTCGCGCGGGTGCTCTTCGGCTACGCCTACGCGCCCCTCGTCGCCGACGACGCGATGACCGGCGACAAGGTGGACATCGTCCGACACCTCGCCCATGCCGACCTCATGGGCGGCTACCAGGCCGGCCCCGTGCGCATCGGCGTGCGTGTGCCGCTGGTGTACGGCACCGGGGACCTGGGGGAGGGCGGTGGCCTCGGCGACGTGCTCGCCGACCTCCGGGTCACGCTGCTCCGTCGCGACCGCAAGCCCCTCGGACTGGCGCTCGGCGCCGGCATCACGGCCCCCACCGCCACCGGGCTCGGCGTGGCCCTGGGCCGGGGCGGGGTGGGCTGGAGCGCGCGCGCCGTCCTGGACGGACGCGTGGGGCCCGCGCTCCTCGCGGGCCAGCTCGCCGTGCAGGGCGGTCCCGACACGGGCGTGGACGAGGTGGCGTGGAGCACGCTGCTGCAGGCCCGGTTCGGCAGCGCGATCACCCTGACACCCGTCGTCGACCTCACGGCGGAGATCACCGCGGGCGTCGACGTCGCCGGTCCCGTCACCCTGCGGGATGCGCCCCTCGAGCTCCTCGTGGGCACGGCGCTGCACACCCAGCGCGGCGTGCGCGTGCGCGTGGGCGCGGGAGCCGGCCTCACACCGGGGGTGGGCACGCCTGCGGCGCGCGCCCTGCTCGGCCTGGACTGGGAGAAGAAGCCCACCCTCGAGGTGGTGGAGGAGGTGGCCCCGGTCCCGGTGCGGCTGGTGTTCGTGGACGCCACGGGCACCCCTCTGCCGGGCGTGCTCGCCACGCTCGGCGACCTGGGCGGCGTGGAGGGCGACGACGGCGTCACCTGGTCGCTCCCGCCCGGCGTCTACGCGCTGCAGGCCCAGGCCGAGGACCGCGCGCGGCTCCGTCGCGATCTGGTGGTGCCCGAGGCCGGGCTGGACGGCCTGGAGATCGGCCTCGGCGACGCCCCGCCCCCGGGCTTCGGTCGCGTGGTGCTGTCGGTGCAGGGCGAGGGCGGGGAGCCCGTCGCCGCGCGCTGGAAGGCCGGTGACCTCCACGGCGTGCTCGACGCCGGGGAGGGGCGCCTCACCCTGCCCGAGGGCCGGCACCTGCTCGCGGTCTCCGCCGAGGGCTTCGGTGCGGCGCGGCTCCAGCTCGACGTCCTGCCGGGCGGCGAGAGCATCGTCGCCCTGGTGCTGCAGGCGCCGCAGGTCACCGTGCTCGAGGACCGCATCGCGCTGCGCGGCCGCGTGTTCTTCGCCACCGACACCGCCGTCCTCTCGGAGGCCAGCCACCCGCTGCTCCGAGAGCTCGCGCAGACCCTCGTGGATCACCCCGAGATCACGCGCGTGCGCATCGAGGGCCACACCGACCGGCGAGGCTCTGCAGGCTACAACCTGCGCCTCAGCGAGGCGCGGGCGCGGGCGGTGCAGGCCTTCCTCGTCGCGCTCGGCGTCGATCCCCTGCGCATGGAGGCGGCGGGCATGGGCGAGAGCCGCCCGCTCGACCCCGAGGACTCCATCGCCGCGTGGGCGGTGAACCGGCGGGTGGAGGTGCACATCGTGGAGCGGCGCCCCGCGGTCGCGTCCTCGGCCTCCTTCCGCGGCGCCTCCGGCGAGGGCGTCACGGCGCCGTGAACGGGCCCGGCGGGACCGCGGCGGCTGCGAAGGCCGCCACGGCCTCCTCCGGGCGGTCGACCGCGTCGATCCCCAGCCACGGCGACACCTGGCGCCACACGTCCGAGGGCGTCCACCCCGCCGCGCGCAACGCCCGCAGCTCGGTGGACCCGTGCGACTTCGAGAGCTTCCGGCCGTCGGCACCCAGCACGAGCGGGGTGTGCAGCCAGGTGGGCGGCGCCCGTCCGAGGGCCGCCCACACCGGCAGCTGCACGGCCGTCACCTCCAGCAGGTCCGCCCCGCGCACCACCTCCGTCACCCCGTCGCGCACGTCATCGGCCACCACCGCCAGCGGGTAGGCCACCACGCCGTCGCGGCGCACGAGCACCGGGTCGCCCAGGGTGCGCGCGGGCTCCACCACCACCTCGCCGCGGGCCCGGTCGTGCACCACCACGGGGCCGTCGGGCAGCCGGAAGCGGATCGCGCCCTCCGTGTGGCCCGCCGCGCGGCAGGTGCCCTGGTACACCCCTCCGGTGTCGCGGATCTGCGCGCGCGTGCAGGTGCACCGGTAGGTGTGGGGCGCGAGCGTGGCCAGCGCCTCGGCGTAGGAGCGCGAGGACTGGCGCAGCACCTCGGCGTCCCAGTCCAGGCCGAGCCAGGCCAGGTCCTCGCGGTGGGCGGCCTCGACGTCGGGACGGGCGCGCTCGAGGTCCACGTCCTCCACGCGCAGCAGCAGCCGCCCCCCCGCGGCGCGCGCCGACAGCCAGGCCCCCACGAAGGCCACGGCGTTGCCGAGGTGGAGGTGACCCGACGGGGTGGGCGCGAGCCGGCCGACGATCACCACGCGCCCCGGATCAGGCGTACCCGATCTCGGGGTAGGGCACGAGCGCGCGCTCGCGCATGCGCTCGACGATGCCCACCGCGTCCACCGTCGGCATCGCCTGCCGCAGGCAGGCCACCATGCCCGACAGGTGGGCCGTGGCCAGGCCGGACCCCCGGTACTTCGACCCGCCGACGGAGCCGTCGGTCTGCCCCGAGGTGAGGAACTTCTCGGTGAGCGACGGCCACGACTTCTTCGGGAAGCGCTCGGGGTCGAAGTAGAAGAAGCGGCCCGGAGGGCAGGCGGGATCGCTGGCCACGCCCACGGTCTCGGGCAGATCGGCCGGGTAGACGCGCTCGCCCCGCGGGTGGGCGGCGGCGAGCACCACGGCACCGCGGTCGAAGGCCTGCGCGCAGCAGTCGCGCAGCAGCAGCGCCTTGCCCATGTTCGGCGTGCCCAGCGACAGGTTGATCACGTGGGCGCCGCTGCGGGCGGCCGACTCGATGCCCGCCGCCATGAGGTCGGCCGAGCTGTGGAGCTTCGCCCCCATGATCTTCACGGCCACGATGCGGGCGCCGGGGGCGATGCGGTGCACCGCCGCGGCGATCTCGGTGCCGTGGCCGTGCTCGTCCTGGAAGTGCTGGTGCAGCTGCGCGTGGCCCGTGGCCGTCAGGTCGATGCCCCAGCCCTCCACCTCGGCGCCGGCGAGGCGCGGGTCGTCGGGGTTCACGCCGGAGTCGATCACCGCGATGGTGACGCCGGTGCCGTCGTAGTTCCGTCCGAGGTACCGCATGCTGTCGAGCCTCCGCGGGCGACCTGCCCGGGCGCGCGCCCATGGTGCCTCGGTGGCTCCCCGGGAGCAAGCGCCGCGCTAGCTGCATCGGCACGAGGGGCGTCGACGTGAGCGATCGCATCGCCGAGGACATGGAGGCGCTGGGCGCGCTGGGCCCGCGCTTCGCCGGCACGGACGGGGAGCGCGCCGCCCTGGACGCCGTCACCGCCCGCCTGCCGCAGCCCGAGCTCGCGCGCGTCGAGGGCTTCGCCGGCCACACCCTGCCGTGGCTGGTGCTGGGCATGCACGGCGTCTGCGCCTTCGCCGCCGGCCTCGTCGGGCTCTGGTGGCCGCTCTGGGGCGCGCTGGGCTGCCTGGGCACCGCCGCGAGCCTGGCGGGGGAGGGCACGGGCACGGTGGGCCTGCTGCGCCTCTGGCTGCCCCGGCAGTCCTCGTACAACCTCGTGGTGCCGCACCCGCGGCCCGGCGCGCTGGGTTCGGTGGTGGTGTGCACCCCGCTCGACGCGCCGCGCACCCACGTGCGCCGGCCCGCGTGGGTGCGACGTCCGCTGCTCTTCGTCTTCGCGTCCACCGTGGTGCTGGGCGTGGTGCTCGCCCTGCGCTGGCTCTCGGAGCCCTGGGGCACGCCGCTGCTCAGCCTCTACGTGCTCTCGCTCGTGGTCACGGGCGTGGCCTCGGTGGTGGTGATCGCCACCCTGCGCAAGGCCTCGGCCGAGCCCGCGGACCCCGGAGGGATGGCCACGCTGCTGGCCCTGGAGCGTCACTGGACGGAGGAGCCCCTCGGCGGCCTCGAGGTGTGGACGGTGTTCACCGGCTGCGGACGGGCGCACCAGGACGGCATCCGCACCTTCCTGCACCTGCGCGCGCGGCGCCTGCCGGCCCCGGTGCTGCTGGTCTCGCTCACCGACGTGGGCCGGGCGCCCCTGCAGGCGGCGCGCACCGAGGGGCCGCTCTTCCGCCAGCACCACCTCGCCACCGGCGCGGCCCTGGTGGAGCGCCTGCAGTGGGCGGGCGTGCGCATCCCTGCGGTGGATCGGCCCGAGGCGAGCGACGCGCGCGCGGCCGGCACGATGGGCATCCGCGCGCTGTCGCTGGTGGGCGGCAAGGGCCCCCCCGATCCCGACGCCGTGCGGCGGGCGGCCGCGCTCACCGACACGCTCCTGCGCTGGTATGCCGAGGACCTGGCCCGGGTGGGCGCGTCGGGCGTGGTGGGCGACGAGGTCGCGCCACCGGCGAGGTGAGCCCCGATCAGCCGTGCAGCAGCGTCGCCACCGCCCGCGCGAGGCCCTCCAGCGATCGTGGCGCAGAGCCCTCGGCCTTGTTGTTCGCGATCACCCAGGCCGGTCGCCCGTCACGGGCCGCGGTCGCGAGCAGCTCGGCCAGCCCGTCGCGCGCCTCGGGGTGGGGTCGCCCGATCGCGTGGAAGGGCGCGAAGGCCGCCTTCGCCTCGGCGTACCGCAGGGCGGGGTGGAGCATCCAGCGCGCCACCACGGCCGGCCCGCCCACCGCCGCAGCCACGCGGGCCTGCGTCGCCACCGTGGGCATCCCCGGGAAGACGTTCACGCAGTGCACGGCCCCCGCGGCCCGCAGGGCATCGGCGTAGCCGCGCACGTACAGGCCGCGGCTGCGGACCTCCACCGCGCGGAGCACCGGAGGCAGCGCCTCGAGGAAGCGGCCGAGGCGCGCCACGAAGGGCTCCGGAGGCCCGTGCTCGTCCGGCGCCAGCGGCGGGAGCTGCACGAGGATCGGCCCCAGGCGGGCGCCGAGGCCCTCCACGGCAGGCGCCACCCCGTGGTCGGCGGCCCAGGCGGCGTCGAGGAAGCGCGGGTTCGGCGCGCCGTCCGGCAGCCGCGGCGTGGTGCAGGCCGACGGCAGCTTCACGAGGAAGCGGAAGTCCTCGGGTACCTGGGCGGCGTAGGCGGCGAAGCCCTGCACATCCATCGGCGCGTACCAGGTGCGGTCGATGCCCACCGTGCGCAGCAGCGGATGGCGTGCGTACGCGGTGAGTCCCTCCCGCGCCAGGGCCTCGGGCGTGGGCTCGCCGGCCCAGACGAGGCCCGACCAGCCCGGGAAGGTCCACGAGGAGGTGCCGAGCCGGAGCGTGGGGGGCAGGCGGCGTCCCAGTGCGTGCAGGTCCGCGGGCAGCTCGGCGGGCCGCACCGCCGGGAGCTCCGCCCGGCCGAAGAGCGCCCCGTCCTCCACCTCAGCCCGGGGTCTCGAACAGCTCGAGCGCGTTCACCGGACGCTTGAAGGGCGCGATGACGTACACGCCCTGGGCGCGCGCACGGGCACCCTCGAGCATCTGGCGCGCCAGGGCGAAGCCCTCGTCGCGCGCGCCCGCTCCTGCCTGCTCCAGGCGCGACAGCACGCTGTCGGGCACCACGATGCCGGGCACCTCGTGGTGCAGGCGCACGGCCAGGCGCAGCGAGGTGAGCGGCCAGATGGCCACGAGCACCGGGATCGGGCAGGTGCCGCCCAGCTTGTCGAGGAAGCGCTCCCAGCAGCCCCACTCGAAGAAGACCTGGGTCATCGCGAACTGCGCGCCGGCGTCCACCTTGCGGCGGAAGCGCTCCACCTCGCGGTCGAGCTGGTCGTGGTTCGGGTTGACCGCCACGCCCACGTGGAAGGCGGGCGGGTCGCCGATGGTGTTGCCGAAGCAGTCCTTCCCCTCGTTGAGCTGGGTCAGGTACTTCACCATGCCGATGGAGTCGGTCTGGTAGACGTCGCCGAGGCCCGGCTCGCCGCGCACCAGCGAGGGATCGCCCGTGATCACCAGCACGTTGCGCACCCCGGCCCGCCAGGCGCCGAGCAGGTTGCCCTGGATGCCCATCAGGCTGGCGTCGCGCGGCGTGTAGTGGGCGATGGTCTCCATGCCCTCCGCCTCGATCGCGGCCGACAGCCACAGCGCGTCCATGTGCAGGCGCGCCATGGGGTTGGAGTTCACGTCCACCGCGTGCACGTGGCCCGAGTCGCGGAAGGCGCGCACGGCCTCCAGCACCATGTCGGGACGGGTGCCCTTCGGGGGGTCCACCTGCATGCTCACGACGAACTCGCCGGCCTCCAGGCGTGCGCGCAGGCCGCTGGCGGGCGTGGCGACGGCGGGCTGGGGCGCCGGGCCGGGCTGCAGCGCCTGGGGACGCACCACCTCCACCGAGCGCAGGCGCGCCACGGCGCCCGAGACGGCGGCGATCTGATCGGGGCCGGTGCCGCAGCACCCGCCGATGATGCGGGCGCCTGCCTGCACCGCGTCGCGGGCGAAGGCCTCCCAGTACGAGGGACTGGAGGACGGGTACACGAAGCGGCCGGCCTCGCGCCACGGCAGGCCGGAGTTCGGCTGCACGGCCAGCGGCCGGTCGGCGAGCGAGGCGAGCTGGCGCAGGTAGGGCAGCAGCTGCCCGGGCCCCATCGAGCAGTTCAGCCCGATCACGTCGGCGTCCAGTGCGGCCAGGCGCCGCAGCAGGCCGTCGATCTCGGGGTCGATCTCGGCGTCGTCGGCGTCGCCCCAGGCGTCGCGCACCGGCAGCGCCACCTGGGCGATCACCGGCAGGCTCGACGTGGACCGCACGGCCTCGAGCGCCAGCGCCAGCTCCCGGATCGACGCGAAGGTCTCGAGGACGAAGACGTCGACGCCGCGATCGTCGAGGACGGCCGCCTGCTCGGCGAAGGCGTCGCGGATGCGCGTGGCCTGCTCCGCCGAGCCCGACAGACGCAGGCCGGTGGGCCCGATGGAGCCGGCGACGAAGGCATCGACACCCACCACCTCGCGGGCCTCGCGGGCCAGCTTCGCGGCGCGGGCGTTGATGGCGGCGAGCTCGTCGCCCAGGCCATGCTCGGCGAGCCGGATGCGGTTGGCGCCGAAGGTGCACGTCTCGAGGAGGCGGGCGCCCGCGCGCAGGTAGTCCACGTGGATCGCGGACACGCGCTCGGGTTGGCGCAGCACCACCTGGTCGGGCAGCACGAAGTGGCCGTCCACCAGGAGGTGGAGCTGGGAGCCCATGCCGCCGTCGGCGACCAGGACCTCCCTGGCGAGGGTCTCCAGCAGGCGGGACACACCGGCTCCGGAAGAGGGCCGGCTGGCCTAACCGTGGTCCCCCGGGGACACCACGACCGGAGCCGGCAGGCTAGGGCTCCAGGGCGGCCGCTCCCCCGAGGCGGACCCGCACGCGGAGGTGGCATGCGACCCGGTCAGGATCGGCACGAGGTGGGCGAGGCGGTGGTGGAGCTGCTCTACCCGGAGGGGGGAGGGCACCTGCGCGGCATCACGCTGGGCACCCCGGTGGCCGAGGTCACCGCCCGCGAGGGCGCCCCGCGCCTGGTGGACGGCACCGCCGAGCTCGACTTCCCGCTCGACGATCCCTTCGAGAACGGCCGGCGCGTGCTGGTGCGCATCCACCAGCAGATCGCGCGCACCCACCAGGTGGCCGCCTTCTTCTCGTCCCGCGATCGCCTCGACGTCGACAGCGCCTACCGGCTGGTGCGCAAGCACCTGCAGGGGGTGCACGGGCGCCCCGACCAGGAGAAGACCGGGGTCCTCAAGTTCGTCTACACGCTCAAGGACTCGCCACACCCCGCGAAGACCTCGGTGTGCCGGTACAAGAACGACGCGGGCGACAACGTGCTCGAGGTGGCCACCCGGCCCGACGGCGAGCTCCGCTTCCAGGGCGGGCTCCGGTAGGGCGGCCTCAGCGCAGCGGGATCTGCACCACGCCGTCGGGCCGCACCCGCCCCGCCAGCTCGGCCAGCGCACGCTCCGTGCGCCAGCGACGCACGCGCGCCCCGTCCGCCAGACGCACCGAGAGCAGGCCGTGCGTGGTGTTGCGACACCACGAGGGCTGCCCCTCCGGGTCGTCGTAGCGGGCCAGCGTGGTGTGGGCGGCCGGCCCCAGGCCGATCTCCACGGCCAGGTCCACCCCGGCGTGCCGCGCGCGCACGCGCCAGCTCTCGTGGCCCAGGTGGGCGCGGGTGCGCACGAGATCGGTGGGGGAGGTCAACGCGGTCACCTCGTCGCCCCAGTGCACCACCACCGACGTCAGCGCGGGCAGCGCCCGGCCCGGCCGGCCCAGGCGCGCCGACAGCACCTCCACCACCACGGGCGGGTCGTGGGCGAGATCGTGGGCGTGGCACCAGCCCCAGGAGGCCACCCGGCTCCGACCGCCGAAGAGGTGGCCCAGCACGCCGCTGCCGTCGATCGCGTGCGTCGCGCCGTCCACCTCGAGGGTGCCGCGCACCCGGGCGGCGGGCATCACCGGCTCGTAGGTGCGACCCACGCCCAGGCGCTCCAGGAGGGCCGGCACCAGCGGCACGGGCGTCACCGTGGCCTCGAGCCGCAGGTCCCACCGCACACGGGGCGTCACCCCGCGGAAGCGGTCGGCGGTGAGCTCGAGGTCGGGGTGGGCGAGGCGCGCGCCGCGGGTGCCCACGGTGGCGAGCGGGAGCGAGGCCCACGAGCGGACGGGCTCCTCCCCGCCATCCCACACGGCCCACACGCCCACGTGGGGGTCGACGCCGTCGTGGATCGTGCCGCGGAGCCAGAAGCCCGCACCGGAGGCGTCCACCCCCTCGAGGAACCACACCTCGTCCCACGGCGCGCGCCCCGGGTACCGCGTGTCGCTCACGGCTCGGGATCGGCGGGGAAGACCTCCCACGCGGCCTCGGTGTCCTCGGGGGCGCCCTGGTGGCTCCAGCGCACGGCGCCGTAGTCGAAGGTCACCGTCTCGATCGGGCCGTCGTCCTCCACGCTGGTGAGCACCGAGGTCACCAGCACCCGCTCCAGCGCGAAGCGGAAGCAGGCGCCGTCCTCGGGACGCGTGACCTCCACCACCAGGCCGTCGAGCATCGTGCCCTCGCTGCACCAGCGGAGCAGGCAGGGGGTGAGGTGGTCCAGGTCGCGGGTGAGCTGGAAGTGCTCGTGGCGGCTGCGGCCGGCCTCGCGCGGGTCGCTGCGGCGGGGTGCCCGCGTGACCTCGGCGTGCACGTGGTGGCGGTAGGACCGGCACGTGGCGGGCGGGTGCGCGCCCACGTGCAGGGTGATGGGCACCGCGCCCTCAGACCGCGAGGCGGTGGGGCATCTGGGGGCCGGGGACCTCCGCGCGGACCTCGGCGATGCGGTTGTGCTCGTCCACCCGCACCACCGTGGGCACGTGGCGGCGCGCCTCCTCGTCCTCGAGCTCCCCGAAGGTGGCGAGGATCACCACGTCGCCCGGCGACATGAGGTGGGCGGCGGCGCCGTTGATGCAGATGACGCCGCTGTCGCGGGGGCCGCGCAGCGTGTAGGTCACCAGGCGGGTGCCGCGCGTGACGTTCCACACGTGCACCTCCTCGTGCTCGAGCATGCCGGCGGCCTCGAGGAGGGCATCGTCGATGGTGACGCTGCCTTCGTACTCGAGGTCGGCGTGGGTGACCCGAGCACGGTGGATCTTCGCCAGGAACATCCTGCGGCGCATCGTGCCTCCCGTGTGGTGTGGCGCGGGCGAGCGCTTCTATCGGAACCTGCGCACCTGCGCGACCCGGTCCAGGGGCGGGCCCTTCCCCCGCGGGCTAGGAACGGGGGTCCCGTGACCGGAGGTACCGCGGTGATCCCCGTCAGCGTGGCACCGATGATGGACCGGACCGACCGTCACTTTCGGTTCGTGATGCGTCGCATCACCCGTCGGGCGCTGCTCTACACCGAGATGATCACCACCGGCGCCATCCTGCATGGCGACCGGCAGCACCTGCTCGGATTCCACCCCGACGAGCACCCGGTGGCGCTGCAGCTCGGGGGCGACGACCCGGGGGCGCTGGCCGAGGCCGCCCGCATCGTGGTGGACCAGGGCTACGACGAGGTGAACCTCAACGTGGGCTGCCCGTCGGATCGCGTGCAGCGGGGGCGCTTCGGGGCCTGCCTGATGCTGCACCCCGAGGTGGTGGCCGACGGCGTGGCCGCGATGCGGGCCGCGGTGGACGTGGAGGTCACGGTCAAGCACCGCATCGGCGTCGACGACCACGACACCTACGACGACATGGAGCGCTTCGTGCGCACCGTGGCGGCGGCTGGCTGCCGGCGCTTCACGGTGCACGCGCGCAAGGCCTGGCTGCAGGGCCTGTCGCCGCGCCAGAACCGCGAGATCCCCCCGCTGCGGTACGACGAGGTGGTGCGGCTCAAGCGGGAGCACCCCGAGCTGGAGATCGAGATCAACGGCGGCATCCGCACCGCCGACGCCGTGGTGGAGCACCTCGGTTCCGTGGACGCGGTGATGATCGGACGCGCCGCCGTCGACGATCCCTGGCTCTTCGCCGACCTAGAGGCGCGCATCTTCGGCGAGGCCTCGCCCGCCGGGGATCGCTTCGAGGCGGCGCGCGCCGTGCTGCCCTACCTGGAGGCGCTGGAGGCCCGTGGCGAACCGGGTCACCGCGTCACCCGCCACCTGCTCACCCTGTTCGCCGGCCAGCCCGGCGGGCGGGTGTTCCGTCGCCTCCTCACCGAAGGGGGCGCGGCCGGGGCGCTGGCGCTCCGCCAGGCCCTCGACGCGGTCGCCGCCATCCAGGAGCGCGCCGCCGACCGAGGCGCAGCGTGAGGCTCGCGCACGACGTCGTGGGCAGCGACGCGCCCGAGGCTCCGGAGGTGTGGATCCTCCACGGCATCCTCGGGTCGAAGCGGAACTGGCGGGGCTTCGCGCGCCAGCTCGCGCAGGCGCGTCCCGATCTGCGCCTGGTGCTGCCCGATCTGCGCTGCCACGGCGACTCCGGCAGCGGCACGCCGCCCCACACCCTGGCCGCCTGCGTCGACGACCTCGAGGCCCTGGCCGCCACGCGTCCGACGGCGCCCGCGGCGCTGGTGGGCCACTCGTTCGGCGGCAAGGTGGTGCTCGCCTGGCACGCACGCCATCCGGCGCTGCCCGTGTGGGTCCTCGACGCCGTGCCCGGGGCCGTGGACCTCGAGGCGCCCGGCGTGCGCGACGATCCCGAGGACGTGCTGAAGGTGCTCGACGCCATCGGGCGCGTGCCGCTGCCCGTGCCCGACTTCGAGAGCCTGCGTACCCAGCTGGCCGCCGAGGGCCTGTCGCCGATGCTCGCGGCGTGGATGACCACCAACCTGGTGCGCGGGGAGGGCGGCCTGGTGTGGCGCCTCGATCTGGGCGGCGTGCGCGCGCTCCTCGCGGACTACGCGTGCACCGACCTGTGGCCAGCCGTGGACGCGGGCCCGGGCGAGGTCCACCTCGTGCGCGCCCTGCGCTCCTCGCGCTGGACCCCCGAGGTGCTGGCCCGTGCCGACGCGGCCACGGCCCGCCCGGGCGTGCACCTGCACGGGCTGCAGGCGGGCCACTGGGTGCACACCGACGCGCCCGATGCGCTGCAGAAGCTGCTGGCGGGTGGACTGCCTCGTCAGGCATAGTGTCGCGTCGACCCTCCCCAGGCGATCCACGCTGGCGCCGAAAAAGCGTCAAGGGGTTTCGGGTCGCGCCACGGGCAGGTATAGACGCCCGGTCCTCGGAGGAGTCCCCCATGATCCGTCGCAGCCTCGTCCTCGGGCTCGTCTTCGCCGGCGCCTGCACCACCACGCCGGTCAACGTCAAGGGCGGCGACGTCGCCGACGACACGGATCCGGACTACCAGCCGGGCGACGACTCGGCCGACACCTTCACGTTCGACACCACGGTGCCGAACCCGGGCAACGCCGGCGGCAACAACGGCACCCCGAACGGCGGCGCCAACGGTGGCAACGGCGGCGCCAACAACGGCAGCTTCCCGAACGGCGGCTTCGGCACCGGCCTGCCCAACCTCGGCACCGGCCTGCCGGGTCTCGGCACGGGCCTCGGCACCGGCCTCCCCGGTCTCGGCACGGGGCTCTTCGGCACTGGCCTGCCCACGCCGGTCACGGGCGGCGGCACGCCGGTCCCCACCGTGCCCCTGGCGCCGCTCGCCGTGCCGCTGGGCTCGCAGCCGGGCGCCGTCTTCGCCTTCCCCTGATCGACGCAGCATCGAGGCGGCCTCGCGCCGCGTCCGAGGTGTGCCCGATGGGCGCCTGGTCGACCTTCCCGAACCTCCGCGGCCTCGGTGCATGCACCGCGGCCGCGCTGGCGTTCGGGGCCTGTTCCGCCGGACCCGAGCGCCAGCCGCTCGACACCTTCCCGTCGGCGGCCGACGAGACCGACGCGCCGCCGGTGGGCAACGACTGCCGCACGCGCACCCACGGCTTCTCGGTGGATGCCTCGGGCTACCTCACGGGCACGGTGAGCGGGTACGGGTCCTTCGTCTACCAGCCCACGCCCGAGAACCGCACCACCATCCTGCTCCAGGTGTGCAGCAACGGCGTCACGCCGCAGATCCTCGACCTGTCGTACTTCGGCGTCGGGCGGCTCAAGCGGGGCCGCTACGACATCACCGAGGCCGCGCAGGAGGTCACGGGTTTCCTCTTCGGCTTCGCCGACGAGGGCATGAACCCGGTGGCGTGCACCTGGAAGCCGTCGGGCTGGGTGGAGATCACCTCCGCGCGCTTCGACGGCATCGAGGGCGAGTTCGAGGTCACCGTCGGCTGCGTCGACGAGGCCATCAAGGGCGATCGCGAGCCGCCGGCCGAGGCCGTGTTCAAGGGCCGCTTTGCCGCCCGCGACGTCGGGCAGGGCTAGCAGCCCGTACCGCGTAGCGCCGCCGGGACAGCGTCCCTGGTTCCATCACCACGCTCGCGAACGGACGAAGTCGAGGAACCGGTTCCCGCTCGGCCCGGTTGGCCGGTTCAGCCGGCCGGCTGGAGGTCCAGCCTGCCCTCGGGCGACGCCCTGAACAGCTTCAGCAGGTTGTGGGTGGCACAGACCAGGTCCCATTCGTGACGGACCGACCCCAGACCCCGCAGGAGGAACCGCCGGAAGCCGCGGGCTTCCTTGATCTGGCCGAACACCGGCTCGGGGATGGTCTTGCGCTTCCGGTACATCTCGCGTCCTGCCTTGGTGTCCAGCTTCGCCGCCATCTTCTCCTTGGGTGTCGCTTCGGACGGGGGTGGTGACTCGCTCGGCGGCGGCGCCGGGCCGTGTCGCTGCCGGCTCACGGACAGGTACGCGTCGATGCCTTGCTCTTCGCACCACGTCGCGTTCGTCGCCGAGAAGTAGCCAGCGTCCGCCGTCAGCGCCGCGGGGCGCGCTCCCGCGATGGCCTCCACCTGGGACACGACCGGCGGCAGGTACTCGGTGTCCGGCGGCTGGTTCGACACGCCCGTCGCCACGATGATCTGGTGGTCGCCGTCGACTGCAGCCTGCGCGTTGTAGGCCTGCACGAAGCTCCCGGTGCCGTCGACCATGATGCGGCTGTCGGGGTCGGTGAAGTTCCGCTGCGCCTTGCCCTTCGGCTCGCCGTTCGGCGTGGTCGGCGGTCGGTGCAGCGGCAGCGTGGGCGCGCCCGGATCCTCCGGCGGGTCGTCGTCGCGCGGCGGGTCGAGTTCGTCGGCGGCCTCGGCGCGCTTCTTCGCGTTCGTCGCCGCCGCCCGACCCTTCCGAGTGTCGGGAGACTCGGCGGCGATCCGCTCGTTCCTGGCGGCCTGGTCGCGCAACTCCGAGGCGCGCGCGGCACGAGCCTCGGCTTCCAGCGCCGCCTTCGCCTCCCGGATGCGCGCCAGCCGCGACTCGCGGTGGCGGAGCTCCACGGGGATGTCGGTGCCATCACTGTCGGAGCCGAACTGAGCGTCCTCCTCGGCGTCGGCGGACTCCGCTCGCGCCAGCAGCGCCGCGATCTCCTCCTTCAGTCGCTGCTCTTCCTTCTTCATCCGGTCGTAGCTCATCGCCTGGTGCTTGCTGGCGTTCGCCTTGATCTTCGTCCCGTCGAGCGAGACGTGTCCGAGCTTCACGAGGCCCGCTCGAGCACAGAGCTGCACGGCCTGGACGAACAGCTGGCCGAGCGCTGCAAGATGATCGCGTCGGAAGGCAGCGACACGCGTGAAGAACGGGTGCTGGTCGCCGGAGATGAAGCGGGTGGCGACGTCCTCGTAGGTGGCGAGCGCGATGCGGCGCGAAGAGAACGTTCCCGTGCAGTACGAGTAGAGCAGCAACGCCACCATCATCTGCGGGTGGTACGGCTGCTGCCCGCGGGGGTCCTTGGCTTGGATCGCCTGCTCGATCCCCGAGAGGTCGAGCTCGGCGACGACCTCGAGGATGAAGTAGGCGAGGTGCCCTTCGGGCAGCCAGTCGCGCGGGGTCGGGGCGATCAGGTAGGCCTGATCAGGATTCCAGGGGCGGTACTGCTTCTTGGTCATGGCGAAAGCAGATCACCGGCGGGGGACACTGTCGATCCCCTGCTCGATCCCTGGCTCAGACCCTGAGAACCCGGCCACACCACCTGCAGCGCCGCGTCGGGCGCGCGGCGCTACGCGGTACGGGCTGCTAGCCAGCCGCGCTCCCATCGGCTGCCACCACGCCCGGATCCCATGAGCTCGGCGCCACGCCCAGGGCCTCCCACGCGCACGCGAGCGTCTCCCAGCTGGGGGCGGCCCACAGCGCGGCCGTCACGGGCGCATCCTGGGCGGCGGTGAGGATCCGCAGCCCCGCGCGCAGGCGTCCGTCCGCGTCGTGCGCGCACGGCAGGCAACGCGCCGCAGCCTCGACCATCCCGGGGGCGAGCCGCCGGTGGAGCAGGAAGGCACCACGGGTGCGGGGCGCGATCCGGCTCTCCAGCGCGAGCGCGACGTGACCGAGGGTGGCGCGGGCGTTCACCTCCACCAGGGGACGGATCCACGGCCCATCCGGCCCCTGGGCCAGCAGCACGTCCACCCCCACACGCCCACGCACCCCCGACGCCGCCAGGGCCTCGGCGACGAGCGTGGCCGACGCGTCCAGCAGCTCCCGCGGTGCCGTCGGATCGGCCATGTGCGCCCACCGCCGCAGCGCCGCAGGCAGCGTGGGCCAGGGGTCTCCGAGCAGGTGACCCTCGTGCCGACCGGCCCGCGTCACGAGCGCGCGCCGGACCCGGGCGGGCGCGCCGGCGTCCAGGTCGAGGAGCAGCGAGAGATCGGCCAGACGCTGCAGCCAGGGCTCGCCCACCGCGCCGTGGGCGTCGGCGAGGGCACCCTCCAGCCACCGCGCCGTGGCCGCCGGCACCGGTCCACGCGCGGGCAGGCGACGCAGGCCGTGTCCCGAGGCACCGAAGGCCGCCTTCACCACCACCTCGTCGAAGCCCGCGCCCGCGACGGCCTCGCGCAGGGCCTCGAGGTCGTGGTGGTCGCGCAGCAGGGCGCCGTCGAGGATCGCGGGGCCCAGCACCGACGCGGTCGGGAAGGCCTCCCGCAGGGCCGCCCGCAGCGGCAGCACCGCGCCCTTCGCGAGCCACGGCACGGGCGTCGCGTGCGCCTCCACCAGCCCGTCGAGGCGGGCCCAGGCTGCCCGGACGGGCGCGGGCTCCGGGGAGGCCTCACCTGGCCCCACCAGGTGCACCCGGGGCGCCCCCTCGCGCACGCAGGCGGCCCACCAGGTCGGATCCGGCGGCGTCGGCACCTCCACCGTGTCGCCATCCTCCGCGAGCCATGCGACCAGCGGCGCGAGCGTGGCCGCCACGGCCCGCGCCGCGGGCGTGGCGCTGCCCCCGAGGACGGCCTCGGCGTCGAGGTTCGCGACCCACCGGCGCGCCGGCCGCCCATGGGCCCACCCCCAGGCACCCAGTCGCGCGGCGAAGTCCGCGTCGAGCCCCGCCTGCGTCCGGAGGTCGGGTCGGTAGGGCGCACCGCGCGCGCGGGTGGGGGACAGGTCGGGGGGCAGGGCGCGCGTCCACGCGTCGAAGGCCGACAGCGCCGGGTCCTTCCAGCGTGCGTGCCAGCGCACCCCGCGCCGGACGTGCACCAGCTCGTCGCGCAGCACCCGCGAGAGCACCGCCGCGCTGGCGGCGTCGCCGGCCTCGGCGAAGCGCTGCTGGTAGGCGGCGGCGAAGTCGAGGTTGGCCTGCTCCAGGGTGAGCGACATGCGCAGGACGAAGTCGTGGGGACGCTCCATGTCGGCCAGCAGGCGCCAGAAGCGCCCGTGGACCGGCAGGCTCCCGAAGGGCACGCCCAGGGCGTCGAGCCGCCCGAGGTAGAGGCGCAGGTGGCGTTGCTCGTCGCGCATCGTGGCGACGAGCTCGCGGCGGAAGGCGGCGGGCGCGTCCGGGAAGCGGAGCAGGGCGAGCGCCATCACCTCCAGGGCGAGCAGCTCGTGGTTCGCGAAGGCGTGCAGGGCGGCCGCGCGCTCGCCGTCGTCCTCGAGCCCACGGCCACGGCGGGGGAGGAAGGCCCGCCCGGTGCGGAAGGCCAGGGCATCGGGGCGCCCCGGGGCCTCGGGCGCAGCGGACCAGGCGGCGACGCGGGGATCGGCGCGAGGTGGTGCCGCCAGCTTGTGGTCGAGCGTGCCGCCGAGCAGCACCTCCTCCGCCCACGCGGCGACCGTGGGGGCGTCGGCCACGCCCGCCCTCAGGGCCCGGTGGGGTCCAGGGGTCCCACGCGCAGGAAGTCGGCCGCCACGCCGCCCAGCCCGTAGTGGCGGAAGATGCCCGTGCAGTCCTGGTCGCCCGGCGTCATCTGGCAGCCCTCGGGCGAGACCTGGGGACGGGTGGAGCCCGCCGGCGTGGTGGAGAAGTTGGTGGTGGGGTCGGAGTCCGACAGGAGCACGGCCAGATCGACCAGCACGGCGTCGTCCGCCGCGCGGAAGCCGGGCAGGGTGATCTGCACCTGCGCATCCTGGAGCTCGCGCGGGTCGCCCGTGGCGGGGTCGGTGCCCCACACGTCGAAGATCTCCACCGGCCACCGCCCGGTGCCCCCGGTGATCACCACGGTGCGCAGGTAGCGGAAGCCCGAGGTGGCGTTCACGAGCAGGTCGTCGCGGTCGAGGGGGGGCGTGCTCGTGTCGTCGGCCGGCCCCACGTTGAGCGCGTCGGGCACCCCCACCGTGAGGCGCAGGCCCACCGCGTCGTCGCGGAAGGTGCCGATCACCTCGGAGCGCAGCGCGGTGTCGCCCTGCACGGCGCAGCTCCCCGTGCCGTCCTCGAGGTCGAGCAGGGCCACGCCCTCGCCCTGCCAGGGGGCGTCGTCGGCCAGCTCCACCGGCTGCTCGGTGCCGTCGGGCAGCAGCGCCACCAGGTCGTGCACGTACAGCTTCAGGTCGCCGAAGGAGGCCGTGGCCTTCGTCTTGCCGATGTTCTCGTAGTTCGCGGCGCAGCGCCAGGTCTCGTCCCCCACGACGGCGCGGAAGGTGATGGCCTGCTCTGCGTCGACGCCGGCCTGCAGATCGGTGTCGTCGGCGTCGCCCCCGGCATTGCAGGCCAGCACGAGGACGGTGGACGCCAGGGGGGCTCGACGCACGGGACCTCCAGTCCCACGCCCCTAGCACGCCGGGCGCCCACCCTCCCGAGGGTCAGCGCAGGGTGAGGAGCACGCTGCGGCTGCCCTCCAGCACCCGCAGGACGGCGCGCCGCTTGCCCGCGAGCGCGCGCTTCAGCTCGGCAGCGCTGCGCACCGGGCTGCGGTCGACCTCCACCACCACCGCGCCAGGCGACAGGCCGGCCACGGCGGCGTCGCTCCCGGGGGCGACGCCGAGCACGAGCGCCCCCTTCGTGCCGGGCGGCACCTCGAGGCGCTGGGCCTGGGCGGCCTCGAGATCGCCGACGGTGACGCCCTCGAGCAGCCCCACGGCAGCCTCCTCGGAGGCGGCCGGACCCGCCTGGGCCGCGACCGGGAGCTCGCCCAGGGTGGCCGTGACCACCTTGCGGCGCCCCTCGCGCACCACGCCCAGCTTCACGGGATGGCCGACGCCCTTGAGCGACACGGTCATCCGGAGCTGCTCCGCGTCCACCACCTCGTCGCCGTCCACGTCCACGATCACGTCGTAGGGCTCGAGGCCGGCCTTCGCGGCGGCGGAGCCGGGCTCGACGTGGGAGACCACCGCACCCCGGCGCCGCTCGAGCTGGAGCATGTCGGCCATCGCGTCGTCCACGTCGCCGATGCCCACGCCCAGGTAGCCACGCACCACCTTGCCGTCCGTGACCAGCCGCTGGAGGATGTCGCGGGCGAGGTTGGACGGGATGGCGAAGCCGATGCCGTCGTAGCCACCGGACTGGGAGCGGATCGCGGTGTTGATGCCCACGAGCTCGCCGCGCAGGTCGACGAGCGCACCGCCCGAGTTCCCCGGGTTGATGGCGGCGTCGGTCTGGATGTAGCCCTGGTAGCTGGCGAGGCCGCGGAAGCCCGAGCGCCCCTTGGCCGAGACGATGCCCAGGGTGACCGTGCCCTGGAGTTCGAAGGGGCTGCCGATGGCGAGCACCACCTCCCCGAGCCGCAGCGCGTCGCTGTCGCCGAAGGAGAGCGCGGGCAGGTCGGCGGGCACGTCCCCGTCGATGCGCAGCACCGCGAGGTCGGTGGCGGGGTCGTCGCCCACCACCGACGCGTCCAGCGTGCGGCCGTCCGACAGGGTGACCACCAGCTCCTCGGCACCGTCGACCACGTGGTGGTTGGTGAGGATGAGGCCCTGGGCGTCGACCAGGACGCCGGAGCCTGCGCCCCGCTGCAGGCCGTCGGGAGGCAGCTGCGGCGCAAACATCCGCAGCTGCGGGGGGATCTCGGCGCGAGCGTGCCGGGCCGCGGCGATGTGCACCACCGCACCCACCGTGGCCTCCGCCACGTCGGCGATGCGATCGGCGCTGCCTGCGATCTGGTCGGCATGGGCCGTCGGGATCACCGCGTCGAGCGCGCGCTGGCCGAGGCTGGGGGCGGCGCGCTCGTCCGCGGGGGGAGGGGACGCGTCGGGGGGAGCCGAGGCGGGGAGGCAGGCAGCCAGGGACAGCAGCGCGGTCACGCCGAGCACGGAGGCAGGTCGCATCGTGGGGTCTCCTCGGTGGGCAGGGGTGGTGTCGGAGCCCTACGCACCGTTCACGTCCCGACGTCCCCGATCCGCACAGCTTTGACGTCGTTCGACGAACCGTGCGACCACGCTAGGCTGGGCCCTTCCCGCCCGGAGCCCGATGCTCGCCGCCCTGCTGCTCGGGACCGCGCTCGCCACGCCGGACGACCCTGCCGGGGGCGTGCAGGTCTCGGGCGCGCCGGTGGTCGACCGCGTCACCAGCAGCGAGATCGGCCGCGAGCGGCGCTTCGGCGTGGGGCTGGCGCTGGGCTTTCCCCCGTCCGGCACCCTCAAGCTGTTCATCGACCCGAACAACGCGCTCGCGCTGCACGTAGGGCCCACGCTGGCCACCAGTGGCCTGCACCTGCGCCTCCAGTTCGAGCAGGCCGCGAAGGAGCTGCGCCGCTGGGAGATCGGCGAGCTGCTGCTCACCTGGCACCTGGGCGTGGCCGTGGAGCTGATCTTCGGGCAGCAGGCCGTCACCTCCGGCGTGCGCTTCGGCGTGCACGGGGGCGTGGGCGTGGAGCTGCGCCTGGTGCCGGCGCCCATCGCGGTCTTCGGCGAGCTGGCGCCCGTGATCTACCCCTTCGACCTGGCCGCGGCGGTGCAGGGCACCAGCCCGTTCGTGCCGGTGCAGGGCATCGTGGCGGTGGGCGCGCGCTGGTACTTCTAGCGCGGTCGATGCGCTAGACGGGCGGCAGATCGCCGAGCGCGTCGCTCGCCTCCGCCTCGTGGTCGTCGCGCACGAACCAGTCGCCGTCGACCTCCACGAGCTGGAGCGCCCGCCCCACGGTCCCCCCGCGGGCCGGCAGGAAGGAGTGGCCCTCGCGCATCCAGGCCACCACCGCGTCGCGGTCGAGCACCCGCGCGGGCAGCCCGTCCAGCTTCACCTTCGCCTGCTGCAGGCGGCCCTCGGTGACCACCGCACCCTGCACGACCACGCGGCCCATGTCGCCTCCACGTCGGCAGCCCTCCTAGACCGCCCGAGGCCGGCGAGCCAGGGCAGGGGGGAAGGGACCCGGCGCGCTCAGACCTCGGCGCGCCAGCGGGAACCCTCGTGCAGGTCGCCCAGGGAGGTGACGGGCAGCCAGGCACGCAGACGGGTGACGAGACAGCGACCGCTTGCGGCGGCCTGGGGCGTGGCCCCCAGCTCGGTGAGCTCGTCGGGGGTGGCCTTGCGCCGCTCGCCCACGAGCACCGACCACACCGCGTCGTAGGCCCAGTCGTCTCCGAGGTCGCCGCCCTGCAGGGGGTTGTCGCCCCCGCGCGCGCCGAGCAGTCCCGCCACGAAGGCGGTGCGGTCGTGGGCGCTGGTGCGGGGCCCGGGCGGCGTGGCGTCGCCGGCCAGGCTGGTGACCTCGAGGCCGAGGCAGGTGATGGACGGCGCGGGGAAGCGCTCGGGGAAGGCGTGATGGAGCAGGCGGTGGCAGTACCAGAGCCACACGCGGTCCTCGGCCACCTCGTGGGTGCGCCAGGGCGGGGTCTCGGGGTCCTCCATGGCGCGGACGAGGGCCTCGCAGCCCGCGGGGATGGGCGGCTGGAGCAGCACCAGGTCCAGCAGGCGCTCCGCCAGCTCCTGGGCCGGCAGCGCCGAGAAGGCGCGCGTCAGGGCCTCCCAGACGTCGTCGTCCTCGCCGATCTCGCCGTCGAGCGCTTCGACGAGCTCCCGCAGACCGGCCTCGCCGAAGCGCTCCGGGATGTCGTGCACCACCTCGGCCGAGACCACGTGCACCGCGTACGGGTAGGGCATCCACCACCTCGCTGGTGCGCCCTATGCCCACCCGCACGGGGTGTCGACCACCGCCGGCAGGGCCCCTCGGAGGTGTCGGTGGCGCCTGGCGGTGCTAGCATGCGCTCCCCGGAGGAGCGCCCATGACGCGGACCCTCGCCACCGTGGTCACCTGCCTGCTCGGCCTCGGCTGCAGCACGCCCTCCTGCCCCGAGGGCCAGACGGCCGGGGCAGACGGTGCCTGCGTGGCCGACACGGACGACACCGACGGCACGGTGGACTCCGGCGACACCGACGTCCCGGTCCCCACGCGCCGCTCGCTGGTGCGGCTCGAGTGGGACATCGACGTGCTCCCCACCGACAACGTCGTCGAGCTCACGTGCGACGGCCAGGCCGTCTTCGCGCCCGTGTCCACCTTCACGGTCTACCGCACCTACAGCGAGGAGAACGAGCTCCCCGCGGGCCAGTCCTGCGTGGTGCGCATCAGCGATCGCCGGGGCGGCCAGCTCGCGGGCGGCCGCGCCATCGTGTGCTCGCAGGAGGTCCTCACCTGGGAGCCCCGGCGCGGGAAGGTCTTCGAGTCCGAGCCCTTCGACACCTACGGCTGCGTGCCCGGCTGCGCCGACCCGGTGGCCGAGAACTACGACGCCACCACGAACCTCGACGACGGCAGCTGCATCTACGTGCGGGGCTGCACCAACCCCGAGGCCGAGAACTTCGACCCGCTCGCCACGAAGGACGACGGCTCCTGCGATCTGGGCGGCTTCGGCCTCGTCGAGGTGGTGCTGCAGACCGACGACCACCCGGAGGACAACGCCATCCGGGTGATGTGCAACGGGTCGCAGGCCCTGCGGGTCGACGGCGCCGACGAGGGCTGGCTCAAGAACGCCATCGTGCGCCTGCCCATCACCCTCGACGCGGGCCTCACCTGCGAGGTCGTGCTCGAGGAGCGGGTGGGCGACAAGGGTCCCGGCGGCCGCGTCGTGGTCTGTGGAGAGGAGGCGGCCTCCTGGCTCGAGCTCACGGGCGACGGGCGCGATGTGGAGGTGGCGGTGGCCACCTTCGACGTGGTGGCCTGCTCCGGCTGCACCGACCCCACCTCGCCGGCCTACGACCCCGAGGCCGTCGTCGAGGACGGGTCCTGCGGGCTGCCCTAGCGCGCAGGACGGGGTTCACGACCCGGCCACCGCGCCCTTCACGTCCACCACGAGCTTCAGCTCGTCCTGGTTGCGCGGTCCGAACAGCGAGGCCGCGAAGGGCTTGAAGTCGAACTGCGTGTGCGTGATGGTCAGCGCGCCCGAGGCGGCGAAGGCCTTGCCGTCCGCCGCGACCTGCAGCTCCACCGAGACGGGCTGCGCCACGCCGCGGATGGTCAAGTCGCCCCCCACGGTGACCTTGCCCGTGCCGCCGGGGCAGGAGGTGCTGCGGAAGGTGATCTGCGGGTGCTCGTCGGCCCACAGCTGGGACTTGCCCCACATGTTCTTCGACAGGTCCTGCTTGTCGTCGTCGTCGATGGTGTTGTCGTCCAGGCCCGCCCGCTGGCGCAGCCCCGGCGGGTCGACCACCAGCTTGCGCACCGGCACGCTGAACGACACGCTGCAGGCGCCCCCGGGCTGCGTGGGCCAGGTGACCTCCGCCGCGAAGCCCTTGGCGTAGATCACGTGGTCGTGCCCCAGGCGGCTGAGGCTGGCCGAGGTGTCGTTGCGCAGCACCACGTACAGGTGCGAGCCCGACGGGCCCACCGTGTAGGTGGGCGAGGGCTCCTGGGCCTGGGCCACGGTCGCCACGGCGAGGGCGGGCAGCAGGAGGCGGGGATGCATGCAGGCTCCGGGACCGGGAGGTGGGACAACGCGCGGCGTGCACGCACCCTTCCTGTATGACGACGCCCTCTGCAGGGTCACGGACCGCGACGCCGCATGACGCGGCGGATCACCCCCGGGAGCGCCGCGAGCTCCGGCAGCGCCGCCTCCACCGCCGCGGTCCAGTCCGCGGTGTCGGGCGCCGCGTCCACGAGGACGGGTTCCAGCACCAGCTCGCCCTGCGGGGCAGCGAGCCGCCAGATGGCCGGCCGTCCCACCTCGTCGGCGAGGCGCAGCACCCACCCGTCCTCCTCCACCTGCACGCGGAGGGTGGCCGGTCGGTGGGGACAGGTCGAGAGGCGACGCGCGAGCACCGCGCTCACCGCAGGCGGGATGCGCCCGCCGCTCACGGCGTGCCGGGTGCGTCCGGGACCAGGACGACGCCGAGGTGCTCGAGGGACCGCACGAGGTGCTCGGCGCCGAGGACCTCCGCCGCCCGGGCCGCGGCCTCCGTGAGGGAGGGCGCGAGCACGACGAAGGCCTCCTGGCCATCGGCCCGCTCGCACCGCCACGCCCGGTCGCCGCGCGCCACCGCGACCGGGCGCTCCGAGGTGGGGAGCGGCGCGCTGGACGCAGGCGCCGCCGGCGCCACCTGGTGACGCTCGATCAGTCGGGCGATCTCGCCGGCGGGCATGCGCCCGGCGGCCGGGATGTCCTTCTTGATGCGGAAGTTGCGCACCGCGCCGAGGCTCATGCCCGCGATCTCTGCGATCACCCGGTCGGGCACCACGCCCAGCAGGTCGGTGAACTCGTCCACCTTCGACTCGCGACGCCCCCGGGGCGCGGGGCGGCGGCGCGGCCCGACGTAGCCGGGGATCTCGTTGCGCGCGCGGTAGCTCGCGATGGTGCGCACGCTCACGTCGGCGAGGCGCGACACCTCGCTGTCGGGCACCTTGCCCAGCAGGTGGAAGTACTTCTCGATCTGCACGTCCTTCGAGCCGTGACGCCGATCCGGGCGGTGCGACGACGACTCCTCCGAGGCCGGCGGGCTCGCCTCCGCGATCCGTGCGCGTCGGGCCACGCCGCGGCGCCGGAGCTCCGAGGTCAACGTGGCCACCGGCACGCCCAGACGGCTCGCGAGCTCCCGCAGGGGGAGCTCGTCCTTGAGGCGGATCGCGTCCTCCCACCAGGGAGGGGGTTGGCCTTCTGCATCCTGCATGGTGCGACTCGCTGCCTGCTGCCAGGAAACTGCCGCCCCTTCATACAACAATGCGGTGGACCACCCTTCGCACGAAATGCGTCAACCGGTCGCAGGCGACCACGACCGGCCCGCGGATCACGCGTCGGGGTTCTCGAACACGCCCGCGGCGCCCATGCCGCCACCGATGCACATCGACACCACGCCGTAGCGAACGCCGCGGCGCCGCATCTCGTGCAGCAGCGTGGCCGTGAGCTTTGCACCGGTGCACCCGAGCGGGTGACCGAGCGCGATGGCGCCCCCGTTGACGTTCACCAGCTGCTCGTCGAGCCCCAGCTCTCGCATGCAGTACAGGGCCTGCGACGCGAAGGCCTCGTTGATCTCGAACAGCCCGATGTCGCCGATCGACAGCCCGGCCTTCTCGAGGGCCTTCGGGATCGCGTACAGGGGACCGACGCCCATGATCTCGGGCGGCACGCCCACCACCTGGTAGGACCGCATCAGGCCGAGCACGGGGAGGTTGCGCGCCTCGGCCCAGGCGCGGTCGGCGACGAGCGCGGCCGCGGCGCCGTCGGACACCTGGCTCGAGTTGCCCGCGGTGACGCTGCCGCCCAGCTTGAAGGCGGGACGCAGCTTGCCGAGCGCCTCCACCGTGGTGTCCTTGCGGGGCCCCTCGTCCACCGCGAAGGTGACGTCCTGCCAGCCCGCGTCGGTGTACACGCGCGTCTTCACCGGCACGATCTCGTCGACGAACCGACCGGCCTCGATCGCCGCGACGGCCTTGAGGTGGGAGGACAGCGCGAAGGCGTCCTGATCGTCGCGGGTGACGCCGAAGCGGCTCGCCACGTTCTCGGCCGTGAGCCCCATCGGCGTGTAGGCCTCGGGGTGGTCGGAGACGAGCGTGGGGTTCGGCGCCATGCGCTGGCCGCCCATGGGCACCTGGCTCATGGACTCCACGCCGCCGGCGAGCACCACGTCCTGCCAGCCGGCCAGGATGGAGCTGGCGCCGTGCGCGATGGACTGCAGGCCCGAGCTGCAGAAGCGGTTGATCGTCTCGGCGGGCACGGCGTCGGGCAGCCCCGCGAGGAGGCCTCCGATGCGCGCCACGTTCATGCCCTGCTCGCCCTCGGGCGTGGCCGTGCCGACCTGCAGGTCCTCGACGGCCGAGGGGTCGACGCCGGCACGCTCCACGGCGGCGCGCAGGGCGGTGCCGAGGAGATCGTCGGGACGGGTGTCCTTGAGGGTGCCGCGCTTGGCCTTGCCGACCGCGGTCCGCACACTCGAGAGGATGGCGACTTCACGCATGACGGGGTCCTCTGGCTGAAGAGGGGAGGGACTAGTTGCGGAGGGGCTTGTTGGTCTCGAGCATGTGCTGCAGGCGGGCACGGGTGCCCTCGGTGCCGCACAGGCCCAGGAAGGCCTCGCGCTCCAGGTCGAGGAAGTGCTGCTCGCCCACCCGGGTGCCGGCGGGCACGTCGCCGCCGGTGACCACGCGCGCGAGCGCCTTGCCCACCACCACGTCGTGGGGGGTGGCGTAGCCGCCCTCGGCCATCTGGTAGAGGAAGGCCTCGATGGCGGCGCGGCAGTTCTCGCCGGCCGCGGGTGCGGTGCGCTGCGCTGGCGGCTGCCAGCCCGCGTCGGCCAGGCCGCGCGCGAGCTTCTTCGCCGACTGGAGGCGGGCGTCGCGGTCGAGCACCATCTGGTCGCCCGGGCGCAGGAAGCCCCAGGCCTGGGCCTCGCCGCCCGAGGTGGTGACCTGGGCGGTGGCGATGCGCTCGAAGACCTTCTGCACCAGCGGGTTCACGTCGACGGCCGCGTCGGGCAGCAGGTCGCCGGTGGCCCGCATCACGAGCTCCTTGCAGCCGCCCGCGCCGGGGATGACGCCCACGCCCACCTCGACGAGGCCCATGTAGAGCTCGCCGGTGCCCACCGTGATCGCGCTGTGCATCGCGCACTCGGCGCCGCCGCCGAGCGTGAGGCCGTGAGGCGCCGTGATGACGGGCTTCCGGCTGTACTTCGCGCGCATGAAGAGCTGCTGGAGCCCGTTCGTGAGCTCCTCGATCTGATCCCACTGCTGCTGCATCGAGGCCAGCAGGATCATGAAGATGTTGGCACCCGCCGAGAAGGCGGTGGCCGCCTCGTTGCCCACCACGAGGCCGTCGAACTCGCCGTCGTCGAGCTTGTCGAGAGCCGAGCCGTAGAGGGCCGCGATGTCGGCGTCGAGGGCGTTGAGCTTGCTGTGGAACTCCAGCAGCAGGATGCCGTCGCCCATGTCGTGCAGCGAGGCGGAGTCGTTCTTCGCCACCGGGCTGCGCTGGGCCTTGATGTCGGTGAGGAAGACGTGCGCGTCGCTCACGGGCACGGGGTACCCGCGGCCCTCCTGCGACCAGTAGGTGGGGCGGCCCTGGCCATCGCGCCCGTAGAAGGACTCGCGCCCGGCGTCGAGCATGGCCTGGACCCAGTCGGGGACCTCCATGCCCTCCTCGCGCATGCGGACCACGCTGCGGCGCACGCCGATGGCGTCCCAGGACTCGAACACGCCGAGATCCCAGGCGAAGCCCCACCGCATGCCGCGGTCGATCTGCACGATGTCGTCGGCGATCTCGGGGATGCGGTTCGCCGCGTAGATCAGCGACTCCGCCGTGGTGCGCCAGGCGAAGCGCGCGGCGTCGTCCTCGCCCCACACGAGGGCCGAGATCTTGGCCGCCGCCGTCTCGGCCTTGCGGGCTGCGCCCACGGAGGCGAAGCGCGCCGAGTCCTTGTCCTGCGGGCGGTACTCGCCGGTCTGCAGGTCGAGCACCAGGAAGTCCTTCTTGCCCGCGCGCTTGTAGAAGCCCGCGCCGGACTTGTTGCCCACGGCGCCGGCCTCGATGAGGCCGCGCACCACCGGGGGCACCACGAAGAGGTCGCGCTGCTCGTCGTCGGGCGCGTACTCGTGGATGTTCGAGATGACGTGGGCCATCGTGTCGAGGCCCACGAGGTCGGCCAGGCGGAAGAAGGCCGTCTTCGGACGACCCATGGCCGGGCCCATGATGGCGTCGACCTGCTCCACCGTGAGGCCCATGTCCTGCACGGCCTTGAAGGTGGAGACCATCCCGAAGATGCCGATGCGGTTGGCGACGAAGTTCGGCGTGTCCTTGGCGTGCACGATGCCCTTGCCGAGGGCGCGCTCGCCGAAGGTGGCCAGGGCGTCGATCACCTCGGGCTTCGTGTCGGCCCCGCCCACGATCTCCAGCAGGCGCATGTAGCGCACGGGGTTGAAGAAGTGGGTGATGGCGAAGTGCGCGCGGAGCTCGTCGCCCATGCCCTCGGCCATGTCGGCCAGGCGGATGCCCGAGGTGTTCGAGGTGACGATGGAGCCCGGGCGGCGGTGGGCCGCGACCCACTCGTAGACCTTGCGCTTGATGTCGAGCCGCTCGACCACGACCTCGACGATCCAGTCGCACTCGGCGAGCAGCGACGCGTGGTCGTCGTAGTTGGCCGGCGTGATCAGCGAGGCCAGCTCGGGACGGAAGAAGGCCGCGGGCTTGATCTTCCGGGCCGCCTCGATGCCGCCCAGCGCGAGCGCCGTGCGCTTGCGGGGGTCGTCGCCGGCGTCCTTGGGGACGATGTCGAACAGGACGCTGGGGATGCCGGCGTTCGCCAGGTGGGCGGCGATGCCGGCGCCCATGAGGCCTGCGCCGAGCACGGCCACCTTGCGGATCGGGTAGGCGGAAGCTTGCTTCGCCATGACGCTGCTCCAGTCGATGCGAGGAGGGGTCACGCGCGCGGTGCGCGGCCCGCCCGAGTAAGACGATCGGGGCCCGCCGGCATGCCTCCTGTGTGCAGCAGCACGCAGCGCCCGCGCCGCGTCGCGCCTGCGGGGACGCGGGGGGCTAGAGCCCTCGGGCCAGGAGGATCGGCATGCTGTCGTGGTGGATCGTGGGCGCCCTCGCGGCGCCGCCGGACGCGGGTGCGTGGGAGGCCACCCTCGAGGAGGTGGCGCCCGCGGTCGTCTCCATCGAGGTGACGGCCACGCGGGACTTCGACACCGAGGATGCCTCGTCCACCGTGGGCACCGGCTTCGTGGTGGACGCCGAGCGCGGGATCCTGCTGACCAACCGCCACATGGTGCACGCCGGGCCCGTGAACGCGCGGGCGGTCTTCCTCGACAACGAGGAGGCGGCGCTCGTGCCGCTCTACCGCGACCCGGTCCACGACTTCGGCTTCTACCGCTTCGACCCCGCGGACCTGCGCTTCATGGAGGTGACCGAGCTGACCCTGGCGCCGACGGCTGCGAAGGTCGGTCTCGACATCCGCGTGATCGGCAACGACGCCGGCGAGAAGCTGTCGATCCTCGACGGCACCCTCGCGCGCCTGGACCGCAACGCGCCCCGCTACGGCGGGAACACCTACAACGACTTCAACACCTTCTACTACCAGGCGGCCTCGAACACGTCGGGCGGGTCGTCGGGCAGCCCGGTGGTGGACGTGAAGGGCAGGGTGGTGGCGCTGAACGCCGGCGGTCGCACCGAGGCGGCCCAGAGCTTCTACCTGCCCCTGCACCGCGTGGTGCGCGCCCTGGACTTCGTGCGGCGAGGAGAGGTCGTCCCCCGCGGCACGCTCACCACCACGCTGCGCCACGAGGCCTGGCAGGATCTGGTCCGGCTCGGCCTGCGCCCCGACACCGAAGCGCGGGTGCGTGCGGCGCACCCCGACATCTCGGGCATGCTCGTGGTCGCCGACACGCTGCCCCAGGGGCCCGGCGACGGGAAGGTCCAGCCCGGCGACATCGTCGTCGAGCTGGACGGGGAGCTCGTCGTGGACTTCGTGCAGGTGGAGGAGGTGATCGACGCCCGCGTGGGCAGCGAGGTGGCGCTCACCGTGGAGCGGCTCGGGCAGCGGGTGGAGGTCACCCTGCCGGTGCTCGACCTGCACGCCCTCACGCCGGCGCGCTTCCTCGAGGTCAGCCGCGGCATCCTCCACGACCTGTCCTACCAGCAGGCCCGCAACCACGATCAGCCCCTGGGCGGCGTGTACGTGGCGAGCGCCGGCTACATGCTGGGCATCGCGGGCATCGGGTCGGGCGCCCTGCTGCTCCAGATCGACGGCGAGCCGCTCGCCACCCTGGACGACGCCGTCCGCATCCTGTCGACGAAGGCCGACGGCCAGCGCCTGCGCCTCCGGCACGCGCCCGTCTCCGATCCCCGGCGGGCGCGCGAGAGCCTCGCCACCATGGACCGCACCTGGTTCTCCATGCGCTCCTGCGCGCGGGACGACGTCACCGGCACCTGGCCCTGCACCGAGGCGGCCGCCCCGCCCTCGGCTGCGCCCCCGCCCGAACCCGCCACGCCGCTGCCCCACACGGCCTCCCGCCGCGACCGTCGCTTCGCCGACGCCCTCGTGCTCGTGGGCTTCGACGTGCCCTACAGCACCGCCGGCGTGAGCGGCCAGAGCTTCCTCGGCACCGGCGTGGTGGTGGACGCCACACGGGGGCTGGTGCTCGTCGACCGCGACACCGTGCCCGTGGCCCTGGGCGACCTCGTGCTCACCTTCGCGGGCGCGGTTCGCGTGCCGGGCGAGGTGGTGTACCTGCACCCGGAGCACAACGTGGCGGTGGTGCAGTACGACCCCTCCCGGCTCGGCGAGCTGGAGGTGGGCGAGGTGGCCTTCGACCCCGCCTGGCGCCTCGAGCGGGGCCAGGAGCTCCGGGTGGTGGGCCTCGACCGCAGCGGCTCGGTGGTGGTGGACGAGGCCGAGGTGGAGGACGTCGACACGCTGTACGTGGGCCCCTCCGGCACGCCGCGCTTCCGGGAGCAGAACGTGGAGGTGGCCCGGCTGGCGCGCGTGGAGCGCTCCGTGGGCGGCGTGGCGGTCGACAGGCGGGGGAGGGTGCTCGGGCTGTGGGCGTCCTACTTCTTCCCCAAGGGCAAGGACCGCTACTTCTACGTGCTGCCCTCGCCCTACCTGGCGCCCACGATCGACGCGCTCCGCGAGGGGCGCGATCCGGGGCTGCGTGACGCGGGCGTCGAGCTCGGCACCCGCAGCCTCGCCGACGCCCGGGAGCTCGGCCTGTCGGACGCCCGCATCCGGGAGGCCGTGCGCCACGATCCCGACGAGCTGCAGGTGCTCCAGGTGATCCGCGTGAGCGGCGGGGCACCGGCGCAGGAGGTGCTGCGCGAGGCCGACCTGATCGTCACCGTCGACGGCGCCCCCGTGAGTCGCCTGCGCGAGGTCCGAGGCTGGTCGCGGCGCGAGGAGATCCCGCTGGTGGTGCTGCGCAACGGCGAGGAGGTCGAGGTGTCGCTGCGCACGCAGCCTGCGGACGGCCGCGGCGTGCGGCAGGTGCTCAGCTGGGCGGGGATGCTCCTGCACGACCCGCACCCCGAGGTGGCCGCCGACACCGGCGTGGTGCCCGAGGGCGCCTACGTCGCCTGGTACTGGTACGGATCCCCGGCGGCGCGTGACGGCATGCGGCCCACCCGCCGGATCGTCGCCGTGGACGGCGTCGCCACGCCGGATCTGGCGCGCCTGCAGGAGGTGGTCCTCACCCTCGATCCCGCACGGCCCGTGGTGCTCACCCTCGAGGACGTCGACGAGGTGCGATCGGTCCGCACCCTCGAGCTCGACCCCGAGAGCTGGCCCACCGAGCTCATCTCGTGGCGCGACGGCGCCTGGGTGCGCGAGCGTCTCGATCCGTACCGTGACGATGCGGCTCCCGTCCGGCCCTGAGGTCGGGTAGGGTCGCACCTCCCCCTGGAGCTCCATGTCGCGCACCCTGCTCGTCATGCGCCACGCGAAGAGCTCGTGGGACACCGGGGTGTCGGACCACGACCGCCCGCTGAACGCGCGCGGGCAGCGCGACGCGCCCCGCATGGGCGAGGAGCTGCTCGCCCGCGGCTGGCTGCCCGATCGCGTGGTGGTGAGCGACGCGGAGCGCACCCTGGAGACCGTGGCCTGGCTCGAGCACGCCTGGGGCCGGGAGCTGCACGCGCACCGCAGCAGCCGCCTCTACCTCGCGGGCCTCGGCGACCTCGTGGCCGCCATCGCGGCCACGCCCCCCGAGGTGGCCACGCTGATGCTGGTGGGCCACAACCCCGGCTGCGAGGAGCTGGTGGAGCACCTGTCGGGCGTGCCCGTGCGCATGACCACGGCCAACGTGGCGCGCATGGTGGCCGACGACCGGCCCTGGGACGTGCTGGCCCACAGGCCGTGCGCGCTCGCCCTCGACACCGTGCTGCGGCCCCGGGAGCTCTGGGGTCCCGAGGCCTGACCGCAGGGCAGGGGCGTCAGGCCGACGCCACCACCTCGTCCAGGTGCTGCACGATCTCGCCGAGCGCCTGGGGCGTGGTGGAGCAGAAGGCCACCCGCAGCGCGTTGACCTCGGGGATGGCGATGAGCCCCACGGAGCGCTCCGCGATGAGACGCTGGCGGATCACGTCGGGATCCAGGCCGTCGGCGAGGCCCACCAGGGCGAAGTACGCGCTGTTGAAGGGCCACGGGCGCAGACGGGGGTTGTCGAGCGCCGCGAGCGCGTCGCGGAGCGTGCGGTAGCGCACGGCGAGCTCCTCGCGTCGGGCGTCGATCTCGGCCTGCAGGCGATCGGGCTGCCGGAGCCCGGCCAGCATCAGCGCGAGGCTGGGCCCGGGCGGGCCGCCCAGGGTGCCACGCACGAGGGCGTTGAGCTTGTTCGTCCACACGGCCTCGGCCTCGGCGTCGACGAGGTTGGCCGCCAGGAAGCCGACGCGGCTCGGGAAGAGCAGCAGCTCCTTCGTGGCGCCGTCCACCTTGAGCACCACGGTGCGCTCGGGATCCACCGCCGCCGCGATGCGCCAGTAGAGGCTGTGATCGAGCCGGCCCTCCTCGAAGACCACGCCCTGGTAGGCATCGTCCACGATCACGACGAGCGGGCCCGTGTGCGCGGCGAGGCGCGCGGCGATCGCGTCGGCCTCCGCCGGCGTGGGCGCGTACCCCGTGGGGTTGCTGGGGAAGTTCAGCACCACCACGGCCTTGCCCTGCACGCCCTCGAGGGTGCGCGACAGGCCGTCGAGGTTGAAGCCCTCGCCGTCGAAGAAGGCGTAGCTGGCGGTGCGCGCGCCGGTGCGCAGCGTGAACACCAGCTCGTAGTTCTCCCAGGAGGGCTCCGGCACGATCACGGTGGTGTCGGCGTCGACGAAGAGGTCGGCGGCCATCGCGAGGCCGTGGGTGAGGCCGTGGGTGGCGAAGGGCAGGGTGCAGGGCGCCGTGGCCCCGCCAGCCAGGCCACGTTGCCGCGCCGCCCACAGCTCCCGCACCTCGGGATGCCCCGGCTGCGGGGCGTACAGGAAGGAGACCTTCGGATCCAGGCCGCCTGCGGCCTCCGCGAGCACGGGCAGGGGCAGGGGATTGCCGGCGCCGTCGGTGACCTGGCCGATGGTCCCGTTGAGCCGGGCCTTGCGCGCCTCGCCCGCCTGGAAGGGGATCCCGCGCGGAAAGGCCAGGGCCCGCCCGAGCGGCGAGAGGGTGCGCGCCAGCGCGGGGGCCCGCGAGGCGAGGATCGCATTGAGCCGATCGGCTTCCGACATGGGGGCGCGCTCCGATAGATGGGGACCGGGGGCAGGACGCCCCCGCGGCGGCGGCACCGGGTAACATGGCACGACCGCGCGCCCCCTGGAGGTCCCGTGTCCCTGGCGATCCCCCGCGCCCGAAGCGCCCTCTGCCTGCTCGTCGCGCTGTCCGCGTGCGGCGGCGGGGAGGCGGAGGCCCCCGCGGAGCCCGAGGCCCCGAGGGCGCTGAACGAGGGCAAGCCCTGGGTGTCGCCCGAGCGCACCGTCGAGGCCATGCAGGCCGCCGCCGACACGCGCGAGACGCTCCGCTACGTCAGCGACGGCGGCACGGTGGACGTGGTCGCCCGCTTCGACGGCACCGCCCGCACCTTCACCTTCGACGTGCAGCAGGCCGCCATCCGCATCGCGGACGTGCCCACGCTCGAGTACCCGTCGGGCTGGGTCCGCCTCGACACGCTGTCGATCACCGGCGATCCCGAGCGGTGGATCAAGCCGATCACCCAGGGCGTGCTGCGCAGCCTGGGTGCGCCGCTGCAGCTGGTCTTCGACGTGCAGAGCATCGGCGCGTTCACGGGCCGCCTGCAGGAGCCCGGATCACGCGTCGAGGCGCGCGTCCTCGGCCGCCTCCAGGTGGGCGACCGCGCCGTGGAGGTCAGCTTCCCGGGCGTGATCTCGCGGCCCGGCGCCGAGCGCCTGGAGGTGGAGCTGGGGGCCATCGATCTGGCGCTCGACGAGCTCGGCCTGTCCGATGCCGTCGAGGCGCTGGAGGACACCCTCAAGGTGCGCCGCATCGACCACGTCGTGCAGGTCAGCGGCCGCGTGGCCCTCAGCCAGTTCACCGGAGACGCGCTGCCCAGCTTCGTCCGCACGCCGCTCACCATCCAGAGCGTGGAGGAGGTGCGCGAGAAGCTCGAGGCGCAGGTCGACCGCGCCGAGGTCCAGCGCCTCCGGCTGTCGCGCACCGGCTACGACGAGGAGACCCTCGACATGCTCCCGCGCGACGCGCTGCGGCGCATCGAGGAGGCGCGGCGCCGCAAGGCGGAAGGCGGCCCGTCGGTCTTCGAGGGCATGGAGATCCCCGCCGAGAAGGCGGAGCCCGCCGAGCCCCAGCGCCGCGGGTACTACGTCATCGAGCAGGAGTAGGGTCACGCCCGGGCACGGGAGGGGCCCGGCGGAGCGGCCGGGACTCCAAGATGGCACTTTACATAATATACATTCTCGGACGTTTCGAACGGGATCGGGGAGGGCGCCGCCTGGGGTGCGCGCGCCGTCAGCGCCCGTCGGCCGTGCCCCGGCGCCGTGCCCGCAGATCGGCCTGGGCGGGCGTCTCGCCCACGGGCGACAGCATCGCGTAGAGCCGCCCGGCGTTCGTCACGAAGAAGAGCTGCCGGCCGTCCACGGACGGCGGCGCGCTCACGCCGTCGAGGATCACCCCCGGCGCGAACCGCCAGCGACGCGTGCCGTCCTCCGGATCGAGGAGCGTCACCGTGCCGTTCGACGAGGCCACGATCACGCCGGCCTCGGTGACCACCGGCGACGACAGCGCGCCGTCGTCGCCCGACCGCCAGGACCAGCGCTCCTCGCCCGTGCGCGGCACGATGGCCCGCAGCACGCCGTCGGTGCCCGGATGCAGCAGCAGCGGGTCGCGGGCGTCCTCGAGCCAGGTGGCGCCGGCGGCGGCGCCCACGTCCAGATCCCACAGGACCCGACGCGTGGTGCGGTCGATGGCCACGAGCGGCTGGAAGTAGCCGGAGGCGAACACCAGATCGCCCTTCGCGGACGGCTCGGCGATCAGGTCCGGGTAGCGGCCCTCGCCGACCGTCAGCGACCACCGCGGGTCGCCGCCCGCCGCCGTGAGCGCCACGAGCTCGCCGTCGGAGAAGCCCACCAGGATCTCCTCGCCGGCCACCACGGCGGGCGGCGCGGCATACAGCGCCAGCTCCACGCGCCGCGAGAGATCGCGCACGTGCTGGTGGCGCCAGGCCAGCGCTCCCGTGGTCGCGTCGAGCGCGACGACCAGGTCCTCGACGTTGGTGACGTAGAGCCGGCCGTCGTGGAGCGTGGGGCGCGTGAGGATGGGCGCGCCGCTGTCGTGGTGCCAGACCTCGGTGCCGTCGAGCGCGTAGCACCAGGTGCGACCGCCCGTGTCGGTGAACCACACGCGGTCGCCGACCACGACGGCCTCGGACTCCACCGAGGCGGCCGCCGGGAAGCTGCGGACCAGCGTGCCATTGCGCCGGTCGAGCGCGTACAGCGCGTCGCCCGCGGCCGACCCCACGTAGACGAGCCCCGCGGCGGCCACGGGGCGCGTGCGCTCCGTGTGCGTGGCCGAGTTCAGCGTGGGCCCCGGCAGGGCGCGGCTCCACTGCAGGGCCGGCGGCGTGGCGAAGGTGCCCGGGTAGGCCTCGCGCACCACGGGGATCGGCACGGCGAAGGCACGCTCGGCGGGTGCGCCGCCGTCGCCCGCCAGCGCCGCGGCGACGAGGAGGGACAGGATCACGGGCTGGGCTCGGCGACTTCCTCGGCGCCCTCCGCGGGGTCCCCTGCCTCGCTCCCCTCCTCCGCGGGCGGCGCCTCCGGGGCCTTCGGGGCGGCCACGGGACCCAGCCCCGCGCGCTCCTTGCGCTCGCGCACGTCGTCGGCCTCGGGCGCGTCGGGCCAGGTGGACAGCCAGCGGTCGTAGGTGGCCACGGCGTCGGAGGTGCGCCCGAGCGTCTCGTACACGCCGGCCAGATCGAGGGTGGCCTGGCGCGCGAGGAAGTCCTTGCCCGAGGCGAGGGCCTCGAAGCGCGTCACGGCCGACTCGACCTTGCCCTCCTCGAGATCGAGCGTGCCCAGCGCGGCCTCGGCCGCATAGTGCAGCACGCCCGAGGCGCCCGCAGAGGCCAGCTCGAGGGCCGCACGCCGCTCGGTGTCGTTGCCGGCGAGGCGGTAGAGCTCGGCCGCCTTCAGCGCCGCCTCGACCGCGGCGGTGCCGCGCGTGGTGTTCGCGATCTCCACCAGCGCGTCGGCCACGCCCGTGGTGGCCGGCACGTCGATGGTGGCGTCGGGCCGGATGCCGGCGCGCGCGAGCGCGAGCTGGAAGACGTCGGTGGAGAGCTCGTCCTCGGCCGAGGCGATCTGCGCGCTCGCCGCCTTCTGCCCGTCCACGTACCAGTCGCGGACCTGGCCGTAGGTGAAGATGCCCGCGACGACCGCCACGAGCACGCCGACGATCGGCTTCCAGTGCCGCAGGGCGAACTCGGACGCGGCCATCTCGGCGCGCAGCGCGTAGTCGCCGGCGCCTCCCTCGAGGTCGAAGTCCTGGTCTTGCTCGTCCGCCACAGTCGTCTCCGCGTGGGCCCCGCCGCCTAACGCTGTCAGAAGGTCAGCTCCAGGCGTGTGACGCCCTGCGCCGCGAGCGAGACCACCTTGCGGACCCGCTGGGGCGGTGCGTTCGGGCTGCGCACCTCGAAGATGTGACCGCCCTCCGTGAGCAGGACCTCGCGAGGCAGCGATCCCTGGGCCACGCCGTCCACCAGGAGGAGTGCGCCCTCGAGTCCGGGAGCGACCACGTGGACGTTGCCCTGGCGCACCGCCGGCTCGAGCACGTGCGGGAACTTGGGCTTGTCGCTGGCCACCTCGATGCTGCGCTTGAGGGGCTTGTAGTTGTCGAGGCTGAGCTCCACCTCGTGGGCGCCGTAGGGCAGCATCACGTCGAGCGGCGTCTTGCCGCGCAGCTTGCCGTCCACGCGCACGAGCGCGCCGGGCGGGTCGGAGAGCAGCCGCACGGTGGCCTCGGTGGGCGCGGCCTGATCCCAGGGGCTGGCGCCTCCGGCGGCGGGGGCCGCTGGCTGGGACGCTGCCGCGGTGCGCGTGGGCGGCGCCGACACCCGCGGCGGCTCCTCGGCCTGCGGCAGCGGCGGGCGGATGGGCTCGGACCGTGGCCGCACGCTCGCCGCGAGGGCGGGCTTCGACGACGTGGGCGCCACGCGCGCCGGTGCGGCGCGCACCGGCTCGGGCTCCGGATCCGGCTCGGCGACGGGCTCCGGCTCCGCCTCAGGGGGCTCGACGACCGCGACGGGCTCCTCCTCGGGCTCGTCGGGCTCCTCCACCGCGGCGGTGGCGGGGACGCGGTCGGCGACCGGCTCGACGAAGGTGGGGGTGGGCGCCCGGGCCGTGGCCGCCTCGTCCCCCGTGGTGAGCACCACGCCGAAGACCGTGATGGCGAGCGCGATGGCCGCTGCGCCGACGAACCACCACACCACCCCGGCGCGACGCTCCTCCTCCTCCCCCACGTCGTCGGGGAGGTCGCCGAAGCCGACCGCGGGATCGTCGTCCACCACCGTGGTGGCCACGGCCGCCATCTCGGTCTGCGTCTCGACGGCGTCCTGGTCGAGCTCGCGGGCCGCGGGCGGCAGATCGGTGGCCGGGGCCGGTTCGGGTGCCGCCGGCGTCTTCGGGGCCTTGGGCGCCTTCGGAGGCTTGGGCTTGGCCTTCGTCGCGGCGGGACCCGGCGCGGCGCCGTTCGCCAGACCCTGGGGACCCGAAGCCGCGGCCGCCGCGGCCGCCATGCGGGGCACCGGGGCGTCCATCGCGGACGGCTGCAGGGACAGGACGGCACCTTCGTTGAAGCAGAAGTCGATCCGCTCGCTGTAGGTCTCGCCGCAGACGGGGCAGGTCTTCATCGGGCGGCCGCGGCTCCGGGGTCGTCGCTGCCACGCGCAGGGCGCGCGCGCTCGGGTGCGTGAGTATACCGACGTTTCACGACACGCCCGAGCCGTCGATCGCCTCACGCCCGAGGTGGCGTGCGATCACCAGGCGCTGGATCTGGTTCGTGCCCTCCACGATCTGCAGGACCTTCGCGTCGCGCATCCAGCGTTCCACCGGATGATCCTGGCAGTAGCCGTAGCCGCCCAGCACCTGGACGGCGTCGGTGGTGACCGCCATGGCGCTGTCGGTCGAGACCACCTTCGCCATCGCGGCGAGGTGGCTGTACGGCGCGCCGCGATCGCGACGCCAGGCCGCCTGGTGCACGAGGAGGCGCGAGGCCTCCACCTTGCAGGCCATGTCGGCGAGCATGAAGCCCACTCCCTGGAACTCCAGGATGGGCTTGCCGAACTGACGCCGCTCCGTGGCGTACCGAGTGGCGTGGGCGGTGGCGGCGCGCGCGACGCCCACCGCCGTGGCGGCGATCGTGATGCGCCCGGAGTCCAGGGCGCGCATCGCGACCGCGAAGCCCTCGCCCTCGGCGCCGATGCGCGCGTCGGCGGGCACGCGCACCCCGTCGAGGATCACCTCGACCGTGGGCGAGGCGCGCAGGCCCATCTTCCGCTCCTTGCGGCCGAAGGACAGCCCCGGCGCGTCGCCAGGGACGAGGAAGGCGCTGACGCCGCGCGGCCCGCCCGCCCCGGTGCGCGCCATCACCACGTAGACGTCGGCCACCCCGCCGTGCGTGATCCAGTACTTCGAGCCCTGGAGCACGTAGTCGTCACCGTCGCGTGTGGCGGTGGTGACGAGCGAGGCCGCGTCCGACCCGCTGCCGGGCTCCGACAGGGCGAAGGCGCCGAGCAGCTCGCCGGCGGCCAGGCCGGGCAGCCACCGCGCCCGCTGCGCGTCGGTGCCGAGCTCGCTGAGGATCACCTGCGGCAGGCCGGTGACCGCCACGCTCACGGCGTAGCTGGCCGACACCGCGGCGATCTCCTCGAGCACGGTGGCGTAGCCGAGGTAGCCGAGGCCCAGGCCTCCGTAGGCCTCGGGGGTGGCCATGCCGCACAGGCCCTGCTCCCCCAGCGCACGGATCAGCTCGGGACGGAAGCGCTCGTGGGCGTCGTCCTCCTCGGCGACGGGGCCGAGCGTGGCCTCGCAGAAGCTCCGCGCCGCCTCCGCCAGGTCCCGGTGGTCCTCCGCTCCGAACACGCGCCCTCCTCGCGCAGCAGCCCTATCGACGACGGGCCACGGGAGCACGTCCGGCGCTTGCCAGTCCCCTCCCCCTGACGTACGGGCCCAGGCCGACGGTGGAGGTGCGCGCATGGGCAGCGAGGTCTTCCGCGAGGGCCTGCTCGAGGGGCAGGTGGCGGTGGTGACGGGCGGCGGCACCGGCCTCGGCGCGGCGGCCGCACGCGAGCTCGCCCACCTCGGCGCCACGGTGATCATCGCCTCCCGCAAGGCCGAACACATCGAGCCGGCCGCGGCGGGGCTGTCGGCCCAGGTGGGCCGCACGGTGCACGGGGACGTGCTCGACATCCGCGACCGCGAGGCGGTGGACGCCTTCGTGGCCCGCACGCTCGACCGTCACGGCCGCATCGACCTGCTGGTGAACAACGGCGGCGGCCAGTTCTTCAGCCCGGCCGAGGCCATCAAGGCCAAGGGCTGGGACGCGGTGATCGGCACCAACCTCACCGGCACGTGGAACCTGATCCAGGCCACCGCGAACGCCTGGATGCTCGAGCACGGCGGGCGCATCGTGAACATCACCATGCTGACGAAGCGCACCTTCTGCGGCATGGCCCACTCGGTGTCGGCCCGTGCGGGCGTCGAGGCCCTCACCCGCACGCTGGCCGTGGAGTGGGCACGCGCAGGCATCCTCGTGAACTGCGTGGCGCCCGGCGTCATCGCGTCGAACGGGCTCAACAACTACCCGGCCGGCCTGCAGCTCGCGGAGCAGATGCGCGACAAGATCCCGCTGAAGCGGCTCGGGCACGTCGACGACATCGCGTGGATGATCGCCTACCTCGCGTCGCCCGCCGGGCGGTACGTCACGGGGCAGACCTTCACCGTGGATGGCGGCAAGGAGCTCTGGGGCGACTGGTGGGGCATCCCCGACCCCGAGCCCCCCCACCCCATCGAGATCCCGGTGGAGCCGTGGGAGACCGAGTAGGGGCCTTCACCTTCGTCGATCGCGGTGGCACCTTCACCGACGTGGTGACCTGGCGACCGGGCCACGCGCCCACGATGCGGAAGGTCCGCTCCGACGAGGCCGTGGTGGGCGACCTCCGCGAGGGGCAGCTCACCCTCGGCACCACCGTGGCCACCAACGCGCTCCTGGAGCGCGCAGGCGTCCCCACCCTGCTCGTCGTCACCCGCGGCTTCGGCGACCTCGTCCGCCTGCGCCACATGGCGCGGCCGTCGCTCTTCGACCCGGACGCTGCCTGGCCCGAGCCGCTGTGCGCGCGGGTGCTGGAGCTCGACGGGCGGCTGGACGCGCACGGCGACGAGGTGGCGCCGCTCGCGCTCGACGGCCTCGCCGCCGCCCTCGAGGGCATGGCGGCGGTGGCGGTGTGCCTGCTCCACGCCTGGGCCTCCCCCGTCCACGAGCACGCCGTCGCCGCCGCGATCGGAGCGCTCGCCCCCGACCTGCACGTGGCCCTGGGCCACCGCGCGAGCCCCGAGGTGGGCTACCTCGCGCGTCTCGAGACCACGCTCGTCGACGCCGCGATCACGCCCGTGCTCCAGGCGGCGCTCCGGCGCGACCGGGTGGCCGCGGACGACCTCGCCATCCGCTCGGACGGGGGCCTGGTCGCGGCGCCGGCCCTGCGCGCGCCCCAGGCCGTGCTCTCCGGGCCCGCCGGCGGCGTGCTCGCCGTGGCCGAGATCGCCCGACAGGCCGGCCTGCCCGGCGCCGTGGGGCTCGACATGGGCGGCACCTCCACCGACGTCTGCCTCGTGCTGGGCGACGCGCTGCCACGCGTGCACGCCGACCGCCTGGTGGCCGGGGTCTCCGTGCGCGCCGAGCAGCTCGAGGTGGAGACCATCGCCGCCGGTGGGGGGTCGGTGTGCTGGCACGACGGCACGCGCCTGAGGGTGGGACCCCGCTCCGCGGGCGCCGACCCCGGACCCCAGTGCTACGGCCGCGGCGGCCCGCCGACCGTCACCGACGCCGCGCTCGTCGCCGGCCTGATCGACCCCGCCGCCTTCGCGCCTCCGCTCGACGCCGCGGCGGTGGCGCTGCCCGCGCCGGCCGAGGCCTTCCTGGACGTGGCGCGCGAGGAGATGGCCGCCGCCGTGCGCCGCCTCGCCGTGGCCCGGGGCGTGGACCTCGCCGAGCTGGCGCTCGTCGCCTACGGGGGCGCCGCGGGCCAGCACGCCGCCGAGGTGGCCGCCCGGCTCGGCATGCGCACGGTGCTCGTGCACCCCTTCGCGGCGGTGCTCTCGGCGTGGGGACAGGCGCTGGCGCGGCCCGAGCGCACCGCGGCCGTCGCGCTCTGGGTGGATCTCGACGCCGCGTGGGACGAGGTGGAGGCGGCAGCCGCCACGATCCGCCGCACGCTCGACGGACCCGGCGACCTGGCGCTGTCGCTGCGCCTGCGTCCCCGCGGCACCGATCACGCCCTCGAGGTCGCCCTGGGCGACGGACCCGACGCGGCGCGCCGGGCGTACGGCGCGACCCACGCCACGGTCCACGGCGTGCGCTGGGTGTCCGGCCCGCTCGAGGTCGTGGACGTGTCCGGCCGCAGGGCGGCGCCCCGCCTCGCGCACCCGCCCGCCGTGGACGAGGACTGGGGCCTGGGCGGACGCCCGGCCGTGGGCCCCCTCCGGCTGGACCGCCCCACCACGAGCGTGGTCGTGCCCGCGGGATGGACGGCACGCGTGGCCCGGGGCCTGCTGGTGCTCACCCACGAGGCGGCCGTCCCGCGCCCCGCCGTGGCCACGCGCACCGCCCACGGCCTCGCCCTGTGGGCGAGCCGGTTCTCCGCCGTGGCCACGCAGTCCGGCGAGCTGCTCGCGCGCCTCGCCCGCTCGGTGAACATCCGCGAGCGCCGGGACTTCTCCTGCGCCGTCTTCGACGAGGGGGGCCAGCTCGTCGCCAACGCCCCCCACGTGCCCGTGCACCTCGGGGCCCTGGGCGTCACCGTGCGCGATCTGCACGCCCACGTGCCCGACGCAGCCGACGGCAGCGCGTGGCTCACGAACGCGCCCGACGCCGGCGGCTCCCACCTGCCGGACCTCTCGGTGATCACCCCCGTGATCCACGACGGTCGCCGCTTCTTCGTGGCCTGCCGCGCCCACCACGCCGACATCGGCGGGCTCACGCCAGGCTCGATGCCGCCCCACAGCCGCGCGCTGGTCGACGAGGGACTGTGCTTCCGTCGGGAGCCCCTGCTCGAGGGCGGTCGGCTCCGCCCCCTCGATCGCCTCCTCGAGGGCGCGCGGGACCCGGGACTCGTGCGGGACGACCTGCAGGCCCAGATCGCCGCGAACGCCCTGGCCGCCCGCCTCCTCCGCGCCCTGGGCCCCGCCGACCTGCTCGCCGCCTGGATGGGCCACCTGCAGGACGCGGCCGACGAGGCGGTGCGTGACCGGGTGCGCGACCTGCCCGAGGGGCAGGCCGGGGATCACCTCGACGGCCTGCCGCTGCGCGTGGCCGTGCAGCGCACCGCCACGGGCGCGCGCGTGGACTTCACCGGCACCGGCGGCCCGCACCCCGGCAACCTGAACGCGCCCCCCGCCGTGGTGCGTGCCGCGGTGCTGTACGCGCTGCGGGTCCTGCTGGCCGAGGACGTGCCGCTCAACGAGGGCGCGCTGCGCAGCGTGGAGATCGTGCTCCCCTCCCCGAGCCTGCTCCACCCACCGCCCGACGCCGCCGTGGTGGGGGGCAACGTCGAGACCTCGCAGCGCGTGGTGGACCTCCTGCTGCGCGCCTGGGGCGCGCGCGCGGCCAGCCAGGGCACGATGAACAACCTCACCCTGGGGGGCCCCGACTGGTCCCACTACGAGACGCTCGGCGGTGGTCAGGGCGCCTCGCCGTCGTCGGCCGGGGCGAGCGGCCGGCAGGTGCACATGACCAACACCCGCGCGACCGACCCCGAGGTCCTCGAGGTGCGCCTGCCCGTGCGGGTGATCGCCACCGCGCTGCGATCCGGCAGCGGCGGCGCGGGCACCCACCCGGGCGGCGACGGCCTCGTGCGGGAGCTGGAGGTGCTGGCACCGGCCACCGCGGCCCTGCTCGCCACCCGCCGGCGTTCGGGCGCGCCGGGCCTCGGCGGCGGCGAGGACGGTCTCCCCGGCGCCGACGCCCTGCGGCGCGGGGGGAGCTGGAGCGCGTGGGCCGGCGATCCCACGCCCCTCGCCCCCGGCGATCGTGTCCGGGTGGCCACCCCCGGCGGCGGCGGCTGGGGTCGCCCACCGCGTCGGGACGCGTGATGGGGATGCCGCAGAGGAGGCTCGGATGTGGTGGGTGCTGACGTTGCTGGCCTGCGGAGGCGCGCCGGACGCGCCTCCCGCCTCCTCGCCCGAGGCGCCACCGCCTGCGGAGGCGCCCGTCGCCATCGCCGCCGAGCCGCTGGATCCGGCCCAGGTGGATCGCGCCGTCGCGCGCGGGCGCGCGGCCATCGCCCAGCTGGGCGGCACGCTCAAGGCGCGCATGCAGGCGGCGATGGCCGAGGGCGGGCCGGTCCACGCCGTCGAGACGTGCGCCAGCGTCGCGCCCGGCCTGCCCGCCAGCGTGCAGCAGATGACCGGCGTCACCCTCGGGCGCAGCTCGCTGCGCCTGCGCAACCCCGCGAACGAGGCCCCCGGCTGGGTGAAGGCCTGGCTCGAGGCCCAGGGCGAGCGTCCGGTCGAGGGCGTGGACGGCCTGGCCGCCCCCGCCGAGGACGGGAGCGCCGAGGTGCACGTGATCGTGCCGATCGGCGTCGACCCCCTGTGCCTCACCTGTCATGGCTCGGCGGAGCAGATCCCCGCCGACGTGGGGTCCGTGATCGACGACCGCTACCCGCAGGACGCCGCGCGCGGCTACGCGGCCGGTGACCTCCGAGGCGCCTTCTGGGCCTCGGTGCCCGTGACCGCTGGCGACGAGCCCGCCGAGCCTCCCCCGTTGTAGGGGGCCGGTGGAGGTGCCCATGCGATCGCTGACGTCCCTCGCCGCTGCGGTGCTCCTCGCGGCCTGCGCCGCCCCGTCCGACGCAGGGGACGCCGACTCCGACGCGTCGGAGGACACCGTCGACACCACGCCGCGGGTCGATCCGGACCACGGCGCCCGGCCCGCCGAGGCGCTCGCCCTGCCCGACTTCGTCGCCCTCGACCTCGACGGCGCCGAGCGCGGCCCCGACGATCTCCGCGGCCGCCCCACCGTCATGTGGTTCTACCCGGCCGCCGGCACGTCGGGCTGCACCGTCGAGGGGTGCGGCTACCGCGACCTCCACGCCGAGTTCGAGGCCCTCGGCATCCGCATCGTGGGCGTGAGCTTCGACGCGCCCGACGAGAACGCCGCCTGGGCGCAGGAGCAGGCCTTCCCCTTCGCGCTCTGGACCGATCGCGACCGCACACTCGCCGTCCACTACGGCTCCGCGGCCTCCGCCGCCCAGGCCGTCCCCCGCCGGGTCACGAAGATCCTCGACGCCCAGGGCGTCCTCGTCTGGGAGTACCCCGTGGTGGCCGTGGGCACGCACCCCTCGGAGGTGCTGGAGGACTGCCGGGCGCTCTTCGGCACACCGTGAGCCCTCCTCACGGCACGCCCCGCGCCGCACGCGATCAGGGCGTGAGCGTGCGCGGGACGGTGCGCCAGGCGTCGAGGAGGTCGGTCTGCCGTGAGCGCAGGCTCACGGGTGCGCCTCCGGCCCAGAGGCCCTCGAGGCGCGAGGCGATCTCCAGCGGATCCCCCGTCCACAGCGCCAGATCCGCGCGCTGACCCACGGCCAGGTCGCCGCGATCCTCGAGCCCCAGCAGCCGCGCCGGCACCCGCGTGATCCCCTCCAGCGCCGCCGCGTGAGGCAGACCCTCACGCACCGCGTTCCCCGCCACGAAGCGCAGCGCACGGGCGTTCATCGTGTCGACGTGCACCAGCCCGACCTGCACGCCCGCCGCGTGGAGCCGCGCGGCGTTGTCGGGTCGCCCGTGCAGCTGGTCCATCGAACCGGCGCCATGCACGAGGGGCTCGACGAGCACCCCCACCCCGGCCGCGGCCAGGCGCTCGGCCACCAGCCAGCCCTCGGCGGCTCCGAGCACCACGACGTCCACCGCCTGCTCGGCCGCGAAGGCGATCGCCGCCTCGAGGTCGGCCGCGCGATCGGCGTGGACGAGCAGGGGCAGCTCCTTGCGCGCGACCCGGGCGAGCACCTCGAGGTCGAGTCGGCTCGCGCCGTGCTGATCGAGTCCCTGCCAGCTGCGGAGGGCCCCGCTCGCGGCGGCGTGTCGCGCATCCTGGATCAGCTCCCGCAGGCGGGTCCAGGCGGCGGCGCGGCTGTCGAGGCCGTCGAGGTGCACGACCACCGCCGCGCTGGGCTTCACCACGGCGTCGGCCTGCGTGGACGCCGCGGTGGCCACCCACGCCGCCTGCCCGCTCACCAGTCCGCCGGTGGGCGTCACGAGCGCCGAGGTCAGGCCCCCCATGCGCGACACCGGCACCACTGCGCTCCGCGGGTTGTACGCCCAGGCCACCTGCAGGGCCGCGCGGACCGGATCGTGGTCCCAGGCGTCGTCGCGGGTGGAGGGCTCGAGCTCGATCTCCACCAGGCCGAGCTGCAGCCCCACCGAGACGAGGCCCGCCGTGACCTGCCGCCCCGGCGCGGCGGTGGCGGTGCAGCCGGCCGGCGCCGGCCCGGCGCCCACGGAGGTGATGACGCCGTCGGACCAGGCCACGTGCGCGTCGGCCACCGGACCGTCCGCCAGGTGCACCACCACGTTCGTCAGCGCCTCGCACGGGGCCGCGAGCGCCGCCGCCAGCATCCAGGCGATCATGGGCCCACCTCCCGCACGGGCTCGACGTCGGACCAGGCCACCGGCACCTCGTGGTCGTACACGAGCCGGCCGTCGATCCACACCCGCTGCGCGCGCGCGTAGACCGAGAAGGGGTGGGCGTCCCAGAGCACGAGATCGGCCCGCTTGCCCGCCTCGAGGCTGCCCGTCTCGTCGTCGAGCCCCAGGGTCCAGGCCGCGTTCGCGGTGATCCACCGCAGGGCCTCGTCCTCCTCGAGGTCGATGCCCACGGCGAGGCCGTCGTGCCAGGCCTTGGCGGCCTCCTGGTTCAGCCGCTGGATGCCGAGGGCGTCGTCGGAGTGGATGACCGCGCGGCCCCCCGCCTCCGCGACGAGCGCCGCGTTCTGCAGCACGGCGTCCCAGGCCTCCGCCTTGAAGCCCCACCAGTCCGACCAGGTGGAGACGCTCACCTCCTGCGCCGCGAGGATGTCGCGGATCCGGTAGGCCTCGATGGCGTGGTGGAAGCCGCGCACGCGGAAGCCGAACTCCTGCGCGAGCTGCAGGAAGGAGAGCATGTCGTCGGAGCGGTAGCAGTGCACCTGGAGGAGGAAGCGCCCCTCGAGCACGCCGGCGAGCGTGTCGAGATCGAGGTCGCGCTCCGGCGGGTCCCCCTGCGCCCAGGCCTCCAGGTAGCCCTGCGCCCGCAGGAAGGTCTCGCGCATCACCTTGAGGTTGCCCATGCGCGTGCTCGGGCCGCCGCCGTCCCCGTAGACGCGCTTGGGGTTCTCGCCGCAGGCCATCTTCACGGTCTCGGGGGCGCCCGGGAAGCGCATCGCGCGACCGCCCCGCGCCGGGATCGGGCGCACCACCACGCCGCGTCCGCCCACGAGGTTCGCGGACCCGGGGAGGATCTGCAGGGTGGTGACGCCGCCCGCGACCGCGCGGCGGAAGCCGGGGTCGCCGGGCCACACCGAGCCCTCGGCCCACACGCCCGGGGTGGTGGGCGAGGTGGCCTCGTTGCCGTCGCCGTGCGCCCGGAGGTGCGGCGACGGGTACACGCCGAGGTGGCTGTGGGTGTCGATCAGGCCCGGCGTGACCCAGGCACCGTCGGCGCGCACCACCTCGCACGCCGCACAGTCCGGCCCCTCCCCCTCGTCCCCCACCCACGCGATGCGTCCGTCCCGCACCAGCACACGCCCTGGCGCGTGCCGCGCGCCTGTGGCCGTGAGCACGGTGGCACCGACGAGATCCAGGTCCTTCGGGGCAGGCAGGTGGGCCAGCGGCGGGTCCTCGACCGCCTGCCGTGACGCCTCGTCGGCCTCCCACCACGAGGTCACGGGCGCGGCCTCCTTGGGGCAGCCACCCAGCAGCAGCGAGGCCAGGACGACCGGGACTGCGCGATCCATGCCACCTCCGCGCGCGTGCCCGCGCCGACCGGAGGTGCTACCGTCGGCGACGATCCCCCGCAACCGCCGGAGCCCGCGCGTGACCCGCCCCCACTCCTCCGCCCTGCTCTCCCTCGCCGCCCTGCTCGTCCTCCCCTCCCTCGCGGGCTGCCCGCGCCGCGGGGGCGTCACGGCGATGGGCCGCGACACCGAGGTGGTGCAGACGGTCCTCGGGTGTGCACCCGGTGCGCGCGAGTACGGGGCCGCGCCGCCGGCGGGCTTCGAGCTGTGGTGCGGCGTGCCGGGCGACACCGGCGCCGTGCGCCACGGCCCCTCCCGATCCTGGTGGCAGGACGGCGCCCGCCGCACGGCCGGCGCCTACGACATGGGCCGCAAGACGGGTCACTGGTTCACGTGGCACGCCAACGGCAACCTGGCGTCCGAGGGCCCCTACGTGGGCGACGCGGAGGACGGCTACTGGATGCTCTACGACGAGGACGGGGACCTCGCCGAGGAGGGTCCGATGCACGACGGCGGCCGCGAGGGCGTGTGGTCCTTCCTCGACCCGAAGACGAAGGTCTGGCTGCAGGGCACCTGGGTCGACGGGCAGAAGGACGGCACCTGGACCGAGTACGACGCCGCGGGCAAGCCGCTCCGCGAGCGCGTCTTCCGCCTGGGCCGCCAGATCTCGCAGCGCGAGCTCTAGCCGTGTCGCGCCCGGGCGAGGGCCCCGGCCTCTCGGTGGCGCCGGCCACCGCCGAGGAGCTGATGGACCTGCGGTGGGCGGTGCTCCGTGTGGGTCGGCCGCGCCACACGGCCGCGATGCCGGGCGACGACGCCGCCGACACGCGGCACTGGGCGCTCCGTGAGCACGGGGTGATCCAGGCCTGCGTCACCGTGATGGTGCAGCCCTACCCCGACGACCCCGACGACCGTCCCGCCAGCGCGCCCGCCCTGCGCCTGCGCGGCATGGCGGTGCAGGCCGGCCAGCAGGGGCGCGGCCTCGGTGGCCACCTGCTCGAGGCGGTGCAGGCCGAGGTGGCCGCGCCGATGTGGTGCGACGCCCGTCTGCGCGCGGTCCCCTTCTACGCCGCGCACGGCTGGGAGGTGCGCACCGGGGTCTACGACGTGCCGAACGTGGGGCCGCACCACCGCATGTGCTGGCCTGGTCCGCGGTGACCGACGATCCGATCCGATGGCAGGGCCACCACCTCGCGGTCCGGGAGCAGCAGGGCTGGGAGTACGCCACGCGCCCCCACGCACGCGGCGTGGTGGCGATCGTGGCGCTCACGGAGGCCGACGAGCTCGTGCTGGTGGAGCAGCACCGCCGGCCGGTGGGCGCACGCGTGGTGGAGCTGCCGGCAGGCCTCGTGGGCGACGTGCCGGGGGCCGAGGCCGAGGGCAGCCTGGCGGGCGCACGCCGCGAGCTGCTCGAGGAGACCGGGTACGTCGCGACACGGTGGCTGCTCGTGGCCGACGGACCCTCCTCCGCGGGCATGTGCGACGAGCGGGTGGACCTGTGGCTCGCACGCGGCCTGGAGCAGGTGGGCCCCGGCGGCGGCGACGCCACCGAGGACATCACCGTGCACCGCGTCGCCCTCACGGAGGTCTCGGCGTGGCTGGCCTCGCGGCGTCGCGAGGGCGTGCTGATCGATCACAAGGTGCTCGCGGCCCTCTACCTGCTGCAGACATCCTGGGACGGACGGTGTTGGGTCGCTCCCTGATCGCTTGCGAACCAAGGTTTCGTCAGATCCGGGTGATGGACTCGGGACGTCGCGAGCGGACGGGGTGAAGGAGGCGGCGTGTCGATCCGATCCCCCAGGGTGGATGAGGGAGCCCCCATGAAGTCCGATCGCCAGGCGCCACCTCCCAAGGTGTTCACCGCACGGCCCCGGCCCACGCGGTACCACCGCGGCGAGCGCCCGTCAGAGCCCGCCCGCGAGGAGTCCGGCCCCAAGGGTGGCTGAGGTCGTCCCTCGGCCACCTTCGAGCCGTCCGTCGGCCCCCGTGCGGCCGCCGCGCAGGCCGCGCGTCCACAGCGCGAGTCCCCAGACGCCGGCCACCCAGTCGAGGTAGGCGTACCCGACGCAGATCCCCAGCGACAGGTGCATCGCCGTCAGGATCCCGGCGACGGCGAAGCGCGCGCGGGGAAGCACGAAGGCGGCCGCCGACAGCTCCGCGGCGAGCACGGCCACGCCGCCGGCGACGCACCACGACGGGTGGTGGGCGATCCAGGCGCGCACGCTCGCGAGAGGCTCGTCCACCACGAGGCTGCGCTCGTACACGAGCATCGGGAGGTTCGCGCGCCAGGGCCACGCCAGGCCTCCCGCGCGCAGCTTGGCCACCGCGGCGAGGACGTAGAGCGCCGCCACGACGCCACAGGCCAGCTCCAGGGCCGCGCGGTCGTCGTCGGGCGCGCGATGTGCCCGGAGGCGGCCCGCCCCCAGCGCCAGGAGGCTGGCCCCGGCGAGCACCCGTCCGTGGCCCGCACCCGCCAGGCCGCGGGGGGCGCTGCCCTCCTCCAGCCCGGCGTAGGCGGCGAGGAGCCCGAAGAGGAGCAGAGGAGCCCAGGGCGAGGGGCGACGTACCGTCTGGACGGCGAGCGCGAGCACCAGCACGGTGGTCGCGGTGAGCGCGGGTCCGCCGCCGCCGAGCGCCACCACGCCGCCCGCGGTGCGCGCGACCTCGGCTGCCGGAGGGAGGTCGTCCACGAGCCCCAGCCAGCCCACCCCCACCGCCACCACGTAGAGCGCGCGGCCCGGGTTCACGGCACGAACCGCCGCCAGGCGTGGCCACGCCACACCACCTCGGTGGTCTGGGAGAAGCCCTCCGCGCCCTCCGGGCGGATCCGCACGTAGGCCACCTCGATCTCGTCGGGACCGTCCTCCTCGTCCTCGGGCGCCAGGTGCTCCCGCACCCAGCGCGCGATGTCGGCGTCCCGGGGGTCGTCGCTCGGGATGGCGCCGCACGGCCCTACGGCACGGCAGCGATCCCAGGGTTCGATGTCGTGGGGATCGGGACCCCGGAAGCGGTCGAAGGCCTCGATCGCCGCGCGCTGGCCGCCCACGAGCACCACGGGCACGGCGCTCTCGTGGCGGTCCGCCGCACCGAGCTCGGCGTACATCCCCACGTGGCTGAGCGGGAAGACCTCCCCCAGCAGCGCGAGCGCGCCCACGTAGGCGACGAAGCCGGTGACGGCCGGGGGCGAAGACCACACGGGGACTCCACGCGATGCCTCGTCGTGCCCCACGTCACGACGGTGTGCCGTGCTTCCGTGCCTCGCGGGTGTCCGCACCTCGGACGCCAGGGACCGCCGCGTGCGATAGCCACCGGCGGGAGGCGCCTCGATGGCCGACCGCAGCACCCCGGCCACCGTCGCCCGACTCGCCGGACCCGCCCTGGCCGCCCTCGTGGGCGTCGCCCTCGCGCTGCGTCCCGCCTGGCCCTCCCGCCCCGGCGTCGCCCCCGACCTCGGCGTCTACTGGGCCACGGCGCGCGCCTGGAGTCCGCGTGCGGCGCTCCCCGACCCCGACCTCGTGCGGCAGGCGGCGGGCGGCGTGGAGCTCGGGGGGGGCTTCGTGTACCCGGCGTGGACGCTGCTCCCCTTCGAGCTGCTCGCCAGGCTGTCCTTCGCCGAGGCCGTGCGCGTCTGGCGCGGGGTGCTGGTGCTGTCCATCGGGGCCGCCGTGGTCGGATGGCTGGTCGCGGGCCAGGAGCGGCGCTGGGCCACCGCGGGCGGGCTCGCCGTGGCCGCCGCCCTCTTCCACCGTGGCGTCGGCACCGGCCTGCTGCAGGGCAACGCCGAGCTGGTCGTGGCGGGGGCCATCGGCCTCGCTGCCGCCCTGCTCCGCACCTGGCCCGCGGCGGCGGGCGTGGCGCTCGGCATCGCGGGCTCCATCAAGCTGTGGCCCCTGGTGCTCGTGGGCATGGCGCGGCGCCGCGACCTGCGCCTCACGGCCGCGGGGGCGGCGGCGACGGCGGGCGCGCTCCTCCTGCTGGATCCCGTGCTGACGAGCACCCCCTGGGGTGGCGTGCTGGCCGCCTGGCGCCAGCTCCCCGAGGACGGCCAGCGCTCGCTCGCCGCCTGGGTGGCCGGGCACACGCCGCTGGGTGGCCTGGCCGCCCCGTCGGTGGCCGCTGCCTGCCTGCTCCCGCTCGCGTGGCTCGCGCGGCGCGAGGGGGCCACCGGACACGCGGGGTGGCCGGCGGCGGTGGCGCTCGGGGCGCTGCTCGCCGTGCCACGCACCCTCCCCTACGCGTGGACCCTGGCCCTGGGGCCGTGCGCCGTGGCGTGGGCCACCCTGCCCGCCGCCCGCCTCGGCCTCGTGGCCTGGGCGGTCACCACGGGCCAGCCCGTGGACCTGCAGTCCATGGCCACCGTGGCGGGCACGCTGGTGGGGGCGATCTGGGCCCTGGGACGTCCGCGGGGACGCGACGGGGGCGCGCGCAGCGCGCCGTGATCCGGGGCCGCGCCTACCGGCGGGATCGACCCCGTCCGCCCGCGCCGCCGCGACCACCCTGGCGTGGCCCGCGGCCGCCTCCAGGCGGACGGGGCGCCGGCCGGGCCACCGCGCCCGGCGGGTGGGTGGACTTGTAGGGGTGCTGCTCCACCACCGGGATGGGCTGGCGGATGAGCTTCTCGATGTCGCGCAGGTAGGCGCGCTCCTCGAGGTCGCAGAAGGACAGCGCCATGCCGGCGCGGCCGGCGCGGGCCGTGCGGCCGATGCGGTGCACGTACTGCTCGGCCACGTTGGGCAGGTCGTAGTTGATGACGTGGCTGATGCCGTCCACGTCGATGCCGCGGGCGGCGATGTCGGTGGCCACCAGCACCTTCACGGCGCCGTCGCGGAAGTCGCCGAGCGCGCGCTCCCGGTGGGTCTGGGACTTGTTGCCGTGGATGGCCGCGGCGCCGATGCCCGCCTCGACGAGGTGCTCGGTGACCTTGTTCGCCTCGCGCTTCGTGCGCGTGAAGACGATGGCACGCTCGACCTGGGGCTTGTGCAGGAGCACCTCGAGGAGCCGCTTCTTGTCGGGCCGCTCCACGAGCAGCAGGTGCTGGCGCACCTTCTCGGCCGTGCTGGCCTGCGGCGTCACCTCGACGCGCGCGGGATCCCGCAGGATGCGCTGGCTCAGCGACACGATGGCCTCGGGCATCGTGGCCGAGAAGAGCAGCGTCTGCCGCTGGGTGGGCAGCGCCGAGATCACCTTGCGCACGTCGTGGATGAAGCCCATGTCGAGCATGCGGTCGGCCTCGTCGACCACCAGCACCTCGAGGCGCCGGAAGTCCACGAGCCCCTCGCCCATCAGGTCGAGCAGGCGACCGGGCGTGGCCACGAGGATGTCGAGGCCCTGCCGCAGCGCCGCCTTCTGCGCGGCCTTGCCCACGCCGCCGAAGATCACGGCGTGGCGGAAGTCGAGGTGGCGCCCGTACGATCCGAAGCTGTCGGCGATCTGTGCCGCGAGCTCCCGGGTGGGCGCGAGGACCAGCACCCGGATGGGGCGGCCCCGTCCCGGCGCCGCGGGCGCGAGGCGATGGAGCACGGGCAGCGCGAAGGCCGCCGTCTTGCCGGTGCCCGTCTGGGCGACCGCGAGCAGATCCCGCCCCTCGATCACGTGGGGGATGGCCTGCTGCTGGATGGGGGTGGGCGTGACGTAGCCCTCGGCCTCGACGGCACGAAGGAGCGGCTCCGCGAGCCGCAGATCAGGGAACTTCAAGGGTCATCGACCTGGAGACGCCGCGAGAACTCACATCGCGGGAAGACACGGGGCGCCTGGGTGTCGGACCGCTCGAACATCCCCTCCTAGCCCATTCCCGGGAGAGAAGCCCGGGTGCGGGTTCGGCAGCCGCCACGGAGGCACAGAGGACGCAGAGGGGTGCACAGAGCGAGGACCGCAGCGGCACCCCCCGCCTCGTGGCGACCCTCTGTGCCTCCCGGCGCGGCGCGGCAACGCGCCGCCCACCAGGGCAACGCCCGCGCCCCGACGCCCCCAGGCCCCGCGGAACCCACCCAGGGAGCCACAGAGCCCCACCCCCGCCTCCCTCTGTGCCGGCCTCCGTGCTCTCTGTGCCTCCGTGGCGGCTGCCGTGGAGCCCCAGCGGATCAGACCTCGAGAAGCAACCGCTCGGGGTCCTCCACGCACTCCTTCACGCGCACGAGGAAGCTCACGGCCTCGCGGCCGTCGATGATGCGGTGGTCGTAGCTGAGGGCGAGGTACATCATGGGGGCGATGACGATCTGGCCGTCGCGCACCACCGCGCGCTCCACGATGTTGTGCATGCCCAGGATGCCCACCTGCGGGGGGTTGAGGATCGGCGTCGACATCATCGAGCCGAACACGCCGCCGTTCGAGATGGTGAACGTGCCGTCGTCGAAGTCCTCGAGGCGGAGCTTGTTGTCGCGGGCCCGCGTGGCGAGCTCGGCGATGCCCTGCTCGGTCTCGGCGAAGGAGAGGCGGTCGGCGTCGCGGAGCACCGGCACCACGAGGCCCTTGGGTCCGCTGACGGCCACGCCGAGGTTGTAGTAGCGCTTGTAGAGGACGTCGTTGCCGTCGATCTCGGCGTTGACCGCGGGGAAGGCCTTGAGGCCCTCGATGACGCCCTTCACGAAGAAGCTCATGAAGCCGAGCTTGATGCCGTGACGGGCCACGAAGCGGTCCTGGTAGCGCTTGCGCACCGCCATGATCGCGCTCATGTCGACCTCGTTGAAGGTCGTGAGCATCGCGGCCTCCTGCTGGGCCTGCACCAGCCGCCGGGCCACGGTGCGCCGCAGGGGCGACATCTTCACGCGCGTGACGCGCTCGGTGTCGTCGACCGCCGGGGCCTTCGCGGCCGGAGGCGGCTCGGCGCGCTGCCCTCCCTGCGCCACGGCCTTCGACACGTCGGCCCGGGTGACCCGACCGCCCTTGCCGGAGCCCTTCACGCCCGACAGGTCCACGCCCTGCTCCGAGGCCTCAGCCCGCGCCGCGGGACCGGCCTTCACGTCGCCCTTCGCGGCAGGCGCCTCCGTGAGCGCGGGCGCCTCGTCCGCCGCGGCAGGGGCCTCCGCGGGTGCTGCGGCCGCCACGCCGTTCTCGTCGAGCTGGGCCACCACGGCGCCCACCTCCACCTCGTCGCCCTCGGCCGCGAGCAGCTCGGTGACGGTGCCCGAGGCGGGCGACGGCACCTCCATCGAGGCCTTGTCGCTGTCGATCTCGAGCAGGTTCTCGCCCACCTCGACGTGGTCGCCGGGCTTCTTGAGCCACTTGTTGATGAAGACGGTCGCGACCGACTCGCCGATCTTCGGGATGGTGACGGGCAGGGCCATGGCTTCCTTCGCGGCTGGGGCGGCGGGCGCCTGGGAGCGGGGCACGGGCCCCGGAGGGTGAGAGGCTCGGGAGACGGTCAGGAGGACGACAGCGTGAGCGCGGCGGCCACCAGGGCCTCCTGCTCACGCTGGTGCTGGTGGTGGCTGCCGGTGGCCGGGGACGCGGCCGCGGCGCGCCCGACGTACCGCACCCTCCGGTCGTCCGGTAGGCAGGCCTGCAGCCAGGGCGAGAGCACCGGCCACGGGCCCATGTTGCGCGGCTCCTCCTGGCACCAGACGATCTCGACGTCGTCGGGCAGATCCTGGATGAGTCCGCGGACGTCGGCCTCCGGGAAGGGGTAGAGCAGCTCCACGCGGTGGACCGCGACGTGGGCGGCGTCGGGGTGCTGCTCGAGGGCGGCCGCCAGGTCGTAGTAGACGTGGCCGCTGCAGAAGACGATGCGCCGGATGGCCTCGTCCTCGAGATCCTCCCGGGGGTCGGCGATCACCCTGCGGAAGACGCCCTCGGCGAGCTCCTCCAGGGTGGACACGCAGGCCGGGTGACGCAGCAGGCTCTTGGGCGTGAACAGCACCAGCGGCTTGCGCACGTGCCGCACCACCTGCCGGCGCAGCACGTGGAAGTAGTTGGCCGGCGTGGTGCAGTTCGCCACCTGCATGTTGTCCTGGGCGCACTGCAGCAGGAAGCGCTCGAGGCGGGCCGAGGAGTGCTCCGGCCCCTGCCCTTCGTAGGCGTGGGGCAGCAGCATCACGAGGCCCGAGAAGCGGCCCCACTTCTGCTCGCTCGACGCGAGGTACTGGTCGACGATGACCTGGGCCCCGTTGGCGAAGTCGCCGAACTGCGCCTCCCAGAGCACCAGCCCGTCGGGCGTGTCGATGCTGAAGCCGTACTCGAAGCCGAGGACGGCGAGCTCGGACAGGTTCGAGTCGATCGCCCAGAAGGCGCCCTGGTCGGCCTCGAGGTGGGCCAGCGAGAAGTGCTCGTCGCCGGTCTTCACGTCGGTCCACACCGCGTGGCGCTGGCTGAACGTGCCGCGCGCGCTGTCCTGGCCCGACAGGCGCACCACGAAGCCGTCCGTGGCCACGGCGGCGAAGGCGGCCTGCTCGGCGGTGGACCAGTCGACCGGCCGCTCGCCCTCCGCCATCTCGAGGCGCTGGCGCAGCAGGCGCTGGACCTTCGGGTGGGCCGAGAAGCCCTCGGGCAGCTCGTTGGCGCGCCGGAGCAGGGACTGGAGGCGCTCCATCGGCAGGCCCGTGGCCACCTCCTCGTCGATGCGGCCGTCGGTGAGCGCGAGCCAGCGACCCTTCAGCGGCGAGACCTCCATGCGGCCCACCGGGTTCACCTCGCCGTTCCCGTCGTCCTCGTAGAGCGCCAGATCGGGATCGTCGGCCTTGGCGTCGTCCTCGGTGGGACGCTCCACGGGTTCCTCGCGCACCTCCGCAGGGCGGGCGTGCGCGTCCATGGTGTCCTGGCTCTCGGCCAGCACGCGCTCGGTGTCGCCGGCCGAGATGCGCCCCAGCTCCACCAGCCGCTGCGCGTAGACCTCACGGGGCGTAGGCCGCCGACGGATCTCCTCGTACATCAGGGGCTGCGTGAAGCTCGGCTCGTCGCCCTCGTTGTGCCCGTGCTTGCGGTAGCAGTACATGTCGATGACGACGTCGCGGTGGGTGCGCTGGCGCCAGGCCACCGCGATGCGCACCGCCGCCGCCACCGCGCGGGGGTCCTCGCCGTTCACGTGCAGGATGGGGATGGCCATCATGCGCGCCACGTCGGTGGCGTACGGGGTGGACCGGCTCTCCTTGGGGGCGGTGGTGAAGCCGATCTGGTTGTTCACGATCACGTGGACCGTGCCCCCCGTGCGGTAGCCCGCCAGCTCCGACAGCTGGAGCACCTCGGCCACCGAGCCCTGGCCGATGAAGGCGGCGTCGCCGTGCAGCAGCACCGGCATCGCGCGGGCGCGGGCGTCGTCACCCACCCGGTCCTGCTTGGCCCGCACGCGGCCCTCGACCACCGGGTTGACCACCTCGAGGTGGCTCGGGTTCGGCGTGAGCGACAGGTGCACCGACTCGCCGTGCGCGGTGATCACGTCCGACGAGTACCCGAGGTGGTACTTCACGTCGCCGGAGCCGTGCGCGGGCCCCATCGTGTCCTCGAACTCCTGCACGATGCGGCGGGGCGGCTTCTCGAGCACGTTGGCGAGCACGTTCAGGCGGCCGCGGTGGGCCATGCCGAGCACCACCTCCACCACGCCCTGCCGGCCGGCCTCCGAGATGAGCATGTCGAGCAGCGGGATGAGGGTCTCGCCCCCCTCCAGGCTGAAGCGCTTCGTGCCGGGGAAGCGCACGTGGAGCATGCGCTCGAAGCTCTCGGCGTCGCACAGCTTGCGCAGGACCCGGAGCTCCTGGTCGCGCGTGAGCACCTCGGTGCCCGGCAGCGTCTCGAGCTGCTCCTGCACCCACCGCTTCTGCGCCATGTCGTCGATGTTCATGAACTCGGCGCCGATCGACCCCGAGTAGACCTCGTGGAGGCGATCGCGGATGGCGCGGATCGACGCCACGGGCGGCATGCCGAACATGGGGGCGGTGGGCACCTCGGCGTCGAGATCGGCCTCGGTGAGTCCGTAGTGCTCCAGCGTGAGCTCGGGGTGGTCGCGGGTCTCGCGCCGATCCAGCGGGTCGATGGCGGCCTTGAAGTGACCCCGCACGCGCCAGGCGTTGATGAACTGCACCACGGCGGACTGCCGCTGGGCGATGCGCAGGCCCTCCCCTGCCCCCACGCCGGCGTCGCGGGCACCCGAGAAGATGCTGCGGGTGTCGGGGGGCGGGGCGTCGAAGCGCGCCCCGTTCACGGGCTCGTCCTGCTGGGACGCGAAGAGATCGCGCCACACCTCGGGCACGCTCTGCGGATCGGCCAGCCAGCGACGGTAGGCCTCGTCGAGGAAGGCGGCGTTGTCGCCGGAGAGCAGGCTGGTGGGGAGCACGGAGGCCTCTCGGGGATGCCGGACTGCGGTCTCCGGCCCTAATCGCGCAGCCCTCCGACTTCACGCGCCAGACGCCAGCAGACGCCCGCTCAGCCCTCCTTGTGACGCACCACGACGCCGTCCACGACCAGGGCGTGGGCCGGCGCCTCCAGCACGAGGTGCAGCACGCGCGCCCCCGGCGCGTCGCGCTCGGGCACCTCCAGCACCACCCGGGGCTCCAGCGCCTGCCCCTCCACGACGAGCAGCTCCGACAGGGCCGACAGGCTGCCCGCCGCCCGGAAGAGCTCCTCGAAGGCGTCGTAGAAGCCGGTGCCCGGTGCGGCCGCGGGCACGGTGTGGCCGTCGGTCTCGATGGTCACGAGCTGGTCGGCCACCTCCTCGCGCACCGCCACCACGCGGGCCGGGGCGAGGGTGCGCGCCTCCGCGTCGACCGCGAGCACCCGGTCGCCGGGCTGGATCGACCCGAGGGGCCGCGGCCCGTCGGGGGTGAGGACCGAGGCCTCGGGCGGGAAGCCGAGCGGGACGGGCACCTAGACCCCCACGAGCTGGGTGATGTCGTCGACGTCCGCGGCCGACAGGGGGCCCTGCACGGTGCGCAGCACCCCGCCGTCGGCGTCGAGCACCCGGGTGAAGGGCACGGTGCGCACGGGCACGGACAGGGCCGCGAACAGCGCCTCGGCGTCGGTGTCGAGCACCAGCGTGGGCCACGACAGGCCGTGTCGCAGGGCCAGGTCGGCCACGCGCGCCCGGGTGGTCTCGGGCGCCTCGTCGGCCGAGTCCAGCCGATCCCACGACACCCCCACCACGTCGGCGCGGGTGCCCAGGCGCTCCGCGAGCCGCTCGATCACGTCCAGCTCGTCGAGGCAGGGCTCGCACCACGACGCCCAGTGGTGCTCGACGAGGGGACGCCCGTCGGGGTGGAGCGCGCGCCGTGCGGCGTCGAGGGAGGCCACCACCACGCGGCGGCTGCGCAGGTCGAGCCCGTGGCGCGCCTCGAAGCCCGCCAGGGTGGCGCTCGCGGCCTGGGCGTCCCACGTGGCGAGGCGACGGCGCAGGCCCTCGATCCAGCTCACGCGCCCTCCCCGGACCGGCCGGTGGGCCCGTCGATCGGTACCTCGCGCCAGTGGTAGGTGCGCTGCCCCACCAGGCCACGCCGCTCCGTGGCGAGCAGCACCGACACGGCGCCGGCGAGCGCCACCACGCCCGCCCCGGCCCCGGCGACCTGGTCGGGCTGCACCGCCGGGAGCAGCGGGACCACCCACAGCGGCGCCAGCAGCGCGAGCACGCTCACCACGCCCACGGCCCCCGTGAGCTCGGGGCGCCCGACGCCCCTGCGCACGCCTCGCCACCACGCGAGCCCGGCCACGAGGGCCGCAGCGCAGAGCCAGCCCGCGAGCGCCTCGCCGCCCTCGCTCGCGATCCACAGGACGGTGCCGGTGGCGAGCGTGAGCCCGCCGAGGTCCAGCCGACGGTGCAGGGCCAGCTGGAGCAGCGCAACGGCGACGGCGAGCGCCCCACCCCACGCGGTCCAGGCCTCGGCGGTCAGCTGCGGCACACGCACCCTCCGCGCCGCCCCTAACCCCGGCACCTGCGGCGCCCAGCCCGTCCCCTGCGGCACGGGTGCCGTGGCGTGTCTGGCGCGCTACCCGACTGGCCCCGATCAGCACGCCCCAGGAGGTCGGATGGGACACGGACAGGTGGTCCGCGTCGACAGTTTCGAGGCCCACCCTTCGGCCTACCGCCACTGGCGGCTCGGTCTCGACGGGCCGGTGGCCACGCTCACGCTCGACATCGGCGAGGACAACGGCCTGCGCCCCGACTACCAGCTCAAGCAGAACAGCTACGATCTGGGCGTCGACATCGAGCTGCGTGACGTGAGCGAGCGCCTGCGCTTCGAGCACCCGGAGGTGCGGGTCGTCCTCGTCACCTCGGCGCAGCCCAAGGTCTTCTGCGCGGGCGCGAACATCCCGATGCTGGGCACCAGCACCCACCACTTCAAGGTGAACTTCTGCAAGTACACCAACGAGACGCGGGTGGGCCTCGAGGAGGCCACCTCCGAGTCCGGCCAGGTGTGGGTGGCCGCCCTCAACGGCACGGCCGCCGGCGGGGGCTACGAGCTGGCCCTGGCGTGCGAGGAGATCCTCCTCATCGACGACCGGTCGAGCGCCGTGAGCCTGCCCGAGGTGCCCCTGCTGGGCGTGCTGCCGGGCACCGGCGGCCTCACGCGCCTCGTCGACAAGCGGCGCGTGCGGCGCGACGTGGCGGATCTCTTCTGCACCAAGGCCGAGGGCTTCCGCGCCCGTGACGCCCTCCGCCTGGGCCTGGTCGACGCCACCTACCCCCGCTCCCGCTGGGAGGAGGCCGTGCAGGCCCGCGCCCTCGAGGTGGCAGCCGCCCGTCCTGCGCGCGCCTCCCAGGGCATCGCGCTGCCCCCGCTCGAGGTGGAGGTGGGCGCCGACGGCGCGCGCACCTACGGGAGCGTGCAGTTCACGCTGTCCGACGACGGCCGCACCGCCACGCTGCTCGTCCAGGCCCCCACGGCGCCCCCGCCCACCACCGCCGAGGCCCTGCGCGCCGAGGGCGCGTCCACCTGGGCGCTCCGCGCCTTCCGCGAGCTCGACGACGCGCTGGTGCACCTGCGCTTCAACTTCCCCGAGGTGGGCCTGGTGCTGCTGCGCACCGCGGGCGACCCGGTGGAGGTGCTGGCCCACGACGCCGCCCTGCACGCCCTCGCCGGTGACTGGCTCGCCGACGAGATCACCTGGCTGCAGGCCCGCGTGCTCCGTCACCTCGACAACACCGCGAAGTCGATGTTCGCCGTGGTCGACGAGGGCAGCTGCTTCGCCGGCTGCCTGGCCGAGGTCGTGCTCGCCGCCGACCGCGCCTACATGCTCGACGTCGACGGCGGCCCCACGCTGCGCGTCACGCGCACGGCGTCGGAGGGTCGGCTTCCCATGGCCACGGGCCTCACCCGCCTGCAGAACCGCTTCTTCGGCGACGTGGCCCTCGTGGAGGGCGCGCTGGCCACCGAGGGGCGCGCCCTCGGCGGGGCCGAGGCCCTCGAGCTGGGGCTGGTCACCCTGGCCCCCGACGACCTCGACTGGGAGGACGAGCTGCGCATCGCCGTGGAGGAGCGCGTGAGCCTGTCGCCCGACGCCCTCACGGGCATGGAGCAGAACCTGCGCTTCGTGGGCCCCGAGACGTGCGAGACGCGCATCTACGGGCGATTGAGCGCATGGCAGAACTGGATCTTCCAGCGCCCCAACGCCACCGGCGAGCAGGGCGCCCTCACGCTCTACGGTCACCCGGAGCGCCCCCGCTTCGACTGGGAACGCACATGAGCATCGACTACGACGCCGTCATCCCCAACAACGTCGACCTCGCCAGCGACAAGCGCCTCCAGCGTGCGCTCCAGACCTGGCAGCCCTCCTTCCTGTCGTGGTGGCAGGACATGGGTCCCGAGGGCTTCCAGGCCGACGACGTCTACCTGCGCACGGCCGTGAGCACCGAGCCCGGCGGCTGGGCCCAGTTCGGCTACGTCAAGATGCCCGACTACCGCTGGGGCATCTTCCTCGCCGACGCCGTGAACGACCGGCGCATCGGCTTCGGCGACCACATGGGCGAGCCCGTGTGGCAGGAGGTGCCGGGCGAGTACCGGAACGTCCTGCAGCGCATCATCGTCACCCAGGCCGACACCGAGCCGGCCAGCGTGGAGCAGCAGCGCCACCTCGGCGCCACCGCCCCCTCGCTGTACGACCTGCGCAACCTCTTCCAGGTCAACGTGGAGGAGGGACGCCACCTCTGGGCGATGGTCTACCTGCTGCACGGCTTCTTCGGCCGCGACGGTCGCGACGAGGCCGACGCCCTGCTGGAGCGCCGCGCGGGCGACGTCGACAACCCCCGCATCCTCGACGCCTTCAACCAGGCCTGCCCCGACTGGCTCACCTTCTTCTGCTTCACCACCTTCACCGACCGCGACGGCAAGTACCAGCTGGCCGCCCTGGCCGAGTCGGCCTTCGACCCGCTGTCGCGCACCTGCCGCTTCATGCTCACCGAGGAGGCCCACCACCTGTCGGTGGGCGAGGACGGCGTGAAGCGCGTGCTGCTGCGCGCGGTGGAGCTGGAGCGGGAGGCCCCCGACGGCGACGTGCGCGCGGTGGGCGGCATCGATCTGGCCACCATCCAGAAGTACGTCACCTACTGGTTCAGCTACTCGCTCGACCTCTTCGGCTCCGAGATCTCCTCGAACGCCGCGGACTTCTTCGCCTCGGGCGTGAAGGGCCGCTACCGCGAGGACCACGAGTGGACCGACCACGTGGCCCTCGACACCGTGGAGCGCCTCCCGGTGATGGAGGACGGCCGCCTCGTCTACCGCGAGGTCCCCACGCGCAACGCGATGAACGAGCTGCTGCGTGCCGCCTACGTGCAGGACAGCGAGCGCGTGCTCAAGCGCTGGAACCGGGCGCTGGAGGAGGCCGGCACGGACTTCCGCCTCAGCCTGCCGTCCACCCGCTTCTTCCGCCGCCAGGGCATCTACGCGGGCCAGCACTTCGACCGCGAGGGCCAGCCCATCAGCGCGGCGGCGTGGGAGGCGCAGCGCGACAGCTGGCTGCCCACCGCCGAGGACCGCGCCTACGTGGCCAGCCTGATGCACGCGGTCACCGAGCCCGGGAAGATGGCGCACTGGATCGCCCCGCCCTCCCGCGGCATCGACAAGCAGCCGGTGGAGTTCGAGTACGTCCGCAAGGCGTAGACGACGCGGGGCGCTACTCGGCGCCGCCTTCCACGGGCAGGCCCAGGGCACGCCACCGGAGCATGCCGCCCGCCAGGTTGGCGACGTCGCGGCGCTCCCGGCGCCCGAGCAGCACCACCGCCTGCGCCGATCGGGCTCCGCTGCGGCACACCGTCACCAGCGGGCCCTCGGGGACGTCGGCACCGGCGGCCAGCTCTGTGAGGGGCACGTTCACCACGCCCGGGAGGTGGCCGAGCGGCCCGTCCAGCTCCGCGGGGTCCCGCACGTCGAGCACCGTGACGCGGGAGAGCGCCTCGCGCAGGTCCTCGGGCTCGATCTCCCAGATGCCGGCGAAGGTCCACCGCAGGGGCGCGAAGCCCGGCGCGTCGCCCACGGGCTCCAGGGGACGGCCGCAGCGCAGGTTGGCCGGCACGGCCTCGTCGATCTGGCGCGGGTGGGGCAGTCCGAGGTTCGTCATGTACCCGACGAAGTCCTCCACGCTCTGGGCCCCGCCCACCCGCGGGTTGAAGCGCTTCTCCTCCCCCACCGTGGTGCTGGTGCGACCGCTGTAGTCGTGGGCCGGCCACAGGGCCGTGTCCTCGGGCAGCGACAGGATCTGCTCGTGGATCGACCGGTAGAGCCGGGCGGCGTCGCCCTGCTGGAAGTCCGTGCGCCCCGCCCCCCGCACCAGGAGCGCATCGCCCGTGAAGGCCATGGACTGGTCGTCGAGCACGTAGGTGACGCAGCCGTCGGTGTGGCCCGGCGTCTCGCGCACCTCGATCCAGCGCTCCCCGAAGGCGATGCGATCGCCCTGGTGCACCAGCCGATCGGCGCAGTCGGCGCCCCCGCCGTGCCCGAGCACCGTGCCGCTGCCCAGCTCGCGCTTCAGCAGCCAGCCGCCCGTGACGTGGTCGGCGTGCACGTGGGTCTCCACGGTCCACTGCAGCCGCAGCCCCAGCTCGCGCACGAGGGCCGCGTCCCGCCGCGCGTGCTCGAAGACCGGGTCGACGATCACGGCCTCCCCGCCGTCGGCGAGCAGGTAGGTGTAGGTCGAGCTGCGCGGGTCGAAGAGCTGGCGGAAGATCACGAGGGCTCCACGTTCAGGAGGGCTCGGCCGGTCGTTCGTCCGGGGTCTGCTCCCGGAACCAGGGCAGCAGCGCCACCGCGGGCGTGAGCACCGCCGCCAGCGCGAGCTCCAGGGGCTTGAAGGGGCGCCGGATCGTCCACGCGAGCACGGCGGCGGCGATCCACCCGGGGCGGCCGTCCACCGAGCCGTCCTCGGCCGGCGCGGGCGCCACGTCCACGGCGAAGGTCTCGGCGATCCAGGTGTAGAGCCAGCCCAGGTCGAGGCCGTAGCGGATCATCGGCGTGAGGAGCGCCATCTCGATCGCCACCAGCCCGAGCACGGTGGCGAGGGCGGCCGGACCGTAGCGTTCGAAGAAGCTGGGCTTGCGTTCCGCTGGACTGGACTCGCCGCGCTCGGCCACACGGCCTCCTCGTGCCCTGGCACCGCGCCTGTCTAGCACGCTGCACCGCATCGCTGGACGGGACGCCCACCGTGGCTAGGCTTCGCCATCACGAGCCGGTCCGCCGGCGGCGCCCCGCGACCGCCCCCGCGCACGGCACGGAGCCCTCCATGCACACCCGCTACTACGAGATCCTCGGGGTCCCCCGGACCGCCGACGACAAGGAGATCAAGAAGGCCTTCCGCAAGCTCGCCCAGCAGTTCCACCCCGACCGCAACCAGGGGGACGAGGCTGCCGAGGCGCGCTTCAAGGAGGTGAACCGCGCCTACGACGTGCTGGGCGATCCCGACAAGCGCAAGCTCTACGACGAGTTCGGCGAGGACGCCGAGAAGCTCGGCTTCGACGCCGACAAGGCACGCGCCTACCGCCAGTGGACCAGCCAGGGCAACCCCGGCTTCGACCAGGGCGTCGACCTCGACGACATCCTGTCGCAGATGTTCGGCGGACGCGGCGGCTTCGGGGGGTTCGGCGGCTTCGGGGGCGGCGGACCCCGCCCACCCCGTCGTGGCCGCGACGTGCGCGCCGAGATGACCCTCGACTTCCGCACCGCGGTCCGCGGCGGCGAGCGCACCATCGGCATCGACGGGCGCAACGTCACCGTGCGCATCCCCCCGGGCGTCACCGACGGCGGCACCCTCCGCCTCCGCGGCCAGGGCATCGAGGGCGGCAAGGGCGCGCCTGCCGGCGACCTGCTGCTCACGATCCACGTGGCGGCCGACCCGGTGTTCGGCCGCGAGGGCGACGACCTGCTGCTCACGCTGCCCGTCACCGTGGGCGAGGCGCTCCGCGGGGCCTCCGTGGAGGTGCCCACCCTCACGGGTGCCGTGAAGCTCCGGGTCCCGCCCGACTCCCAGTCCGGCCAGGTGCTGCGGCTGCGCGGCAAGGGCGTGGCACGCAAGGGCCGCCCGGCGGGCGATCTGCGGGTGCGGCTGGAGGTGCGCCTGCCCGAGGTGCGCGGACGCGACGTGGGCGAGGCGCTGGACGCGCTCGAGGCGCTCTACGACGGCGACGTCCGCGAGGCGCTCCGCGGCCCGGCCACGGCCTGACCTGCCCGCGCGGTCGACGCGCTAGCGGCAGCTCTCGCAGGTGCCGCGGATCTGCACGTCGGCGCCCACCATGAGGTGGTCCACCCGAGGGCCCTCCACGCGCACCTCGTCGAGGCAGGTGGTCTCGCCGCAGCGCGTGCAGGTGAAGTGCGGGTGGTCGTGCACGGCACGCGGCGCGCCCGCGAGGGCGAAGCGCCACACGTGGTCGCCCAGATCGACCCGGAGCACGAGCCCCGCGTCGGCCAGCGCCGTGAGGTTCCGGAAGACGGTGGCCTGGTCGAGCGCGGGCAGGGCCTCGCTGACCTCGCGGTGGGACAGGGCCCGGGGGGCCGCGCACAGGGCCGCGAGCACCTCCACGCGCGCCTGCGTCACGCGCAGGGCGGCGCCGCGCAGCAGCTCCACCAGCCGGTCCCGGGTGCGTTCGTCGTCCATGGAGGGAGCCTAGGGTGCGCCGGTGTCGTCGGCAACGGGCGAGGCCTGGCCGGGCCCCCACCGCACCACCACCGGCACGAGGCCCCGCCCCTCGACGTCGCCGCCCACCGGCCGCAGGGCCACCGTGAGGTCGAGCGGCCGGTCCACCACGCGCGCCGGATCCTGCACCACGTAGCGGGCGCCGAGCACGAGCACGCCGTCCCCGTCGGGCCAGAGCGCCGCCCCGAACACCTGGGCCTCCTCCAGGGGCTCGGCGGCGCCGGGCTCCCAGAGCCGCAGCTCCACCAGCGCGCGGTCCACCGGCAACGCCCCGGATCCGGCGAGCCGCGCCGAGACGAAGACGTGCTGCAGCCCCTGCGTGCCGCGCCACAGCAGCAGGGTGCCCTCGTCGTCGAGGGGGAGGAGCGCCTCCTCCCCGGTGCCCACCGAGAGCGGGGCCGTGCCCTCGCAGACCCAGCGCGCCGCCGACGTGCCCGCGCAGGCCGGGTCGGAGTCGCCGTCCGTGTCGCGGTCGGAACCGCCCGCGGAACAGGCTGCGCCGGCCAGGAACACGACGAGGACGGATCGGCGGGTGGAGGGTGGGCGCAGGTGCGCCTCCGGGGCTTCGCGAGAGCAGGTTAGCCGAGCCGTCCGGAGGTGGCGCCGGTGCATCCCGATCGCGTGGTGGTCCTCGTGGGCGCCGGCCTCTCGGCGGCCAGCGGCATCCCCACCTTCCGCGGACCCGACGGTCTGTGGGAGGGGCACGAGGTGACCCGGGTGGCCACGCCCGAGGCATGGTGGGCCGACCCGCCGCTGGTGCGGCGCTTCTACGACGAGCGCAGGCTGCACGTGGCGACGTGTCGCCCCAACGCGGGGCACGAGGCCCTGGCGCGTTGGCAGGAGGCCTGGGGACCGTCGCGGGTGGTGATCGTCAGCCAGAACATCGACGGCCTGATCCAGGCCGCCGGAGCCCCCGAGGTGCTCGACCTGCACGGCAGCCTCCACCGCCTGCGGTGCGAGCGGGACGAAGCCCACCCCACCGTGGCGGTGGCCGGACGACAGGACCCCGACGCGACGTGCGCCGTGTGTGGGGCCCGCCTGCGGCCCGACGTGGTGTGGTTCGGCGAGGTGCCGCGCTTCCTCGATCGCATCGAGGAGGCCGTGCTGCGCGCCGACACCTTCGTCGCGGTGGGCACCAGCGGCCTCGTCTACCCGGCCGCGGGCTTCGGACGCGTCGCCCATCGGGTGGGCGCCCACACCGTGGAGGTCAACCCCGAGCCCAGCGGCGCGCCGTGGTTCGCCGAGGTGGTGGCCGAGGGCTCCGAGACCGCGCTGCCCCGTCTGGTGGACGCGTGGGTCGCCGGATCCGCCGCGCGACGTTGACATTTGGCAGACGATCCATCCGGGGCTAGCGTGCCCTCGTGCCTTCGAGGAGCGCGTCATGTCGAGGCTGTGGCTGTGGGTCCTGCTCATGGTGGCCGGGTGTACCCAGGGGTTCACGATCCCCACCCTGCTCGGCGAGGCGTGCGATCTCGAGACGGAGTGCCAGGAGGGCACCCTCTGCGGTCGCGACGGCACCTGCCGGCTGATCGGGGAGCCGGGGGCCTTCCCCCAGGGCGCGCAGTGCCTGGCGTCGGCCCAGTGCGGTCTGGGCCTCGCCTGCGCGAGCACCGGCACCTGCGAGCTGCCGGGATCCCCGGGCACGGCCCCCTTCGGCGACGCCTGCACCCTGCCCACCGACTGCCAGCTCGGCCTGTCGTGCACCGACGGCACCTGCCGCGGCTTCGAGCTGCCCCTGTGGTTCGGTGACGAGTGCCCCGCCGACGACGACGGCGGCACCTTCCGCATGATCTTCGAGGTGCCGGGCCAGCCGGTCACGAAGGACTTCTACCGCCTGCCCTTCCCGAACGACGCGCGCATCGACGCCAGCGGCAGGCTGGATCTGTCGGGTCACCCCACGCCCGGCGAGCTCGTGCCCGTGCTCGGCGACGTCGTGGCCAGCCTGCTGCAGGACGCCGAGGACCTGGTGGACGGCTTCGGCCCGAACCAGGCCATCTTCATGCGCTTCTCCACCTTCCCCGACAACGCCTCCCTCGACTTCGGCACCTCGGGCACCCCCTTCCTGTCCGACGGCGGACCCACCATCGCGCTGGTCGACCTCACCGAGGGCTCCCGGTCCGCGAACAGCCAGCCCGCCAGCTTCAGCGCCTCGAGCGCGCGGGGGCAGTACATCTGCCGCAACTGGCTCGCGCTCACCCCGCTCGACGGTCGCCCGCTCACGCCGGGCCACACCTACGCGGTGGTGCTCTCCGACGGCGTCACCGACGACGGTGGCACGCCGCTCACGGCCGACGCCGACTTCGCGGCGATGCTCGGGGCGAGCGCCCCCACCGAGAGCCGCCTGGCGCGCGCCTACGAGGCCTACGCCCCCCTGCGTGCATGGGCCGCCGAGCTGCAGCTCGACACCAGCCGCATCCGCGGCGGCACGGTCTTCACCATCCAGGACACGAACGCCCTGCCCGAGGCGGTGCACGACGCCGTGCTCGCGACGTCTGCGCCCAAGCTCACCGGCGCGGTGGTCTGCGGTGGTGGCGACGATCCCTTCGCCGAGTCCGGCGACACCAGCCGCGGCTGCACCAAGGCCTCCGACCTCTACACCGAGATCCAGGGCCTGGTGGGCCTGCCCCAGTTCCAGACCGGCACGCCGCCCTTCAAGGAGGCGGCCGACGGGGGCGGCATCGACCCCGACGCGACGCCCCGCACCCAGCAGGTGCACGTGGCGATCAGCCTGCCCAAGGACGGCACGATGCCGCCCGACGGCTGGCCGGTGGTGCTCTACGGGCACGGCACCGGCGGGTCGTACACCTCCTTCCTCCGCGAGGGCCTGGCCGAGCAGCTCGCGTCCATCGACGACCTCGACACCACCGTGAACTACGCGATGGTGGGCTTCGACGCGCCGATGCACGGCCCCCGCAGCGGGGTCGACACCTACCCGGCCGCCAAGCGCGACGCGTGGCTCGAGATCGACCCGGGCGCCTTCGATCCCGACGTGCTCTTCTTCAATCCGATCAACCTCGAGGCCGCGCGGGCCAACGTGCTCCAGGAGGCCGCCGACCTCTGGTCGCTCGTGCGCCTGCTGGCCGCCGGCATCCCCGCCGAGGACTCCCCCACCGGCTCGGCGATCGCCTTCGACGTCGATCACCTCGTGTACCTGGGCCACAGCCAGGGCGGCGTGGTGGGACCCCTGTTCGCGGCCTTCGAGGGCGAGGTCGACGCCGTGGTGCTGTCGGGCGCCGGCGGGCTCACCATCCAGACCCTGCTGAACAAGACGAGCCCCAACGACATCCCCTCCGGGGTGCGCGTGGCGCTCGCCGACCCGAACATCGGCCGCAACCACCCCGTGCTCAACCTCGCCCAGATGCTGGCCGAGGCCTCCGACGGCGTGAACTTCGGCGGCTACCTGCTCCGCGAGCCCCGCGGGGAGCTGGCCCGCCGCCACGTCTTCCAGATCTTCGGCCGCGGCGACACCTTCAGCCCCGACGCGACGCAGTCGCCGCTCACCCGGGTGCTCGGCCTGCAGCAGCTGGTGCGCACCTCCACCCCGCTCGACACCAACCGCTACCCGGAGGTCAGCCTGCCCGTGGGCGAGAACCTCGGCGGCATCACCGGCGTGGTGGGCACCTACGACGCGGCGGGCGGCAAGGACGCGCACTTCGTGCTCTTCGAGCGCGACGACGCGGCCACCCACCTCGCCACCTTCCTGGCCTCCTTCGTCCTCGACGGCGCGCCCACCATCTCGGAGTGAGGCGCGCTCAGCGCACCGGCGCGTACCAGCGCGCCAGCCGCGCCGGGGGCACCCCCAGCCGGTAGAGCACCGGCAGCGCGTGCATCGCCACGAAGGACGCGAGCGGACGGGCCTCGAAGCGACGCCCGCTCACCTCGATCTCCTGGGGCACCCGCGCGAGGCGTCCGCGCGCGCGCAGACGTCGGCTGAGCTCGAGGTCCTCGAAGAGGGGCTGTGCGGGCACGCCCCCCACGGCGTCCAGCGCCTCCCTCCGGCAGAAGATGCCCTGGTCGCCGTACGGCAGACCGGTCCACCGGCTGCGGAGGTCGGCCACCCGCAGGAGGGGTCCCAGCGACCACGGTCCCCCGCCCGGCACGGTGTGCAGCAGGAAGGCGCCGCCCACCACGTCGTCGCCCGCCAGCGCCTCGCGGATGCGCGCGACGGCGTCGAGTGGCGGGCGCGCGTCCGCGTGGAGGAACCACACCACCTCGCCCCGCGCCTCGGCGGCCCCACGGGCGAGCTGCGGCCCGCGCCCTGCGGTGCCCGTCCGCACCACCCGCGCCCCCGCAGCCGCCGCGATCCCCGCGGTGCCGTCCCGGCTCCCGCCGTCGACGACGATCACCTCGCGCAGCGGCAGCCAGGCCAGCCGCCGGAGCAGCCCGGGCAGGGCCCGCGCCTCGTCGAGGGTGGGCACCACCACGCTGACGGAGGGGATGGCGCTCACCGCACCACCAGCGCCACGGTCTCCACCTGCTGCTCCGCCCACCGCTCCTTGTAGGGCATGTGCATCCCGAGGTCGTAGACCTCCACGCCCTCGGCGCACAGGCCCGTCACCGTGTGGAGCTGGAGCAGGTTGCCGAGGGAGACGGCCTGGTGGCGCTCGTCGAAGCTGATCTGCAGGCCCCGGTAGCTGGCGCCCCGGAGGCCCCCGAGCACGTAGCCGACGGGGCCGTCGTCGCCGTGGGCGAGGGTGACGCGCAGCGCCCCACGCGCCGCCAGCCGCGGCACCATCGCGCTGTAGAAGGTGCGCATCGCGCCGCGGTCGATGCCGTGCCCCTCCCGGCCCTTCCAGCTGCGGCGCTCCACGTCGAGGATGGTGTCGAGCAGCGCCAGGCCCTCCGCGGCGGTCCGGGGCGCGTGGATCTCGAAGCGCAGCCCGTCGCCCCGCCGCTCCGCGGCCCGCAGGTTCTTCCGGTGCTTGGCCGTCCGGCGCCCGAGGAAGCCCTCCAGCCCCCCCTCCAGGGAGGCGACGCAGCGCACGCTCGCCTGGCCCAGTCCCAGCCGCCAGCTCCGGCCGAAGCGCCTCACGAGCATGGTGAAGGCCGGCCCGCCGCGCCGCAGTCCCGACAGGAACAGGGTGTCCCAGCGATCCCGCTGCTGCTGTGCCGCCTCGGCGAAGCGGGAGGCGAGCGCCGCCTCGTCCTCGCCCACCAGCGCGCTCGCCAGCCCCCAGGACGCCTCCAGCGGCATCCAGGTGCGCCCCAGCACGGTGCGCATCGCCATCAGCGGCACCCACCCCTCGTCGAAGCGGTGGATCACCGTGTCCGCGCCGTCGGCGAAGGCGTGGTAGGCAGGGACCAGCCAGTCCGACGTCGTGCAGAACCGATCGGCCACCGGGGCACGGTCGACGACGGCGTCGTAGGCTTCGGCTGCCGCGTCGAAGGCCGTGAGGGTGAGCTCAGCCATGACCTCTCGCACTACCCGCCGTCTCCGTCCCCGTCCACAGCGGGTCCTGGGCGCGGCGCTGCTCCTCGCCACCGTGGCGGGCTGTCCCGCCCCGCGGCCCGCCGTCTTCCCGGGCACGCCCGAGCCCGGCGGCCCCCCGGGTGCGTGCGAGGGCCTCGAGCTGCGCACGCAGGTGCGGGGCTGGATCGTCGGACGCGGCAGCGACCCGGTGCGCGGTGCGCAGGTGGGCACCTGGGACCCCGAGGCGGGCCGCTGGATCCCCCGCGTCATCTCCCGCGTGGACGGCACCTACGAGCTCGACCTGCAGGGCCCCGCCTGGGTGGCCCTCGGCCCCTGGGCCGGCGACCCGCCCTGGGTGTGCGCCGCCCTGCCCACCGAGCTCGCGGCCCAGGTGCCCGACCGCCCCAACGCGGTGCACGTGCTGCCGCCCGCGCCCTTCCGCGTGGCCCGCACCTGTCCCTTCGACCTGATCACGCCCGAGCTCGAGGGCTGGTCGCGCATCCACGTCCTCGAGGACGGCGTCACGCGCTCGCTCGAGGTCGAGGTGACCGAGGGGCACGTGCAGGCCGAGCTCCCCTGCACGGCCGAGGGCGTGGTCGTGATCGGCGAGCAGGGCCTGTTCGCGGCCGCCGACGGCAGCCCGGAGCCCCTCCAGGGTCGTGCCCCGCGGGTCGAGCTCACCCGCCACCCCGTGACGGCGCTGCGGCTCGACCATCCCCGTCCCGCGGTGCTCCGGGTCCACCACGCGCTCGGGTGGCAGCCCGTGCCCGCCTCGGGCCTCGTGATCGTGCCGGACCAGGGCGCCGTCGAGATCCGCCAGGAGGGCCACCGTCCGGCCCTGGTGGAGCTGCCCGGCGGGCGCGCCGTGCACGCCTCGGTCACGCCCGGCGAGCTGGCGTGGACGGTGGTGCCCGCGCTGCCCCCGGCCCACGAGGTGACCGTGCGCTGCGAGGGCCTCGACCACGGCACCTGCCCGGCCACCCCCACCTGCGAGGGTCCCGGGGAGGCGGCGCCCACGCCGTGCGCCGCCCGCGGCGACACGCGTACCTGCGCCTGCCCGGTGGGCCCCGCCACCGTGCGCCTCGGTCCCTTCGAGGCGCAGGTGGCCCCCGATGCCGCCGAGGTGGTCCTCGATCTCGCCGAGGCCGGCGCGCACGTCCGCGGCAAGGCCCTCTGGCGATGCGAGCTGCGGGCCACGCGCCTGCCGGCGTGGTGGGAGGGACTCTGGCCCTCCTCCGGTCTCGATCGGCTCGTGGCGCGCTGCGGCGAGGGGGGACGCGTCGACCTCGGGCCCCTGTCGCCCGGCACCTGGGTGGTGGACGTCCGCACCCCCGACGGGCAGGCCCAGCGTCGCCTCGAGATCGGCACTGACGACGTGGACCTCGGCGACCTGGTCACCCTCTCCGCACGGCCCTGACGCGCCCCCGGGTGCCCGTCCCCGCGGCGTGTGCTACCCACGCCCTCACCCCCGAGGAGCCACCTCGATGCCCGAGCCCACGGTCGCTGTCGCCGTCCCCGTGGCCGTCGCGGGGGGGTCGAACCTGGTGCTCACCGCCGTCTTCGTGCTCGTCGTCACCGCCGCGGGCTTCCTGCTGGGGCGGCTGCTCGGCAACGACAAGCGCCTCCTCGACTCGGTGGTCGCCGGCCGCAGCGCGGTCACCGACGAGATGCGCAAGCAGGCCAAGCAGGTCATCGCCGACCTCGCCGAGGGCGGCACCAGCGAGGTGCTCTTCAAGCTCATCCGGCAGATCGGCAGCACCGAGGCCGTCGAGGCCCTGTTCGCGGGCGCGCCGCTCGACACGCTGCTCGGGCTCGTGCCCGAGCTGGCCAAGGCCCCCAAGGAGAAGCGCGACCACGGCGACCAGCTCCTGCGGCTGCTGTCGCGCATCGCGGTGCACGCCGACGACCACACCCGCATGCGCATCCTGGGCGCGATGCTCAAGGTCACGGCCCGCTACCGCCACGCCGTCCCCTTCATGATCGAGATCTGCAAGCGCGTGCCCGACGCCTGGAACGACCTGCAGCCCAGCGTCGAGGAGGCGGCCTCCCACGATCCGGCGATCGCCCGCTACCTGCGCGACAACGCGAACCCGAAGGAGCCCTTCGTGCGCAAGGCCACCGAGGCCTACATGACCTCGATGGTGCGCTTCCGTCGCCTGAGCGAGGAGCGCGCCCAGGGCCACGCCGCCGCGGTCGACGCCGAGCTGAAGTCCATCATCGACCGGGAGTTCCGCTTCCTCAAGATGGTGGGGGCGGTCAGCCGTCGCTTCGTCTGGCTGCCCGCCCAGGCCCACCGCTTCCACCCGCTGGTCACCGAGGACCACTTCGACCTCCTGCTGCGCGAGGCTCCCGGCGGCCCCACCGAGGTGCACGCCCTGCTCGCCCAGCTCAGCTGCGCCTGGGCCCGCGAGGGGCAGCACCCCCACCGCATCCGCCGCGCCCTGTCGAGCCTCGAGGAGGCCGCCAAGACGCTCCCGTCCGCGGGCGACGCCCTCCTCGACGTCTTCCTGGGCCTGAAGAAGGAGGACGCCAACGACATCCGCGCCGAGCAGGAGGACGTCCGCCGGCGCGCCTACTTCGCGCTCCTCGAGGCCTCGAACCACAGCTTCGAGGTCATCAAGCTGCTCGGTGCCCACGGCATCCCGCGCGACCTGTACCAGGGCAGCGCCGACCTGATCTGACGCCCGGGCGGGGGGCCTGTCGCCCGCGGGTGCGGTGCCGACCTACAGCGGCGACCAGGGCGGCAGCGACGTGGCCGTCTGCGCCGGGCGCGCCACCATGCCCGTGGCCCCCACGTCCACCTGCTCGTCCTCCTCGAGGAGGCGCAGGCTGCCCACGTGGAAGTAGCGGGGGTCGGCGCGCCCGTAGGCCATGGTGCTGCCGGCGGTGGCCTTGCCGTGCACGGCGTACACGCGCTCGAACATCACGCCCGTCTTCGGATCGTAGAGCGAGACGCCCTCGAGCTTCACGTGGAAGAAGTTCTCGTTGTCCTCGTCGCCGCCGAGCGAGATGGTGCCCTCGCCCACGCTCTGCACCACCTGGTGGCCCTTGTAGGGGTCGAGCTGGTGGATCACGCGGCTGCCACCCAGCGTGTTGTAGATGGCCGGCGCACGCGCCTCCTGCATCGACCGCGCGCTCTGCGGCGGCACGTACGGGATGGCGAACAGCGTGGGGTTGTACTCCACCCACTGCCCGAGGCGGATGGCGCTGCGTGGCGGCAGGCGCAGGTGGAAGCCGGCCAGCGCGCGGTCGAGCAGCATGCGGGCCTGCTGGAAGATGGCCTTCTGGCGGTCGTTGTCCTCGGTGAAGCCCTCGAGATCCACGCCCATGACGCGGCCGTCGTCGGCCACCAGCAGCTGCAGCCGGCTGCCGGTCATCCGCTGGTCGAGGTAGGCCAGGATCTCCTCGCCGTAGGGCTCCTTGAGCCGCCAGGGCGCCGCGCGCACGGCGAGATCGTCGATGGTGCAGTCGACCTCCTGGCGGGTCTTGTTGCGCCGCCAGGTCTTCACGCAGCTCATGACGAAGTCGAGGTCGATCGCCACCGGCTCCATCTCGTGGCTGCTGTAGTCGTAGAGCAGGTAGGGCGTGGGCAGGCCGAGCTGGGTGCGCACGTGCCACCGGGTGTGATCCCAGCGCGCGTAGGGATCGTCGTAGACGACGACCTCCTCCATGCGCCGCGCGGGCGCGGGCTCCTCTGCGGAGGTCTCGGCGGCCCAGGAGAGGCCGGCGAGCGCAAGCGGCAGCAGCAGCGACACGCGATCTCCCGTCGGGACCCCTGACTATCGCGGTGCAAGCAAGGCCCCAAGCGGGAAGCCTCACCGGGGGACGTCGCGAACGGTCACCGCGCTTGCCCCTCCGGGGGGAGTGCCTAGCTTGCGACCAACCGGCCCCTCGCTCGAGGTGCCACCGACGCGGGCCCCCCTGGGGCCCCTGATGCGCCGACCTCCGGGTCGCCGCCGGAGGCGTGCATGTCCGAGTCCGACACCCCCACCCCCACCGACTTCTCGCTCCCCTCGGAGCTCCCCCCCACCCTGCCCGCGATGGCCCTGCTGCGCGGCGTGCTCCTCCCGGGCACGGTCGCCCCGTACAACGTGGGCCGCGGTGCCTCGCTGTCGGCCCTCGACCACGCCAGCGCGGGGCTGGTGCTCATCGTCCCGCAGGCCGAGGCCACCCGCGAGCCTGCGGCCAGCGACCTGCTCGGCACCGCCACGCTCGCCCGCGTCCTCAAGGACCAGCGGCGCAACGGCGGCCGCGTGGTGGTCACCCAGGGGCTCGCCCGCGTGCGCATCGAGGCCTTCACGTCCAGCAGCCCGCACTTCGAGGCCCGCTACACCGTGCTCGAGGAGGCCTGGCCCGAGACCCCGGCCGCGGTGGCCCTGCAGGCCAGCCTCGTCGACGCCGTGCGCGAGACGGGTGCGGTGCTGGGCGAGCCGGGCCGGGTGCGGGCGCTGCTCGACCTCTTCCAGGGCGACCCCCGCCTGCTCGATGCCGTGGCGGGGGCGCTGCAGCTCGACGACGACGTGGCCCGCGAGCTGCTCGTGACCACCGACGTGCAGCTCCGCGGCGAGCGCGTGCTGGCCCGCCTGCTGGCGGCCCGCGAGATCGAGCAGGCCCGCCGCGACCTCCGCGAGCGCGTGGCCTCGGGGGCCCGCGACAAGCAGCGCGAGGCCTTCCTCCGCCAGCAGCTCGACGCCATCCGCAAGGAGCTCGGCGACGGCGAGGACGACGAGACGGGGCGCCTGCGTGCGCGCTTCGACGACCGCGACCTGCCCGAGGAGGTGGCCGAGGCGGTGCACAAGGAGCTGGACCGCCTGGACCGCCTGCCCAACGGCTCGCCCGAGCGCACCGGCGTGGTGGACTGGCTCACCCGCGTGGCCGATCTGCCCTGGGGCAGCTTCTCGGCGTCCGACACCGACTTCGACGCGCTCGAGGCCGCCCTCGACGACAGCCACTTCGGCCTCGAGGACGTGAAGCGCCAGGTGCTGGAGCACCTGTCGGTGCGCAAGCTCGCGGGCTCCGGCCACGCCGACGTGCTGCTGCTCGTGGGCCCTCCGGGCGTGGGCAAGACGAGCATCGGCCAGGCCATCGCCGAGGCCACGGGGCGCAAGCTGGTGCGCGTCGCGCTGGGCGGCGTGCGCGACGAGGCCGAGCTCCGGGGCCACCGCCGCACCTACATCGGCGCGCGCCCGGGTCGCGTGGTGGAGGGCTTCCGCCGCGCGGGCACGATGGATCCGGTGGTGCTGCTCGACGAGGTGGACAAGGTCACGCGCGGCGTGCTCGGCGACCCGTCGGCGGCCCTGCTCGAGATCCTCGATCCCGAGCAGAACCACGCCTTCGTCGACCACTACCTCGAGGTGCCCTTCGACCTGTCGCGGGCGCTCTTCGTGGCCACGGCCAACGACCTGTCCACGATCCCCGGCCCCCTGCGCGACCGCATGGAGGTCATCGAGATCAGCGGCTACACGCCCGCCGAGAAGCGGACGATCGCGCGCCGCCACCTGCTCGGCAAGGCCGCAGAGGCCGCCGGTCTGGAGGTGGAGGACGTGCACCTCGACGACGAGGTCCTCGACGCCGTGATCGCCGGCTGGACGCGGGAGGCCGGCGTGCGCCAGCTCCAGCGCACCCTCGGGCGGCTCTACCGCGCGGCCGCGGTCGACAAGGCCCGCGGTCGCCTCGAGGCCCCGCTCACGATCCGGGTGGAGGATCTGCCCCGCCACCTCAAGCGTCGGCCCTTCCGGGACGAGCGCCACGAGGGCCCCACCCGCGCCGGCATCGCCACCGGCCTCGCCTGGACCCCGGTGGGCGGCGACGTCCTCACGGTGGAGGCCAGCGCCACCCCCGGCAAGGGCGCCCTCGTGCTCACCGGGCAGCTCGGCGACGTGATGAAGGAGTCGGCGCGCGCCGCGCTCACCTTCGTCCTGTCGCACCTCGAGGCGCTGCACCTGGGCGGCGGGCTCGGCGACCGCGACGTGCACATCCACGTGCCCGCCGGCGCCATCCCCAAGGACGGCCCCTCCGCGGGCGTCACGATGTTCACCGCCCTGGCCAGCCTGCTGTCGGGCCGGGCCGTGCGCGGCGATACCGCGATGACCGGGGAGGCCACGCTGTCGGGGCGGGTGCTGCCCGTGGGCGGCATCAAGGCCAAGGTGCTCGCCGCCCACCGGCGCGGGCTCACGCGGGTGATCCTGCCGCGGGGCAACGCGCCCGACCTCGAGGAGGTCCCCGAGGACGTGCGCGGCGAGCTGGAGGTGGTGCTGGTCGACCACATGCAGGAGGTGCTCGAGGCGGCCCTCGTCGCCGAGACCGACCCCGTCGAGGGGCCCGAGGACGCCCGGCCCCTCTCGGAGGCCGGCCCGCACGCCTGACCCGTGGCCCTGCTAGCGCGCGCCCGGCGAGAACCAGACGCGCACCTCGTCGGTGCCCGGGGCTCCGACGGCGACGTCCAGCCGGCCGTCGCCGTCGAGATCCCCGAGCGCCATCGTGCTGCCCCAGGTGCCCGCGCCCAGGCGGACCCCCCGCGCGGTGACCAGCGCCTCGCCGGGGGGCAACGGACCCGGCAGCAGCGTGCCCGCGACATTCGCGGCGCCCGACGGCGAGGCGCCGACCAGCAGGTCCTGCACGCTGTCGCCGTCGAGATCGTCGATGGCCAGCAGCGTGCCCGTCTCGTCGAGGCCGCACCGCCCCCTCAGGCGCGTCACGGCCGTCACGCGACCGCCCTCGGCGGGCAGTGGCCCCGCCACGGCGAGCACCCGGCCCGCGCGGTGGAGGGGCGTCGTGGCGGCCGGCACGCCCAGCACCAGGTCGGCACGACCATCCCCGTCCACGTCGCCCACGGCCACGGCGCCCACGTCGCCGGTGGTGACCTCGGTGGGGGCCGCCGCGTCCCAGGCCACCGCCTGGGCCGACGTGAGCTCGCCCTGCCAGGGGGCCCGCCAGCTCACCACCCGCAGCCCGCGCACGCCCACCACCAGCTCGTCGGCGCCGTCCCCGTCGAGGTCGCCCAGCCCCACGGTGGCGCCGAAGGACTCCTGCCCGAGCACCGTGGCGGCACGCCGCTCGCTGCTCAGCGCCTGGCCGGGGGCCAGCGGCCCCAGGAAGACGTCGAGGGTGGCGTCGGCGCGCCCGCCGGCGTCGGCGCTGCGGGCCCAGGCCACGAGGTCGTCCTGCCCGTCGCCGTCGAGGTCGCCCACGTGCACGGCGGCCCCGAGCTCATCGCCCACGCGGTCGCCCACGAGCAGGAGCTGGGCGTCCTCGAGCTGGCCGTCCACGGCGGCCATGGGGCCGAAGAAGACGTACACGCCGCCCGGCCGCACGCTGGAGCCCGAGGTGGGCGTGCGCGCTGCGGGGGCGCCCACGACGAGGTCGTCCTGCCCGTCGCCGTCGAGATCGGCCACGGCGATCGCGACCTCGCGCTCCGCGGCCGAGTCCTCCGACCGCAGCGACCAGCGCGGGCCGTCCGCCGACAGGGCGCCACCCGCGACGACCGTGACCCCGCGCTCGCTCGCCACCACCAGGTCCAGATCGCCGTCGCCGTCGAGGTCGCCCATCGCCACCTGACGGCCGAAGCGACCCTCCCCCGTGAGCCGCAGGCCGGGGCCCACGAAGGGCGGCAGGGCCTCGTCCTCGCAGGTGGGACAGGGCCTGTCGGCGGGGGGCGTGCCACAGGCGTCCCAGCGCTCGGGACTGCACACCGTGTCGAAGCGCATGCACGCGGCGTCGTCCGACGGCGTGGCGAGCACGGCCTCCACCGGGCAGCGGGCCTCGTCGAGCACGGGACCGCAGGCCGCCGGCGCCTTGACCTCCTCCCAGCACGACCAGCCGCTCTCGACGTCGACGTAGGCGGGGAAGCCCTCCACGACGCGACAGCCCTCGGTGGCGGCGCAGGCCTCCAGGGCCACGTCGGCGCAGACCACGCGCTCGGGGGTCTGGCACGCGAGGGCGCCCATGAGGACGAGGGGCAGCAGCCGCACCGGGACTCCCAGGCGCCGCGCACCGGAGCCGGCGCGGCGGTCGCCGCGAAGCCTGCCCCACGGGCGCCGGGCACGCCAGGGTGCGTCGCGTGAGGATCCCGTCACGACGCCGCTCGCCGGCGATCCGCGGGCGTTGACACCCCCCTCGGGCGGTGGCATGGTGGGCCCCTCCGCCGTGGAGCCTCGATGCGCCCCGCCACGTCTGCCGTCCTCGTCCTCGCCGTCTTCGGCGGGTGCAACGAGCCCTCGGTCTTCGACAAGACCAACGCCTTCGAGGTCCCCGACCCGGATCCCGAGCCGCCCGACTTCGGCACCTGGCTGTCGCTCGACGTCGCGCCGGAGGGCCAGCGCCTCGTCGCCACCTACTACGACCGCCAGGCCGAGGGCCTCGGCTTCGCCGTGGGCTACCCCAACGGCAAGGACGAGCTCGAGTGGCTGCACGAGCAGGTCGATGGCTACACCTCGCCCGACGGCGGCCTCATCCCCCAGGCGGGCAAGTACGGCAGCATGCGCGTGGCGCCCGACGGCACGGTGTGGGTCTCGTACTGGGACGAGGGCAACGACGCGCTGAAGTTCGCCCACCGTCTCGGCGGCGGCCCGGCGGCCATCGAGGCCAAGTACTCGTGGGTCACGGGCACCATCGACGAGGGTCCCGGCGTGGGCACGTGGACGAGCCTCGACCTCGACGCCGAGGGCAAGCCGGTGGTGGCCTACCACGACGAGGCCAACGGCACGCTCAAGATCGCCTACCTGGTGGAGGACGGCGGCAGCACCGGCGAGACCGTGTGGAACACCACCGTGGCCGTCACGGGCAACGCCTTCCAGGGCGTCGACGCCGACGGCAAGGCGGTCAACCGCGCGGCCGACGTGGGCGAGCACGCCCGGCTGCTGATCCGCGAGGGCACCTACCTCATCGCCTACCACGACAAGGCCCAGCGCGCGCTCGGCCTCGCCGAGGGTCCCAAGGGCGGCCCCTTCAGCGCCAGCCTCATCTCGGCCTCGGCCGCCTGCACCGAGAACGGCCAGTGGCCGTCCATCCTCATCACGCAGGCCGGCGTGCCCACCATCGCCTACCACGACGTCACCAACCAGAACCTGTGCATCGCCACGCGCCAGTCGGGCGCCTGGCAGCCGCCGGAGCTGGTGGACGCGGCCCCCTACGTGGGCGCCGACACCGAGGTGGTCGAGCGTCTGGGCACCGTGGGCATCGTGTACTTCGACGGCCAGAACAACGACATGAAGTACGCCAGCAAGCCCGGCAACGGCGCCGTGTGGGTGAGCGAGACGCTGGGCGGCCTCGACGCCCCGGTCGGCTTCCACAACGAGATCGTCCGCACCGGCAACGACTGGTGGGCCGCCTCGTACGACTACCGGTCGCGCAAGCTCTTCGTCACCCAGCTCGCGGTGCAGAAGCAGCAGCCGTAGCCACGCGCTCAGCGCAGGCCGTCGGCCGTCCAGCGCCCCCGGCGCCACCGCAGGGTGCGCGTGCCGCCGTGCGGGAGGACGTGCTGCCGCCACGTGGTCAGCGGTGCGCCCTCCAGGGCCGTGCACAGCGCGGCCAGCAGCAGCCCGTGGCTGACCAGGACGAGGGGACCTCCCTCCCCCGCGGCGTCCACCAGGTCCGCGAAGGCCGAGACCCCACGGTCGCGGGCCGCGCCCAACGCCTCCCCCCCGGGCACGCAGGCCGACTCCGGGTCGACGACCCACGCGCGGAAGAAGGCCGGGTGGCGCGCGAAGGCCGTGGCGGGATCGAGGCCCTCGAGGCGGCCCTGGTCGAGCTCGGCGAGCCCCGGGTGCACCGTGTGGGGACCGCGCAGCAGCGTGGCGGTCTGCCGTGCGCGTCGCAGCGGGCTGCTCACCACGCGGTCGGCGCGCAGCACCAGCGGGTGCCACGACAGCTCGCGGGCCTGCACCCGCCCCACCGGGTCGAGGCCCACGTCGGTGACGCCCAGGAAGCGGCGCTCGGCGTTGAAGGCCGTGCGGCCGTGTCGGACCAGCAGGACGGTGTCGTGACCCACGCGCGGCTCCCGGGTCGCAGGTAGCCCGCAGCCGACGCGGGCGTGCTACAGACCGCCGTTCGTGCCGGAGGAAGGATGGTCGACGAGGATCCCCGGGCCCGTGCCCGCCGCCTGGCCGCAGAGGCCAAGGCCCGCGTGGAGGCGCAGGCCGCCGCCAAGGCCACGAAGCGCTCGCTGCTCGATCGCGCCCCCAAGCCGGTGAGCGCCCAGGACGCGCTGCGCAAGGCCCTCGAGGAGGAGAAGGAGGCGGAGCAGGCCAAGGCGAAGGCCGCCGTGGCCGCGAAGTCCGCCAAGGCGCGCGCCCCGCGGCCTCCGGCCCCCAAGCCGGCGCCGCCTCCCACGCTCAAGGATCCCACGGCGCTCCTCGGCCAGCGCCTCCCCGACGCCCAGGTGGTGTCCGTGGTCGCCGTCACGCGTCGCGACGCCTTCCAGGCGGTGTGGACGGCCCACCGCGTGCGCGCCGCCACCAGCGACGACCTGCCCCTGCTCATCTCGGCCGACGTCCTCACCGACGCGTCGAAGCGGCTCCCCGCCGGCGCGCTGCAGGCCGCCCGCGTGCGGAAGGGCGACGCGGAGCTCGCCGTCTTCGTCGACGTGCAGGCGGGCGTGCTCCTGGGCGCCCTGGCGCCTGCCGACCTCTACCTGGCCGGCGTGAGCTGACGCGCCGTCGCGGGTGCGCCCTCGCGGCGGCTCAGGCCTCGGGGGCGCCCACCGCCGCCAGCCGCTGCAGCGCGTCGCCGTCGAAGCGGTAGACCTCGGTGCAGAAGTGGCAGGTGACCGTGGCGCCGCCGTCGCGCGCGAGCATGTCGGCCAGCTCGGCCGGCCCCAGCGCGAGCAGCATGCGCTCCACGCGGTCCCGGCTGCAGGCGCAGGCGAAGCGCAGGGGCTGACGCTCCAGCTCCACGAGGTCCTCGGTGAGCAGGCGGCCCTCGGCGAGGCCGTCGAGGATCTCCTCGGGCGCCAGGCTGGACAGCCGGTCGACGGCCGTCTCGAACATCGCCTGCACCACGTCCTCGTCGTCGCCCACGATGGGCAGCCGCTCCATCACGAAGCCGGCGGCACGTCGACCTGCGGGGTCCACCGCGATGCGGACGAAGGCCGTGACCTGATCCGACTGCTGGAGGTGACGCCGCAGCGCCTCCTCGATGGTCTCGCCCTCCACGGCCGTGACCCCGCGGTACATCTCGCGCGTGGCGTCGGCCTTGATGGCCAGGAGCACCCCGTCCACCGCCAGGCCCTCGCCCGCCACCCGGGGCGGCGCCAGGCGCGCCCGGCAGTTGCCGTCCCCGTCCACCTCGCCGAAGAAGCTGACCTGGGGACGCTCGCTCTGGAGCTGGAGCTGCACGCGCTCCTCGCCCTTGACCCAGGCGGCCATGAGCGCGTTGGCGACGAGGAGCTCGGCGGCCAGGCCCTGGGCGCGGCCCTGGAGCCCGTGGCGCCGCGCGACCTCGGCGCAGACACCGGTGGCGTGCACGAGCTGCAGGCGCGCCGTGCCCTCCAGGGCGAGCGCCACCACGCGACCATCCTGCACGGCCCGCGGCGCGGGCGGCGTCTCCGGCTCGCTCACCGGCTCACCGGGCGGCGGCGGTGGAGGCCGGCACGACCTCGTCGGCGGGCTCGACGGCGGCCGGTTCGACGGCGACCGGTCCGACGGCTGCCGGCTCTGCGACATGCACCAGCACGTCGAGCTCGGCGTGGGTGCCCACGTGGCATCGCCGCGCCGCGCAGCCGCGCACCTCGGCCACCAGCCGCACGGTCCGCAGTCCCGCGTCGGCCTCCCGGGCGTCGACCGGCAGCGCGATGGCCACGGCCCCGGCGTCGTACACGCTGAGCGTGTCGGTGCCGTCGTGCACCGTGCGCCCCTCGGGCCAGGACGGCTCCGAGAACACGAGCCCCGCCGGTTCCTGCACCTGCAGGTGCACGTCACCCTGGAAGACCTTGAAGCCCTCGGGCACCACGAGCTGCACGGCGAGCGTGCCCACCTCGCCCTGCGCCACGGTGAGCGGATGGGCCGACCACGCGAAGGCGGGCTCCTCGGGGGACGGCGCCTCGGCGGGTGCGTCGTCACCGGCACACGGCGGATCCGCCCACGCGACCGCCGCGCCGCCCACGGTGGCGACGATCGCGAGGTGGCGGAGCTGAGGCCTCAGGCGGTCTCGGGCGGGCGACGCGTGCATCGCACCGCGGTAACGCCCCACACGACGCCCTCCAAGGTGCGGAGACAGAGCGTGAATCCGTCCCAGGTCGCCGTGATCGTCCCCGCCCTCGACGAGGAGGCCACCATCCAGGGGGTGATCGCCGCCGTGCCGGCGGGCGTGCGGGTGGTGGTGGTGGACAACGGCTCACGGGACGCCACCGCCGTCCGCGCCCGACAGGCCGGTGCCGACGTCGTGGTCGAGCCCCGACGGGGCTACGGACGCGCCGTGCAGGCGGGCCTCGCCCACCTCGCCGCGAGCCCGCCGGTGGCGGTGGTGGTGCTCGACGCGGACGGCTCGGACGACCCCGCCGGTCTGGCGCAGCTGGTGTCCCCGATCCTGGACGGGTCGGCCGATCTGGTGCTCGCCGACCGCACCCGCGTCTGCGAGCCCGGCGCGCTCACGCCCCCGCAGCGGGTGGGCAACGCGCTCGCGCGCCACGGCCTGCGCCTGCTCACCGGCCACGCCTACCGCGACCTGGGGCCCTTCCGTGCGCTGCGCTGGGCGATCCTGCCGCGCCTGCGCCTGTCGGACCCCACGTGGGGCTTCAACGTGGAGATGCAGCTCGACGCGGCCCGGGCGGGCCTCCGGATCGTGGAGATCGCCCTGCCCTACCGCAACCGCCAGGGGGGGCGGAGCAAGATCAGCGGCACCGTGATCGGCACGGTGCGCGCGGGTTACCGCATCGTCGCCACGCTGGTCCGGCACGCGGTCCGCTGAGCCCTCCCTCCCCTCGCCCCCGGGCGCTCCGCCCCTCGCGGACGCGCCGGCCCCGACGGGCCCCCCGCCCGGAGCCCCATGCCCCTCGTCTCCGCGCTGCCTCCGCCGCCCGCGACGGTGCACCTGATCGGCATCTGTGGCACGGCGATGGGCGCCCTCGCGGGGATGCTCCAGGACCTCGGCTACCGGGTCACGGGCAGCGACACGGGCGCCTACCCGCCCATGAGCACCTACCTCGAGGGCCTCGGCATCCCGATCCTCCAGGGCTTCGAGGCCTCGAACCTCGATCACGATCCCGACCTCGTCGTGGTGGGGAACGTGGTGCGCGCCGAGTACCCGGAGGCCGTGGCCCTGCGTGAGCGCGACCTGCCGTGGACCTCGCTGCCCGCCATCCTCGGCGCGGGCTGGCTGCAGCACCAGCACGGCGTGGTGGTGGCCGGCACCCACGGCAAGACCACCACCACCGCGATCACGGCGTGGCTGCTCGAGGCGGCGGGGCTGCAGCCCGGCTTCCTCATCGGCGGCGTGGCCCGCAACTTCGACCGCACCGCCCGCGCTGGCGCGGGCCAGGCCTTCGTGGTGGAGGGCGACGAGTACGACACGGCCTACTTCGACAAGCGGCCGAAGTTCGTGCACTACCACCCGCGCACGGCTGTGCTCACCTCGGTGGAGTTCGACCACGCCGACATCTACGCCGACCTCGAGGCGGTGCGGGCCTCCTTCCGGCTGCTCGTGCAGGCGGTGCCCGCCGACGGCCTGCTGATCGCGCGCTGGGACGACCCCGAGGTGCGCGGCGTGGTGGGCCGGCCGGCCTGCGAGGTGTGGCGCTACGGGCCCGGCCAGGCCTGGGACGGCCGCATCGAGCGGGTGGACGAGCAGGACGGCACGATGACCTTCACCGTGCTGCGCGACGGCGCCGCGCTCGGCACCTTCACGTCCTGCCTCGTCGGCGAGCACAACCTGGCGAACCAGGTGGCCGCCGCGGCCGCCGCCACCCGGGTGGGCGCCACGCCGGCGCAGCTCGCACAGGGCTTCGCCTCCTTCCTCGGCATCAAGCGCCGCCAGGAGGTGCGCGGCACGCCGGGCGAGGTCACCGTCCTCGACGACTTCGCCCACCACCCCACCGCCGTGCGCGTCACCCTCGACGCGCTGCGGGTGCGCTTCGGCGCCCGACGGCTGTGGGCCATCTGGGAGCCGCGCTCCGCCACCAGCCGGCGCGACGTCTTCCAGCAGGCGTACACCGAGGCCTTCGACGTGGCCGACCGCGTGATCGTGGCTCCCGCCCACGACCAGAGCCGCATCCCCGAGGAGGAGCGCTTCTCGTCGGCGCGTCTCGCCGAGGCCCTCACGGCGCGCGGCGTCGACGCCCTGGCGCTGCCCGATGTCGACGCCATCGCCGCCACGGTCGCCGCCCAGGCCCTGCCGCACGACGTGGTGGCGGTGCTGTCCAACGGCGCCTTCGGGGGCCTGCACGTCAAGCTGCTCGAGCGTCTCGGCGCGCGCTTCCCCGCGACGGACTAGCCGCGGGTGCGCGCGCCCTGCCTCCGCTGTCTCGCGGCGACGCTGCTGGTGCTCGGCACGTCCGCGCCCGCAGCGGAGCCCGAGGCGCTGCCCGCGGAGCTCCCGCCCGACGAGACCACCGAGGAGGCCCCCCCCGAGGAGGTCTACCAGGAGCCCTCGGCGGCGGAGCGACGCATCGCCCGTCGCGCCGAGCGGCAGGCCCTGCGCAGGGCCCAGTGGGCGGGCACGATGCTGCCCCAGGAGGCGGACTTCCTCCGCACCCACGTGGACGCGCGCCTCCGCCTGGGCTTCAACGGCACGAGCGCGAGCCCCTTCTCGATCCTCACGGCCCTGTCGGGCTGGAACGAGATCGGCCTGCAGATCGACGCCGGCGGCTTCGCCTTCCGAGGGTTCACGGTGAGCTTCGGGGGCACGCTGCAGATCGGCCTGAGCCCGGTGCTCGGCGCGCTGCTCGCGAACATCGCCAACTACGACGACGTCGTCTTCCGCTGGTCGATGTTCGAGACGGCCGCGGTGGCGCGCGTGGCCTTCCACCTCACCACGCTGCAGTCGATGGACCCCTACCTGTTCGCCGGGCTGGGCGCGGGCGCCTTCCAGATCAGCGCCGGCGTCGCCGGCAGCAGCGCCCCCGAGGAGGTGCACACCTCGGGCCAGTTCCGCATCGAGGTGGGCGGCGGCCTGAACATCCCGCTGCGCCCCCCGCGCAAGCTCCGCACCCGCTGGTACGTGGGCGTGGAGCTGCGCTACCTGCTCACGGTGCAGACCGACCCCCGCGACCGCTTCGTCTTCGACGTGGGCGACCGCCGCGTGGTCTTCGACTTCGCCCCCGAGCACGCGCCGCCCCGAGGCTTCTCGTGGGTGGTGGGCGCCGGCTACAGGTTCTGACCATGTCCGCGCTCGGCCCCCTCCTCCCCCAGCTCCGCACCGGCGTGCCCGGACCGGCCAGCCGCGCCCTGGTGGACGTGCTCGCGCGCCACGAGTGCCCGGCCATCACGGCGCGGCGCGCGCGACGGGCCTCGGCCCTCGGGCAGGCCGACGACGACCCCTTCGTGTGGGAGGAGGCTGCCGGGGCGAACGTGCAGGACGCCGACGGCAACGTCTTCGTGGACCTCACGGCGGGCTTCGGCGTGGCCCTGCTGGGTCACCGGGATCCCCGGGTGGTGGCAGCCGTGCACGCCCAGGCCGATCGGCTGCTCCACGCCATGGGGGATGCCTGGCCCGACGCGCGGCGCATCGCCCTGCTCGCGCGCCTCGCCGGCCTCGCGCCGCCCGGCCTCACGCAGGCCATCCTCGGCCTGTCGGGTGCCGACGCCATCGACGCGCTCGTGAAGACCGCCCTGCTGGCCAGCGGGCGGCCGGGCGTCGTCGTCTTCGAGGGCGCCTACCACGGCCTCGCCCTGGGCGTGCTGGGGCTGCAGGCCTACAAGCCGGCCTTCACCGACCCCTTCCGCGCCATCGTGCACCCGGCGGTGCGGGTGCTGCCCTGGGGCGCCGACGGCGCCACGGTGCGGGACGCGCTGGCCGACGGTCAGGTGGGCCTCGTGCTCGTGGAGCCGATCCAGGGGCGCGGGGGCATGCGTCCTGCGCCCGCAGGCTGGCTGGCGATGCTGACCGCGGAGGCCCACGCCGCCGGCGCCCTGCTGGGCGTGGACGAGATCCAGTGCGGACTGGGACGTGCGGGCTCCACCTGGGCCGTCACGCACGACGAGGTCGTCCCCGACCTGCTCGCCACCGGCAAGGCGCTGGGCGGCGGCCTGCCGCTGTCGGCCTGCCTGGGCTCGCGCGAGGTGATGGCAGCCTGGGGGGCGAGCGCCGGAGAGGCCCTGCACACGCAGACCTTCCTGGGTCACCCGCTCGGCTGCGCGGCCGCGCTGGCGGTGCTCGACGCCGTCGAGGCCGACGACCTGCCGGCGCGCTGCACGGCCGTGGGCGCGCGTCTCGCCGCCGGTCTGGGCCAGCGAGGCCTCGCCGTGCGCGGTCGGGGGCTCATGCTCGGCGTGCGGCTGGACGTGCCCGCCTTCCCGGTGGCGCGCGCGCTGCTCCGTCGCGGCTTCGTGGTGCTGCCCGCCGGTGCCGGCGAGGCCGAGGTGCTGGGCCTCACGCCGCCCGCCTGCCTCACCGACGCGCAGCAGGACGCCTTCCTGGGCGCGCTGGACGAGGCGCTGGCCGAGGTGCGGGCGTGACGCCGCCCGGCCGGGAGGCCCTCGCGGCGCGGATCCGTGCCTTCGTGGACGGCAGCCTCCGCGGCGCGCCCCCCGAGTCCTTCGACGAGCTCGCGGTGGCCATCGCCCGCTGGCAGGCGGCCCACAGCCCCGTGCTGGCCGCGCTCGCGCCCCCGCCCGACACCGTCGACGCGATCCCGCCGGTGCCGGTCGAGCTCTTCAAGCGCCTGCCCGTGGGCACGGTGACGGCCGAGCCGGCCCCCGTCTGCTTCCGCACCAGCGGTACCACCGGCAGCGGCCGCGGCACGCAGCGCCTCTGGTCGGCCGATCTCTACGACCACGGCGCGCTCGCCTGGGCCCGCCGCTGCGTGCCCGACCTGCCTGCCCAGGTGGTCGCCCTCCTCGAGGATCCCGTCACGGCGCCCGACAGCTCCCTGTCGCACATGGTGGCCCTCTTCCCGCGCCCGCCCGGCGACGCCTCCTGGCACGTGGTGGACGGCGTGGCCGACCTGCCCTCCCTGGTGGCGCGCCTGCGGGCCGCCGAGGGCCCGGTCTTCCTGGCCACCACCGCCTTCGCGCTCGCCGAGGCGCTCACCGTGAGCCTGCCCCGCCTGCCGGACGGGTCCCTGGTGATGATCACCGGCGGCTTCAAGGGGCGCGCCACGGTGCTCGACGACAGCACCCTGGTGGCCGAGACCCGGCGGGTGCTCCACCCGAAGCGCGTGGTCACCGAGTACGGCATGACCGAGCTGTCGAGCCAGCTGTGGGGCCATCCCGGCGACGCCTTCCGCGCCCCGCCCTGGCTCCGCGCCACGGCGGTCGACCCCGCCACGGGCGCGCCGGTGCCCCGCGGCGAGCCCGGCCAGCTACGCTTCCTCGACCTCTGCACCCTCGACGCCGCCGTGCACGTCGAGACGCTCGACCTGGGGCTGGTGCACGGGGACGGCGCCGTCACGCTGCTGGGTCGCCTGCCCGGCGCCGAGGCCCGGGGCTGCTCGCTCACGGTCGAGGAGGCCTGGGCCCGTCGGGGGGCGTCGTGAGCTGGGCCGCCGTCCGTGCCTGGCGCGACCTGCTCGCCGACGACATCGACGCGGCGCCCCACGCGGGCCTGTCGACGGCCGGCCGACGGCTCGCCGTGACGCTGGCGCTCGACGCCCTGCACGACGAGGCCCTGGCCGCGGTGGCGGCGATGCCCGGGGAGCCCTTCGACCGCGCCACCCTGGTGACCGCACGCACCGTGGCCACCGCGGCGCTGGAGTGGCTGGCGGTGCTGCTCGGGCGCGGCACGGCGGTGACGTGGAAGGTGCCGCGCGAGGCGCCAGGCCTCTCGGGCTGGATCGCCGGCCACGCCCAGCAGGTGGGCCTGCCCCTCGTGGTCACCCCGGAGCGCGCGGCGGTGAGCGACACGCCGCTGGTGGTGGTGATGGGCGACGACGCCACGGTGGCCGCGGTGCGCGCCGCGGCGCGGCCGGATGCGCGGGTGCTGGGCTTCGGGCACCGCTTCAGCCTCGCGTGGGTGGATGCCGACCTCGACCCCGTCACCGCCGCGGAGGCCCTGGCACGCGACGTGGCGGCGCACGACACCCGGGGCTGCCTCGCTCCCGCCGTGGTGCTCACCCCGGCCCCAGAGCGCCTCCTGGGGCCGCTGTCGTCCGCGATGGACACGGCCCAGGCGCGCTGGCCCCGGGGCGAGCTGTGGCCCGCGGAGCACGCCGCCCTGCGCGCCCGGGACCTGCTCGCCCGCGCCACGGGCCAGCTCGTGGCCGGCGAGGGCTGGCGGGTGCACGTGCTGCCGCCCGATCAGGCCGACCCGGTCGCCCGCCCCCGCGCCGTGCAGCTCGTGGCCCTCCCGGACGTCGACGCCGCCCGCAGCTGGCTCGCGCCGTGGCGCGACGTGCTCTCCACGGTGGCCTCGGGCCTGCCGCCCGGCGCGCCGTCCGTGGCCCTCGACGCGCCACGCCGCTGCCGCCTGGGCGAGCTGCAGGCGCCGCCGCTGCAGCGCTGGCACGACGGCGTGGACCACCTGCGGCTCACGCTGCGCGCGGGCTGACCCTCACCCCACCTTGCGGTCGCGGATCCCGGAGTGCTCGCGCAGGCGGTGGAGCGCCTCGCGCTCGATCTGGCGCACGCGCTCGCGCGACAGGCCCATCTCCTTCCCCACCGTGGACAGCGTGCGGTACTCGCTGTCGTCGAGGCCGTAGCGGCGCGAGAGCACGTACTGCTGGCGCTCGGTGAGGACGAGACGGAAGGCGTCGCGCATGCGCAGCAGCTCCTGGTCGTGCATCACCTCGCCGTCGGGCATCTCGGCGTCGGCGTCGACCATGAAGCCCTCGAGGGAGCGCGGCCGCGGGCCGTCGTCCACCGGCTCCTCCAGCGAGATCGTCTTGCCCTGCGCGAGCAGGAGGGTGGCGCGCTCGGTGTCGATGCCCGCCTCCTCGGCGAGATCGGCCACGCTGAACTGCTCGCCCGCGTCCTCGAAGCGCTTCATGGCCTTGCGGAGGTTGCGGGTCTGCTCGACGGCGCAGCCGGGCAGACGCACCGGGCGGCCGGTGTGGTCGATGGCGCGCGTCATCTGCGCGCGCACCCACCACCGGGCGTAGGTGCTGAAGCGGATGCCGCGGTCGGGATCGAAGCGCTTCGCGGCGCGGAGCAGGCCGATGTAGCCCTCCTGCACCAGGTCCTCCTCGCTCATGAAGGGACCCATGAGCTTGCGGGCCTCGCCGTGGGCGATGCGACGGCCGCTCATCGCGAGCTTCCAGCGCAGGTCCTCGGCCTCGGCCCAGGCGCCCTTCGCGGTGCGGGCCCGATCGCGCAGGTCGGTCTGCTCCTTGGACTTCTGCCAGAGGGCCTCGATGGCCTCCTCCATGCGGTCGACCTCGCCGGCGCGCGTGCGCTCGGCGCGCCCCGGCTTGCGCTTGATGATCTTCTGCGCGAACTCGACGCCCGCCAGCGCATCCACGGCGCGCCGCTCCGCCGCGTGGATGGCGCGCGCCAGATCGCGCTCCTCCTCGGCGGTGAGGCGCTCGCGCTTGCGGGGGCGGAACTTGAGGTCGATCATGAGGCGTCTCCACCGGGCAGTCGGGCGGGGGCCGTCGCACGGACACCCGCCAACTCACTAAAGGTCGATGCGCGCGGCCTTCGCGCAGTCAAGAAACGGCAAAGCATCGGCGGCACCGTTCGCCAGTGCCGGTCGGAGCGTGCAGCGACGCGATCGTGCCGGCCTGCGCGGGGTCGTCGCGCGACGCGCTCCGCGGGGGCGGAGGCGGCGCGCGGCGAGGCGGCGGACGGGGCGGTGGCGGCGGTCATCTCGCTCCATGCATCGTCGATCCTAGGCCAGAGGATGTGCACCACGGGGTCGGAGGCTGTCCCGAGGGGTCACGAAGCGACCCGTGCTCCTCGCCCGACACCGCAACGCGACGGACCGAGCGCATCTTCCACGCGACGCGGCCCACGGTGATCCGACCTACGCCGCGATCGTGCCCTGCATTGCGATCCTGGGGCTGCGCGGGTACCGCGCCGGTGGACCCTTCCGGGAGCGCCCCACGTCCTCGGCCCGCCCGCAGCCCGATCCCCGCCCCGCCGTCGCAGCCGACGGAGGAGGATCGAAGCTGGCGCCGCTCAGCCTGGCGGTGCCGGCCCACGTGCCGCTGGTGGTGGTGCGCGAGGCCGAGGCCATGCTGCGCACCGCGCTCACGGCACCGCTCCCCGTGCCGCGCCTGGGCACGCCGGCGCCCGTCGCAGGCCAGCCCCCGGTGATCCTCGTCCACGGCCTCATGGGCCACCGCGGCCAGCTCGTGCCGCTCGGACGCGCGCTGCTCGCCGCGGGCGCGCCCGAGGTCGAGCTCGTGGGCTACCCCGCCGTGCGTCCGCGCTTCGAGGACGTGGTGGACCGCATCGCGGCGGCGGCCGAACCGCTGGCGCGCCGCCACGGCCGGGTGGACCTGGTGGGGCACTCGCTCGGCGCCCTCGCTGGCCACGCCTGGATCAAGGAGTTCGGCGGCGCGCCGCACGTGGGTCGCTTCGTCAGCCTGGGCGGCCCCCACGCCGGCACGGCCTGGCACCGCGCGCTCCCCGGCGCCCTGGGCAGGCTCTTCGACCCGCAGGGCGCCTGGGTGCGTCGCCTCGCCGACGGCGAGGAGCCCGTGCCCACCACGGTGATCCGCGCCCGCTTCGACCACCAGGTGCTGCCGCCCGTGCGCGCCGCGATCCCGGGCGCACGCGAGGTGGTGCTGCAGGGGCACGGCCACACCGGCCTGCTCTTCGCCTCGGCGGTGCACGAGGCCGTGATCGCGGCGCTGCGTCGGGGTCCCGAGGGAGACGGGCCGCGCTGACCCGCCAGCGCCTACCGGTAGGCGTCGAGCTCGGGCGGCCGATCCTCGTAGGGGGCGCGCGACACGCCGCTGGCCAGGCGCTCGAGGGCGTGGCGATGGGGCGTGTCGGGGAAGCGGGCGAGCTCCTGGCGCGCCGCCCAGTGCTCGCGGGCCATGATCTCGCGCGTGCCGTGGATGGCGCGCGTGCGCCGCAGCAGCTCCACCAGCTCGTCGGCCGCCGCGGCGTCGTGATCCTCCACCAGCGCGCGCCAGAGGTCGGCCACCAGCGGATCGCGCGTGGCGGCGATGGCCACGGGCAGCATGGGCCGGCCCGCCAGGGCGCGCCCCACCAGGTAGGTGCGCGCGGCCTCGTCCTGCAGCAGCACCACGTCTTCCGCCAGGTGCCACATGCGCCCGAGGTGGCGGCCGAAGCGACCGAAGGCGGCCACGTCGGCCTCGCCCACCGCCCCCAGGGCGGCGCCGGCGCGGCAGCAGAAGGCGAGCAGGGCGCCCGTGTGGCCGTCGGCGTGGTGCGACCAGTCGTCCACCGTGGGCACGCCGGTCTCCTGCAGGCGGGCCACCACCTCCTGGGCCTCCTGGAAGCCGCGCAGGGCGTCGAGCAGCTCGTCGATCACCCCCGGCGCGCCGGCGTGACGGGCGAGCTCCATCGCGCGGAGGAGCACCCGGTTGCTGCCCATCCAGCCCACGCTGCGCAGCACCTGGCGGGCCAGGGCGCGGCGCTTGTTCTTGCGCGGACCCACGGCGGCGTCGTGCAGGGCCAGGGCGGTGTGGAGGAGCTCGGCCGCGTACTGCAGCTCGGGATCGGCCGCGCCGCCGCCCGAGGCACGGGCCGCGAGCACCACGAGGATCGGACGGAGCCGCGGCAGCCGGCTGCTGCGCAGGAAGGCCACCTCGTCGGGCTCCTCGTCGGGGGCCTCGCCGACGCGGGCCTCGGCCGCCGCCACCTCGGGACCCAGCCCGACGAGCTCGCCCAGCAGGCGATCGTCGGCCAGGTCGCGGCCCGCGACGCCTGCCGCGGCGCCGAGCCAGTCCCCCCGGACTCCGGCCAGCACGCGCTCGAGCCTGTCCAGCACCACGCGGCCTCCAGCCTGCCTGGACTAACCGGCGGCACGACCGGGGCACGCCGCGAGGTGCGGCACCCCCGCCCGCGCGCATGGCATCCGGGCGGCCTGCCGGATACGCGCGCCGGCCGCGGAGGCATCATGTCCGACACTCCCGACGCGTCGCCGGCACCCGGCTCCCCGCTCCACGTGGCCCTGCTCATCGCGGGCGGCCTGTCGCTGGGCACCGGCATCCTCTTCCTGATCGACTCCTTCGGGTGGGCCGGCGGCGAGTTCAACAAGGACTTCGCCCAGATCGGCTTCTCGGGGCTCGACGACATCTCCCTGCTGCCGGCCTCGCAGATCAGCTTCCCGCTGATCGTGATCGGCGCGATCTGCCTGATCGTGGCGAACGCCACGGCCTGGAAGCAGACCGACGGGTACTGAGGCGCTGCCGCAGGCGCGCCCACGGCGCACGCCGGAGGGGCCGTGCGCCCGCTGCTGATCTTCGCCCGCCGGTACATGGTGCCCTTCTGGCACTGGTACGTCGGCGGCACCCTCGCCCTGCTGGCCACCAACTGGATGTCGGTGACCATCCCGCTGTACCTGGCGGAGGGCGTCGACGCGCTCGTGTCCACCGACGATCCCACGTCGGCCGTGGCCCGCTCGGCGGTGGCCGTGGGCCTGATGGGCCTCGCGGTGATCGCGGTGCGCACGCTGTCGCGGGTGCTCTACTTCACGCCCGGACGGCTGGTGGAGGCGCGCGTCAAGCGCGATCTCTTCTCGGCCATCCTGCGCCACCAGCCCAGCTTCCTGCGCCAGTGGGAGACGGGCGACCTGTTCAGCCGGGTGAGCTCCGACGTGAACATGCTGCGGCTGCTCGCGGGCTTCGGCGTGCTGCAGCTGGTCAACAGCGTGATCGCCATCGTGCTCGCCGGCGGCCAGATGCTGCGGCTGTCGTCGGAGCTGGCGATCTGGCTGCTGGGCCCCATCCTCGTGGGCCTCGTGATCGTGCAGCTGTCGATCCAGCACATGTTCGTGCTGATGCGCCGGCTGCAGGTGGAGCTGGCGGCCCTGTCGAGCCACATCCTCGCCAGCTACCGGGGCGTGGCCACGGTGCAGGGCTTCGCCGCCGAGGGGCCGTTCACCGACGTCTTCGACACTCGGAACGAGCAGTACCTGCGCACGATGCTGCAGCGCGCCGGCATCCGCGCCGGCATCGGGCCCGCCCTCGCGGTGGCCACCGACGTGAACATCTTCCTGGTGCTCTTCGTGGGCGGCCCGATGGTGATCGACGGCCGGCTCACGGTGGGCGAGCTCGTGGCCTTCACCACGCTCGTGGCCTTCATCACGAACCCGCTGCGCAGCAGCTCCTTCCTCTACTCCATCGTCAAGGAGGCCCAGGCCTCGCTGGAGCGCGTGGAGGCCATCCAGGGGGTGCCGCCCGACCGGCCCGAGCTCCCCCACCCCGCCCCCGCCCCCGCGCAGGCCCCGCGGCTCGAGATCCGGCACCTCACCTTCGCCTACCCGGGGTCCGAGGACCCCGCGCTGCACGACGTGAGCTTCACGGTGCCCGCCGGCAGCACCGTGGGGATCCTGGGGCTCACGGGGTCGGGCAAGTCCACGCTGCTCGCCCTGCTGGCGCGTCTGTACAACCCCCCGCCCGGCACCATCCTGGTGGACGGCACCGATCTGTGCCGCCTCGACCTCGACCACTGGCGTGAGCGCCTCACGCTGGTGCCCCAGAAGGCCTTCCTCTTCTCCGAGACCCTGGCCGACAACGTGCTGCTGGGTCCGCCCGACGAGGAGCGCCTCGCGCGGGCGATGCGGCTGTCGGCCCTGGAGCCCGATCTCGAGGCCCTGCCCGAGGGCACGGCCACCCTGGTGGGCGAGGCGGGGGTGCGCCTGTCGGGCGGCCAGCGCCAGCGCACGGCCCTGGCCCGCGGGCTGGTGCGCGACCACACCGTGCTGCTGCTCGACGACGTGCTGTCGGCGGTGGACCACGCCACCGAGAAGGAGCTCATCGGCACCATCCGCGGCGCCGGGTCCGGCAGCACCGTCACCACCCTGCTCGTCGCCCACCGCGTGAGCGCGCTGCAGCACGCCGACCAGGTGGTGGTGCTCGACGAGGGCCGCGTGGTGGACGTGGGCCGCCCCGACGAGCTGCTGGCGCGTCCCGGCCTGTTCCGCGACACCTGGCAGCAGCAGCAGGCGGAGGGCGCGTGAGCGAGGAGACCACCCGCTCCGACAGCGCGCTGTGGCGGTCGCTGTGGCCCTTCCTGGCCCGCGACAAGGCGCTGTACGCCGTGGCCCTGCTGCTCGCCCCGGCCACGGCCCTCATGGTGATCGTGCAGCCCTGGCTGCTGCAGCACGTCATCGACACCGCGATCATCCCCGGCGACCTCGACGGCGTGCGGCGCGGCGCCCTGCTCTTCCTGGGCACGATCGTGGCGGGCTTCGTCTTCCAGGTGGGCCACACCCTGGCGCTGTCGTACGCCGCGATGCGCACGATCACGCACGTGCGCCACGCGGTCTACACCCACACGATCACGCGGGCGCAGCGCTTCTTCGACGTGCAGCCCACGGGTCGGCTGCTCACGCGGGCCACGAACGACGTCGAGACCCTGGGCGAGACGCTCACCGCGGGCGCCATCACCATCGTGCTCGACGCGCTGCAGGTCACGGGCGTGCTCGTCGCCATGTTCCTGCTGGACGCGCGCCTCACCCTGGTGCTGCTGCTCGTGGCGCCGGTGCTGGGCGTGGTGATCGAGTCGCTGCGGCGGGTGCTGCGCGGCCTGTACACCGAGATCCGCACCAGCCTCGCCGAGCTCAACGCCTACCTGTCGGAGCGGCTGGACGGCGTGCAGATCGTGCAGCTCTACCGCGACGAGGAGCGCACGCTGCAGGGCTTCGACGAGCGGCTCGACCGCTACCGCGACGCCACGGTGCGCACGAACGTCTACGACGCGCTGGTGTACGCCACGGTGGACGGCCTGTCGTCGGTGACCCTGGCCCTGATGCTCTGGTACGGCAGCGGCGGCCTGCTCGAGGGCACGGTCACCGCCGGCGTGCTCGCGGCCTTCATCGACTACGTGGCCAAGCTCTTCCGTCCCATCCAGGAGTTCTCGGCGAAGATCGCGATCATCCAGCGCGCGATGGCGGCGCTGTCGAAGATCTTCGGCCTGCTCGACGTGGACGAGGCCATCGCGTCGGGCGAGGCCGAGCTGCCCACGCCCCGGGGCGAGGTGGCCCTGCAGGGCGTGCAGTTCGCCTACGGGGACGGCCCGAAGGTGCTCCACGGCATCGACCTGCACGTGGCACCCGGCGAGGTGGTGGCGCTGGTGGGCCGCACCGGGTCGGGCAAGACCACGATCGGCAAGCTGCTCACGCGCGCCTACGAGGGCTTCTCGGGCTCGATCACCCTCGACGGCCACGCGCTGGCCGACCTGTCGGTGGCCTCGGTGCGGCGCGCCGTGGGGTCGGTGCACCAGGACGTGCAGCTCTTCCCCGGCACCGTACGGTTCAACCTCACGCTGGGCCACCCGGTCGACGACGATCGCGTGCGCGAGGCCGTCCGCCTCGCCCGTGCCGAGCAGGTGGTGGAGCGGCTGGGCGGCCTCGACGGCACCATCGAGGAGGCGGGCCGGAACGTGTCGGCCGGCGAGGCGCAGCTGCTGTCCTTCGCGCGCACGCTGGTCTACGACCCCGCCGTGGTCATCCTCGACGAGGCCACGGCCAGCGTCGACAGCCTCACCGAGGCGCGCATCCAGGAGGCCACCGAGGCCATCCTCCGGCGCAAGACCACCCTGGTGATCGCCCACCGCCTGTCCACCATCGTGGGCGCCGACCGCATCGCGGTGCTCGACAAGGGCCGGCTGGTGGAGCTGGGCTCGCACGCCGAGCTGCTGGCCAGGGGCGGCATGTACGCGCGGCTGTTCGAGGAGCAGTTCGTGGAGGGCGCGTCGGCCTGACCACTCAGCCCGCGCTGCCCCCGTCCCGCTCCGCCTCCAGCCGCTCGAGGAACAGCGCCTCCAGCGCCCCCGGACCCAGATCCGTGGTGCGCACGTCGGCCACCACGCGGCCGTGGGCCAGCATCACCACGCGGTCGGCCACCGCCGCCACCGTCTCCACCACGTGGGTGGAGAGCAGCACGGTGGCGCCTGCGTCCACGCGGCGGCGCAGCTCCTTCTTGATGCGGGCCGCACTGGGGGGATCCAGACCGTTGATGGCCTCGTCGAGCACGATCACGGGCGGGTCGCCCAGCAGGGCCATCGCGAGCGCCGTCTTGCGCCGCATGCCCTGGCTGTACTCGCGGATGGGCCGGTCGGCGTCGGCCCCGAGCTCGGTGAGGTCCAGCGCGGCCTCGACGCCCTCGGACCCGCGCACCTCGGCGGCGAAGGCGAGCATCTCGCGGGCGGAGAGGTGCTCGAAGAGCGCGGGGTGCTCCGGCACGGCGCCCAGGCGGGCCAGGGCCTCGCGGGGCTGGGCGTGCACGTCGACGCCCGCGATGCGCACCTGCCCCTCGGTGGGGCGCTGCTGGCCCGTGAGCAGCGACAGCAGCGTGGACTTGCCGGCCCCGTTGTGGCCGATGAGGCCCACGAAGGTGCCCGCGGGGACCACGAGATCCACCCGGTCCAGGGCCACCACGCGGCCGTAGACCTTGCGGACCCCCACGACGTCCAGCGCCACCTCGCTCACCCCGCGCCTCCCAGGCCCACGGCCGCCGCCACCACCACCGCCGCCGTGCCCAGGTACGGCGCCAGGCCCCGCTCGCGCCACGTGGACCACAGCGCAGCGGCCAGCCCGGCGAGCCCCAGCAGCGGCAGGCCGGCCCCCGCGGTGCGCAGCGCGCGCGCCGCCCCCTCGGCGAAGCCCACGTCGAGCACGCCCCGCAGCGCCACGCCGCCCGCCACGAGCAGCGCGGGCATCGCCGCCCAGGCCACCACCACCGCCACGTGCGCCGCGGCGCGCACCCACGGGTCGCGTGGCAGCCAGAGGCGCAGGAAGGCGGGCTCCTCGCGGGAGCCGAGCAGGGCCACCACGCCGGCCACCCAGCCCGCGCACCCGGCGAGCAGGCCCGCCCGCACGGGACCCGAGGGCTCCTGGGTCCACCCCAGCAGCACACCTCCGGCGGCGAGCAGCCACAGGGCCGACAGCCAGGCGCGCTGGCTGCGCCAGCCGTAGCGCAGGTCGAGCAGCACCCAGCGGCCCACCGCGGCGGGCAACCAGCGGATCACCCAGTCCAGCGGCACGTGGCGCGCCTCGTCCTCCTGCTCCACCGCGGCGTAGCGGGCGCGGATCTCGGCGAGCACCACGCTGGCCTCGAACCACGCCGCGTCCGCGACGCGCCCCACCAGCGGCAGCAGCGCCAGGCCCACCACCCCGGGCGCCGCCAGGGCCAGCCAGCCGTCGGAGGCCCCCCCGAGCACGCCCACCGCCCCCTGGGCGGCCCGCAGCACCAGCCAGCCACCCAGCGCGGTGGAGGGCGCCAGCGCGTAGACGATGGCCGCCTGGGGACGTGGGTTGTTGCCCCGCAGCAGGTCGAGCGCCGGCGCCCAGCCCGGCTCGTCGGCCACGTGCACCGCGCCGAGCAAGGCCAGGGCGCCGCCCACGAGGCCCGCGATCGCCGCCCCCACCAGCACCAGCAGCCCGAGGGCCCAGGCCGCCCAGCCCACCTCCAGGGCCACCGGCAGCAGCACCACGGCGGTGCCGGCCACCACCCACGCGGTGCGCCGCGCGGCCTCCAGCAGCTCGGCGGTCACCACGCCCCGCGGGTCCACGGGCAGCAGGCTCATCACGGCGCGGGCCGGGCCCCGCAGCACCGTGGCGTGCACCACCAGCCCCGCCACCGTGAGCACGAACAGGCCGGCGCGCCCGAAGGCCCCGGCGAGGCCCGCCCCCCAGCCGGAGGCATCCCCGTCGAGGAAGGACAGGAAGGCCGTGCGCACGAGCGGCAGCAGAAGCACCAGCACGACGAGGGGCACCACGGCGCCCACCACCCGCGCACCGCGGCCCTGCGCCGCCGCCGCACGGCGCCGCTGCCAGCCGAGCACCCGCAGGTAGGGAGCGGCGCTCACGCCGTGGCGTCCGGGGGCCAGGCCGCATCGCTGGCCAGGCCGTCGGGGTGCCGACGCCGGAGCAGGCCCAGCAGGCCCAGCAGGCAGGCCGCGCCCAGGCCGCCCACCACCGCGAGGGCCACGTCGGACTCCGCCTCGACGGCCAGCACCACCAGCCCCACGCCCAGCGCGTTGTTCGCCGCGTGCAGCAGCACACCCGGCCACACCGAGCCCGAGGTCCACCGCAGCCAGCCCAGGGCCAGCCCGGTCACGAGCGTGGCCGGCGACTGCACCGGGTCGAGGTGGTAGGCCGCGAACAGCACGCTCGTGACGATCAGCGCCCCGAGGGGCCCGGCCGAGCGCCGCGTGGTGTCCCAGAAGAAGCCGCGGAAGACCAGCTCCTCGGCCAGCGGCGCGCCCACGCAGATCTCCAGCGCGAACAGCACCCGCCACACCGCGGGCCCCTCCGTGAGCGCCTTGGCGATGAAGTCGAGGGAGCCCTCGGACCCCACGAGCTCGCGCAGCGACTCGGCGAGCAGGCCCGGCAGCCAGCCCACCAGCAGCCCCAGCGCGATGCCCAGCGCCCAGAAGGCATGGGGCGCGGGCCAGGCGCCGAACACGCCCGTCCACCCCTGCGGCCGGGCCGCCCGCTGGCGGGGCCCGTACCAGAGCCAGCCCACCAGCAGCTGCGCCACGGGCACCAGCGCCACCATCGCCGGCAGCTGCACCCCCGTGGTGGCCACCACCAGCCACGTGGGCAGCGGCCCGCCCATCGGCTGCTCGGTCGCCAGCAGCATCCCGAAGGCCATCAGCCCCAGCCCGAACAGCACCGTGCCCCAGCCCACGGAGAAGACCAGCGCCAGCCACAGCGCGCCCAGGTCCCCCCGCCGGTCAGCCACCCGCGCCCTCCTCGCGGTCGTGGAGGGCCTCGCCTCGAGCCGAATGGGTGAAGCCGCGGGTCACGCGCACGCGGACTTCTCTGCCCGTGAGCGCCTCGTCGCCGGGGAAGTTCACCATCAGGCCCGTGGACGAGCGCGCCGCGATCACGCCCTCGTCGTGGCGACTGGGGCCCTCCACGAGCACGTCCAGCTCGGTGCCCTCGTGGCTGCGGGTCCACGCCAGCGACCGGGCGCGCTGGGCGTCCTGGAAGCGCGTGAGCCGCGCGCTGGCCACCTCGGCGGGCACGGGATCACCCAGGCGCAGGGCCGGCGTGCCTGGGCGCGGGCTGTAGGCGAAGCTGAAGGAGCCCACGAAGCCCACCTCGTCGAGCAGCGCCATCGTCTGCTCGAAGTCGGCCTCGGTCTCGCCCGGGAAGCCCACGATCACGTCGGTGGTGAGCGTGAGGTCGGGCCGCGCGGCCTTCAGCGCCGCCACCACCTCGAGGTAGCGCTCGCGGGTGTAGAAGCGCTTCATGCGCCGCAGGACCGCGTTGCTCCCGGACTGCACGGGCAGGTGCAGGTGCGAGGCGAGCTGCGGCAGGTCGCGGTAGGCCTGCACCACGTCGTCGCCCATGTCGCGCGGGTGGCTGGTGGTGTAGCGGATGCGCCGCACGCCGGGCACCTCGGCCACGGCGTAGAGCAGCTCGGCGAAGCGCTTCTCGCCCGGCACCTTGAGCCCGTAGGAGTTCACGTTCTGGCCGATGAGCGTGATCTCCACCACGCCGCGGTCGGCCAGCGCGCGCACCTCCTCCACGATCTCCGCGCTGGGGCGCGAGGCCTCGGCGCCGCGCGTGGTGGGCACGATGCAGAAGGTGCACTTGTTGTCGCAGCCCTTCTGGATCGTGACGAAGGCGCCCACCCCGGTGGCCTGGGGGTCCACCTCGGCGACGAAGGGGTAGGTCTCGAGATCGAGGAAGTCCACGTCGAGCACGCGCTGCCCGGTGCGCGCCCGCTGCACCAGCGAGCGCACGTGGGGCACGCCGTCGGGGCCGAAGACCAGGTCGAGCTCGGGCCAGCGGCGCAGCAGCGCGTCGCCCTCCTGCTGGGCCACGCAGCCGGCCACGCCCAGCACCAGCGGCTTGTCGCGCTTGAGCGCCCGGTAGTGGCCCAGCGCCGAGTCCATCTTCGCCACCGCCTTCTCGCGGATCGAGCAGGTGTTCAGCAGGATGAGGTCGGCCTCCTCGGGGAACTGGGCGTCCTCGAAGCCGTCGGCCGCGAGCTGGGCGCGCATCTTGCCCGTGTCGTACACGTTCATCTGGCAGCCGAAGGTGTGGAACCACACCTTGCCGCCCACGGCACCCTCGGGCGTCGCGTCGGGGCGATCCGGATCGGGCGGCAGCGTGCGCATGGGACCTCGACGAGCGCGCTTCCTACCCCTGCCCGGGGGTCACCGCGAGCAGGCCAGCGTGCCGACGTCGACGCAGCGCAGCTCCTCGCCTCCGCGCACCGCCAGGGTGGGCGCACCGGGCCCCGCCAGCACCAGCCGCGCTCCGGCCCGCGACACCGCCTCGATCACCAGCGGCCCCTCCGCCGGCACCGTGCCCGTCCGCACCGCGTCCCCCTCGTGCAGGCGCCACGACAGCCACCGATCGCGACGCGCGGGCGGCAGCCACACCCTGAGCGGCGCGTGCCCCGGCCCCCGAACCGGCGCGGCGTCGAGCCATGTGCACGGCACCGAGGCCTCGAGCCCCACGTCGTGGGGACCCCGGCACAGGTCGGGCGAGGCCGACGACGCCGAAGGCGGCTCCGGCGCGCGGGCCTGCCCCAGCGCCACCAGGGCGAGGCCCACCCCCACCGGACCCGCCCACGCCACGGCGCGCCGTGCCCGCAGCTCGTGCAGCGGCACCGGACGGGGACCCGCGGGCGCCGGGAGGGGTTGCAGCGGCGCGCGCGACGGCCGCGGCGCCGGGGGCAGGGCACGACCGGGCACGAAGGCACCTCCGTGCTCGCCCTACCCCTCCCCTGGGCCCGCCACGGACCACCACGCCCGGGCTTCCCCCCCGCGCCCGTGGTAGGCAGCCCCCGGAGGAGCGACGTGCGACGCAGCCTGCTGGCGCTTGCCCTGCTGTCCCCCCAGGCCTGCTGGAAGGTGGACGCCACCCTGCTCGCGGCCGATCGCGTGGCCCTCGACCCCGAGGTGGGCGCCCCTGCGGGCTGGTTCGTCGAGACGCTGGCCCTCGATCCCACCCTCGAGACACGCTGCCCCGACGACGAGCCCGCGATCTTCGTGGCCGTCTACCCGGCCGACGCCGACCGTCGCGTGGTGGAGGGCGCCCCGTCGCTGCCCACCGCCATCGTCTTCCACTCCGGCGCCTTCGACTTCGTGCCCGCCGACGCCGTGGACGACCCGCGCACGATCGAGGACGAGGGCGGCCGCACCTTCCAGGAGTCCAACGGCGGCGACAGCCGGCTCACCCTGGAGTGGGGCCTGCGCCGCGTCTACACCTCGCTCGGGCACTACCCCAACCTCGACCCCTCCGAGAGCCACGCCGGCGCCCTGCCCGCGGCCCTGGCCACCAAGGGCATCGCGATGCTCTGGCCGGTGAACTGCTGGGGCGACCTGTGGCACGACCGCCGCGGCGTGGTCGACAACGACTTCAACACCGACCTCTTCGCCCGCGACGGCCGCACGGCCGCGGAGTTCGTCTTCCGCCACGCGCTGGGCCCCTTCCCGCCGGCCAACCCGGTGGAGCTGCCCTTCCACGTCGACACCGACCGCCTCTTCCTCGTGGGGCTGGGCGACGGCGGGCGCGCCATCGGCGAGCTGCTCACGGCCGACGGCCCCTACACCACGCCCGTGGCCGTGCTCGACAGCCCGATCGACGACTACAGCACGGTGTACGGGTCGGCGGCGCTGGCGGCGAACGCGGTGCGCGAGGGGCTGCGGCGCATCTTCCCCGGCGTGGACGAGGGCAACGCCGCGGAGGTGCTGTCGCAGGGCGCGCCCTCGGCCATCCCCACGGCGCGCTTCCCCGACCGCCTGGCAGTGCTGCTGTCGGACAACGACCTCGTCATCCCGGCGGGCGCGAACGACGCGCTGCTCACCCGGATCGGCAGTGGCACCCTGGACCCGGACGATCTCCCGCTGCTGCGCACGCTGGATCCCGAGCACATCCTGTCGAATGCGGATGTGGACCTGTCGTACCGCGTGGCGAACTTCCTGGGTGGCGCGCCGCTCCTCGGGCCGTGACGAACGCGCGGATTCGGTGGCCCCGGAAGGCGAGCCGGATCACCGGTCGCGACGCGTGCATCGGTCCTGTCGGGCCGAACATGCGACGCCGGTCGCGTTGATCGCTCTCCGCTTCTTGTTGCCGATTCCGCTTGATGACGGCGGACGATGGGGCGTCCATGCCGCCACCTGCGAGGCCGTCGTCGAACCAGGTCGCGCCATCCGAGCGACCGGGGACTTCGACCAGAACACGCTCGCACGCCTCGATCAGCGCGTGCAAGCGTCGCCCCCGAGGCCAGGAAGCGAACTCTTGGCGCGAGCGGCCCGATCGCGGTCAACCAACCACGCATGCACGTCGTCCCCAGCGCTCACCACTCGGTAGTAGTTGCACCGCATAGCATATGGCCGCGCAATCTCTGCGCAGACATAGGAGGTGGCAGTCTCGGATGTCATCCCACGGCCGGGCGCACGAGAATAGAACCCTGGCGGACTCAGGTTGTGTTCCCCCTCGAACAACTGACTTCGTTCGCAAGTTGGCTGCAATACCGATCGCTCGATTTGGCCATTGAAAGAAAAGCGAAACCAGGCTTCTCCGTTGTCGATGTTCGCCGCCGCATGGATATCCGTTGCGCCATTTGACAGGAACATCGGAAACGCATTTCGAAGCCAAGCGGCTTCAATGGATTCGTCGCCCTCCATTGCTGCGATCGACTCGTAGTGACGTTCCCAATACACCGCCGTCAGACGAGAGAGGCCAAGCCAGACAAGAGCGAGCGCCAATGAAGCTCCCCCTGCGATTGCGAGGGAAGCGCGGTCATTCCCCAACCGACCCCGCTGGCCACCAGGTGAAGGGGCTTCCATGACCCTGTTCCTCGTATCGATGCGGAATGCAGCCATCGCTCACCGGATACAGCCCAGAGCAAGCGGCTGGGCCTGGTCCGATGCCGTGGACGATTGACAACCGTCTGAACTCTATCCCATCGCCACCTGCAGCAGGTCGTCTTGCACCTCGAGCTCGATGGCGGGCCCAGCGCCTTCTGCACGGCCTGGAGCCTGGCGTGCTGCTGCTCGACCTCACCCGGGCTCATGTCGTCGAGCGTCGAGGGTGGCGCGCCGCGCCTCGGGTCGTGATCGGGTCCCAAGCAGTCGTGGTCGGCGAGCGCGGACATGGTCCGTCGATCCACGCCTCGAGTGGCCTGAAGGATCGCAGACAGGCAACCGCCAGTCCGCCCTTGCGCTCGAAACGCACGTCGGCGGGTTGGTGCGTAGAGCGCCAAGCCGCCTAGATCGTGTTCGGAACGTCATCGATGGACGGGGGCTCGTCGTGCTCGAAGCACACCGTGCACTCCGAGGGCGTGGACCAGTCCGCGCGGATCATCTGGACGCCTCCGTCCTCGGGCAAGCGCACGACGTCGATGCTCTCGATGCGGTGCGTGATCCATCGAGCCATCTGCACATCGGGAGGTGCCCCTGCGGAGTACGGTCGCGATTCCCGCACGCACCAATCACGCACGATGAGGAGGGCTTCCGAGAAGGATGTCGCGTGCACCAGCACCGACGCGCGCTCTGCCATCATCGGGCCGCTACGCTCGCCCACGCAGACTCGCTGCAGCACCGCCAGATAGTGTGACTGGCTCTCGTAGTCCGGTCCGGAGCAACTCATCGAAACCTCGCCCGCGCCGGTGCCCCTCTGACCGCGCTGCTTCCTGTTCGTTCCGACGGTTCGCGACCTGCCGGGTCCCGGTCGACGCGACGGTGACGGCGCCGAGACTGCCACCTCGGCCTGCTGCCTAGCACGAAGCCAGCGCGATGCAGACGCATGCCACCGCCACCACGAGGGGCGCCGCGACCGCGACGTGGAATGCACCTTCGACCCGTGCGATCCCCCGCGCGGTGCCCGTCACCCTCGCATGGAGCGCCACGCCCTCGTCCGTGGCGGGCAGCTGCAGCAGGGCTGCGTCCAGCTCCCGGAGCACGCCCTTCGAACGCTCGCCCATCTCCCGGTACAGCCACGAGAGCGCCACATCGTACTTCGTCGTCAGTGTGAGCAGGTCCGTCGGCCCGAGGCTTCGCAGCGCCGCCGCGTGCGCGTCCTGCACCGCGCGGGACGCGCGCAGCAGCGAGACCGCCCGCTCCGGACCGGGGCCCAGCGAGGCGGCGTGCTCGAGCTCCACCGTGGCCAGGCCACACAGCGCCGACACCGACACCCTGTCGTCGCCCCCGAGGTCGGCTGCCGCGCGCACCGAGCGCCACAGCCCCGCAGCTGCGTTGGCCTCACCGAGGGCGTGCAGCACGACGGCGAGATCGTGGGTGGCCCTGCGCGACCGCGAATGGTGCACGCCGAGCTCGGCGAGCGTGGAGGAACGAACCTTCTGCATCAAGGGCTTCGCGGCGGCCGGCGCGTGGGCGCGGACGAGCTCCACGGCGCGTCGCCAGGAGGGATCGACGACGCCTCCCGGGGGCCCCAGGGCCGCCGGACCGATGGGACTCCACGATGCGCGCCACCGACCCACGCTCCCCGCCGTCCGCGACAGGTCGAGCATAGCCCCATCCGCCGCCCCCGGCGCCCGCCCCTCCCCGCCTCCACCACACCGACGACGCCGCGCACGTCGCGATCCGCGGTTGACTCGCGCAGACGCCACGCATAGCCTCGGGATCCTCGTCCCGGCCTCCGTGTGCCGCCTTCCTGGCGTCCTGCGTCGGCCGACCCCTCCCGCCGTCCCCCGCACGCCCCGACTCCACCGCCGGCGCCCGCCGACGTGCTCGGCGTGCAGGTCCCAGCCGCCCCTCCCCAGGGCATCGCCGAGGTGGAGCATGCAGAGCGGAGACATCCTCACCGACGACGCCGGCCGCGCCTGGATCGTCGACGCCGAGCTCGGTCGTGGGCTCTGGGGTCGCAGCTGGGGCCTGAAGGGCGAGGACGGCACGCTGGCGGTGCTCAAGGTGCCGCACGGCGTGGCGGACTTCCCCCAGGCCGACGAGCCGGAGCGCCTCGCCCGCGCCTGCGCCACCGGTGCTGCGGAGCTGTGCGCCGAGCTGGAGGCCGCGCGCTTCCCCGCCCTGCCGCCCCTGCTGGGCACCATCGAGCTGCCCGACGACCGCGTGGGCCTGCTCGTGCCCCGCTACCTCGAGACCCTCGAGACCCGCCTGGCCGGCCACGCCCCGCTGTCCGAGGTGCTCGACGTGGTGATCCGCGTCTGCCATCGGCTCTCCACCGGCGCCGCCACGGGCGTGATCCACGGCAACCTCCGCCCCTCGAACATCCTCCTCGACGCCACGGGCACCCCGGTGCTGGGCGACCCCCTCGTGCCGGCGCTGCTCGGCGTGCGTCAGGCCCTCGAGGCCGCCTGCCGCGGGCGCAGCCCCTGCCACCCGCCCGAGTCCCGACGCCCCGGCGTGCGCGCCCCGGCCTCGGGCACGTGGGACACCTGGGCGCTGGCCCTCGCCGTCTTCCGGTCGGCCGCCGAGGCCGGCTCCGCCGAGCGCATCGAGCTGCCCGTCGACGGCCTGGGTCGCGTGGGCCTCGCCGCGATCAAGGACGCCGCCGCCGCCCGGCTGGCCGCCGAGCACGCCAACCCCCGCTTCGCCGGCCGCGCCACCTCGCGCCTGGGTGCGGTGCTCAACCGCGCCCTGTCGGTGGAGGCCGAGCCCTCCCCGCCCTACCGCTTCACCACCACCGGCGAGCTCAAGGACCGGCTGGTGGAGGTGGACGAGCTGATCCACCCGGCCGTGGGCAGCGTGAGCCGGCCCATGCTCGGCGCCGCGGCCGCCGACGGCGTCTTCGCGGGCGGCGAGGCCGTCACCTTCACGGTGAACGTGTCCACCACCTCGGGGGTCACCGCCCAGGAGGACCTCGCGGTGGGCGTGCAGCTGCACGACCTCGACGCGGGCGCCGACGGGCGCGTGCGCATCGACAACGCCCGCTTCAGCGTCGACCGCTACCCGGCCGGTCGCTGGCGCTTCGAGTTCGTCCTCCCCGACGTCCCCCCGGGCCGCTACCGCGTGCGCGTGGCCTTCGCGGTGAAGGACGACCGCGAGGCGCCCATGGTGGCCGAGGGCACCTTCCAGGTGCGTCCGCGGCCCGGCTACGTGCCGCCGCCCGACGTGGACGAGCTGCCGGCACCCCTCACCTTCTCGCCGCGACGCGACGGCGAAGGCGAGGTCCGTCGTCCCCGTCCGCCGCAGCCGATCCTGCCGGCCGACGAGGCGGACCTGGCCCGCGACACCTCGCCGCCCATGACCGACCCGGGTCCGATGTCGATGCCCTCCTGGGCGGGGCCCCTCACCGCCCCCGGCATCCGCCTGCCGCCCTCGGCGCCGCCCGTCACCCCGGCGCCGCGCCCGGCCCTGGCTGCCCACGGCGGCCTGGCGTCGGCCGCCATCGCCCTCGCCGAGCCCCCGATGCGCACCGGTGCCAGCGCGGTCACGCGTCCGCCGCTGCGCCCGGTGCCCCTGGCCGTGCTGCCCGACCCGCCCTCGGTGCCCACCGCCGCCTCCCCCGAGGCCGACACGGCGCCGGGCCCGGTGTCCTTCACCGACGAGGAGGACTGGCTGCGTCCCGGGTCGCCCCCGCCCGCGGCCCAGGTGGCGCTGCACGACTACCCCTCGCCGCTGGCGATGCCCCAGGGCACCCAGCTGCCCACCTACGACCTCGACGACGACGCCACCGCCGCGCCGCACCCCGGCCGCCAGGTGCTCGACCAGGCGATGCGCTGGCTCCAGGCCGATCCGTGGACGGCCTTCTTCTTCGTCCTCACCGCGGTCTTCCTGGTGGCGGTGCTCGGCTTCGCGATCCTTCCGGCGCTGATCGAGCGCATCGGTCTCGGAGTGTAAGGACCCGCCCGGTCGCCGGGGGGCACGCCGCCGTCAACGCGCTAGGTGCGACGGCCGGCGCCGACACGCTGCGCCGGCAAGACCCGGAGCTCGTGATGGACGTCCGCTTCTCCTCCGCCTCGCCCGCCGAGGCGGCCGTCGACCTGCTGGTGATCGGGGCGCAGGGCGACCTCGCCACGGCACTCGCCCCGCTGGGCGACTACGGCAAGCGGCTCGCGGCCCACCTCGCCGACCGCAGCTTCGACACCAGCAACGGCGGCGCGGTCGTGGTGCCCTCCCTCGGGGGCGTGGCCGCCGCGCAGGTGGCGGTGCTCGGCCTCGGCGACGGCAGCCGCGCCGCGCTGGCCAAGGCCGCCGGCAAGGCCGGCCAGCTCGCCCGCGACCAGAAGGCCACCACGGTGGCGCTCTCGCTGGGCGCGCTCGACGCCGCCGGCGTGCGCGACGTGCTCGAGTACGTCCGCGTCGGGAACTACTTCTACGAGCGCTACCTGCCCGAGAAGCAGCGCCGGCCCGGCATCGCCACCCTCACGGTGCTCGGCGCCGACGAGGCCGCGGGCTCCGTGCAGGAGGCCGCCGTGCGCGCCCGCTACCAGGCGTGGGCCCGCGATCTGGTGAACGCGCCGGCCGACGTGATCTACCCGGAGTCGCTGGCCAAGGAGGCCTCCGACACCCTGGGCGGCCTGAAGCACGTCGACCTCGAGGTGTGGGACCTGGCGCGCTGCATCCAGGAGGGCCTCGCCGGCATCGAGGCGGTGGGTCGCGGCTCGGCCCGTCCCGGCGTGCTCATCCACGGCACCTACCGCCCCCCGAACGCCACGGAGCACATCGCGCTCGTGGGCAAGGGCGTCACCTTCGACTCGGGCGGCCTGTCGCTCAAGCCCTCCGACGCGATGATGACCATGCGCTGCGACATGGGCGGCGCGGCCACGGCGCTCGCGGCCTTCGGCGCCATCGCCGAGCTCGGCCTGCCCATCGCGGTCGACGTCTTCGTCCCCTCCGTCGAGAACATGAACAGCGGCTCCAGCTACAAGCTGGGCGACGTGATCACCTACCGGAACGGCGTCACGGTGGAGGTGCACAACACCGACGCCGAGGGTCGCCTCATCCTGGCCGACGCCCTGTGCCTGGCGTCGGAGGTGAAGGGCATCAGCCGCATCGTCGACATGGCCACGCTCACGGGCGCCATCCTCGTGAGCCTCGGGCCCGACTACACCGGCCTGTTCACCACCGACGACGGCCTCGCCGGCGAGCTGGGCGCGGCCTTCGAGGCCAGCAGCGAGAAGGCCTGGCGCATGCCGCTCGACCCCGCCTACAACCGCCTGCTCAAGGGCACGTGGGGCCAGATCAAGAACGTGGGCGGCCGCAACGCGGGCTCCATCACCGCGGGCCTCTTCCTCAAGCACTTCGTCAGCGACAGCAAGCGCTGGGCCCACCTCGACATCGCGGGCACGGCCTTCGCCGACCACGCCGTGGAGCCCTACACCAAGGGCGGCACCGGCCAGGTGGTGCGCACCCTGGTCACCTGGGCCGCCAGCCTGGGCGGCTGACCGCGGTCAGTCGCGGTCGCAGCGCCGCTGGATGGGCTCGCAGGTGAGCTCCACCTGCTCGCCCTCGTCGAGGCGGAAGCCCGCCATCCACGCGTAGCTGCGCTCGCCGCCGAAGCGCGCGCGCACCTCGACGTAGCCCGGCGAGGCGCGCACGTAGCCGTGCACCGGCAGGCGCTGGGGACGCTGGCCCTCCCGGAAGATGGCCACGTCGTGGTCGGTGCGCAGCAGCAGCGTGCCCACCTCGTCGACCCCGTCGTCGGGGTCGGCGCCCCACACCCAGGCGGCCCCTCCCGCCCCGATGGACGGCTGCGTCGGGGTGGGGTCGCCGCCCGTGTCGTCGGCGTCGGCCGCCACGCCCACGGGACGCAGGCCTCCGTCGCCCCCGGTGCCCGCGTCCTGACGTCCCAGGAGGCCGTCGAGCAGCTGCGGGTAGGCGAAGACCATCGTGGCGAGGGCCAGGGCCGTGCCCATGCCCAGGAAGCCCGCCAGGGGCAGCCAGATGCCGAAGGTGGGGCGGGGCTCCTCCCGCTCCAGCGGCGGGAGGCGCACCTCGGTGCCGGGCGACGGCATCACCAGCGCCCGTGACATCTGCACGGTGCTGCCGCCCTCGGCGAGCACCGACGCCACCCCGTCGGGCGCCACGAGGGCCACCGAGCGCCCGCTCTCGTCCAGCGGGAGATCGAAGAGGGTGCGGCCGGTCCAGGTGCCGTCGCTGCGGCGCGCGGGCGGCCAGGTGCGCTGACGGGCCCACGACCAGAGCGACTGCCCGTCGAGGTGCTCGGCCACGGCGAGGCAGGTCTCGGCCACCTCGCCGGCGCTGGGGCGCGCGGTGTGGTCGTAGGCCAGCATGCGGCCCAGGAGGTCGACCACGGCGGGTTCGTGGTGGGTGACCTCGGCGAGCCGCCTCGTGCGCCACTCCGCGAAGCGCCCCTCACGGGCGGCGAGGCGCCCGATCTCGCGGTGGTCGAGGCCCTGGAAGAACCGCTCGCGCACCAGCGCCTCGTACAGCGTGCAGCCCAGGGCGAAGACGTCGCGGCTGGGCAGCGCCTCCAGCACCTCGTACGACAGGATCTCGGGCGCCATGTAGGCGGGCGTGCCGAAGGCCATGCGCTGCTGGGTGGAGGTCTCGCGGAAGTCGTCCTCGGACTTGGCGATGCCGAAGTCCAGCAGCTTCACGGTGCCGTGGGGCGTCACGCGGATGTTCGCGGGCTTCACGTCGCGGTGCACCAGCCCCAGGCGACGGCCGTCCACCGTGCGCGACTCGAAGGCGGCGTGCAGCGCGTCGGCCACCTGCCCGATCACCTGCACCGCGGCCCGCGGCGGGATGGGCTGCTCGCCGTGCACGCAGTCGTCGAGATCGGCGCCCGCCACGTACTCGGTGACCAGGCCGATGCGCGCCTCGAGCACGCACAGGTCCATCACCTGCAGGATGGCCGGGTGGTTCAGCCCGCCCAGCAGGCGCCCCTCGTCCCGCATGCGGCTCACGGGCTGGCTGCGCGGGTCGACGTCGGCGTTGAGCAGCTTGACCGCCACCTGCTGCTCGATGCCGTGCGGCGAGGTCATGCGGGCCAGGTAGACCTCGCCGAAGGTGCCCGCGCCGAGGAGCGGACCCATCACGAAGCGGCTGCGATCCCAGCCCGTGCTCCCCGTCGGCAAGCGGCCTCCCGCCCCTGTCTACCCGACCGGAGCGATCGGGGTCGAGGGCCCCTCCCGCTTGTCGAGGCCCAGCAGGAAGAACTCGCGGCTCTGCTGGCGCACGGCCTCGGGCCGCAGGCGCTTCACGGTGCCGTACACGGCGCGCACCTCGGCCTGCAGCGCGGGCACCTCCTCGCCGTCGAAGACCTTGCAGAAGAAGACCGAGCCCTGCGCCCCCACGGCGGCCGCGAGGGCCAGCGCGCGGCGCACCAGCTCCACCTGGCGGACGTGGTCGGTGAAGGCCACCCCCGTGGTGGCGGGCGCCATGTCGGACAGCACGACGTCGGCGGGACCCTCCAGCGCCTCCAGCAGCTCCTCGGACGTCACCTGCAGCACGCTGCGGGCGATCCAGGTGCCCGGCAGCTCCGGGGCCTCGAGGTCCACACCCACGAGACGTCCGCCGCGACCGATGCGCTCCAGCGCGTACTGGCTCCACGAGCCCGGGAAGCAGCCCAGGTCGACCACGCGCTGACCGGGCTTCAGGAAGGAGAAGCGCTTCTGCGCCTCGGTGAGCTTGTAGACGCTGCGCGCCTTGTAGCCCTCGTCCTTGGCCTGCACCGAGAAGCGGTCGGGCTTGGCGTAGGGGTTCGAGCGGCGGCCCTTGCGTCCCATCAGCCGGGCTCCCGGCAGGCCGCCTCGATGCGCTCCCACACGGCGTCGCGCCCCTCCCCCGACAGCGACGAGAAGCCGAGCAGCGCCTGGTCGCCCAGCCCCAGCCCCTGGGCCAGCGCGCGCAGCGTGGGCTTGCGGGCGTGCTTCGAGAGCTTGTCGAGCTTGGTGGCCACCACGAGGAAGGGGATGTCGGCCTCCGCGAGCCCGTCGAGCAGGTCCTTGTCGGCCGGTCGCGCCGTGTGGCGCGCGTCCACGAGCACCACCACCAGCCGCAGGGCCTCCCGCTCGCCGAGGTAGCGCTCGATCATCGGCTTCCAGGCCTGCTGCACCGCCGCCGGCACCTTCGCGAAGCCGTAGCCGGGCAGGTCGGCGAAGCAGAGGGCGTCTCCGAGCCGGAAGAGGTTGATGGCCTGGGTGCGCCCCGGCGTGGAGGAGACCCGCGCCGCGCTCTTCTTGCCCAGCAGCGTGTTCAACGCGCTGGACTTCCCCACGTTCGACCGCCCCACGAAGGCCACCTCCGGCAGCCCGAGCTCGGGGAGCTGGCCGGGGAAGCTGCCGACGAAGGTGGTGCGGGGGGCGTGCTGGCGCATGGGCGGCGGTGTACCGCCGTGGCGGCGGGGAGGCCACGGCGCGGAGGCGCGCGCGTTCACGCCGGCGGTGGCGCGAGGACGTCCCCCGTCTCCGCCATCCCTCAGAACACCGTGAACCCGAGCCCCAGCGACATCGTGGCGTAGTGCCTCCCCTGCTCGGGCACCACGGTGTGGAAGCCCGTGAGCCCCAGCGTGAGGCCCACCCGGCGGGAGAACGGCAGGTGCAGGTCGAGGCCGTAGGCCATGCCCACGCCGAGGATGGCGCGGATGCCGTCGGACTGGTCGTGCAGGCCGCCCGGGCCCACCGCGAGCTTCGCCACGATCTCGGGACGCCAGAGCGGCACCTTGCACGCGAACAGCCAGCCGCCGATCAGGTCGGGACCGCCCTTGTCGCGCAGGAAGCCCTTGTTCTGCACGAAGGTGTGGAGGAGCGCCAGGGTGACGCCGTTGCGGCGGAAGGTGCCGCCGATCTCCATCGCGTGGTGCAGGCCCTCGCTGTCCTCGCCGCCGCCCAGGCCGAAGAGGATCTGGAAGTGGAAGCGCCCGCGCTGCACCTCGTCGACGATCAGCGAGCCCTTGCGCCGGACCTCCGGGACCTCGGGCGTGGGCTCCGCGGGTTCCGGGGGTGCCGGGGCCTCGGCGGCCAGGGCCAGCGCGCAGCAGAGGAGCGAAGGGAGCATGGGGACGCCGTGACCCGGCCCGCGCCGACCGGCCACCCCGGCGCGCGAGGGCGCTCCGGACGCAGCGCGACGAGCGCTGACCGCATCGGACGGGGATGAACCACCCCGCACACGGTACGACGTGCGCTGCACCCGCCGCGCCCCGAGGCCGACCGATGCCCGCCCCGCTCCTCCTGCTCGCCTGGATCGGCACCGCCGTCGCGGGCAACGCACGGGGCAACCTCTTCGGATCCGAGGCCGCCCTCACCGGCGGCGCGATGGGCGCCACCACCCGGGCCGCCGAGGCCACCTGGTACAACCCCGCCGGGCTGGGGGGCAGCGACCGCACCCGCCTCAGCGTGAACCTGTCGGCCTTCGTGCTCCGCATCCGACCCTTCGACGCGCTGATCACCACGCAGCTGCTCGACCAGACCCTGCAGACGCCGGCCGACGCGACGCAGCTGGTGGCGATCCCCTCCTCCATCTCGCTGGTGCGCCGCGTCTCCGACCGCACCGCGCTGGGCATCGGGGTGTACGTCACCTCGGCCGACCGCACGAACGTGATCGCGTCGGCGCGCGACCAGGTGGCCTCGCCCTGGGCGGGCACGCTCTACACGCGCTCCCTCCAGCTTCTGTCCGAGACGCAGCAGTACCACCTGGGCCTGTCGTTCGGCACCGAGCTGCCCAGCGAGCGGGTGCGGATCGGCGGCTCGCTGATGGGGGTCTACGACCTCGCCGTGTCCTCGCAGTCCTTCCTCGCCAACCTGCAGGGCACCGAGCAGGGCCAGGTGCGGCGGGCCACGCTCGACGCGAACGACGCCAGCACCTACAACGCCATCGGCATCCGCTCGGTGGTGTCGGTGCAGTGGGAGTTCGTGCCCTCGTGGCACGTGGGGCTGGTGGCACGCACGCCGGTGCTCGGCTTCTACCGCTGGGGGAAGTACTCCACCTCGCGCCTCGTCACGCAGGACGTGGAGCCCACGGTGGAGGCGGCGCAGACCTTCCTCTACGAGGACGGCCGCGTGGACGGCACCCAGGCGGTGCAGGTCGACCCCATGCGGATCGCGCTGTCCTTCGGCGTGGTGCGTCCCACCTTCTCGATCGGCGTGGAGGGCGAGGTCGCCTTCGGCGTGGTGTCCGACACGTCCGGACAGCCACGACGGGTGCACGGCAACGTGGCGCTGGGCGGGCGCTTCCGGGCCAGCGAGCGGGTCTGGATCGGCGCCGGCCTGTTCACCGACCTGTCGCCCTTCTCGGAGGTGACCGTGCTGGCGTCCACCCAGGACTACTTCGGGGGCAGCCTGGGCACCGAGATCCGCAACCCGATCCGGGCGCGCGGACGGGAGGACGGCGTGGTCTTCTCCACCACCTTCGGGCTGCGCTACGCCGCCGGCGTCGGCACCTTCGGCGCCACCCTCTTCGACGCCCGGCTGTCGGCCGAGGTGCTCGACCTGGAGTCGGTGCTGCGCGTGCAGCCACACGAGCTCGTCTTCCACGAGCTGTCGGTGCTGGTGGGCAGCTCCGTCGCCTTCTGAGGCCGCCGTGGGTCAGACGGCGACGGGCTCCCCTTGCCGCGCACGGCGACGCAGCTCCTGCTGCAGCGTGTCCTCGTCGATCTCCCGCAGCCAGCACATGCGACGCAGGGTGGTGGCATCGACCTGCCCCAGGTCGATGCCATCCACCACGCGCCGCGCGTGCCTCACCGCCGAACGGGCCCCAGCTCCCGCCATGACGTTCCCCTTTGCTGTCGCGCGCTCCCCCCCCGGGGAACGCGCAGCCATCCTAGCAGGGGTCCGCGACGCCGATCCAGCACCGGCACTCCGGTACCATCCAGACGGTCCAGGAAACCCGTGAAGGGCTGCACGCGTCGCGGTGTCCTGGGAGTGTCGCTGGCATCCGGTACCGGCGCGGGCGGGCCGGACGTCCGTGGCACGGTCGCGCGCCCCCGCCCGGGAGCCGCCCGGGCTAGGATCCGCCGATGTCCTTCGCTCCCCCGCCCGCCGAGCTGCGTCCGCTCCGCCAGGTGGTCCGGCTGCCCGCCGATCGCCCCCTGTGGATCGTGTCGGACCTGCACCTGGGGGACGGCACGCCGTCCGACGCCTTCTTCGGCAAGGACCGCCACCTGCTGGCCCTGCTCGATCACGTCGACCGCGAGGGCCTCACGCTGGTGATCAACGGCGACGCCGTCGACATCCAGCAGGCCCTGTCCTTCATGCGCGTGGTGCGCGCCCACGGCGACGTGCTCAAGGCGATGAGCCGGCTGGGTCGCGAGGGGCGGCTGGTCTACGTGATCGGCAACCACGACGACGACATCCGCCTCTTCCGCGACCTGCTCTCCTTCCAGGTCTGCGACGAGCTGCACGTGGGCGACGTGCTGCTGGTGCGCCACGGCTACGAGTACGACCCCTACATCACCGAGATGCTCGACCAGGGGCAGTGGCACACCTACGTCCACCACCTCGTCGAGCGCCTGCTGGGCACCTGGATCCGCATCCCCATCGGCGAGTTCTACACCTGGCCCAACCGCTTCGTGTTCTGGGCCTTCCACAAGGCCGCCACCCTGGCCTGGATCGCCCAGGAGGTGGGCGAGCGCCTGGGCATCGACACCCCCGTGGCCGACGAGGTCCTCGCCAACTGCAACTTCTGGACGTGGGCCAACCTCGGCGACTCGATGGGCATCTTCCGCCCCGCGCTCACCGAGGCCACCACGGGGCCCTGGCGCGGCGTGGTGTGCGGCCACAGCCACGTGCCCGGGGTGGTGCACCGCGAGGGCCGCTTCTACGCGAACAGCGGCTCGTGGACCTTCGGCTCCTCGCAGTACCTGGTGTGGGACGGCGAGGAGATGACCTGCCACGACTGGCTGTCGGGGCGCAGCTACGGCGACGAGCTCTACGCCTCGCTCCTCGACGGGTCGGTGTACGAACGCGACGTCTTCCAGTGGTGGCGCGAGAGCTACCTCGGGTGGTTCCGCTTCCGGCAGGGCGAGGAGCGCCGTGGGCGGCTGCGCCACTGGGAGTCCGTGGCCAGCGACGACGCCCTCGTCCGCCTCCGTCCCACCGCCGAGCCACCCCGCCTGCGCGTGGTGGAGGGCGGTGCCTCCCCCTCCGAGGCCGACGACCGTCGCGCCTCTGCCGCTCCCCCGCGAGGTCCTGCGTGAAGATCGACGGCGTCTCCTACCGCACCGTGTGGCTCTCGGAGGGCCGCGTCCACCTCCTCGACCAGAACCGGCTGCCCTACGCCGTGGAGGTGATGCAGTGCGGCACGCCCGCCGAGGTGGCCCACGCCATCTCCACCATGGTGGTGCGCGGCGCCGGCGCCATCGGGGCCACGGGGGCCTACGGCGTGGCCGTGGCGGCCCTGCAGGCCCCCGAGGCCACCTTCCACGCGCAGCTCGCCCACGACGCGGAGCTGCTCGCCCGCACCCGCCCCACCGCGCAGAACCTCTTCTACGGCATCCAGCGGGTGCTCGACGCCGTGGAGGCCTGCGGCGACGACCTGCGGGCGGCACGCGAGGCCGCGGTGGCCGCCGCCCAGGCCGTGGCCGACGAGGACGCCGACGCCTGCGAGGCCATCGGCCGGCACGGCGAGGGCCTCCTCGAGGACGGGATGGGCGTGGCCACCCACTGCAACGCCGGCTGGCTGGCCTTCGTGGACTGGGGGAGCGCGCTGTCGCCCATCTACGCCGCCCACCGCGGGGGCAAGCGGCTGCACGTCTGGGCCGACGAGACGCGTCCCCGGGGCCAGGGTGCCCGGCTCACGGCCTTCGAGCTCGGGCAGGAGGGCGTGCCCCACGCGGTGATCGCCGACGGCAGCCTCGGCGCGTGGATGCGTCGGGGCGAGATCCAGGCGATGATCGTGGGCTCCGACCGCATCGCGGCGAACGGCGACGTGGCGAACAAGATCGGCACCTACATGGCCGCCCTGGCCGCGCGCGCGAGCGGCATCCCCTTCTACGTGGCCGCCCCCACCACCACGATCGACCCCGACTGCCCCAGCGGCGAGCACATCCCCATCGAGGAGCGCAGCGGCGAGGAGCTGTCGCACACCTGGGGCTGGAGCGACGAGGGCCGCTTCGTGCGGGTGCGCACCACGCCCGAGGGCACCCGCTGCCGCAACCTCGCCTTCGACGTCACCCCCGCGGGCCTCATCGCCGGCATCGTCACCGAGCGCGGCGTCGTCGCGCCGCGAGAGGTGGGGAGCCTGCGGTCGGGCGGTTAGTCCCGCCTGTTCCCCGTCCGCGACCCGGTGATCATGCACGCGTCGACCCTGGCGATCCCCCTCCGCGGGATCGTGGTCCTCCCCGGCCAGCTCCGCGCCATCGCGATCGGCCGCGACACCTCGGTGCGCGCCATCGAGCGTGCCCTCGCCGAGCAGGCCGAGATCGTCCTCGTCCCCCAGCGCGACGCCGCCGAGGAGGACGGCCTGCAGGCCGAGGTGCTGGAGGTGGGCACCCTCGCCCGCATCCTCCAGGTGGCCCGCCTGCCCGACGGGTCCCTCAACGTGCTCTTCGAGGGCCTGGCGCGGCGCGTACGCACCTCGCCGCTCACGGTGGACGACGGGGCCTCGGTGGCCACCGTGGAGGAGCCGGGGCCCGACGCCACCGATCCCCTCGAGGCGCTCGCGCTGGCCAAGGAGCTGTCGGCCCTGCACGCCGAGCTCGGCAGCCAGACCGGCATCTCGCCCGAGGAGCAGGAGCTGCTCGCGGCCCCCGAGGAGGAGCCCGGTCGCCTCGCCGACCAGGTCAGCGCCGCGCTGCCGCTCACCTGGGCGCAGCGCCTGGCGGTGCTCGCCACGCTCGAGGTGGGCGCGCGCCTGCAGCTCCTGCTGGACGCCGCCGTCGTGGCCGTGGCCCAGCAGCGCATCGGCGCCGACGTGGCAGGCAAGGTGCAGGCGGCGATGGACGCCAACCAGCGGGAGTACCACCTCAAGGAGCAGATCAAGGTCCTGCGCGCCGAGCTGGGCGACCAGGCCGGCCCCGACGCCGAGGCCGACGTCTTCGAGGAGCGCATCCGCGAAGCGAAGATGCCCGAGGAGGTGGAGGCCGAGGCGCTCCGCGAGGTGGCCCGCCTGCGCCGCATCGCGTCCGACAGCGCCGAGTACAACATCAGCCGCACCTGGCTCGAGACCGTGTGCGACCTGCCCTGGTCGAACCGCACCGACGACGACACCAGCCTCGGCCGGGCCCAGGAGGTGCTCGACGAAGACCACTACGGCCTCGACAAGGTCAAGGAGCGCATCCTCGAGTACCTGGCCGTGCGCCAGCTCCGCAGCGACGCCCAGGGCGCCATCCTCTGCTTCGTGGGCGCTCCCGGCGTGGGCAAGACCAGCCTGGGCCGCTCGATCGCGCGCTCGATGGGCCGCAGCTTCGCCCGCGTGAGCCTCGGCGGCATCAAGGACGAGTCCGAGATCCGCGGCCACCGCCGCACCTACATCGGCGCCATGCCGGGCCGCATCGTGCAGGCCCTGCTCCGCGCCGGCACCCGCAACCCCGTGGTGGTGCTCGACGAGATCGACAAGGTGGGCGCCGACTTCCGGGGCGACCCCGCGAGCGCCCTGCTCGAGGTGCTCGACCCCGAGCAGAACCACGCCTTCTCCGACCACTACGTCGATCTGCCGGTGGACCTGTCGCAGGTGCTCTTCATCGCCACGGCCAACGTGATCGACCCGATCCCGCCGGCGCTGCTCGACCGCTTCGAGATCATCGAGATCCCCGGCTACATCGAGGAGGAGAAGCTCGCGATCTCCAAGCGCTTCCTGCTGCCCCGCCAGGCGGCCGACCACGGCCTGGAGCCGGCCCAGCTCAAGGTCACCGACGGCGCGATCACCAAGATCATCCAGGACCACACCCGCGAGGCGGGCCTGCGCAACCTCAACCGCCAGTTCGCCAGCGTGGCCCGCAAGGTGGCCCGGCAGGTGGTGGAGGGGCGCACGAAGGGCGCGCGCATCACGCCCGCGAACCTCGAGCGCTACCTCGGTCCCCCGCGCTTCTTCCTCGACGTGGACGACCGCGACGAGACGCCCGGCGTGGTGGTGGGCCTCGCGTGGACCTCCACGGGCGGCGACATCCTCTTCGTCGAGTGCCTCACGATGCCCGGCCAGCCGGGCCTGAAGCTCACGGGCTCCATCGGCGACGTGATGAAGGAGTCGGCCGAGGCCGCCCTGTCGTGGCTGCGCGCCCACGCGGGCGCCATCTCGGTGGACGCCGAGGCCTTCCAGCAGCAGTTCCACCTGCACGTCCCCGCCGGCGCCATCCCCAAGGACGGCCCGTCCGCCGGTGTGAGCATGGTCACGGCCCTGGCCTCACGCCTCACGGGCCGCGCCGTGAAGGCCCGCCTCGCGATGACCGGCGAGATCACCCTCCGAGGCCGCGTGCTCCCCGTGGGCGGCATCAAGGAGAAGGTCCTCGCCGCCCGCCGCGCCGGCATCACGCAGGTCATCCTCCCCCGCCCCAACGAGAAGGACCTCGTCGAGCTCCCCAAGGAGGTCCTGCGCGACCTCACCTTCCACCCGGTGGATACGGTGGAGCAGGTGCTGGGGATGGCGTTGGTGTAGGTGGCGGACGGGCAGCCGCCACAGAGGCACAGAGGACGCAGAGGGGTGCACGGAGCCAGGACCGCAGCGGCGCCGTGCGCGTCGGGGCTGCCCCCTCTGCGCCTCCCCACGCGGCTGCGCAAGCAGCCGCCCACCCCGCAAGACGGCCCGCCACGACGCCCCCTCGCCCCAAGCGCGTCGCCACCCGACCCCAGGACCGGCCCCGTCCCGCCACCTCTGTGCCGGCCTCCGTGCCCTCTGTGCCTCTGTGGCGGCCGACCGAACCCGCCACGAGACACAGAGAACGCAAGCACGGAGGCTAGAGCCACATGGTGACTTCCTTCTCGGTCTCGGGCTGGTCGGAGGGCTCGGCGTGCTCGCCTCGCTCCACGCGGCGCATCATGCGGAGGATGTGGGCGCCGAGGACGTCGATCTCGGTCGACGCGAAGCGGGCCTCGCCGAAGGTGTGGAGCAGGTCGGTCTGCTGGGCCAGGATCACGGCGTCCTGGTCGAAGATGCGCAGGGCGATGGGCTCCACCACCGGGCGCACCATCCAGCCGGGCATCGGGGAGCGGATGCTCACCACCGCGAAGACGATGGTCTCCCACGGGGTGACCGGGGTGCAGGCGCCGTTGAGCACCAGGTGCGTGTCGTCGCCCATGCTGTACTCGACCTCGGTGATCGAGGGGAGCCAGAAGCGGTCGACGTGGGTGAGCTCGCCGCCGCCCGGCGCGAGCAGGCGGGCGGCGAGGCCCGTGGGCGCGCTCTCGCCGTGGAAGTGGCACTCGGCGCGGTCGTGCCAGCGCTGGATGACGCAGCGGATGGGCTTGCGCGGGGTGTCGGACCGCCGGAAGAGCCCGCCGTGGAGGAAGGCGGTGTGGGGCACGTCCAGCGCGTTCTCGATGGTGGCGTGCAGGCTGCCGCGGGCGCGCAGCGCCTTGCGCACCACCGTGTACCGGGGGTCGTCTGCGCAGGCGAAGCGGAAGGGCTGGCAGGTGGGCTCCACCTCGGGCGCCGTCCACACCCACACGAAGCCCTGCTGCTCCACCACGGGCAGGGCGGTGGCGCGCCGGGCCGGGGCGTCGGGCGTGCCCTCCAGGGCGGGGATCTCGACGCAGGCGCCCGTGCCGTCGAAGCGCCAGCCATGGTAGCCGCAGCGCAGGCCGCCGCCGTCCACCGCGCCCTCCGACAGCGGCACGTTGCGGTGGGGGCAGCGGTCGAGGAAGACGCGCGCCTTCCCCTCCCCGTCGCGCCACACCACCAGCGGCTTGTCGTGGATGCGCCGCGGGAGCGGCTTGCCGCGCACCTCCCCGCTGGTGGCCACGATGTACCAGGCCTGGCGCATCACGGGGTTGATGGCGTCGAGGCCGCGGGCCTCGGGCTCGGTCGACATGGAACCTCCCGCGCTCGGGGCCTATCCGCCGGGCGGGCGGCGTGTCAGGCGCCGCCGTCGGTGTCGGTGTCGGTGTCGATGCCCGTGTCGGTGTCGCCGCCCGGGACCCCGGGTCCCAGCGCCCAGTGCAGCACGCCGCGCGCCGAGGCGCGGGCGGGCCCGGCAGGCGTGGGCACCTCGACCGTGACCTCCACGGCCCGTCCCTCGAGGTCGGGCAGCCGCCAGCCGCTGTAGCGGGCGTGCACCTCGCCCCCGTACCGCCAGCCCTGGTGGACGCCCGTGTTGGCGCAGAAGAAGGCCTGCGGCTGCACCACCTCCCCGAGCAGCGTGCCCGTGCCCTCCTCGGTGACGCGCACGGTGACGTCCACGCGCTGGGTGACCTCGAGCGCCGCCTTCACCCGCAGCTGGAAGGGCGTGTAGGGCGCCCCTCCCTGGGGCGGCGTGCCATAGGGCACCTCGGCGCCGTCCACCATGCCGTGGTCGCCGAGCTCGATGTCGAACTCGAGCGCCGGCTGGGCGGGCACCGGGCAGTCCTCGGCAGGCACGGTGTCGCCGCTGTGGGTGTCCACCACGTCCTTGCCGGTGCCGGGCACGGCGCAGGCCGCCAGCAGCCCCCCCGCGATCCACGACCGCATCACGCCTCCTCGCCCGACCCGGCCCCAGGATGCCCCACGGCCGACGCCCCCCGCAGGTCTTCCGGCGTCCAGGCGTCCAGTGCGTGCTCGAGGATGCGCCGTCCCAGGCGCAGGCCGCGTCGATCCCCGTGGTCGGCCGACCACACCCAGGTGGCGAGGCCGTGCAGGGCCCGCAGGCGCACGAGCACCTCCGCCTCCCCCCGGCCCAGGCGACGTCCGTAGCCCTCCAGCAGCGCGCGGAAGAGGCCCGGAGACACCTCCTCGGGGAGCTGGAAGAGCTTCACCAGGTCGGCGAGCCAGCAGTCCGCCCGCGACTGCCCGAAGTCGAGGACCCGCACCACGAGCCCATCCGTCGTGCGCTCCACCATCACGTTGTGCAGCTGGAGGTCGCGGTGGCAGGGCACGCGCACCAGGCCCGGCGGCAGCGGCGCGGCGAACATCTCGCGCACCGCGTCGATCAGGTCGTCGTCCACGATGCCCGCCGCGCGCTCCGTCCACGCCTCGCAGCGCTCGGGGAGCGCCTCCTCCAGGGGCAGCTCGTCGGTGGTGTCGACGGGCACCGCGTGCAGGGCCGCGAGGAAGCGCCCGAGCTGCCGGAAGACCTCCAGCTCCTCGGCGGCGGTGAGCGTGGCCTGGTCGGCGCGCTCGCCGGGCACGTGCTCGAAGAGCAGCGACGCGGGCAGGTCCTCGGGCGCCAGCAGCAGCCGCGGGGTGCCGCTGAGCCCGGGCAGCCAGGTGCGGTAGGCCCGCCGCTCTCGACGGGCCTTGTCCTTGTGGCGGTGGCGCTTGAGCCAGGCCACCACGCGATCGCCCTCGTGCACGCTCCACACCCGCGCCTCGCCGAAGGGCACGGTGCGCTCCACGTAGGCGGTGACCCCGGGCAGCACGGCCTCGACGGCGGCGCGCAGCTTCTCGGACGGCAGGGCGTCGGCGCTCACGGTGCAGCGTCCTCGTCGGGCTCGGGTGCCGCTGGCGGGCGGATCCAGGGGAGCAAGGTGCGCGCGAGCAGGTCGTGACCCGCGGGCGCGTAGTGGCAGCAGGGATCGTGGCGAAGGACCTCCGGGTCCTCGTCGGTCCAGGCCTCGGCCAGGTCGAGCACCGGGACGCCCGCCTCCTCCGCCCACGCCCGCGTCCAGACGTAGCCACGCAGCTTGTCGCGGTGCTCCGTCGCCGACTGCGCGAAGGGGCGATCGAGGAAGGGCGCGAACACCAGCACCATCCGCCCGCCCCCCGCGCGGGTGGCCGCCAGCGCCGCGGGCAGGCCGTCGTCCACCATCCACCGCCACGAGCGCGTGTAGGCCTCGCGATCCTCGGGCGCCAGGGTCAGGGTGGCGAAGCTGTAGAGGGCGCTGTGGCGGAAGAGCGGGCGGTGGATCGCGGCCGGCAGCGGCAGCCACACCGGGTAGCCGGCCTCGTCGTGCACCAGCTTGCCCACCTCGTAGGCGTCGGGCCCGAGCAGCGCGTAGTCGCCCACGTCGTTGGCCCACACCTCCCAGAGCACCACCTCGGGGTGCAGGGCCTCGATGGCCGCGAGGCCCGTGGCCACCTTCTGGTTGCCCGTGTACCCGGGCTGGGCGTGGTTGCGGACGCACCAGGCCTGGTGCGTGGGGTCCAGTGCCTCCTGCAGGCGTCCCGACACCACCTCGTCGGGCCCGTAGCCGGTGCCCCAGAAGATGGAGCTGCCCACGAGCAGCACCTGGCGGGCCTCGGGGCCGCACCCCGGATCCCGACGCGCCTCGCTGCCGGGCAGCGACCACGCGGGCTCGCCCCCCACCAGCGACAGGGCCGTGCGGTCGGGCGAGGGCACGTCCCCTCCCCGCACCACCTGCACGCGCGGCGTGGGGTGCAGCCAGCGCACGGCCAGCTCCCCGGTGAGCGCGGCGAGCGCGACGGAGAAGAGCGCGGCGAGCGCGCGCGAGACCCAGGGGTTCACGTGGGCGTCAGCCGACGAGGCGCTTGAGGAAGGGCAGCTTGCCCGCGTAGGGCGCGTACTTCACCGTGAGGTCGAGCAGCGTGGAGCTGTGGGCGTGCAGCACGCCCTTGGCGTGGGTGAAGCGCTGGAAGCCGTGCAGCCCGTGGTAGGCGCCCAGCCCGCTGCCGCGGATGCCGCCGAAGGGCAGATCCGGATCGGCCAGGTGCAGCGTGGCGTGGTTGACGCAGCCCCCCCCGAACGAGAGCCGCTGCACGAAGGCGTCCTGCTCGCCGGCGTCCTCGGAGAAGAGGTAGGCCGCCAGCGGATCGGGGTGCTGCCGCACGCGATCGAAGGCGTCCTCCAGGCCGTCCACCGTGATCACGGGGAGGACGGGACCGAAGATCTCCTCCTGCATCACCGGGTCGTCGGCGGTGACCTTGGTGAGGATGGTGGGCTCGAGGTAGCGCTCGTCGGGGTCGTTGCGGCCGCCGAAGGCCACCTTGGCGGGATCGACCAGCGCCTTCACGCGCTCGAAGTGCCGCGCGTTGACGAGACGGCCGTAGTCGGGGCTGTCCTGCGGGTCGTCGCCGAACATCGTGCGCACCCGCTTGCCCAGGCGCTCCACCAGATCGTCGTGCACGGCGCGGTGCACCAGCAGGTAGTCGGGGGCCACGCAGGTCTGGCCCGCGTTGATCCACTTGCCCCAGGCGATGCGCCGGGCGGCCGTCTCGAGGTTGGCCGACGGCATCACGATGCAGGGGCTCTTGCCACCCAGCTCCAGCGTGACGCGCGAGAAGTGCTCCGCGCCCGCCTGGGCCACCAGCTTCCCCACCCCGGGCCCGCCGGTGTAGCAGAGGTGGTCCCAGCGCTGCTGCAGCAGGGCGCGTCCGGTGTGGATGCCGCCCTGCACGCAGGCCACCACCGCCGGGTCGAAGGCCTCCGCCACCACCTCGGCGATCACGGCACTCGTGGCCGGCGACAGCTCCGACGGCTTGAGGACGGCCACGTTGCCGCCGGCCAGCGCGGCCACCAGCGGCGCAAGGGTGAGGTGGAAGGGGTAGTTCCACGCCCCCAGGATCAGCGTGGTGCCGAGGGGCTGGGCGTACACGGCCGAGCGCGCCGGCTGCACCACCACCGGGCCGATCGACCGCCTCGGCTTCATCCACCCCTTGAGGTGCTTGCGGGCGTGGGCGATCTCGCCGAGCACGAAGCTGGTCTCCACCACCCAGGTCTCGGTCTCGGACTTGTGGAGGTCGGCCCAGAGCGCCTCGGCGATGCGGGCCTCCGCCTTGCGCACCGCGCTCTCGAAGGACCGCAGCTGCTCGTCGCGGAAGGCGTGGGTGAGCGTGCGTCCGCTCTCGAAGAAGCGCCGTTGGCGCTCGAGCAGCTCCTCGATGTCGCTCACCGGCGTGTCGGTGACGGTGCGGACCTCGTTCACGGGGACTCCAGCGCGGGCCTCCATCCTAGCAGGGCCCGGCGCCGGCGACCCTCACACCCGGCGGTAGGCCTCGGCCTGCAGCCCGTGCTCCTTCATCTTCGTGTAGAGCGTGCGACGCGAGATGCCCGCGTGGGCCGCCGCATCCCCGAGCCGACCCTCGAAGCGCTGCAGGAGCTGGTGGAGGTAGGCGCGCTCCAGCTGGAGCTGCCGACGCTCGAGCTGCGGCAGCATCGGGCGCTCGGGATCGAGGCCCGCGCCCGGCTCCACCTCCATGCGCGCGCCCGCGCCCACCAGATCGGCGGGCAGCATCTCCTTCACCAGGGTGCCGCCCTGCGCCACGATCACCCAGCGCTCGCACATCGCGCGGAGCTGACGGACGTTGCCCGGCCAGTGGTAGCCGCGGATCCACTCCATCGCGTCGGCGGCGATGCGAGGGGCGGTCAGACCGTACTCCTTGGCCGCACCCTTCAGGAAGTGCTGGAGGAGGATGGCGATGTCTTCCCGGCGCTCGCGGAGCGGCGGCAGACGGATCGGGAAGACGTTCAGGCGATAGAAGAGGTCTTCCCGGAAAGCGCCGGTTCGCACGGCCTCCGTGAGATCGGTGTTCGTGGCCGCCACGATGCGCACGTCGACGCTGACCTCCCGCTCCCCGCCCACGCGCCGGAAGCGCATGTCCTCGAGCACGCGCAGGAGCCCCACCTGCACCGAGGCCGTGGTCTGGCCCAGCTCGTCGAGGAAGAGCGTGCCCCCGTCGGCCAGCTCGAAGACCCCCGTGCGCCGCTCCACCGCCCCCGTGAAGCTCCCGCGCTCGTGACCGAACAGCTCGCTCTCCAGCAGGCCCTCGGCGAAGGCCCCGCAGTTCACGCCCAGGTAGCGGGCCTCCTTGCGCGGGGAGCCGTCGTGGATGGCGCGGGCCACCAGCTCCTTGCCGGTGCCCGTCTCGCCCAGCACGAGCACGGTGGCGTCGGTGGGCGCCACGGCGCGGATCTGGTCGAAGACGCGGTGCATCTTCGGCGAACGCGAGAGGATGTGCCGGAAGCCGTAGCGGTCGGCCACCTGCTCCTGGGCCTCGCGCAGCTCCGCCTGGGTACGCACGTCGCGCAGCGCACGGCCCACGGCCTGGTCGAGGCGCACGGGGTCCACGGGGAGCGCGAGGTAGTCGTCGCCCCCTGCCCGCACGGTGGCGACGGCGGCGGCGGGGTCGGGCTGCCGGGTGAGCGCCACCACCCGCAGGCCCGTCTTGCGCTCGCGCAGCATCCGCACGATGCGCGGCCCCGGCAGCTCGGGCATCTCCAGGCTGGCCAGCACCAGATCGGGCGCCACCTGCTCGATCAGCCCGATGGCCTCGCGGAGCGCGGTGGTGACGTGCACCACGCGGCGGCCGTCGGACAGGCGCGCCGCCGTGGCCCGGCCGCTCGCCTCGTCCGGGTCGACGACCAGCACGACCTCCTGCCACGCCACGGCGCCCCTCCATCCCGGCGTCGTAGCACGATCCCCCCACGCTCCGTCACGGGATGCCGCAAGTACCTAGCCAGCTAACCAAGTGGTCGATAGGGGACCGGTCCGGCGCGAGCGGAGGGCCTGATGCCGAACTTCTACGAAGACAACGACGACCTGCGCTTCTACGTGGAGAAGGGCCTCGACTGGGCACCCCTGGTCGGCCTCACCGAGTACGAGTGGCGCGCCGCCGACGGTCCCGAGAGCCTGGAGCAGGCGCTCGAGCTGTATGGCGACGTGTTCACCCTCGTCGGCGAGTACGCGGCCGAGGCCATCGCGCCCGTCGCGCGCACGGTCGACACCGAGAAGCTGCGCATCGAGAACGGCGAGGTGGTGCACCCCGAGGCCTTCGACGCCCTCTTCGAGGGCATGCGCGACATGGAGCTCTACGGCATGTGCCTGCCGCGCGAGCTCGGCGGCATGAACCTGCCCTTCCTCGCCTACAACGTCACCATCGAGCTCATCGCCCGGGCCGACGTCAGCGTGGTGGCCCACTACGGCTTCCACGGCGGCATCGCCATGGCCCTGCTGCTCTACAGCGTGATGGAGGGCACCACCGAGTTCGACGTCGAGAACGCGCGCATCTCGTCCACGCGCTTCGGCGACGCCATCGAGGAGATCCGCCAGGGCCTCACCTGGGGCTCCATGGACATCACCGAGTCCGACGCCGGCAGCGACATGGGCGCCCTGCGCACCACCGCCGAGCAGGACGACGACGGCGCCTGGTACGTCACCGGCCAGAAGATCTACATCACGAGCGGCCACGGCAAGTACCACATCGTGATCGCCCGCACCGAGCCCGTGGCGAAGGCCGACGACCCCTTCGGCGGGCTGGCGGGCCTGTCGCTCTTCCTGGTGCCCGCCTACGCCGGCACCGCCGCCGAGCCGCAGCGCACCGTGTCCACCATCGACGGCATCGAGACGAAGCTCGGCCACAACGGCTCGGCCACGGTGGCCATCAGCTTCGAGCGCGCGCCCGCCGAGCTCATCGGCAAGCGGGGCGAGGGCTTCAAGATGATGCTGCTGCTCATGAACAACGCGCGCGTGGGCGTGGGCTTCGAGTCCCTGGGCCTGTGCGAGGCGGCCTACCGCATGGCCCGCGAGTACGCGTCCCAGCGGCCGTCCATGGGCAAGACCATCGACCGCCACGAGATGATCGCCGACTACCTCGACGAGATGCGCACCGACTGCCAGGCCATCCGCGCCATCGCGATGGCGGGCGGCTTCGCCGAGGAGATGGCGCAGAAGCTGCGCCTGAAGCTCACCTTCTTCCCGCCCGAGGATCGCGACGAGAAGGAGCGCACCGAGCGCGAGTACCAGCGGGCCAGCCGCAAGGCCCGTCGCCTCACCAGCCTCGTGAAGTACCTGGGCAGCGAGAAGGCCGTCGAGATGGCCCGCCGCGCCATCCAGATCCACGGCGGCGCCGGCTACACCAAGGACTACGAGGCCGAGAAGCTCCTGCGCGACGCCATCGTCTTCCCGATCTACGAGGGCACCAGCCAGATCCAGGCCCTGTTCTCCACCAAGGACACCCTGCTCGGCATCATCCGGCGTCCCCAGGACTTCGTGCGCCGCGCTGCCACCGCCCGCTGGCGCGCCAGCACGGCCTCGGGCCTGCCCGCGCGCGTCGCCCGCCTGCAGGGCCTGTCCTTCGCGGCCCAGCAGCACCTCGTCACCCGCATCGCGGGCGGGAAGTTCCGTGAGCTGCGCGGCGTGCCCCTCACCTCCTGGGGCACCACGCTCACCGACTTCGACCCCAAGCGCGACTTCGCCCCTGCCCTGCTCCACGCCGAGCGGCTCACCCAGATCCTCATCGACGTGGCCGTCGCCGAGGAGCTCCTCGCCCAGTCCGAGAAGCACCCCGAGCGCGCCGAGGTCCTCGAGCGCTGGCTCGAGCGGGCCGAGCCCCGCAGCCGCCACCTGCACGACGTCATCACGAAGACGGGCGACCGGCTGCTCGCGCGGCTGGCCGAGCAGGAGGAGGCCGAGGGCGCCGTCGCCGAGGCCGCCAAGTAGGCAGACGCCGCCCGCGGTCGTCGTCTACCAGAAGGCGACGACGCTCACGGCCGTGGCCACCACGGAGGCCACGGCCCAGGTCCGGTAGTCTCGCCACCACGGCCCGGGCGGCCGGGGCACCGCCATGTCGGGGCGCCACGCCACGTCGGGGGCCAGGTCGTCCCGGGGTCGCGCCAGCGCCAGGAAGAGGGCCGCGCTCAGGGCCGTGGCGAGGCCCGCCACCAGCGTGAAGTGCAGGTGCAGCACGCCCGCCTGCGCGGCGGCGAAGAAGCCCACCCCGAGCACGTGGCCCGCCACCAGGGTGGTCAGCGCCACCCGCCCGTCACCCCGGTGGGTGAACAGGCCCAGGAGGAAGATCGCCACCACGGGGGGCACGAAGATCGCGAAGGCCTGCTGCAGGTAGGTGAACAGCCCGGGGAAGGAGGCGATCATCGGCGCCCACGCCGCCGCCACCGCCATCAGCGCCAGGGTGGTCCACCGGCCCGCCCCCAGCAGGCCGCCCGGCTCGTCGGCGTGGCGCGCCCCCACCCCGAAGTCCTTCACCAGCAGGGTGGACGCCGAGTTGAGCGTGGAGTCCACGCTCGACATGATCGCGGCCACCAGGCCCGCCAGCACCAGGCCCGTCACGCCCGGCGGCAGCAGGGTGCCCACGAGCAGCGGGAAGACCTGGTCGGCGTTGTCGACCTCGGGCAGCACCACCACCGCCATCGCCCCGGGCAGCACCATCACGAAGAGCGGCAGCAGCTTGAGGAAGCCGCCCAGCGTGGCCCCCCAGCGGGCGTGGTCCTCGCTGCGCGCGCCCAGGATGCGCTGCGTGATGTACTGGTTCGTGGCCCAGTACCAGAAGCCCAGGATCGGCACGCCCGTCAGCGTGCCCAGCCAGGGGAGCTGCGGGTCGTCCAGGGGCCGGATCAGGCTGCGCTTGTCGTACGGCACGGCCTCGGTGACGGCCGTCCACGAGAAGTCGTACGCGGCGAAGACGTAGACGGCGATGCAGGTCGAGCCCACCAGCAGCACCACGGCCTGCAGCACGTCGGTGAGCACCACGGCGCGCAGCCCGCCCGCGGCGGTGTACACGCCCGCGAACAGGGCGATCGCCAGGCAGGTCTGCCAGATCTGGAGCGACGGCAGGTAGGCCTCGAACACGAGCGCTCCGGCGTACAGGCCGCCCGCCGTGTCCACCACGATCGACAGGAAGATGGTGATGGCGCTGAAGTAGAGCCGGGCCCCCCGCCCGAAGCGCAGCTCCAGCCAGCCCGGCACCGTGTCGACCCGGGTGCGCAGGTACACGGGCACCAGCACCACGGCCACGACCACCAGCACCAGGCCGGCCATCCACTCGTAGTTCGCCACGGCGATGCCGTGGGTGTAGGCCGATCCGGTGAGCCCGATGAGGGTGGTGCTCGAGATGTTCGACGCGAAGAGCGAGGCGCCGATGACGCCCCAGCCCAGCGAACGCCCGGCGAGGAAGAGGTCCTCGTCGTCCTCGGTGTGCCGCGCCACCCACCAGCCGATGGCCACCACCACCGCGAAGTAGGCGAAGAGCACGGCGAGGTCCACGGGGTGGAGCGTGGCCGCCACCTCCCCTCCCTGCGCGACGGCGGGCGCCACCCCTCAGGCCTCGGCCGGAGGGGTCACCTCCACCACCGGCCCGGGGGCGGGGGCCGGCTTGGCCACCCCGCGGCGGTCGAGGTTGTCGAAGGCCTGGAAGCAGTGCTCCGCCCAGTGGCCGATGTCGTGCTCCACCACCCGCTCGTACATCGCGGCCATGCGCCGCCGCTGCTCGTCGTCGGGCATGGCCAGGGCCTGCTCGATGGCCTCGTCCATGCTCTTGTCGCTGTAGGGGTTGGTCATCACCGCCTCGGGCAGCTCCACGGCCACGCCGGTGAACTCCGAGAGCACGAGCACCCCACCCCGGTTGCGGTGGGCGGCCACGTACTCCTTGGCGACGAGGTTGAGGCCGTCGCGCAGCGGGGTGACCCAGCAGATGTGCGCCATGCGGTAGTAGGCGATGACCTCGTCGAAGGGCAGCGCGTTCGTGAACAGCAGCACCGGCGTCCAGGCGAGGTTGCTGAAGCGGCCGTTGATGCGCCCCACCAGGCCCTCGATCTGCGCCTTGGCGTCGTCGTAGACCTGCATGCCCGCCGCCGCCATCACGCTGGTGACGCAGAGCTTGAGCTTGCCGTGCAGGTCGGGACGGCGCTCGAGCAGGCGCTCGAAGGCCTCCAGGAGCTGGGTGGTGCCCTTCACGTAGTCCACCCGCCCGATCGACACGATCAGCCGCTGGTCGCCGAGCTCGGCGTACAGGCGCTGCAGCGTGCGCTCGGCCGTCTCCTCGGCCAGCAGGCTGTCGATGAGGAGCGGGTTCGTGCCCACGGGGCACGCGTCGATCCAGCAGTCGTGCCCGTCGAGCGTGAGCTTCGTGGGCGTCTCGCGCTCGAAGAGCGGCGCGCCCACCGGACGCAGCGAGTCCGGGACCTCCTCCGTGGTGATGTCGACGTCGCGGAGCGAGCGCGCCACGCCGGCGAAGTTCGCGGCGTACCGGGGGATGTGGAAGCCCACCAGGTCGCAGGCCAGCAGGCTGTCGATGATCTGCGTGCGCCACGGCAGGATGTTGAAGATGTCGGCCGCCGGGAAGGGCGTGTGGTGGAAGAAGGCGATGCGGGCGTTCGGCCGCTGCTTCCGGATCATCCCCGGCACGAGCCACAGGTTGTAGTCGTGCACCCAGATCAGCGCGTCGTCGTCGGCGATCTCGATGGCGCCGTCGGCGAAGCGCTGGTTGACCTCCACGAAGGTGTCCCAGTCCGCCCCGTCCACGTTGCAGTGCCACGGGAAGGAGTGGAGGATGGGCCAGAAGGCCTCCTTGCTGGTCTCGTGGTAGAAGCGCCGCACCTGCTCGGGGCGCAGCGGCAGCCGCACCACCTCGTAGCTGCCGTGGCTGTCCTCGAAGGTGATGCGCCGCTCCCAGGTCTCGTCGGACCCCGGCACCACCGCGCGCCAGGCCACCCAGGCCCCCTTCTCCACGTGGGCGAAGAAGCTCTTGAGCGTGGGCACGATGCCGTTGGGCGACTTGTTCTCCACGTAGGTGACGGTGCCGTCGGGCTCCCGCACCTCGGTGTAGGGCTGGCGGTGGTAGACGATGATGAGCTGCTTGTTCATGGGAGGTCCGTGAGCCGGTGGTGGTGGAGCGCTTCGAGGATGCCGCCGGTGCCTTGTCGCGACGCCTGGAAGACGTGCGGCACCCCGGTCACGAGCCGTTGGAGCTCGTCCTCGCTGTTCCCCACCGCCACCGCCGGGAAGCCCTCCAGCAGCAGCGTCCGATCGTTGAGGGTGTCGCCCGCCGCGAGCACGCGACCCGCATCCCAGCCCTGGTGCTCCACCAGCCGGCGGAGCGTGGGTCCCTTCGACACCCCGGGCGGCAGCACGTCGAAGAAGACGTCGGCCGACGTGACCCAGTCCAGGCCCGCCTCCTCCACCTTCCGCAGGGTGCTGTCACGGAGCTGGGCGGGCTCGTAGTAGTAGGAGACGCGGCGTCGCCCGAGCCAGTCGCCGGGCTGCAGACGCAGGCCCGGCTCGTCGGCCAGCATCGCCATCACCTCGGCGGAGCGCGCGCCCCACAGCGACGCGATGGCGTCCTGCACGGCGTCCACCGGGGCGAAGCCCGCGTCGACCACCGTGGTGCCCACGTCGCCGATGACGAAGTCGGGTGCCGGCACGAGGCCGGTCTCGACGAGGCCCTGCACGAAGGGCAGGTCGCGCCCGGTGACGAACACCAGCCGCCACCCCGGACGCTCGCCACGGAAGCGGGCGTAGAGCTCCGCCCGGTCGTGATCGGAGCCGCCCAGGAAGGTGCCGTCGAGGTCGGTGGCGAGCACCCGCAGGGACCCCGCGGCGGCGTCGACGCCTGGATCGCGGGGTGCACGGACCGTGGTGCGGGGGACCTCCTCCACACGCGCTCGTCCAGTCCACGCACCCGAACCCGAGATGAGACCTCCGGGGGGCCGGGTATCGTCCTGACCCCGAGGCGCCACCCACGACCTCGGGCCGATCCGGTGACGAGGCAGGCGACACCACGCTCCCCTCCCGATCAGATCACCTCCGACACCAGGGTGCCGTCGAAGGGCGAGGTGTGCTCCACGGTGGTGGTGCGGGTGGCCAGATCCACGTGCACCCCCGCCTGGTGCGACCCCTGGGTCCACCGCATGGCCACCGCGTCACGCGCGCTGTCCACCAGCTCGAAGCGACCGTGGAAGGCGGGGTGGCCCGACCGCAGCCGCATCAGCCCGAGCAGGCGCTGGACGAAGGGGCGGTGCATCGCCACCTCCACCTCCTCGAGGGTGAAGTGGTGCCGGTTGATGTCGCGGGGCTCGCCGGACTGCTCGGCGAGGTCGGGGTCGTTCCCCTCCCCGAGCGCCCCCACGTAGTAGACCTGGGGGATGCCCGGCGCGAAGAGCTGGAGCGCCCGCGCCGCGAGGTGGGCGTCGTCGTCCCCCTTCAGCGCGTCGTGGATCGTGCAGGTGATCTGGTAGATGGCGCCCACGCTGTGCGCATTGCCCGCCTGGCGCCGCAGGATCGGGTCGCCGCCGCGGCCGGAGATGTCGTCCACCAGCGCCTCGATGTCGGCGTCCGACAGCAGGCCCTCCACGTCGGGCAGGCAGATGCCGTCGTGGGTGTCGAGCACGTTCACCTGGTTGCGCGGGCACATGCGCAGCCAGTTGCGCAGCGGGCGGCCGTCGCGGCGCAGCAGCGCATGGAGCACCAGCGGGGGCATCGCGAAGCCGTAGGGCCGCATGCCGCGCATCGAGATGGCGTGCTGGTAGCTGGGGTGGTCGTGCACCTCGGGGAGCACGTCGGCGCCGTGGGCCCGCGCCACGCCCGCCACCCAGTCCAGCAGCTGGAAGACCTCGGGCTCCACGAGGAAGCAGGAGGTGCCCGCCCGCTTGATGGTGTAGCCGAAGGCGTCCAGCCGGATGAGCTTCACGCCCTGCGCGGCGAGGAAGGCGATGATGCCCTCGATCATCGCCGTGGTCTCGGGCGCGTCGTAGTTCAGGTCGATCTGGTGCTCGGTGAAGGTGCACCACACCCGACCCGTGGTGCCATCCGCGAAGTGCACCGTGCGGAAGGGGTCCTTCTCCTTGCGGATGTGGATGCGCGCGAGGTCCTCGGGCGACAGGGCCCCGAAGCGGTCCACGTCGACGAAGAGGTCGGCATAGGGCGAGTCCCGTCCCCGCGCGACGTAGTCCCGGAACTCCTCCGAGGCGTCGGAGATGTGGTTCAGCGTCAGGTCGAGGGACAGGTCCCACCGGGCGGCGATGGCGTGCAGGGTCTCCCAGGTGCCGTAGGCGGGGTCGATCTCGCGGTGGGTGAGCGGCGAGAAGCCCCCGTCGGCGTTCGACGGGTAGGGCGGCAGGATGTGGACGCCGCCGAGGGCGTCGCCGAACCAGTGCTCCAGCACGTGCTGGAGGTCGGCCAGGTCGCGGCCGAGGCGGTTCGGGTAGGCGATGAGCTGCACGGCATTCCTCAGCACGTGGACCCTCCAGGGTGGTGCGGTGACCGATGGTGTCCCGAGGGTACCGGCCGAGGCGCCCTCGCGTCGCGGCTCGTTGCGTCCCGTGACGTGCCGTGCGACCTCGGGCCTCCCCCGGGAGCCCCCATGTCCCTCGACGTCCAGTGCTTCACGGTCGGCGTCTTCCAGGTGAACACCTGGCTGCTCACCGACCGCGCCACCGGGCAGGCCGCCCTCGTCGACACCGGCGAGAGCGACGAGCTGGTGCGCCGCCTGCAGGCCCTGGTGCCGCCACCCGACGTGCGCACCATCCTGCTCACCCACACCCACCTCGACCACGCCGGCGCCCTGTCGCTGCTGCAGGCGGTGTGGGACGTGCCCACGGTGATGCCCCGCAAGGACCGCCCGCTCTTCGAGACGCTGCCCTACCAGGGCTCGATGTTCGGCATGCCACACCTCGATCGCCCCGCAGGCCGCATCGACCGCGAGGTGGACGACGGCGACACGGTGCAGCTCGGCGAGACCACGCTGCGCTTCTTCTCCACGCCCGGCCACACGCCCGGCCAGGGCTGTTGGTTCGACGACACGCACCTCTTCGTGGGCGACACCCTCTTCGCCGGCAGCATCGGCCGCACCGACTTCCCCCTGTCGGACCCCGCCCTCGCCGTCGACAGCCTCCGGCGGCTCCTCGACCTGCCCGGCCACCTGATCGTGCACAGCGGCCACGGCCCCGACACCACCCTGGAGCGCGAGCTGAAGACCAACCCCTTCCTCGGCTACCTGCGCCGCGAGAAGGGCATCCAGGGCCCCCCCGGCATCCGGTGGGCCCCCGGCACGTAGTCCCCCCTTGCGCGGCGCCCCGCGCAGCGGCACACCACCACATGCGCCTGCTCCCCCTCCTCCTCCTCGCCGCCTGCTCCGGGGTCTGCCTCTCGGAGGGCCGCGCGCCCGACGTGTGCCTCTACGGGGTCTACGCCGAGGAGTGTCAGGCCAACGACGCCAAGTCCTTCCAGGGCGCCGACTGGGCCTGGTACCCCATCTGCCCCACCGCCTACCGCCACGTGTGCGACGACGCGCAGACCTGGGTGAAGCAGGCGGAGGACTGCTATCGGTAGCGGAGCGTCGACAGCCGCCACAGAGGCACAGAGTCCACAGAGGGGTGCACAGAGCCTGGGACCCTGCGGCAGACCGCATCAGCCTGGCACCGCGATCACCCTCTGTGCCTCCCCGCGCGGCGCGGCCACGCGTCGCCCACCATCACCACGCCCCGCCTCGACGCCCCCACGCCCCAGGCACCGCGGAACCCACCCAAGGAGGCACAGAGGCTCACCCCCGCCCCCTCTGTGCCGGCCTCTGCGCCCTCTGTGCCTCTGTGTCGGCTGCCGATCCCGCTACCGCCCCACGATCCCCTTCAACACCGCGATCTGCCCCCGGACGCTCTCGGGTCCGGCGGATCCCTCGGTCTTGAGCGCCGCGAGGAGGCCCTCGGGGGTCTGGGCGGCCAGCTCGGCGGCGATGGCCTGGGCCTCGGGGACCGGGGTGGCGTGGGCGGCCAGCGCGGCGCGGAAGCCCTCGGCGAGGTCGCCGTCGCCTTCGCGTGCGGCCAGGCCGACCAGGTGGTGGGCCTCCCGGAAGGGCAGGCCGGCGAGCACGAGACGGTCGGCGAGCCAGAGGGCGGCGAGCTCGGGGCCGCAGGCGGCGCGCAGGCGGTCGGCGCGCCAGGTGAGCGCGTCGACGTGCACCGTGGCCAGGGCGAGCAGGTCGCGGGTGCGGTCCCAGGCGGCGAAGAGCAGCGCCTTGTCGCCCTGCAGGTCCTTGCTGTAGCCGCTCACCAGGCCTGCGGTGACGCTGGCGAGGCCCGCCAGCTCGGCGGCCGCGAGCTTGCCGCCCGACCGGAGCAGCTCCGCGCCGTCGGGGTTGCGCTTGTGGGGCAGCAGGCTGGAGCCCGTGGTGAGGCGGTCGGGCAGCGCCACGAAGCCGAAGGAGGGCGAGCAGAAGACCACCAGCTCTTCGCCCAGGCGCGACAGGCTCACGCCCACGAGCGTGAGGAGTCCGAGCACGTCGAGCAGCTCGATGCGGCTGCCGGTGGTCTGGGTGGCGTTGAGCGAGGGGCGCGCGAAGCCAAGGGCCTCGGCGGTGTGGGCGCGGTCGAGGGGCAGGTAGCCGCCGGCCGACGCACCGGAGCCCAGCGGGCAGGCATCCAGGCGTTCGAGCAGGTGGTCGAGGCGCCGCAGGTGGCCCGCCACCTCGGCGGCGTGCGCGCACAGCCACTGCCCCACCGAGCTCACCTGCGCGGGCTGCAGGTGGGTGAAGGAGGGCATCGGCGTGCCCACCCCCTCCTCGGCACGCGTGACCAGCGCCTCCACGTAGGCCACCAGGTCGCCGCGCAGGCCGGGCAGCTCGTCGCGCAGCCAGAGCAGCACGTCGGTGAGCACCTGGTCGTTGCGGCTCCGGCCGGTGTGGAGCTTGCGCGCGGGCTCGCCGATGCGCTCCCCCAGACGGCGCTCCACCGCCATGTGGATGTCCTCGTCGCTGGGCAGGAAGACGAAGGTGCCCTGCTCCAGCTCCTCGTGGACCGCGCGCAGCCCCTCGAGCAGCGCGTCGCGCTCGTCGGCCGTGATCAGGCCCACCTTCGCGAGCATGCGCGCGTGGGCGGCGCTGCCGCGCAGATCCTGGGCCCACAGCCGCTTGTCGACCTCGACGCTGCGGTTGATGCGCTCGAGGACCGGGTGGGTGGCCTCGGCGAAGCGCCCCCCGAGGGAGCGCCCCGGCGTGTCGGCGCTCACCGCATCCCCTCGGCGTCGGGCACGATCAGCGTGCCGCAGCCTTCGTCGGTGAAGATCTCGCGCAGGAGCGTGCTGGGCTCGCGACCCGACAGGATGTGCACCCGGGGCACGCCGCGGTCGAGCGCCCGCAGGGCCTCCTCGATCTTGGCGCGCATGCCGCCGGCGATCACGCCCTCGGCCACGAGCTCCCGCGCCTTCGAGGCGGTGACCTGCGAGATGGGGCCGGCCGCCGTGGAGGACTCGAGCACCCCCGCCACGCTGGTGAGGAGCACGAGCTTGGCGGCGTCGAGATCGCTCGCCACGCGCACGGCCACGGCGTCGGCGTTCACGTTGAGCAGCTCACCGTCGGGGCCGGTCGCCAGGCTGGGCAGCACGGGGATCGACCACTCGCCGTCGGGGGCGAAGGAGCCGGGCTCGATGTGGGTGACGTCGCCCACGCAGCCCCAGTCCACGGTCTTGTCGCCCTCCACCGTGGGCGCGCGACGGGTGGCGCGCACCGCACCGGTGACACCGTCGGCGAAGCCCCGCGCCTGCACGCCGTGCTCCCGGAGCCAGGCCACGATGCGCCCGTTGAGCTGACGTCCGATCACCTCGACGAGCACGTCGCGCACCTGAGGCGTGGTGACCCGACGGCCCCGGTGCTTCTCGGGGACGATGCCCTGCTCGGTGCAGGCCTCGTCCACCTGCTTGCCGCCGCCGTGCACGAGGAGCGGACGCAGCCCGCACCGGGCGAGCACCACCACCTGGGGCAGCACGCGCTCGATCACCGGGCCGCCGTCGAGCAGCTCGCCGCCGATCTTCACCACCACGAGGCGGTCACGGAAGGCATGGATGTACGGCGCGGCTTCCACCACGCCCGGACCGCGATCGATGTTCACGAGAGCACCCCCGTGCGCTGGGCGACGAGTTCGAGGAGGGCCGCCTGGGCCCAGAGACGGTTTCCGGCCTGCTCCGTGACGAGGGAGCGAGGGCCGTCGAGGAGGGCGCCCGAGAGCACCACGTTGCGGCGCACGGGCAGGCAGTGCATCACCCGGGCCTCGGGGGCCGGCGCGAGCGCGGCCTCGTCCACGAGCCAGGGACGCAGCGCGGGATCCGTGGGCGAGCGATCGTCGAGCGGACCCCAGGACTTCACGTACACCACGCGACGGCCGGCCAGGGCCTCGGCGCGGTCGTGGCTCACGCGCACACCACCCCCGCGGGCCTCGGCGGCGGCGCGCGCCTGCGCCACCACCTCGGGGTCGAGATCGAAGCCGGGCGGGTGGGCCACGGTGACGTCGCAGCCGGCCAGCGCGGCCTGCTCGAGGAAGGTGTGGGGCACCGCCGGCGGCAGCGCGCGCGGGTGGAAGGCCCAGCACAGCGCCACCGGCAGGCCCGACAGGTCGTCGCCGAACTGCTCGTGGAGCGTGACCAGGTCGGCCAGGCCCTGGCAGGGGTGGTGCGACGCCCCCTCGAGGCTGATCACCGGCACGCCCGCGTGGGCCGCGATGGCCGAGATGACGGGCTCCGTGCGGTCGACCGCCCACGGGCGTGCCCCGCGGAAGGCGCGCACCCCCAGCACGTGGAAGAGCCGCCCGAGCACCCGGGCCGCCTCCACCACGTTCTCCACCGCGGCGCCGTCCATCACGGCGTCGGGGTCGAGCTCCAGGGTCCACGTGTCGTTGCCGGCGTTGAGCGTCTGGCAGCTGCCGCCCAGCACCCGCGCGGCCTGCTCGAAGCTGGCCCGCGTGCGCAGCGACGGATCGAAGTACAGCGCCCCCACCCGCAGCCGGCTGGGCACGGGGACCGGGTCGGCGGCCTTCAGCGCACGCGCCCGGGCCACGAGCGCCACGCGGGTGGCGTCGTCCAGATCGGCCGGACGCAGGACGTGTCCGCCGCTCACGACAGCACCTCGGCGATGGCCGCGCAGCAGCGGTCGAGCTCGTCGTCGGACACCACGTAGGGCAGCAGCAGCCGGATGGTCTCGGCCTGGCCCGAGGTGCCCACCAGCAGGTCGCGCTCGAGCAGGGCAGCCTGCAGCGCCTTGGCCGACAGGGGCGTCTGCACGCCGAGCAGCGCGCCGCGGCCCCGGACCTCCACGCCGGGCAGCCCGGCCAGGCCCGCGCGCACCCGGGCCTCGATGTCGAGCACGCGCGCCATCAGCCCCTCGTCGCGGATGGTGCGCGCCACGGCCGACACCACCGCGCAGGCCATGGGGCCCCCGCCGAAGGTGGTGCCGAGCTCCCCTGCCGCCACGCCCTCGGCCATCGCCGCGGTGGTGACCAGGGCCGCCACCGGGAAGCCGTTCCCGAGGCTCTTCGCCAGCGTGACGAGGTCGGGCGTGCAGCCCAGGGTCTCGTGGGCGAACCAGGTGCCCAGCCGCCCCACGCCACCCTGCACCTCGTCGAGCGCGAAGACCGCCCCCACCTCGCGGCAGCGGGCCTCCACGCGCGCCAGCCAGCCCGGCGGCGGCACGCGGATGCCCCCCAGGCTCTCGACGCTCTCGATGAGCACGCAGGCCACGGTCTCGTCGATGACCGACAGGTCGTCGGCGCCGAGCGGCAGGCTGCGGTGCCAGTCGGCCGGCACCTGCACCGGGATCTTGCCGCGGTAGCCCGGCAGGCCCGTGACCGAGAGGGAGCCCAGGGTGCGCCCGTGGAAGGAGCCCGCCGTGGTGACCACCGTGGCGCGGCCGGTGCGCTTGCGCGCGAGATGCAGCGCCGCCTCGTTGGCCTCGGTGCCGCTGTTCACGAAGTGGACGTAGGCCAGGTGGGCGCTGCCGCCGAGCACCGCCTGGGCCGCCTCCTCCTGCACCGGCATCACCAGCGAGTTGCTGTAGAAGTCGAGCGTGCGGACGGCGGTGGACAGGGCCTCGACCACCGCCGGATGGCCGTGCCCCAGCGGGCAGACGGCGTGGGCCCCGTACAGGTCGGTGATCACGCGACCGTCGGCGGTGTGCAGGCGGGTGCCCTCGGCGCGCACCAGCGTGATGGGCAGCCGCGGGTAGACGGGGAAGAGCGCGCTCACGGCCAGCTCCCGACGACGGGCAGGCCGAGCGTCTCGGACCAGCCCTGGGCGAGGTTGAGGCTCTGCACGGCCTGGCCCGAGCCCCCCTTCAGGAGGTTGTCGATGGCCGTGTAGATCACGGTGTCGCCGCCCCGCTCCACCACGCCGATCAGCGTGCGCACCGAGTGCTGGACGGCACCCAGCGGCACCTCGCCCTGCACCACGTCCACCAGGGCGGCGTCGGCGTAGGCGGCCGTCAGGCGCTCGAGGGCCGAGGCCCCGCCGAGCTGCCCCTCGGGGATCACCGTGGTGAGGAGGATGCCGCGCGCCACGGGCAGGCTGTGGGGCACGAAGCGCAGGCGCGGCGCAGGCCCCCGCGCCGCCAGCGCCTGCCCCACCTCGCCCAGGTGCTGGTGGGCCAGCGTCTTGTACCCGGTGAAGCTCGTCATCCGGAGGCTGTGGTGGACCCCGGCAGAGGGCGCGACGCCCGACCCGCTGGAGCCCGTGGCCCCGAACACCGTGACGCCCTCGGGCCCGAGACCGTCCTGCAGCGGCGCCAGCGTGAGCAACAGCGCGGTGGCGAAGCAGCCGGGCGACGCGATGAGCCCGGCCAGGGGCGGCGGGGGCCCGGTGAGCTCGGGCAGGCAGTAGACGGCCTCGTCCAGCAGCTCGGGTGCCGTGGGCTCACGTCCGTAGAAGCGGACGTGGTCCGCCGGATCCCTCAGGCGGAAGTCGCTGCCCAGGTCGACCACCCGCACGCCGCGCTGCCGGAGCGCGGCACCGGCCACGCCGCTCTCGCCGTGGGGCAGCGCGAGGAAGACCACCTCGCAGGCCGCCGCGAGCGCGTCAGCGTCGAAGGCCTCGAGCACGGCGTCGGCCGGCCCGCGCAGGCCAGGACGCAGCGACGACAGCTGCTGGCCCGCGCTGCGCCCGGCGACGAGCGCAGCGAGCCGCACCTCGGGGTGGGCCGAGAGCAGGCGCACCAGCTCGCCACCGAGGAAGCCGTTGGCCCCGACGATGCCGACCCGCAACGCCACCTCAGGCGTCCTCGAGCTGCAGCACGCCACCCACGGCCAGCGCGCAGGCGCGGTCGGGGTCCATGAAGATGTTGGCCGCGGCGAGGCCCTGGCCCTGCAGCTTGCCCGTGCCGGCGGTGTTGTCGGTGGCCGGGCCGGTGACGACCTTGACCTCCATGCCCCAGCCCACGAGCTGACGTGCCGCCGCCACGCCGCCGATGACGTCGTTCGCCGCGAGCACCACGCCCGAGACGTTCGACACGAAGCGCGGATCCGACAGCACCTCGTCGACGCCGTACTCGCCCATCAGGCCGTCCCCCATCTCGAGGAGGATGACATCGGGGTGCTCGCCGGCGAGCTGGCCGAGGAGCTCGAGCGCCACGTCGGGCATGTCGGTGCGGTAGCAGGTGGAGGCCAGGCCGCAGTCCAGGAAGGACAGCGTCTTGCCGGCGCCGTTGTCCTGGAAGGTGAGCAGGTCGCGGATCGCGGCCACGCCCGTCACCTTGCCCGCGTGCACCACGAGCCCGCGGCGACGCAGGTAGCGGGTGAGCACGGCCATCGCGGTGGTCTTGCCCGAGTTCATGCAGGTGCCGGCGAAGACGATGACCGGCGGCAGCCGCCCCGGCAGCTGGCCCACGCGCGGCAGGGCGTGCTCACGCAGCCGCAGGCCGCGGCCCTGACGGATGGGGGTGCCCAGCACCTCGAGCTCGATCGGCGTGCCCAGGCCCGCGTGGTCGCCCTCGCTCACGCCGATGACGCCGCCCTGGTTGAGCAGGTGGAGCACGTCGCCGGCGGCGATGGTCTGGGGCACGCGACCGCAGAAGCCCCGCAGCGCGGCGCGGTTGCCCAGCACGCCCACGATGAGGTCGCCCGGCACGAGCCGCGCCTGGCGCCCGCTGGTGAGCTCGAGGTGACCGTACTCCTTGCGCGCCGTGAGCACGCGGCAGGCCACGGCGGCGCCGTCCTCCGCGATGGGCTGCTGGTGCACGGTGACGTAGGGCCCCAGCGCGAAGGGCAGGCACGCGCTGGCCACCTTGTGCGGCCGGAGCCGGAGATCGTACTCGCTGCTCATCAGCGCCCCCCACGCAGGGACAGGGACAGGATCTTGCTGAAGCCGTCGGTGTCGCGGCCGGTCCACCCGGCGCCGAGCTCGCCGTAGCGCGCCTTGCCCTTCATGCGGGAGAAGGGCGTGTCGACCGACGACAGGGTGAGCGTGCCCTTGCCGAGCACCAGCCCCACCTCGCCGCTGACCACGCGCTGCTCGCTGGCCAGGTAGGCCTCCACGTCGCGCATGACCGGGTCGAGCCACAGACCCTCGTGCAGCAGCTGGCCGTAGAGCGGCTTGAGGTGCTCGCGCAGGTAGAGCTGGTGCTTGGACAGCACGAGCTTGCAGAGCTCCAGGTGGGCGCGGTGCACCAGGTGGGCCGCGGGCGCCTCGAAGACGATGCGGCCCTTGATGCCCAGCACGGTGTCGCCGGTGTGCACGTCGCGGCCGAGGCCGTGGGCGGCCCCGCGGGCGTTCAGCGCCTCGATGAGATCGGGCATCGCCATGCGCTGGCCGTCGAGCGAGGTGGGCACGCCCGCCTCGAAGCCGATGCGCACCAGCGTGTCGGGGGCCGTGACCTCACCGGCCGGCAGCACCTTGTGCCGCAGGTCGTCGGGCACCGGCAGGGCCGGATCGTGGAGCGGACCGCCACCGAGCGTGGTGCCCCAGAGCGAGGTGTTCACGCTGTAGGTGGTGACCTTGGGCTCCACGGCGATGCCCACGTCGCGCAGCGCCACCGCGCTCTCCTCGCGGGTGGGACCGAGATCGCGGATGGGCGCCTCGATGTGGATGCCGTCGCGGAGCAGCGCCCGCAGGGTGACGTCGAAGCGCACCTGGTCGTTGCCGGCCGCGGTGCAGCCGTGGCCCACCGCGTCGAAGCCCCCCTCGTTCGCCATCTTGGCGAGGCCCTCGGCCTGCAGGCCGCGCTCGGAGCCCACGCAGAGCGGGTAGGTCTCGCCCTTGAGGAAGCCGCTGCGGATGAGCGGCATCAGGATGCGGTCGCACAGGGCCTGGCGCAGGTCGACCAGGTGGTGCGCCGACGCCCCGCACTCGACCGAGCGGGCGGCGATGGCGGCGCGCTCCGCGTCGTCGAGGCCGCCCACGTCGAAGGTGACCGTGGTGACGTCGTAGGTCTTGCCGAGGTGGACGACACAGAAGCTCGTGTCGAGGCCACCGGAGAACGACAGCAGCAGGCGAGGCTTGGACATGCTCGAGACGACCTCCGAGGCGCGTGCTGGCGGCTGGAGCTCCGACGCTCACGTGGCGGAGACGGCACCGACCGAGCCGGGCGCACCTAATGCACCACCCCCCTGCCCGCCATGCCGTCGGGACCGCTGTCGACGGCACGTCCGTCGCGATCCACGCAGGCGGCCGCGACGTCCCCTCGGGGGCGCCGCGGCCGCGGATCACGCCGGGACCAGGGCTACTGGAAGTGGCTCTCGGGCGCGATCGCGCTCTCGGAGAAGTCCCACCAGTCGCTGCCGGGAGCGTCGCCATCGGTCTTGTGCCCGCCGGCACCGGCGCGGAGCAGCAGCGGGATGCCCTGGCCCGGACCGCCGTCCACCTCGCTGTGGCCCTGCTGCACGTGGACGTGCAGGTGGGGTGCCGAGGAGTTGCCCGTGTTGCCGACGAGGCCGAGGAACTGGCCCTTGGTGACGGGCACCGGCGCGTCCAGCGTGCCCGGCCCCGGGCAGAGCGCGTCGCTCAGCGAGCCCTCCTGGAAGTGGGCGTACAGGGCGAACTCGCCGCTCACGTGGCGGATCCAGACGTGGTTGCCGCCGCCGGACTCCGCCACCTGCTCCTGGTCCTTCACGCCGGGCTCCGGGTTCTCGGTGATGTCGTTGCGGCAGCGCACGATCTCGCCGTCCTCCATCGCCACCACCGACAGGCCCCACACCGGGTGGTCCTCGTTGACGTCCGTCTCCTCGTCGATCCCTCCGCTGTGGTAGATGGACCACGACGACCCGGTCCAGCGGTGGGCCACGATGTCCAGCGCGTACCGCTGGCTCGGGCTCTTGCGGTGGCCCTGCAGGCCGCTCTCGTGGGTGTGCCCCACCGCGAGCGTGATGCCGGCGGGCAGGCTGGCGGGGTCGATGGGCAGGCCGTACCCGGGGATCATGGGCGTGTCGTGCGGCGCCAGCGGGATGTCGAAGGTGGCGGGCTGCACGAAGCCCTTGGCGTGCACGGCCACGCGCAGCGTCGTCGGCTCGTCGATCTTCAGCTCGGGATCCGGCTGCCAGAAGGTCATCGTCTCGCCGGCCGTCAGGATGGCCACGCGGTCGAGCGGACCCTCCTCCAGCCACCGCGCCGTGGTCCACTTGCCCTGGCGGCCCACGCCGAAGCCCAGGATGCGGCCGTCGGGCAGCAGCGTCAGCGCGCGCCCGTCGGCAGCGCCCAGCGCCGCGTGGTGGTGGTGGGTGCCCACGTCCGCGACCACGAAGTGGCCCGTGGTGTCGAAGCGACCGGCGGCCATGTCGGTGCCGTGGGCGTCCTTCACGAAGCCCACCGCGACCAGCTCGTCGTCCCGCTCGTGCAGGGCCTTGATCCCGCCCTCGAGGCCCAGCGGGCGCACCAGCTCCACGCCCTGGCCGCAGTCGCCCACGCACACGGCCTGGAGGTTGGCGGGCTCGGCGGACCAGCCGCTGTCGAGGCTGCCGTCGAAGCGGTAGCGCGCGATGGCCCAGTGGCGACGGGGCACGCCCTGCACCTCGCGCACGGCCCAGCCGGCGGCGTAGATGCGCTTGGCCCCCACGTCGACGTGCAGGTCGTGCACCTTCACGGCCAGGGCGCCGTCGAAGGTGACCTCCACCTTGCCGGCCTCCCCGAAGGCGGGGTCGTGTGCGCCCTCCTCGTCGAGGCGGTGCAGGTACACCCGGCAGTCCGCCTGGGCCGCCGGGCTGCCGTCGGCGCACCCCGTCCCGCTCTCCACGGCCGCGACGAAGCCGGACTTCCCGGCCTCGCTCACCGTGTCGATCGCCAGCGCCCGGCTGGGCTCGCCCGACGGGTTGCCCAGGGGCTTGAAGCCCTTGTCGCCGAAGGTGGTCACCACGTCACCCTCCCGGGTGACGAGCAGCACCAGGCCGCGCTCGCCGAAGATGCAGTCGGCGGTGCCGGCCACGGCCACCATCGCCTTGTGCTCCCAGCCCAGCCAGCCGTCGAGCTTGAGGTAGTAGGCGGCCGTCGTGGTGTCCCAGGCACCGGTGACGTCGCAGGAGTCGTGCCGGAAGCGCTGCTCGCCGAAGGGCGTGGGGGCCGAGAAGTCCTCCTCGTCCACCTCGGCGAGGCCGAAGGAGCCCCAGGCGTCGTCCTCCACCACCCGGGCACCCACGAAGACCGTGCCCTGCCCGCGCTCGATGCCGGCCGACCAGGCGTTCCGCCCGGCGAAGAGGCGCGTCTCCTGCAGGGGCGTGCCCCAGGTGGACAGGCGGGCGGCCACGAGGCGGCTTCCGCCGTCGAAGGCCGTGCCGCTCACGAAGACGTCGTCGTCCACCGTGTCGCGGAGGGCGTCAGCCCAGAAGCCCCACATGGCCCCGGTGACCTCGGGCAGGGCGCGGGTGCCCCACTCGTGGAAGTCCGCGCCGTCGAGGAAGGTCTTCATGCTGTCGTCGGTGTCCACCAGGTCGGGGAGCGACCAGGTGTCGGTGCCCTGCCCCGTCCCCACCCAGGTGAGGTCGACGGAGGTGATCTCGACGGGGTGGTAGCCCGTGTGCTCGAAGGTCAGATCGAGGTTGCCGAGCCAGGTGACGTCGTCGTGGGCGAAGCGCGGCGAGACACGCTCGATGAGGCCGCGGCCCTCGTCGTCCACGGGCAGCACGCCCACCAGGGTGATGGGCGGCGGCGGTTGCTCCGCCAACGGCAGCGTCGGGTCCTTGGGCGGCAGGCCGTCGGGCGGCGGGGCCGTCACGTCGCCCGGGCCTCCGGTGGTGCCCCCGTCCGGCTCCCGAGTCTTGCCGGTCGGGTCGCTCGTGGCCGTGGTGGGGTCGGTGGACGCGGTCGTGCCCGCGTCCTCGGTGGTGCGGTCCTTGGTGGACGTGGCCGGCTCCTCCTTCGTGGCGGTGCCGCCGAAGGTGAGGAGCGCGAGCAGCGTGAGGATCGACATGGGGGCCTCCTTGGCTGCCTGTTCGTGACGGCAGGGCCGAGGAGGTTCGGACCAGGGGGTGTCAGACCCGTTTCATGGAACGATCGGGCGAGGCGCTACCCGTCGTCGCGCAGGTCCTCGAAGCAGCCCCGCCAGGCGAGGCTCTTGTAGGTGTGCGTGAGCTCCTCGCCCTCGGCGATGTCGCGCAGGGCGCGGATCACGAAGGTGTCGTGGGCGAAGTCGCGGTCCATCTCGGTGTTGGGCTCGGTGGAGCAGTTGTAGAAGGTGGACGCCCCGGATCCGATCGCCCAGGTGGTGCGATCGGCGCTCCAGGTGAAGACGTACGGGCTGGCGTGGCCGTCGAAGCCCTCGGGCAGCCGGCGCACGATGCCCTGCTCCACCACCTCCCCCGCGGCGATCGCGCACGCGGCGTACACGCCCGCGCCCCCCTTGTCGGAGTGGTCCACGAAGACCTTCGAGCAGTCGATCAGGCCGCGCATGCCGTCCTCCACGTCGCCGCCTCCTGGCCCGACCCCGGCGCGCTGTCCAGCGTGCGCGACCTCGCCGTCCGGGTGCTGCCGCGACACGATCGACGCGAAGAAGGCCGCCACCTCGGGCTCCGAGGCCAGGTCCCGGTGCGGGAGCGCCGCGAGCCCGTCGACGAAGGACAGGCGCGCCTCCCCGTGCACCTGGAGCACCGGGGGCGCCTGCTCCGGATCGTCCAGGCTGCCCGTGGTCACCTCCACGGGTCCCCCCCAGTCGTAGGTCAACGGCGTGCCGCAGGCCGGGCAGAAGCCGCGCCGGACCCGCTGGGAGCTCCGGAACCACGCCGGCGGCCGTCGGGTCCACGCGAGCCCGTGCGCCGTGACGAAGGGACCGAAGAAGCCGCCCGTGGCCTTCTGGCACATCCGGCAGTGGCAGATCGTGGAGCGTCCGAGGCGGTCGAGCCGGTAGCGCACCGCGCCGCACTGGCACCCGCCGGTGATCCCGCCGTCCGTCATCCGCGCTCCCCGCAGGAGGAAATCCCACGACGACGTTTACACAGTGGGCCGTCGAGGCACCGGGTACCCTGAGAAGTCGGAGGGACCACCCCCATGGACCACGACGCCCTGCTGGCCCGCATCCTGCGAGCGGTCGACGTGACCGCCTACCAGACGCCCACGGCGTCGGCGCCGGCAGACCAGCGCGAGGCTCTCGACGAGATCGGCCGCGACATCCGGCGCGGCCACGGCGACCCCGCCGTGCTCCGGGCCCGCATCGAGGCCCTGGAGGCCGCGGGCCGCATCGACCGCGTGCGCGCGCTGTCGGCGCTGGGCGTGCTGGCGGCGAGCCCCCAGGTGGCCGACCACGCGCTCGCGCTCCGGCTCGCCGGCGAGCAGGAGCTCGCCGCCTACGAGCTCGACCGCAGCCAGGGCGGGGGCCGGCTCAGCGCCGACCTCGCCAGCGTCGAGCGGCACCGCGGCGTCGCCTTCTTCCTGGCCGGCCAGATCGAGGCCGCCCTCGACCACTTCATCCGCGCCCTCGAGCACGAGCGCACCCCCGAGAACACCGGCAACGTGCTCGCCACGATGCTGCGCCTCGGCGAGCTCGAGGAGGCCGAGACCATCCTCGCCCGCATCCGGCGGGCCCAGCCCTCTCCCTTCGTGCTCGCCCTCGAGCACGCCATCGACACCGATCCCGATCTGGCCGCCCTGCGGTCACCGGAGGCCTCGTGAGCTGGATCCTCTCCCTGCTCCTCGCCCTGCTCGGCGTGAACGACGCCGAGTCCGAGTCCGGCTGCACCCCCACCCCCGAGCCCGGCACCACCACCTGCCAGGTCGACGAGGTGGGCGTGCGGTCGTCCACGCCCAAGGCCGAGGGTCGCTCCTCGGGCCCGGCGCCCTCCTCCCCCCAGATCTCGAACGGCTTCTAGGATGGCCTCGCTCCACGCAGACCTGCGGCGCGTGCTCGCCGATCGACGCTCCCCCGAGGCGACGTCGATCTACCGCACCCTGCTCGCCTTCGCGGAGCGGCGCATCGCCACGCTCGCGCGTGGACGCTGTCGCGGCCTCCTCGCCGAGGCCGACCGGGAGGAGGTGCTGGGCGAAGTGCTCTTCCAGCTCACCGAGGGCGCGCTCGGGCGCTTCCGTGGCGAGACCATGGCCGAGCTGCTGGCCTTCGTGCGCACCATGTGCGACCGCACGGCCGTGCGCCGGGCCCAGCGCCGGCTGCGCGAGCGCCAGACGGTGGAGGATCTCGCCGCCGAGGGCACCGAGGTCTGGCGTCCCTCGTGCCTGCCGCGCCCCGACGAGGGCGTGGAGATCGAGGCCCTGTCCCCCCTCGACGAGGCCGACCGCGTCTACCTCGAGGCCC
>JACKEO010000007.1 GCA_020632955.1 Alphaproteobacteria bacterium
GTCGTCCACCGCTTCTTCTTCTTCCTCCTCCTCCTCGGCAGGCGCCTCGGGGGTGATGCCGTCGAAGAGGGACTCGAGGTCGGCGACGACCTCCTCGGCGAGGCTGCGGGTGAGCTCGACGGTGGCGCGGAGGAAGCCCGCCTCGGCGTAGTAGGTGGACGTGGCGCCCTCGCCCACCTCGACCACGCGGACCGGCCACGCGACGCCGTCGGTGCCGCGCACCACGAAGGCGAGGACGGGGCGCGGGGTGCCCTCGATGTCGGCGGGGTCCACGTAGCTGCGCACGCGCATGCGGAAGAGCTTGCCCAGCCAGGTGCCGGCCTCGACGTCCTTGGTGTCGGCGCTGGTGGCGTCGGCCCAGAAGGCGCGCGTGCGGTCGTCGGCGTTGCGCTGGGTGAAGCTGCGGGCGTCGGCGCCGCGCTGCACGTCCACGCCCGCGATGGCCTTCTCCTCCAGCGGGAACAGCCGGCGCTCCACCAGCCGGGTCTTCGCGAACTCCAGCGGCCGGATGGTCTTGTCCTCGAGGAGGTAGACCTTGCCGTCGGCGCGCACGTAGCGGTCGCGCGTGCCGTAGGCCTCGCCGCCCAGCTCGATGGCCACCGTGCGGCCGCCGGTGGTGACCTGGAGGGTGGTCTCGGGCGCGTCGAGCCCGAAGGACTCCAGCGTGGCCTCGCCGCCCAGGGTGAGCTCGCGCAGGGCGTACAGCGGGGCGAAGGCCTCCCAGATGTCGTCGGCCTGCTCGTTGCCCGTGAAGCGGGTGACCTCGGGCTCGCCCGCGGGCTCCGGCGTGGGCTCCTGGCCGGCGGTGCCCTCCACCATCGGGTCGACGGCGTCGGTGTCCTCCGCGGGTGCGGGGGCGGTGGGCTGGTCGACCTCCTCCACGGCCAGCCAGCGGCCGAGCTCGTCGGACTGCCGGGCCACGGTGATCGTCTTGCCGGCGTCGGTCCACACGATGCGGTCGAGGGTGTCGGGGGTGGCGCGGAGCACGACCACGTCGGTGGCGTTCGCGCCCTCCTCTCCGTCGTCCGTCCACGTGAGGTAGCTGCCGACGAGCGCTGCACCGAGCAGCGCGCCGAGCACGAGGGGCTGCTTCATCGTCCTTCCTCCGCGCCGGCGCGGCGGCGACGCGTCACGAACAGGCCACCCAGGGCCAGCACGAGCACCGGGATGCCGAAGATGGTGCCGTAGAACCAGAGCTGGTCACCCTCGCGGGTGTGCTCGATGCGCACGTCCTCCTCGCTGGAGATCTCGCCGGCGAGGTCCTCGTCGCCCACCAGCCAGCGCACGCTGTCGACCGCGAGGATCGCGCTGCCCTTGCTGCGGGTGAGGACGATGTCGCTGGCGGAGCTCACGTCGCCGATGACCACGGCCCGGTAGGGGTGCTCGTCGGGACCCTGCACGGCCATGGCCAGCACGTGCACCTTGCCCTCCTCGTCGGGGCCGCGCTGGAAGTCGCCGTCGGCGTCCTCCCAGGTGTCCTCGTAGGAGCGGATGATGGGCGTGTGCTTCGCCGGGCCCGGGGCGCCGGTGCTGCCCGTCTCCGACACCGCCACCGCCGAGATCATCACCACGTAGTCGCGGGTGGCGTAGCGCGAGAGCGTGGCGGTGGTGGCGTGGCTGCCGTAGCGCTGGGTGGCGAGGTTCGCGCGGTCGATGGGACCGTTCGAGATGGGCACGTAGCGGGAGGCGTTGGCGAGCGGGTGCTCGCCCACGGCCACGCCCAGGTAGGCCAGCAGGTCGGTCATGCGGTCGCGGCCGGGGTCGGCGTACACCAGCAGGGACCCGCCGCGGTCGACGTAGGCCTCGAGGGCCTTGACCTCCTCGGGGAAGAGGGAGGTCTCGGGCGCCGCGACGATCACGAAGGCGGCGTCGTCGGGGACGGCCTCGGCGCTGCCCTCGTCGAGCCCGTAGTCCTTCACGTCGTAGTTCTGGGCGATGAGGGCCTGCTTGAGCTCCCCCAGCTTGAAGAAGGGGTTCGCGTCGCGCGGGCCCGCCTCGCCGTGGCCCGTGAGCACGTAGGCGATGCGCTTGTCCTTCACGAGCTTGAGCAGGTGCTTCTGCACGGTGCCGTCGAGCTTCTTCAGGTCGCGACGCGCCTTCTTCAGGTCCTCGTCCACCTTGAACTTCTGGGTGGCGTCGCCGCGACGGAGCACGACGTAGCCGTTGTCGCGGACCGTGAGCTCCTTGGCGAGGGCGGGCACCGTGGGCTGGTCGTGCACCTGCACCACGAGCTTGCCGCCCGACGCCGCCGCCAGCTCCTCGAAGTACGGGACCATCTGCTCCTTCGTGTCGCTGTTGGGCGGGTAGAAGAGCAGGATCTCGACGGGCTCGGAGAGGTTGCCCACCAGCGCGAGGGTGGACTGCCCCGGGTCGGTGACGCGGAAGTAGGAGACGTCCCAGTCCATGTCGTGCTGGGCCGCCAGGTAGTTGACCGGGAAGACCAGCGCGATGCCGAAGGCCAGCGCCACGCCCGAGGCCACGGCCTGGGTGCGCGCCACCGACGGCATGGCCACCGGGTGGGCGGCCAGGGCCTGATCGAGCAGCAGCATCGGGATGCCGCCGGCCAGGGCGAGGATGGGGAAGACCGCCGACCACGACACGATCCAGCGATCGAGGGACTCTCCGGTGAGCCCCAGGGCGTCGGTGACCGGCGCGGTGGTGAGCGCCCAGACCAGCAGCGCGCCCGACCCCACGGCCTGGCAGATCAGCGCGGTGCGGTGGGCGGCCCTGGAGGTGCCCTCCACCTTGCCCATCGCGCGCACGCGCAGGCCGAAGGAGACGGCCACCACGAGCACGCCCACGACCGTGGCCGGCAGCTCGGTGTCGCCGCCGCCGAAGGTGCGCTGACCCAGGTAGACCAGGGCGAGCCCCCCGATCCAGGCGAGGCCCACCCCCGCGCGGGGCAGGGCGACGCCCAGACCGAGCGCGGCGAAGGCGGTGATCGCGACGAGGACGTACCCGATCATTGCCAGCGCCTCCCCTCGAGGACCTTGGTGGCGGCCAGCAGGAACGCGAACGTGACGCTGGCGTAGTAGGCGAGGTCGCGCACGTGCAGGCGACCCTCCATGAACGTGGTGAAGTGCTTGTCCCAGAAGGCGGCGTAGGCGAGCACGTCCTTGAAGGGCGCGTCGGTCACGTCCGACAGCAGCCAGCCCAGCAGCAGGGTGACGAGCACCACCGCGCCGAGGATGCCGGCAGGCAGCTGGGTGCGGAACAGCGACGAGGCCGCGATGCCGATGGCGGTGGTGGCCGCAGCCAGCGAGAGCAGGCCGGTGTAGCCCACCGCGATGTGCGCGAGGCTCACCTTGCCGTTCACGAAGATGAGCGCGGGCATGTAGAGGGTGAGCGCCAGGGTGAGCGCCATCATGCCCATGGCCGCGAGCCACTTGCCCACCACCACCTGGGCGTCGGTGGCCGGGCTGGTCTGCAGCAGCACGTCGGTGCCGAGCTGCCGTTCCTCGGCCAGCGACCGCATCGTGAACAGGATGCCGGCGATCATCACCAGGCCACCGCAGTTCTCGAAGAAGGTCTCGAGGACCTCGTGGGAGAGCTGCGGGCCGGCGCCGAGGCCGCGGGTCTGGAAGAGCAGGCCCGTGACGAAGAGCACCGCCGCCACGATCACCCAGCCTGCGTACCCGTGCAGGTAGGCGGCGAGGTCGCGGCGGGCGACGAGCAGGGTGTGCATCAGGCCTCCGCCCGGCGGGTGGTGAGTCCGACGAAGAGCTCCTCGAGGGCGTCGTCGGCGGCCTCGAGGCCGCGCAGGCCGTAGCCCTTCGCGATCAGGTCCGAGACCAGGCGCTCGCGGTCGTCGCCGGTGAGCTCGACGAGGAAGGTGGCGATGTCGCCCTCGGTGCGCTCGACGCTGGCCGTCTGCACGGCGGCGTGGGCGCCCAGCCAGGCGGCGACCTCCGAGGGGGCGCCGCGGACCGTGAGGCGCACGCGCGAGGCGACGACCTCGTGGACCAGCTCCGCCTCGGTGCCCTGGGCGACGAGCTCGCCGTCGCGCAGCACCACGAGCCAGTCGCAGGTCTGCTCGACCTCCGAGAGGATGTGGCTCGACAGCAGCACCGCGCGGCCGCGGGCGAGGTTGCGGATCACCTTGCGCATCTCGACGATCTGGACCGGGTCGAGGCCCGAGATGGGCTCGTCGAGGATCACCAGGCGCGGGTCGTGGATGATCGCCTGGGCGATGCCCACGCGCTTGCGGAAGCCGTGCGACAGCGTGCCGATCACCTGGTGCGCGCGGGCCTCGAGCTGGGCGATGCGCAGCACCTGCGGCAGGCGGGTCTCGACCTCGCTCGCGGTGAGGCCCTTCATGCGACCGATGTGGCGCAGGAAGTCGGCCACCCGCATGTCCACGTACAGGGGCGGGTCTTCCGGCAGGTACCCGATGCGCCGGCGCAGCTCGAGGGCGTCGTGCTCGAAGTCGATGCCGTCGATGGTGACGGTGCCCGAGGACGGCATGAGCAGGCCGGCGAGGATCTTCAGCGTGGTGGACTTGCCCGCGCCGTTGAGCCCCAGCAGGCCGACGATCTGACCTTCCTCGACGCGGAAGGAGGCGTCCTTCAGGGCGGGGAAGTCGCCGTAGTACCGCGTGAGGTTGCGCACCTCGATCATCGCGTGTCTCCCCTCCGGGCGGAGCCCGGGAAACGGCCGTGGCGGTATGCACGGGGGGAGGGGGCGTCAAGCAGCGAGCGGCACCTACAGCGGTTCGAGCGTGCGGCCGGTGCGCGTGCAGGTGGTGGTGCGCACCAGGCCGACCCGTAGCGTGGGGGTGGTGTAGGCCTCGACGCCGGCGCCCTCCGCCGGCAACTCCACCACGTCCAGGTCGTCGACGACGCAGGGGTGGACGGCCCCCTCCCGGCCCTCGCCGCGACCGAGCCAGCGCAGCTCCCCCGCCACCGGGGCGCGCCGGTCGTCGGGCACCCAGACGCCGTGGCCTGTCGCATTGAGCCAGGTCTCCAGCTCGCCCAGCTGGTCCCAGGTGGGGTCGAAGCGCACCACGTCCGCGGGACCGAGGGTGGGGAGCACCCGCTGCAGGTGCGTCTCCTCCACCTGCCATGCCGTGCGCGGCCACGCAGGCTGGCGGGCCGGCCACGCGCTCGCCAGCAGCAGCGGGATGCCGAGGACGGGACCGGCCAGACGCACGCGGACGAGGGCGAGCGCCGCGAGTGCGCAGAGCCAGGTCTGGGCCGGGAGCTGGGTGCGGAGGACGTCGGTGGGCAGGCGCATCCACGCGTAGGGCGCCGTGCCCACCACCACCGCCGCGGAGGCGATCCAGGTGACGGCACGACGGGGCGCCAGCGGCAGGGCGAGGAAGGCGAGGAGGGTCAGCACGACGGGTGTGCGGGTGGGGTCGAGCGGCAGCAGCGCGCCCCCCACCCCGAGCAGCTCGCTCCAGGTGCCGTGGAGCTGGTCCCAGGGCAGGGCGGCGTCGGGTCCCGTGCCCTGCGGACCGGCCCACCGCGCGGCGACGAGGGCACCGCCGGCCAGGGCGAGCAGGCCCCGTCCCCGCATCGCGGCGAGCAGCACCAGCGCGGCGGCGACCAGGGCCTGCACCGGCCGGAGGTGGGCCAGGAGCCCGACGGAGGCCACGCCGAGGATCGCTCCTGCCCAGCCCGCGCGGGTGATGCCGAGCACTGCGGTGACCTGCAGCAGGGTCACCGCGACGAACTCCGTCTCGGTGCCCGCGAGCGCGACGGGCAGCGGCATCAGGGCTGCGAGGAGGCCGGCCGTGGCGGCGGTGAGGCGTCCTTCCTGCCGGAGCCAGGCGGTGAGCGCCGCCACGGTGAGCGCGCTGTAGCCGAGGTGGGTCCAGGCCTGGGCGGTGGGCGCGCCCCCCGACAGCCACCACCAGGGGCCGTCCATGGCGGCGAGCGCGTCGCCGTACACGCTCGGGTTCGGGTCGAGCCCGGTGCCGTCCACCCGCTTCGCCACGCCGTGGCCGCGACCCAGGAGCAGCAGGGGACCGTGCAGCCCCATGCGGACGGCGAGGGCCAGGGCGCCCATCGCCCAGGCGAGGGGCTGCGCGCGCAGGGCCCACGCCAGGGTGGCGGCCCACGCCAGCACGAGCAGGTGCAGGGGGCGCAGGGGCCACGCACCGGGCAGCACGCGCACGCCGGGCGGACGGGCGATGGCGGGCGCGGGGAGGTGGCCGGTGCGCAGGGCGTCGGCCCAGCCGGGGATCTCGGTGTCGACGTGCTCGGCGCCGGGCGGGAGCAGCCCCGGGGTGTGGGGCAGGGCCGCGCAGAGATCCTCCAGCCACGGCAGGCCCGGGGCCGCGAGCGTCACCACCTCCACCCGGTAGGGTCCGTCTGCACAGGCCGAGGGCTGGCCGTCGGGGCGGTGCAGGCGGACGGCGCCGGGTTGCGACCCGGTGAGCTCGATCGCCACCACGCCCGGGCGTCGCCAGGCATCCACCCGGGTGTCGTCGGGCGCTGGGGGCCAGGCGGCGGGCGGCTCCAGCGCGCCGGCGGCCGTCAGCAGCACCAGCAGCGGGGCGACCTGCACCGGGGGGACCTCGCGCGGTCGGGGGACCCGCCGTGTCGGGGGCGGGGCGCGTGCCTGCCGGGGGCAGACGTGGAACGACCCACCCTACACCGGCGGAGCACGCCCAGGGGCGTGGCCGGTGCGGGGTGGGCCGGACGTCGGCGCCGCCGGAGCGGCGCCAGGGCGACTCACATGGTCTCGGAGTCGGTGTCGGTCGTGGAGTCGCAGAGCTCCAGCGGCGACAGCGCGGCCGTGATGCAGGTGTCGACCAGGACGCCCGCGGTCTCGCAGGTCTCGACGGCGGTCTTGCAGGCCGAGACGACGGTGTCGTCACAGGCGGCGACCTCGCACTCCGAGGAGCGGCTGGTGGCGCAGGCGGACAGGACGACGAAGAGGCTGACGGCGGCAAGCTTCTGCATGGGATCTCCCTCTGGTTTCAGGAACCGCGCGACGCGTATCCCCTCGGACGGGCGCGCTCCAGCGAAAGCGCGCAACATCGAGGGAACGATGATCCTGCACGGGCGGAAGTCCAGCGGCCCTGCAATCACGACGGTCCCGGCGGCGTAGTAGGACCGCAGTGTCGCGAGGCGACCACGGGGTGGCCTGGCGGGGGAGGGTGCGATGCTGGGGTGGCACTGGCTGGCCCACACGGAGCAGGGGGCGGCGGCCGTGCTCGGCGAGCCGGGCCGGCTGGAGACGCTGCTGCTCGACCTCGCCTCCACCCTGGATCTCACCCCGGTGGCGCCGCCGCTGGTGCGTCCGGTCGCGGGCGGCCTGGCGGGGGTGCTGCTGCTGGCCGAGAGCCACGCGGCCGTCCACGTCGACCTCGGTGCCGGGGCCGCGATGATCGACGTCTTCTCCTGCCGGGCCATCGATGGTGCCCAGGCGGCGGCGCGGGTGGCGGCCGCACTCGGTGCCGCGCCCTCCTGGGAGCTGCGCAGCCGCGGCGTGCTCCCGGCGGGCGCGTCGGCGTGAGCCGCCACCACGCCCGCTCCCTGTGGCGCCTCCCCCCGGGGGCCACGGCCGACGAGGCGCTCGATCGCCTCGGCGTGGCGGGGGAGCGCCAGCGCCACGCCTTCGTCCCGCACGGCACCAGCGCCACGCTGATCGCCCCCGAGCTCACGCTCGCCGTCCACACCTGGCCCGAACACGGGCTGGCCACCCTCGATCGCTACGGCGAGCTCCCCCCCGACGCCGAGCGCCGCCTCGTCGCCGCGGGATGGTCGCCCCTCCCGGAGGATCCCCGATGACCATCGTCCCCGCCACCGCCCTGCACCCGGTGCTCGACAGCCTGCTCTACACGGGCCTGGGCCTGGCGCTGTTCGCCGTCGCCCTCGTGGTCGCGGCCCGGGTCTCGCCCTTCAGCCTGCGCAAGGAGATCGAGGAGGACCAGAACGTGGCGCTGGGCATCATGCTCGGGTCGATGTTCCTCGGCATCGCGATCATCGTGGCGGCGGCGATCGACTGAGATGGCCGCCCTCGCCTGCCCGAGCTGCGGTGCCCCGCACCACCCCGAGAACCCCGGCATCCTCGTGATCGCCTGCGGGGCGTGCGGCAGCACGCTCTACCGCGAGGGCGATCTGCTGCGGGCCGGCGAGGCGGCGCGCCTCGAGGAGCCCCGGTCGCGGCTGCGGGTGGGGGCCACGGGCCAGGTGGGTCACCACCGCGTGCGGCTCATCGGTCGCGTGGGCTTCCGCCACGACGACGGGCGGTGGGACGAGTGGTACGCCACCGATCTCGACACCCACGATCCCCTCTGGGTGGTGGAGGACGAGCGGCGGTACACGGTGGAGCGGCAGGTGCCCGCGCCGCCGGGGGCCGCGCTGCTCCACGAGGTGGGGGCGCTCCTCGAGGTGCAGGGCGTCACCTACGACGTGCGCGAGGTGGGGCAGGCCACCTGCGAGGGCGCCGAGGGGCAGCTCCCCCGTCCGGTCCATCCCGGCGAGGGCTTTCGCTACGTCGACCTGGCCGAGGTGCACGGCCGGCGTCGGCTGCTGCTCGAGGTGGGCGACCAGGGCGGGGTCGACGCCTTCCTCGGCGAGCCGGTCGACGCGGGCACGGTGCGCTTCGACGGCGAGGCCGCGGGGCCCGTCGACGGGCGGGAGCGTCCCCGGGAAGGGCGCACCTGTCGCTGTCCCGGCTGCGGCGCCCCGGCGGAGATCCCGGTGCAGGGCGAGCCGGTGCGCACGCTGGCCTGCGCCCACTGCGACCAGGTCTTCGCCCCCGAGGGCGAGGTGGGGCGCTTCCTGGGGCGCCGGGTGGCGGGGCGCGATCCGGGCTTCACCCTGGAGGTGGGCGACCGGGGCGCGCTCGACGGCGTGCGCTGGGAGGTGGTGGGCCGGCTGCACTACCAGGACGAGGAGGCCTGGCCCACGTGGGAGTTCCTGCTGTGGTCCCCTGCGGGGGGCTACCTCTGGCTGGAGGAGTCCGGCGGCCACTTCTGCACCCTGCGTCCCGCGCGCTCCTCGCCGTCGGTGCGCGAGCTGCGGGCCCTGGCGCCGCGCCGCACGGCCCGCTTCGACGGCACCTCCTTCACCTGCGCCGAGGTGGGCGTGGTCCGCCTGGAGCACGTCGACGGCGCCCTGCCCTGGGAAGCCCGCATCGGCGACCGGAACCGGTACGTGGACCTCTTCCACGGCCGGCAGGTGGCCAGCGTGGAGCTGTCGGACGACGAGGCGGAGTGCTTCGTGGGCACCTGGCGCCCTGCCGACCAGGTGCTCGGGGCCTTCGGGCGTCGTGGTCGCGCGCGGCGCCAGCAGCGGCACCCGGCCCAGCCCAACCCCTTCCAGGGCTGGCTCGGCGTGGTGGCCGTGAGCGTGGTGGCCGCCCTGGCCAACCTGGCGCTCGCCCTGGTGGTGGGGGCCTCGGGCGAGGAGGTGTTCGCGGCCTCGCTCCCCGACGGCGTGGGCGTGACCGGCCAGGACGACGTCGCCGTGGCCCTCGACGAGTGGATCAGCCCGCCCTTCACCCTCGACCCCGCGGGTGGGGTGGTGTCGGGCCTGCACATCCAGTCCCCGGTCGACAACAGCTGGGCCTGGGTGGGCGTGGAGCTTGTGGACGCCGCGGAGGCCGACGAGGACGAGGCCGTGCCGGTGGGCATGCTCTCCAGCGAGGTCGAGTACTACCACGGGGTCGAGGACGGAGAGGGCTGGAGCGAGGGGAGCCGGGTGGCCAACACCTGGTTCCGCACCCCCGAGGCCGGGGCCTACGTGCTCCGCGTGTCGAGCGAGGGGGGCAGCCGTGCGCCGGTCACCGTGCGCATCACCCAGGGTGCACGCCTCACGCGCTTCCTCTGGCTCAACGCGGGGCTCGCCGGCGTGGTGGTGATGGTGCTCGCGGGCGGCTTCCTGATGTTCGAACACGCGCGCGTCGAGAGCGACGACGAGGACGACGAATGATCTCGCTGGTGCGTGCGGCGGTCGCCGCGGCCTTCTTCTGTGTCACCACCGCCGTGGCCCTCGCGGCCGCGGAGGCAGGCTGGGGTGCGCAGGACCTCGACGCCACCGTGGCCAGCCTGCGCGCGGGCAGCGCCACCGGCGGTCGCGTGTACGTGGGCGGCGGGCTGCGCAGTGGCAAGTAGCCCCGAGGCCGCCGACCCCGCGCGTCGGCTCGTCCTGCTGGCCAGCGTCTTCGCCGTGGCGGTGGCCGGACTCGTCTACGAGCTCGTCGCAGGCACGCTCTCCACCTACCTGCTGGGGGGCAGCGTCACGGTGTTCAGCCTGGTGATCGGGCTGTTCCTCAGCGCGATGGGCGGGGGCGCGTGGCTCGCGCAGTACGTGGACGACGGCCTGGAGCGCACCTTCGTGCTGGCCGAGCTCGCGCTGGCGGCGGTGGGCGGCAGCTCCGCGCTGGTGCTCTTCGCCGCCTTCGCCTGGCTGGGTGGCGGCTACGTGGTGGCGGTGGCGGTGGTGTGCGTGCTCACCGGGGCGTTGGTGGGGCTGGAGATCCCCCTGCTGCTGCGCATCCTCGAGCGGCGCACCGAGGTGCGGGTGGCGGTGAGCCAGGTGCTGGCGCTGGACTACGTGGGGGCGCTGGCGGGGTCCGTCGCCTTCCCGCTGCTCCTGCTGCCTCACCTCGGCCTCGTGCGCGCGGCGGCCTTCGTGGGCCTGCTCAACGCCGCGGTCGCCGGCTGGGCCCTGCACGCCCTGCGCGATCGGGTGCCGCAGCGAGGCTCCCTGGCGGCGGGCACGGTGCTCGTGGCGGGGCTCCTCGGGGGCCTGATGGTGGGCGGAGGCGGCCTCACCACCTGGATCGAGGACCAGCTCTACGACGACCACGTGATCCTGGCGCGGCAGACGCCCTACCAGCGCATCGTGGTCACGCGCTGGCGCGACGACGTGCGCCTCTTCCTCGACGGCCACCTGCAGCTCTCCACCCGCGACGAGTACCGCTACCACGAGGCCCTGGTGCATCCGGCGATGGCCGCGGCGCGCGCGCCGGTGCGTGTGCTGGTGCTGGGCGGGGGCGACGGCCTGGGCGTGCAGCGCGTGCTGCTGCATCCGGGGGTCCGCGAGGTGGATCTCGTCGACCTCGATCCCGCGGTGGTGGAGCTCTTCTCGGGCGACGGCCCGCTGGCCGAGGTGAGCGGGCACGCCCTCGACGACCCGCGGGTCACCATCCACGCCACCGACGCCGTGCGCTTCCTCGAGAAGAGCGAGCGCCAGTGGGACGTGGTGATCATGGACCTGCCCGATCCCCACGACCCGGCGCTGGCGAGGCTGTACGCGCGCACCACCTTCCGGCTGGCCCTGCAGCGGCTGGCCGACGACGGCGCGCTGGTCACGCAGGCCACGAGCCCCTTCCATGCGCCCGAGGCCTACTGGTGCATCGTGCAGACGCTGGAGGCGGCCGCGGCGGACCTGCCCGTGCCGCGGCGGGTGCACCCCGGCTTCGTCGAGGTGCCGAGCTTCGGCACCTGGGGCGTCGCGCTCGCCGCGCCCCTCGACGTGGATCCAGGCGCGCGCGAGGTCGTCGTACCCACCCGCTTCCTCGACGCGACGGCGCTGCGCACCATGTGGCAGCTTCCGGGCGATCTCTCGCGCCGCGAGGTGGAGGTGAACACCCTCGGCACCGCCGTGCTCGCCCGCTACTACCGCCGTGGGTGGATGGGCTGGCAGTAGGGTGGACGCCGCCCGGCCCGCACCGGGCGCGGAGGTCGTCGATGCGCAGGCTCGTGCTCGTGGTGCTGCTCGGGGGGTGCTCCGACACCTTCCTGTCGGGGGTGGAGCGCGAAGGGGACGACCCGGGCGAGTGCGCCGACGACGCCGACAACGACGGGGACGGGGACTTCGACTGCGCCGACGCCGACTGCGCGGGCGCGGCGGCCTGCGCCGACAGCGGCACCGACACGGCGGACGACAGCGACGGCGACACCGGGGAGGGCCTCGTCACCGACAGCGGCGACAGCGGCGACAGCGGCGACAGCGGGGCCGCAGGGGACAGCGGCGACAGCGGCGACAGCGGCGACAGCGGCGACAGTGGCGACAGCGGCGCCACCGGTGACAGCGGCGACTCCGGGGACAGCGGCACCCCCGGTCCGGCCGACGTCGACCTCACCACGCCCGGCGAGAGCCCGGTGGTCGTCCCGGTCGGCGTCACCTCCGTGACCGCCGACCTCTGGGGCGGCGGCGGTGCGGGCGGCAGCCAGGCCGGCGCCACCGGCGGGGGCGGCGCCCACGTCCACCTCGTGCTGGCCGTGACGCCGGGCGAGACCCTCACGGTGCAGGTGGCCGAGGGCGGTCAGGGCACGGGCGACGGCGGGGGTGCCACGATCCTGCTGCGCGGCAGCACCGTGCTGGCCGTGGCGGCGGGCGGCGGCGGCGGCGGCTCCGACGGCAACAGCGGGAACTCCTGGTCGGGTGGCGCTGGCGGCGCCGGCGGCATCGCCCAGGGCCAGGACGGCCAGGACCTCGGCGCGGGGCCCACCTACGCCTTCTGCCAGGCGGCGACGGGCGGGAAGGGCGCCACGTCCGGCGCCGGCGGCGCGGGCGGGTCCTACACCGGCACCGCCAGCTCCCCGTGCAACGGACAGGCGGGCGGGGCCCTGGTGGGCGGCGCGTCGTGGGGCGTGAACAGCACCTGCCAGACCGGTGGGGGCGCGGCGGACTGGTCGTCCGGCGGCGGGCAGGCGAACGGCGGTGGCGGTGGCGGTGGGTCGGGCTGGTTCGGCGGCGGCGGAGCCGGCTTCATCTGGACCTACTGCGGGGCGGGCGGCGGCGGTGGCAGCAGCTGGACGGACCCGGGCGCCACAGGTGTGCTCACGGAGCCCGGGTCGCGGCAGGTCCAGGGTGCGGCGGGCGCTTCCGGTGGCGCAGGCCGCGGCGGCGACCGCGCCTACGACACGGTGAAGGGCAGCCATGACGCAGCCCTGGGCAAGGGCGCCCACGGTCGGGCCGCCCTCCGCTACTGATCGCGCTCAGCGCGCAGGCGGCCAGGTGCCCAGGTCCACCTCGGAGGGCGTCGACGGCAGCGCGTCGACCCGGGCGCCCGCGCCGGCCCCGGGCGTGGTGCGCTGGTCGACGAGGGCGTAGCGCAGGACCAGCCGACTCCCCGGCGGCAGCGCCTCTGACCGTGCGCTCACCGGGGTGGGCACGCCCGGCTCGCCGACGAAGGGGGGGAAGTCCACGCGCAGCGCGCCGCCCTCGGGCAGCTCCACGTCGACGTGGGGCGCGGCGAGCGAGGCCGTGGCGAGCACGCCGAGGTTCCAGGCGCGGCCGCGCAGGGGCTGGCCGTGCAGGCGCCAGCGCAGGCCGCCGTCGTCGGCCTCCACCTCCAGCGCCAGCGGGAGCCAGTCCCGGTGGAAGGCCACGAGCAGGTGGTCCGCGTCGTCGACCCACCTCGTGGGGCCGCTGTCGGGGGCCAGCCGTGCCAGCCGCGCCTCCGTGGGCGTGGGCACGTGCTTCTGCACCATGGTGCTCGGGCAGGCGGGCAGGTCCAACTCGTAGCGGACCAGGCGCTCTCCCGGCAGGTCCACCTGCTCGAGGATCCGGAAGCCGGGCAGGGGCTGCCGCAGGGCCTCCTCGAGGCGTTCCTGCGTGATCGGCGGTGCGTCGTCGGGGAAGCGGCTGACGAAGGCGCCGGCGCAGGGCGGCGCGCCGGCGCCGGGCCAGGGCAGCCCGCGTCGGGCGAGCAGGAAGGCCTGGCCGTCCTCCGCACGGCCCGCCCAGGTGGGTCCGGGGGCGCGCAGCACGATGGTGCGCGCGACCACGTCGTCGAGCTCGCCGCCCACCAGGGCCTGCAGGCCGTCGAGGCGCGCCTGCACCCGCGGGAGCGTGCGCCAGGCCTCGGGGTCCTCCAGGTCGCGACGCCAGGGCTCGGAGGCCAGCACCACCGTGCCGAGCGCCACCACCCAGGCCGCCGTGAGACGACCGGCGCGCGGCCAGCGCGCGGCCAGCGCGGCGCCCGTGCCCGCCACGGCCGTGGCGAGGGCGAAGACCGAGGCCTCGGCGAAGCGCTCCGCGTGGTGGGCGCGGAGGTTCACGGCGCCGTCGAGGGTCAGCGCGAGGAGGCTGGTGGCGAGCAGGGCGAGACCGGCGAGGGCCACGGCGTCGGCGGCGCGGTCGCGTCCTCGGGCCAGCGCCCAGGCCAGCGGGACGAGGAGCATCAGCCCGCCTGCCGCCCGGGTGGCCGCGTCGAAGGGCAGCTCCGCGGCGCGCGCCGCCCCCACCAGCTCCAGCAGGGCGAGCGCCTGCGCGTGGGCCGGGGTGGCGTGGGTGCCGGGCTGCAGGTCGGGCTGGCGTCCGAGGGCGCGCAGGTCGCGGAAGCCGTCGAGGGCCTCGTGCACGAGGAAGGGTGCGTAGGCCAGCACGACGAGGCCCACGCACACCGCCGCCGTGCCGCGGGTCACCGGGGGACGTCGCCATGCGAGCAGCACCGTGGCGGCCGCGAGCACGGGGAGGATCGACAGGTGGGCCTGCAGCCCCACGAGGGCGCCGGCGACCACGAGGGCCAGCGCGCGTCCATCGCCGCGTCCCCAGCTCCCCAGCAGGCCTGCCACCACGAGGCCGAGCGCCAGCGGCAACAGGCCCGGGTTCCACACCTGGCCGGAGGTGACCGCGGTGACGGGGTGCACCGCCACGAGGGCGGCGGCCAGCAGTCCCCAGGCGGGCCCGACGAGGCGCGCGATGCCCAGGGCGAGCGCCGTCAGGCCGACCCCCTCCAGCAGCACCTGCCAGCGCATCGCGCCGAGCGCGTCGAAGCCGAGCAGCACCGGAGGCGCGAGGATCAGCGACTGCAGGCCGCCGGGGATGCGCGCCCCCGAGGGCCCCGTGAGCTCGGCCCCGGCCACGGGGAAGGCCTCGGTGACGGCGAGGGCGCGGGCCAGATCGCGATCGCTCCACACGGTGAACAGCGCGTCGTGGGCGACGAGTCGACGCGCCCAGGCGGCGCCGCCGGCGAGCGTCGCGACCAGCACGGCCAGGCGCTCCGCCAGAAGGGGCAGCCAGGGCGCTGGGGGAGACGGCGGAGGGGGCGTCGGCATCCGGGACTCGGAGGCGGGCGCTGCGCGCCGGCGGGGACGGGGAGGCTAGCGCGGCGCGGCGGCCAGGCGGTCGGCCGCATCACGCAGCCGCTCCGGCAGGGTGGGGTCCGTGGCCAGCGCCCGGAGCGTGGCACCCCCCACGGAGGTCGGCAGGTGGCCCAGACCCGCGACCGCTCCCTCACGGACCAGCGAGGGCAGCGCGGTGTCGCGGGCGAGGGCGTCCAGTGCGGTCGGGTCGGGCGCCACGAGCCCCAGCCGCTCCGCTGCGCGGGCCTGCACGATGTCGGGGCTGCCGTGGCGCGCGAGCCAGGCCAGGCCCTCCGCGGCGTCGGGGATCGCGGCGAGGTCGGCGGCGTCGGGCAGGTCCTCGGCGTGGCGTGCGCGCAGGCGGCCCTGCAGCGCCTCCCAGCGAGGGTCGGTGGGGGGCGTCGCCCGGGACGGTCCCGGGTCCTCACCCACGACGACGCTGCCCAGCGGTCGGGCCGTGGGGGGCTCCGGCTCGGCGGGGGCGCGCGCGGCGCAAGCGGTGAGGAGCAGGGGGACGAGCAGGCGCATGCATCACTCTCCGGGGCGTCGGGCGGCGGGCTGCCGGCGGAGCACGCGACCCTGCTCCGCCGAGATGCGACCCTGGGGCAGGTCCCCGCTGATCCAGAACATCGCGTGCTGTCCGTCGCGATCCACGCACTCCTCCGCGCTCACCTCGCCGTCTCCGTCCGCGTCGAAGCGATCGGCAGGGCAGCGCGGGGTGTCGTCGAGGTCGTCGAAGGCGCTGCCCCCGGCCTCGGTGGTGTGGAAGAGGGCGAGCTGGTGCATCACCTCGTGGGCCAGCGTCTCCCCGAGCAGGGAGGCATCCAGGCGTCCTCCGTCGAGGTGGGCGGCGATCGAGAGCACCACCGCGGACCCGTGCGTGCCGTGCACCACGGTGGGACCCGGGATGCCGGCCGCGAAGCCCAGGGTGTCGGGGTCGTCGACGAAGCCCTCGGTGAGGATCACCGGGACGGCGGTGCCACGGGCACCGGGCAGCGTGGTGGCCCGCACCCGGCCGAGCTCCTCGCCGGAGGAGGGCAGCCGGGTGGGGCCGTCCACGGCGTAGCGGGCCACGTCGCCGAGGGAGAGATCGGCGGCGCGCAGCAGGGCGTCGGCCCGTCCGAGGGCGCTCGACAGGTCCGCCTCGGCCACCAGGGTGTCGCCCGCGGTGATCACGGCCAGATCGAGCACCCGGGGTCCCTCGGGGCTGCCGCGGCGCGTGGCCACGTGCACGACCACCTCGCCCACCCCGGCGTCGCCCGACGCCCCGGGCGTGACGAGGAGGCAGCCGGCCCAGGGGACCGTGGCGTCCGACACGGGCATCGTCAGCGTGAAGGCCGGCACGGGCTGCAGGTAGAAGGGCGTGGTCCAGCTCCCGTCGAGCACGGGGCCCACCCAGCCGGTGTCGCTCGCGACGAAGGTGTCGGGGCCGGTCGTGTCGGTGGCGACGTCGTCGGGGCGGACGCGCGCACGGCGCTGGGCGAAGCCGGGGTCGGCGTGCAGGTCGAGCACGGTGCGACCGTCGAGCGTGACCCGGGTGGCGGCGGTGATCGCAGGGCCGCCGTCCACGGTGATCGACACGCCCAGCACGTCGTCGGGGAGCAGCACCGCCACGGGGTCGCCGGTGAGCGTGCCGTCGCCCGCCGTGCGCAGGCTGCGCTGGTACCGCCGGACCTCCGTGCCGTCGGGCCGCCCGACGGTGGGGGCCTCCTCGCAGCGGGTGGCCCCCCGCTCCAGTCCGCCGCCGCAGGCCGCGAGGCCCAGCACCACGCCGAGGATGCGTCGCAACCGCGCCTCCGGCCCGGCCGCCGGAGGGCGTCGGGGAGCAGGAGCGCCGGAGGTATCACCCCCATGGCAGGGGGGCGCGGGCAGGCGGGCAGGCTACGGCGGGGCCGGGCCCGTCGTGGGCCGGGTGCTCGCGAGGGTGGGAGCCAGGGAGGCGGATGACGGTCGCGCTGCCGGTGCTCGTCCTGGCCGTGGTCCTCGCGGTGACCGGCTGGTCCTGGCGACCCGTCGACGTGGTGGTGCTGGCGTGGTGGGCCGGGCTGGTCGCGGCACGGCCACGGGGCCGCGCGGCCTGGCTCGGCGCCGCAGCGGTCGCGGCCGTGGCGGCGGTGACCTCGGCGCCGCGCATCCACCTGCACGCGAACAAGGCCTTCTCCACGCTGCAGGCGGCCCGGCGCCTGGCCCAGCCCGACGTGCGCTACGGCGACGGCTGGAGCGGCTGGGTGGGCATGCCGGTGCACCTGCTCGGCGACCCGGTGGACGGGGTGCACCTGGTGCACGTGGGGGCGGTGGTGCTCACGGGCGGACTCCTCGCGGATCTGGGCGCACGCCTTCATGGTCCGCGGGCGGGCTGGCTCGCCGCCGCGCTGTGGGGCAGCCTGCCGGTGGTGGTGGCGCTGGGCTCCACCGAGAGCCGCTTCGTCGTCGTGAGCCTGCTCCAGGTGGCCGCGGTGGCGGGCCTCGCGCGCCAGGACGGGCGGGGGGACCTGCTGGCGGTGGCGAGCATCGGCCTGCTCGGGCACGTGCGTCCCCTGCAGGTGCCCGTGGCCGCGCTGCTCGTGGTGGGGGCGTGGAGCGTGGGACGTCGGCGGGCAGCGCTCGCGGGGGCCGTGCTCGTGGCCTGGCGGGCGGTCGCGCTGGGCGCATGGCTCGCGGGTGGGGGGGATCGTGGCGGGACGCAGCTCGAGGCCCTGGGACGGAGCCACGTCTGGGGCGGGGCAGCGGGCGTCGACGGCACGGCGGTGATCCTGGATCCCACCCGGACCCCGGTGACGGTGGCGCTCCTGGGTCTCGCCGGCGTGGCGCTGGCCTGGCGTGCCGGGCGCCTCGGACGGCTCACGCTGGCGCTGGGCGTGGCGGGGGTGGTGCTGTACCTGCCCCAGCCCTTCGTGCCCGACCGCCTGCGGATGCAGCTGCCGGCCCAGGCCTGGCTGGCGCTGCTGGCGGCCCCGGTGCTGGCGCGGGCCGCGGGAGAGGGCCTCCCGCGCGGTCTGGCGGTGCTCGCGGTGGTGGCGCTGGGCTGGCTGCCGACGCGGGTCTACCCGCCGTGGGCCTGGCAGGCGTCCTACGCGGTGGCGCGGCGGGTCACGGCCAGGCTGCCGCCCGACGCGGTGGTCCGGTACACCGCCACCTGGGACGACGGGAACGGCGCCTTCGGCACCTGGGCGGCGCGCCGGTCGGGCGCGCGCTGGGTCCCGCGGGAGGCGGATCCCCCGACCGGCGCGCTGGTGTGGGTGGACGTGGTGGATCACGTGCACGGTCCGCCCGACCTCCGGGGCCTGGACCCCGTGGACGTCGCCCCCGTGCCGGCGGACGTGGCCGGCCTGCACCCCCTGGCGTCCGAGGTGGTGGTGGGGCTGTACCGGGTGCGCGGGGGGGCGACGCCGTGAGCACGTCGTCCCTGCCGCGGGGAGAGCTGCTGGCCGTCGTGGCCCTCCACCTGGCCTGCCTGGGTCTCACGCTGGCCGATCCGCTCCTGGGCACCGTGGACCCGGAGGAGGGCGTGAACGCAGCCCAGGCCGTGCTCCTCGACGCGACGGGTCCTCGCGGGCTCTTCCGCTACCAGTACGCGGCGGTCTGCGGGGGCTGCACGCTCACCGCCGTCACCGCGAACCTGCTCGGACACGCGCTCGGGGAGGGGGTGGGGGTGTGGAAGCTGGGGCTGGTGCCCTTCACGCTCGCCGCCCTGGTGGCGCAGTGGACCTGGGTGCGTCCGCGGCACGGCGCCCTGGCCGGTGCGCTCCTCGCGGTGCTGTGGGCGTTGCCCTCGGCCCTGGCGAGCGGCCTCGCGCTGCGCGGCTGGGCCAACCACCTGGAGGCCACCTGCGTGGCGCTGGTCGCCGCCGTGCTCCTGCTGGGGATGCGGTCGCCGCGGGGGGTGATGCTCGCCGGGGTCGTCGCCGGGCTCGCCCTGTGGATCGGCTGGACCAGCCTGGCCGTGCTCCTCCCGGCCCTGGCGGTGGGGGGCCGCGCCGCGCCGCGTCGCACGGCGGCGGCGATGGGCGTGGCGCTGTGGCCGGTGCTGCCCTGGACGGTGCTGCGCCTGGTGGAGGGGCGCGACGCGTCCGACGTGCTCGAGCGCGTGGCCTGGTCGCGACAGGGGCTGCCGCTGCTGCCCAAGGCGCTCGACCTGTTCACCGTGGGGCGTCTGGACGCGATCCTGGGCGGATCGGAGGCCGCGTCCGGCACGGGGGCGGCCGCCGCCGTGGGGATCGCCGTGGCCGCCGCGGGCGTGGTCGCGACGCGCGATCGGCTGGGTCTGGTGCTGCTGGGCACGATCGGCACCTGGATCGTGCTGTACCTGCCGGGTCCGGCGGAGCTGGGCCCCACCGTGGCGCCCGCCTGGTTCCACCAGCGCTACGCCGTGCCGCTCGCCCTCGCGGTGCCGGGTCTGGCGGCCACGGGGGCCGCGGCCTGGTGGAGCCGGGGGCGACGCGCGCTGGCGGTGGCCGTCGCGCTCGCGGTGCTCCCCACCCCCGTGGTCCAGCTGCGCGCGCGTCTGGCCCAGGCCGAGGGGCTCGAGGGGCTCGCGCGCACCGAGGCCGCCTCGTGGACCTGGTTCCGCCACCGGTCGCTGGTGCACCCGGCCGCCACGTCGTCGGCGCTGCGGTGTGCGGTGGACGATCGTCGCTGCCTGGAGCTCGAGGGGTACCGGGCCGGCGTGGAGGCGGGCGGTCGTGGCGTGCCGCTCCAGGTGCCGCTGTCGGCGGCGCGGCGTGCCTGGCTCGCCGGCGTGGGGGCGGCGGTGGGGGTCCGCACCTCGCCCGATGCCCTGGTGGCCACGCTGGTGGCGCGTCTGCCGGAGGCGGGCAGCACGGATCGGGAGCTGGCGCTCGCCGAGGCCCTCGTGGTGGCGGGTCCCGACCCGGTGGGGCTGGATCTGGGCGTGCCGCTCGCGCGGACGGCCTGTGTGGCCGCCTGGGCGCGGGCGCACCGCACCACGCCGCGCTTCTCCCTGCGCCGATCGCCTCCCCCGTCTGCCGCCGACGCGCAGCGCGCGTGGGCCTACGGCGCCGGACAGGCCGACGGGGCACGGCATGGTGCGGGGGTGGCGCCGCCGGAGGGCCTGTCCGCCGAGGCCGTGGAGGACTTCCGATCGGGTGCGGCCGAGGCGGAGGTGCGGAGCTGGATGCTGCTCTGGGACCCCGCGCGCTCGGCCTGTGGCCCGGCCATGCCCTGGGGTGGCGGTTAGGCGGGCGCCCCGTCGCCCCTCCTCTCCCCGGTCCGCCCATGCTCACCGCCACCGACCTGTCGATGCACTTCGGCGGCCAGACCCTCTTCGAGCAGGTCGACCTGCAGCTCAACGCGGGCCAGCGCTACGGCATCGTGGGCGCGAACGGGGCGGGCAAGTCCACGCTCCTGCGCATCCTGTCGGGCGAGGAGGAGCCCGCTGGCGGCACGATCACCCGCCAGCGCCAGGCCCGGCTCGGGATGCTGGAGCAGGACCACTTCCAGTACGACGACCTGCCCATCCTCCAGGTGGTGATGATGGGCAACGCCGAGCTCTGGGCCGCGATGGTCGAGAAGGAGGAGGTGCTCGCGCGCGCCGACGTCCACTTCGACGACGTCCGCTACGCCGAGCTCGAGGACGTGGTGCTGCGCTTCGACGGCTACACGCTGGAGTCGCGCGCCGGCGAGATCCTCGAGGGGCTCGGGGTGCCGGTGGCGGTGCACGCCCAGCCGCTCCGGGTGCTCTCGGGCGGGTTCAAGCTGCGGGTCCTGCTGGCCAAGGCGCTCGCCGCCGAGCCCGACATGCTCTTCCTCGACGAGCCCACCAACCACCTCGACATCCTGGCGATCCGGTGGCTCGAGGAGTTCCTCGGCACCTACCGGGGCCTGGCCGTCTGCGTCTCGCACGATCGCCGCTTCCTCGACGCCGCCTGCACCCACATCCTCGACGTCGACTACCAGCGGGTCACCGCCTACCGCGGCAACTACACGGCCTTCGAGAGCCTGAAGGTGGAGGACCGTCAGCGCCAGGAAGCCGAGATCGACAAGCGGCAGCGCGAGATCGACGACCACAAGGCCTTCATCGCGCGCTTCGCCGCCAAGGCCACGAAGGCCCGTCAGGCCAACAGCCACAAGAAGCGGCTCGAGAAGATCGAGCTCGTGGCCCTGCCGCGGTCGTCCCGTCGTCACCCCGGCTTCCGCTTCGCCCAGGCCCGCCCCCCCGGCCGCGTCGTGCTCACGGTGGAGGATCTCGAGAAGGCCTACGGCGACAAGCAGGTGCTTCAGGGCGTGTCGCTGGAGGTCCTCCGCGGCGATCGGCTCGCGATCATCGGTCCCAACGGCGTGGGGAAGTCCACGCTGCTCAAGATCGCCACGGGCCACCTGGAGGCGGACGCGGGCACGTCCACGTGGGGGCACGAGGCGCACGTGGGCTACGTGCCGCAGGACCACGCCGAGGCCCTGGGCGACCCCGAGCACACCGTGATGTCGTGCATGTGGGACGCCTGCCCCGAGGAGGGCCAGGGCGCCGTGATCGGGCGCCTCGCCGCCGTGCTCTTCTCGCGGGACGACTGCGACAAGAAGGTGGCGAACCTGTCGGGCGGCGAGGGCGCGCGCCTGCTGTTCAGCCGCATCGCGGCGCGGTCGCCCAACGTGCTGGTGATGGACGAGCCCACCAACCACCTGGACCTCGAGGGCGTCGAGGCGCTCGCGGACGCCCTCCTCGCCTACGACGGCACGCTCATCCTCGTGAGCCACGACCGCTGGCTGGTGGACCGCGTGGCCACCCGCGTGGTGGAGATCCGGGCCGACGGGATGGAGGACTTCCGGGGCACCTACGCCCAGTTCCTCGACCACGCCGCCCACGATCACCTCGACGCCGAGGCGGTGGTGCAGGCGGCCCGCCAGGAGCGGCGGGACCGGCGGGCCCAGGGCGCCTGACCTCCCACGGCGTCGCGCGCCTCGGTGGCGCCGACCGCGCGCCGCGACCTGCGCAGGGCACCTCGGAGAACCCGGCCGCGAAGCGTCACTCGCCGAGGCCTTCGTCGACCCCCCTGCACGGCGGCCTCCGCCGGGAGGAGGATCGCAGGGTTCCCGCGGAGGTCGTCCCATGCGCGCCGTGAAGCTCGTCGGGTGGGTGCTCGTCGGTGGCCTCGCAGCCGCCGGGTGGCTGGTGCTCGAGACGCTGGGGACCGTGCCCGAGCCCGATCCGGTCGCCCAGGGCGAGACGGCCGCCCCCCCCGCCGCCCTCGACGAGACGGTGGTGCAGGAGCTCACCCGCGCCGTGCAGGAGTAGGGCGCTCAGCGCCCGCCGGGCCGGTCGCAGGCGGGCGTCGAGCGAAGCGATAGCCCGACGGAGACCGGCTGCGAGCCGTCGTCCCGCTCCGGGCGGAGGTGGTGTCGGGTGGCCGGCGGCATGGACCGGGGGGCCGCGGATCGGGCGTCGCGAAGGCCCGCGGCTGCGCGGAGCGGGCGGCGCCGGGCCGGTCGCAGGAGGGCGTTGAGCGAAGCGACAGCCCGACGGAGACCGGCCCAAGCATCAGCCCGCTCCGCGCAGCCCCACCACCACCGTTCGCACCGATCCCGCCCCCCAGGATCCTTGACGCCCGCCGCGCGCCACTCTACCGGAGCCCCTGCACCAGGGGTGCCTGCCCACGCAGGCTGAGAAACACCCTCGGAACCTGCTCTGGCTCGTACCAGCGAAGGGAGTGTGCGCGTGTCCTCCACCATCCTCGTCCGCCGTCCGTCCTGACGTGTCCTCCACGGTCCACGTCGTCGGTGCCGGCATCGCCGGGCTCACCGCCGCGCTCGTGCTCGCGCGGCGTGGCCATGCCGTGCGCGTGTGGGAGCGGAGCGACGGCACGGGCGGCTGCACCCACCACGGGGGAGGGATGCTCGCGCCCGTGAGCGAGCTGGACCACGGGGAGGCCTGGGTCGCGGACCTCGGCCACGACAGCGCCGCGCGCTGGCGTGCGCTCCTGCCCGACGCCCCGCGCGAGGTGCTGGCCACCGACGGGCTGCTGGTCGTGGCCCACCGCCCGGAGTGGCCCCTGCTGGACGAGCACGTCGACCGGGCCGTCCGGGCGGGGCACGGAGCGCGCGTCGAGCGCGTGGACGCGGCGGGCATCGCAGCGCGGGAGCCCCTGCTGGCCGGGCGCTTCCATCGCGGCCTGTGGCTGGCCGGCGAGGGCCGTGTGGATCCCCGGCGGCTCCGTCGGGTGCTCCTCCGGGAGCTCGACGCCGCCGGCGCCACGGTCCGGCTCGGCGTGGAGGTCGACCCGGCGCGGGACCGCCGGCGCGGCGGACCGCTCGACGGGGTGGTGGTGGATGCACGCGGGCTCGCCGCGCCGGATCTCGACCTGCGCCCGGTGCGCGGGGAGTACGTGCTGCTGCGGGCACCGGCGGTGACCCTGCGCCACCCCGTGCGCGTGGCGCACCCCCGCTACCCGCTCTACGCCATCCCTCGCGGCGAGGGCCTGGTGTACGTGGGGGCCACCCAGGTCGAGAGCGGCCACGAGGGCCCGCCGCAGGCCCGGTCGGTGCTGGAGCTGCTCTCGGCCCTGTACGGACTGCACCCCGCCTTCGCCGAGGCCGAGGTGGTGGAGCTGGGCGTGGGTCACCGGCCGGCGCGCCCCGACCACAGGCCGGTGATCGCGCCGCGCGAGGGCGGGCTCGCCCTCAACGGCCTCTTCCGTCACGGCTTCCTGTTCGCGCCCGTGCTCGCCGAGGCGGTGGCGGACAGGCTGGAGGGGCGGGCGATCGATCCCCGGGTGAGCCCCTTCGTCGCGGAGGCGGCGTGCGCGTGCTGATCCACGACGAGGAGCACGAGGTGCCGGAGGGCATCACCATCGGGCAGCTCCTGCGACGCCTGGACCTCGATCAGGCGGTGTGCGCCGTCGCGGTGAACGCCGAGCACGTGCCGCGGCAGCAGCACGATCGCGCGCTGCGCGCCGACGACCGCGTGGACATCCTCGCGCCCATGGCCGGAGGCTGACGTGGAGGACGTGGACACCTGGACCGTGGGCGGTCGCACGCTGCACTCCCGCCTGCTGATCGGGTCGGCCCGCTACCCGTCCCCCGCGAACATGCGGGAGGCGATCCAGGCCTGCGGTGCCGAGGTCATCACGGTGTCGCTGCGGCGCGAGAACCCCCGCGAGCGCGCCGGTCAGGCCTTCTGGTCGTACGTGCGCGACCTCGGCCTGCACGTGCTGCCCAACACCGCAGGCTGCGAGAGCGTCGAGGAGGTGCTCACCGTGGCCCGCATGGCCCGGGAGATCTTCGAGACCGACTGGCTGAAGCTCGAGGTCATCGGCGACGACGAGACCCTGCAGCCCGACCCCTTCCTGCTCGTGCGCGCCGCCGAGGCCCTCCTGGCGGAGGGCTTCGTGGTGTGGCCCTACATGACCGACGACGTCGTGCTCGCGGAGCGTCTCGTGGCGCTGGGCTGCGACGTGCTGATGCCCTGGGGGGCCCCCATCGGGTCGGGCCAGGGCATCCGCGACGAGGCCCGGCTGCGTCGCCTGCGCCAGCGCTTCCCTGCGGCGGCGCTGCTGGTGGACGCGGGCATCGGTGCGCCCAGCCACGCCGCGCGGGCCATGGAGCTCGGCTGCGACGGGGTGCTGCTGAACACCGCCATCGCGCGGGCCGCCGATCCCGTGGGCATGGCCGTGGCCTTCCGCGACGCGGTGCGGGCGGGCCGGCGTGGCTGGCTCGCGGGCCTCATGGCGCCGCTGGAGCGCGGGGAGGCCAGCTCGCCGATGGTGGGCCTCCCCTTCTGGCACCAGGAGGAGCGATGACCTTCCGCACCGACGGGGTCTGGGGCTTCTACCCGATCGTCGAGACGGCCTCGCAGGTGGCGTGGCTGCTCGAGCTGGGCTGCCGCACGGTCCAGCTCCGCGACAAGGTCCACACCGGCGGGGTGCTCCGGCACGAGGTGAAGGCCGCGATCGCCGCCGCCGAGGCCGTCGGGGCCCAGCTGGTGGTGAACGACCACGCGGCGCTGGCGGTCGAACTCGGCGCGCGCTGGGTGCACCTGGGCCAGGGCGATCTCGACACGGCCGACCTCGATGCGCTCCGATCGGCGGGCATCGGCGTGGGCATCAGCACCCACTCGCCCGGCGAGCTGGCCCGGGCGCTGGCCGCCGACCCGGCCTACGTGGCCCTCGGGCCGGTGTACGCCACCACCCTCAAGCGCATGCCGTGGGCCCCGCAGGGTCTCGCGCGGGTGCGTGCCTGGCGGGCGCGGGTGTCGGTGCCGCTCTGCGCCATCGGCGGGCTCACCCCCGAGCGTGCGCCCGCCACCCTCGACGCCGGCGCCGACCTGATCGCCGTCGTCTCCGACATCACAGGGCCGGATGCCGACGCCCGCGTCGCCGCCTGGCTCGAGCTCTTCGCCTCCCGGAGGACCCCGTGAACGAGTCCCGTCCCGCCCCGCCCGAGGTCACCCTCGGTCCCATCCCCGGCGGCCGCAAGGTCTACGTGGTCCACCCCGACGACCCCACGATCCGCGTGCCCTTCCGCGAGATCGCGCTGTCGGGCGGCGAGCCGCCGGTCACCGTGTACGACACCTCGGGTCCCTACACCGACCCGGACGTGACGCTCGACCTGGAGGCCGGGCTGCCGGCGCTCCGGCGCCCGTGGCAGCTCGCCCGCGGCGACCTCGAGGCCTACACCCCGCGCGCGGTGCGTCCCGAGGACAACGGCCGCCGGGTGGGCGACCGCAACGAGCGGGCATTCCAGCGCATCCGCACGCCCCTGCGGGCGAAGGGCGCCGAGCCGGTCACCCAGCTCTTCTACGCCCGCCGGGGCGAGGTCACCCCGGAGATGACCTTCGTCGCGATGCGCGAGAACGAGCGCCGCGAGGCCCTGGCCGGCCAGCGCACGCCGGACGGTCAGTCCTTCGGCGCGGTGCTGCCGCCGCTGGTGACCGGGGAGTTCGTCCGCCAGGAGATCGCCGCCGGGCGCGCGATCCTCCCCGCGAACGTGAACCACCCGGAGTCCGAGCCCATGATCATCGGGCGGAACTTCCTGGTGAAGATCAACGCGAACATCGGGAACTCGGCCGTCGCCAGCTCCATCGCCGAGGAGGTGGAGAAGATGGTGTGGGCCATCCGGTGGGGCGCCGACACCGTGATGGACCTGTCGACCGGCAAGGACATCCACGACACGCGCGAGTGGATCCTGCGCAACAGCCCGGTGCCCATCGGCACGGTGCCCATCTACCAGGCGCTCGAGAAGGTGGGCGGCGTGGCCGAGGACCTCACCTGGGAGATCTTCCGCGACACCCTCGTGGAGCAGGCCGAGCAGGGCGTGGACTACTTCACGATCCACGCAGGCGTGCGGCTGCCCTTCATCCCGCTGACGGCCAGCCGGGTCACGGGCATCGTGAGCCGGGGTGGCTCGATCATGGCGAAGTGGTGCCTGGCGCACCACCGCGAGAGCTTCCTGTACGAGCGCTTCGCCGAGATCTGCGAGATCCTGGCGGCCTACGACGTGGCCTTCAGCCTGGGCGACGGCCTGCGGCCCGGCTCCACCGCCGACGCCAACGACGCCGCGCAGATGGCCGAGCTCGACACCCTGGGCGAGCTCACGCGCATCGCCTGGAACCACGACGTGCAGGTGATGATCGAGGGCCCGGGCCACGTCCCGATGCACAAGATCCAGGAGAACATGACGCGGCAGCTCGAGGCCTGTCACGAGGCGCCCTTCTACACCCTGGGGCCGCTCACCACCGACATCGCCCCCGGCTACGACCACATCACCAGCGCCATCGGCGCCGCGATGATCGGCTGGTTCGGCACCTCGATGCTCTGCTACGTCACGCCCAAGGAGCACCTGGGCCTGCCCAACCGCGACGACGTGAAGACGGGCGTGGTCACCTACAAGCTGGCCGCGCACGCCGCCGACCTCGCCAAGGGCCACCCCGGCGCCGCGATCCGCGACGACGCGGTCAGCAAGGCCCGCTTCGAGTTCCGGTGGAAGGACCAGTTCCACCTGTCGCTCGATCCCGAGACGGCCCTCGCCTTCCACGACGAGACGCTGCCCGCCGACGGCGCGAAGCGCGCGCACTTCTGCAGCATGTGCGGCCCCCGGTTCTGCTCGATGAAGATCACGCAGGAGGTGCGGGAGCTCGCCGCGAAGGAGGGGGCGTCGCCGGACGCCGTGGTGGCCGAGGGCATGGCCCAGCAGGCGGAGGCCTTCCGCGAGGCCGGGGCCGAGCTCTACCGCGAGCGCTGACCGGTGGACGCGGGATCGCGAGCCGGGTGGGCGGGCGTGGCGCAGCAGGTGGTGCGCTGGCTCACCGCGGCGAGCTTCGCCGCCGTGGGCGTGCTGCACTTCACCCACGCCCACGTCTTCCTGCTCATGATGCCGCCCTGGCTGCCCTGGCACCTCGAGCTGGTGTGGCTCTCGGGCGCCTTCGAGATCCTCGGCGCCGTGGGCCTGCTGGTCCCCCGCACGCGTCGCGTGGCCGCCTGGGGGCTGCTGGCGCTGCTGGTCGCGGTGTTCCCCGCGAACGTCCACATGGCGGTGGCGGGGGTGGAGCTGCCGGTGGACGCGCTGCCGCAGAGCGAGGCCGGACGGTGGATCCGCCTGCCCTTCCAGCTGGTCATCGCGGCGCAGGTGGCCTTCGCGGGGCTGTGGCGTCCCCCGACGCGGGGCGTGGCGGGCCCCGACGACGGCGACTCCCCCCCGTGATGACGAGGGCGAACACCCACGAGGCCGCGGGAGCTTCCGGGGGGAGGCCACAGGGCGACCAGGTCGCGGTGCCTGCGTCCGTGCCCCGGGTCCACGGGAAGCGGCCGTTGCAGTCGTCCGCACCGTCGAAGGTGTAGGTGCCGGGCGTGCCGCTGCCCGACACGGTGGCGCTGCCGGCCACGGGCTCCTCGGTGCAGACGCCGCGATCGACGACCTCGCGGGCCGTGTCGATCTCCACGCGCACGCCGCCGGGGCCGGTGGTCCCGAAGCGCCCGGTGCCCTCGAAGGTCGCGCGGTTCCAGGATGGCGCGTCCGCGTCGAGCGGGCGCACGTCCACCTCGTAGACGAAGGCCAGGTAGGCGACGCCGCCGTCGGTCGTCTGGCTCGGGACGAGCAGCTCGAGGCTGGCGTGGGTGCTGCCGTCCTCCGTGCTGAACAGGAAGGTGCCGTCGTAGGCGCCGCCGTCGCCCACCTGGGACCAGTCCTGGAAGCGCACCGTGCCGTCGGGGGGCCAGGCGAGCGGGCCGTCCTTCGCGAGGGCCCGTGCGTCGAGCCACGCGACGAGATCCACGTCCCCCACGAGCCAGCCACGGGCACCGTCCTTGGACGCGGGGCAGGCATCGCCCGCCACCCAGAGGGTGTTGCCGCGATCCTCGCGGGTGCACCGGGAGCCCTCGCGGAGCGGCTCGAGCAGGTCGAAGGCGGCGTTCGTGATCAGGCCCACCGTCAGCCAGCCGCTGGTGTCCATCAGCACGCCGTCGATCTCCGCCGGAGGCAGGCCGTCGATCGTGCTCCCGGCGCTCGGCGCGCAGGCAGCGAGCAGCAGCAGCCACGTGAGGCGGGTCATCGGCGTCTCCTTCCGTGCTCCCTCGGGGTCAGCCTAGACGGCCTCGTGGAGGACCGCCAGCCTGCGTCGTGACGACCGGCGCCGACGTGGGTACACCTCGCCCTCGGAGGCCGCACATGGGTGCCTGGGACGTCGGGCCGTTCGACAACGACGCCGCCCTGGACTGGGTCGGCGACCTCGACGACGCGGAGGGCTGGGAGCCCGTGGCGGCCGTGCTGCGCTTCGCCGAGGTGGAGGGCTTCGTCGACGCGGAGGACGCCTCGGAGGGGCTGGCGGCTGCCGAGGTGGTGGCGGCGGGCCTGGGTCGGGCGCGCGAGGAGGTCCCCGAGGAGGTCACCTGGTTCCTCGGCCGCGTGGGGCATCGCCCCTCGCCCGAGCTCGTGGCCCTGGCGGGCACGGCCGTGCAGCGCATCCTGGGCGACGACTCCGAGCTCCGCGGCCTCTGGGAGGACACCGACGATCTCGACGCCTGGCTCGCCGACACCGAAGGCCTGGTCCGCCGCCTCGGCGTCGCCGAGGCATGATCGCGCCGCCGCCATGCAAGCGCGCCCCAGGCGCCGCACGCCAGGAGCCGTCGCACCACGCCACCCACGCAAGCGCGCCCTAGGCGTCGCGCGCAGCGAGGCCAAGCCGAGCGAAGCACTCGGGCCTTACCCGTCGATCGGCGCCCCATCGAGGTACCACCGGCCCGCGGGCATGCGCGCGCGCTGCTTGCCCCACCAGGCCCGCCAGGCCTTCAGGTGGCCCTGCTGCACCCGCCAGGGGCCGTCGGCGTCGAAGGGGAGCTGCTGGCCGGTGGTGACCACCAGCTCGTCGAAGGCGGTGCGGCGTACCCAGGGATCGGGATCGTCCATGCGGTCGATGAGCAGACCGGCGTCGAAGACCTTGCCCTCGCGATGACGGACGCCCTTGGGGAAGCGATCGCCGTGCTCCTCCCACCACGCGTGCCACCGGCGGACGAAGCCGGGCTGCTCGTCGTCTTCCGCGTGGCCCGACAGGATCGTGAGGGCGCCCGAGGCCACCTGGCTGCGGCGCGGGGTGCGCGCGTCGAGGGCGCCGAGGAGCACCTCGGCGGCCCGCGGGTCGCCCATGAGGCCGAGACCCTGCAGGGCCCCCACGGCCACGTCCTCGTCTTCGCTCTTCGCCGTGGTGGTGAGCACGAGGAGGTGGCTGGGCCCGCCGTAGCGGCCGACGATCTCGCCGGGATGGCCGGAGAGATCGCGACGCTGGGCGTGCAGCGCGCGGGCGTGGAAGTCGATGCCGCGGCGGTCGCCCAGCATGAGCAGGGCGAGGGCCGCCGCCTCGGCGAGGAGCGGCTCCTCGAGCGCGGGCACGAGCTGCTCGACGACGTCGCGGCGGCCGATGCGGCCGAGGGCGGTGATGGCGGCCCGCCGGGGCACCGGGTGGGCTCCCGGGGCGGCCAGCGCCAGCAGCGGGACCGAGGCCTCGGGCTCCTTGCGGAGTCCCAGCACCTCGGCGGCGGCGGCCACGGCCTGGGCCGGCACGTCGGCGGGGCGCTCGATGCAGCGCAGCAGGCCGTCGACCAGGGCCGCGTTCGTGGACCGCGCGACGGCGCCGGCCAGGGCGCGACGGGCCACGCCGTCGACCGTGGGGTCGAGGAGGTGACGGAGCAGCACCTGGGCGGCGTGGTAGCTGCGGTGGCCGGCGACGAGGTCGATGGCCGCCACGAAGCGGAGCACGGCCGGATCGAGAGGACGGCCGCGACCCTGACGGATGGCCCGCACGGAGGCCTCGATCTCGTGGGCCAGCGCATCGATCACGCGCTCGTCGCACAGGGCGATGGCCATGCGGTGGGCGCCGATGCGGCGCTCGGGGCGGTCGGCGTCGGAACGCTCCCACGGCGGCCGGGATCGCTGGGCGTTGTAGCGGGCACGCGCGTGATCGGTGCTGCGCTCGAGGTGCCAGTCGAGGCTGGCCGCGGGGTGACGCGCCATGCGGTCGGACACGGCGACGCCGGCCGCGAGATCGGCGTCGAGGAAGCGCGCGCGCGCGGCCTGGAGCGGGACCGTGGGATCCTCGGACACCTGCGCGAGCCGGAGCAGGGCCCAGGCTTCGCGGAGGGGGAGCTCCTGTGCGGCGTAGCCGTGAGCGGCCGCTCCATAGGCCCGACGTGCCTCGGCGAGGTCGCCGGAGGCGAAGGCCAGATCGCCGGCGCGGACCTCCAGGCGGAGACGGAGCTCCGGCGCCGGGCGATCGCCGAGGATGTCGCGTGCGCGGCGCCAGGCCTCGCGTGCGGCGTCGCCGTCGTCGCGTGCGCGGGCCACGTCGCCCTCGGCGACCGCCGCGCGGGCGCGGAGCAGGCGGGGAGCGCCCCCGGCCACGAGCTGCTGGGCCCGCTCCAGGCTCTCGCGTGCCTCGTCGAGACGACCGTGCCGCACGTGACGCTCGGTGGTGACCAGGGCGATCTCGATGCGGGTGTCGTCGTCGACCGACAGCGTGGCCGCCTCGGCGAGGATCTCCTCGGCCCACGGCTCCTCGCGCATCACCACCAGGCGGGCGAGCTGCACGAGCGCCAGCGCCTGCATGCGGGGCGGACCCTCGGCGCGCAGGCGTCGGATGTGCTTCTCGGCCTCGTCGTGATGGCCCAGCCCCACCTCGAGCTCGGCCAGGGTGCGCAGCGCCGTCCACGGCACCCGCCCGACCTCGAACAAGGTGGAGCGCGTGACCAGCTCGGCGAGCACGTCGCGCGCCGCCGAGCGTCGCCCACGACGGGCGAGGCTGTCGGCCAGCGCCGTGGTGGCCGCGACGAGGAAGTCGAACTCGGCGTCGGTGCGCACCTCGTGGACGCGCTCCTCCAGGAAGCGCTCCAGCTCGCGCTCCCACTGCTCGGGATCGGTGAACGAGCGGGACAGCGTGCCCAGCACCTCGGGATCGAGGCAGGGAGCCCCGGGCCAGGGCAGGGGCAGGCGGAGCTGGTGGAGCGCGCGCAGCCACGCCCGGCGCGAGGCCACGCGATCGGTGACCGCGAGGGCGTCGCCCAGCCGCTGCCACGCCAGCACGTTCGACGGATCGACCCGCGTGGCACGCTCGAGGAGCGGCGTGGCCTCCTCGGGACGCCCCTGCTCGAGCGCGGCGAGGCCGGCGTGCAGGAGCTGCCACACGTCGTCGGCGTCGGCCTCGAAGCGCATGCCCGCGATGTCTTCCGGGCGGGTGACGCGGGCGTCGAGCACCTCGAGGGTGGCGTCGAGCCAGCCGAAGAAGGTGGCGTGGAGGGGCTCGAGCTGCTCGCCGTCCCACGCACCGAAGGCATGGCTGCCGTCGTGGTTGCGACCCCAGGCCCAGCTCGTGTCGTCGTGGTGGTCGGCGAACAGGAAGACGGCGCCGTGCTGGTCGCCCGCGGGCGCGATCTCCGAGGTGTTCCTCAGCCGCAGGCTGCCGCGGAACAGGGCCGCGCCGTTGTGCCGGAGCAGGAAGGTGCGGAGACCTGCGGGCAGGCGTCGCCCGAGGTGGCTCTCCAGCGCGGCGATCGCGTCGTCCGAGGCCGGATCTCCCAGCTCGTGGACGTCACGCCGGTACTTCTGGAGCACCCGGTCGAGGGTGCCGAAGGGGTCGGTGGGGGCCATCAGGGGAGGGCTCGGGACGGGGAGGGCGCGCCATCATAGCCCGCCCACGATCCTGCTCCAGAGCCTGCGATCCGGGTCTGCGATCGCGGTGCCTCCCAGGAGGGAGACGGGCCCCGCGCAGCGGGCCTCAGGCCAGGGGGACGCGGGTGATGGGAGGACGCTCGAAGGCCACGACGGCCTCGCCCGCCACGCTGCCCCGGGGCGCCTGGCCCTCGGCCGGCGTGCGCCCGCTGACCGTGTGCAGGCCACGATCGAGGAGCCGCCAGGCCGTGCGGACGGCGTGGACCGTCTCGTCCATCTCCTGCTCCCGCCAGGGGAGCGCCAGGATGCCGATCGCGCCGACGAGCACGAGGCCGCCGGAGAAGGAGAGCAGGATCAGGGCGTCGACGAACTGGGGAACCATGGGTGCCTCCGCGTGCCGCCAGGATATCTGAACGGGTGTTCACGCGCCAACCTGTTCAGGAAACTTTGTTCAGGTCGGCAAGGTGGACGAGGGCACTCGTCCGAGCATCGAGGGAAGCATGACACGCAGGCGTGCCAGAATCTGTCCGCCGGGTCATGGTCGCGTGGCGACCGGCATCGTCGCGTGCCCCGGCCCGGGGAGGAGCCCGTGAACAAGGCCCAGAAGCTCGTCCAGATGGTGGAGCTCGTGCGTCGCGCCGGCGGCGTGCGTGCCGACGAGCTCAGCTCCCGCTTCGATCTCGATGCCCGCAGCCTGCGTCGCTACCTCGCCGACCTGCGGGAGATCGGCGTCCCCCTCGTGGACGAGGGGCGCTCGGAGCAGCGGGTGATCTCGGTGGAGCCCCGCTGGCGTCGCACGGGGGTGCAGCTCTCGCTGGCCGAGGTGCTGTCGCTGCACTTCGGTCGCACGCTGTTCACCTTCCTCGACGGCACCACCTTCGTGCAGGACATGGACGACGCGATCGAGCGGCTGGAGCCGGCGATCAGCCGCACGCACGCGGAGCTCTCGCGCGAGCTCGACCGCAAGTTCGTCGCCGTCCCCGAGCACGCGAAGTCCTACACGGGCGAGACGAGCGAGGTGATCGACGACCTCGTCACCGCGCTGGTCTTCAACAACCCGGTGGAGGTCCGCTACACCAAGGCGGCCGGCACCTCCAGCCACTACCGGCTCGAGCCCTACACCCTCGCGATCTACCGCCAGGGCCTGTACGTCTTCGCGCGCGACGCACGGGCCGATCAGGTGAAGACCTTCGCCGTGGAGCGCATCACCGAGATCGCGCGGGTGTGGAACGACAAGTTCGTCGTGCCCGCCGACTGGGATCCGCGCGCCCACCTCGCCACCGCCTTCGGCATCATCCCCGGCGACCCCGAGGAGGTGAGGCTCGCCTTCTCGCCCGACGTCCGCACCTACGTGCGCGAGCGCCTCTGGCACGCCAGCCAGGAGCTGCGGCAGCTGCCCGACGGCTGGCTGGAGCTCACCCTGCAGGTGGCGGTGAACGTGGAGCTGGTGAACTGGATCCACAGCTTCGGCCCCGACGCCCGCGTGCTGGGCCCGCCGCACCTGGTGGAGCGGGTGCGCGCCGACCTGGTGCGCACGATGGCGCGCTACGCGGACGCAGGGTGAAGGACGTCGCGTGGCGGGGCCCGCGGTGGCCCGCTGCGGCCACGGTCCGGCGCTGGAGGGGCCCTCGGGCCGCGCAGGCGGTCGGCCGCCTGGTGGCCACCTGGGAGGCGATGGACGCGGGGGGGGCCCTCCCGCGCGACCCCGTGGCCCTGCTGGAGGAGGCCGGGGGCACCTGGCCGCCGCGGGCGGGCGATGCGCCCATGGTGGTGGCGGAGGCGGTGTCCACGGACGTGCTGGCGCGTGTGGCGCTCGACGTGGCGCCGGCCTCGGGCGACGACGGCCCCCGCGAGGCGCTCGGCGCCTTCGCCGAGACGCTCGACCTCGCCGACCCCTGGCACCGGCGGGCGTGGACCGCCGCCGTCGCGGCGCTCTGCCTGTACGTCTCGGGGGACGATCCGAGGTCCCCCTACCGGTCGTGGCTGAAGGACCGGGCGGGCCCCGCCGAGCCCGAGCGCGAGGCGGCGCTCGCGGTGGGCCGCGCACCGTGGGGTGCGTGGCGTCTGGCGGGCGGTGACGGGGACGGGTGGCGCGTCGCCCCCCTGCTGCCGGTGAGGCCCTGCTGGACCCCCGACGGCCCGGTGGATCTCTCGGAGGCGGGCGGTGTGCGCGGCGGGCCCCGGCCCGGTGGCCTCCTGCTCGCCCGGCTCGTGCCCACCACCGCGGGGTGGGTGGCGCGCATGCCCTTCCTCCTGCCCGTGGCACCGCCCGCCACGCTGGCCCGGGGATGGCTGGCCTCCGCCGCCTTCCCGTTGCTCGCCGCCACGCCCGAGCTGTCGCTGGAGGACGTGCTGCGGCGCGGAGGGCACCGGGTGGTGGCCGAGGCCCACGCCTGGGCGGCCGGCGCGGTGCACCCGTGAGCACCGTGGCCGAGCCCCGCGGCCGCGGTGGCATGCGTCGTGGGGGTCCGGCGATCGTCGGCCTGCTCGTGCTGCTGCTGGCCGTCGTCGGCCGCCTGCTGCCGTCCGGCGCTCCGGGCCCCGTCGAGGACGGCACGGACGCGCTCCGTTCCGCCTACGAGGCGAAGGCCCACGAGCTGCAGGTCCGCGGGGAGGGCCGCGTGGTGCGGGTGCTCGCCGACGACCGCGACGGCAGCCGCCACCAGCGCTTCGTGCTGCGCACCGGCGACGGACTCACCGTGCTCGTCGCCCACAACATCGACCTCGCGCCGCGCATCCCGCGGCTCGCCCAGGGCGACCACGTCCGCTTCCACGGCGCCTACGTGTGGAACGACCAGGGCGGCGTGATCCACTGGACCCACCACGATCCGGCCGGGCGCCACGCAGGGGGATGGCTGGAGCACGAGGGGGTCCGCTACGAGTAGACCCGGTCGCGCACGGCGACGTGTTGCAGCGTGCGTGTCGGGGTCGGTGCGCGCGCGCCGGGAGGGGAGGGACACCCGCGGATACATGTTCCAGAGTCGGCATTGGAACGTGTTTCTCGTTGCGATCGACGTCTCGCGGCGGCTACCCCTGCCTCCCGACCCCGGGGTCGGGTGACGGATGCGCGAGGGGAGGGCTGCCATGGATGCACGGAGGCCGGGGATCAGCGGACTGGCGCTCTACACGCCGCGACGGCGGGTGCGCCTCGACGCCTGGTGCGGGTGGACCGGTGCCGTGCCCGCGAAGGTGGAGGCCGTGGTGGGCCGCTCCTTCCGGATGTGCGGGCCCGACGAGGGCGTGTACACGATGGCCGCCGGTGCCGTGCTGCGCCTGCTCCTCGCCCACGAGGTGCACCCCGACGACGTGGGCATGCTCGTGCTCGCCACGGAGTCGAGCACCGACAACTCCGCGGGCGCCATCATCGTGAAGGGCATGGTGGACCGCGCGCTCGAGGCCCGCGGGCTGCCGCCGCTCTCCCGCCGCGTGGAGGTCCCCGAGGTGAAGCACGCCTGTCTCGGCGGGGTGTACGGACTGAAGCAGGCGCTGCGCTACGTGGCGGGCGACGGCAGGGGACGGCGCGCGATCGTCGTGGCCTCGGACGTCGCCGAGTACGCGCGAGGCAGCTCGGGCGAGGCCACGCAGGGCGCCGGGGCCGTGGCCATGCTCGTCGACCCGCACGCCGCGATGGTGGAGGTCGACCTGGAGCGCACCGGCAGCGCCGCCGCCTACCGGGGCGCGGACTTCCGCAAGCCGGCGCGACGCCACCAGATGCCCGGCTACCACCCGGGCACCCGCCGCCTGCACGACTTCCCCGTGTTCAACGGGAGCTACTCGACCTGGTGCTACCTGGACGCCGTGCGCCACGCCTTCGCGGACCACTGCCTCCGGAGCGGTGTCGCCGCCGGGCAGGTCCTCGCGGGGGCGGGTGCCGTCTTCCTCCACCGACCCTACCGCTGGATGCCCGTGCAGGCGGCCGCCACCCTCCACGCGGTGGCCCTGGCGGACGATCCACGCCGGCTGGCTGCCTTCGCGGAGGGCCTGCCCCCCGGGGCGCTCCAGGTGGACGCCGCCGTCGACGAGCTGCACGCCGATCCCGACCTCTACGCCCGCTTCCACGAGGCGGGCCGGTCCGACGATCCGGCGCCCCACGCCCGCGAGCTCGCGCGCCGGGTGCGCGAGACGCCGGCCTTCGCCCGGTGGGTGGACGAGCGCATGTCCCTCGGGGCCGACGGCATGTGCGACCTGGGCAACCTCTACACGGCGGCCCTGCCCGCCTGGCTCGCCGCGGGGGTGGAGGAGGCGATGCAGCGTGGCGTCGAGCTGGCGGGACGCCCGGCCCTGGCCATCGGCTACGGCAGCGGCGACGCGGCGGAGGTGCTGCCGCTGCGCTTCGTGTCGGGCTGGCAGGAGGCCGCGCGCCGCGTGGCCTTCGCCCAGGCGCTCGCCGACCCGGTCGACCTCGATCGGGCGGCCTACGAGGCGCTCCACGACGGGCGCCCGCTGGACGGCTTCGACGCGCCGCCGAGGGGAGGCTTCGTGGTCGACCGCATCGGCCAGCACCACGACGACGACTTCCAGGACATCGGCCTCGAGTACTACCGCTTCGTCGCCGCCTGATGGCCGGCGCCCGGACCCCGCGCGGTCACGGCCGTGGGACGGCGCCGCGGAAGACGATGCGGGCCACCTTGCCCACCTCGATCTTGTAGTAGCCGTAGGAGGTCTCGCCGTAGCAGGGCAGGTCGTCGTCCACGACCAGGCGCACGTTGGTGCCGTCGCGCAGCACGCCGAAGACGACGCGCTTCTTCGGGTCGTCGGTGGGCTCGACGCGCGCTTCGGCCAGCCGCTCGAAGGGGACCGTGGCCGTGCCCTCGCCCACCGTCCCGTAGAGGAAGACCTCGCCGTTGAAGGTGACCCGCGTCACGTCGACCGCCGCACCCGTGCGGTCGTAGACCGTGGCCGCGTGGATCTGCGCGGGGACCGGGATGCGGCTGGGCGCGTCGGAGCCGGTGATGCCGTTGGCCCACGCGACGCCGGCGAGCGCGAGCGCGGTGAGGACGAGCACGGCAGACAGGCGACGCATGGCAGCTCCGGGCGCGAGCGCGGGCGTACGCGACCGGTGGGGGCCTGTCAACCCGGCGTGGACCCTCCCCAGGGGTGGCGTTACCGCCGCGGAGCGGCATGCCGCCGCCGCCCGTCGTCCGCGGGACCCGAGATCGATGCCCGCCAGCCTGCCGCGCGTGTTCCAGGGGTCCGAGACCTACCCGGACGTCCCCCTCGAGGGCCCCGCGGTCACCATCGGGAACTTCGACGGCGTGCACCTCGGGCACAGGGCCCTGCTGCGGGCGGCGCGGGAGCGCGTGGGGCCGTCCGGGCGGGTGTGCGTCTACACCTTCGATCCCTTCCCACGGGACGTGATGGCGCCGGGTCACGGCGTGCCGGCCATCCAGACCCTCCCGGACCGCGTGGCCACGCTCGGCACCGCCGGGGTGGACGAGGTGGTGGTCGAGCCCTTCGATCGCGACTTCGCGCAGCACGATCCCACGTGGTTCTGCGACGTGGTGCTGCGGCAGCGCCTGAGGGCGCGCGCGGTGGTGGTGGGGTGGGACTTCCGCTTCGGGCGGGATCGCGCAGGCGACGTCGACCTCCTGCGCCAGCGCCTGTCGGTGCCCGTGGTGCGGGTGCCCGCGGTGGCGGTGGAGGGTGACGTCGTGAGCTCCACGCGCATCCGCGCGCTGGTCGCGGCGGGCGACCTGGCCACGGCCGAGCGGCTCCTCGCGCGTCCGCACGCGGTGTCGGGCGAGGTGGTCCCCGGGGACGCCCGTGGGCGTTCGCTGGGCTTCCCCACGGCCAACGTGCGGCCCGCCACGGATCTGCTCCCGCCGGCCGGCGTGTACGCCGTGCGCGTGGACGTGAGCGGCGTGTGGCTCGACGGTGTGGCCAACCTCGGGGATCGGCCCACCTTCCGTCCGGGCGAGGGCCGGCTGGAGGTCCACCTGCTGGACTGGTCGGGCGACCTCTACGGCGTGCAGGTCACCGTGGCCTTCGTGCGGCGGATCCGCGAGGAGCGGGCCTTCGCGCGGGTCGACGACCTCGTGGCCCAGATCCGGGTGGATGCGGAGGCCGCGCGGCGCATCCTCGGGCAGCGGCGGTGAGCCTCTCGGGCGCCACGCGCCTCTACGCGGTGCTCGGGTCGCCCGTGCGCCACAGCCTGTCCCCCCGGCTGCACAACGCCGCCTTCGCGGCCCACGGGATCGACGCCGTCTACCTCGCGCTGGAGGTGTCGCCCGACCGCGCCGCGCGGGTGCCCGACGCCCTGCGGACCCTGGGGCTGGCGGGGGCGAACCTCACGGTGCCGCTCAAGGAGCGTGTGGTCGCCGGCCTCGACGAGGTGGTGGGCGTGGCGCGCGTGCTCGGTGCCGTGAACACCGTGGTGGCCCACGAGGGCAGGCTGGTGGGCCACAACACCGATGCGGCGGGCTTCGTGGCAGGCGTCCGGCAGCGTCGCGAGGTGACGGGCTGCCGGGCGGTCGTGCTCGGCGCCGGGGGAGCGGGGCTGGCCTGCGGCGCGGGCCTGGCGGAGGCGGGCGCGGCGGAGGTGGTCTTCCTCAACCGCACCCTGGCGCGCGCCGAGGCCGCAGCCACCCGCTGTCGAGCCGCCTGGCCGGCCACCGCCTTCGCCGCCGGGGCGCTGGACGACTTCGCCGACGTCGTCACCAGGGCCGATCTGGTCGTGCAGGCCACGTCGGGCGGTGCGGCCGACGCCGTGGCCGCGCTGCCCGTCGACCACGTCCGGGCGGGCGCTCTCTGGGTGGATCTGGGGTACTGGGCTCCCGCGCCCCTGCACGCGGACGTCCTGTCGGCGCGGGGCGTCGACGTCCAGGACGGCAAGCCGATGCTGGTCCACCAGGCCGCGCTCGCCTTCCGCCACTTCACCGGGATTTCGCCCGACCCGGCGATGCTGTCGCGGACGATCGGGTAAGCTCCCGCCGAGTGGAGGACGGATGGCCGACAGGCCGGTCCTGGTGTGCATCGAGGGTGCGCTCGCCGGCAGCGTGTTCCCCGTGCCCGAGGGTGGGATGGAGATCGGGCGGTCCCCCGAGAACGACGTGGTGCTGGAGGACGACGACGGTGTGTCGCGCTTCCACGCCCGCCTCCAGTACGACGACGGCGCCCTCTGGGTGCGCGACGCCGGCTCGCGCAACGGCGTCTACGTGAACGACACGCGCATCGGGCGTCACAAGGCGCTCAAGGTCGGCGACCGCATCGGGCTGGGCGTCACCGTGTTCGAGGTGCAGTGGGAGGCCGACTCGGACTCCCGCAGAGCGAGGACCGCCGATCGGAAGCCATGGTTCTGGCCCTTCGGCAGCGACGAGCGAGGCAAGGGATGATCGAGTTGACGATCTCGAGGGCGGGTGAGGCCGACCGGCGCATGCTCCTCAAGGGCGGCGCCTACAGCCTGGGTCGCCATGCCGACAACGACATCGTGCTGGACGACAAGGCGGTCTCGCGACGACACGCACGGCTGCTCGTGGACGGCGACGTGGCGATGCTGGAGGACCTGGGCTCGGGCTCCGGCAGCTTCGTGGGCGGTCGCGCGGTCGGCGAGCGTCGCCTGCAGGACGGCGACGAGGTGGAGATCGTCCCCTTCGTGCTGCGCGTCCGCGCCGGGGCGAAGCCGCCCACGCACGTCGTGGACGTGCTCGAGGTGGTGGAGGGCGCCGACGCCGGGCGGGTGTTCGACCTGATCGAGGACGAGCTCACCATCGGGCGTGGCGACGATCAGGACCTCAAGCTCGACGACCACGGCGCCAGCCGCGGGCACGCCCTGCTCGCCCGGCGTCGGGGCACGTGGTTCGTGCGCGACCTCGACAGCGCGAACGGCACCTACGTCAACGATCAGCGGGTGGCCGAGGCGCCGCTGGAGCAGGGTGACCGGCTGGGCGTGGGCGAGAGCGTGCTCGTGCTCGGCCAGCAGGAGCGGCAGGGTGCGGGTCCGTCCGCGGCGGCGTCCGGGGCGTCCACGCCCGATCTCCCCGCGGGTGCGCCCGTGGTGGAGCGCGTCGCGGTGCCGGCGCGCCCTCCCGCGCCGCCCCCTCCGGCCGCGCCTCCCACGCCACGGCCGCCGGTGGTCGCGCCCCCGCCTCCCGCGCCGCCTCCGCAGGTGCCCGCGCCCGCGCCGCCTGCCGCCGCGGTCGCGCCGGCCCCGCAGGCCGTGGCGCCGGCGGCCCCCAACGTGCTGCCGTGGCTGCTCGTGGGCATGCTCGTGATCCTGCTCTTCCTGGGCGGGGTGGTCGTCACCGCCTCGGCGCCGTAGGCGTGCAGGGGCTGCGCGTCGCGTGGCTGGCGCTGGCCCTGCTGGCCTGCGCGCCCCGCCTCCGACTCGCCGTCGATCCCTCCCTGGGCGACGGCGCACCGCTCGCGCGGGGCGAGCCGCTCGCGGCGCTCGAGGCGGCGGCCACCGATGCCGACCCCAGCACCCGGCGGCGAGCCTTCGAGGCCCTGCTGGACGCCCTGCCCGTGGAGCGCCTGACCCGCTGGGCGGTGCAGGGGTCGTACGACCGGGACCCCTGGGTGCAGACCGGCGTGGTGGACGCCCTGCTGCAGCGGGTGGGAGAGCCGGGGGTGCCGGCGCTCCTCCTCGACGTGGCCTCGCGCGGGTCCGCCGACCCCTATGCGCGCGCTGCGGCGGCGCACGGCCTGCTCGATGCAGGCCACGCGGACGGCCTGGAGCCGCTGCGCACCGCGTGGGTCGATCGCCCCGGGTGGAAGGCGGCGCCCCTGGCCCTCGTGGCCGTCCGGTTGGGCGAGCAGGCCGGCCGACCGGTGCTCGAGCGGGCGTTGCGGGAGGGAGACGTCCGCGACGATCCCTCCTTCGTCGTGGCCCTGGGGCTGCACGGCTGGCCGGGGCTCGTCGACGCCCTGGCGCGGGACGACGCCTGGGCGGAGGAGGACCTCGGGCTGCGGCTGGACGTGGCGCGTGCCCTCCTCGCGGATCCCGCCGGAGCGCGGGCCTGGCGGGCGGCCCTCGCCGACCGGGAACCCGCGGTGGCCCGCGAGGCCTTCGAGCTGGTGCTGCGGCTCGCCGAGGGGCCGCAGCGCGCGACGTGGCTGGGTGCGGCGGCACGGGCGGGCGACCGTGGCGTGCGGCGTGCGGCGACGGCGTGGCGACGTCCCCAGACCCTGGCGCGGTCGTGGGCTTCGGGGGAGGCCTACACCCGGGAGGCGCTGCTGCCGCTGCTCCTCGGCGACGAGGACGGGCTCGCCCGGCTCGCCGAGGCGCTCGAGGCCGACGACCCCTCCCTCCGCGCGGCGGCGGCCCGTCGTGCCAGCCGCCTGCGGGCCGTGTCGTTGCGCCCGCTGCTGGAGGTCGCCGCGACCGACGATCGCGTCGAGGTCAGGCTGGCGGCGCTCGGGGCGCTCCTGGCGCGGTGAGGCAGGCAGCTCAGGGCAGGGCGGCGTCGGTGTCGGGCGCGGTGCAGCCTGCCTCCACCCAGGCCAGGTCGTGCGCCTCCAGGGTGAGGCCCGTGCGCTCGGTGGCCACCGCGTCCGCCAGGCGCAGGCGCAGGCAGGTCGGCTCGTTGTCGGCGGCGCACGGCACGCACGGCAGGCCGTTCGCCGCCGACGCGAGGCAGGCGTTGGCGTGGGCCTGCGGGTAGTGCACGCGCGCGTCGGACTCGCCGTCCACCAGCAGCTGCACGAGCTTCGCGTTGCTGCCGTCGAAGCTGCCGCGAAGGCGGCCCTCGGCCAGGGGTGCGCCCACGAGGGCGCCGGGCAACGTCAGCGACGGCACGATCGCCTCGAAGTCCGGGCCGTTCCATGTGGCGGACGTGGCGTCGGCGGTGAGCGCGCAGGCCTGGGTGGCGGAGATCACCGTGCCACCGGATCGGGTGACCTCGACGAGCCCCGTGCGCACCTGGAGCTCGCTGCCCGTGCCGGCCTGGAGCTGGATCGCCAGGACGAGGCCCGGGGGCGTGGCGAGCTTCGAGCGCAGGCCGAGGGTGGTGCGCGGGGGCTCCACGGCCACCACGCTGGCCGGCTCGAGGAGGAAGGTGCGCGGGCTCGCGCCCAGCTGGTAGGGCGGTGCGGGCGCTGTGCGGAAGGGCAGCTCGCAGCGCCAGGCCGGCGTCTGGGCGACCATCGTGTGCGCCGTGCCGGCGCTGAGGCGGACGGAGGCCTCGGTCCACGCCCATCGACGACCGGCATCCCACGTGAGCGGCGCCACGGGCTGATCGGCCGCGTCGAAGTCGCGCACCACCGACAGCGCGAGGTCGGCGGGCGCGGCGCTCGTGAAGCCGAGCACGAGGGTGGGGCGCACCCCTGCGGTCTGGCTGCCTGCCTCCGGCCACGCGAAGTCCAGCGCGGAGCAGTCGAGGACCGGGGAGGTGTCTGCTGGGGGATCCGTGTCCGCCGCGGGATCCGTGTCCGTGTCGCCCGTCTGGGTGTCGGCGCTGTCGTCCTCGCCGCCGTCCCCGGTGTCGGCGGACGTCGTGCTGGTGTCGCGCACCGGCGTGTCGTCCCCGCTGTCGTCCACCAGATCGCACTCGATGCACGACTCCCCTCGCGAGAAGACGCCGCACCCGGCGAGGCTCGGGACCAGCAACCACCACACCGGGCGCACGGGGACCTCCGTGCGGGCGCTCCTACCACGTGACCTCGTCGCCGCGCGGCCGACCGGTGCGCAGGACGCCTCCTTCGCGCGCCGTGGCGCCTTCCTCCGGGCTAGTCTGCGACCCGACGTGGAGGGAGCGATGGGACGTGTCTGGTGGATGGGCGTGCTGGTCGCGTGCGGAGCGCCGGCGGGGACGGACCTCGGCGACACCGACACCGACGGCGACACCTCCACCACCGACACCGCCGCGCCGGACGACACCGGGGCCGGGCCCGACGACAGCGGCGACGTGCCCGACGGCGTGTGCGTCACCCAGGTGATCGAGGACGCGGACGGCGACGGCCAGCCCGACAGCCGGGTGCGCATCGAGGTGGACGGCACCACCACCACCACCTTCGAGGACCTGGACGGCGACGGGAGCTGGGAGGTCGAGACGGTCGTGGTCACCGACGCCAGCGGGGATCTCGTGCTGTCGGAGGTGGTGCGCCTGCTCCCGTCGGGGCGGCTCTACGCGCGCGCGGAGACCATGCTGGACGCAGACGGCCGGGTGGTGCGCGGCGAGGTGGACGACGACGGCGACGGACGCCCGGAGCTCGTCGTCGAGAACGCCTACTACCCGACGGGCGAGCTCTACAAGCAGACCGTCCGTCAGGACGCGGACTCGAACGGCAAGCGCGAGAGCGTGCGCGTGCAGATCTTCGAGCCCGAGGGCTACCCCATCGCGGTGGACGAGGACCTCACGGACGACGGCGTGCGCGACCGCTGGTCCGTGTGCGCCCGGGTGGACTCGGTGGTCACCTGCGAGGTCTTCGCCACGCCGGGCACACGCACCAGCGTGGCCCGGTACACCTACGACGGGGAGATCCGCCGCACGCGCTACGAGCGCGACAGCAGCGCGGACGACGTCTTCGACGGCGCCGACGACCTCGACTGGACCTACACGTGGTCGCCGGGCGGCAACCCGCTGGTCGATCAGGGCGACGGCGTGGCGGGGCCGCGCGACGGCGTGGTGGATCGCGAGACGCGGCGGGCCTACGACGCAGCGGAGCGCATGCTGGAGCTCGAGGAGCGCACCGCGGGCGCGCTCGACTCCCGGCACACCTGGACCTACGACGCCGAGGGTCGGGTGCTCACCGACCTCGACGACTCCGACGGGGACGGCGTGGTGGAGCTGGGGGTGCGCGCGGTCCGCGACGCGCAGGGCCGCGTGACGGAGGCGGTGTACGTGCAGGAGGGCGCCGACATCGCCAAGGAGACCACCACCTTCACGGGGCGCGACGCCGTGCGCCTCACGGACGTGGACATCGACGGCACGGTCGATGTGCGGAGCACCCTGCTGTACGACGACCACGACCGGCTGCTGAAGCAGGAGGACGACGCGAAGGACGACGGCTCCGTCGATCGCCGGGTCACGGCCACCTACTCGTGCCCTCCCACCGACGGCGCGTAGCGCCGCCTGCATGACATCCCCCCGGGTGCTGCGTACAGGTCGGACGGAGGCGCCATGACCACGCCCGAGCTGCCCTCGTGGGCCGCGAGCCTGCGCGACCGCTACCTGTCGGGCGAGGCCAGCCTCTTCCTGCTCCACGGCAACGTCCGCGACCTGCAGCGGCACGAGGCCGAGGACGGCACGGTGTCGTGGGTGGACCTCGGCACCTTCCTGCAGCGCTTCCTGGCCCGCAGCCGCGACGTGGTGGTGTCGTACGACGTGTCGCGTGGCCTGCGCGCCGCCGACCCCGCCCAGGAGCGTCGTCTGCGGTCGGTGGTGGACGCCCGACGCCTGATGGCCGGTCAGGCGGCCCTGGACGACCTGCCGCGCACCGTGCCCGACGTGCTGCCGGCGCTGGAGGCCCTGGTCACCGACCTCACCCTGCGGGCCGGCGTGGTGGTGGACGACTTCGACCTGGTGGCCCCCCGCGCCGACCCGGCCTTCATGACCCACGACGACAAGGCGGCGCTCGCCACCCTGCGGCGCTGGTCGTCGGATCCGGCGGTGCTGGGCACCGACAACCTCGTGATCTTCGTGTGCGAGCAGCTGTCGGCGGTGGCCCCGGCCGTGCTCGCCAGTCCCCAGCTCGTGGCCTTGCGCGTGCCCTTCCCGGATCTGGACGCGCGACGCGCCTTCCTCGCCGCCGAGGCGGGAGGCGTGCCCGTGGACCTGCCCGACGGCGCGCTCGCCCAGGTCACGGCGGGGCTGACGCTGCTGCAGATCCGCGCCCTGCTCCAGGTGGCCCGCCAGACGGGCGAGCCGGTGCGCTTCGAGACGGTGTCGGCGCGGAAGAAGGCCATCATCGAGCAGGAGTGCCACGGCCTGGTGGAGCTGGTGGCGCCGCGGCATGACCTGTCGCACGTGGGCGGGCTGGACGAGGTGAAGGGCGTGCTGCGCCGGGTGGCCGAGGCCGTGGTGCACGGGCGCCACAACCAGGTGCCGATGGGGATGATCTTCGTGGGTCCCATGGGCACGGGCAAGACCTTCGTCGCGCAGGCCTTCGCCGCCGCGTCGGGCCTCACCTGCCTCACGCTCAAGAACTTCCGGCACCACTGGGTCGGCTCCACCGAGGCCAACCTCGAGAAGGTGCTCGAGCTGGTGGAGGCCCTCGGGTACGTGCTGCTCATCGTGGACGAGGCCGATCGCGCCCTGGCGGGGGGTGGGGGCGACGACGGTGTGGGCAGCCGGGTGATCGCGCGCCTCAAGGAGTTCATGAGCGACACCAGCCACCGGGGCCGCGTGGTCACCCTGATGATGACCAACCGCCCCGACAAGCTCGACGTCGACCTCAAGCGCCCGGGCCGCTTCGATCTGAAGATCCCCTTCTTCTTCCCCGAGTCCACGGAGGAGCGGCGCGCGATCCTCGCCGCGCTCGCGCGCAAGAACGCCGTGGCCCTCGCCGACGACGTCGAGCTGGCCGCGGTGGCGGAGGTGACGTCGGGGTGGTCGGGTGCGGAGCTCGAGGGGCTGCTGCTGGCCGCCACCTCGCGCGCCGGTCGGGAGGAGCGCGAGCTGGTGGCGCAGGCCGATCTGCGCGCGGCGGCCGACGACGTCATCCCCAGCCGGGACGTGCGGATGCTGGAGTACATGGAGATGCTCGCGGTCTTCGAGTGCTCGAACCGGGCCATGCTGCCCGAGCGCTTCCGCGGGCTCGACACCGGAGAGGTGCTCGACCGTCTCGACGCCCTCCGCGCGATGCTGGGCCGGCGCGCCGAGTGAGGTGCGGGGCCGCGACGGGCCCGCCGCGTTGACCCGCGGGGCGGGCGGGGCGAGGATGCGCCGATGTCCCGCTGGCTCCCCCCCCTCGTGCTCGCCTGCCTCGGTGCCGCCGCCCTGTGCGTGCGGCCGATCTTCAGCCTCGACCTGTGGTGGCACCTGTCGATGGGGCGCGCGGTGTGGACGCACGGAGCCCGCACCGTGCCGGAGCCGGTGGCCTACGCGGGTCCCGACACCTACGTCGACCCCGAGTGGGTCTTCGACCTGCTGGCGCTCGGGGCGTGGTCGATCGGGGGCGTCACGGCCGTCACCCTCGGCGTGGCGCTCGCGGCGGGCCTCCACGTGGCGCTCGTGGCCTGGCTCGCCAGGGTGGCGGGCGCGTCAGCGGGCGCGTCGGTGGCGCTCGCGGCGGTGGTGGGGGCGGGCACGGTGGCCCAGTTCATGCCGCGTCCGCAGATCCTCTTCCTGCTGCTGCTGCCCCTCGCGCTCGGCCTCGCCCTGCGCGTGCGCACACGGGAGGGCGGCGCGCGCACCGTGGCCCTGGTGGGGCTGCACCTCGTGCTCGCCGTGTGGAGCCAGGCCCACACCTCGGTGGTGGTGGCGCCACCGCTGGTGCTCGCCCTGGCCCTGCTCCCGTGGCCCGAGGGGCGGCCCCTGGACGCCCCGACGGTGCTCGCGCTGCTGACCACGGTGTGCTGGCCCTTCGCGGGTCCCTTCGGCCTGGAGGTCGTCGACCAGGTGCTCCGGCACGGGGCGGGCGACGCCAGCCGCTACATCTCGGACATGCGCCGCACCCACCTCGTGGAGCTGGGGCCCACGGGTCCCGACGGCATGCTCTTCGTCGACCTCGTGGTGGGGGGCGCGCTCGCGGTGGCGGCCTGGCGGCGGCGGTTGCCCCTCGGCGCGCTCGTGGCCTGGGTGCTCGGGCTGGCGCTCGCGCTCACGGCGGTGCGCTTCCGGTCCACCTGGGGCGTGCTCGCCGTGCCGCTGCTCGCGGCGGGCCTGCGCGGCGCGACGCTGCCCGCCTGGGCGACCTGGGCGGTGGCGGCCCTGCTCCCCTCCATGGCCGCGGTGGTGGCTCCCCAGCTCGGCCTCGGCGTGGATCGCGGCATGGTGGCCCTCGACCTCGCCGACGAGCTGGCGCGGATCCCGGACGGCGGACGGGTGATCGCCGAGTACGACATGGGCGGCGTGGTGGGCTGGCGCGCCGGGCCGTCCGGGTGGCGCGTGCGCATCGACGGCCGGACCCCCGTGCACTTCGACGCCGACGAGCTCTTCGCCTACCGCAAGGCGGTGCGCGATCCGGCGGCCCTGGAGCTGCTGCTCGCCCAGGACGCGCCCCGGGCGGTGGCGATGTACCGGAGCCGGCCCACCTGCGTGGTGCTCATGGCGTCGTCGTCGTGGGGTGCGGTCTACACCGACGAGCGGCGCGTGCTCTTCGTGAAGGGAGCGAAGCCCCGGGTCACGATGCCCTGCGTGCTGCCCGAGGATCCCACGCCGCCGAGCCAGGCGGGAGTGGATCGCCTCGAGGGCTGGGATCGCGCGCTGGCCGACGGCAGGGCCGCGGAGGTGCGCACGCAGCTCGAGCCGCTGGTGGAGGCCGACGGGCACGAGGCGGATCCGCGGGTGCGCCTGCGGCTGGCGCAGGCCTGCGGCGCCCTGGGGGACGCGGTGTGCGTGGGGCGCGAGGGCTGGCGGTCCGCCCTGCAGGGTCAGCCTGCGCTGGATCTGCTCCGCACCCACCGGGCGGGCATGACGCCGGCGCAGCAGCGTCGCGTGGACGCCCTGCTCCCGGTGCTGCAGGGCAGCGGGTCGCCTTGACAGCAGGTGGTGGATCGCGTAGGTGCGCCCGGCTTGCCGTACGTCCTCGTGGTGTACGGCCCACGAACAGTCCGCGCCGGCCCCCCTGGGCAGCGCGGGGCGCCCGCGGGCGCTGCGAGGAGCACGGAATGTACGCCATCGTCGAGAGCGGCGGGAAGCAGTACCGGGTCGAGCCCGGCGCCACGATCGTCGTCGACCGCCTGGAGACCGAGGAGGGCGCCACCGTCACCCTCGACAAGGTCCTCCTCGTCGACGACGGCGGAGTCAAGGTCGGCAAGCCCCTGGTCGACGGCGCGTCCGTCGAGGCCAAGGTCGTCGACCACCACAAGGGCGACAAGGTCATCACCTTCAAGTACGCGCGCCGTCACCGCACGCGTCGCAAGGTCGGCTTCCGCCACAGCCACACCACCCTCGAGATCGTCGGCATCAAGGCCTGAGCCGGGGAGCAGCACGATGGCACACAAGAAGGGACAGGGCAGCACCCGCAACGGGCGTGATTCCAACCCGCAGTACCGTGGCGTGAAGCGCTTCGGGGGCGAGGCGGTCCGCGCTGGCAACATCCTCGTCCGGCAGGTCGGTACGAAGGTCCACGGTGGAGACAACGTCGGGACGGGGCGCGACTACACGCTCTTCGCCACCGCCGACGGCACGGTGCGCTTCCACACGCGCAACAACCGGAAGTTCGTCTCCGTGGATCCGTTCCCCGCCGACGAGGATGCCCCCGCCGCGAAGTAGCGGGGTCCGCGTCAGCGCGTGGAGTTCGTCGACGAAGCCGTGGTCTTCCTCCGCTCCGGAAAGGGTGGCGCAGGACAGATCTCGTTCCGGCGCGAGAAGTACGTGCCCAAGGGTGGCCCCGATGGGGGCGACGGCGGGCGCGGCGGTGCCGTGATCCTCGAGGCCACGCCTCGACGGAACACGCTCGTGGACTACCGCTACCGGCGGTTCCAGCACGCCGAGGACGGCAGGCCGGGCGGAAAGCGCCAGATGAACGGCGCCCAGGGCTCGGATCTGCGCGTGCCGGTGCCCGTGGGCACGCTCGTCTACGACGACGAGACCGAGGAGCTCATCGCCGACCTCGACACGCCCGGGGCGCAGTGGTCGCTGCCGGGGGGGCGTGGGGGCCTGGGCAACCGGCACTACCGCACGTCCACCAACCAGGCCCCGCGCAAGGCGCAGCCGGGCGAGCCGGGGCTGGAGCGCACCGTGCGGCTCGAGCTCAAGCTCATCGCGGACGTGGGCCTCCTCGGCTACCCGAACGCCGGCAAGAGCACCTTCCTGGGGCGCGTGAGCGCCGCCTCGCCGAAGGTGGCCGACTACCCCTTCACCACGCTGGTGCCGCAGCTGGGCGTGGTGCGGCTGTCCGACGAGAGCACCTTCGTGCTGGCCGACATCCCCGGGCTCATCGACGGTGCCGCCGAGGGTGCGGGGCTGGGCCACCAGTTCCTCAAGCACGTGGAGCGCTGCCGCCTGCTGATCCACCTCGTGGCCTTCGACCCGCTGGAGGAGCGCACGCCCGTGGAGCGGTGGGAGGCGCTCACCGAGGAGCTGCACGCCTTCGGCGGGCCGGTGGTCGACCGCCCGCAGGTCATCGCGCTCAACAAGGTCGACACGGCCACGCCCGCGCAGATCGCGGCCGAGGTCGAGGCGCTGCGCGCGGCCTCGGGCGCCGAGGTCCACCCGATCTCGGCGGTCACCGGGCAGGGCGTGCCCGAGCTGGTGGCCGCGGTGTGGGAGCGCGTGCGGCCCGAGGATCCCGAGGACGACGGGGGCTGAGGCCCTGCCGTCCCCCCGGCCCGAGGGCCGGTCACCTGCCGCACCCCTCCGGGGGGTTGCGGACCGGGCGCGAGGCGCCCACAATGTCCATGAGGCCGTGGTGCCACGGCCGCTCCGGGAGGCCACCATCGAGGCCAAGCAGCTCGCGGACGTCGTCCTGACGGCCGCGCTCGAGAAGAAGGCGATCGACCCTGCGATCCTCGCAGTGGCCGATCTCGTCGGGTACGCGGACTACTTCGTCATCGTGAGCGGGCGGAACCCCCGCCAGGTGCGCGCCATCGCCTCCGAGGTCCGGCAGCACCTCAAGCACCAGCACGACATCCTGCCCGTGGGCATGGAGGGGCAGGAGACCGGCAAGTGGGTGCTCCTGGACTACGGCGACGTGGTGCTCCACGTCTTCCAGGAGGGCGCGCGCGCCTTCTACGATCTCGATGGGCTCTGGGCCGACGCGCCGCGTCTCCCGCTGCCGGAGGGCGTGGTGCTGCCCCCCACCGACGATCTGGACGTGCCCAGCTTCTCGCTGCCCTGAGGCGGGCGAGGTGGCCAAGCTGCGCGTGCTCGTCGTGGGCAGGTCGAGCCCGGGCTGGGCCGACGCCGCCGTGAAGGACTACGCCCGGCGGCTGGACCGGCTGGGCGGCATCGAGGAGCGCGCGGTCAAGCCCGAGCGCTTCACCGGCGACGTGGAGGCGGTGCGCGCCGCCGAGGCCGCGCGGCTGCTGGCGGCCGTCGGTCCGCGCGATCGGCTGGTGGCGCTGGACGAGCGGGGCGAGGATCTCGACACCCACGCCTTCGCGGCGCTGGTCACCGACGGCGTGGCCCAGGGCACGGGCCTCGTGTTCGCGCTCGGTGGTCCCTACGGCCACGGGGAGGCGGTGCGGTCGCGCGCGGATCGCGTGGTGCGCCTGTCGTCCCTGGTGCTGAACCACGAGGTGGCCCGCGTGCTGCTGTTCGAGCAGCTCTACCGGGCCGCCACGTTGCGCGAGGGCCTGCCCTACCACCACTGACCGGGTCCCGGTGTGGACACTGGCGGGGTTGTCACGGGGCGTTGCATGGGCGCGCTCGCGGCCCGCATCCCGCTAGACTGGGCCGGCGGAGGTCGGCATGCGGTGGGTGTGGCTCGCGGCGGTGGTGGCGGGGTGCGAGGTGGCCGACGACAAGGCCACCGACACGGACGTCGACACGGACGTGGCCCTCACCTCGCTCGAGGTGCTCGGGCCCGACGACGGGCTGGACGTGCGGGAGGAGGACGGCATGCTCGTCCGCCTGCGCGTGGTGGGCCTCCGCGGCACGGCGGACGTGATCCGCGCCGACGGCGAGGTGATCGGCGAGGCCGAGGTCGACGCCGACGGCGACGTGGAGATCCCCTGCACGCTGGCCGGTCCGGGGACGCTCACCTGGACCGTGCGGCTGGCCGACACCACCACCGATGCGCGGCTGCTCTACGTGCACGCCGCACCCACCACCCCCGGGGTGCGGTTCGAGCCCGTCACCCCCGTGACCGGCGACTCCGTGGCCCTGGTGCTCTCGCCGCCCGCCGAGGACGAGGAGGGCGACGTGGTGGGCTACCGCCACCGCTGGACGCGCGACGGGGAGTTCGCCGGCGAGTCCAACGCCCTCGGCGACGGCCCGGTGGTCCGCGGCGAGGTGGTGGAGGTGGAGGTGGTGGCCTTCGACGACTGGCACGAGCTGGAGCCCGTGCGCAGGTCGGTCACCGTGGGCAACGCGCCGCCCACCGTCGACAGCCTCACGTGGGCGCCGCTGGTGCCCACCGTCGGGCAGAACGTCACCGTCACCGTCGCCGCGTCCGACCCCGAGGGCGACGGCCTGCGCGTGCGCACCTTCTACGGGCCCGACAGCACCGCCACGCTGCCCTTCACCGGCGCCTTCAAGGTGCCGGCCGGGGGCACCACCACCTGGGTGCGCGTCACCGTGGACGACGGGCAGGGCGGGCTGGTCCAGCGCACGCAGGACATCTCGCTGGGCAACCTCCCGCCCACGGTGGTGCGGATCGACTTCTACCCGTCGAACCCCACCACCGGCGTGGCGCTGCGCGTCGCGGGCGTGGTCTCCGACCCCGAGGGCGAGACCGTCACGCGGTCGTACCGGTGGTTCCTCGACGACGCGGAGCTGCCGGGCCCCGGCACGGAGTTCTACCCGCGCACGCCGGCACGGGGGGACCGCATCGCCGTGCAGGTGGACGTGCAGGACCCCGCGGGGGCCACGGGCTCGCTGCGATCGGGCGTGGTGGTCGTGGGCAACGGGCGGCCGTCGCCACCCACGGTGTCGCTGGTGCCGGCCGCGCCGGTGGCCGGACAGGCCATCACCTGTGCGGTCACGCCGGGCGCCGACCCCGAGGGGGACACGCTCACGCCCTCGTCCACCTGGATCGGCCCCGGAGGCACGTGGGGTCCCGGGCCCGATCTGCCGGAGTCGGTCACCCAGACGGGCGAGACCTGGCGCTGCGACGGCCGGGTGTCGGACGGCACCGACAGCTCCTCGTCGAAGAGCGTGAGCGTGGTGATCGGCGCCCCACCGTCGTAGCGGTGCTTCCTGGCAGGGACGTCACGCCCTGCCGCGCGTCGCCGCGCTAGGACTGCCCCCTCGGGAGGAGGCTGCCGTGCGTGTCCTGATCGCCGACAAGCTCGCGACCTCGGCCGTGGACGCCCTGCGGGCTGCCGGGCACGAGGTGGCCGTGGAGCCGTCGCTGGGAGGGGAGGCCCTCGCGGAAGCGCTGGGGCGCCTCGACCCGGACGTGCTCGTCGTGCGCTCGACGAAGGTGGGTGCCGCCCAGCTCGAGGCTGGCCGTGCCCTGTCGCTCGTGGTGCGGGCCGGGGCCGGCGTGAACACCATCGACCTCGACGCGGCCGGCCGCCGAGGCGTGTTCGTGGCCAACTGCCCCGGGAAGAACGCCGTGGCCGTGGCCGAGCTCACCTTCGCGCTGCTCCTCGCGCTGGATCGGCACGTGGCCGACGGCGTGGTGCGCGCCCGGGCGGGCCAGTGGGACAAGGCGGCCCAGTCGCGGTCGAGGGGTCTCAGGGGTCGCAGGCTCGGGCTGCTCGGGCTGGGCGGCATCGGTCGGGAGGTGGCGCGGCGCGCGCTCGCCTTCGACCTGGAGGTGGTGGCGTGGTCGCGCTCGCTCACCCCTGAGGCGGCCGAGGAGCTCGGGATCACCTGGGCCGGGAGCCCCCTCGAGGTGGCCCGGCAGGTCGACATCCTGTCGGTCCACACCGCGCTCACGCCCGACACCCGGGGCCTGGTGGGGCGGTCCCTGATCGACGCGCTGCCCGACGGCGCGGTGGTGATCAACACGGCCCGCGCGGAGGTGATGGACGAGGAGGCGCTGCTCGACGCCCTGGAGCGCCGCGGCTTCCAGGCGGGACTCGACGTGCTGGCGGGCGAGCCCTCCGGCAGCACGGGCACGCTCGATCACCCGCTGGCGCGCCACCCCCACGTGGTGCTCTCCCACCACGTGGGCGCGTCCACCGAGGAGGCCCAGGAGGCCGTGGCGGCCGAGGTGGTGCGCATCGTCACGGCCTACGACGCCACCGGGCGGGCGCCGAACGTCGTGAACGTGCTCGACGACCCCGACGCCACCCACGTGCTCGTGGTGCGGCACCTCGATCGCGTGGGGGTGCTGGCGGGCGTGCTCGACGCGTTGCGGGAGGCCGACCTCAACGTGCAGGGCATGGAGAACACCATCTTCGCCGGAGGCGAGGCCGCCGTGGCCCGCGTGCAGGTGGGGAGCGATCCCGCCGTGGTCGTCGACCACGTGGCGGCGCTGCCCCACGTGCTGCACGTCGCCTCCCTTCCCATCGGCGGCTCCCGCGGGTAGGCGCCCGGAGCCTGGAGGTCGCGTGGCGCGTGAGCACAACTTCTCCGCAGGGCCTGCCGCCCTGCCCGAGCCGGTGATCCGGGAGGCCCAGGAGGCCCTCTGGGAGCTTCCGGGTGCCGGGGCGGGCGTCCTCGAGATCTCCCACCGGGGGAAGGTCTTCGACGCCGTGGTGCACAGCGCGCGCGACCGGCTCCGGCGGCTGCTCGGCCTCGCCGAAGACCAGGAGGTGCTCTTCCTGCACGGCGGGGCGCGCACCCAGTTCTACCAGGTGCCGCTGAACCTCCTGCGGGGCGGGCGGGCGGCCTACGTCGAGACGGGGGCGTGGTCCACGTACGCGATCGACGACGCGCGCCGGTACGGCGAGGTCGACGTCGTCTGGTCGAGCCGCGACACGGGCTTCGACCGCGTGCCGGCCCGGGGCGACCTGCCACCGCTGGCGTCGGGCACCCGCTACCTCCACTACACGTCCAACAACACCATCTACGGCGGGCAGTTCGACCACGTGCCCGACCCGGGCGACGCCTGGCTGGTGTGCGACGCCAGCTCCGACATCCTGAGCCGCCCGGTGGACGGTGCGCGCTTCGACCTGCTGTACGCCGGCGCGCAGAAGAACCTCGGTCCCTCGGGCGTCACCGTGGTGGTCGTCCGCCGTGGGCTGCTGGACCACTGCGATCCCGAGCTGCCCTCGATGCTGCGCTACCCGGTGCAGGTGGCCAAGGAGAGCATGCTCAACACGCCGTCCACCTTCGCGATCTTCGTGGTGGAGCGTGTGTGCGCCTGGATCGAGGCCGAGGGCGGGGTGGCCGAGATGGCGCGCCGCACCGAGGCCCGGGCCCAGCAGCTCTACGGGGCCATCGACGCCAGCGACTTCTGGACGGGGCGCGTGCAGCCCGCCAGTCGCTCCCGCATGAACGTGGCCTTCCGCACCCCGTCCGCCGAGCTCGACGCGCGCTTCGTGGCGGAGGCCGAGGCGGCCGGGCTCCGGGGCCTCAAGGGGCATCGCTCCGCGGGGGGGCTGCGCGCCAGCCTCTACAACGCCCAGACCGACGCCGCGGTCGAGGCGCTCGTGGCCTTCATGGCCGACTTCGAGGTGCGTCATGGCTGAGGACGACGAGGTGGGCTTCGACCCCCGGGAAGAGGTCGTCGACGACGATCTCGTCGTGCTGGTGGGCGCCGACGGCGCCACGCTGGAGTGCGTGGTGCTCGAGATCGTCGAGCACGGCGGACGCACCTACGCGGTGCTCACGCCGCGCCACGAGCTCGACGACGAGGGCGATCTCCTCGTGGCCACCTACGAGGAGGACGAGGACGGCCGTGCCCGCTTCGGGCCCCTCGACGACGAGTCCGTGCTCGCCGATCTGCAGGAGCTCGTGGGGCGGATGATGGGCCTCGCGCCGGACGACGACGACGGTGTGGTGGGCGCGATCGCCCCGGGCGAGTCCTGAGGGTCCGCCTGCGATAAGGTCGACCCCCGCGGGGTGCTCGGGAGGACGCGTGGACGAGTCGACGGGATCCGAGGAGACGCCCGCGCGCGTGCCCTTCCTGGGCCGCGAGGCCGAGCTCGCCTACCTCGCCAGCTGGGTCCGTCCGCACCAGGTGCTGGCCCTGGTGGGGGAAGGGGATGCCGAGGGCGTGGGGGCCACGGCCCTGGCGCGTGCCTACGCCGGCACCTGCGGCGCCCCGCTCGTGCTCACCTGGTCGATCCCCGAGGACGGTCCGCGTCCGCACGTGGCCCTGCGCCGCTGGGCGGCGGTCCTGGGGCTGGAGGCCACGGGCCTGGCGCTCCAGGGCGACCTGCTCGACACGGTGGCCGCGGGCCTCGCGGCGCGCGCGGGCACGCTCGTCGTGATCGACGGCGTCCGCGAGGAGGATCTGGCCTCGGTGGCCCAGGTGCTCACGCTGCGCTCGCTCGACGTCTCGCTGCTGCTCACCTGTCCCGTGGCCTCGGTGGCCCAGAAGCTCGGTGCGCGCCCGGTGGTGGTGGAGCCCCTCCTCGAGGAGGAGGGCCAGGCCATGCTCGAGGCGGTGGTGGGCAGCGCCGTGCCGCCCATCATCGCGCTCACCATCCTCCAGGCCGTGGACTACCTCCCGCTCGGCATCCGGCTCGCCGGGTCCCGCATCCGGCACGCGCGCGCCGACGAGTCGAGCGGGCTCTGGGGCGGACGCCTGGATCCCGAGCGCGTGGCCTGGCTGGGCGGTGCCGCCGGCGTGGCGCGCGGCTTCCTGGACGTCTACCGGCGCCTCGACGACGACGCGCAGCGCACCTTCCGCGCGCTCGGTGCGGTGCGCTACGGGCCCGTGCGTGCGACGCGCATCGCTCCCCTGCTCGACGCCAGCGTCGACGAGACCGAGGCCACCCTCGGCCACCTGGCGGCCTACGGGCTGATCGCGTCCCTCGACGACGCCGACGGATGGCGGGTGCACCCGGTGCTCGGCGTGTACGCGCGGCGCCTGTCGGAGGAGACGGGCGAAGGCGAGGTCTGGCGTCGCCGACGGCTGGGCGCGGTGATCGCCGCCGACGGGCGCGAGGGCGCGGGCGTCGACCACGCCGATGTCCTCGACGTGATCGAGACCACGATCGCGGAAGGCTCCACCGACGATCTCGTGGCCCTCGCCACGCGCGTGGTCGAGGAGGTGCGCGGGTGGTGCCATGAGGAGGCCAGCGACCTCGTGGCGCGCGCCGTCACGGCGGCCCGGGAGGACGGGCACCGCGCCGCGGGCATGCTCCAGCGGGTGCTCGACGCCCTGCTCGAGGAGCAGGCACGAAGCGATGCCGAGGACCTCCTCGAGGTCGACGACGCGCTCGTGGAGCTCGTCGACGAGCCGCCCGACGAGCTGGCCCTCGAGGAGCTGGAGCCGGAGGACGACGGCGTGGTCGTGGCCGACGAGGCCTTCCTCCTCGCCCACGGCCTCACCCTCGACGACGCCGATGCGGAGCCGGACCTGCAGCTCGAGGCGCCGGAGGGTGCCGGGCCCACCGACATCTTCGACGTGCGGCGCCTGCTCGCCGAGGTGGGCGGCTCCCCGGAGGGACGCGGGGCCCAGGAGGCGCAGGACGCCGCCGACGAGGCCGAGTCCCTGCACCAGCAGGCCACGGCCCGGGTCGCGGCGGCGGTGGCCGATGCGGGGCCGTCGCCCGAGCCTGCGGTGGCGAAGGCCCTCGACGCGCTCGTGGCGGCCGCGAGGAAGGTCACCGACCAGGTCCGGCGGGCGCGCGCAGCGGCAGCCACGGCCCAGGACGCGGATCCCTCCATCGCCGAGCGGATGGCGGACCGCGCGTCGCGGGCGCGGGACGCGGCCGTGCACGCGATGGCGGTGGTGGAGGCGGCCTGGGCCGGCGTGCACGACGCCGTCGCCGAGGCCGCGGAGCTGCGGGCCCACCGCACCGCGGCGGCCCAGGGGGCCACCCGGGACGTGGCCGTGGCGCGCCAGGCCCTCGACGAGGCTCAGAAGCGGCTGCGCACCCGTCGCGCCACGGTGGACGACGACGCCGACACGTGGGGCGAGCTCGAGGAGCTGCTCCGCGACGCGGGTGCCTGGCTCACGGAGGCCGAGGACCTCGCGGCCACCATCGATGCGGCGGGCACCGACCCGGAGGACGTCGGCTCACGCGTCCGCGGCCTGCGCGAGCGCGTGGAGGACGTGGCGCGCGACGTGCTGGGTCGGGCGTCCCGACGCCTGCGCACCGTGCGCGCGGAGGAGCAGCGCGAGGACGTGCTGCGCGAGGCCCACCAGCAGCTCGGGCGCTTCGAGCAGGACGCCGACTGGGTGAACGCCCTCTGCGACGAGCTCGCGCCGCGTCTCGAGGGGCACGAGGACGCCGAGTCCCTGGAGCTCCGCGCGCGGGTGGCCGAGATCCGCGCCGAGATCCGCATGCACCGCGACGTGGCGCGCGAGGCCGCCCGCCGCCTGGAGGATGCGGCCGAGGCCACCTGGCTCGGGCTGCAGGAGCGCATCAGCACGGCCACGCGGGCGGTGGCCGCGGCGCTCTCCGACACCGAGCGGCTGCGCGTCGACGTGGAGACGTGGGCGGCCGATCACCAGGGGGAGGACCCCGAGCTCGTCCTCGCCGCGCTCCGGTCCGACGCCGCCACGGCCCTGGCGGCCCTGGAGTCCACGGCCGCGGTCGCGCGACGGGCGATCGCCAGGGCGCACCAGGCCGTGGCCCACGCCGACCTCCCCGAGCTCGGCGAACGCACCGCCACGCTGCGCGCGCGGGAGGCCGAGGTCCGCGACGCCGTGGCCACGGCGCGGGTGGAGCTGCAGCGCATCGTGGAGGCCCGCGAGGCCGACGTGGCCCGTGGGGCGTGGCGTGCCGCGGAGGAGCGCCACGGCACGGCGGTCGCGCTCGCGGAGGTCACGCGCGACCTCGCCGAGGAGGTCCTCGCGGTGGCGGATGCCGATCGTCGCGCGCGCCTCCAGACCGCGATCGACGAAGGGCAGGCACTCGCGGGGCGCGTGGCCGACACCGCGGGGCGCGCCGACGCCACGCTCGAGGCCGTGGGCGAGGGCGCGCTGCGGCTGGGCGACGCCGGACTGGGCGCGCGGGTGGACGAGGTCCGTCGTCGCACGCGGGCTGCGCGCGACGCGGCGGACGACGGCCTGCGCCGGCTGGGCCAGACACGCGATCCCGCCTTCGCGGACCGTCTCGTCGAGGCCCTGCACGACGCTGCGGACGTCGTCGCGGCGGCCATGGTCGAGGCCGAGACGCTCCGGGCCGGCTCGGCCGCCGAGCTCGCCCGGGTGGACGACCCGGCGGCGCGGGCGCATGACCTGGCCGCGCGGCACGCGGCGCTGGGTGCCGCCGTCGAGACGCTGCAGGCCGATCTGGAGGCCCTCCGGGAGGGGGCTGACGCCTCCCTGCGCGCCGTGCTCACCGCGGCCACCGGCGATGCGCGGCGCGAGGCAGCCGAGGCCCGGGAGCTGCTGTCGGCGGCCTCCGTGGCGGCCGACGACGACGAGGGACGACAGGAGCGCGCGGAGCTGCTCGACGTGGTCGATGGCCTGGTGGCGCGGGCGAGCACCGGCCTCCGTTCGGCGCAGAGCCTCGTGGCGGCTGCGCTCGCGCGTCGACGGGTCCGCGAGCAGGCCGAAGCGGCCGCGGCGCTGGAGGCGGCCACCAGCGAGGAGATCACCGAGGAGGGGCCCCGTCGTTCGGAGGGCTGGCTCACCGGCGAGGAGGAGGAGGAGCCCGAGGTCGAACCCACCGAGATCGCGGTGTCGGTGGCCGGCGCCACGATGATCCTCGAGGACCTCGACGACGATCTCGACCCCACGGACATCGTGCCGTCCGCGATGCCGGCCGAGTCTCCGGCGGAGGCGGAAGCGCGCGCCCGTGCCGAGGCCGTGGCGGAGGCGGAGGCGGAGGCGGAGGCCGCGGCGGCCGACGCGCGGCGTGTCGCGGTGGCCGCCTGGGTGGCGCAGGGGCGTGGCGTCCTCGACGGAGCCGAGGAGGCGGCGCGCGAGGCCTTCGCCGCCGTGGCGCAGGTGCGGGCGGCGGTCGACGGCCTCGGCGACGCCGGTCTGTCGACGTCGGTGCTCGATCTGGCCGAGGATGCGCGGGGCGTGCGCGCGGGCGTCGAGGTGGTGGAGGCCCTGCTCGACGACATGCCCGACGACGACCCTGTCGCGGCGGAGCGGACGGTCGGTGCGATGCAGGAGGGTGCGTCGGAGGTCGACGCCCTGCTGGCATCGGTGCGTGCGCGTGCGGCGGAGCTGGAGGCGGTGGCCGAGGCCCGTCGTGAGGTGGCGCTCGAGGCCGTCCAGGGGCGCGACGTCGCGCACGAGGAGCTCGTCGTGGAGGCGCGCGAGGTGCTCGCCCGCGCGCGACGGGAGGCCCAGGAGGCCGGGGCCTTCGCCGACCATCCGCTCGTGGCGCCGCTGCTGCCCGAGGTGGAGCAGGGCGTGGGCGCGCTGGTGGGGCTCGTCGAGGCCGCAGAGGCGGCGCTGGCCCGAGTGGAGGCGGCCACGGATCTGCGCGACGCGGAGGAGGCGTCCACGGAGGCCGGTGCGGGCCTGGCCGTGCTGCCCGATGCGCGCGACGTCCTCGTCGACACGCTCGACATGCTCGCCGAGGCGGTCGCCGAGGCGCGGGCGGCGCCGGGCTCCATCGACGACGCCGAGCTCCCCGCCGGGGGCCCGGACGTTCCGGAGGAGGAGGAGGCCGCGGCCGTCGAGGAGCCGACGGTGGTGGTGTCGACGCCCATGGACGTCGTGCCCTCCGTCGAGGCGGTGCCGACCGCGCACGAGGCGGAGGCGGAGGCGCTCGCCGAGGACGTGGGCCTCCCCGAGGTCGCCGAGCCGGTGCCCGCCGGGCCGCGGACGGACGTGTGGCACGAGGACGACGAGTACGAGGTCAGCGAGATCCGCGAGCTGTTCGCCGAGGCGGAGCTGAGCGCGGCGATGGACGCGGTGGACGAGGAGGTGGCCCCGGACGCCCTGCCCCCGGCAGAGGTCGCCGTGGAGCCGGGCGACGGCGAGCCGGCGGACCTTCCCGCGCCCGGGGACCCGGAGGCGGTGGCCTCGCTGGCCGCCGACGACTTCGGCCCCACCGAGGACGAGGAACTCGACGAGATCACCGCCGTCTTCGACGCGCCGACCGGCCCGCAGTTCGAGCTCGAGGAAGCGGAGGCAGCAGGGGAGGCGGAGGCGCCCGCGCCGCTCGCGACCTCGTCCGCCCGCGCCTTCGTGGAGGACGACGAGGTCGAGGTGAGCGAGATCCGCGACCTCTTCGGGCTCGAGGAGCTGGCGGCGGTCCACGACGAGGCGGAGGCAGCGGAGTCCGAGGAGGCGCTCGCGTCGGAGGCGGAGCCGGAGATCGAGGAGGCGATCGCGTTGTCGGCCGAGGAGCCGGAGGTCGAGGAGGTGGTCGCGCTGTCGGCCGAGGAGGAGCCGGAGGCCGAGCAGGCGATCGCGCTGTCGGCCGAGGAGGAGCCCGAGGCCGAGGAGGCGATCGCGCTGTCGGCCGACGAGGTGATCCCGCTCGCCGCGGAAGAGGATCTCGAGGTGGTCGAGGCGGTGCCGGTCCTGGAGGCGGATGCGCTCGAGCCCCTGTCCGAGGACGAGGACCTCCCCGAAGTGGAGGTCGAGGCGCTCGACGACGAGCTGGCGGATCCCGAGACCGAGGCGGTGGCCCTGGTGCTCTCCGACGCCGATGTCGCCGCCATGGACGCGCGTGTCTCGGCGGCCGCCGCGGTGGCGGACGCCGCCTTCCGGGCGGCGCGGGCGTGGCCCGGGCCCGGCTTCGAGGAGGCGGCCCAGGCGCGCGCGGTGCTGTCGCGCGCGGTCGCCGCCTACGAGGTGGCGCGCGAGCACCGGCGCATGAGCCCGGTGGTGACGGCCGCGGCGCGCGTGGAGGAGGCGTCCCGCCTCGTGCGGCTGGCTGCGGCCGCCGTGCGTCCGCCCGAGCTGGTGGACGCGGCACCCCGCGCCCGACCCGAGCGCCCGGATCGCGCCGGACCCCTCCTGCAGCGCCTGGCGACGCAGCGTGTGGTCGCGATGCGCCAGGGCACCGGACCGGCGGTGCGGCGGGAGCTGGCCGAGGCGCGTGCGGCCGTGGCCGCGGCCTACGCGCCCACCGCCCCCGGGCATGCCGACGCCGTGGCGCGACTCCAGCGCATCCTCGAGGTGCTCGAGGCGCCTGGGCCCGAGCCCACGCCCCATGCGTCGCCCCGGGTGGCGTCGGCCGCCTTCGAGGAGGCCCGCACCGCGCGCGCTGCGGGGGGTGCGGGTGCGCTGGAGGCGGCAGCGCGCGCGGTGGCGGTGGCCGGGTCCGCGGGTCCTGCCGAGGCACGTGCCGCGCTCCGCCTGCAGCTCGCCAGGGCCGCGCTCGCGGCGGGCGAGGTCGACACCGCGCGGCGCGCCCTCGTCGAGGCCCGCGGGCTCTCGGATCTCCCCGAGCTCGCCGTGGCCGCGGATCTGCTGGGGTCGGTGCTGGATCAGGTGCCGTCGGTGCCGTCGGCGCCGGCTACCTGGGTGGCGTCTGCGGAGGCCTTCCGGAGGGCGCGGCGGACTGTCGGCCCGTGAGGGCACGCCGCGCCACCCGCGCCTGACGCTGGCGCCACAGGCGCCAGGTCCCCAGGGCCGACAGCAGCCCCACCGCGCCCAGCAGGGCGGCCAGCAGGCCCAGCAACGTGCCCATGCCCACCAGGGCCTCGCCGCCGACGCCGGGTGCGCGGGCGCCCCTCGCGGCCACCCAGCCGCCCAGGGCGAGGAGCACGAGCGCGCCGGGCAGGGTGGAGACCGCCGTGGCGGCCGTGGTGAGCAGGATGAGGTCCTTGCGGCTGGCTGCCCGGGCCTCGGCCTCCTCGGCCCCGGGCCCGTCCGTCGTCACGGCGCGTCGAGGCGGCGTACGACCACCCCCTCGCGGAGCTTGGGCTCGAACCAGGTGGACTTGGGCGGCATGACCTCGCCCGCGTCCGCCACGGAGAAGAGCTGGTCGAGGCCGGTGGGGAAGAGGTGGAAGGCGACGCCCCCGGCGGCGTCCACGGCGCGCTCCAGCGCGCGGTGGCCCCGGATGCCGCCGACGAAGCTGATGCGCTCCGACCGGCGCGGATCCTGGATGTCGAGCACCGGGGCGAGCAGGTGGTCCTGCAGCACGGAGGCGTCGAGGCGCGCCACGGGGTCGTCGCCGTCGACCACGCCCGGCCGGGGCACCAGGTGCCGCCAGCTGCCGTCCAGGTACATCGAGAAGGTGCCGCGGCGCTCGGGGACGGGGCCGCCCAGGGTGACCTCGAAGCGCTCGCTCACGGCCGCGAGGAAGCCGGGGACGTCGTGGCCGGCCAGATCGTGCACCACGCGGTTGTAGGCGAGCACCTGCAGGGCGTCGTCCGGGTAGAGCCCGGCGAGGAACCAGGCGCTGGACCCGTCGCCGCGACGGGCGTGCACCCGGCTCGCCGCCGCAGAACGGTGGTGCCCGTCGGCCACGTAGAGCGCGTCGAGCTCGGCGAAGGCCGCGGCGAGGGCCGCCGTGCGGTCGTCGGGGACGATCCAGAAGGCGTGCTCGACGTCGTCCTCGGTGCGCACGCGCCACACCGGCTCGCCGGCCGACACCTCCGCCGTGATCGCCGCCACGCCCGCGTGGGCACGGTGGGCGAGGAAGACAAGGCCGACCTGGGCGTCGAGCACCTCCATGTGGTGGGTGCGGTCGTCCTCCTTGTCGGGCCGGGTGTGCTCGTGCTTGCGGATGCGCCCGTCGTCGTACTCGGCCACCGCGCAGGCCGCGAGCACGCCCACCTGGCGGTGCGCGCCCATCACCTGTCCGTACAGGTAGAAGGCGGGCGCGTCGTCCTCGACGAGCACGCCTCGGGCGCGGAGGCCGTCGAGGTTCTCGCGTGCCTTGGCGTAGGCGGCGTCCCCGTGGGCGTCCGCGCCGTCGGGGAGGTCGATCTCGCTGCGCGTGACGTGGACGAAGCAGTCGGGATCGGCGCCCAGCGCGCGCGCCTCGTCCACCGTGAGGACGTCGTAGGGCGGCGCGATCACGCGCGAGGCGAGCTCGGGGAGGGGGCGCAGGGCACGGAAGGGGCGGACGTCGGCCATCGGGGTGTCCTCGCGAGGATCGGGTGCCGGTCCCTATCTCCGCGGGGCCGTCGGGGGGCGCGCGGGGGGAGCCGGAAGGTGCCCGCGGGGGTCCGTCCGGGACTCCTTCGTGCCGTCCGGCCCGTCCTGTGCTGCACGCGGGCGGCTGCTGCGGTAAGGTCTCGCGGCGTCGTGCGTACCGGGACCGGCGCGGCACGTGGAGAGGAGCGCGGGGATGGCGTCCTTCGATCGACAGAACAACCTGTTCCAGGGCTCGGGCGCCATCATGGGGCTGTCCGGCGGTGGCGGCTCCGCGGTCGCCCTGGACGACTCGAACTCCTTCTACAACTTCCGCCTCCGTCGGCACTACACCGACGACGAGCTGGTGGAGCAGCCGGACCGCATCTGGTTCACCAACGACGATCACGCCGCGCGCACGGGCCTGGGCCCGCACATCGCCGACGTGCTCACGGACGGCCAGCGCTTCTCCGACGTGCTCATCGTGCTGTCGGAGGACGACCACGAGGAGTGCTTCGACGAGCACGCCGACTACGGCGAGCGCGTCACCGAGATCGTGCGGAAGGCCTTCTCGGAGTTCGTGGCGAAGAGCGCGCTGCGCCCCAGCGATCGCCCCCTCGGCGTGTGGATCGTCAAGGACGGCTCGCGCGAGATCGGCGGCACCGAGTTCGGGCTCGTCGAGGGCGAGTTCATCACCGGGATCATGCCCAACCTCTACAGGGGGAAGGGTCCCAAGTCGAAGCCGGTGATCGCGCTCCACATCAACATCCCCGGCGCGTGGGAGGGCTACCGCGAGGTGGGCCTCCTGTACGACGACCAGATGCTGTTCACGGTGGGCAACCACTGGCTCGACAACTTCGGCCACGACAACCTGCGTGAGGCCGCGCTCTACCGCCTGCAGCGGGAGCCCGACGGCGCGTTCTTCCACATCATCAACCCGGATCTCCAGGGCCGCTACAAGGTCAACAGCACCGACCAGGGCGGCACCTCGGTGATCACGCTGGCCACGGCCGACGACGAGCCGCTGGCCTACATCGTGCTCGCCGTGGTCGAGGACGACGACCTGCTCAGCGAGTGGGACGAGCCGGCCGCGCTCGACGAGGCGCCCGCGCTGGAGCCCGTCGCCGCGAAGTCCGCCACCTCGCCCTCGCCCTCGCCCTCGCCTTCGCCCGCCCCCGCGGCCGCGAAGGAGGTCGACGCCCCCTTCCGTCCGTCCGCGCTCGAGCCCGGCTCGATGCCCGCCAGCCCGCGCAGCCGCGGCAGCAAGACGATCATCCCCGAGGCGCAGAGCGAGCGGATCTTCACGCTCCAGGAGCGCGGCGCGCTGCTCCAGAAGGTCCACTTCAGCGCCTTCATGCTCGGCTACGACGTCTACGTCGGCTTCCGCGGCGAGCTGGGCACCGTGGTCGACCACGTGGCCGCCACCTTCCAGGTCCGCAAGAAGACGGTGTCGCTGCTCGCCAACGCCGACAACGTCTCGCTCGACGGCGAGTCGATCCCGGCCGGCGAGTCGCGCCTCATCGAGGGCGACGCCACCATCCAGGTCGGCAACCAGCGCCTCGACTACCGCGACCTCCGCCACATCACGGTCGACGGGTGGCCCTACGTCGGCGAGATCCGGCGTCCGGCCTCGTCCACGTACATGCTGTGGGGTCGGGAGTACACCATCGGCCGCTCCCGCGACTCGCGCGTGGTGCTGCCCGACGAGCCCCGCAACGACAACATCGTGTGGAAGCCGAAGATCGGTGACGGCGCCACGATCAAGTCGAAGACGGGCGAGATCCCGAAGTCGCGCTTCTACACCGACTCCATCATGGTGGCGTCGGAGCATGCGGCGGTGGAGCTCATCGACGACGAGCCCCACCTCTCGTGCCACGCCCGCCACTGCTACACCTTCGTCCGGCGCCACGGCGAGGTGATCACGCTCTACCCGACGGAGGCCGGCAGCGGGGATTCCCGCGTGCCGCTCGAGTCGGGCGACGAGATCCTCATCGGCAACTGCCTGTTCTACACGGGCTTCACGGCGAGCGACGGCTCCCCGGCCACGCCCACGGCGCCGCCCCCGGCGGTGGTGGCCGCGCCGCTGCCCTCGGCTGCGCCGCGGGTGATCAGCAGCGACAGCCTCGTCGACGCCGTGAGCGAGCCCGACTTCGTCGAGTCCGAGCCGGCACCGGCCAGCTTCGGTGCTGCCGACGAGGTGTCGCGGGCGCCGATGCCCACGGGCAACCTCCCCGAGGACGTGGAGGAGGCGCCGCCGGCGCGGGTGGAGGCCCAGGCCGAGGCCGCCCTGCGCGCCCCGCAGCGCTCGTCGCCGGGCTTCTCCGACGACGACCTGGCCGACGCACCGCCGCCGCCTTCGCGCGCCACGCCGAAGGCCGCGCCGCCGTCGCCGCCTGCCGAGCCGAAGCCTGCCCCGCGCACGCCCGCGCCCAGCCGGGAGCCTGCGCCCCCGCCTGCCGCGGCCGGTGACGTGGTGGTCGTCGACGATCACGACGCCCAGTTCGAGCTCGGTCGTCCCGCGCGCCTGGTGCTCGTGGGCTGGGCCGTGAACGGCTCGGTCACCTGCGGCAACCACGCCGGGGCCGACCTGGTCATCCCCGAGAGCCGCATCGAGCCGGGCCAGACCTTCGCCGCGCGCGACTACTTCCAGCTCAAGATCCGTGGTCGTCGCAGTCGCCTCGAGTCCATCGACGCCGACGAGGTGCTGATCGACGCGGGCCCGCCCGCCGCCGAGTACGCCGACTGCAGCGCGATCACCATCTCGGTCATCCGTCGCGACGACGAGGGCGAGGAGGACTTCACGGTCGACCTCACCGTGGCCGAGGACGCGGCGCTGCCCGATCCCCGTGCCCGTCTGGTCGCCCTCGACACCGACGAGCCGCTGGCCGTGGCGCTGCTCACGCGGGGCTTCCCGGTGCGTGCGCCGCGCGAGGTCGAGCTCAACGGTCTCGCGCTCACGGGCACCTTCGACGGGTCCCGTCTGCAGCTCTCGGACTACCTCGAGGGCTACCGGATCGACGGCGGCTTCCGCGCCTTCTTCGTCCAGTCGGGCGGCAAGGGCGGCGGCGAGCGCTTCGTCACGGCGCCCGAGGACGGCGCGCCCATCGAGCTCGCTGCGGGCGACCGCCTGGTGATCGACGGCGCGGTCTACCGCTTCGACGTGACCTGACGGAGGAACCGGTCGACGGCGCGTCGGGGGGCGCGCGGCGGCAGGGGGCTGGGGAGCAGGCGACGGGAGGACAAGCATGAGGCCCACACTCGGAGTCGTCTGCACCTCGGGACGCGACGCGACCGTCGGTCGCGCGCGTCGCAACGCAGACAACTACGTGCTCTGCGCGAACGGCCGTGCCTCCTGGCTGGTCGACGGCGAGGAGAAGGCGCATCGCTCGGAGGGCCACGGGGTCCTCCTCGCGGTGGCCGACGGCGAGGCCGACACCATCGAGGATGCCCGCACGGCCTCCACCTCCTTCTGTCGGGTGCTCGAGAAGCTCTGGCAGCAGCACCCCGCCGCGCCCGCCGAGGCCCTCGCGGACTTCCTCGCCTCGGCGCACACGCGCATGTACTGGAAGACGCGCGAGCGCGAGGTGAGCCTGGGCGCCTCGGGTGCGGTCGCCTGGCTGCTGGGTGACGGCCTGCACTGGGTGGAGATCGGCTCGGCCCGGGTCTTCCTCTGGCGGAACGGCGCGCTGCACCGCCTCGCGAAGCCCTGGGTCGCGGCCGAGAGCCAGCGCTTCATCGCGGGGTCCGACGGCCTGGGCGACGACACCGCGCTCCACCTGAAGCGCGGCACGAACGTGGGCACGGTGGCGGTCGCGCCGGGCGACCTCGTGCTGCTCAGCACCGACGGGCTGTGGTCGGCGGTGGACGAGCGCTCCATGGAGCAGATCGTGCAGCACGTGGGCGATGCCCAGACGGCCGCGGTGACGCTCATGGAGCGGGCCGTGGCCCGGGGTGGGCGCGACCACGTCACCGTGGCGGTGGCCGACCTGCGCAAGGCGGTGGCCGACCAGCCGGCGCCTCCCGCCGAGGATCGCCCGCTGCCGCTGGGCGAAGCCCGCACGGCATCCAGCGCGCGCACGCGCCCCGGCCGTCCGGCCCGGCTGCGCGATCAGGTCACGGAACCTTGATCCGGCGCGGCGCGCGGCCTGATCCCGCGCGCTACTCGCCTGCCAGGAAGCGGGCGAGGGGCAGCACGCAGAAGCCGCGGGCCGCGGCGTCGCGCCAGCGGATGCGGAAGACGTCCAGGCTGCGGCGGTGGCTGGTGAAGTCCACCGCGTAGCCGCAGCCTTCGTCGTGCAGACCGATGCCGCGGGCCCCCCGGTCGCACACGCGGGACCCGGCGAGCTGGGTGCCCGGTTCCACCTCGTCGGTGGGACGGCAGAGGGCGCCCGCAGCCGGTTCGAAGACCGCGACGATCCAGGGTCGGCGTGGCGGGCGCAGGCCACGACGCAGGCCGAGGCCGCGGAGCAGCCGCACCTGATCGGCGCCCTCCTGGCGGATCCAGTCCCGCAGGGCGCGCGTGGGCATCACCGTGAGCCAGCGGGAGGGGAGGATGGTGCGGCTCGCCGGAGCGATCCACACCACCGCCTCGTCCAGTCCGCTGACCGGGTCCACGGGCTCGCAGGCGACGGGCTCGCGCGCGAGCGCCGCCGCCAGCAGCCAGGGGATCAGCGTGATGCCGACCTCAGCGGGTGATCGCGACGGTGCCGCTGATCGGCGCGTCGGTCGGGCCCTCGCCGAGGTCGAGCTTCATCGTGCCCATCAGGGTGATGTCGCCCTGGTCGGGGAGCTTGCTGTACATGCAGTCGCCGGTGATCTCGATCTCGGCGGTGGAGCTGGGGCGGACGGTGACGCCCTCCTCGTGCTTCGCGATGCACACGCGGCCGGTCTCGCCCTTGGCGCCCACCGAGACCATCGAGATGGTGACGGCCTGCTCGGCGTTGCCGTTGGTGACGCTGGCCTTGAAGGTGATGGTGCCCACCGAGTCGGACATGTGGCCGCCCTCGTAGGTGACGCCGAGCCAGCTGACCTCGGGGGCCATCACGGCCTTCGCGGCGGCGGGCGCCTCGGCCATCGGGGCATCGGCAGGAGCCTCGGGCTCCGCCTTCTTCTTGCAGCCGCCCACGGCGAGGGTGCTGGCGAGGACGAGGGTGACGATCTGCGTGCGCATGTGCGGCCTCCGGTCGCGTGACGCCCCGCGGTAGCCTGCGGCGTGCTCTCCGACCACTACAGGACCCTTGCAGGCAGGGTGCCCGGGTGCCGCAGGGGGGCGCTCGTGGACGGCGTCAGGGCAGTGGAGGCGGGCCGTCGTCGTCGGGCAGGGGCGGCGGCTCGTCGGACGTGAGGAGGGCGGCGATCTCCGGGACCTCCTTCGCGGGCTTCCAGCCGGACCAGCCCTTGCGCCACACGAGGTGGCGGGCGTCGGGTGCCGCCCGGACGGAGGCCGCGATGGCGGGCGCCTCCGCCTGCTGCTGCCCCTGGGGACCGGCGTAGTGGAAGCGATCGTCGGGAAGGGGGGGCGGCGTGGCGGCCTGCGGCGCACCGGGCGCCCCGACGGAAGGCGCCATCGCCTGCCCCAGCGCCCCCGCCATCACCTGGCCCACGCCCACGCCCACGCCCAGGCTCGCGCCCATGCCGCCCACGCCCGGGTTGCGCGCCGCGTCGCCGATGGCGTCGGCCGCCTGCAGACGCGTGTAGGCGCCCAGGTCGCCCAGCACGCCCATGCGGCTGCGCGTGTCGAGGGCCTTCTCCACCTCCTCGGGGAGGCTGATGTTCGCCACGGTGAAGTCGGTGAGCCCGATGCCATAGGCGGCCTCGAGCTCGGGACCCATCACGTCGCGGATGCGGTCTCCGAGCTCGGCCTGGTGGGCGGCCATGTCGAGGACGGGGACGCCGAGACGGGCCACCGCGGTGGTGAAGGCGACGACCACACGCTTCTTGAGCTGGCCCACGACCTCGTCGACCGTGAAGTGGCCGTCGGTGCCCACCAGCTCGCGGACGAAGACGGCGGCGTCCTTCACGCGGAAGGAGAAGGAGCCGAAGGCGCGCAGGCGCACGGGGCCGAACTCGGCGTCGCGCATCATGAAGGGGTTCTGCGTGCCCCAGCCGTTGTCGGTGTGCTGCGTCGTGGAGACGAAGAGCACGTCGCCCTTGTAGGGGTTCTCGAGGCCGTAGCCGAGGGTGTGGAAGAACGACCAGATGGGGCTGTTCGGCGTGTCGAGCGTGTAGGTGCCGGGCCCGAAGACCTCGCTCAGCTTCCCGCCGCTGAGGAAGACCGCCACCTGGCCCTCGCGCACGATGAGCTTCGACTGGTCGGTGATGGCCTGGTCGTAGATGGGGAAGCGCCGCAGGAGCGTGTCGCCGTCGCCCTCGAGGGACTGGATGACGTCGAGGAACTGCGCCCTCGCCTGACCCGACAGCTTGTCCCAGATGCCCATCGCACGCCTCCGCTCGTCCACAGGGGGTATCGCACGCCCCTGGGCCTGCCAGGGACGACCGTGCCTACGCGCGTGCCCTTCCGCCTGTTGCGTGCGTCGCGTCGCGCGCGTCCGGGATCAGGGGCAGTCGGGCCGCTCCAGCGTCCAGGCGTGGATCTCGGCGCCCTGCAGGTCGATGGCGCGGGCCTTCACCGTGCAGAGGTCGACCTCGAAGAGCATGAAGTGGTTCACGCTCTGGCCGAAGGTGCGCAGCGCCAGCTCCTTGGCGTGGTCCTCCCCGTCGATGTCGTCGGCCGAGGCACCGCCGCCGCCCGTGGTGACGTAGGTGGTGCCCCAGTCCACCTTCTGGTCGTCCTTGATGTGCTGGTAGACCTCATAGAGGTGGCTGTGGCCCGCGAGCGCCACCTCGACGCCCTGCGACTCCACCAGCGGCCGGATGTAGTCGACCATCTCGCGCTTCGCGCTGCGCTTGGGCTCGGTGTAGTACATCGGGTGGTGCCAGGCGCCGAAGCGCCAGGGCCGGTCCTGGTTGGCCGCCAGGTCGTCGGCGAACCACTCGGCCATGTCGTCGTCCTCGACGTCGGGCGTGATCTCGTTGACCGAGATCTCGCTGTCGAGGACCGTGAAGTGCACGGGGCCCCAGTCGAAGCTGTAGTACTTGCCCTTGTCGTCGTCGCGGTAGGCCTGCGGCGGCAGGTCGATGCTCTCGAGGGTGGGCGTGAGGCCGAGCGGGCTGCCGTAGTCGTGGTTGCCCGGGGCCGGGAAGTACGGGGCGCGGCGCAGCAGGTCCCGGTAGAACCAGAAGACGTTGGTCTGCCACTGCTGGGCGGTGCCCGAGGTGTAGGCGTTGTCGCCGGTGGTCAGCCAGAAGTCGATGTCGTCGAAGTAGGGCTTGATCTGCTGGTAGACGAGCGTCGCGAAGCCGATGCCCGCACCGTAGTCGCCCATGACGAGGAAGCGGATGGGCTCGGTGCTGTCCTTCGACGGGGCGGTGTGCAGCGCCAGCGGGCCGCTGACGTCCTCGCCGTCCACCGTGATGCGGTAGCAGTACTGCGTGTCGGGCGTGAGGCCGGTGAGACGCACCTGGTGGAGCTGGATCGGGCTGACGAGCTGGTCGAGCTCCGACAGGGTGGCGTCGGAGACCTCGCCGAACCCTGGTCCGGTGCCCCACTCGAGCTTGCCCGTGACGCCGGGCGGCAGGCCCCACTGCACGGTGACGGCCTCGTCGGTGACGTGGCTGGTGTAGGGCCAGCGGAGCAGGCGGTCGTCCACCAGCGGATCCTCGCCGTCGGTGTCGACCTCCGGGATCGCGCAGCCGGTGAGGACGTCGCTGTCGCCATCCCCGTCGGTGTCGTCGGTGGACGGCGTGCTCGACGTGCACGCGAGGGCGAAGGCGAGGAAGGGGACGGAGGCGCGCATGGGAGCTCCGGGTGTGGGCGCGCAGGTAGCACGCCGGGGGTGCGCGGCGGTGCAAACATCCCGCGACGGTGGGACCCGTCCCGGCCGTCGCCGCCGGGCTAGGACGGCGTGATGTGGCTCCTGCTCGTCCTGCACGCCCACGCCGGTCTCGGACCCGACGGACAGCCCCTCGCGGGCGACCCGCCGGAGCTGGTGCGTGTCGACGACCCGAACCACCCCGGGGCGCTCGTGCGCACGGGGGAGGCGGCGCTCCTGGCCGCGCCCCCCACCGACGGCACGCCCTGGTCCTACGAGACGCTGGCCGTGCCCGACGGCTGGACGGACGAGCTGGGGAGCGCCGCGCTCAACGCCGACCTCTGGCACGCGCGCGGCTGGCGTGGCCAGGGCGTCCGGGTGGCGGTCTTCGACATCCAGTGGGAGCAGGCCACGCTGGACCCCCTGATGCTGGGCGAGGTGCAGACCGCGGACTGCGTGGCCCACCGCTCCTGCGCGCTGCCGCTCGACAGCGTGGCCCCCACCTTCGGCTACGAGGTGGGCGCACACGGCGTGGCCTGCGCCGACACGGTGCACGACCTGGCCCCCGAGGCCGAGCTCTTCGCGGTGCGGGTGAACGGGGTGACCACCTTCGCCAGCGCCGCCGAGTGGGCCATCCGCGAGGGCATCGACGTGATCAGCATGTCGATGTCCTTCTTCAACGACTCCTTCTACGACGGCACGGGGCCCTTCACGGCCGTGCTCCAGCGGCTCGAGGCGCACGACGTCCTCGTCGTCACCTCGGCCGGGAACTACGCCCGCGCCCACTGGGACGGGGCCTGGCGGGACGTGGACGGTGATGGTCGGCTCGACTTCGACGGCAGCAACGGGCTCGAGCTGGGTGTGCAGCCGAACGGCGGGCGGCCGCTCTTCGTGACGTGGAACGAGTTCAACGCCTGCGGCCTGTCGGACCTCGACGCCTACGTGTACGCGCCGGACGGGCTGCTCGTCGGCCGCTCCGAGCGCCGGCAGGACGACGGCGAGCGCGGGTGTGACCCCGTGGAGCGCGTGGCCATCCAGTCCCGGGGGCCCGGCGTGTATCGGCTGGAGGTGGTGGGTCACCGGGTGCAGGCCGCGCACCTGCAGGTGGACGTGCTCGGCACCGGTGGCGTGGTGGTGGTGGACCCGGTGGTGGAGCGGTCGCTCGCCGATCCGGCGGCCCACCCCCTGGCCTTCGTGGTGGGGGCGGTGCGGGCCGAGGGCTACCTCGGCAACGACATCGAGGGCTTCTCGTCCCGCGGCCCGTCCCGGGCGGGCGTGCCCAAGCCCGATCTCGCCGGTCCGGACGGCCTGTCCACCTCGGTCTTCGGCGCGCGGGGCTTCTTCGGCACCTCTGCGGCCACGCCCGCCGTCGCCGCGGCCGTGGCGCTCGTGATGTCGCGCGATCCGTCGCTGACGCCGCGTCAGGCAGCGCAGCGGCTGCAGGCGTGGGCGTGGTCGGAGGAGGATCCCCTGCAGGTCGAGGACCCGCGCTGGGGGCCGGGCAAGGCGCGGCTGCCGCTGCCCGAGGCGCTGGACGCGGGCGGAGGTGGATGCGGCCGACCGGAGGGCACGCCGGCGTGGCTGCTCCTGCTCCTCCTCAGTCCTCGGCGTCGGGGGGCGGCACGAAGGGCATCGTGTCGATCGACAGGCGGGCCCGCTCGTCGAGGATCCGGTCCGGCGTGAGGTCGACCTCGGGAACGGGAGCGCTGCCCCTCGCGGCGGCGTGTCGCGGGGGGCGAGGGAAGAGCATCGGCACGCGCGCGATCTGCTCCGCGTAGGACGGACGACGCTCGAGCAGGCGGCGCTCCATCATCGGGATGGACGCGAAGCGGAAGAGCAGCGCGATGCCGAGGGCGCCCACGCAGGTGACCGCGTGCTCGTCGCCCACGGCCACCGCGAAGAGCCAGAGGCCCCACCAGAAGAGGATCTCGCCCAGGTAGTTGGGGTGACGGCTCCACCGCCACAGCCCCTCGTCGATGTAGGCGTGGGCCGGGGGATGGCGCGCCTGGAAGGCGTGGAGCTGCTTGTCGGCCATGCCCTCGAGCACCGTGGCGCCCGCCGTGACCGCGAAGGCGACGCCGTCGAGCAGCCCGATGGGCGTGGGCGCCGTGACGGCCTCGTAGGCGGGCCACAGCGCGGCGAACACCAGCACGGTGGGCATCAGGTGGATGCCGAGCAGGTTCACCAGTGGGTAGGCGAAGCCGGTGCGCTGGCGCAGCTGGAGGTAGCGCCAGTCCTCGTGGTCGAGGCCGCCCCAGCCGATCGCCCAGTTGGTGGTGAGCCGCGTGCCCCAGAAGGCCACGACGCCCATCACCATGGCCTGACGCAGCAGGACGCCCTCGCCGCTGGCCGCGACCGTCCAGTAGGCCACGAGCGCGATCGGCGCGACGCTCCAGTAGGGGTCGTAGAGGCTGGCGTTCCGGAAGGCGAGCGAGAAGGCGAAGACCACCAGCGTGGCCACCAGGTCGGCGAGGCCCGCGCGCCAGTAGGGATCGAGCTCGGGTGCGAGGGCCACGGCCAGCATGCCCGCCGAGAAGGCGGCGAAGTAGGTCACGCTGACCCACGTCGTCCCGCGCCAGTAGGCCGCGTCGTCCTGCACCCGCTCCTCCGTGCTGCGCCCTGGTATCCCCGAAACGGAGGAAGGGCCGAAGCCCCACATCGGCCCGTGGGGTCGATGCTGGACGCAAGGTGGGACCGGGGTGCGACGTTAGGAGGGCCCTGGAGGCTGCTTGGCCCTGTCCATCGACGCCGTGCTCCCGTCGCGCTTCCCCACCTGGGTGCGCAAGCGCCCATTCATGGTGCTCTTCCTGGGCGACGGACCGTCGACGCCGCGGCCGCGTCTGGTGGTGGACGGGCTGGAGAACCTGTTCCCCGAGCAGGTGGGAGCAGGCTGGATGGCCCGGGACGCGGTGAAGCGACCGGGCTGGTGGGACCAGCACTTCCGCACCGAGCTCGGTCCCTTCCGCCAGGGCGGGGATCCGCCGCCCGGCGTGTACCTCTTCCACCTCGCGTGGGTGGCCGGGCAGGCGCCGCTGGTGTCGGCGGCGGATCGTGGCGCCGCCCTGCGGGCCCGCGCCTACCTGGTGGAGCGGATCCGCCTGAAGAACTCCACGGGCGCCGACGATACGGAGTGGGTGCGTTCGGGTGCGTCCCGCGCGGCCCCGCAGCGCCTCGCCGCGCCGCGGGACGAGGGACCCTACGAGATCCTGGAGGTGTCGCCCGACGCCGACGACGCCACGGTCAAGCGCGCGTACCGGACCGCGTTGAAGCTCAACCACCCGGATCGGGTGGCCCACCTGTCTCGCCACCTGCAGGAGTTCGCCCAGGAGCGCACCCAGCTCATCGTGGCGGCGTGGGAGCTGGTCGCGCGGGAGCGCGGGCTGCGCGACTGAGGGCCGTCCCGGTTGCTCGCCGGCGCCCACGTCGATAGCTGCCTGGGACGGGTCCTACCGGAATGTAGGAATCGAAGGATGTGACCGTGCAAGCCCGATCCCTCGCAGAGCTCCGCTACCTGGAGACCGTCGCCGCGTGGGTGGGGCAGGGTACCGAGCTCGACGAGCTGCTCGGGCCCGTGCTCCGGGGGCTGGCGGAGCAGCTCGGGCTGCGGCGCGCCACGCTGATGCTGGTCGATCGCACCGACGGCGAGGTCTACATCGAGGCGGGTCACGGCCTCACCCCCACCGAGACGCGGCGGGTGCGCTACGCGCCCGGCGAGGGGATCAGCGGTCGGGTGGTGGCCTCGGGCGAGCCGGTGCTCGTGCCCCGCGTCTCGGAGGATCCCAGCTTCCGCGACAAGCTCGGCGCCCGCGAGGGGGGACTCGACGGCGCCTTCGTGGCCGTGCCGGTGATGACCTCGGCCACCACCTACGGCGTGCTGTCGGCGTGGCGGCTCGGCGAGGAGGACCCCGATCTCGAGGGCGATCGCTCCACCCTGTCGGTGGTGGCGGGGCTGCTCGTCCCCCCCGTGGAGCGCCACGTCAGCCGCACCGGCAAGCCGGGCGAGGATCGCGCCCCCCACCAACCCTCCAACCTCATCGGCCGATCGAAGGGGATGAAGGAGGTCTACGCCCTGATCGAGCAGGTGGCGCCGTCGAGCACCACCGTGCTCCTCCGCGGCGAGAGCGGCACCGGCAAGGAGCTCGTCGCGCACGCGCTGCACGAGGGCTCTCCCCGCGCCCGCGGTCCCTTCGTCAAGGTGAACTGCGCCGCACTCCCCGCCGCCATCATCGAGTCGGAGCTCTTCGGGCACGAGCGGGGTTCGTTCACGGGTGCCATCGACCGTCGCCGCGGCCGCTTCGAGCTCGCCCACGGCGGCACGATCTTCCTCGACGAGATCGGCGACCTCGCCCCCGAGACGCAGATCAAGCTGCTCCGGGTGCTGCAGGAGCGCGAGTTCGAGCGGGTGGGGAGCGCGCAGCCCATCGGGGTGGACGTGCGCGTCATCGCGGCCACCAGCCGCGACCTCGAGATCATGATGGAGGACGGGGGCTTCCGGCCCGATCTCTACTACCGCCTCAACGTCTTCCCGGTGCACCTGCCGCCGCTGCGCGAGCGCCGCGCCGACATCCTCCTGCTGGCCGACCACTTCGTGGAGCAGTTCAGCCGCTCCCACGGCAAGTCGGTGCGCCGCATCGCCACGGCCGCCATCGACCTGCTCATGGCCTACCACTGGCCGGGCAACGTGCGGGAGCTCGAGAACTGCATGGAGCGCGCGGTGCTGCTGGCGCGTGGCGACACGCTCATGGCCCACCACCTGCCGCCCACCCTCCAGGCGCCCGACCACCTGTCGAGCGTGGCGCCGGGCGGGCTGGAGTCCACGCTGGCCGCGGTGGAGAAGGATCTCATCCTCGACGCGCTCAAGGCCAACCGCGGCAACATGGCGGGCGCCGCGCGCCAGCTCCAGGTCACCGAGCGCGTGATGGGCCTGCGGGTCAAGCTGTACGGCATCGATCCCCGACGCTTCCGCGGACGGCTGTCGGCCTGATCCCGTCGGTCTCGTGCGACGGCGTGCCGCCGGCCCACCCATGGAGGCGCGCGTCCGGGTGCCGTTCCGTGTGGGGACGAGGGTCTTGACTGAATCCTACATGTTTGTAGGAAATCGACCCTGATTCCCTCCCTCAGGTAGGATCCAGATCGCCCGTGGCCCTCGGGATCGGCGGATTCACGACGATCCATCGTGGGCGTCGGACTGGCCCGCTCCTTGCCAAGCGGCGCCGGCCCAACCCGCGCCCACGAGGTGATCCATGCGCACGCCCCTGATCGTGGCGGCCCTGCTTGCGAGCAGCGCCGCCTTCGCCGAGGACGGCCCCACGGCCGCCGACGCGATGTTCACCGCCAACAACACCTGGATGATGGTCTCGGCCTTCCTGGTGTTCCTCATGCACCTGGGCTTCGCCACGCTCGAGTCGGGCATGACCCAGGCGAAGAACACGGTGAACATCCTCTTCAAGAACATGTCCATCCTGTCCATCGGGATCCTGACGTACGCCGTCGTCGGGTTCAACCTGATGTACCCGGGCAGCGAGTACGCGGGCGCCTTCTTCGGCTTCGCGGGCTTCGGCGTCGGCACCGACGCGGCCGGCCTCACCGCCGAGTACAACCCCGGCTACACCTACTGGACCGACTTCCTCTTCCAGGCGATGTTCGCGGCCACCGCCGCCACCATCGTCTCGGGCGCCGTGGCCGAGCGCATCAAGCTCGCCACCTTCCTCGCCTTCGGCACGATCTACGTGGCCATCGCCTACCCGATGGTGGGCATGTGGCAGTGGGGCGGCGGCTTCCTCGCCGAGCTCGGCTTCCACGACTTCGCCGGCTCCACCATCGTCCACAGCGTGGGCGGCTGGGCCGCGCTCGCCGGTGCCTGGCTGCTGGGCCCCCGCCTGAACCGCTTCGACAAGGGCATCCACCCGCACAGCCTCCCGCTCGCGGCCATCGGTGCCCTCCTCCTCTGGTTCGGCTGGTACGGCTTCAACGGCGGTTCGGTCCTGTCGGCCGACCCCGGCGCCACCTCGCTCGTCGTGGTCAACACCACGCTGGGTGCGGCGGCCGGCCTGATGAGCTGCGTGCTCGTCACCTGGGCGCTCACGAAGACGCCCGATCTCTCCATGGCCATCAACGGCTCCCTCGCGGGCCTGGTGGGCATCACCGCGGGCGCCGACCTCCTCACCCCGATGACCTCGGTGGTGGTGGGCGGCATCGCCGGTGTTCTCGTGATCGGGGGCATCTACGCCCTCGAGAAGCTCCGTATCGACGACCCGGTCGGGGCGGTGCCGGTGCACCTCGTTTGTGGCGCGTGGGGCACGCTTGCGGTGGGCCTCTTCTCTGCGGAGGTCTCCGTGGGCGCGCAGCTTGCCGGCATCGCCGCGACCGGGGCGTTTTGCCTCCCGATCGCGCTCGTCCTCTTCTTCGTCCTGGGCAAGGTCATGGGCCTGCGGGTCTCCGAGGACGAGGAGATCCTGGGTCTCGACCTCGGGGAGCACGGCGCGCTGGCCTACACGGGCCTGCAGCACCTGACCCCCAAGGAGCTCGAGGCCGCCGTCGCCGCCAAGTGAGCGACGGGTCGAGGATCCTGGCGGGCTCGCGCTCCGGCGCGGGCCCGTCCTGCTTTCTGGGGGTAGATCGCCGGGTCCGTGACGAGGAGGTGACGTGCTCGCCCTGCTGCTGACCCTGGGCCTCGGCGAGGCCGCCGACCTCGACGCCACGTACGACCGCCTGCGCGACCGCCTGTCCGACTTCGTCGTGGTGGGCACGGCGCAGGGCGAGAGCATCCCTGCGGGCTGGCGCCACGACGGGCTGGGCCTCGCGAAGTGGGCCGACGCCACGGTGGCGCTCGGCTGGTACGTGGGCCTGCTCGCCACCGAGCGTGCCCTCCTCGTGGAGGAGGGCGAGGATCCCGCCGCCACCGATCTCGAGCTGGCCACCGCCCTGCGCGCGGTCGTGCGTCTCGACCGCGTGGCCGACGCCGCCTTCCCGCCCCCGTGCACCCAGACCGAGGTGGTGAACGGCTTCTTCGTCCGCGACGACGTGCCCGCCGACTTCCACACCCGCTTCGACGGCCTGTCCGTGCTCCAGTCCGACTGGATCGACGGCGAGAAGCTCAAGGAGCAGAGCCAGGACCAGGTGCTCCACCTGCTGCCCGGGCTGGGCCTGGTGCGACGCCTCGTGCCGGCCGACGTGGTGGTGGACGGCCTGCCGCTGCGCGAGGCCGCCACGGCCCAGGCGCTGCTGCTGCTCGAGCACGTGGCCGACGGCGGCGACTGGGTGGTGCGCAACCCCGCCTGCGAGAACCGGCCCGTGGCCCGCGGCGCCCAGGCCATCGGCTTCAGCCCGGCCTTCGCCGCGGCCTACCGCTGGTTCACCGACGACGAGGCCGACCTGCCCGACTGGGAGGACCAGGACGTCTTCTTCCAGACCCTGCAGAACCCCGACCACGCCATCTTCCTCAACCCCGACAACCGTCACCTCACGATGGCCGGGGTGGCCGTGGGGGGCGCCTTCGGCGACGCGACGATGCCCGCCCTCGTCGCCATCGCCCAGCCCGACAGCTGGGTGGCCTACCCCCTGCTCCACGCCGTGCTCCACGGCCCCGTCCCGGGGTGGGCCGAGGCCCGCGCCGACCTCCTCGGCACCGCCACCGCGATGCTCGAGGAGCTGGGCGACGCCGAGCCCGCCGGCTTCGCCGAGGGCAGCGACCCCGGCCACCGCTGGACCACCTGGCACCGCTTCATCCGCCCCAAGGCCACCCAGGACCGCGGCGAGGGCGAGGGCAAGCGCTTCAGCGGACTGGACTGGCTGCTGCTGCGCAACCTCGTCCTGCTCGCGCCCCCCGAGGAGGCTGTCGACACCGCGGTGGTCGACACGGCCGGAGCGCAGGACGACACCGACCTGGAGGCGGAGGAGGCGGGGTGTGCCTGTGCGCAGGGCGGGGTGCGTGGGGGGTGGGTGTGGGTGGTGCTGGGGGTCTTGGGGTGGAGGCGGGGCAGCCGCCACAGAGGCACAGAGGGCGCAGAGGCCGGCACAGAGGGGCGGGTGTGGGGCTCTGTGCCTCGTTGGGTGGGTTCCGCGGTGCCTGGGGGCGTCGGGGCGGGGCGTGGTGCGGGTGGGCGGCGCGTTGCCGCGCCGCGCGGGAGGCACAGAGGGTGATCGTGGTGCCGGGCTGATGCCTCCCAGGGGCCCTCTGCGCCCTCTGTGCCTCTGTGGCGGCTGTCGACCCGCCGCCTGCTCCAGGTCCTCGCTCAGGTCGGCGGTGGCGTAGACGCCGGGGAGGGTCGCGACGGCGGGTCGGTGTGTGTGGGCGGCCGGGTGCCCGCCGGCTCGGGTAGGGGTGGGCGGGGAGGTGGGTGTGGGCCGGGGTGAGGTGACGGAGATCGGGGTGGGGAGGACGCTGGTCGGGCTGGGGCTCGCGCTGGTGCTGGCGCCGGTGTGGGTGCCTCTGGTGGCGTGGTCGGAGGTGGAGAGCTGGCGGGCGCGGCGGGCGCTGCTGCGGGGGCTGGAAGGGGAGCGGGTGGTGCTGTGGCCCGTGCGGCGGGGGTGGCGGGAGCTCGGCGCGAACAACGTCGTGCCCGCGGCCGCCGGGTGGGGCCGGGTGTGGTTCGTGGAGCAAGGAGCCGAGGGGGACGGGCTGGCGCTGCGGCGGATCGTGGGCGGCGTGGCGCTGCCGGCGCTGGTGACGGTGCAGCGCGGGCGGGCCACGGCGCGGTCGCTCCGGGAGGAGCTCGTGCCGCTCAAGGCGAGCGCGGCGCGGGACGCGAGCACGCAGGCGGCCGTGCGGGCCGTGCTGGAGGCGGCCGGGGTCAGGGACGCGGCGGGGGACCCTGGGCGGCCTGCGGCGGGAAGGCCATGAAGACGCGGCGGTCGTCGCGGGGGCGTTCGGCGAAGCCGCGGCGGGCGTAGAGCCGGCGGGCCGGGTTGTCGCGGTGCACCGACAGCCAGAGGGGCACCGCGCGTGCCTCGGCGTCGGCCACGAGGCGGTCGAGCACCTCGGCACCCAGGCCGGCGCCCTGGTGGGCCGGAGCGATCACGAGCAGGTCGAGCCAGTCGAGGTCGGCGCGGGGGTCGAGCCGCACCCAGCCCACCCGCAGGCCGCGCCGCAGCACCCAGCGGGTGGTGGGGGCGTGCCAGGCGTCCGCGCACTTCTGGACCTCGGCCGCGGTCCAGCCCTCGTGGCGGTCCACCGCCTCCTGGAAGGCGGCGCGCTGGATCGCCCACGCGGCGGGCCAGTCCTGTGCGCCGACGGGCACGAGCCCGATCCCGGCGGTGTCGCGCGGGAGCACGTACACGAGGGTGTCGCGCGGCGGACCCCCCAGGGCGGGGCGCAGGGTGTGGCTGGCGAGGACCAGCTCCTGCGCCATCCCCAGGCGTTCCAGCAGGCGGGCGGACGCGAGGTTCTCGTGGTCGCAGGTGGCGACCACCCGCACGATCGCGGGCTGCGCCGTGGCCCAGGCGATGACGAGCGTGCAGGCCTCGCGGGCCACGCCGCGGCCCCAGGCCGAGCGTCCGAGGAAGTAGCCGAGGTCGGCCTCGCCCTGGTGCACCCGACAGGAGAACGCGCCGATGATGCGGTGGTCGGCAGGGTCCTCGAGGACCCAGTGCAGGTCCTCGCAGCCAGCCCACCGGCCGTGCACCGCCTCCAGCTCGCGGCGCAGGTCGGCCGCCGTCGACGGGCGTGGCCAGTCGAGGAAGCGCATCACGTCCGCGTCGTCCACCACGGCGAACAGGGCGTCGGCGTCGTCGGGGGTGGAGCGACGCAGCCGCACCCGCGTGCCCGCCAGCACCTCGGGCGGCGGGGCGAGGGCCGCGTCGGGTGCGCTCACGGCGCGGCCACCAGCTCCCAGCGCTGCTCGCGGGGCGCGCCCTCCGCGTCCACGCCCGTGGCCTCCACCGCGAGGCCGCCATCGACCGCGCGGTAGATCAGGCGCTGCGGGAAGTCGTGGCCCCGGTTCTCGAAGCCCACCTCGCGGGCGCCGCGCAGCACGAGGTCGAAGCGCACCGGCGCCTGCCCCTCCGGCCAGGCGGTGAAGCTGCGGCCCTCGGGGCCGTCCTGGATCAGCATCGTCTCGGCGAAGACCAGGGCGCGGCCCGCCCGCACGCTGCCGCTGCCGAGGAGCGGCCCGCCGGGTGCGGGCTGCCAGCGCTCCACGGTGGTGACCTCGTCGTCCACGCGCTGCCAGGAGCCCACCATCCAGCCCAGCTCGTCGGCGGGGGTGGGGGGCGTGGTGCAGGCCGTCCAGAGGGCGAGCAGCAGCACGGGGGCTCCTTGCGAGGGGGGCCGCCTCGTAGCACGAGGGAGGGCCCTCCGGAGGTGCCGTGCCCTTCCCCCGTCTCGTGGCCTTCGACCTCGATGGCACGCTGGTCGACAGTCGCGAGGCCATCGTGGGCACCTTCAACGGGGTGCTGGCCCGGGCGGGTCTGCCGCGGGTGGAGCCGGCCTGGATCCACGGGCAGATCGGGCAGCCCCTGCGCGACATGCTGCGCCGCGCCGTGCCGCCCCCGCTGCGGCCCGACGACCTGGGGCCGCTGGAGGCCGCCTACCACCAGGCCTTCCTCCAGCACGCCGTGGCCCGGGTGAAGCCGCAGGTCCACGCGCTCGCGCTGCTCGACACGCTGGCTGCCGCCGACGTCGCGCTCGCCCTGGTCACCACGCGCCAGCGGGGCAGCACCGACGCCATCCTCGCCCACGTGGGCCTCGCCGGTCGCTTCGCCCGGGTGGTGGCGGGGGACGAGGTGGCGTCGCCGAAGCCCGATCCCGAGGGTCTGCTGCGGGTGCTCGCCGACCTCGGGGTGTCCGCGGAGGACGCCGTCTACGTGGGCGACACGCGCGTGGACGTGGAGGCTGGCGATGCCGCGGGCGTGCGGGTGGTGGCGGTGGCCCACGGTGCCGCGGCCGCCGAGGAGCTGGCCGCGCTCGGCGCCGAGGTGGCGGCGGACCTCCGCGAGGTCGAAGCCTGTCTGGGGACGGGTGCCCCGGCCGGCGTGCAGCGCTAGGAGGGCGGCCCCGCCGGTGTCCTCGGAGGCTCCCGTGTCGCTGTCCACCATGCTCGCCGACCCCAAGATGTCCGTGGCCGAGATCGCCGCCTGGCTCGATGGCATGGGCCACCCGCAGCGCCTCGAGGCGATGTCCACCACCACGAAGGCCGAGCAGAAGCGCCTGTGGGAGCTGGCCGCCGCCAGCGCGCCCATCACCGCCGAGCACTTCGTGCCGGCCAGCGTGGGCACGCGCAGGGAGGTCATCCACCACGGCCGCAACACGCTTCCGGCCCTCAACTCCTTCCAGAAGCGCTTCGCCCGCCCCGAGGACGGCTCCAACCGCTTCTTCGGCTACAACCACGCGTCCACCCGCTGGCTGATCGGCCCCGGCTACTTCGTGGCGCACGACACCGAGGGCAACGCCGCCTGGCAGGAGCGCGGCGCCTGGGTGGTGGACTACTTCCAGGTGCCCGACGGCCCCGTGCCCGACGGCTGGCCCGGCGTGCGCGCCAACCACGTCGGCCTGCAGGTGCTGGTCTACTTCCACACCCGCGACTTCATGCGCAAGGTCAGCGAGCACGTGAGCATCGGCATGGCCTTCAAGAACGAGTCCAGCCTGAACAACTGGTTCACGCTGGTGCGCGAGGACGTGACCTGACTCCGGGCTTCCCCTCGGGTGGGCGGGTGCGCTAGCGTCCCGTCACCCTGGAGGTCCCCATGCGTCTGCTGTCCTGTCTCCTTCCGCTCGCGGCCCTCGCCTGTGCGTCCGGCGGCTCCGACGACGAGGTCGACGAGGACGGTGGTGGCGTCATCACCTTCACGGTGGACGGCACGGAGTACACCGAGTCCAAGGTGGTGAACGCCAGCCTGCAGCCGGGCTTCCTCATCATCGGCTGGAACACCACGGCAGGCGGCGACCTCGGCGAGGACTTCTACGGCAGCCTCACGCTGAGCGCCTACGACGGGCCCGACAGCTACGCGCCCGTGAAGCGCATGTCGGACGTGGACGCCATCATCGGCGTGGGCATCGATGGGGGCGAGCGCACCTACTACCCGCTGGGCGCCGACGGCACCGGGACGGCGGGCGACGGCAGCATCGAGGTCGCGTCGGCCGACGACGCAGGCGCGAAGGGCACCTTCTCCTTCACGGGCACGGTCTACAACGACGCCTCGATCATCCACCCCATCACCGGCACCTTCGACGTCACCTTCCCCACGGCGACCGAGGATGACGAGTAGCGGGGGTCCCCGCGCGCGCCGGCGCGCATAGACAGGGGGCTCGCGGAGGCCCGATGTCCCCCAAGCTCCCCCACGTGCCGGATCCGTCGGCGCTCACCGAGGCCGACTGGCAGGCGCGGCTGTCGCCCGACGCCTTCGCCGTGCTGCGCCGCCACGCCACCGAGCGCGCCTTCACCGGCATGTACTGGGACACCCGCACGCCGGGCACCTACCACTGCGCCGGTTGCGGCGAGGCCCTCTTCCACGCCGCCGACAAGTTCGACGCGGGCTGCGGCTGGCCCAGCTTCACGCGCCCGGCGTCGGACGGGGTGGTGGGGGAGAGCGACGACTTCAAGCTGGTGGTGCACCGCACCGAGGTCCACTGCGCGCGCTGCGACGGCCACCTCGGCCACGTCTTCCCCGACGGCCCGCCGCCCACGGGCCTGCGCTACTGCATCAACTCCGTGTCCATCGTGCACGTGCCCGACGGGGAGACGCCGTGAAGCAGCTCTGGATCCCCCACGCCGGCGACCCCGACGTCTTCGAGCTCCGTGACGCCCCCACGCCGGAGCCCGGGCCGGGCCAGGTGCGCATCCAGGTGCACGCGGCGGGCGTGAACTTCGCCGACGTGATGGCGCGCATGGGCGTGTACGACGACGCCCCGCCCTTCCCCTTCGTCGTCGGCTACGAGGTGGCCGGCGAGATCGACGCCGTGGGTCCGGGCGTGGATCCCGGGCGGGTGGGCGAGCAGGTGCTCGCGATGACCCGCTTCGGTGGGTACAGCACGGCGGTGGTGGTGGACGCCCTGCAGGCCGTGCCCCGTCCGCCCGGCGTGGACGCGGTCACGGGGGCGTCCATCCCGGTCACCGGCCTCACGGCGTGGATGATGTGCGAGGTGATGGGACGCGTGCGCGCGGGCGACAAGGTGCTCGTGCACTCGGCCGGCGGCGGCGTGGGGCTCATGGTGCTCGACCTGCTGCGGTGGCGCGGCGCCACGGCCTACGGCACCGCGTCGGGCCACAAGCACGCCGAGCTCCTCGAGCGCGGCTACCACCGCCTCGTGGACTACCGGAAGGAGGACTTCGAGCAGGCGCTGGCCGACGTGGGCGGCTTCGACCTGATCATCGACCCCGTGGGGGGCGAGAGCTGGGCGAAGGGCCTGCGGCTGCTCGCCCCGGGCGGTCGCCTGGCCTGCTTCGGCCTGTCGGCCACGGCCACGGGCGAGCGGGCCACCTGGCTCGATCGCCTGCGCGCCATCCTCGCCATCCCGTGGTTCCAGCTGCTCGTCCCCAGCCTGATCAACCACAACCAGGGCGTGCTCGGCGTGAACATGGGCCGGCTCTGGGACGAGGGGGAGCGCGTGACGGGCTGGCTGACCGAGCTGCTCGCGCTGGTGGCCGACGGCACCGTGCGACCCCAGGTGCACGCGGCCGTGCCCTTCGCCGACGTGGCCGAGGCCCACCGCATCCTCCACCGGCGAGAGAACGTGGGGAAGGTGGTGCTGGTGACCGAGGCCAGCGTGGCCGCCGGGGCGACTACAGGCTGACGAGCGAGAAGCTCTCGGCGTGCACGCCCTGGGGAGGCAGCTCGAAGACGGCGTCGTCGAACCGCGGGGGACCGAAGCGGCCGCGGGCGTCGCGGGAGGCGCCCGTGGGCTCCTTCGGGATCGGGATGATCGCGCGCACGTCGAGCGCGCCGTTGTCGTTCACGTCGTGCACCGCCACCACGGCGTAGCGGCCGGCCTCCAGGCCCTCCACCCGCACCGTGGTGGTGGGCACCGCGGCGGGGACCGCCACCTTGTGGACCGCGAGCTCCGCGCGTCCGGGGAAGCCCTCGGCGCGGTCGAAGACGGCCACGAGGATGCGCCCGGCCGTCGACGCCACGCCCTGGATGCGCAGCTCGAGGGTGGGGGCCTCCTGGGCGGAGGCCGCCGGGGCGTGCAGGAGCAGGGCGAGGGCGAGGCGCACGTGCAGGAGGTACGCTGTGGGGGGGACCGCGGCGCGTCGGGAGATGTCGGATGGCGAGGATCGAGGGCGTCCCCACCACGATCGTGACGGGGCCGCTGGGGGTGGGGAAGACCACCGCGCTGCTGGACCTCTTCCGTCACCGGCCGGAGGGCGAGCGCTGGGCCGTGCTGGTGAACGAGCTGGGGGAGGTGGGCATCGACGGCGCCGTGCTCGACGCCGAGGGCGGCTACGCGGTGCGCGAGATCCCGGGCGGATGCATCTGCTGCACGGCGGGCCTGTCGCTGCAGCTGCACCTCACCCGCCTGCTCGAGGAGGAGCGCCCCGATCGCCTGCTCGTCGAGCCCACGGGCATGGCCACGCTGCCCAGCCTGCTCGACATGCTGCGCAAGCCCTGGCTGGCCGGCGCCGTGGATCTCCGCGCCACGATCACGCTGGTGGACGCAGCCCGCTTCCTCCGGCCGGAGGAGGAGCAGCCCGACGCCTGGCTCACGCAGGTGGAGGCGGCCGACGTGCTCGTGCTGAACAAGGCCGACCTGGCCACGCCCGCGCAGCGGGAGGCCTTCGAGGCGCGCGCCCGCGCGCTCTACCCGCCGAAGCTGGTGGTGGCGCAGACCACCCAGGGCCGGCTCGACCCCGCGTGGCTGGAGCTGCGGCCGCCGCAGGAGCGCATGGCGCGGACCCACGACCACGACCACGACCACGACCACGACCACGACCACGATCTGGGCACCGCCACCGCGGGCTGGATCTTCGCGCCCACCGTGCGCTTCGCCTGGGACCGCCTGGTGCAGACCCTCGGCGATCTGTCGCTGCCCTCCGAGGCCCTGCCGGCGGGCATCCTGCGGCTCAAGGGCATCTTCCACACCGATCGCGCCTGGGTGCTCGTGCAGGGGGACGGGGAGCGGCTGGACTTCCAGCCCACCCGACACCGCCGCGACAGCCGCGTGGACTGGATCGCGCCCGAGATGCCGGCGCCGGACTGGGCCGCGGTGGAGGCGGCGCTCCGACGGGCCGTGATCGAGGAGGGCTAGCCGGGCGGCCCGCGCTCGATGCGGATGCGTCCGGGCGCCACGGGCTCGCGGAGGATGGACTCGCCGCCGTCGGGCCAGCGCACGCGCAGCTCCCGCACCTCGGTGGCGTCGCCCAGGCCCACGTGGACCCGGTGGGGGCCCGCGCTGAACAGCCCGTGGGTGCCCGTGACCACCCACCGGCGCTGGCTGCCGAGGGAGGTGACCACGTCCACCCGCGCCCCGGCCGCGAAGGGGTTGGGACGCCCGGGCTGCCTCAACTCCACCTCGAGCGCGCGTCCGGTGCCGCACCGGCTGAGGTGGATGTCGAGGCCCTCGCGGAGGTGGCGCACCACGAGGTCGGGGTAGCCGTCCCCGTCGAGGTCACCCGTGACCAGCCCACGACCCGCCTCGGGCGCGGCGAGGCCCTGGGCGGCGGCGACGTCGGTGAAGGTGCCGTCGGGCCCCTGGAGGAAGAGGCCGTCGGGCTGCACCTCGAACCCGCCCCAGTCGGCCCAGTAGCCGTAGGCGATGGGGGCATCGAGGTCGCCGTCGAGGTCGACGTCCACGAGCTGGGCACCCCAGCCGAAGGACTGACCGGTGATCGCGTCCTCCGCCAGGAAGGGCACGAGCCCTCGCGCCTGGGCCTCGTCGAAGTACACGCCCTGCTGCGACACCAGGGCCGAGGTCTCGTTCCAGGAGGACTGCACCCAGTCGGGCGTGCCGTCGCCGTTGAGGTCGCCGATGCCGAGCCCCATGCCGGCGAAGGGGATGGCGAAGCCGGCCTGGTCGAGCGGGTCGAGGCCGAGGGTGCCCGCGCGGTTCCAGAGGATCTGGCTGGGGCGCGCCCACCCGAAGTCGTTGATCACCACGAGCTCGGGCCACACGTCGCCGTCCACGTCGACGAAGGCGCCCCCGAAGGTGTGGCCCTCGGTGACCGCGGGCGGCATGGGCGTGGGGGCGGGCTCGAAACCGGAGGGCGTGCGCAGCAGCAGCACGGACGCGTCGCCGGGCTCGAAGGCCGAGGCATCGGCGAAGGCGTCCTTGGGACGGACCCCGTAGGCCACGAGGAAGAGGTCGAGGTCGCCGTCGCGGTCCACGTCGCCGAAGGCCGCGCCCATCCAGCGCAGCTCGGGGGCGACGTCGAGCCCGAGCTCGGCGCTCACGTCCACCAGGGGGGCGGCGCCGTCGTTGCGCAGGGCCACGGGCGGACGCTTCCACCGCGTGACGAAGAGGTCGAGGTCGCCGTCGTCGTCGAGGTCGACGAGGGTGCCGCTGGTGGCGCCCTCGAGGTCGTGCCCGAAGGTCCACGCGGGCTTGGGACCGAGCGCACCGCTGCCGTTGCCCAGGTGGACGATGGTGGACCGCTTGTCGAGGACGACCAGGTCGAGGTGACCGTCGCCATCGAGGTCGTCGAGGGCCAGCGCGCCGCCGGTGAGCCCCAGATCGGAGCTGGGATCGGCGGTGGTGGTGGTGCGACGCTCCCGCATCCACCAGCCGAGGGTCTGCCGGTCGTCGGGGGCTGCGCACGGGGTGGGGGTGGCGCGCACCTCCACGGTGGCCGGCTCGCCCGTCGTCCCGATCTGGCCGGTGTCGTCGGTGTCGTCGGTGTCGTCGGTGTCGCCCCCGCCGGTGTCGCCGAGGGTGTCCGAGGCATCGGTGCTGTCGCCGGTGTCGGGATCGTGGTCGGTCGGGAGCGTGCACCCGAGCAGCACCACCGGCAGCGCGAGCACGCGCATCCCTGGCCTCCAGGTGCGCAGCCTAGCACCGCGCAGCGGGCACCCGCGGGAAGGGCGACGGCCGCTTGCGGGTCGTGACGCGACCGTGCGTGCTGCACGGCAGGGTCCTGCTCTTTCCGCCGTGCACGGATCGGTTAGGCCCCGAGCGCCGGGCGGCCGGATGATCGCATCCAAGCTCGCCTGTCGTGTCCTCAACCCTCGGAGATGGAGGAGAGATGTTCCGTATCGCCACCCTGGTGCTCCTCGGCACCCTCGCGTCGGCCCCGGCCCTTGCGGCCAAGGATCCCTGCAAGGGCGTCAGCGTGAAGAAGGATTCCTTCGGGACCACGCGTGCGCTCGACGCCGGTGCCCTCAAGCTCCGCAAGACGGGCGACAAGTGGTCGATGCAGATCGAGTTCGACGCCGGCGGCGGCTACGGCGGCTTCGTGGGCATGAACGCGCAGGCCCTGCCCCCGGGCACCAAGGTCGAGGTCATGCTGGAGGACGGCAGCATCGTGGCCCTCGAGTCCGCCTCGTCGGCCGCGGCCATCTCGGCCACCATCATGGGCGTCACCTCCATCAAGTACCAGGTGCCCTTCGCCCCCACCGACGATCAGCTCAAGGCCCTCACCGCGCAGCCCCTCAAGGCCGCCCGCGTGGTGAACGACGCCGAGAAGCCCCTCGCGAACGAGTTCAGCAACGGCGACATCAAGAAGTTCCAGGAAGTCGCCACCTGCATGCTCTCGACCTGATCGAGGGCAGCGTGACGCACGCTCCCCGCGGGCCGCGACGCTAGCGCCGGCCTGCGGGGAGCTCGTCCACCACCGCCTCGCGCAGGCGGACGAAGCTCTCGTCGCCCAGCAGCTCCAGCAGCTCGCCGGCGGCGGCGTCGCGCATGCGGATCGCGCGCCGCTTGGCCTCGGGCACGTCGAGCTCCCCCTCCTGCACCTGCTCGCCCAGGCGGGTCATCGCGGTCATCGCGCGATCGAAGACCCGGGTGACGCCGTCGTAGGTCTCGTCGTCCCAGCCCTCCTCGGCGGCCACGGCGTCGGCGGCGTCGTAGAGCATCGACAGCACCTTGGCGCCGGGCACCTGCTCGGCCTGCTGGTCGAAGGCGGCCCGTGCGGCGGCCCGCGCGGTGGTGGTGGCCTCGGACGGTGCCGCACCGCGCGCCGCCTGGCGACGACCTCCGCGCGGGCCCACGGCGCCGCGTGCACCGAGGGGATCGCCCAGCTCCACCGCGCCGTCGCCGCCCCCGGCGGGCGCGAACAGCTCGGGGGGAGGAGCGCTCATCTGCAGCGTGCGGGTGAGCTCCAGGCTCTCGAGGCGCAGCTCGGCGTCCACCACGCGCGCCTCCAGGGCCCGCGCGTGACCGCGCACCTTCCACACCGTGAACGTCTGCCAGCCGAGCCCCACCGCGAGGAGCACCAGCGTCAGGCGCTCGAGCCCGCGGGTCCGCGCCATCCATCCTCCGAGACACGCGATCATAGCCGCCCCGCCGGGGGTCGGCTCCGACGGGGCTGGCGCGCTACGCACGGAGCGTGAGCAAGGACCTCGACGAGGCGCGTGCGCTGCTGCGGTCGGTCTTCGGCCACGCGGACTTCCGCGAGGGCCAGGCCCGCGCCGTGGAGGCCGCGCTGGCCGGTCGCGACGTGCAGGTGGTGCTGCCCACCGGCGGCGGCAAGTCGCTCTGCTACCAGGTGCCGGCCCTGCTGCGGGCGCGACGGGGCGAGGGCGCCACGCTCGTGGTGAGTCCGCTGGTGGCGCTGATGGAGGACCAGGTGGCGGCGCTGCGCGACCACGGCGTGCTGGCCGTGGCCCTGCACGCCCAGCACGACCGCGAGGTGGCGCGCGAGCTGGCCGCCCTGAGCCGTCAGGCGGCGCTCATCTACGTGAGCCCCGAACGCCTGGCCCGCCCCGCGGCGCGCGACCGGCTGCGCTCGGTGGGCATCGCCGCGGTGGCCGTGGACGAGGCCCACTGCATCAGCCAGTGGGGCCACGACTTCCGGCCCGACTACCGCGCGCTGGGCACGCTGAAGCAGGCCTGGGGCGTGCCGGTGATGGCGCTCACGGCCACGGCCACGCACCGGGTGGCCGACGACATCGCCACCGCGTTGGGCCTCGTCGAGCCCGAGCGGGTGTGGGGGAGCTTCCTGCGACCCAACCTGCGCTTCGCGGTGGAGCACGTGCAGGGCGACAAGGCGCGCCTGGCGCGGGCCCTGGTGTGGCTCGACCGGCTGGGCCTGGGCCGTGGGGGTCCGGGGCGCGCCGTGCTCTACGCGGCCACGCGCAAGCGGGTGGTGGAGGCGGCCAAGGCGCTACGGGCCGCAGGCATCGACGCCGAGCACTACCACGCGGGTCGCGCCGCCAGCGCCCGCGCCAACGCCCAGGCCCGCTTCGCCGACGGGAAGCGCTCGGTGATGGTGGCCACCACGGCCTTCGGCATGGGCATCGACCAGCCCGACGTGCGGCTGGTGCTCCACCTCCAGGCGCCCGGGTCGCCCGAGGCCTACTACCAGGAGGCGGGCCGGGCGGGACGCGACGGCGCGGAGGCCCACTGCGTGCTCCTCTACGCCCACGCCGACGCGCTCACCCAGGCGCGCATCCGGGGTCCGCGACCGTCGCCGGGCGCGGAGGAGGGCTGGAAGGGCCTGCAGGAGTTCGCCTTCGGCGCCGGCTGCCGGCAGGCCGCCCTCGCCCGCTGGTTCACCGGGGTCACGCCCCCGCCGTGCGGCACCTGCGACGCCTGCACCCGACCCGAGGACGTCGCGGCCGACGTGGCGGCGGCCCGCGAGGTGGCGCGCGACCGCAAGGCGGCGCGGGTGGCGAAGCGGCGCGCCGAGGACGCCGTCGAGATCGACGCCGCCCAGCAGGAGCTCATCCTCGCCTTCGTGGGCGCGCTCAAGCGGCCGGTGGGCAAGAAGCTGGTGGCCCAGGGCCTGCGCGGCAGCCGGGCCAAGCCGGTGCTGCGCCGGGGTCTGGCGTCCAACCCGCACCACGGAGCCCTGGCCGGTGTGCCCGAGCGCACCCTTGTCGATGCGGTGGAGGCCTTGCTCGCGGACGGGCGCCTCGCCCGCAAGGGCCGGAAGTACCCCACGGTCTGGCTGCCCGACAAGGCGGTGCGGGCGCCGGCCGGCGCAGGCACCCGCGCGCTCCGCCGACCACGCCGCTCCGGCCTCGCCGCGGCCCTGGCCGCCTTCCGCACCCGCGAGGCGCGGCGACGTCGCTGGAAGCCCTACCAGGTGTTCTCGAACGCCACGCTCGAGGCCATCGTGGCCGCGCGGCCCACCACCCTCGACGCGCTCGAGGCGGTGGCGGGCATGGGCCCCACGCGGGTGGGGCGGTTCGGGGTGGGGATCCTCGAGGTGGTGGCGGCCGGGGACGGGTGATCGTCAGTCGCTGGGGGTGCCGTCTTCCAGCTCGCGCTCCAGCAGATCCGACACGCCCACCTCCGCGGCCCATCGACGCATGCGGACCTGGTCGAGGGTGTGGCCGAGCACCTGCAGCACGCCCCGCACGTCGCGCAGCTGCCGGTCGGAGACCTCTCCTCCACGGCGAAACCACCGGAGCTTCTCGACCACCATGTCCTCCGGGGCCGCGACGGGCGCAGTCCGTCCGTCCGGCAGGGTGAGGAACCGTCGATGCTGGAGTCCGTGGGCGGCGAACCGTTCGCCCGTGCAGAAGACGTCGATCTTCTCGGTGGTGAGGAAGTGGATCACGTTGAAGCTGGCGCGCCGCCGCGCCGCGTCACGCACCACGTCGGCGTCGACGTAGAAGGCGTCGCCGAGGGCCTCGACGAAGGGCGGCACGCCCGAGATCCGGAGGTCCGACACGAGGTCCACGTCGTGCGTGGCGCGCGGCTCACCGTACGCGGACGTGGCCACCGATCCGCCGATCATCCACTGGGCACCGGCCGCTTCGAGCGCGGCCCCCACCACCAGCGCGACACCGAGCTGGTCGAGTTCTCCCGTCACCGGCCCTCGGTCTCCGGATCCCAGTCGAACACCCGCCGCATCAGCTCGTCACCGTAGCGCAGGGCTGCCAGACGCAGCCGGATGCGACGGTCGTCGTCGTCGGGGTAGGTGGCCCGGAGGCGCGCTTCGGCCATGGCCTCCGCTCCCGCGCGGATGCGCCCCGTGAGCGCGAGGCGCTGACCCGCGGTCATCCCGCGGAGGAGGGCGAGCTGTACGGCATGGGCGGCCGGATCGGTGTCGTCGGAGAAGGGCCTCATGGCCGTGTTCTACCCCGTTCGTCGCCCCTCGCTTCCGGGGTCTGGCGGGTGGCCGATCAGACGTCGATCGCCACGTCCAGCGTGCAGGTGAGCGTGGCGCCCTCGCCCGACATCGTGCCCACCTGGCGGTCCGCGCCGTCGCGGAAGACGCCGTCGGTGGCGAGCGACACGCCCGCGAGGTTCGTGACGCTCGTGGCGTACCCGCTCTCGGTGTAGGCGGCCTCGCAGGCGGCCTTGGGGAAGGCGAGCTGCGACGTGGCGAGCACGTTCTTCGCGCTCGAGGTGGCCGCCACGTCGGCGTAGACCTCGAAGTGCACGTGGGGCCAGCGGCCCGGGTAGCAGCCGGGGAAGATCGTGGTGAACTCGACCACGCCGTCGGCGTCGGTGACCTGCACGCCCCGCAGGTACGTGGCGCTGGCCACGGTGTACATCGAGTAGCCGCCGTCGCGATCGCAGTGCCAGGCGTAGACCGCGCGGCCGGCCAGCGGCGTGCACCCGTCGGTGTCGAGCAGGCGGAAGCGCAGCGTGAGCAGCAGCCCCTCGGCGGCGCCGCTGCCGCTCACGTTCGGGCGGATGTCCTTGCGGACGATGCCGGCGAGCGCGAGGGCGTCGGGGCCGTTGGAGCCGTCGCCCGGGTAGGGTCCCTCGGTCTCCTCGGGGATGGTGGCGCAGGCGCCGTCCGAGGCCGTGTCGCCCGTGCCCCCGGGGCCGGTGTCGCCCACGTCGGTGTCGGTGCCCTTGGCCGTGCCGTCGGGCGTGCAGCCCACCATGGGCACGGCGGCCGCGGCGGCGAGCCAGCCGAGCACCCGGCGACGGTCGAGGGCCTGGAGACGGAGCAGGTCGGCCTGCAGGCCGGCGTCGTGGTCGTCGTGCTCGTCGTGCATCGGAGGCTCCGGGGAGGGCGGGGCGGGTGCGCCTGGGAGCAGAGGTAGACCACGCGCGGCGCGGGCGCCCTGGACTTTGCAGAACTTCACGCGGGGGCGGTCAGCGGCGGATGGGTTCCAGGTCGGACTCCAGCACGGCCTCGGCGGGTGCGGTGCCGGGGGGAACCACGGTGATCACGGAGGCTGCACGGAGGACGCCACGTGCTTCGTCCCCGTCCTCGGGTGCGTTCGGTGCTGCATCTGCGTGCGCATCGTCACCCGTCGCGCGGGCGCAGCCGCCCGATCTCCCGCCATGGCACCACGTCCACACCGTGGCGCGTCGCGGGCTCGTCTCCACCGAAGAGGATCACCGCGCGCACGGCGGCTGCGGGATGGTCCTGCGCGGCGGTCTCGCGCGCCTTGACCAGCGGGCCGAACCAGTCGGAGGAGACGGTCGCGCCGGACTTCACCTCCACGAGGAGGATCTCGGTCCCGTCATCCACGACGAGGTCCACCTCCACGCCCCGGGTCTCGCGCCAGTGGAAGATCCGCGGGGTGAGGCCGAGGTTGTGGCGCTGCTTGATCAGCTCCGTGGCGACCCAGCTCTCGAAGATCGGTCCGCGAAGCGGGTGACCGCGCAGCTCCGAGGGCGAGCGGACGCCAAGGAGGGAGCAGACGAGCCCGGCGTCGACGAGGTGCAGCTTGGGCGCCTTCACGAGCTGCTTCCGGGTGTTCCGGAACCAGGCGGGGATGCGGTGGGCGAGGAAGCTGGCCTCCAGCACGCCGAGCCAGGCGCGGGCTGTGGGCTGGGTGATCCCGGCGTCGGCGCCCAGTGCGGAGAGGTTGGTCTCCTGCCCGGTGCGCGCCGCGGCGAGCCGCAGGAAGGTGGAGAAGGGCAGGAGGTCCACCACGTTCACGAGCTGACGCACGTCGCGCTCGACGTAGGTGGCGACGTAGCTGCCCAGCCATCGATCGGCGGGCATGCCCGTGTCGTGGATGCGGGGGAAGGCACCGGTCCACAACGTGGTCCAGAGGTCGTCCGGTGGCTTGGGGAAGCGCCCCAGCTCGCCCAGGTCGGGTGGCAGCAGGGTGAGGACGGAGGTGCGGCCCGCGAGCGTCTGCGGGACCGCCGCGGACAAGGCCTGCTGGTTCGAGCCCGTGAGGACGAAGCGCCCCGGATCGGCGCGCTCGTCCACCTCGACCTGCATCCACGACAGCAGCTCCGGGACATGCTGGATCTCGTCGAAGATCGCGCCGCGAGCGTGCTGCGCCAACAGCGTCCGCGGATCCTCCCGCGCGGCCTCGCGCAGGTCGGGGCGCTCGAGGTTCACGTAGGCGTGGTCGGGAAAGGTGGCGCGCGCCAGCGTGGACTTGCCCGACTGGCGCGGCCCCACCACCGTGAGCACGGGGAGATGGCGCGCGTCGGCGCGCAGCACGGAGGCCAGGTCGCGGGGGATCATGAGGGAGGGCTAGCGGCCGTCATGCATGGATTCAAGAAATGATTTTCAATTCATCCACGCCCGCGCTGGGGGCCAGCCCGTACGACCGCCGCTCCTACAGGCACCCTCCCGCCACCACCAGGTCGTTGAACCGGTGCACGTCCACGCGCTGGCCCTCCCCGAGCTCCAGGCCCAGCGCCACGTCCATCAGGCCGTCGGTGCCGTTGAAGGGGATGCCGGCGTAGTCGTCGACGTCCATGCCCACGCGCACCTCGGTGGGCACGTTCGCGAACTCCCAGGCCACGCGGCTCACCAGGGTGACCGGGTTGGGGTGGTAGGCCATCACCGTGATGCCGTCGACCTGGGCGGCGAGCTGGGTGTACCAGGCGGTGCGGTTCGTGGCGGGGTCGGTGGACAGGCCGGTGGACCAGTCCACGCGGCCGCCCGACACCACGTCGGTCCAGTGGTGCAGGTCGACGTACAGCTCCAGGTAGCTGGCGTTCGCGTCGATCCAGCTGCGCACGTCGGTGATGGTCTGGAGCAGGCCGTCGTGCAGGGCGCGGCAGGCGACGGGGTCGAGGGTGGCCGTCTTGCAGGCGGGGAACTGCACGGGCTCGAGGTCGAGGTGCAGGCCGTCGAAGAAGGCGTTCGGCGTGAGGCCCACGGGGGCCTTGGTCCACCAGCCGATGCGCTGGTCGAGCAGTCCGATCAGGGGTGCGCTGTCCTCGATCCACGCGGGATCGGCGAGCAGGTAGTAGGACTTCACGTCCCAGGCGTGGAGCGCGGAGTTCCACTCCCACATCCACTGCGGGTCGGTCTGCGGCAGGCTTCCGTACGACCCGTAGAGGCGCTCGATCCAGCAGGAGTCGAGCACCGGGGCCAGGTCGGAGGCGTTGGGGACGGCGGGGGCCGTGCTGCCCATGGCGGCGGCGTGGAAGGCGGCGATGCTGCCCGGCTCGGGCGCGTCGAACTTGCCCCACCACCAGGCGCCGCGGTCGCAGGCGCCGGCGAGGAGGGGCAGCAGCAGGGCGAGGCGGCTGCGGGTCATGGCGGGCTCCCCCGGAGGTCGGACGAAGCCACCGTATCGGGCCGGCGCCGGTGTGCCCGCCCGACGCGACGCGGGTGCGACGCGGCGGGGTGCCGGGAAGGACGCGGACAGTCAGCCGTCGTGGCGATGCAGGGCGCGATGGCGGACCCCGCCGGGCGTGCGTCAGGGTGGGGATCCAACCCGGTCGGTGGTGCGTGGAGCTCGGGCTCGTGGGCGTGGCAGGCGATCCGGTGCTCCGCCTCCTGGTGCAGGTGGCGGTCCTCCTCGCCGTGGCGCGTCTGCTCGGGGAGGTCGCGCGGCGCCTGGGGCAGCCGGCGGTGGTGGGCGAGATCCTCGCGGGCGTCCTGCTGGGTCCGTCGCTGCTGGGACCCCTGCTGGGCGGCTGGCTGGACGTGCCCCGCGACCACGGCGTGGGCCTCGACACGCTGCAGCTGCTCGCCGCGATGTTCCTGCTGCTGCTCACCGGCCTCGAGATGGACCTGTCGCTGGTGCGGGCCCACCTGAGGACCGCGGCCAGCGTGTCGCTGGGCGGCGTGGTGGTCACCTTCGCGAGCGGCCTGCTGCTGGCCCGGGCGATGCCCGACGCGCTCGTGGGCGACCCCGACCACCGCCTGCCCTTCGAGCTCTTCGTGGCCACCGCCATGTCGGTCTCGGCCATCCCGGTGATCGCCAAGGTGCTGATGGACCTGGGCCTGCTGCGGCGCACCATCGGGCAGACGATGCTGGCGTCGGGGATGATCGACGACGCCGTCGCGTGGTCGCTGCTGGCGGTGGTGCTCGGCCTCGCCAACGCCGAGGGCGCGTCGGCCCTGCACCTGCTGCTCGCGGCGTCGAAGGTCGCCGTCCTGTGGGCGGTGGTGGGCACCGTGGGTCGCTGGGCCGTCGCCCTGCTGCTGCAGCAGGTGCAGGACCGGATGGCGGGGCCGGGCCGGCTGCTGTCGCTGGTGGTGGTGGTGGCCTTCGGGCTCGGGGCGGTGAGCCACGCGCTCGGCGTGGAGGCCGTGCTGGGCGCGTTCGCCGCGGGCGTGCTCTTCGGGTCGATGCCTCGGCTGCCCTCCACCGTGCGTCACCACCTGGAGGCCCTCACCATCGGGGTGTTCGCTCCCCTCTTCTTCGCGGTGGCCGGCCTGCGCGTGGACCTGCGGGCCCTGGCCGAGCCGCGGCTCCTGGGCGTGGCCCTCGCGGCGCTGGCCGTGGCGGTGGGCGGCAAGCTCGTGGGCACCTTCCTCGGGGCGCGCCTGCTGGCCGGCAAGGACACCTGGACCGCCCTGGCCTTCGGCGCGGGCCTCAACGCGCGTGGCGCCGTGGAGATCATCCTCGCGAGCATCGGCCTCGCCGCGGGGATCCTCGCGGAGCCGGCCTACACCGTGATCGTGATGGTGGCGGTGGTCACCAGCCTGCTGGCGCCCTTCGGCCTGCGCTTCGCGCTGGCGCGCGTGCCGCTGGACGCCGACGAGCAGGTGCGCCTGCGTCGGGAGGCGGCGGAGGCCACGAGCCTGCTGCCGCAGGCCCGCCGTGCCCTGGTGCCGGTGCGGCTGCGCCCCGCCGGCCGCGAGGACGAGGGTCTGCGCGACGTGGAGGCCCGCCTCCTGCGCCTGCTGCCGGGGAAGGTGGCGGTGTCGCTGGTGTGCGTGGTGGCAGCGGAGGAGGACCGCGGGCGTGCCCAGGCCTTCCTCGGTCGGCTGGCCCGTGACCTGCGCCCGCTGGACGCCCAGGCGCGCGTGATCGTGGCCACCGACGTGGTGGGGGCCCTGCTCGAGGAGAGCGCCCGGGACTACGACCTCGTGCTGCTGGGCTTCCCCGCCGACCCGGACCGCGCCGCCGGCCTGGGGCGGGTGCTCGACGGGGTGCTCCGCTACGCACCCTGTCCGGTGCTCCTCGCCGCGGGGTCGCCACCGCCCGACTGGCAGCCTCGTCGCCTGCTGGTGCCCACCAACGGCAGCCGGGCCTCGGTGCGCGCAGCGGAGACGGCCTTCTCGCTCGCGAAGGCCGCCGGCCCGGGTGCCGAGGTCACCGTGGTGCACGTGGTCCGCGAGGTGGGCGGGCTCTTCCTGCCGCCCACCGCCGCGCTGGACGAGCGCCGCGCCTGGCTGGCCGCCTGGGGCATCCTCAAGCACGTGCAGGAGCTGGGACGCGCGCTGGGCGTGGCCGTCACCTCCGACGTGGTGAGCGCCGTGGAGCCCGCGGGTGCGGTGCTCACCGAGGCGCGCCTCATCGGCGCCGATCTGCTCGTGGTGGGCACCGAGGTGCGCCCGGGCGGCGAAGGCGTGCACCTGGGGCGCCAGGTGGAGCGGATGCTGGCCGAGGCGCCGTGCGTGGTGCTGGTGGTGAACGCGACCTGAGCGCGCGCGATGCCGTCGACACCCGAGGCACGGGCAGGCCATCCTTGCTCGTCACCACGGCCTGCCATGCCACGTCGACCCCCCCGCGCCCTGTCTGCGCCCTTCGGCCTCGCCCTCTTGTCTGCGGGATGTGCTCCTCCGGGCACCCTCCTCGTCGCGGGGGGGCCCTGCGTCGAGGATGTCCTCGGGCCGGATGGCGGAGGTCACGCGCACGTCCGATCCGTGGCCGCCGAGGTCACGTCGTGGCGCGAGGTCCGGATCGACTGGGAGCGGTCGCCTGTCGAGACGACGTCGCTTGCCGGGCTCGAGCTGTCCGCCTCGCCGGGGGACGTCGAGCGCGTGGTGCGCACCGGCGGTGCGGCGGGGGACGACGTCGCGTGTGCGGGAGGCGCCTTCCACCGGGTGTCCGTGTCGGGGACGGTGGTGGTGCCGGACGGCTTCGTGGCGCTCGTGACGGGGGAGGTGCGCGCCCGCATCGGGGAGCCCGAGGAGGTCGATCTCTTCGTCGAGGGCGGCGCCACGCTGTCCTCGGCGTGGGAGCGTGCTGCCCGCGAGCACCTGGACCTGGCGGACAGCGACCCGCTGGGCGTGGTGCGCTTCGTGGTGTCCGGTCGTCCCACCGAGCTGGTCTGGGGCCTGGACGTGACGAGATGGGAGCACCATGCGGCCGGGTCGGCGCTCCGGTCGGTGGTCCTCTGGCGGGGCGCCTCGGACTGAGCTCCAGGGCTCACCGCAGCCGGTACACCTCCCGTCCCTCCACCGTGCCCACCGGCTCCGCCTGCTCCGCGAGCAGCTGCCGGAACATCGCCACCTCCTCCGCGAAGCGCGCGTCCGGCAGCAGCGTGGGGTGGGTGAGCGCGGTGGGGACCTTGCGCTGGAGGTACACGCGGGCGTTGCGGGGGTTGAGCACCAGGTGGGTGATGCCCGCCTCGCGCAGGGTGCGGGCCATCGCCTCGGCCGAGCCGGCGGTGCGCAGCAGCTCGAAGCTGGAGGGGGCGTCGTGCAGGGTGTCGGCCCAGGCGGGGTGCTCCCAGAAGAGCAGCTTGTTCTCGAAGAGGAAGGCCACCTTCGCATCGGCGGGGAGCAGGGCCTCGAGCGCGGGAGCCCACCGGGCGCCGTCGTTGCGGGCCAGGCGCGCCGCTTTCCCCTCGGGCGTGAAGACCGCGGGCTCCAGGGGCGGGGCCTGGGCCTGCGCGAGGTAGGCGGCCAGTGCGCCCAGGCGGGCGAGCGGGGCGGCCACGCGCCAGCGCAGCAGGGGCGCCAGCGGGGCGGCGGCGGCCAGGGCGAGGATCGGCACGAGGGGCAGCAGGTAGCGGCCCTCGTTCGGCACCGGGAGGAAGGCGAAGGTCCAGAAGCCCAGCCACGCGGCGGGCACCACCACCCACCACCGCCCGCGCAGCACCGTGAGCGCCAGGGGCGACAGCAGGAAGAGCACCACGAGCGCGGGGGACCAGCCCTTCGGCGTGTAGACCGCGCGCGGGTCCATCACGAGGTCCCACGGCAGCGCCAGCGCGGCCTCCGCCGAGCCCTTCGCCTCCTCGCCGAGGCGGCCGTGGTAGCTCATCTTCCCGTGCAGCTGGTGGGCCAGGATCGGCGACCACCACCGCCCCCCGAAGAGGCCGTGGGCGTTGGGCCACACCGGGTTGCCCGTGAGCGCGGCCGACCGCACCAGCCACGGTGCCAGCACCGCCAGCGCGCTGCCGGCGAGCAGGCCGAGGTCACGCAGCTGCCCCCGGGGATCGGGCTCGGCGCGGGCGGCCACCCAGGCCGCACCGAGGCCCACCGGCGCGACGTAGATCCAGGTGGTGTACTTGCAGCCCATCACCCAGCCCAGGGTGGCGCCCACCAGCACCAGGCCCGGACCCCGACGCGTGGACTCCAGGCCCAGCACCCCCCACAGCGCGAGCACCAGGTAGGCCCCCATGCCCCCCTCCGTGTAGGTGGTGGCGAGATCGTGCTGCACGTCGGGGCTCGCCAGCGCGAGGAGGGCGGCCACGCCGCCGAGCGCGGGCGCACCGAGGCGGCTGGCGCAGCCCATCAGCAGCACCAGCCCGGCCGTCACCACCGCCAGCGCCAGCAGCCGCGCGGCCACCAGCTGGTCCCCCAGCAGGGCGAGCACGTAGGTGAGCTCCAGGTTGTGCGGCATCAGCCCGTTGAAGCCCCAGGGCTGGGCGGTGATCGCGGCCTCCCGCAGGTAGGTGCGGGGCAGGGTGAGGTGGTAGACGAGGCTGTCCCAGCGGAAGTCGGGGATGAAGGCCTTCGGCAGGTGCGCCGCCAGCACGGCGAGGGCGGCCCATCCGGCGAGGCCGGGGGCCAGCCGCGGGCGATCGTCGGGCGAGGACCCTCGCCACGCGCGCACGCCACCCTCCACCGCCAGCCCGGCGAGCAGCAGCCCCACCAGCGTGCGGTGCAGGACCCCGGCGAGGCCGAGCGCGAGCACCACCAGGCCGAGCGCCGCGAGGCCCACGAGGAAGCCCGCCGCGGTGCGTTCGGCCCGCGACGTGGCCGCCGACACGGTGGCCCGGTCCACCAGCGGACCCCCCACCGCCAGCGCCGCCAGGGCCACGAGGCCCACGGTGAGCAGGGGCTCCAGCACGACCCACGCAGTGGCGAGCATCCGATGCCCCGGGAGGAGGGTCGGGGGGGAGGTAGCGGGGTGGGCGGCGCGTGTCGCGGTTGTCGCGCCGGCCCTCCCGCGCCATGACGGCTCCTCGGAGGTGCGTGTGCTCAAGCTCGCCGTGATCGCCGGCACCAACCGCGAGGGCAGCCGCACGCTGCGCCTGGCCCGGCACGTGCTCTACCGCTTCGAGGCGGCGGGCTCGGTGGGCACGCTGGTCGACCTGCGGGAGCTGCCGCCCGACGCCCTGCTGTCCACCGCCTACGACCAGCGGCCGCCCGAGCTGGAGCCCATGGTCGACGCGATCATGGAGGCCGACGGCCTGGTGGTGGTCACGCCCGAGTACAACGGCGGCTTCCCCGGCGTGCTCAAGCTCTTCATCGACCTGCTCCCCCACCCCGAGTCGGTGCGCGACCGGCCGGTGTGCCTCATCGGCATCTCGAAGGGCCGGTGGGGTGCCATGCGTCCGGTGGAGCACCTGGCCCAGCTGTGGCACTACCGGAACGGGTTCGTGTTCCCCGAGCGCCTCTTCGTGCACGACGCGCTCGAGGGCCTGGCCGACGACGGCGCGCCCACCGACGCGCGCCAGCTCCGTCACCTCGACGCGCTCGTGCCGAACTACCTGGCCTTCCTGCGCCGGCTGCGCGGCTACCCCGATCCGGAGGAGGGATGAGCGCCGCGCGCCTGGGCGACGACGAGCGCGTGGCGGCCCTGCGCGAGCTGGGCGGCTGGACCCTGGTGTCGGATCCCGAGGCCATCACCCGCACCTTCCGCTTCGACGGCTTCGCGTCGGCCTTCGCCTTCATGACGCGGGTGGCGCTGCACGCCGAGGCGATGGACCACCACCCCGACTGGTCCAACGCCTACGCCACCGTGGTCGTCACCCTCACCACCCACGACGCCGGCGGCCTCACCCGCAAGGACGTGGAGCTGGCCGCGGTGGTCGACCGTGCCGCCTTCGCCCTCGGGGCCACCACGGGCGCCTGATCGCGCGCGCGTGGTGTAGGGTGGCTCCAGCCTCCAGGGGGTGCAGCGCGATGCGATCCGGGATCTGCGGCGTGGCCCTGGCGGTCGCCGCATGCACCGCCGAGCCCGAGGTGGTCCTCGTGGTCTCCCCCGACGACAAGGCCGGCCCGGTGCCCGCCGACGTGCAGCCCGTGATGGTGGCCGAGGACTGGTGGGACGGCTTCGAGCGCACGGGCTGGCAGATCCTGAAGCAGCCGGGCGACGTGCCCGTGAGCGCGTCCATCTCCGGCTACGACAACGGCCTGCTCTTCCGTCCCACGGTGTCGCTCGTGGAGGGCGGCACCTTCGAGCTGGCGGGCACGATCTTCCGCGTGGACCCCCAGGCCACCGGCCTGCGGCCCTCGGACGGCTGGCCGTCGGAGCTGGTGAAGGCCGAGACCGACCTGCTGCACCTCACCCTGTTCTTCGAGTCCACCCCCACGCCGGCCTGGCACGAGGTGGAGGTGATGGTGTCGGCCGACTGCCAGCTCGAGCTCATCGCGCTGGGCGGTCGGGTGGACCTGGAGGCCACGGCCTGCGGCCTCGACCTCTTCCCCGACACCATCACGGTGGCGCACCGCCCCGTGGACTGGAACGGCGACTCGGTGCTGCTCACGAGCCCGGGCGTGGTGATCCTGGCGCAGTAGCGGGGTGACCGCGGCCGTCAGCCCGGGGTGACGGCGTCGGCGCCGGGCGTGGTGGCCGCCTCGGCCTCCAGCTCCGACCACCCCACGAAGCGCCCCGCGAGCAGCTCGGCCACGGGTCGCGTGGTCTCGAAGCGCGCCAGCACGATCTTCACCACGCTGGTGAGGGGCACGGCCAGCACCATGCCCACGGCCCCCCACAGCAGCCCCCAGAAGATCAGGGTGAGCAGCACGGTGATGGGGTGCATGTCGAGGCTGTCGCCCATCACCTTCGGCTCGATCACGTTGCCGATGGTGAACTGCACGATGCCCGGCAGCACCACGCTCGCGGCGATGGCGGCCCCGCTGTCGAACTGGAAGAGCGCGATGGGCAGGGGCAGCAGGGTGGCGATGATGGAGCCCAGCGACGGGATGAAGTTGAGCAGGAAGGCCAGCACCCCGAAGACCATCGCGAGGTCGAGGCCCATGATGGCGAGGATGAGCCAGGTGAGCAGGCCGGTGACCCCGCTCAGCACGAACTTCCAGCCCAGGTAGCGGCGCACCTGCTGGTCGATCTCGTTGCGCGTGCCGCCCGCGTCGGGCGTGCTCTCCGCCGACAGCAGGTACACGCTGAACAGCACCACCAGCAGGGTGTTCGACAGCAGGTCGGCGGCCACGGCCAGCAGGTTGGAGGCCTGGGTGCCCAGGCCCTGGAGGATGCCGCCCACGTCGAGCTCGGCGAACACGGCCTCGGGGTCCAGCGTCTCGGGACGCCACGCCTCGGGCACCCACGCGTCGGGCAGGTGCTCGAGCTGGGCGAGGCCCCAGGTGCCGAGGGCGGTGATGCGGTCGCGGTAGACGTCGGCGTTGTCGGCCAGGCCCTGCACCGAGGTCCAGAGCAGCACGAGGAGCACGCCGCTGCCCACGCCCACCACCACGAAGGCGATGAGGATGGCCAGCCAGCGCGGCGCCCGCAGGCGGTGATGCACCAGGTCGACGATGGGGCGCACCAGGTAGGCGACGAGGATCGACAGGACGAAGGGGATGAGCAGCGCCTGCATCCAGTAGAGGACGAAGGCCACGGCCACGGCCGCCAGGGTCACCAGCGACGCGGTCGTGAGGTAGGCCTGCTCGCGTCCCAGGTTCATCGGCTCCCCGCGCCACGCACCGAGGTACTCCGCCAGCATGGACTTCGACACGTTCCAGCGGCGTGCGCGGCAGATCTGGGAGGCCATCCCCGCGCGCTACCGGGTCGGCGTGAGCACGCTGGTGGTCGACCCGGGCATCGGCACCCAGGAGACGTCGCTGGGCACCGAGCGCATCTACGGCTGCTGCGAGGACGATCCGGTGGTGATGTCGCTGCCCCACGACGAGGTGGTGAGCCGCATCACCCTCTTCCACGGCTCCTTCGTGGTCTTCGCGGAGGAGGACCCCGACTTCGACTGGGAGCACGAGCTCTGGGAGACGCTCCGCCACGAGCTGGAGCACCACCTGGGCGCGCGCGCCGGCCACGATCCGCGCGCCGACGAGGACGCCGCCGAGCACGAGCACGAGCGCATGCTGGAGGGCCATGACTTCACGCCGGGCTACCACCGGGCGGGCACGCCGCTGGGCGGCGGCGCCTACCTGCTCGCGCACGACCTGCTGGTGGAGGTCGACGTGCCCGCGCGACGGTGGCAGGAGCTGGCCACCCACGGCTGGCAGGCCACCTGGGAGGATCTCGCCATGTCGGTGCCGCCGCTGGAGCCCGAGGCCCTGGCCTCCGATCCGCTCTACGTCGACGCCGACTGGGACGCGCCCGACGACCTGCGCCTGCCCTGGGAGGCGGTGGTGCTCGTGCTGCGACGCAAGCGCTCCTGGTGGCCCTGGGGATGACGGCTCCTTCCGACCGCCTCCTGCGGGTCGCGGTGGCGCTCGCCCTGCCCCTGGTGCTGGTGTTGCCCCTGTCGTGGCTGGGGGGTGCGGTGTGGCTGGCCGAGCTGGTGACGCCCTGGCGTCCCCACCTGGGTGGCCTGCTGGGCCTGCTGGGCCTGCTGGTGGTGCGCCGCGACCGCCGGCTCGCCGCGGGGCTGGTGCTGCTCGGGTCGGCGCACGTCGTGGTGGCGGTGGCGCGCCTGCTGCCCCGCACCGCGCGGCCGGGCGTGCACACGCTCGACGTGGCCCTGCTCAACGTGCACGCCCGCAACCCCGAGCACGCCGCGCTGCGCGCCTGGGTGGATGGCACCGGGGCCGACGTGGTGGTGCTCGTGGAGGTGACGCCCGGGCTCGTCCACGCCCTGGAGGGCGCCTACCCCCACGCCGTGGTCGTGCCCCACGACGACGACGAGTTCGGTGTGGGGGTGTGGTCGCGCTTCCCGCTGGGCCAGGTCGTCGAGGAGCGACCCCACGGGTACGTCAGCACGGTGCAGCTCACGGTGGACGCGGACGGCGCGCCGCTGCGGCTGGGCGTGCTCCACGCCCCGCCCCCCCTGTCGCCGGGCCTGGTGTCGGAGCGGGCCGACGTGCTCGCGGGCGTGGCGGGTGGCCTGCGCGCCCACGGTGGCCCGTCGGTGCTGCTGGGCGACCTCAACCTCACGCCCTGGTCGCCTCACCTCCGGCACCTGCGGGTGGTGGCGCGGCTCGAGGACGGGGCGGTGGGCTTCGGTCCCGCGCCCACCTGGCCCGCCTTCGCCGGACCGCTCGGCATCCCCATCGACCACGTGCTCGTCTCGCCCGAGGTCGCGGTCCTGGGCTACACGACCGCGACGGCGCCGGGCTCGGACCACCGGGCCGTCCTGGCGCGGCTGTCCTGGTGAGCGTCCGGATCGCCAGCCGCTGAGGTGGGGCCATGCGCATCGTCCGCCCGATCGTCCGCACCGTCGACCAGGTCCCCCAGCGCATCCGCGACCTCCAGCGGCTGCAGACCGTGTCGCAGGTGCTGGTGCGCCACGGTCTCGGCATGCTCGTGTCGGGCCTGCACGTGCCCGGCTTCCCGCGCATCGTGGCCGACGACCAGGCCACCACCCCCGATCGTGCCGTGGCCGCGCTCCGGGAGCTCGGCCCCACCTTCGTGAAGCTCGGACAGGTGCTCTCCACCCGGCCCGACGTCCTGCCCGACGACTACTGCGAGGCCTTCGCCACGCTGCAGGACGACGCCGGCCCCCTGCCTCTGGAGCGCGTGCAGCAGGTGCTCGACGAGGAGCTCGGCAGCGACTGGCGTCGGGAGGTGCGGTCCTTCGAGGAGCGCCCGCTCGCCACGGCGTCCATCGCCCAGGTGCACGCCGCGGTGCTCGACGACGGCCGCGAGGTGGTCTTCAAGGTGCAGCGCCCCGGCCTCGACCGGGTGATCCGCGCCGACCTCAACATCCTGCAGTTCCTCGCCCAGCGGGCGGTGGTGGAGTTCCCCGAGCTGGAGGCCGTGGACCCCGAGGGGGCGCTGCGCGAGTTCGAGGCGTCCATCCTCGCCGAGCTGGACTTCACGCAGGAGGCCCGCAACCAGCAGCGCCTCGCGGGCTTCTTCGAGGGCGACCCGCGCCTGCGCGTGCCGGCGATCGTGGACGCCCACTCCACCCGGCGGGTGCTCTGCATGGAGCGCCTGCGCGGCGTGAAGATCACCGAGGCCCGCGAGGCCGGGCACGACATGCAGGTGGTGGGCGAGCGGGCGCTGGGCGTCGTCTACGACATGCTCTTCGACCACGGCTTCTTCCACGCCGACGCCCACCCAGGGAACGTGCTGGTGCTGCCGGGCGACGTCATCGGCCTGCTCGACTTCGGGATGGTGGGCCGCCTCACCTCCCAGATGCGCAACGACGTCATCCTCATCCTCTTCGCCCTGCAGCGGGGGGACTACCGGAGCATCGCGCGCCTCTTCTACGACATCGCCATCAAGACGCGCCGGGTGGACTACGCCCAGATCGAGCGCGACGCCGTGGAGGTGATGGAGCGCCACTGGGCGGGCCAGAAGATGGGCGACCTGGCCATCGGTCCCTTCGTGATGGACCTGGCGCGGCGCGCGGCGCGTCAGGGGGCGCGCATCCCCGCCGACTACACGATGTTCTTCAAGGCGCTGATGACCGTGGAGGGCCTGGCGCGGCGGCTGCTCCCGGAGATCGACCCCATCGCGGCGGCCACCCCCCACGTGGAGCGCATGATCCGCGAGCGCCTCGACCTCGGGCGCCTGCAGGACGACGCGCTCTACCACCTGCTCACGGCCAGCTCCCTGCTGCGGCGCCTGCCGAACTCCCTGTCACAGCTGCTCGACGACCTCGACGGCCAGCGCCTGCGCCTCGAGGTGCGGGAGGTCATGGACCCGGAGGCCGAGCACGGGCGCGACCGGCGGCAGAACCGGCTCGTGGCCGCGGTGATCGCGGTGGGGGCGGCCCTGTCGGGCACCCTGGCCCTCTTCGCCGAGCTGGCCTGGCCCCTCGGCATCCCGCTGGTCACCGTGGTCTTCTACCTGGTGGCCGCCACCGCGGGCGCCGCCACGCTCGGCATGGTGGTGTGGAACCGGGGCTGAGGCCCTGATCCGTCACCGCGCTAGCGGGGCAGCAGTCCGGCCTCGGCCCAGACGGCGCGGTGGTCCGACAGCGGATCGCAGACCTCGGCGGGGCACACGGTGGGCGCGCTCCAGCCCAGGCCGCGGCCGAACAGCAGGTCGATGATCAGGCCCGACCGGGTGGGGCGGGCGTCCACGGGCAGCGCGAGGTGGGCGTCGTCGAGACCCGCACGGAGGAGCGGCCCGATCGTGCGGTCCTCCACCTCGTCGGGGGCGGTGCGTCCCGACGCCAGGTCGAAGGAGTAGGCGCCGGCGTTCGTGTCGCCGCCGGCCAGCACGGGCCCGGGCACCTCCTGCAGCGCCGCGGCCAGCTCCTCGCCCTGCTGCCACTGCACCTCGGGCGGGATCACCCGCGACTCGAAGTGCAGGGAGGACAGGCGCACCAGCGTGTCGCCCCAGGCCATGTCGGCCAGCAGGAAGGAGCGCCCGCCGAGGCGTGGCTCGCCCGGTCCCCCGCGTTCGTCGGGCGGCACGTACCAGGACAGGTTCGTGGTGTGGAAGCGTGCCTCCACGTTGCCCAGCGGGAAGCGCGAGAAGATGGCGTTGCCGTGCTCGCAGGGCGCGTCGATGCGACCCCCGCCGCCCGACGGCCGCGGCAGCTCCAGGAACTCCACCCCGAAGACGTAGTCGAGCCCCAGGGCCTGGGCGATCTCGCGGGGGACGTTGCGATCGCCCGAGCGCGTGCAGCCGCGATCGACCTCGGCGGCCAGCAGCACGTCGGGCACGGGCAGCGTGCCGTCGGCCCACGCCGCGAGCTGGGCGTCGAGACGCTGGCCGCGCTCCAGGTTCCACACCATCACGGTGAGCGGCCCGTCGGGCACCGCGTCGGCCGGCGCGAAGCGGGCGCCCTCCGTGCGGCAGTGCAGGTGGACGGGGTCGGGCGCCGCGTCGGGCGCCGCCGCCTCGTCGCAGAGGCGGTCGCCGAGGTGGTCGGGCACGGTGCCGTCGTCCTCGAGGGGCACGAAGGCGCGCGGCAGGCCCGTGTCGAGGTCGAGGTCGGTGTCGGGTCCCGTGGGGGCCGCGGCGCCGCAGGCGGTGGCGAGCAGGAGGGACAGGGCGCGCACGGGTTCACATCACGAAGGGCAGCACGGCCTTGCGCCGTGGCGGGTAGTCCGGGAAGGTCTCGCGGTACCAGGCGTGGTTCGACACGGCCCGCGGCACGAGGTTGGCGGCCGCGTAGATCGCGAAGGCGGCCCCGGCGTACGACCAGGTGGCGATGGCCCACCCCGTCCACTCCAGGATCTCCCCCAGGTAGTTCGGGCACGACACCAGCTCGTACAGCCCGCCCCGTGGCACCTGGTAGCGGCCGTGGCTCTCACGGCGGAGCTGGAGCAGCCGGTTGTCGGCCCAGACGTTGGTGAAGAGGCCCAGGAAGAACAGGGAGGTGCCCAGCCAGCAGCGCGCATCGGCGAACCAGGAGGTGTCGTAGCTGCCCAGCGTGCTGATCCAGGTGGCGTTGAGCCACGCGTTCACGGTGTTGAAGGCGATGCCCAGCACCGCCACCAGCACGGGCATCGTGCGCCCGGGCGCCTGGGTGCGGAAGGGGAAGACGAAGGTGCGGTGCACGTAGTGCAGCATCCACATCGCCAGGAAGTAGGACGGTACCGCGTCGTAGGCGTGCGGACCGCGCAGGTACCACCACCCGAAGAGCAGCACGGTGGGGCTCTCCATCAGCACCCACCCCAGACGGGCCGGGAGCACCGGACCCCAGCCCGCGCGCTGGTGACGCCCGTACGGCGCGCTGATGAACACCAGGACCACCGCGATCACGGCCGCGGTGAGGATCTGGGCGGCTGCCACCAGCAGGTGCAGCGAGGGCAGGGTCATGGGGAAGGCCTCGGGGTCGCGTGCCGTGCCGGTCGCGGACACGGGTGCCGTCGCAGGGCTTGGCGGCAGCGCTCCGGCACTCGATAATGCGGCCTTCCCGACCTGGGGTCCCGTCCATGCGTGTCGTCTCCGTCCTCGTGCTCGCCCTCGCCCTCGGCTGCTCCACCTCGGGCGAGAAGGATGGCGACACCGACACCGACTCGGGCGACCTCGACAGCGTCGACACCGGGCAGGACTCCGGCACCGGCGACACGCGCGACAGCACCGACTCCACCGACACGAGCTTCGGCGACAGTGGGGACTCCGGGGACTCGGGCGTGGTGGGGGACAGCGGGGACTCCGGCGACTCCGGCGACTCGGGGAACAGCGGCGACTCGGGCGACAGCGGTGACTCCGGCGACTCGGGGAACAGCGGGGACTCCGGCGACTCCGGCGACTCGGGTGACAGCGGCGACTCCGGTGACTCGGGGAACAGCGGTGACTCGGGCGACAGCGGCGACTCCGGGGACTCGGGGAACAGCGGCGACTCGGGAGTGTTCGGCGATTCGGGCGACAGCGGCGACTCCGGCGTGATCGGCGACAGCGGCACGGGCGACAGCGGTGACAGCGGCGACTCCGGTGACAGCGGCACCGTGGGGGACAGCGGCGACTCTGGCGACAGCGGTCCCGTGGGGGACAGCGGCGACTCCGGAGACAGCGGCGACAGTGGCGACAGCGGCACCGTGGGGGACAGCGGCGACTCGGGGGACAGCGGTCCCGTGGGCGACAGCGGTGACTCCGGTGACAGTGGCGACTCCGGTGACAGTGGCGACTCTGGCGACAGCGGCGACTCTGGCGACAGCGGCGACTCGGGTGACAGCGGCGACTCTGGCGACAGCGGCGACTCCGGCTCCGACTGCCCCGAGGAGTCCCTCGAGCCCAACGACCTGCTCTCGCCGGTGATCACGGGCGTGGGCACCTCCGAGACCGCCTACGACGCGAGCAGCGCGCTCTCCGACCCCGGCGACACCGACGCCTTCGAGGTGGTGATCGAGCCGGGGTGCACGCTCGACGTCGACCTGGATCTCGACCAGGCGGGCGTGGCCACGGTGGAGCTCTTCTGGCGCGAGGTCCAGCTCGTGGTCGACAGCGTGCAGGGCGCGCCCGGCACCGTGCACCTCGAGCGCACGAACCACGGCACCGGCGCGGCCACGGTGTCGGTGGAGCTGTCCTCCACGGCGTCCTGCCTGCCCTACGACCTGTCGCTGGCGATCACCTGCGACGAGGTCCCCACCTGCTCCGACGACCCGAACGAGCCGAACGACGGCGTCACGGCCTTGGACGTGACGGCCACGGGCCTCGACGGCACGAACGGGCCCTACACGACGGCGGGCACCCTGGCCGCCGCGGACGACTTCGACGTCTTCCGCACCGACGTCCCCGACGGCTGCACCCTGTCGGCCACGCTGGACTACGACCCCGCCGACACGGTGCCCCTCGCGCGCATGTTCGCCCTGGACGCCTTCGCCGTGGTGGCCGAGGACCTCGGCTTCGCCGGCGTGGCCACGCTGTCGTGGACCAACACCACCGGGTCGGACGACACCGTGGACCTGGGGCTGGTCGTGGACGCCTGGTGCGTCGACTACGAGCTGGAGGTGGCGCTGAGCTGCCCGGGTGGCGGGGACAGCGGGGACAGCGGCGACCCGGGATCCGGCGACAGTGGAGACAGCGGCGACTCCGGCAACTCTGGCGACAGCGGTGACAGTGGCGACAGTGGCGACAGCGGTGACTCTGGTGACTCCGGTGACACCGGGGACTCTGGCGACAGTGGCGACAGCGGTGACTCTGGCGATTCCGGGGACAGCGGCGACTCGGGTGACTCCGGAGACAGTGGCGACAGCGGTGACTCCGGCGACAGCGGCGACTCCGGGGACTCTGGCGACAGCGGCGACTCGGGTGACAGCGGCGACTCCGGCGATTCCGGGGACAGTGGCGACTCTGGGGACAGCGGGGACTCTGGGGACAGCGGCGACAGTGGCGACAGTGGCGACTCTGGCGATTCCGGCGACTCCGGCGACAGCGGTGACTCCGGGGACAGCGGCGACAGTGGTGACTCTGGCGACTCTGGCGACAGCGGCGACTCTGGCGACAGCGGTGACTCCGGCGACAGCGGTGACTCCGGAGACAGTGGCGACTCGGGTGACAGTGGCGACTCGGGTGACAGCGGGCCGGTCGGCGATTCCGGCGACTCCGGCGACTCCGGCGACTCCGGCGACAGTGGCCCCGTGGGCGACAGCGGTGACAGCGGCGACTCTGGCGACAGCGGCGACTCCGGTGACAGCGGCCCGGTCGGCGACTCTGGCGACAGCGGTGACTCCGGCGACAGCGGCCCCGTGGGCGACAGCGGCGACAGCGGCGACAGCGGCGACAGCGGCCCCGTGGGCGACTCCGGTGACAGCGGCCCCGTGGGTGACAGCGGTGACAGCGGCGACTCGGGTGATTCGGGTGACAGCGGGGGCTGCCCCACCGACCCCAACGAGCCGAACGGCCTCGGCGCGCCCACGCCGCTGGGCGTGTCCCCGTCGGGAGGCACCCTGCAGGGCGCGGGCGTGCTCGCCGACGGAGCCGACATCGACGAGTTCTCGATCCTCCTCGATCCGGGCTGCACCCTCGAGGTGGACGTGACCTTCGCGCGCGCCGAGATCGTGGCGGCGCTGCTCTACTCGACGAACCTGGCGGCGACGGTGGACGACGGCTCGGGCTTCGGTGTCGGCGCCGTCCTCAGCTACACGAACGAGACGGGCAGCCAGGACATGCTGCTGTTCGACATGCAGGCGCTCGCCGCGTGCCTCCCGTACGACCTCGACCTCACGGTCACCTGCGACACCGGCGACAGCGGGGACTCGGGCGACAGCGGGGACTCGGGCGACAGCGGGGACTCCGGTCCGGTGTTCAACGTCTGCGGCAGCGACCCCTTCGAGGCCGGCCCCGACCCGTACCCGCTGCCCATCGTGGCGGACGGCGCGGCCCCCCGCTTCGAGGACGTGGAGAGCGCGGGCTTCGCCGACGTGGATGCCTACGCCGTGAACGTCCCCTCGGGCTGCGTGCTGCGCATCGAGGTCCGCTTCGAGGACCCGATCACGAACGACCTCGACATCGAGCTCTACGACCCGTTCGACACCAACGTGGCGACGGCCTTCACCTCCAGCGCGGTCGAGTTCATCCAGTGGACCGACGTGGCCGGAGGAGGCGCGTACGTCTTCGAGGTGTGGAACGCGGCCGACGTGTGCGTCGTCTACGACCTCACGGTCGAGGTGCAGTGCATCCCGGACCCGTGACCCCGGACGCCCGGGGTGGGCTCCAGGCGCTCGGCGTGGCTCCCGAACGGTGAGCCAGCTAAGTGTCTGGACGCGATGGAGACCGGATGAACGAGGCGCAACGCCCGCACGCGGATGCCGACGAGCTGGCCCTCCGCAGGTTCCAGACCGAGCTGATGCTCGCCTTCTCCCGTGTGAACCAGCAGGTCCTCCGTCGCAGCGCGCAGCTCCTCGACGACGCCGGCATCGCCGACATCACGCCGGCCCGCGCCAACGCCCTCATCGTGCTCTTCAACGCGCGGCGCCCGCTGAACGCCCGCGAGCTCGCGCGCGAGCTGGCCATCACCGAGGTCACGGTCAGCCGCTTCCTGAAGAAGATGGAGGAGGACGGCTGGGTGGAGCGCGCCCCCGATCCGGCCGACGGCCGCGCGATGCTCATCCGCACCACGCGCCACGCCCGTGAGCTCTTCCCGCGCCTCGTGCGCGTCTGCAACGGCGTCCTCGACGACGTCTTCGGCGGCTTCGACGCCACCGAGCTCCGCGCCCTCGCCGACTACGTGGGCCGCGTCCAGGGCAACCTCGGCCCCGACGAGGACGCCGGCCAGGCCGAGCCGTAGCCACCGGATCCGCCTCCCCGCCGTACGTCGGACTGGTGGGCCTCACCACCAGCCGACCCCCCTGCATCTCGAAGAACACCGCGTACGGGAACCGACGGCACAACACGCGGCGCGTCGTGCCCTCGACCACCGCGCATCCCAGCGGGTCCGCTGCGGCGCGCCGCATCGCCGCCTCCACCTGCTCGGACATCTCCAGCCCGAGCCCCGGCCGCTGTCCCTCGTACCAGTCCACCGCGTCGAGGATGTCCAGCCGAGCGAGCGGCTGGACGAACAGGCTGACGGTCATCCGTTCCTGTCGAGTCGGGCTCGGATCTCGGCCCGAAGCTCGTCCCACGGGATGACCGCATCGGGGTGGGCCTCCAGATCAGCGGACCGCCGGGCGAGCTCCTCGCGCCACGCTTCGCTCACGCGGATGTCCTCGGGACGCGCGGCGATGCGATCCCACAGATCCTGGACGTGCGCGATCTGCTCGTCGGCGGTCATGCTGTCGAACGCGGCGGTGCTCATGCGTGACAGCCCAACCGGCGGCACACCGAACGGACGGAAGCGACGGGGTCTCGGTGGTCGTCCGCTTCGCGTCGGGGTGGTGGTGAGCCGAGGACCGGAGCCAGCGACGACGGATCACCGCCGCCCCGGCGCCCGGGTCAGTTGCCGAGGAGCTTCTCGGCCTCTGCCTCGTCATCCATCGGCTCGTCGTCGGCCGACTCGTCGGCGGGCGGCAGGTCGAGGCTGGACTCCTCCGACACCGGCACGTCGGCCTCGGGGGCGGCCTCGGCGTCGGGGAGGTCGGCGGGGGGACCCTTCTTCGGACCCTTGCCCTTGCCACCCATGTGCTTGCGGTCGGGCTGACCGACCACCAGCGTGTAGATGCCGAGCTCCTGTCGGCCCGTGAAGCTGTCGCGCCACGAGCTGGCCTCGATCTCGTAGCCGGCGCGCACCATCACCTCGAGGGCGGCGGCCGCGTTCATCGCGTTGTTCACCTCGGCCGCGAGCGCCTCCTGCTGCGGCGTGGGTGCGGGACCGCAGTCGAGGACGGTCTCGAAGATGTTCGGCTTCTTCGGCGCGGTGCGGGACTCGATGGAACGCAGGATGCACACCTGGGCGTCGCCCGCGTGGGCGGCCGGGGTGGCGACGGGAAGGAGCACGCCCAGCGTCAGCGCGGCGAGCAGGGCGTGGGCGAGGGTGGTGCGGGCCATCGGGTCTCCTCCGGACGGTGCCAGGGGCGGCGGCCATCCTCGCACGATCGCGAGGGCGCGGCCACCTCGGGTGGGCGGGCGGCTCAGAGCCGCTCCTTCTCCTTGGCGAGGCGGGCGGGGAACCAGGCCTGGACCCGCTTCAGGAAGTCGGCCTTCCAGTCCACCACCACCGGGTCGAGCCCGGCGCTGCGCAGCGTGGCCTCCAGGCTGGCGGCGCCGGTGACGATGGCCACCTCGTGCCCGCTGCACGCCGTCAGGGCCTGCTTCGCGTCGGCGGCGCCCAGCGCGAGGACGTCGTCCACCCACGACTGCAGCTGCTCCAGCTCCACGCCCGCGGCGAGGGCCGGGGTGACGAAGGAGGCGGCGTCGGCGTTGGAGTCCACCGAGAGACGCACGCCCTGGACGTGGGCGTTGCGGGCCTGGCGGAGCTCGGCGTCGGACGGGCCCTTCGTGGCGAGCGTGGCGATCAGCTCGCGGAGGGTGGCGATCGTGGTGGCGAGCTGGGCCGCCGGGGTGTCGGTGCCGAGCACCAGCAGGTCGCCGTCCTCGAGCGCGCCGACGTAGGCGCTCGGCGTGTAGGCGATGCCCCGCGCCTCGCGCAGCTCGGCGTAGGCCCGGCCACGCGCGAGCGTGGAGGCGATGTCGCCCAGGGCCTCGCGCATGCGATCGTCGCGGTCGCCGAGGTCGATGGGGCAGTACAGGTCGACGCTCGCCGTGGCGGCGCCCTCCGGCTCGGGGAAGAGGAAGACCTTCGACGGCCCGGTCCACGTGGTGTGCTTCGGCGCGTTCCACGCGGGCGGGTCGCCCTCGGGCTTCGCGAGCTTGCCGAACATCTTCTCGGCGCGCTTGGGCAGCTCCTCGTTGAACTTGCCCGCCACCACGAGGGTGGCCTGCTCGGGCCGCAGCAGGCCCGTCACGAAGCGCTCCAGGTCCTCCTTGGACGTGGCCAGGGCCGCGTCGACGTCGTCGGGCGTGGACCCCAGGGGGGCCGTGGTGCCGGCCAGCGTCTGGTAGACCGCCTGCGCCATCCAGTAGCCCTCGCGACGCCACGAGGAGAGCAGCGAGAGCTTGCGGTCGTTCACCGTGCGCGTGGTGGGCTTCATCGCCTCGCGCTCGCCCAGCGTGGTGGCCACCCACTTCACCAGCCCGCCCGGGTCGGACGTGGCGCCTGCACGGATGGAGGTGATCGCGAGGTGCTGGCCCGGCGACAGGGGTGCACCCCAGCGCCAGTCGTCGCTGTCCTTGGACTTCGTGCGGGCGTCGTTGAGCTCGGGGATCACCAGGTAGGGGAGCTCCTTCGGGAAGCCCTCGGGCACCCGCAGCGACAGCACCCAGCGGCTCATGCCCAGGCCGTCGCGCGGCAGCGTGACGAAGCGGAAGCCGTTGTCGAAGAGCTCCGAGGTGGCCCCGTCGAGCACGGGAAGCAGCGGCCCCGTGGGGTCGGTGGCGTCCTCGGTGGCCACCACCGGGCTGGCGCCGGCGCCGCCCTCGCCCAGCACCAGGCCGTCGTCGTCGAGGCTCACGCCGGGGTCGACGTGGATCCGCACGGCGCGGTCGGGCACGAGGAAGCTGGACGACAGGGTGCGGTAGCGGGCGACCTCGGTGGCCACGTCCCGCTTGTACTTGCGCGCGTAGTACATCGGGTGGCCCACCATCGAGAGGTGGCGCGCCACCTCCACCGTGGTGCCCAGCCCTCCGTCGTCGCGCTCGGAGCCCTCGTCCATGCGCCAGGCGTAGCGCTCGCCGGAGGCCTTCACGGCGTCCTCGCGCGGCATGCTCCAGCTGGCGCCGAAGGCCTTGAGCATCGCGGCCTCGAGCTTGTCGCGGCTGGCCTCCTCGTCGTGCTCCACCACGCACACCAGCGTGGACGCCAGCAGCCCCGGGCTGGTCATGCACCAGGCGTCGCGGACCTCCTTGCGCTTGGCGACGGCCGCGCGGATGTCGGCCTCGGCGAAGGCCGAGAGCCAGAAGGTGGGCCAGTAGGTGTACAGGTCGCTGGCCGGGATGCTGTAGGCCACCGCGGTGAAGGGACGCTCCACCGGCGCGGTGAACGACACCAGCGTCTTCGCGGGCCGAAGGGGCGGATCCTCGGTGATGCGCACGGGCTCGGGCGCCGCCACGAAGCCCAGGGGCTGGCCGGGGGCGTCGGGGTCCTCGAACCACAGCTCGGCCTCGTCGATGCCGAGGAACTTCAGGGATCCGGCGCCGAAGGAGCGCAGGTGGTCCGCGGTGAGCTTCGGGTGCAGGATCTTCGGGTCGGCGAAGGTGCGCAGGGCCGCGGCCACCTTCGCGGGCGGCACGTCGCCGTGCACCGCGAGCACGGCCTCGTCGTAGCGGTAGTGCTCGCTGACGAAGGAGCCCACCTGCTCCAGCGTGGCCCCCTGCACGGCCCCCAGGACGTCCTCGGGCTCGTGGTAGGGGTGGCCCTCGCCGAACAGGCCCTGGGCCGCGGCGCGCCAGAGCGAGGCCAGCCGGTCGGTGCGCAGACGTGCCTCCTGGGCCACCGTGCGCTTGCTGGAGGCGATCTCGTCCTCGTCGAGGCCCGTCCAGGGCGTCTGGAGCACGGTGAGCGCCAGGGCGAGCTGCTCGTCGGCGGCGTCGGAGGTGCAGCCGAGCTGGTAGATGGTGACGTCGTCGGAGGTGGACGCGTTGCTCTGGCAGCCGAGGCGGTCGATGACGTCGCGCGCGTTGCGGCCGCCCACGTCCCGGTAGAACCAGAGGTGCTCGGTGAGGTGGGCGAGCTCCTTCGTGTCGGCCGGGCTCGCGGAGGATCCCGAGTGCACCGACGTGGCCACGTGGCTCACGGGGTAGCGGTGGTCCTCGAGGATCACCACCCGCAGGCCCGAGGGGAAGACCCACTCGTTCGTCGAGCGGATGGTCTGGGCGTGGGCGGTGCCCGACAGCAGGGTGCTGGCGAGGAGCAAGGCGGGGATCATCGGCGTCTCCCTGGAGAACGGGGCCCCGGTAGCGCAGGCGGGGGCCGCGCGGCAACGCCCGGCGTGCGCCCGGCGGTGCCCTTCACCGGGGACCGGCACCGGCGTCGAACCCGGGGGCCGGCTCCTCGCGTCCCGCCACGGGCACGGGGGGCAGCACCGGGGCGCGGCTCATCTGCCAGCGCACGGCGGCGTCGAGGCGGTCTCGCGCCTGCTCCTCCACCACCTCGCCGTGGGCGGGGATCACGCGGCGGATGTCCTGGGTGAGGAGGTGGGCGAGGGAGGCCGACAGGGCCGGGCGGTCCCGCGTGAGGAACCACCAGGTGCGGCTCATGCGCAGGCGACGCCACGCCCCCACGATGCGGAAGAGCAGGCGGCTCTTCCAGGTGGGCGCCTCGTGCACGTGGAAGACCATGTCGGTGCAGATCAGCGTGCGCGTGGGGCGGTGCAGGAAGACCGTCTCCTGCACGCTGGGCACCCCGTCGAGGGCGAAGGGGGTGAGCACGTCGGCCCACGGGGCCGGGTCGCGGCCGTGCACGTGGTCGATGCGGAGGTCGGGTCGCCGGCCCGCCAGGCCCGGGGCCGCCCACACCGTGGCCTCGGGCCAGCGCGTGCTGGCGGGCCCCAGGTAGGCGTCGTGGAGCAGGTTGGGCGACACCAGCGTGCGCACCGGCCCCAGCGCCTCGAGGGCCTGCGCGAGCACGTCGTCGATGGGCACCGGGCTGTGGAGCCACAGGCCGCCGTCCGGAAGGCGGGCCACCACCATGCGCACCGGGAACCACACGCCCCCGGGCATCCAGTGATCGGCGTCGACCACCCAGAGATCGCGGTCCACCTGACGCACGCGTCCTCCGCCCCCGGGCTTCCCGTCGCGGCCGCCCGAAGGGGTGGTTAGCCCGCAGCCATGCGCCGAGCCTGCCACCTGCTGCTGCTGTGCGCCTGTGCCGGGTCCCCGCCCGACGAGGCCGACACCGACGTGCTCGTCGAGCCCGTCCGCTTCGCCTTCCCGCTGGCCGACCCGGCGGAGATCGGGGAGGTCGTGGGCGTCGATCACGACCCCGCCGACCACTCCGACTCGGTCATCGGGCGCGCGATCTGCACGGACTACCTCGGGCGCAGCTTCCCCTCCTGCTACGACGGCCACGACGGCAGCGACTTCATCCTCGAGGGCGGCTTCGCGGCGATGGACGCCGGCAGCCTCGCGGTGATCGCGGCCGCGCCGGGCGTGGTGGTCGACACCCGCGACGGCCAGTACGACCGCTGCCACGCCACCATCACCGGCGACATCGACTGCGACGGCCACGAGCCGCCCGTGGCGAACATGGTGATCGTCGAGCACCAGGGCGGCGTGCGGTCGCTCTACTGGCACCTCAAGCAGGGCAGCGTGGCGGTGGCCGTGGGCGACGAGGTGCCGCGGGGTCGACAGCTGGGCCTCGTGGGCTCCAGCGGGGTCAGCTCCACCCCGCACCTGCACTTCGAGGTGAACCTCGCCGACGGCACGGTGGTCGACCCCTTCGTCGATCCCACGGGCAGCGAGCCGTCCTGGTGGTGCGACCAGCACGGCGACGGGCGGCTTCCCGGGGGCTGCGCGGACTGATCGCGGGCGCTATCGGGCAGCACGAGGTGGGGTGTGCCCGCCCGTAGGTGTTCCGTGGACGGCGGCGCGCGGCTGGAGCTCTTCGAGGTCCTCGGCGAAGGAGGCCAGGGCGTGGTGCAGCGGGCGCGGCTCGTGCACGCCGGCGGGCCCTCGCGGGAGGTGGCCGTCAAGCGGCTCATGCCGGCGGAGGATCTCCGTGTCGCCGCGCGTGCCATCGCACGCCTGCGCGACGAGGCGACGGCGCTCGCCTCGATCGCCCACCCGGCCATCCCCGACTTCGTCGCGCTCCAGGTGGTGGACGACGCCCTGGCGCTCGTCACCCGCTACGTCCACGGGCACGACCTCGGCCGCCTCCTGGCGGACGGGGTGGTCTTCCCGCCCCGGGCCGTGGCCGACCTGCTCGAGGTGGTGGCCGACGCGCTGGACTGCGCGTGGTCGAGCCCCGACGCCGACGGACACCCGCTGCACCTCGTGCACCGGGACATCAAGCCCTCGAACCTGCGGCTGGACGTGCGGGGACGTCCCTGGCTGCTCGACTTCGGTCTCGCGCGGGGTGCGAGGCAGGAGCGCCACGCCTGGACCGTGACGCAGGTGGTGGTGGGCACGCCCGGCTACCTGGCGCCCGAGCGCTGGGACGGGCGGGAGGCCACGCTGGCCTCCGACGTCTTCTCGCTGGGCCTCGTGGCGCTGGAGGCGCTGGGGGCTCCGCCTGCCCTGCCGCCCGAGGCGGGCGGGGTGCGTCCCGGGGTGCTGGTGGGCGCGGCGGCGTGGGCCGGCCGGCGGGCAGCGCGGCTGGCGGAGCTGCCGGAGCTGGGGCCCGACCTCGCGGACCTTCTGACCCGCATGCTCGCGTGGTCGCCGGAGGACCGGCCGTCCCCGGCGGAGGTGCGGGCGGCGGCGCGTGCCTGTCGCGACGTGCTCACGGGGCCCGACCTGGTGGACGTTGCGGCGGGCCTGCCGGCGCCGGTGGCACGGACCACGGAGCCCTCGCGCGTGGTGGTGCCGGAGGTCTCGGAGGTGCCGGCCACCGTGGAGGTGCCGCTGGCGGCGGCTCCTCGGCGACGATGGACGCCGCTGATCCTCGGGCTGTTCCTCGCAGCGGGTGCCGGGGCGTGGTGGCTGCAGGGCACGTCGGACACGGAGCCTCCCACACGGTCCTCGGAGACGACGGCCCCGGGGGCGCTCCCTCCGGTGGTGGCCGCACCCGTCGCGCCTGCGGCCGAGGCGGAACCGGTCGTGCCCGTGACGGCCGAGGCCGTCGAGGCGCCCGATGCGAACGGTGACGAGGTCGCGCCGCCGCCCGCGGCAGACGCACCGCCCGTGCGGTCGCGGCGTGCGGTGACCGCGGCGGCGCCCGACGCGCCCGACGCGCCCTCGTCCGGAGGAAGGGCCGTGGTGGAGGTGCCGCCCGCGCCGACCTCCGGCTGGCGCGTGGTGGCGCCAGGCCGGGCCCGGCTCCGGCGTGGCGACCTCGTGGCGGCGCCGGGTGGCGTCGCCCCCGGCTCCTGGCAGGTGGAGGCCGACTTCGGGGAGGGCTTCGTCCCCGCCGGCGAGGTGATCGTGCCGGTCTCGGGCGAGCTCGTGGTGCGCTGCATGCCGTGGCTCGGGCTGTGCGAGGCGGTGCGCTGATGATGCTGGCGCTGCTGCTGTCGACCGGGGCGTGGGCCTGCGAGGGGGTGCCCACGGTGGAGGAGGTGGCGCGCACCCTGGAGGAGGTGGTGCGGGCGCCGGAGCCGGCCACCGTCCAGGTGGAGCGTGCCCTGCAGGCGCTGCAGGAGGCGGCGGCCTGCCTCGAGGCGCCCGTGGACGAGCGGACCTGGGTGGGCCTGCTCCTCGACCTCACCGTGGTGCGCTACCAGCTCCACGAGGACTGGCGCGCACCGCGCACCGCGGCGGCGTGGGCACGTCCCGACCTGCGTCTCGCCGTGGGCCCGGCCCTGGCCGAGCTGCGCGACTGGCGGCCCCCGCCCATGGAGGCGTCGGTCGCCCTTCCCCACGGCCGCACGCTCTGGCTGGACGGACGCGCGCGTGCCGACCTGCCGGTGCTGTCGGGCTTCCACCTGGTGCAGGGCGAGCGCTGCGGCACGTGGACGAGCGTGCTCGCCGAGGGGGACGGCGCGGAGGCGGTCCGTGGTGCGTGGCTCGCGGACTGCCCGGCGCCCGGCTGGGGTGCGGTGCCGCGCGCCGTGCTGGGCACGGGGGTGGCCCTCGGGGTCGCCGGCGTCGTGCTTGCGTCGGTGACCTGGGCGCTGGCGCAGCAGACGGAGACCGGGGCCGTGCCCGCGCTCGGCGGTCAGCCCCTCGAGGCCGGCGACCGCGCGGCCCTGCTCGGGGCGAACGCGGCGGGCTGGACGGCCGGTGGCGTGGGCGTGGGGCTCGTGGTGACGGCCGCGGTGCTGCGTGCGGTGGAGGTCCGCCGGGGGCGTCGCAGGCCCTGATCGCACCCCTCACACTCTCCGCAGACGCTCCATCAGCTCCGTGCGCCGGCTCACGCCCAGCGCCCGGTAGATGTCGTCACGGTGGCGTCGGATCGTGGCGGGGCTGCAGGCCCGGTCGACGGCGATCTCGTCGAGGGTGGCGCTCGACGAGAGCATCCGGGCGATGGCGCGCTGGGTCGGCGTGAGGGAGAGGCCGGCCGGGGCCTCGGGCGGTCGTACCGGGCGCACGGTGGCCAGGCGCGTGTCCTGCGGGCCCTCGAGGGTGCGGGCGACCACCAGGGTGCCCGCGGACACGCCGGTGTGCCAGGGCTCGTCCCCGCGCTCCGCGGCGAAGGCGGCGGCGCGCCGATCGGTGGCCTCCGGCGTGCGCGCGGGCCCGAGGAGCACGAAGCCGGTCCCCGAGAGCGGGGCCGTGCCTGTCTGGAAGGCCCGGGCCAGCCGACGTCGCAGGTCGCCCAGCACCGCCAGGGCCTCCGCGCCGTCGCCCAGGGTGCCGCCCACGGCGTGCACGAAGGCGAGCGCGGCGCCATCGAGCACGAGCCAGCAGCCCAGCGAGGGCTGGCTGTCGGGGGCGGTCCACCCGAGGAGGTGGGGCTCGTGCAGCGGCTGCATGCCGTCGCCGCACTTGTACGGGTGGCCCGACACGGGCACGCCCACCACGCCGCCTTCGCTCTGGTGGTAGCGCTCGAACAGCTCCTCGGGGTGCGCGATGCGGGCCACGCCGCCGAGCGGACGCCCGATGTGCGGCGAGTCCTCGGTGCCCTCCCGGTAGACGGTCTGGCACTGGCCCACGAGGAGGGCGCCGTCGCGGACCACCGGCTGGACCAGGGTGACGGCGTCGGCGCCCAGCACGTCGCGCAGCTGCGCGAGCACCTCGTGGTGCATCGGACTCCCTCGGATGCACCGGGCGATACCATGCCGGGCGCGGCCCTCGCGTCAAGCTCGTGCAGGGGCGGCCGACGCCGCGGGACGCCCCCAGCGCCGTCAGGGCGTGGACGCCGTGGACTCGACCACACGACGGTACCAGCCCAGCTCGTCGGCGCCCGCCCACACGGGTCCCTGCAGGCCTGTGGCCACCCGGGGACGGCGCAGCGGATCCTCGCGCACCGACACCACGTGCAGGCCCAGCGTGTCGCCTTCGGCCGCGGCGATGAGCGTGGCCACCCCCACGAGATCGCTGCGGGCGTCGTCGTGGGACATCGTGAGGGCCGCGAGACCGCCGGGCACGAGCGGGTCCTCCAGCAGCAGCGTGCCTCCGACGCAGTCGGCAGAGCCGTCGCGCGTGCACGCGCAGGGCGCGGAGGCCAGGCTGGGCGGATCGGGCTCCCGGACGTCGTGGAGGCACCAGGTGATCCGGTCCTCCTCTTCCTGGAAGCGCAGGCCTCGGGCCGCCACGGGGGCGCGCTCCAGGCGGACGAAGCGCTCCCGCGCCACCCGGGGCGGCAGCGAGGCGGGCTCGGCCATCCACAGGCCGAGGAGCGAGGGCGTCGGCGCGGGGTCGGAGTCCATCGCACACCCCGCGAGACCCAGCAGGATCAGTGCTTGTCGACCGGCTCGCACTCGGCTCCCGTGAGGTTGAGCCAGCCGGCCACGGCCTCGATCTCGAAGTCGAGCGTGGGCGTGGCCAGGCCCTCCAGGCGCTGCTCCTTGCTGCGCGCGCACTCCCGCGTGGGGTGGGTGATCTCGAAGCGCACCGTGGCGCCGTCCTCGAGCTCCGGCAGCATCATGAAGCCGTCGCAGGCGGCGTCGACGGTCACCACCTCGTCCTCCACCCGCCGCGGGATGCAGGTGTCGAGCGCGGTGTTGTAGGCGGCCACGTACACGTCCTCGGGCGGCGCGCCGTCCACCCGCACGCGGAGCTCGGCGCCCGCGGTGTCGGAGCTGTCGCTGATGTGGGGGATCTGGACGAAGAGGTAGGCCAGGGTGGGGTCGAAGGTAGGCGAGATCCGCGACGTGGCGGCGGCCAGGGTGAGGATCTGGTCGACCTCCTCCCGCGTGGCCAGCCCGGGCCACACCTCAAGGGCCTCCCCGTGGTCGGGGAGGTGGACCAACAGTGGGACGTAGCCGCGGGCGCCGGCGTCCACCGTGAGCCAGGGCACCGGCTGGGGCACCTCCATCCAGTAGCCGCCCGCCACGTCGCTCTCGGCCGTCACCCCGGCGGCCTCCACGGTGACGCCTGCGAGACCCTCGTTCGCGTCGCTCAGGGCGTGGACCCGGCCATACAGCGCGCGATGGGCGACCTCCGCGGTGGAGGTGGTGCGGGACGCGGGGACGGTGTCGGCGTCCGTCGGGGGCGCACATGCGACTGCGACGAGCGCGAGGGCGTGGGCCCAGCGGCGCATGTGGTCCTCCGATCGTCGCGTGGATATCGTCGACGTCTGCATGCTGCGACCCGTCCCGCTTTCATGTCTGCTGCTCTGCATCGGCGCTTCCGGGTGCCTCGCGGGGTGGGAACCCCCGGCCGCGGGAGGGTGGGCGCACGAACGGTGGTTCGCGTCCATGCCCGCGGATGCGGCCCGGCCGCAGGGCGCCGGGCAGGCGTGGCGCTGGACGGTGCCGGACGGCGTCACCCGGCTCGCGGTGAGCGCGTGGGGAGCGGGAGGCGGGGGGAGCGTGGCGCCTGCGGGCGACGGCGTGGCCCTCGGGCACCGCGGTGGCGCAGGCGGCTTCGTGCTGGCGGAGGTGGAGGTCACGCCGGGAGACACGCTCGTGGTGGTGCCCGGTCGTGCGGGCGATGCGGGGGGCAGCCAGGGGGCGGGCACATGGACGGCCCCGCTCCCGGGCCGGTCCTGGCTCGGTGGCGGGGGACCCGGCGCACCCGTGACCGGCCAGCACCTGCCCGAGCGACCCGAGGGCACGCCGCCGACCACCGAGGTCGCGTCCTGCTTCCCGCTCGACCCCTCCTCCGACCGCTGGTGCACGGGCGCAGGTGCCGGGGGCGGCTGGTCGGGCGTCTTCCTCGGCGAGGACCTCGACGACCTCGAGCCTGCGCGCGCCCTCGTGGTGGCGGGCGGGGGTGGCGGCGCGGGCGCGGGAGGTGACGGCGGTGCGGGGGGGGGTGCCCGTGGGCGCGATGCCCCGGTGTGTGGTCAGGTGGACGCCTCCTTCGCGGGCACCGGGGGTACTGCGCGGGGTCCCGGTGGGGGCGGTCTGCGCGCCCTCACCCTGGACGACGTGGCCCCCCCGGGGGGCTTCGGTGCCCCGCTGCAGGGCGGCTCGGGTGGGTACGCGAACCCGCACCTCGGCCTCGGGGTGAGCGGCGGCGGCCTGCGCGGCGGCGGCGGCGGCGGCGGCGGCTGGCAGGGCGGTGGCGGTGGCGCGAACGTGGTGCCGGGCAGTCCGGCCTGCGGCGGTGGGGGAGGCAGTGGCTGGGCCGCGACCACGTCCGCCCGACTGTCGGCCGGCGCTGCGCCCGACGTGCCCGCGGAGGACGGGGCGTCGTGGGGTCGGGGCGGCGCGCCGGGCGAGGCCGGCGGCGCGGGTGGCGTGAGGATCCAGTGGTGAGGCAGGTGCGGCCGTGGGTCTGCCTGGTGCTCTCGACCGCCTGCGATCCGGGGGGCGCCGAGCTGCCGCCGGTCCCCCTCGTGGAGCCCGAGCCGCCTGCCTGCGGTGCCGACGCGCTGCCCTTCGACGGTGGCTGCATCGCGCGCGACGCGGAGCGCTTCTCCTACACGTCGGAGCAGCGGGTGGTGCGCCTGCGGCCCCGTGAGGTCGCGGGGCGGACGTGGTGGGTGGCCGACGTCGTGGGGGACGAGCCGGAGCTGGCGGAGGTCTGTGCCGCCGTGGGCGGGGCGCCCTACGTGCCCCGCACCCGGCGCGACTGGAGCGCCGGCGTCCACTTCGCCTCGGTGACCCGCGTCTCCGTCTCCTCCCCGGGCACCGTGGTCGGCGCGAGGGTGGACCTGGCCACGGCGCAGGTGGTGACCGACGCGGGGGAGGTGATGCTCGGGTGGCTGCCGGCGCGGCCGCCGCACCCGGGCGCGGACGACAGTCTGGAGACCGAGCTGCAGGAGATGCTCGCGAGGGTCGCATCCGGGGAGGACGCCGATGGCCGCCGCATCTGCCTGCGGGTGGATCGGGACGGTGCGATGCGCCTCACGTTGTGCTCGACCGACGGGTACACGCTGGTCTGCGCCGACCCGGCCACCGAGGTGCCATGAACGGTCCGTGGGTCAGGGCAGCGGGCAGCTCGCGCGCACCTCGAGCTGGTAGTCCACGCAGTAGGCATCCGCGTTCAGTGCCACGCGGACGGGGTTCTCGTCGACATCGTCGGCCACCACGGAGGAGGTCACCGTCCCGCCCGTGCCCTCGGCGGTGTGGTGGACCACCCACCCTCCGTTGAGCTGGTAGGTGGACAGGACGACCTCGGCTGCGCCGGTGACGTAGGTGGCGGTGGCCTCCACGGTGCAGCCCCGGGCCACGTCCACGGAGATCACGTCCACGTCGGAGAAGTCCGCGAGGGTACCCGTGAGGGTGGCGGTGGACAGCGTGGTGCCCGGCGGGCTCGAGGGCGCGGGCGTGAGGGTGAGCGCGTGGGGCGGGTTGCCGGGCTGCTCCTGGGGATCGGGGGTGCAGGTGGGCGGCGCCGCGCAGGTGCTCGACACGGTGAGCGTGTAGCCCTCGCAGGGAGCGCCGGTGGCCGGATGCAGGATCTGCAGCATGCCGTAGGACTCCTTGGAAGAGCGGCTCTCGAGGGGCAGGCCCTGATCCCAGCGCCAGCAGTTCGTGGAGAACTCTCCCGTGGACATGGTGCAGTCGAGCATGCTGCTGAGCGCAATGTCCCCCGTGTAGTGCGCGGCGAAGGGGTCCCGGTTCTCGAACAGACCTGTGTACTCGCTGTGCACCTGGAGGTCCCACGCGTGGGGAGCGGCCGTCGTCAGGGTCGCAGACAGGGTGCAGTGCGGGTCCATCGCATAGTAGATGAAGTGCTCTTCGTCTCCCGCCAGGGCGGACGCGACCGTGACGGTGGTGCCGTCGGAGAACTGCGTGTCGATCGGCGGGCCCCAGATCCACCCCGCGTCGCAGGTGGGGACCGGCGGGCCGGAGTCTCCGCTGTCGCCGGAGTCTCCGCTGTCGCCGGAGTCTCCGCTGTCGCCGGAGTCCCCGCTGTCGCCGGAGTCCCCGCTGTCGCCGGAGTCCCCGCTGTCGCCGGAGTCCCCGCTGTCGCCGGAGTCCCCGCTGTCGCCGGAGTCCCCGGAGTCGCCGCTGTCTCCGACCGCACCGCTGTCTCCGGAGTCGCCGCTGTCCCCGGAGTCGCCGCTGTCCCCCGAGTCGCCGCTGTTGCCGGAGTCGCCGCTGTCTCCGACCGCGCCGGTGTCTCCGGAGTCGCCGCTGTCGCTCGGGCCGCTGTCGCCGCCGTCGCGCGTGTCCTCGGTGCCGGGATCCGTGTCACCCGCGACGGTGTCGTCCGTGGCCTCGTCGGGCTCGACGACGCACCCCGTCCACAGCGTGACCGCGCACACTCCGATCCATCGACGCGCCGCCATCGTGGCCCCCTGTCCCGTGCTGGAGGCTGTGTAGCAGGCGGGGCGGGGGAGCGCCGTGGGGCGAATGCCCCAGAGTCGGCGAGCGCCCCTCTACCGGTCCCAGGGGCAGGTCGCCCAGGTGATCGGCGGCGGGTCGCGACGGGCCTCCTCCTGCCAGGGGAAGGCCCACGTCTCCAGGCCCGTGGCCGGATCGACGCGCAGCAGCGTGGCGTCGGCGTCGCGCCCGCTGCCGCTGCCGTCGGGGCGCACGTGGGCCCACCCTCGACCCGGGAGCAGGTGGAAGACGCCGCTGGCCGGGCTGCCGGGCGTCGCCGTGGCGGGCTTCCGCGTGCGGAACAGGCTGTCGCCCTCGAAGCCGTGCGCCTTCCGCAGCCAGCGATCGAGGCTGCCGTGGAGGGGCGCGAGGTCGGCTTCGGAAGGTGCGGGCCGTGACGCGGCACCCTCGGGTTGGAGCACCACCACCCGTCCGGCGCGCTGGTAGCCCGAGAGCGGCGGCGTGTAGCCGGTGCCGCAGGAGGGGCTGCCCCGGAAGAAGCCGAAGGCCTCCTCGTGGGAGAAGGCCCGGTGGTCGCCGGGATCGTCGGCGCGCACCGCGAGGATGCCGGCCTCGTAGGCGAAGGCCACCCAGCCGTTGCGCAGCTCGGCGTGCCCGGGCGTGCCGTGGACCGGGCGCTCGTCCGGATCGTCCTGCCGCCGCCGGCCGAGGTGGGCGGGCACCTCGAGCCGGGCGTCCACCCGACCGGTGGCGTCGATGCGCACCAGCGCTCCCTCGCGCTGCAGCCAGGCGCGGGTCCCCGTGACCACGATCTGCGTGGCCTCCACGCGGCGTGCGGTCCGTGCACCGAGGTCGACCAGATCCACCGTGGTGAGCGTGCGCCGGGGGCCGTAGCGGGGTCCCAGGAACAAGCGGTCCTCCTCGCTGCCGAGGGCCGCGAGGCCGGCCCCGGCGCTCTCGACGGCCCAGGTCACCCGTCCACGGGATGCGTCGAACCATGCGAGCGCATGCCAGGGCGGCGCGCCGGGCTGGGGGAGGTCCGGCACGGCTCCGAACAGCCGGTCGCCCTGCGCGTTCGCGGCGGGCACGGTGACGGTGCGGGCGTAGGCGATGCGCCAGCGCACGCCGTCCGCGAGGTCCACGCGTTCGTCCGCGCTAAGGGCCCACCGCCCGTCCGGGGAGGCCACCCAGGCGTTCGTGGGGCCGCGCAGGTCCGCGGGCACGTCGGGGCACCGCCCCGTCGCGCGCGCCACGCCCAGCGCGACCTCGCCCAGGGTGGTCGCGGGCTCCGGTCCCCAGAGCGGGCGCCCCTGGCCGTCCAGTACCGAGAGCGTGGACCCGGCGGGGATGAGATGGCCCTGCTGTGTGTGGGTCACCAGCAGGCTGCGCTCGTCGTCGAGGGCGTGGACCCAGGGGTGCACGCCCTCGGTGGTGAAGGAGCCGCGCGCCACGAGGTGGTCGCCTTCCACCTCCATGCGGGTGACGCGGACGGTCCGCGGGTCGTCGAAGGTGACCGGCGCCCGCACCTCGGCCAGGAGGGCCGCGCGCCCGTCGGGGCTCCAGGTCATGTGGCGACGCCCGATGTTCCCCACATCGAGGGCGCGGAAGGTGGCGGGCGGTGGCACCCGTCGCTGGCGGGCGTCGAGGCCCACGAGGTGGCCGAGCGCGCCCTGCTCGCGCCCGAAGTACCACTCCGCCTCGAAGAGCCACCAGCCCTCCAGCTCGGGCACCCACGGCACGGGGTGGTCGTGGAAGGGACGGAGGGGCCGTCCGTCCTCGCGGTGGACCTCGCCCGTGCGCCACGCCCATGTGACCGCCTCCGGGAAGGCGCCCGGCGGACGGCAGAAGCCCAGCAGGTGCTCGCCGTCGCCCGACCAGGCGAGGGGCTCGCAGGTGGCGCCGAGGGGCAGGTGGGCGGCGACCAGGCCGGTGCGCACCTCGCGCACCACCAGCCCGTCGCCGTGCACGGCGACGAGGTCTCCGTCGGGGTGGGGCACGCCCGAGCTGCTGCCCCCGGCCATGCGCCAGGGGGTAGCGAGAGGCCACGCCACCAGCGAGGCATGGGCCCCGAGACCGTCCACGCAGGCGCCGAGCCGGCCGTCGGGGGAGGGGGCGTGGGTGGGCCCGCACGCGCTGGCGCCCATCGCGCCGGCGCTGCGGAGCAGGGCGTCGGCCCGGTCGGGCCCGAGGGCCGTCACCAGCGCCCCGTCCGCGCGACGGCCGATGGTGCGGTCGGACGCGATCGCGGCCTCTGCCCGTGGGCGACGCGGCGCGCCCTCGGGCGGCGCCTGCCCGTCGAGGCCCTCGGGGGTGCGGGCGCGGAGGTGGCCGAAGCCGTCCCACCAGCCCTCCTCCGCCCGCGCGGCCACCCGCCAGTCCGGCACGCCTGGCACCGGGGCGTGGTCTGTGACGCCCTCGTTGTAGGCGGCGACGAGGGCCGGGTCGTCCGGGAAGGGGATCGGCGTGCCCTCCAGCTCCGCCGGCGCGGCCCCCGCTGCGCAGCCGGCGAGGACGAGGACCCAGGCGGTTCGGACGATGGTCACGCGCACCCCCACGCGGAGGGTAGCCCGACACGATCGGCACCCGTGCGGTTCCCGACCGCTCACGCGCGCCGGGCGGGGATCAGGTCGCCGCACTCCACGGCGGCGGCGATCCAGGCGTCCACCGCGGCCCACGTGGCCGCGTCCACGGCCGGGCGCACGTGGGCCTCCAGCTCGTCGAGGGTGGCGGGACGCGCGAGGGCCTCGGCCAGCACGGATCGCAGGGGCTCGGGCACCTGGGCGCGCACGGCCAGCGCCCAGCGGTCGGCGGTGCGCCAGGGCAGGGTGCCGGGCGGCGTGAGCCAGTCCCGGGAGCGCAGCGCGCGCTCGGCGGCCTCCCACGCGCCCGCCTGCCCGTCGTCCCAGAGGTCGGCCAGGGGTTCTCCGCCCACGTGAAGCGCGTCTGTGGGGGCGGGAGGCGGCAGGGTGGCGAGCGCTCTCAGGGCGTCGGGGTGGAGCGTGTCGAGGGCGGGACCGTCCCAGGGGCGCGGCGGGCCGAGCGTCGGGAGGTGGACGTCGGGCGGACCGAGGCCGAAGAGCCGGAAGCCTGCCGCATGCTGGAAGCGGCCCAGGAGGTCGCGGGGCTCCAGTCGGGCGCGCTCCGCCTCGGGCACCGCGCGCACCAGGGCACCCTGGTGATCGTGGACGAGCACGCCGAGGCCCGCCGCCGTGGCCAGCCGCCCCACGTGGGTCCAGTCCACGTCCCACGTCAGATCGAAGCGCCCGGGGGCGTGCCAGGTGTGCCAGGCGGGACGCGCGCGGCGGTCGGGGCCGAAGGCGCGCAGGTGCACGTCGCGGCTCAGCGGGTCGAGGACGTGGCGCGAGGTGCCGCCGTAGTCCACCAGCAGGGCCACGCCGGCCCGATCGGGCCCCTGGAGCAGCGCGGCGAGGCCGTCGACGAAGGGCGCCATCCCCGGGGCCCACAGCACCTCGGCGGGCAGGAGGGCCTGGGCGGCGAGGTCCTGCAGGAGCGGACGGACCGCGTCGAGGTGATCGGACAGGTCCGGGGGCAGCGCGCCCGGACGACCATCGGGGTCGAGCCAGCCCAGGGCGAGCGGCAGGTCCACCTCCTCCCAGCCCTGGGCGCCCTCCGCCATGTGCACGCGGCAGAGCGGGGCGCGCGGGGCGTCCAGGCGCAGCCGCTCCACGGGGAAGGTGTCGAGCAGCTCGTTCGCGATCACCACCCCGTGGAAGGGACCCTCCCAGGTCAGCGTGCGCGCGTCGATCGCGCGCAGCTCGGCACGCCCGGCCTCGAGGTGCGCGGCCAGCGTGGTGGCCTGGAGGGCGCGCAGCGCCGGGCTGTGCTCGCCCACCACCAGCCGCAGCCGGTGCGCCCACGGTCGCCAGCGCGGGGCGTCGCGGCTGGCGGCCAGGGCGTCCAGCACCGCCTTGGCCAGCGTGCCCCGCCCCGCACCCAGCTCGAGCAGCGTGAGGGGGCCCTCGGCGGGCAGGTGGCCGGCGCGGTCCAGCGCCTCCAGCGCCTCGCGCGCCGCCTCCGCCACCATCCGGCCCATCGCCGCCGGGAGGCGCTCGGGCCAGGTGTCGAAGTGGCCGTCGCGGCCGAGGGCCACGGCGCCGGTGGCGTAGTACCCTTGCGCCGGGTCGTGCAGGCACCACTCCATGAAGGCCGCGAAGCCCGGAGCGCCCGCCACGGCGTCCGTCCCGTCCACCCGTCGTCGTCGATCCGGACCGAGCACCCCGTGACCTCCGCCGCCCCGCAGCCTCCCGTACCCGCCGACGCCGACGCGGGCTGGTCCCGTCGCAAGGCGGCGCTGCTGGCCTGGTCGGGCGGCGTGGTGGTGGTGGGCGACCGGCTCACCAAGGAGCTCGCGCGATGGCGCCTGGCCGACGTGCAGGCCTACGACGCCATCGAGCTCGTGCCCGACGTGGCCTACCTCTACCTGCACCGCAACGAGGTGGGGATGCTGGGCTTCCTGTCGGGCATCCCGTCGGGCTGGCGGCAGGCCGTGTTCGTCGCGGCCACCGTGGTCTTCGTCGCCTACCTGGGTCGGCTCCTGTGGCAGGCGGGCCCGGAGCACGAGGGTGACCTCCGGCCCCTGGCGCTGGTGCTCGCGGGCTTCGTGGGCAACGGCATCGACCGGGTGCTGTACGGCGGCGTGGTGGACTTCGTCGTGCTGCACCTGCCGGGCCTGCCCGCCGCGGCGAACGTGGCCGACGTGGCCATCTTCGCGGGCCTCGCCTGGTGGCTGGTGCGACGGGTCCGGCCGTCCCCCGCGTCCGGGGCTGCCGCGTGACCGCCTGGCGGCTGGTGCTCGGCGGCATCGGGGTGCTGTGCGCGGTGATCGTCGCCGCCCTGGTGCTGGCGCCGGGACGACGGGATGCCCTCCCGGAACCGGCCGCCGGGTCCGCGGCCGTGCGCCCGCCCCGCGCCGGCGCCACGCCGCCGGACTGGATCGAGCTCGGGGACGAGGACGGCGACGCCCTCCGACGCGCGCCCGAGCAGCCGCTCCCGCCTGCCGGCACCACCAGCTCGTTCACGCCGCCCCACGTCACGGCCGAGGTCGACGGGCAGCCACACCGCGTGGAGCTGCGGGAAGGCGGGCACGTGGTGTGGGTGGGCCCCGACGGCGACGTCCGCGAGCTGGCCTGGGAGCCCGAGGCGGCACGGGTGGCCATCGCCGGCGACAGCCCCGGCCGGGTGCACGTCGCGTGGTCCACGGGCACCGCCGTGGAGCTGCAGTCGCTGCAGTCCGACGGGGAGGCCTTCGCGCCGTTGCACCGGCAGCAGGTGGCCAGCACGCCCACCCCGGAGCGTCTGGAGGTGGTGGTGGTGGACGAGGAGGTGGAGGTGCGCTGGGGCGCGGCCGACGGGGGGCGCTTCCTGCGCCTCGATCCGGCGCGTCCCGGGCGCTTCGTCGAGGGCAGCCTGGCGTCGTGGACGGCGCCCACCGGGGAGGGCGAGTGACCGACACCGCGGATCGCTGGGGACCGGAGGTGGTGCCGCGCCTGCGCGACGATCTCGTGGTGCGTCGGCAGGGCACCCGCGACAAGCCGGGGGTGATCGAGGATCCCACCTTCCGGCGCCGCTACGGGCTCGACGCGCCCTCGTGGCGGGTGGTGCACGCCCTGGACGGGCAGCGCACCGTGGACGAGGTGCTGCGACGCGTGAACCTCGGCCGGGGCGGCCGCGTGCCGCGCGCCCTGCTCGTCAAGGTGCTCGACTTCCTCGACGAGGCGGGCCTGCTGGTGGACCCGTCGGCGTCGCGGCAGCGGGCGCCCGTGGTGCAGCCGGGCACCGTGCGCCTGCGTGCCGACGCGGTGGCCTCCTGGCGGGTGGAGCCGCTGCCGGGTGCCCGCTTCACCTGCCAGGGCTCCGGCATGTGCTGCGGTGGCTACGTCGTGGGCCCCGTGGACGACGCGACCGCGGCGCGCCTGGAGGCCCATGCCTTCGCGGGGGATCCGCCCCACCTGCGCGGCGAGCGCTTCAGCTGGGCGGAGGATGCCTCGGGGCGTCGCATCCGCTCGCTCCGCGACATCGACGGCGTCTGCGTCTTCCTCGACGAGCAGCGCCGGTGCCGGGTCCACGCGGAGCTCGGCCACGAGGCAAAGCCGGCCGCCTGTCGCGCCTACCCCCTGGAGCTGGTGGCCTTCCCCGACCGGGTGCTGCGTGTGGGCCTCAACATGGAGTGCGGCGGCATGACCCAGGCGCGCTTCGGCCTGCCGCTCGCCGAGCAGGTGCCGGCCGCGGTCGCGCTGGCCGCCGAGGTCCCCGTGGAACAGCTCGACGACCCGGTGCGGGTGGACGCGGCGCGCACCGTGCCCTGGGCCGACTGGCGGGCGGTGGAGGCCGAGGCCCTCGCCGGGCTGGACGACACCGCGCTGCCCATCGCCGGTCACCTGCGTCGGCTCGCCCGGGTGCTCCTCGGGGGGCCCGAGCCCGAGGGTCCTCCCGTGCGGGAGCTGGTGCCGCGCGCCGCCGACGTGGTGCAGCCCGTGCTGGAGCGGGTGCTCGCGTGGACGGGGAAGGTGGCCAAGGAGGACCTCGACGCGGGCGTGCTGGTACGCGCCGATCTGCAGGCCCGCACGCGCCTCGCGGCCGCGCTGCTGCTCGGGCGCCGGGAGGTGGTGGGCGACCTCTGGGACGTGGCGTCGGCCCACCGCCGGCAGCTCCCGGGCACCCGCGTGGGCGACCCTGGCGAGGAGCTGCTGCGCCTGCACCTCCGGCACGCGATCTTCCTCGGGCGCCCGCACAGGTCGCGCACCCTGGCTGTGGGCGTGGGCTGGCTCGCGCTCCAGACGGCGCTGGCCGGAGCCCTCGCCCCCGTGATCGCGGCGCACGCGCGACGCCTGGCGCCCGACGAGGCCGTGGTGGCCGAGGCGATCCGTACGGTGAACCGGTCGCTGCGCTCGTCGGCCCTCGCGCACGTCATGGCGGACGACGACGACCTGCTTGCACGCTGGGCCACCGCGCTGGCCGGGGAGAATCCGGGTACCGATTGAAGGCGGCCTCCGGCAGGTGTAGGAAAGGGGGGTCAGAGACCACTGGGGGTCCCATGGATGCGAAGCTCGGTTCCGCGGGCATGCTCGTGCTCGGCGGCCTGCTCCTCGCCGCGCCCACCCGGCGCGCGGAGCTCGACCACGTCGGCAACTACAACTTCAAGATCGAGATCGAGGGCATCAGCGCCGGGTACTTCCGGGACTTCGACGGTCTGGGTGCCGAGGTCGAGGTCATCTCCGAGGTGGTCGACACCAGGGACGGTGGCCTCTACGTCCGCAAGCGCCCCGGCCGCGTGAAGTACGGCGACATCACGCTCAAGAAGGGCATCCTCACCTCGCCCGAGCTCATCGACTGGTTCCAGGCGGTCGAGTCGGGCAAGGCGGATCCGCGTTCGATGCGCCTCGACCTGCGTGCCCGCGACGGGTCGGGGGAGCGGTCCTGGGAGGTGTTCGGGGCCTGGCCGCGCAGCTGGAAGATCAACGGCTTCGACGGCAAGGCGAACGACGTCCTCACCGAGGAGATGGTGATCGTCATCGAGTGGTTCGAGGAGGCGTGAGCCTCCTGCGCCCGGGCGGGGGGCGCGCGAGGGTCCAGACCACCCTGGTGGGACTGCCAAGCTCTCGTGGGCAGCCCGAACCCCCGCGCGCAAGCGTTCGCCTGCGTTCATCGGTCCGTCCGGTCCGCGCTTGACCTTGCTCGCGTCTCAGCGCCCGCAACCGCGGGGGCCGTCGTAGCCGCGCCTGCAGCCCACCACCTTCCAGCGCACCTCCGCGGTGCCGGCCTGGATCATGTCGAGTCGTCGCGCCGCGCCCTTCGACAGGTCGAGCACGCGCCCCGCGACGAAGGGCCCCCGGTCGTTGACCACGACGCGCACGCGTCGGCCGGTGTCGACCCGCACCACCACCACCACGCTGCCGAAGGCGAGCTCCTTGTGCGCCGCGGTGTGGCGCGCGGGGCGGAAGGTGTCGCCCGAGGCGGTGGGCCGACCGGCGAAGCCGGGGCCGTACCAGCTCGCCACGCCGATCTGCCAGGGCCGGGCCGCGCAGCCGGCGAGCAGGAGCGCGCCGAGGAGCAGGGCCCTCATGACCAGGTGCGCGTCTCGTTGCGGCCGTTCTTGGCGCGGAAGGAGGCCTCGAGGTCGAGGTCGAGGCGGTTCGCGAGGGCGAGCAGGTAGTTGAGCACGTCGACGATCTCCTCGCCCACGGCCTCGGCGGCGGCGGGTCGCGCCGCGTCGTCGGCGCGCTCCCAGGCCCGCACGGCGCCGAAGACCTCGCCCACCTCCTCGCCCATGAGGAAGCAGGTGCGGGCGGCGTCGGCCTCGAGCCAGCCGTGGTGGGCCTCCAGCGCGTGGACGTAGCGCTGGAGGTCGCGCAGGGTGGGCTGCGCGGGCAGCTTCACGGGGCGGCCTCGGCCCCCTCGGCGGCGCCCTCCACCGTGACGGTGATCGTGGCGCTGAAGTCCGGGCCGTAGGAGCGGTGCATCCCGTCGGCCAGCTGCATGGTGAGCGTGTGCTGGCCCGGCGCGAGCTCGATCTCGGTCTCGGTCTGGCCCTTGCCGTAGTGGATGTGGGTGGCATCGGCCGGCACGGCCTCGCCTGCGGCGACGGGCGCGCCGTCGATCACCAGGTGGTGGTGACCGGTGTTGGGCTCCATCGTGCCGGCGGGCTTCACCTCGACACCCTCGGCGCCGAAGACCACCGCCAGCGGGCTCGTCACGGTGGCACCGTCGGCGGGTGCCTGGAAGAAGACCCGCTTGCCGTCGCCGTCGAGCGCGACGAAGGCGTGCGCGTCGTGGTCCATGCCCTCGTGGGCGGCCTCGGCGGGCGCCTCCTGGGCAGCGGGCTCGGCGGGCATCGGCGGCGCGGTCGCCTCGTCGGCGCCCCCGCAGCCGGCGAGGACGAGGGAGAGCAGCAGCGTCATCGGGACCTCCGGGCTGGGGCTATCTTCGGGGCTGGCGGGCCGCGACGCAAGGACGGTCCCGTCCCGTCGCGCGGGCCGGGCTCACACCGGGAAGGGCTCGCCCTGCTCGGCTGCGGTGAAGCAGGCGGCGAGGCGCGACCACAGGAAGGCGTGGCGGCTGTCGCGGTAGTCGGCCCCCGAGCGCACCCAGCCCGACAGCGACGGACGCCCCTCGCACCGGGGCCAGTCGCCGCCCGTGCCCTGGCAGTGCGGGTAGAAGCCCACGCAGTCGAGGTGGTCGGACGCGACGACGGCGACCACCTCGCCGTGCACCTGGCTGTAGGTGGGCACGATGCCGTCGTTGGGCAGCGTGGCGACCGTGCCGGGCTCGGGGAGCTCGACGTCGCCGACGTCGTGGCCCGCTGCGGCGTCGCGCGTCCAGCGGGCACGGAGCGCGGCGAGGTCGCCGGGAGCGTACGGCGCGAGCGGGGCGGGGTCGTGCCCGGTGACCTGCCAGAGGGCGCGGTAGACGGCGGTGTTGGCCCACACCACGCCGGGCGGGCCGAGGCCGCCGGTGGGGCGGGGCGCGGCGGTGCAGGCGCTGGCGTAGCGCACGCCCGGCCGATCCTGCAGAGCGGGGTGGAGCGAGGTCATCGACGTGGTGGTGAGCCCCAGCAGCGCACCCGTGTCGAGTCCCACCTCCGACAGCCAGAGCAGGATCTCGTGGGGCTCGCCGTCGAGGAGGCTGCCGCTGATCCAGCGGGTGAAGGAGCCCTCCACCGTGAGGGGCGCGAGGCGACGCACCGAGGCCTGGACGCTGCGCAGGGCGAGGCCGGTGAGCGGCCGGACGAGCGGGTGGGTGATCACGCGGACCGTGCGCTGCGACACGAGGCCCAGCCCGGCGGCGAGGGCGAGGTCGGCCAGGGGCGTGCCGCGGTGGGGCGTGGCCAGGCCCACGGCCGCGCGCGTGCGGTCGAGCGCGGTGAGCAGCGTGTGGGCCTGGGATGCTGCGCGGGCGTCCGCCACCGTCGAGCCGTCGGCGAAGCGATGATCGCGCAGCACCTGCCGGGTGGCGCCCAGCAGCAGGCGGACGTCGAGGCCGCCGGTGGAGTGCCCGACGAAGTGGAGGTGCTCGACGCCGGGCTCCAGGGTGCGGACGAGCTCGTCGGCGAGGTGGCGCGCCCGCGCCGCGATCGAGCCCGTGGAGATGGTGTCGAGCGGCGTGACCGTGAAGCCGGCCTCCTCGAGGGGGCCCGCGACGTCGGTGAAGTAGCCCTGGGACCCCAGCTTCGAGAAGCCGAGGAAGCCCGGCACGAGGAAGACCTGGGAACTCATGAGGCCGCCGCCTCCTGCACCGCGGAGTCGTCGGGCACCACGTGGTGGAACTGGGCGTAGTCGATGACGAAGCGTCCGTCGGGCATCTGGCTCACGATGTCGACGAAGCGCGCGTTGGGCTGCACGTCCTCCGGACCCCACACGTGCCGCGCCTGGACCGTCTGGGAGTAGGTGCCGTCGTGGCCCATGAGGGTGGCGATGATGCCGGCGAGGTGGTCCCCGGGGTCGTCCCAGTCGATGCCGGCGAGCGGACTGTGCTCGTCGATGGCGTGCCGCACCGTCCAGGTCATCGCGAAGATCGGGGTGCGCGAACGCTCGAGCGGCAGGTCGACGAGCTGGCGGATGTGGTGGCCCTCGGGCGTGATGACGTCGCGCAGGATCGAGACGTTGATCGTGGCCTCCATGATCTCGTTGCCGCGCGCGTTGCCCACGCGGAAGAGGAGCGTGGGGCGTCCGTCCCAGCGGGTGACCACGAGCACGTTGCTGAACAGCACGCGCGCCACGGGGCGGCTGGCCTTGGCGAGCATCAGGCCCGTGGCCAGGGCGGCGCCCAGGATGCCCACCGCCGCCTCCACCGCCACGAGGAGATCGGCGTAGGCCGTGCCGGGGGCCATGACGCCGTAGCCGATGGTGGCGAAGGTCTGGACGCTGAAGCTGAAGGCGTCGAAGAAGCCCGGCGGGTGCGGCCCGGCGATCGCGTCGGCGTCGAGCAGGAAGAGGCAGGCGAAGGCGGCGTTGGTGAGGATGAAGGCCACCACCAGGAAGACCACCAGCCGGGTCCAGCTGCCCTCCATGAGCCAGAAGTAGAGGTCGCGCCGCATCCCGGTGGGGGTGCCGTGGCGGATGGCCTCGCTGGCGCTCCAGCGGCTGCGCACCGGCACGTCGGTGCTGCCGTCGCGCCGGCGACGGGCCAGCTCGGAGGTGGGCACCGCCTCCTCGGTGGTGCCCGCGAGGGGGGCCATGGCCATGTCGAAGGCCACCTGCGCCACGCAGAGCAGGGTGACGAGGCCGAGGAAGGTGCCGCCGTTCATGCTGCCGCCGGCGAGGCCGAGCAGGGGGAGCAGGGCGGCGGAGCCCAGGCGCACCGCGATCCGCCAGCGCTCGTCGAGGTCGGTGGTGCCCCGCTGGGTGACCGCGTCGATGAGGGCCACCGACGCGAAGGTGGCCGCCAGCGTGGTGACGAGCAGGATGCGGTACGGCGCCGGCGGCACACCCAGCCAGTCGATCTTGATGTCGTGCTTCACCGCGACGCCCACCGCGGTGACGGCCATGGCCAGGGGCAGGTGGCCGTAGAGCCAGACGATCCAGGTGTTGCGGCCGGGCTTGAGGTGACTGCCCGCCACGTCGTCGAAGTAGACCCACCACACCGCGCTGGTGATCACCAGGTTGAACAGGCCCTTGGTGAGCATCTCGGGCTCGGTGCCGTGGGCGTCGGCGGCCAGGTAGGACAGCACCTTCACGAAGCTCTCGCCCAGCACGATGATCGTGAGCAGCCCGTAGCGCTCGGCCAGGTGCTCCATGTCGAGCGGGTAGAGGTCGGCGAGGCCGCGCGAGGCCCGCGACGTGGGCGCGAACACCACCACCAGCATGGCGATCACCCACACCAGCTCGCACCACGGGTCGGGCAGGAGCGCCGACACGCCCCACAGCGCGGCGGCCACGGCGAAGACCGCGCCCCAGTAGCGGCTGTAGTCCCGGGCCTCCGTGGTGTGCTTCCACGCGCGCACGTACATCATGGCGATCACGGCGTGGGCCGCCGCCACCGACAGGGCGAAGGGCAGGGCGTCGGGCTCGGCGGCCATGGCCCGCGGTGCGCTCACGCCGATGCAGCCCACGGCCGCCATCTGCAGCAGCACCAGCGCCCGGTGGACGAAGTCGTCCACGTCGAAGCGGTTGGCGTAGAAGGTGAAGCCCGTCCACGCGATCCACAGCGGCACGAAGTGCAGGGCGAAGGTGCCCAGGCCCAGCCACACCTGCTTGTGGGCCACGTGGTCCGACAGGGCGTCGCCCAGCTGGATGATCGAGGCGACGAAGATCAGGTCGTAGAACAGCTCGAGCCACGTCACGCGCTTGGGCGTGTGGTGCTCGGTGTGGAGCAGGGGGCGGTGGAACCAGCGGTTGCGCACGGGTGGTCCTGCGGGGCGAGGGGACCCCCTACGCCGCCCGCGACGCGGTGGCAGCCCCGTCCACGCTCACTCCGCGGGGGCGCCGCGCTCCAGCTGGAGGATGCCGTGCCCGCTGTCGCCCTCGCGCCGCGGGGTGGACCAGCCGAACTGCACGTCGAGCAGGTGCTGGTCGTTCCACTGCTGCAGCACCAGGCGCGCCCAGCGGATCTGGACGTCGTCGGGACCGTCCACGCCGGGGCCGGCGAGCGTGGGATCGTTGGCGATGGCGGCCTTCAGGCGCTCGAAGACCTCGGCAGGGGCCTGGTCCTCGCAGGTCAGCAGCAGGTGCAGCGGCAGCAGGTCGGGGCCGCCGAGCGCGGCGGTGCCGGTCGCCCGGGCGCAGTCGAGGCCGGTGTCACCCAGGGTCCACGCCGCGGTGACCTCCACCTCGGCGTGCTCGTGGCAGACGTCGGGCTCGTCGATCGCCGGGCGCAGGGGCGTCTGGCCCGATCGCACCGTGGTGGCCTCGGTGTCGAGCTGCAGCAGTCCGGCGACCCCCTGCGACAGCGTGGACCAGGTGCCGAGGGCGCCGCGCGCCCGGTCGCGCAGGGGTACCACGGTGAGGGGGAGCTCCAGCGGCAGCGCGGCCAGTGCCTCGTCGGCGGTGGCCCCGAGCGGCAGCTCCTCGGATCCGCGGAAGGTCTCCTCCACGGCGTCGGGGCAGGGGTCGGCGTCGAACGGCCGTGCGATGCAGGCGGTGGCGGCCAGCGTGCTGGCGAGGATCGCGGCTGTGCGCATGGACTGGTGCTCCCCCCGTGCCCCGGCGTCAGCCTGCCATGGAGCCGGCGTGACCCGCCACCCGGGGCTGCCAGCGGGCATGCCAGGCCCCGTGATCCGGCGCGTCCCCGATGCCCGCGAGGAGCCTCCCCGCGAGCGGTCCGTCTCGCGGGAGTTCCGGGTCCCTGCGAGCCCCGCGGGCCCGTCGTGGATCAGCGCGGCCGACGGCCCGCGGGACGGGAGCCCCCGTCAGTCATCGTGGTCGCCGTCGTCCTCCTCCTCGTCCGCGTCCTCGTGGGACCCGCCGCCGGCGGCGCGGAGCGTGGCGTCGAGCCCGTCGATCAGGGCGCGCTTCTCGGCGTCGGTGAGGCGGGCCTCGGGGTGCAGGGCCGTGTAGTACGCGGGGGGCATCTCGCCCTCGGCGACCACCTCGCCCGCCTCGTGGGCCTCCTCGCCCAGGTGGGCCACGTCGGAGAAGTCGAGGGCGGCGCGCCCCTCGTCCACGTGGTGGCGCACCACCCAGGCCACGGGGGCGACGTGGCCGTACCAGGGCACCACCACCTCGTGCGAGTGGCAGTCGAAGCAGGCCCGTCGCGCCAGCTCGGCGGTGCGGGGGCTGTCCCAGCGCACCTCTTCCACCACCGGGGGGTTCTGCACGCGGTAGGGGACGAGCTGCGCCAGGGCGAACACGGTGGCGGCGGCCACGGCGAGGCGGGAGACGAGGCGTCGGGTCATGGTGACCTCCTGCCCCCCTCTCGCGCCGGATCGCCCCGGCGCCCACCCGGCAGGTGACAGACGTGCGCGCAAGTACCGTGGGAACCGTGCTCTTCGCCGTGGTGGCGGCGCTGGTCGGGGTGGACCTCCTGGCGGATGCCGGGCGCGGCACGGGGGGCCTCCACGTGGCCGTGGAGGCGCTGGCCGCGCTCCTCGCCCTCGCCGGGGCGGGCTGGTTCGCTCGCCGCTACCGCCTCGAGCGGGCCGAGGCCTCCCGGTGGCGTGCACGCGCCGAGGAGCTGCTCGCCGGGCCCGGCGGGCGCATCGAGCGGCAGCTGGTCGCCTGGGCCCTCACGCCGGCCGAGGCCGAGGTGGCGCTGCTGATGCTCAAGGGCCTGTCGTTCGGGGAGATCGCTGCCGTGCGCGACACGGGCGAGCGCACCGCCCGGGAGCAGGCGCGCGCCGTCTACCGCAAGGCGGGGGTGGCGGGCCGCGCCGAGCTGGCCGCCTGGTTCCTGGAGGAGCTGCTGTAGGCGGGGGCGATCTACGCCGGTCCCGACCCCTCGGGCGGCTCCGCGCGGGCCTCGGCGGAGCGCAGGGCGCCGGCGCTCGACAGCACCGAGACGAAGAAGGGCACCATCACCGTGAGGCCCATGCGGACGAGGCGGGGCGTGTCGACCTCGCCCCGGGCGAGGGCATCGCCGTGGTTGATGGTGATCAGCACCGTGCCCACCACCACCGCGTACTTCGCGCCCCGGCGCATCACCGAGGGCTGGCAGCAGAGGTCGAACCAGGCCTGGAAGGTCTCTCGCGCCGACGTGCTCACACCGTCTCCAGGTACCTGTGCACCATGCTGATGGCCGCGGATCCCTCGCCCACGGCGGAGGCCACGCGCTTCATGGAGCCGCCGCGGATGTCGCCCACGGCGAACACGCCGGGGACGCTGGTCTCGAGGAGGTAGGGGTCGCGATCGAGGGTCCAGCCCTTCGGGCGTCGGCCGGCGCGGAGCAGGTCGGGTCCGGTGAGCACGAAGCCCTTCTCGTCGCGCTCCACCAGGTCGGCCACGGCGTCGGATCGCGGCGCCGAGCCGATGAAGATGAACATCGCGAAGACGTCGTCCACCGTGCGCTGCCCGTCGGGGCCCGCGAGGGTCACGGACGACAGGCGGCGGTCGCCGGCGACGGACGCCACCTGGGTGTGGGTGAGCACCTCGACGTTGGGCGCGTCGTCGATGCGGGTGATGAGGTACTGCGACATCGAGGCCTTCAGGTCGGGCCCCCGCACCACGACGCTCACCTTCGCGGCGTACCGGCAGAGCAGCATCGCGGCCTGGCCGGCGGAGTTCGCTCCGCCGATCACCATCACGTGCCGGTCGCGGCAGCTGGCGGCCTCCGTGAGGGCGGCGCCGTAGTACACGCCCGCGCCCGTGAACTCCTGGATGCCGGGGGCCTCCAGCCGTCGCACCTGCATGCCGGTGGCCACGAGCACGGCGCAGGCCGACAGCTCGGTGCCGTCCTCCAGCTCCACGATCCGGTAGGGGTCCTGGCGGCGCACGCGCACCACCTGACGCGGGCAGACGATCTCGGCCCCGAAGCGCTGGGCCTGCGTGCTCGCCCGCCGCGCCAGGTCGGCGCCCGACACCCCGCTCGGGAAGCCCAGGTAGTTCTCGATCTGCGAGCTGGTGCCGGCCTGTCCGCCGGGGGCGTCCGTCTCGATGAGCGCGGTGCGCAGGCCCTCGCTGGCGCCGTAGACCGCGCCGGCGAGACCGCTGGGCCCGCCGCCGAGCACCAGCACGTCGTAGAAGCGCTCCGCCGCCTGGGTCTTGAGGCCGCACTGGGAGGCGAGCTCCCGCAGCGCCGGCTCCACCAGGGTGGTGCCGTCGGGGAAGTAGACCACCGGCAGGCGCGCGAGATCGGGGCTGGCCTCGAGGGCGAGCGCCCGCATCGCGTCGTCGCGCTCGAGATCGATCCACTGGTACGGGATCTGGGTCCGCGAGAGGAAGTCGCGCACCGCGTAGGAGTGGGGCGACCAGGGCGTACCCGCCACGCGGATGCCCTCGAACGGAGGGCGGTAGGACGCCGTCCAGTCGTCGAGGAGGTCGTCGAGCACCGGGTAGAGGTTGTCCTCCGGAGGGTCCCAGGGCTTCATCAGGTAGTGGTCGAGGCCCACCTCGTTGATGCCGGAGATGGCCGCGGACGTGTCGGCGTAGGCGGTGAGCAGCACCTTGCGGGCGTCCGGGTAGAGCTTGCGGGCCTCGGCCAGGAACTCGGTGCCGCTCATGCCGGGCATGCGCTCGTCGGCCACGAACAGGGCGAGCACGTCGTTCCGTGCCTTGAGCTGGCGCGTCACCTCCAGCGCCTCGGCGCCCGAGCTGGCCTTCACGATCCGGTACGCCCCCTTGAAGCGCTGCCGCAGGTCGCGCACCACCGCGCCGAGCACCTCGGGATCGTCGTCGATGCTCAGGATGATCGGCTTGCCCATCACTCCTCCTCGGCGGGCGTCGCAGGTCGGGCGTGCAGGGGGAGCCACACGCGGAAGCAGGTGGCGCCCGGCTGGGACCGCACCTCGATGCGCCCCCCGTGCTTCTTCACGACCACGTTGTACGACGTGTGGAGGCCGAGGCCGGTGCCTTTCCCGGGCGCCTTGGTGGTGAAGAAGGGATCGAAGACGCGGGCGGCCACCTCGGCGGGCATCCCGGGGCCGTCGTCCTCCACCTCCACCACCACCCCGGCGTCGGCCCGGAAGGTGCGCAGCTGGATGCGGCCCCGCCCCTCCATGGCGTCGGCGGCGTTGTCGAGGAGGTTGGTCCACACCTGGTTGAGCTCGCTGCCGTAGGCCTCGATGCGCGGGAGCGCCGGGTCGAGCGCCTGGTCCACGGTGATGCCGATCTTCAGCTTGTTGCGCAGGATGATCAGCGTGTCGCGCAGGCCGGCGTTCACGTCCACGGCCTGGACGGGTGCCTGGCCCAGGTAGGCGTAGGACTTCATCGCGCGCACGATCTCCGACAGCCGCCCGGTGCCCTGCCGGATCTCCTCCAGCAGGGCGTACACGGGGAAGGACTGCCCCAGCCACGCGAGCACGATCGGGAGGTGGTCGGGCTGGAAGCCGTCGGCGAGCGTGTCCAGGGCGTCCTCGTCGAGCCCCATGGCCACCAGCGCCGGCGCGAGGTCCCAGGGGTCCTCCACGTCCCGTTCCTCCAGCCAGGTCTCCACCTCCTCCTCGCGGTCGCTGCGGGTGAGGGGGTCGAGGTCGCCGGGCTGGCCCGAGGCGGTGCGCGCCTGGGCGTCGAGGGCGGCGATGGCGTCGAGCTCGGCCTCGGTCAGCGCCACGCGACCCAGGCCCACCTGGGCGCGCTGCAGGCGCGCGAAGACCTGCACGAGCTGCTGTGCGGCGCGGCTGGCGGCGGCGGCCGGGTTGTTGAGCTCGTGCGCCACGCCGGCGGCGAGGGTGCCGAGCGTGGCCATCTTCTCGGTCTGCTGCAGCGCACGCTGGGCGACCTTGAGCTCCGTGAGGTCGGCGCCGTACACGAAGACGTCCTCGCCCTGCACGTCGGGGGTGTGGACGAAGAGCAGGTCGCGATCGCCGATGCGGCACTCCAGCGAGGAGCGTCGGCTGCGGCGCCGGATCTCCTCCCAGCGTGCGGGGTCGAGGCCCGGGCAGAGCTCGGGCCAGGCTCGCCCCACCAGCGCCTCGCCGCCGTACAGCGCGCGTGCCGCGCGGTTGGCGAGGCGCACCACCCCGTCGGGCCCCACGCGCACCACGGGCCCGGGGTTCATGTCGGGGAAGCGGGCCATCTCGGCGATGGCCGCCTCGGCGAGCTTCTGCTCGGTGACGTCGGATCCGAAGGCGAACAGGAAGCCGCTTCGCGTCTCGTGGGCCACCCAGAAGGAGTAGGTGCGGTCGCCGATCCGCGCCTCGTGGCGGGTGCGTCCGATGGGTCCGCGGGCGCGCTGCAGCGCCGTGTCGAAGTCGGGGCACAGCTCCTGGATGCGCTCGCCCTTGAGCTCCTGGCTCTGGAAGAGCGCCTTGGCGGCGCCGTTGGCCAGCAGCACCGTGCCGTCCTGCTCCAGACGGAGCACCGGCCCGGGGTTCATGTCGGGGAAGCGGGCCATGTCGGCGAGGCGGCGCCGGGCGCTGGCGGCCTCCTGCTCGGCGGCCTTGAGCTGGCTCACGTCGGCGCCGTACAGGAACACCCGGCTCCCGTCGGGGGCCGGGGCGAAGGTGAGCAGGAAGGGGCGTCCGCCGAGCTCGGCCTCGGTGCGCAGCAGCTGGCCCGACGCCTTGGCCGCCCGCCAGTCCTCCACGGACGGCACCGGGCACAGGTCGAACCAGCAGCGGCCCGCGACGTCGTCGCCGCCGAGGACGGCGCGGGCCGCGGGGTTGGCGTACTCGATGCGTCCGGTGGCATCGAGACGGCACACGGGACCCGGGTTCAGCTCCGGGAGCTGCGCGAGCACGTCGGGCGGGACATCGGGCACGGGGTCACCTCGGGGCGATTCCACCACCCGGAGGACCCCCACGCCAGGGAAAGCGCGCGGGGTGGGGACGGGACCGCGCGGCTACAGCCCCTCGCAGGCGCCGACGCAGTGGAAGCCGCCCTCGGGGCTGCCGGAGCACTGCAGGCCGGCGGGGCAGGGGTCGAAGGCCTCCGGGGAGCACTCGAGGAAGCAGTGGCCCGTGGTGGCGAACTCCGACGTGGCCGCGCAGATGCCGGTGGGGCCGCACTGATCGGAGCGGCGGCAGCGCTTGCAGTGGGGTGCAGGGTCCTGCTGGCAGGTGCCGGTGGCCGCGTCGCAGCGCTCGCCCAGGGCGCAGTCGAGCTGGGTGTTGGCGCAGGTGCGCTGCACGCAGGTGGACGTGATCGGGTCGCAGCGATCCCCGACGAAGCAGTCGTCGGAGGTGGCGCAGCCGGGCTCGCAGGCGTGGGTCTCGAGGCTGCAGAAGGTCTCGAGGCCGCAGTCCTTGCTGGACCGGCAGTCCACGTCCTCGCAGAAGCCCGCCACGCAGGCCTGGAAGTCGCCGCACTCCGTGGTGGACGTGCACTCCGGGGCGGCCGGGGCGCACGACAGGGCGAACACCACCGCCGCCAGCCACCTCACGGGGGGGCCACCACGCAGGCATCCGCGGGATCGCCGGCGCCGCGCACGTACTCCACCAGCACGTCGGCGCCGGGCGGGGGGAGCTGGCCTGCGGCGAACACGATGGCCGGCGTGGGGGTGCCCTCGCGGTCGACCAGCGCGAACTGCCAGCGGCCCTCCTCGCAGGGCACCACCTCGCCGTCCACGGTGACCTCGAGGCTGGGCACGTCGGGGCGCGTGGAGAGGAAGAAGGTGTCGAGCATGACGCTGGTGGTGAGGGCCAGATCGTTCACGATGCCGGCGAAGTCCTGCACGCAGAGGTTCGCGGCGATGCCGCCGGTGAGCCGGGCCACCTCGACGTAGCGCGTGCCCGGCGAGCTGGAGGCGTACTGCTCGGGGGTGCAGTCGGCGGGCTCGGTGACCGTGAGCGCGGAGGCGTTGAAGGCCTCGCGGGCGCGCGGTCCCCGCAGGTCGAAGTAGCCGTTGACGTAGTCGGCCACGGAATCGGGCGAGGCGTCCTGCTCGTCGCTCACGAAGATGACCGAGATGCTCGCGTCGTCGCGGGGGAAGCCGTCGACCGGGTTGCGGATCACGGCGGCGGCGGCGGCCAGTCCCGCTTCGAGGCCGAGCCCGGTGGTGCCCACGTTCACCACCTCCGCGAACTGCCCCTCGGGGTCGCTGGCCTCGGAGGTGACGATGGGCCCGCGCAGGCGCCCGAAGTCCTCGGCGAGCACGTCGGTGTGGGTGACCGCCAGGTGCCAGTCGACCTCGCCCTGCTCGAAGAAGTCGAAGAAGCCGCCGAAGTCCTCGCCGAGCTTCTGCTGGTAGGGCTCCATCGAGCAGGAGTTGTCGACCACCAGCAGCACGTCCACCTTCTCCCAGGGGCTCTGGGTGAAGGTGTCGACCAGCGACACCACCGAGATCCGCACGTCGTTGCAGCCTGCGAGGAGGAGGGCTGCGGCCGCTGCCGTGGTGGAGTGGGGTGTGCGCATCGTCCGGGGGTAGCACACAGCGGTGCGACCCGACACGATCCCGTGGGTCTGCCGCAAGAACGGACACCCGCGTCGCCACCGGGGCGGCTAGGGTGGCAGGCTCGTCGCTTCCGGGGTCCCTTGCGCGCGTCTGCTGCCCTGTCCGCCTCCGGCGCCCTCGCGCTGGGTCTGCTGGCCATGGCCCCGGGGGGGGCGGTGGCCCAGGACGCCTTCCCCATCGACCTCGAGATGGTGCGCCCCGGCCTGTCGCCGCGGGGCGGCTTCGGCATCGACGCGCCGCACGGCGGCCCGAAGGGCACGTGGTCGGTGGGGGGGCTGGTGCAGTACCAGCTGTCGCCCCTGCGGCTGTTCGACGGCAGCGAGCTCCTCGGGCACCTGGTGGGCCACCGCATGGTGCTGCAGGCCCACGCCGGGGTGGCCGTCTCGCAGCGCCTGTCGCTGTCGCTGATGCTGCCGCTGGGCGTGCACTTCGGGGCCGACGACCTGCCCGACGCCCGCGACGGGGTGGGCCTGGGCGACGGGGCGGTCACGGTGCGCCTGCGCACGGGTCCCTGGCGCCGGTTCACGCTGGGCATCCTGGGCACCCTCTTCGTGCCCACGGGCAACCCCGACCTGTACCTGGGCGAGCGCCTGCCGCGCCTGCGGGCGGGTCTGCTCGGCTTCACCGACCTGGGGCGGGTGAGCCTGCTGACGAACCTGCTCGCCCACGTGCGCCAGCCGGTGCCCACGGGCTTCGACTTCACGGCCGGCTCCGAGCTGCAGATGGAGGTGGGGTTGCAGGTGGCCGCGCGCACCGACCTCGACGTGATCCTCGAGCTCAGCTCCCGCGTGGGCCTGGAGCCCGACCAGGCCGGCGGACGCTTCGCCGCCGAGCTGCTCGCGGGCGTGCGCTACCGGGCGCCGAAGGGCCTGCGGGTGGACCTGGGCCTCGGGCGGGGCCTCACGGAGGGCTACGGCACCAGCGGGGTGCGCGCGATGCTCGGCTTCTCCTACGTGCACGAGCCGAAGCCGAAGCCGCCTCCCCCCGAGCCGCCGCCGCCCACGGAGGACGACGAGGTGGTCTTCCTGCCCGAGGCGCTCGACGAGGTGGCGCCCGAGCCCGATCCGCCGCCGCCCCCGCCCCCGCCCCCCGTGGCCCAGCTCACGGGCGAGGAGATCGTCATCCGCGACCCCATCGGGTTCGAGGTGGGCACCACCACGCTCCGGTCGAGCTCGGGGCCCATCCTCGACGCCGTGGCGGGCGTGATCCTGGGCACGCCCGAGATCGGCCACGTGGTGATCGAGGGGCACGCCAGCCGCGAGGGCGACTTCGCCTACAACTACCGGCTGTCGCTGGAGCGGGCGCGGGTGATCTACGAGGCGCTGGTGCTGCGCGGCGTCCATCCGAAGCGGCTGAGCTACCGGGGTGCGGGCGAGGTGGAGCGGGTCTCCGAGGGCGAGACGGAGGCGGCCATGCAGCGCAACCGTCGGGTGGTCTTCTCGGTGGTGCGCCAGTACGCCCCGGGCGAGCCGGTGCCCGTGTACCCCGACGACGTGGTCCTGCCGTGGACGGGCGAGCTGCGCCCCGGGTCGACGGTGCCCGTGGCGCCGCCGGAGGAGGTCCCGCCTGAGGGGTCGCCGCTGGAGGGTGCGTCGCCGGACGAGGCGTCGCCGGAGGACGCGGGCGTGGAGCCCGAGGTGGAGCCCGAGGCTGAGCCCGAGCCGGAGGCGGAACCGGAGTACGAGTTCCGCGACGAGCCCGACGACGACCTCGAGATCCCGCCGGCGCCGGAGCCCGCGCCATGATCCTCCTCGCCCTGCTGCTCGCGGCGACGGCCTCGGCCGACCCCTGCGTGGGGGACGGCCTGCAGGACCTGAACTGCAACACTGTGCCGGTGGACACCGAGCTGCTGGTCGACCCGCTCGACCCGCTCTGCGCCCAGAACATCGACCCGGTCACCCAGCTCCCGTACGAGAGCGCCGACTACTACTACGACTACTACTCCTACGGCTGCCGGTACCCGGTGTCGTCCTTCGATGCCGACGGGGACGGCCTCAGCGCGGGCACGCTCCAGGTCCTGCCCGCGCCGCCCGCGCCGCAGGTGCCGTCGGTGCTGACCATCTTCGACTGCGACAACTGCCCCGACGATCCCAACCCGCTGCAGGAGGACGAGGACTGCGACGACGTGGGCGACATCTGCGACAACTGCGTGCTCGTCCCCAACACCGACCAGGTCGACCAGGACCAGGACGGGCTGGGCGATGCCTGCGACAACTGCCCGGTCCACGAGAACCCCGACCAGTCCGACGAGGACGGCGACGACGCCGGCGACGCGTGCGACAACTGCCTCGCGCTGCCGAACCCGAACCAGGCCGACAGCGACGGCGACGGCCTGGGCGACGCGTGCGACAACTGCCAGGCCGACCCCAACGTGGACCAGGCCGACTTCGACGGCGACGGCATCGGTGACGCCTGCGATCTGTGCCCCACCCAGCGCGGCAGTGCCGAGCAGGACGTGGACGGCGACGGGCACGGCGACACCTGCGACAACTGCATCTTCGCCTTCAACAGCTTCCAGACCGACAGCGACGGCGACGGCTTCGGCGACATCTGCGACGTGTGCCCCGCCCTCTTCGACCCCGACCAGCCGGACGCCGACGGCGACGGCATCGGGGATGGCTGCGACCTGTGCCCCAACCGGCGGAGCCCGGAGGTGGGCGACGAGGACGGCGACGGCGCCGGCGACGCCTGCGACGTGTGCCCCCTGATCCCGGACCCGGGCCAGGAGGACGGCGATGGCGACGGCGTGGGCGACGCCTGCGACAACTGCCCCGGACAGGTGAACCCGGGTCAGGCGGACGAGGACGAGGACGGCCTGGGCGATGCCTGCGACCCGGACGTGGCCTACCGCATCCGGGGAGGCGGCTTCACCTGCGACGGGTCCGGGGGGGCGCCCTGGGCGTGGCTGGTGGGCCTGGTGACGCTGGTGGTGCGGCGCCGGACGGGCCCTCGGTCCTCGCGGTCCCGGTAGGTCGATGCGTCCGCTCCTCTCCCTGCTGCTGGTCGCCTGTGCTGCCGCCCCCGACGCGGTGGGCATCCCCGTCCCGGTGGTGGCCACGGGCCAGGAGCGCATCGTGTCGGAGGACGGCGAGGTGGTGCTCCTGTCGGGCATGGCGGCGCTGCAGCGCGTCGACCTGGTCCGTCAGGACGACGAGGGCACCGTGCCCTGGCTCGAGGCGCAGGTCCTCGACCTCGGTGCGTCCGCGAGCACGGTCGAGGCCGCCCACCTGCCGCCGCCGGGCACCTACGGGCGGCTGCGGCTCACCTTCGGTCCGGTGGACGGGGCGCGCGCGCTCAGCGCGCAGGTGCAGGGCGAGGGGCGCGACCCGCTCGAGGTCCGGCACAGCGGCGTGCACACCGGCGACGCCTTCCTCGCGCCGCGCCTGGTGGTGGGGGAGGACGAGGGCGACCGCGTGGGCCTGAGCCTCGAGCTCACCGGGCTGCTCTTCTATGTGCGCGCCTACGGTCAGGCGGAGGACGGCGTCTTCGAGGCCGAGGACAGCCCGATGGACGGCGGCTTCGTCGAGGCCAACCTCGTGAACATGGTCCGCGCGGCGCTCGTCGAGGACTGATCCCGGGGCAGCGGATCAGGGGGCCACGCAGTCGCAGATCACCTTCTGGAAGGGCAGGTCCAGCGAGCTCGGGGAGTGGTAGCCGCTGATCTCCGGCACCTCGTCGCAGTCCTGGTCGAACACCACGGCCCAGATGCTGTACGCGAACCGCGCACGCGCGGCCTTGCACACGAGCCCCACGCTGCCGCACACCGCGTCGCAGCTCACGCGCACCGTGCGCTCCTCGCGCTGGACGCAGGCGCCGTCCGAGCAGGACTCGCCGCCGGCGCAGGGCTTGTCGCAGCCGCCGCAGTGGGCCGCGCTCTCCAGCAGGTCCACGCAGGTGTCGCCGCACAGGTCGGGCGCGGCGGTGGTGGGGCAGGCGGGCTCGCCGGCCACGCACTGGGTGTTGTTCGGCGCCGGCTGCTCGCACATCCCGCAGTGCTGCTTGTCGATGTCGACGTCCACGCAGCCCGTGCTGCAGGCGTCGGGGAAGGTGACCCCGCAGGCGGGCATCCCCTGCCGGCACACCTGGCGTGGCCCCACGCGCGCGTCGCAGGCGCCGCAGTGGGCGCTGTCGCGCTTCAGGTCGACGCACTGGTACGTGCACCAGCTAAGGGCCGCGTCGGTGCAGGTGGGGGTGCCGGCCAGGCACGTGGCGTTGGGCGGCAGCTGGTTGTCGCAGCGGCCGCAGTGGTTCGCGTCGGTCTGCACGTCGACGCAGTCCGATCCGCAGTCCGTGCAGCCGCGCGCCTGGAACGGGGCGCGAGCCTGCAGGGGTCCGAAGGCGGTGGTGTACGGGTAGACCAGGGCGGCGCCGTGCTCGTCGGCGGGCAGGTCGACGGCGAGCGTGCAGGTGACGTCGCGGCCGGAGGCCAGCAGGGCCGTCGCGGCGCACGGCGTCGCGGTGCGCTGGGTGGCGAGGGGGTCGGGGAGGCGCTGGAGGCCCTTGTCGGTCTCCACCAGGAAGGCGGCCGCGGAGGTGGGGATGCCCTGGCCCGAGCGGTTCGTGAGCGTCAGCTCCACCACGAGGAAGCGGTCCTCGCTGGCCCGACGGCCGTCGAGGGGGTCGGTCTCGTAGGCGCCGACCACCCGGATCTCCACCGGGGCCTTGGGCTCGTCCGGCGCGGAGTCGCCGGAGTCGCCGGAGTCGCCGGAGTCTGCGACGTCGTCGGTGTCGGCGCTGTCGGAGCCCTTGCCCACCGACTGGGGACCCTGGGTGGACGGCCCCGCGCAGGCCAGCCCCGCGGCGAGCAGCACCTTCACCAACCGGCGCATCGGATCCTCCCGCGGGCGTCGCGCGCCGCGCAGGGTAGCACGCCCAGGCGGGGATCCGGAGCCGACGCGCGCGTTCAGAAGCCCTGGTACAGGAAGGTCTCGCCGGCGCGCATCAGCCACACCACGGGGATGAGCCGCACCACCACCCAGAGCAGCCGGAGCACCAGCCGCCCGTCCACGGCGTCGGGATCGACGGGGGTCGCCACGGTCTCGTCGTCGGCCATCACCACCCCCACAGGGTCTGCGGGTAGAACTGCACCACCATGCTGAAGGCGACGAACTCGAAGGTGAGCACCACCGCCACGGCGCGGATCCACGGGTTGGCCTGGTAGGTCTTCAGGCCCTTGCGCCCCAGCCGCTTCGTGAGCCAGGCACGGTACAGGTTCACCGCCACCATGCCCACGGCCACGTAGACGCCCCACAGGAGCTGGCCCGGCAGCAGCCCGTGCCACACGCCCACGAGGCCGAAGGCCACGAAGTACGAGATCGAGGCGGCCGCCACGGGCTGCTTGCGGAAGCGGCCGCGCACCAGCGCGAGCTGCATCGGCTGGAAGAGGTTGCGCAGCACCCAGTCCCCGAGGCTGATGTGCCAGCGGGTCCAGAACTCGATGATGTTGCGCGACAGGAAGGGGCGGTCGAAGTTCTCGGGGGCGGGCACGCCCAGCAGCCGGCCCATGCCCACCGCGATGTCGCTGTAGGCGCTGAAGTCCAGCCACACCCACACGTAGAAGGCCTGGATCTCCACGAAGCGCCACGGCCAGGGACTGGCCATGTCGTGGAAGAGGTAGAGGTCGACCAGCCAGGCCAGCACGAACTTCTTGAAGAGGCCGGTGACGATGCGATCGACGCCGTCGAGCGTGCCGTGGAGCGTGAGCGGCTCGGTGGTGACGGGCTCCTTCACCCACGCGGTGTAGGCCCGGATGGGGCCCGCCGAGAGCATGTGGAAGGGGACCACGTAGGCCACCGTGTCGAGCCAGTCGGGGGCCGGGGCCTGGCGGCTGGCCACCGCGTGCCACATGTCGGCGATGCGCAGCACCACGTACGACAGGGCGATGGCGCCGAAGGCGGCGCGCACGGGCGCCAGCGCGGGGGGCGGCCACGGCCACTTGTGCACCCCGAAGACCGCGGCGAGGGCCAGGCAGGCCACCACGAAGACCGGGCCGAAGCCGCGGGTCGCCAGCGCGCGACCCACCGCCCAGCCCACGGTGACCGCCACCAGCGCGGCGAGCACGCCCAGGGGACCCACGAGCAGGCCCAGGGCCAGCAGGTTCACCACGGCGAAGGCGCGACGCTTCCACGTGGCGTCGGTGAGCGCCGCGAGCAGGAGCACCGCCAGGAGCACGACGCCCCAGAAGCCCGCGGTCCCCAGGTCGAAGGCCTGGACGCCCTCGCTCATGGGCGGCTCACGGCGCGGGCTCCACCCAGGTCACGGGCGGCGTGTAGCCGTCGAGCGCGAAGACCCACACCCGCTCCTCGTCGCCCTCCACCACGGGCGTGCCGCCGAGCTCGCCGTAGAGCTCCGAGACGAGGGCGTTCTTCTTCGTCCTGAGCCAGGTGCCCCGCAGGCGACGGTACCCCAGGGCGCGGGCCCGCTCGACGAGCGCGCGCCAGAAGAACTGCTCGGCCGTGCGGGCGATCACCCGGCAGCTCATGAGCCAGGTGTCCACGTCGAGGGTGTCGGGATCCTCGGGGTCGGGCACCGCGAGGATCACGCCCACGAGGCCGTAGTCGCCGAAGCGGTCGGTGAGCCGGAAGGTGAGGGCGACCCCCCGGGGGTCCTCGGCCATGGCCACGATGGCCTCCCGGGCGTGGCGCCGGGTGGTCATGTTCCACTGGTTCGTCTTGCCCACGAGCTGGTGCACGCGCTGCAGGTCGGCCTCGTCCACGGCGCGCACGTCGCCCTGCATGCCGAGGCTCTGCAGGTAGGCCTCGAGCGAGCCGCCCGCCTGCTGCTCCAGGCTGCGTCGCTGGGCCTCCTGCTGGTACTGCTGGGCGCGCTCCCGGTCGGCCTCGGTGATCGCCGTGGCCTCGAAGTACAGGCCCTCCTGCAGGGCGCGGACGTAGGCGGCCGGATCCTCGGGCACCTCCACCACCTCCACCGTGGGCAGGGCCTGGCGGACCTGCTCGCGCTCGGCGGGGTTGTCGTCGAAGAAGACGAAGTGCTCGAGCCCGATGCGGATCGTGTCGCTGATGCGCTGGAGCGACAGCGACTTCGGCTCCCAGTGGGCCTGGAAGGCGGCGAAGTCGTCGAGCTTCAGCACCATGTCGGGGTTGACCTCGAAGGGCTCCCGGGCGTCGGCCTCGTTGTTCTTCGAGGCCACGGCGAGCACGATGCCGCGCTGGCTGAGCAGGCGGCAGTGCTGCTGGAAGGCGCGGAAGGCATTGCCCTCCGCCGACTCGCCCAGCTGGATGCCGAGCGGCCCCTCGTCGCCCACGACGCCGCCCCACAGGGTGTTGTCGAGGTCGAGGACCAGCACCTTCTTGGGGCCGGTGACGGTGGCCCGCACCACCGACCACACGTGCTCGGCCAGCCAGGCGGTGCCCTCGGGGGTGAGCGGCTGGCGGGCGAGGTGGTCGCCGCGCGCGTCGTAGAAGGCGCGGCGACCGAGATCGCCGCTCACGAGGCCCACGTCGAGCCAGGCGGCGCCGGGGGGGAGCGCGGCGCGCAGGGCCTCGTCGAGGCGTCGGGCCGTGCCCACGTCCTCGCCCAGGGCGCCCGCGAGGTGGTAGCCGCCGGGCCCGGGCAGCACGTGGTCGTAGCTGGCCTGCACCACGCGCACGTTGCGCTCGGCGGCGAGCTGCCAGGCCACCTGCCACTGCTGCAGCGCACCGTCGACGGCATCGGCCGAGGGGGGGGCGCCGGGCGTGGTGAGGCGGCCGAGCCAGGGCAGCAGCACCGCGACCACCGGGCGACCCTCGGCGCGGGGCAGGGCGGCGACGTGCTGCACCACGTTGTCGAACTCGGCGTCGACCACCTCCAGGGCCACGCCGGCACGCCACGCGACGGCCTGCAGCGCGGTGCCCAGCCACGAGGTGGTGAACTGGCCCACGAGGTGCACCTCCACCGCCGGGGCGATGCCGCCCTCCTCCAGGGCGCGCCCGAGCCAGCGGCCGGCGCGGTCGAGCTCGCCCGGGCTGGCCGGGGTCGATCGGAGGGCCGTGCGCACCTGCTCCAGCGCCTCGGCGGTGTGCCCCCCCTTGGCGAGCCCGCGGGCGTCGCGCAGGACCTGCGTCACCGACATGGTCGCTCCCGGGGTCTCAGAGCTTGGCGCGGACGAGGTCGGCCACCGCACCCATGTCGGGCAGGTCGGCGATCTCCGCACTCCCGAAGCGCAGGCCGAACTCCTCCTCGAGGGCCACGAAGAAGGTGATCTTCATGAGGGAGTCGAAGCCCTCGATGTCCTTGGCCGTGGACGATCGGGTCAGCACGATGTCGTCGTCCTCGAAGACGTCGCGGCAGACCTGCTGCACGCGCTCCAGCACGTCGTCGCTCATCAGGGGCTCTCCAGGGTGGCGGGGGGAGGGGGGGCGGGCTCGCCCGCGAGGGCCGCGGCCAGCGCGCCCGGGAACCAGCGCGAGTAGACCGCGCGGCCCTCGGCGTCGAGGTGGCCGTGGTCGTGGAAGAGGTGGTCGGGCATCGCGGCGCGGTGGTCCACCACCACGGCGTCGACGCCGCTGGCCTGCAGGGCGGCGTCGAAGGAGGCGTCGGCCGCGCCGGGCACGCGTGTGCGCAGGGCGCTGTGCTGCGGGGGGTGCAGGAGCACGAGGCGGTCGGCGGTGGGGCGCAGGCGACGCAGGAGCAGCGCCAGCTCCCGGGGCTCGGGTCCCTCGGGATCGTAGGCGGCCGGATCGAACCAGCCGTACTCCGACCAGTGGGCCACGAGCTGCTCGAGGTAGGCCTCGCTGGCGTGCGGGCCGGCGTAGCGGCGGGGGCTGTCCCAGGGGTCGTCGGGATCGGGCTCGCCGTCCATGCGGAAGTGCCGGTAGGCCTCGGGCGGGAAGACCACGGGGCCGGGCAGGCCGGTGGCGCGCCACAGGTCGAGGGCGCTCGTGCGCGCCGCGTGACGCAGCAGGTTGCCCAGGCTGTTCCGGTCGCGGAAGAAGAAGAGCATGCCGAGCGGACCGGGCGTGCTGGCCTGCACCCGCTGGTCGCGCACCCGCCGATCGGGCTCCGACAGCCACTGCACCTGCACGCTCACCACCAGCAGCTCGGGGTGCAGGTCGGCGTAGAGGTAGCCCTCCGCGTAGTAGTGCAGCTGGCGGATCGAGCCGCCCGAGGCGCCGAGGTTGAGCCAGCGGCGCGGTCCGGGATCGGCCTCGGCCAGCAGGTCCACGTCGAAGCCCTCGCGGGTGGCGGACTGGCCCAGGAGCACGGCGACGGGCGCGTCGCCGCGCTGGGCGAGGGCGGCCGAGACGCGGCTGCCGATGGACTCGAGGCGCTCGGGGTCGAGGTGGTCGGTGATGACCGCGTTCGTGTCGAGCGCCCCGTAGGCGCGAGCCAGCGCCTGGTCCACCACCACGAGCAGGATCAGCCCGAAGGCGGCGAGACGCAGCAGCGGCAGCCAGCGACGCGGGTCCAACGGGGGGTCCTCGGGGGGAGGCGACGCTACCACGACGGGCTGCCGGGGAGCACGGACCCGATGCTGCCGTCGCCCCGGAGCCAGAGGGCTGCGGCCGGCGTCGGAGACCGGGCGTGCAGGGCGCCCAGGCTGTCGGGATCGCCCGGGGCGACCGCCGTGCCCCGCGCGAGCACGGTGCCGTCGCCGTCCAGCAGGGCCCACGACCACGCCGGGCCGGCCTGCACGTGGGCCGTGACGTCGGAGGACGGCGAGGGCAGGCCCACCCGCACGCCGCAGGCGCCCCGGTGGAGCACGTCGTGCTGCGCCACGGGGTGCCCCACGCCGGCGTGGCGCCCGAGGAGGCCGTCGGGCACCTCGAGGCACCAGGTCAGCTCCGGATCGTCCTCGGATCGGCCCGCGGCGCCCTCCACGAGCTGGTCCACCGTGCGGAAGGTGGGGGCCTGCACCAGCAGGTGCCAGGCCGACGCGGCGCGGTCGGCGCTCCACAGCGGTCCGCGCGTCAGGCGCGCCACGTGGGCGTGGTAGGCGCGGAGCCGGGGGTCGAGCGGGCCCTCGCCCTGCCCCGCGAGCCACTCGGGGTAGCCGAGCGGCACGGTGCGGTGGGCGTGGCCCACGGCCACGGTGTCGGGAGGCATGCGGGCGAGGAGGGCGTCGCCGAGGGCGAAGTCGTCCAGCACGTGCACGTCCTGCCCGGCGGCCCACCCGCTCCAGCCGGCGTTGCCCACGCGGAGCACCCCGGGAGCGAGCACGGTGTCGCCGGGAGAGCTCCCTCCCTCGAAGACCGGCTGCCAGGGCCAGGCTCCGGGCGCCGGCGGGCTCCAGGAGGTCGCGTGCTGGTCCACGACGCCGCCTGGGGTGGGCGCGAAGACCGCGCGGGGCCCGCGCAGCACGTGCTCGATCGGCAGGTGGCTCGTGATGGCGCCCCCCGCGAAGCAGGCCGCGAGCAGCACCAGCGCGGCCGACGCCTGCCGCTGCGGCAGTCCGTCCGTCGACCGGAGCAGCACCACCAGGGCCACGGACGCGGGACCCACCAGGAAGCGGCCCACCATGTAGTCGCCGCCCGACAGCACCACCCACGCCAGCCCGAGGATCACGGCGACCGCCCCCGCGACCAGGGCAGGGCGTCGCCGCACGATCCCCCCGACCACGGCGAGGGCCAGCAGGCCGGCGGTCACCGGATCGGTGCGCAGCGACACGGAGAGGTAGGCGAGTCCCTGGTCCACCCGCCGGGCAAGGCCGTACTCCGGCGGCAGCTTCGCGAGGAGCGTGTTGGGCAGCGGGGTGCCGTAGTAGACCGCGGCGAACCCGAGCCAGGCGAGCAGGGGGGTGCAGGCCACGGCCGCCACCGCCGCGGCGCGTGCGGCGCCGAGCGCCCGGGTCGCGCGGGCCAGGGCCAGCAGGCACCACGGCAGCCCGAGGAGGAGGGCGTCCAGGCGCACCAGGCCCAGCAGCGCGGTGCCCCCCACAACCGTCGCGAGCTGCCGCGGGGCGGGCCGGGAGGAGGTGGCGGCGAGGCCCAGGGCCAGCGCCCCGGTGGTGAGCAGTGGCGTCTCCAGACCCGAGGAGGACCACTGCACCAGCGTGCGCGAGCCCAGCAGCACGAGCACCGCGACGGTGGCCGCCACCTCGTGACGGACCAGGCGATGGATCACGAGCCCCGCGCCCACGCTCCACACCACGAGCGACAGGACCCACCCCGACCACGGCGTGGCCACGCCCAGGAGCCCGAGGCCCGCGAGGGCCAGGGTCCACAGGGGGTTGGTGAACACCTGCACCCGCTCGTCCACGTTCCAGCGCAGCCCGCGACCGGCCGCGAGGTGGTCGGCCACGCGGAAGGAGATCCAGGCGTCGTCGGTCACCCACGCGTGGCGCCACCAGACGAGGAGGGCGAGGAGGAGGGCCGCGCCCGCCACGAGCACCCGGACCGATCCGCCACCCCGCGCGGGGTCGGCCTCGACCTCCGGTCCGTCGGGGTGATCCATGGCGCTGTCCACCTCGGAGCGACGACTACCACGCCCTCGCCGTGGCGGGGATGCTACGCTCCCGCCCCCCGTCCCGGTGCCCGATGTCCGACGCCGCCTCCTCCGCTCCCCTGCTCCCCGACGCCGCGCCCGCGGGCGTGAGGGCCTTCGTCGACGCTCTCGTGCGCGCCGAGCCGGCCCAGCGTGATGCCCTCCCCGCGGCCCTGGCACGCCTCGATCCGGGCGAGCTGGACGCCCTGGGTGCCTGGCTCGACTTCCGCGTGGCCCACGGCCGCGACGTCGTCCAGCTCGCCGAGGACTACCTGGCGCTGATGCGCATGTTCACCGAGGAGCAGTTCGCCTTCCAGCGCTCCGGCGCCTACCGCAACAGCACCTTCGCGCAGGCGCTCGAGGAGGTCTACCGTCGGCCCGACGAGATGCAGGCCTACATGGAGGGCCTCGCCACCAGCACCTTCCTGTGGTCGAACCACCTCGAGATGTACCGCTTCTTCCGGACGACCTTCCCGGCCGGGCGGGGCGGTCGGTACCTGGAGGTGGGGCCCGGTCACGGCTTCTTCTTCCGCCACGCCCTCGAGGTGGGCGCCTTCGACGTGGTGCGCGGCATCGACGTGAGCGAGACGAGCATCGCGCTCACGCGGCAGGTGCTGGAGCACTTCCACCCCGGTCTGCAGGATCGGGTGGAGCTCACCTGCACGGACTTCCTCGACGCCACGGCGCTCGAGCCGGGGTCCTTCGACGTGCTCGTGATGGGCGAGGTGGTGGAGCACGTGGAGGACCCGCTCACCTTCCTGCGTCGCCTGCGCGACCTGGGCACCGACGACGCCTGGTTCTTCGTCACCACCTGCGCCAACGCGCCTGCGCCCGACCACATCTTCCTCTTCCGGGCCTGCGACGACATCCGCGCCCTGCTCGACGAGGCCGGCTTCGCCGTGGTGGACGCGCTGGAGCTGGGGTGGGACGGCCGGGACCCGGTGAAGTGCGCCCGTCGCCGGCTGCCCATCAACGTGGCCTACGCCCTGCGCAAGGCCTGACCGCATGGACCTCGCTGCCGTCCCGGGCCTCGACCTGACCTTCCACCACCAGGGGCTCGCGCTCAAGCGGGGCGACAAGGGCGCGCTCACCTTCCTGTCGGCCCTCGGCTACACCCACGGCGACGAGGTGTACGACCCGCTGCAGGACGTGCGCGTGCGGATGTGCACCCACGCCACGCTGCCCGACGTGGAGATCGTGCAGCCCGGCGAGCGTCCGGGTCCGCTGGATCGCTGGCTCAAGCACAACGACGAGATCGTCTACCACCTCTGCTACGAGACCTCGGATCGGGAGGCCGCCCTGGCCGCCCTCGACGCCGTGGGCCTGCGCGTCTTCGAGCTCGTGGCGCCCGTGCCGGCCGTGCTCTTCGGGGGCCGGCGCATCAGCTTCCACCGGGTGTACGGCTTCGGCGTGGTGGAGCTGCTCGACCGGGGCTGACCGTGGGCCCACTCCGCCCTACGCGGCGGCCACCTGCCGGACCTGCACGAGGGCGTCGTCCTCCAGGACGTAGCCGGTGAGCAGGCCCGTGCGGGCGCAGCCGGTGTCGAGGCCGAGCGACCAGGGGCGGTTGTCGACGAGACCGTGGCGCGCGTGGTGGCCGTGGATCACGAGGCGATCACCGCGCCACCGCGTCCACCAGCGTCCGCGCTCCACGAGGCCCACGGCCACCGGCCGACGGGTGCGGTGTGGACTGCCCGGCTCGATGGCCGCGTGCACGGCCAGCCACCCGGGTCCCTCCAGGCGCCAGGGTCGCTCGGCGAGCCAGCGCATCGCAGGCTTGGGCAGGTCGCGTCCCGCCTTCCAGCGCTCGAGCACGCGCACGTCGTGGTTGCCGAGCACGGCCTCGGCCTGCCAGGCCTGCACCAGCTCCCACACCCCGCGGGGATCCGGGCCCTTGGTGAACAGGTCGCCCGTGAGGATCACCCGGTCGGGTCGGACCTCGTCGAGGAGTCGATCGAGGGCGTCCGCGCACCCGTGGACGTCCCCGACGAAGAGCGTGCCCGACATGCGATCTCCGCCTCGCGGCCCGAGCATGATCCCCGATCGTTGCCATGTCAAGAGCACTGGCTCGACTTCGTCGAGAGCTCCCCGGATCCGCCCCGCTGCGGTAGGGCCCCGAGGTGCTCCTCGATCCCCGCAACGGCCCCGACTTCGACCTGCCGCCCGACACGGGGCCCCGGCAGGCCTACGTGCTCGCCTCGGTGCCGCGGAGCGGGAGCACGCTCCTCGCCCGCGCGCTCTGGGAGGCCGGCGGCGTGGGGGCGCCCAAGGAGTACCTGAACCCGATGCAGATCCGGGACTGGGAGGTGCGGCTGGGGGCGTCGGCTGCCCGGCGTGGCCTGCATCGCCTCCTCCGAGGTCCGCTGCTGCCGCTGGCCGGTCGCGGCCGCTGGCCTCGGGAGCGGCTCGCCGGCCACCTCGAACGCGTGCGCGCGCGACGCTCGTCGGGCGGGTGGTTCGGCCTCAAGCTGCACCACCACCACTTCCGCCACTGGTTCGGCGACCGCGGGTGGGACCCGGAGGCGATGCTCGGACCGATCACGTGGGTGCGGGTGCTGCGCGAGGATCGCGAGGCCCAGGCCGTCAGCTGGGCGAGGGCGCTGCAGACCGGCCAGTGGGCGAGCTGGCAGGATCCGCGTCGCACCGCCCGGTACGACGCCCGGCTCGTGCGGCGCTGCCTCGTCGCGATCGCGCGCCAGGAGGCGGGGTGGGAGGCCTGGCTCGACGCCCGCGGCGCTGCCGTGCACGTCGTGCGCTACGAGGCCCTCGTGGCGGACTGGGAGGGCACGGTGGGCGCCCTGCTCGCCCACCTCGGGCGCGAGGGTGCGGGGGTGCCCGCCCCGTCGCTGGCCCGGCAGGCCGACGAGGTCAGCGAGGCGTGGCTGCGTCGGCTCCGCGGGTGACGACGAGGGTCCACGCGACGCCGGCGAGCACGAGCAGATCCGACCACAGCAGCCAGGCGGCCTCCGCGTAGGCGCGGGCGTCGGCGCCGTAGAGCACCTGGTGCCAGATCAGGCTCGCGAACAGCACCGAGGCGCCCAGGAGCGTGCCCACGCCGGCCCGGTGGACCGGCGCGAGCCGTGGCAGCTCCCGCGCGAGCACCAGCCAGCCCACCGGCAGGTAGGCGAAGTAGTGCAGCCACGAGCTGGCCACGAGGAAGGGGAAGATGCCGCCGGCCACGGCGAAGGCCCAGAGGGCCGCGTCGTGCGTGCGCTGGCGGCGGATGGCCGCGAGGAGAGGCAGGGCGCCCACGGCGAGCAGGGCGGAGGGCTGCAGCAGGCGCTCACGCAGGGCCTCGTGGCCCCACCACCGCGCGACCACCGTGGGCACGAAGTGGCTGCCGGGGCTCATGCGCATCCAGCCCTGCGCCTCGTCCATCCCGGCCTGCACGCCGCCGTAGAAGGCCATGAGGCCCGCGGGACCGAGCACCAGCATCGGCAGCAGGAGGGCCAGGACCAGAGTGGTGACCGCGGCGGCCACGAGCGCGCGCACGTCGCGGCGCACGGCGGGCCAGACGAGCAGCAGCACCGGGTAGACCTTCAGGGCCACCGCGAGGCCCAGCAGCGCGCCGCCACGGGTGGAGCGGCCGCGATCCAGCGCGAGGAAGGCCGCGAGGACCAGCAGGGCCAGCGCGGTGCTCAGCTGCCCCCACTTGAGCACCTGGAGCACCGGGATCGACAAGGCCGTGGCCACGGTGAAGCCCACGGCGACGGGGGCCTCGCTGCGGCCCGCGAGGTGGGGCGGCAGGATGCACCACACGCCCATGAGCAGGGCCTGGCACGCCGTCCACACCCCCACCGCCGTGTCGACGTCGAGCTGCCCGAGGAAGGGCCAGGTGAGCACCGCCAGGGTGGGGGGGTAGAACCAGCCCACCCCGGGCAGGCCGCTGCCGGCGAGGTCGGCGATGGTGGGGTGGAAGTGCCGCCGGTAGTCGCAGGCGAGCAGCTTGCAGACGGGATCGAACCAGCGGCCGAAGCCCGCCGGGCCCTCGTACAGCCACCACAGCAGCGCCACGCACAGCGCGAGGGCGCCGAGCTGGAACAGCACGATCTGGGTGCGGGTGGGCGCGCCCTCGACCTCGTCCACGACGGCTCCGGGGTGGCGGCCCACGCCTTACCGCGTTGGCTGGGCCCGTGCGGCCCGTGCCCTCCCCGGCGCGGCGCGAGGGAGCCAGCGCGCCGTGACCCTGCTCGTCGCCGTCCTCGCCGTCGCCGTGGCCTACGTGGTCAAGGGCGTGGTGGGCTTCGGCAGCGTGCTCGTGTCGATGCCGGTGCTGATCTGGGTGCTGCCGCCGGCCGACGCCGTGCTCGTGGTGACCTCGGCCGATCTGGTGGGCGGCGGCGTGCTCGCGTGGGGCGCGCGTCGCGAGGTGCCCTGGCGCGTGGTGGCGCTGCTCCTGGTGCCCCTGCTGGCCCTGCAGTGGGTGGGCACGGAGCTGCTCGCGGTGCTGGACGTGCGCGTGGTGCGCCGGGTGCTCGCGGTGCTGGTGGGGACGATGGCGTTGGCCCTGCTGCGACGTCCCGTGCGCCCCGCGGGGTGGGTGCGACCGGACGGCGGGCTGGGGGCCGTGGCGCTGGCCACCGCGGGGCTCGCCGGCGCCGTCGCGGGGCTCTGCTCCGGGCTGGTGGGCGCGCCGGGGCCGCCCATCGTGGCGTGGGTGCGGCGCTTCGTGGACGATCTGCCCGGCCGTGCCGCGATGCTCTGGGTCTTCTTCGTGTCGTCCACCTCCCTCGTGGTGATCCTGCTCGCCGACCACAAGGCCGACGCCGCGAGACTGGGCCTCGCGGCCGCCTGCGTGCCCGCGGCGGTGGGCGGCGGGTTCGTGGGTGGCCAGGTGGCGCGGCGCATCTCGCCCGCCACGTTCGGCCGCGCCGTGGCGCTCGTGCTCACGGCCGCTGCCCTGGGCCTCGCGGTGGGGTGAGACGCGCGATCATCCCGTGTGTCGCCAGCACGTGTCGAGGTGGTCGTCCACGAGGCCCGTGGCCTGGAGGTGGGCGTACGTGGTGGTGCTGCCCACGAAGCGGAAGCCCTCCTTCTTGAGGGCCCGGCTCACGCGGTCGGACAGGGGCGTGGTGGCGGGCACGTCCGACAGGCTCGCGCGTGGCGCGCGCACGGGCGTGCCGTCCACGAAGTCCCAGAGCCAGGCCGAGAAGCTGCCGTGGCGCTCGGCCATGCGGAGGAAGACGGGCGCGTTGGCGATCACCGCCTCGATCTTCTTGCGGTTGCGGATGATGCCGGGGTCGCCGAGGAGGCGCTCGACGTCGGACGGGCCCATGCGCGCCACCGCCTCGGGATCGAAGCCGTGGAAGACCTCGCGGTAGCGCGGCCGCTTGCGCAGCACGGTGATCCACGAGAGCCCTGCCTGGGCGGCCTCGAGGCACAGGTGCTCGAAGTGGCCCCGGTCGTCGTGCACCGGCACCCCCCACTCGTCGTCGTGGTAGGCCACGTAGAGCGGGTCGGTGCCGCACCAGCCGCAGCGCGTGCGCGTGTCCATCGGCGCCTCCTACCGGGCCATCAGGCTGTCGGCCTCGGCGCGCATGGCGTCGACGAAGGCCGCGATGCCGGGACCCTGGGCGAAGGTCTCGGGCCCTGCCACCACGCCCACGTGGCCCGCCCGCGCGGCGCGGAGGCCCTCCACCTCGGCGAAGGCACCCACCAGCTCGGCCAGGCGCTCGGGTGCCAGTGGCCTCGTCTCGCTCGTCCACACGAGGATGAGGTCGGGGTCGCGCTCGACCAGCTCCTCCACGCTCATCACCGGTCGACCGACGGTGGTGGGATCGGCGGCGTGCTGGAGGCCCGCGGCGAGCAGGGCGCGTCCGTGGAGGGTCTGCGGGTCGAGGTACCAGACCTCCCCCTTCGCGATGTCGTCCACGCCCAGGGCGACCACGACCCGCGGGGACGCCTCGGTGACCGTGGGCGTGAGCGCATCCGTGAGCCGCGTCGCCAGGTCCACGGCCTCCGCCACGTGGCCGGTGAGCCGCCCGAGCACGTGCACGGCGCCCACCAGCCGGTCCGGGGTGCCGAGGCGCAGCACCGTCACCGGGGCGATGCCCTCGAGCTGGTCCTTGGTCTCGTCGCCCACCGGGGTCACCACGATGCGGGTGGGGCCGGCCTTGCGCAGCGCCTCCAGGTCGGGCGCGGCGGCGGTGCCCATGGCGGGGAGCTCCAGCGCCTCCTCGGGCGTCTGGCAGAGCGCGGACCGGCCGACGAGGTCGTCTCCGGCGTCGAGCGCGAACAGGATCTCGGTGATCTCGGGCGCGAGGGACACGAGGCGGGTGGCGCCGCGGGTGGGCACGAGCGGGGCGTCCGGCACGTCCGGCGACAGGTCCCGGCCCGCGAGGACCGCGACCGCGGCAGCGAGGGCGACGATCACGGCGAGCACGCCACCCAGCCTTCGGCCCCACATGACCACCTCCGAGGGCTGTCGCCTATCGGGGGCTTCGTCGTCGCGAAAGGCGGCGAGGCCCACTCAAGTCCGGCATCTGCGCGCCGATGGACGGGGCGTGGTCGCCCGCTGCCTGGACGCCACGGAGCCCTGCGTGCACGACAAGTCCGCCACCGTTGACGCGCCGAACCGCGAGCTGTCCGGCTCCTTCGACTCCCTCGGGAGCCAGGGCGCGCAGGTCGAGCGCATCCCGCGTCGGCGTCCGCCGGTGCGCGACGACGCGGCCCGCGAGGACGTGGCGGCGCTGAAGGCGGGGGACCTGCTCGGCCAGACCCTCGGGGGCCGGTACGTCCTCGAGGAGCGCCTGGCGCGCGGGGCCATGGGCTGCGTGTACGTGGCGCGCCAGCTGCCCTTCGACCGCAAGGTGGCGGTGAAGGTGCTGGACCCCAAGTCCCAGTCGGACGAGGCCTCGGTCTTCCAGGAGCGCTTCCTGCGCGAGGCGTCGGTGCTGGCCCGGCTGCAGCACCCCAACACGGTGCGGGTCTTCGACTACGGTCACCACCACGGCCACACCTACCTGGTGATGGAGTACGTGGACGGCTCCAGCGTGCGGCGCCTCCAGGCCGGTGGGCCCGTGCCGGCGCTGCGCATGATCCACATCGCCACCCAGATGTGCGACGCCCTGCAGGAGGCCCACGCCCTGGGGCTCATCCACCGCGATCTCAAGCCCGCCAACGTGCTGCTCACCCGTCACGCGGGCGCGCTCGACGTGGTGAAGGTGGTGGACTTCGGGCTGGCCAAGGAGTTCTTCGGCAACGCCGACATCACCCAGGCCGGCCAGGTGCTCGGCACGCCGATGTACATGGCCCCCGAGCAGATCCGCGACGAGCCCTGCGATCAGCGCACCGACATCTACGCGCTCGGCGTGGTGCTCTACCGCGGCCTCACCGGGGTCACGCCCTTCGAGAAGGGCAAGGCCATGGCGGTGCTCATGGCCCACCTCAAGAAGCACGTGCCCCGCTTCGCCGAGGTGGCGCCCGAGCTGGAGCTGCCCCCCTGCGTGGAGTGGACGGTCCGCACCTGCCTGCGCAAGCGCTCCGAGGACCGCTTCGCGAACGTGATGGAGCTCAAGCGGGCGCTGCGCGCCTGCGCGCTCGCCATCGAGAACCCCGACGCCTACGATCTGGAGCTCGCGCTCACGCCCGACGGCTGCGTGGTGCTCCCGGACGACGTCTGCGAGACCACGCACACCGGCCTGCGCCTGCGCGCACCGGCGCCGGAGCTGCCCTCGCGGCCGGCCTCGCCGCTCGACGGGGTGCCGGCGCGCGTCGCGGCCCTGCTCGTGGGCCTGTCGATCGTCACGGGCGGGCTGCTGGGGATCCTCGCGGAGCGCCTGCTGCCGTAGGACGGGCCCGGGTTAGGCGCGGACCCGAGAGGGTCCATGTCCGCCGAGCTCGACGCGATCGCCACGCCCCGCGAGGACAACCACGTCGCCGGCATGCCGGGCTTCGGGATGCTGCTCGCGCAGGCCTCGGCCTCGGCGGCGTGGCGCACCCTCGTCCACGGCTCCCCCTCGGGTCGTCGCGCGCTGTCGGTGCCGGCCGACGGGGGCTTCCGGCTCATGGGCGGACCGCTGCGGCTGGCGCTGGCGGTGGTCGTGGTGGGGGGCATCCTCGCCGCGGCGGTGGAGGCCGAGCTGGCCTGGCGCCTCGGCATCTTCCTCCTGGCCCTGGGCCTGCTGCTGCTGGGGGTGCTCGTGGTGGTGGCCGCCGTGGTCGAGGCCACGGTCCCGCCGCCCCGGCGCCCGATGCCGCCCCGCGACGACGACCCCTTCTCCCGGCACGACGAGGCCACGGGGCTGGTGGCCGTGGCCCCCGGCGTCTGGGTGGCGCAGGTCCCGCTGGTCTTCCACGGGCTGCGCCTGGGCGCGCGCATGACCGTGCTCGACACCGGCGCCGGCCTGGTCGTCTGCTCGCCCGTCCCGGCCGATCCCGCCCTCGTCGACGCGGTGCAGGCGCTCGGCCCCGTGCGGTGGATCGTGGCGCCGAACCCGCTGCACCACCTGTTCGTCGACGCCTGGCACGCCGCGGTGCCGGAGGCCGAGCTCTGGGCTGCGCCGGGCCTCGCCGAGCGGCGTCCCGACCTCCCCTGGACGGGCACGCTCGAGCGCGCCGAGGACGCCCCCTGGGATCGCCCCGTGGTCGACGTGGTCGTGTTCCGCGGGGGCCGGATGATGGTGGAGGTGGGCCTGATGCACCACCCGTCGGGCACCCTCGTCCTGGCCGACCTCGTGCAGAACCTGGGGCAGGACCCGGCACGCTTCTCGTGGGTGCAGCGCTTCGGCCTCGCCGTGCTGGGCATGGCGCAGCGCCCGTCGCCGCCCCCCGAGTACAAGCTCACCGTGGACGATCCCGCCACGTTGCGGCGGGCGATCGACGGGGTGCTGGCCTGGGAGGTGGAGCGCATCGTGATCGCGCACGGTCCGGTGGTGCACGCCCAGGCCGAGGTGGTGCTCGCCGACGCCTTCGCCTTCGTGCGCTGATCCGCGAGCCCACGCCCACCCGGCGGTGCTAGCCTGGGGGGCGGCGGAGGTGTCGGATGCGCGTGTGGATGCTTGCTCTCGTGCTGACCACGGGGTGCGTGGGCCAGGCCTTCCTCGAGGGGGATGGCGGCACCGATCCCGACGACACGGGCGACGCGGCGCTCGACTCGGGTGATCCCGCAGGCGACTCCGGCAGCGGCGACTCCGGCAGCGGCGACACGGGCAGCGGCGACACCGGATCCGGCGACACCGGGTCGGGCGACTCGGGCAACGGCGACACGGGGTCGGGCGACTCGGGCAGCGGCGACACGGGGTCGGGCGACTCCGGGAACGGCGACACCGGCGCGGGCGACTCGGGCACCGGCGACAGCGGCGCGGGCGACAGCGGCTCGTCGGGCTGCACGGCCACCCACCGGGTGATCCGCCCCGTCCACAACAGCGTCGACGTGCCGGTCGACGTCGAGATGGAGATCGAGTTCGGCCAGGACGAGCGGAACTCGCTCACCCTGACGCTCACCAACCAGGTCACCAACCAGCGTGTGCCGCTGGCGCCGGTGCAGTGGGCCCCGAACGGCCGCCTCGCCCGCACCCGCGCGCTCGGCGACCTGGCCTACGACACCCGCTACCGCCTGCAGGGCACCTACTCGTGCGGCGGCCAGATCGGGCCCATCTTCGTCACCGAGGAGCAGAGCGAGCCGCCGGTCACCCCCGACGAGATCCGCAACCGCACCTACGCGGTGGACCTGGGGAGCGGGCGCGTGGTGGAGCCCGCCGGCCTGGGCTCCCTGCTGGGACCCCAGCTCGCCAACGCCGGCCGCGACCTGATGATCCGCGTCACCCGCGTGCAGGGCGCCGTCCTCGACATCCTGGTGGGCACGGCGGAGCCCACGCGGTCGAGCTGGGACCAGCCGCGCTGCGAGCCCACCACGCCCGTCGACGACCTCGATCTCGGCGCCAACCCGGTCTTCCGCGGCGTGGTGGACGAGCTCGGCTTCGAGCTCGGCGGCATCCCGGTCACGCTGCAGGACGCGCGCCTCACGGGCCGCTTCCTCGACGACGGCGACGAGATGGACCTGGTGGGCTTCGCCGGGCGCCTCGACATCCGTCCGATCGCGTCGATCTTCGGGAGCGGCAGCACGCCGCAGCAGCTCTGCCAGACGCTGCCCTTCGTCACGAACGGCGCGGTGAGCTGCGGGCCGTGCCCCGACGGCACCGGGAACTTCTGCATCCCGATGTCGGTGCAGGAGCTCGAGGGCGTCGACGCCGCGCCCTTCGCCCTGCAGACGCGCACCTCCCAGCAGATCCGCAACGACCCGCAGTGCCGCCCGTAGGCCGCTAGAGCACCCGGTTCTCCTCGAGGCGGCGCCGCAGCAGGGCGCCGGCCGTGACCGGCGGGTCGACGGGGAGCACCCAGTCGGGTCGCGGGTGGGCGAAGAAGGGCAGGCTGTAGCGGCTGACGTTCGCCCCGCCCGGCGGGTTCACGACGCGGTGCGTGGTGGCCGGCAGGCGTCCGCCGGTGAGCACCTGCATCAGATCGCCGGTGTCGCAGATCACCACGTCGGGGGGCGTGACCAGGGCGCGCCACGTGCCGTCGCGATCGAGGAGCTGCAGGCCCGGCTGGGTGGAGGCGGGGAGGAGGGTGAGGAGGTTGATGTCCTCGTGGGCAGCCGCGCGCACGGCGCCGTCGGGGTCGCTGGCCCGGGTGGGCGGGTAGTGGATGACCCGGAGCACGCTGTTGCCGTCGCGGACGGCCTCCTGCAGGGCCGGGGCGTCGAGGCCGAGCCCGCGGGCCAGGGCACCCAGCAGGCGCTGCGAGAGCGCGTCGAGGGCCTCGTAGAGGGCGCGGACGGCGGGGCCGAAGTCCGGTGGCGTGGCGGGCACGAGATCGTCCGGCATCAGCCCCGAGGCCACGAGGGGGTGCTCCGCACCGAGGGTGCGGCCCACCTGCCAGAACTCCTTGAGGTCGTGCACGCCCTGGTCGCGCGCGTGCTCGACGCCGAAGCCGGTGTAGCCGCGCTGCCTGCCCAGCTCGGGGCGCTCCCACGCACGCTTCACGGCGGTGGGCTGGGCGAAGAAGGAGGCCGCCGCGGCGTAGGCCTCGGCGAGCAGCGCGGGGTCGAGGCCGTGACCCTGGAGGGCCACGAAGCCCCACCGCTCCAGGGGGTCCAGCAGGCCGCGGGCCGCGTCGGGCGTCGGGCCGTCCAGCGCGCGGACGTCGAAGACCGGCAGCTCGAGCTCGCGCATGGGACCTCCTCGCCTGACCTCGCGCGCTGGCGGCCGCGCGTCCAGCCGCGCGCGCGGGCTACGATGGACCGTCGGAGGTCAGGCCCCGTGCTTCGCCCGTTCCCGCTGCTCGTGGTGCTCACCGGCTGCGGCGTGGCGGCAGGGCCCGCGGCGTCGGACGACACCGTGGCGCGTCCCGGGCCGGACCTCGACACCGAGGTCGGCGACACGCCGGCCGACACGCGCCCCACCGGCAGTCCCGACACCGCGGCGCCCGACACCGATCCGCTCCGCGCGCCGGCGCAGCTGGTGGTGGGTCCCGAGGTGGTCTGCGCCCAGCCCCAGGCCCGGGCGGAGCGCCCCTTCGATCCGTGGACCCCCGAGGGGGCCTTCGCGGCGCAGGACGTGGACACCGCGGCGCGGCCGCTGTTCTCGGGCGGGGGCGTGGCCGTGGCCGATCTCGACGGCGACGGGGATCTCGACCTCTTCCGCACCAGCGCCCGTGCGGGCTTCGCCTGGTTCGACCTCGGCACGGATCCGCCCGCCGACCGCACCGCCGAGCTGCCCGACCTCCCCTCGGGCACCGCGGGCGTGGTGGCCGTCGACGTGGAGGGCGACGGCGATCTCGACCTGCACGTGACCGCCTTCGGCGCGCCGGATCGCCTCTACCGCAACGACGGGGGCACCTTCGTGGACGTGGCCGTGGCGCTGGGGCTCGCGGGACCTGCGGACGGGCTGTCGCTGGGCGCGGCCTGGGCGGATGCCGACGGCGACGGGGACCTCGACGCCTTCGTGGGCGCGTACGGTCCGCTCGGCCCCCCCTTCGACGCCACGGCCGACGGCGAGCCCTCCCACCTGTACCTCCAGCAGGCCGACGGCACCTTCACCGACGCCGTGGCCGACCTGCCCGCCGACCACCCCCTGCGCGTGGCCTTCACCTACCAGGGCGCCTTCGTGGAGCTCGACGGCGATCCCACGCCCGAGCTGTACGCGGTGAACGACTTCGGTCCGATCCACCCGAGCGTGGCCTGGGACCTGGTGGACGGCCAGCCGGTGGCCCGTCCGGCGAGCGGCCTGGAGTCGGCGCTGGCGGGGATGGGTCTCGGGCTGGGCGACCTGGGGCGCGACGGCGTGGAGGACCTCGTGGTGCCCGCCGTGCAGCAGGTGGGCGTCTACGTGAGCCTGCGCTCCGGCTTCTTCGAGTCGGCCGCGATCCTCGGGGTGCGCGTGCCCTCGGGCGGGGCGCGGGAGCTCGCGTGGGGGGCGGAGCTCGCCGATCTCGACAGCGACGGCGACCTCGATCTGCTCGTGCCCTTCGGCCAGCTCCACGAGTCGGGCGGCATCTTCGCCAACGCGCCGCGCCAGCCCGACGCCCTGTGGGTGCAGCACGAGGGCTTCTTCACCGACGCCGCCGAGGCCTGGGGCCTCGACCACAGGGGGATCGGGCGCGGCGTGGTGGTGGTGGACCTCGACGGCGACGGGTGGCTGGACCTCGTGCAGCAGGACCTGGTGGGGCCCACCCGGGTGCAGCGTGCGCGCTGCGGCGCCGCGGCCTGGCTGGGCGTGCGACCGCGTCAGGCGGGGGCCAACCCCTTCGCCGTCGGCACCCGGGTGGTGGTGGTGGACGGGGAGGACCGCTGGCTCCGCACCGTGCGGGCGGGGGGCACCAGCTACGCCTCCGCCGGTCCCCCGGAGGTGGTGGTGGGGCTGGGCGACCGCGACGCGGTCGAACGGGTGGAGATCCACTGGCCCGACGGCACGATGGACGCCTTCGACGACGTGCCTACGCGACGCTGGCTGGAGGTGCGACGCTGATCGCGCGCGACCTGCGGTGACGGGGATCGGGTCAATGCCGCGGGGATCGTGACGATGAGGGGATCGTCGGCCGGTGTCCCCCCACCGGTCCCCGGAGTCGCTCCATGCCGCACCCCCGCGGACCCGGCGGCACGCTGCCGCCCACCGGTCTGCCGTCCTCGTCCCTCGACCTCGTGAACCGCGCGCTGCCGTCCCCCGTGCGGCTGGCCCAGCCGGTGGCCTGGCTGGAGCGTGCCGTGGTGCGCGCCGTGCCGCGCGGGCCGGAGGGAGGCCTGGTGGTGGACGACGGCGAGCGGGTGCTCCTGCTCGGTGATCCCGAGGTCACCGTGCTCGCCAGCTCCGCCTCGCCCTGGGCGGTGGCGGGGGACGGCAGCGTGCTCGTGGGGGAGCGCGGACGTGTGCGTCGCCATCCGCTCGACGGCCCGCCCGAGGTGCTCGCCAGCGCGCGTGCGCCCATCACGATGGTGGCCGTGGCGTCGGCCGGCCGTGCGGCCTGGTGGTCGGGTGGGCAGCTGGGCTGGCGACGGGGCGACGAGGGCGGCTCGGTCCCGCTGGAGGCCTCCACCGGTCGGGCGCCCCGGCTCGCGTGGATGGGTGCGCACGTGCTGGTGGCGGGAGGTCGCCTGCGGCACCGCGTGCTGCGGCTGCACGGGGATCGCATCGTGGGCCGCTGGCAACTCCCGGGCCCCGTGCTCGCCTGCGCGGGCTCCGCGCACGTGGGCGTGGTCCTCGCCCTGGATCTCGAGCAGAACCACACCGTGCTCGGGCTGCTGGACCCCGACGGCCACGTGGAGCTCGTGCCCGTGCCCGAGGCCCTGGCCTGGGACGGCGCGGGCGATCGGGTGGCGTGGGTGGACGAGACCGGCGTGCTGCACGCCGTGGACGCCGAGGGGGACGTGTCCTCCCGCGCCCTGCCCACCGACGCCGCGCACGGCATCGGGCTGGACCCGAGCGGTCGGAGCGCCTGCGTCTGGGAGCGGCCCGACGCGGATGCCGGCGCGCCGGTGTGGGTGGTGGCGCTGTAGCGCAGGCGGGGCCTGCCACCGACGTGACCGTCGTCGACGCTGCATCGGGGGCTCCTCCGTGGCAGACTCGCTCCCAGACCCGGGAGGTCGCGTGAGCAGCGCCGTCGACGGCTACCGTCGCATCCTCTTCCCCACCGACCTCAAGTCCGGCACCGAGCTGGCCTACGTGCACGCCTTCCGGCTGGCCCTGGCCGACGCGGGGACCCTGCACGTGGTGCACGTGCACGAGCCCTCGCTCCGGCCGGACTGGACCCACCTGCCGAGCGCCCGCGAGCTCTGCGTGCGCTGGGGCCGGCTCGACGCCGACCAGGGCGTGGAGGCCTACAGCCGCCTGGGCGTGCACGTGCAGTTCAGCGCGCTGCCCAGCCTCGAGCTGGAGGACCCCATCGAGGACACGATGGAGCGGGAGCAGCCCGATCTGCTGGTGCTCGCCACCGACGCCCGGCAGGGCGCCGCGCGCCTGGCCGTACCCAGCGTGGCCGAGGACATCGCCCGGCACGGCAGCATGCCGGCCCTGTTCGTGCCGCGCGACGCGCGCCCCTTCGTCGACGCCGCGAGCGGCAGCACCAGCCTGCGCACCATCGTGATCCCGGCGGGCACGGAGCACCAGGCCCGGCTGGCCCTCGCGCACGCCATCCGGCTGGTGTCGTCCTACGACGCGGCGCCCACGGACTTCGTGCTGGTGCACGTGGGCACCCGCGAGTCGCTGCCGAAGGTCTCGCTGCCCGACGACACCCGCTGGAGCCTGCGCGTGGACGTGCGCAACGGGAACCTCCCGGAGCAGATCGTGCACGCCGCCGAGGCCCACGATGCCGACTGCATCGTGATGGCCACCTACGGGCACGACAGCCTGCTCGACTGGATCCGCGGCAGCCGCACCGAGCTCGTCGTGCGGTCGGCGCCGTGTCCGGTGCTCGCGGTCCCGGAGGCCTGAGGGTGCAGCGCGGTCCACGTCTCCGGGGTGCCACGGCGGGGGTGCCCGTCGTCGCCGTGCGCGCGGGAGCCTGCCCGTGAGGATCGGCGTCATCGGCACCGGCTACGTGGGGCTCGTCACCGGCACCTGCCTGGCCGAGATGGGCAACGACGTCGTCTGCCAGGACGTGGACGTCGACAAGATCGCCCTGCTCCAGGGCGGCGGACTGCCCATCTACGAGCCGGGCCTCGCCGAGCTCGTGGCCCGCAACGTGCGGGATGGACGCCTGGTCTTCACCACGGCGCCGGCGCAGGTGGTGCAGGGCATGGACGTGGTCTTCGTGGCGGTGGGCACGCCGCCCGGGCCCGAGGGGGCGGCCGACACCAGCCGGGTGCTCGCCGCGGCCCGGGCCATCGGGGACCACGTGGACGGGCCGCTCGTGGTGGCGGTGAAGTCCACCGTGCCCGTGGGCACCTGCGACGAGGTGCAGGCCCTGCTGGACGCGGCCGCCGCCGCGCGTGGGTCCGGTCACGCGGTGGAGGTGGTGTCGAACCCGGAGTTCCTCAAGGAGGGCAAGGCCGTCGAGGACTTCATGCGGCCCGACCGCATCGTGCTGGGCGCGCCCGAGGGGCGGGGACGCGAGGTGCTGGGGGCCCTGTACGCGCCCTTCATGCTCAACGGGCACCCGGTGCTCCACATGTCGATCCGCTCGGCCGAGCTCGCGAAGTACGCGGCGAACGTGATGCTCGCGGCGCGCATCTCGCTGATGAACGAGCTGGCGCGGGTGAGCGAGGCCGTGGGGGCCGACATCATGGACGTGCGTCGCGGGGTGGGCAGCGACAAGCGCATCGGCATGGCCTTCCTCTACGCGGGGGTGGGCTACGGCGGCTCCTGCTTCCCGAAGGACGTGCGGGCGATGGCCAGCATGGCCCGGGCCGTGGGGGCCCACGCCGACCTCCTCGACGCCGTCGATGCGGTGAACGAGCGGCAGAAGGTGGTGCTCGCCGAGCGCATCGTCGCGCGCTTCGGTGGCGACCTCGACGGGCGCCGGGTGGCGGTGTGGGGTCTGGCCTACAAGCCCGAGACCGCCGACGTCCGCGAGGGGCCGGCGCTGGCCATCGTGGCGCGCCTGCTCGCCGCCGGGGCGGAGGTGGTCGGCTACGATCCCAAGGCGATGGCGGAGGCGCGGCGCGCGCTGGGCGAGCCCGTGGGGTTCTCGCTGGCGCCGGGTCCCTACGAGGCAGCGCGGGGTGCGGACTGCCTGGTGCTCGTGACGGAGTGGCGGGTGTTCCGGGGGCTGGACCTGGCGCGCGTCGCCCGCTCGATGCGTCAGCCGATCCTCTTCGACGGGCGGAACCAGTACGACCCCGAGGCCATGCAGGCGGTGGGCCTGGAGTACCACTGCATCGGGCGCGGCACGCCCTGACCCGCCTCCGGCCTCAGGATCCGTCCACGTGCACCGCCACCTCGGCGGCCACCGCACCGTCGGCCCGCAGGCGCCGGAGCAGCAGCGCGCGGGCGACCAGCACCACCACGGCGCCGATCAGGGCCGCGCCCATCGCGCCGTACGCCCCGTGGTCCGGCACCAGCCACAGGGCCGCGGCGCCCACCACCAGCACCCCGAGCAGGCTGGGCCCCACGAGCGCGCGGAAGTGGCGCGTGGCCACCGTGGCGTTGGCCACGATCGCCGTGAGCCCTGCGGCCAGCGCTACGAGGGTCTGGCCCACCAGCAGCCACTTCCACGCGGCGTAGTCCTCGCCGAAGAGCAGCCCCAGGAAGAGGTCGCCCGCCGCGATGGCCGCCAGCGTGGTGGCGAGGGTGGCGAGGGTGGCGAGCAGGGCCTGCTGCCGCAGCAGCCGGTCGAAGCCCGTGCCACCCTGCAGGTGCAGCCGATCGGCGAGCCGGGGCAGGAGCGCGTTCGACAGCGTGGTGGTGACCGCGGTCATCACGGTGACCACGTAGGCGGTGGCGCTGAAGTACCCGAGGAGCGCCGGGCCGTGCAGGCGCTCCAGGAAGTAGCGGGGGGCATTGGTCTGCAGCGCCACGAACATGATCATCAGCCCCAGGGGCAGCGCGCGACGCGCGAGCGTCCACGCGTCCGCGGCATCGGCCTCGCCCGGCGGGGCCAGCCGCCGGGCACGCGGAGCGTCCACCAGCAGGTAGACCGCCAGCCAGCCGAGGAGCGTCCCCGTGGCTGCGCCCGGGGCCGACCCCGTGAGCAGCAGCCCCGCGGTGACGCCACAGAGCATGGCCAGGCCCTTGAGCGTCATCGACAGGGCGAGCCAGCTGTAGCGATCCTGGCGCTGCATCAGGCCGTAGACCAGGTCGCTCTGGGACTCCACGGCCTTGGCCAGCGTGAGCACCAGCACGGCCAGCAGGGTGTCGCCGGTGTAGCCCACGAGCACGGCGGCGAGGGAGGCCACGAGCACCGAGAGGATCGCGGTGACGTCCCGGAGCGAGCGGTAGGTCTGCCAGGTGTGCTCGCCGCGGACGTCGGTGGTGAGCACGTGGCGGAGGTTCAGCGAGAAGAGCTGCTGGACCGGTGCGGTCACCGCGAGGCCGAGGCTGTAGACGCCGAGGATCTCCGGGCTGCCGAGGCGGGCGAGGGCCACCAGCGCCAGACCCTGCGCGCCCATGTAGGCGAAGCGCCCGCCCACCATCATGGTGACGTCGTGGCGCGCGGAGCGCCGTGCGGGCGGACCGGCCGGGGACGGCGCGTCGGGGTCGGCCAGGGCTCGCTCCCTCAGAACAGCCGGTTCAGGCCGTTCAGCGCCGCCACGCGGTAGGCCTCGGCCATGGTGGGGTAGTTGAAGGTGGTGTCGGCGAAGTAGTCGATCGTGTTGTGCGGGTAGGGCTGGCTCATGATGGCCTGGCCGATGTGCACGATCTCCGACGCGCGGTCGCCGAAGCAGTGGATGCCGAGGATCTCCTTGCTCTCGCGGTGGAAGAGCATCTTGAGCATGCCCACCGTGACGCCGGCGATCTGCGCGTAGGCCAGGTGCTTGAACTGGGCGTGGCCCACCTCGTACGGCACCTTGTGCTCGGTGAGCTCGCGCTCGGTGGCGCCGATGCTGCTGATCTCGGGGCTGGTGTAGATGCCCGTGGGGATCAGCTCGGTGAGGCGGCTGGCCTCCACCACCCCGCAGAGGTGGCCGCCGACGTAGCGGCCCTGGTCGTAGGCCGCCGACGCGAGGGCAGGCGGCCCGATGACGTCGCCCACCGCGTAGACGTGGGGCACCTTGGTGCGGAAGTGCTCGTCCACGTCGAGCTGGCCGCGCTCGTTGGGGGCCAGGCCCACGGCCTCGAGGCGCAGGCCGTCGGTGTTGCCCGTGCGCCCGAGGGCGAAGAGGATGGCGTCCGCCTTCACCTTCTTGCCCGACTTCAGGTGCACCACCACGCCGTCGTCGCTGGCGTCCACGCCCTCCAGCTCCTCGTCGTGGCGCAGCGTGATGCCCGAGTCGCGGAAGTGGTACGACAGGGCGTCGATGATCTCGTCGTCCAGGTACGACAGCAGCTTGTCGCGGGTGTTGATGAGGTTCATCTTCCACCCGAGGTTGCGGAACATCGACGCGTACTCGCAGCCGATCACGCCCGCGCCGTAGACGGTCATGGACTGGGGGGTCCAGTCCATCTGCAGCACCGTGTCGGCGTCGAGGATGCGCGGGTGGGTGAAGTCCAGCATGGGCGGGCGCCAGGGGCGGCTGCCCGTGGCGATGACGAAGGCCTTGGCCCGCAGCCGCGCGAGGGGGGCCTCCCCGGCGCAGACCTCCACCGTGTGGGTGTCGACGAAGCGCGCCTCGCCCTGGTAGACCGGCACGCGGTTGCGGTCGTAGAAGCTCTGCCGCAGGTCGACCTGGCGACGGATGACGCTGGCGGCGCCGGCGATCATCTCCGGGTAGCCCGGCGTGCCCAGCGTCTTGCGGCCGTCGAGCTGGTAGCGGCGGTGCTGGCCGTACACCTTGATGGCCTGGCGCAGGGCCTTGCTCGGGATGGTGCCGAGGTGGGTGCAGTTGCCGCCGACCTCGGGGGCACGCTCCACCACCGCGACGCGCTTGCCGCCCTTGGCGGCCTTCATCGCGGCACCCTCGCCGCCGGGTCCCGAACCGATCACGACGACGTCGTACTCTTCCGCGGTGGTCTGCACGCGCTGGCCTCGCTGGCTCGTCTCGGGCGGTCCCTACCACGCTGGATCGGTGCCGGCGCGGCCTGGGGACGCCTCGTCACGGGTGCCCATCCCCCCGTCAGGGCGTGGCGCAGGCGCCCGCGTCGAGGGTGTAGGTCACCACGAGCTCCTCGCCCGGGTCGGGGATGGCGTCGCCGTGCAGCACCAGGGTCGTGCTCGCAGCGTCCCACGACCAGCCGTCCAGCGTGTCGGCCGGCACCGCCGTCCCCGCCACGGTGACCTGCAGGTCGGTGGGGCCCGTGGCGGGCGGGGCCGGGTCGAGGACCAGCCCCACCTGCTGGCCTGCGGCCACGCGCGCCATCCTGCCGAGCTGTGCCGCGGTGGGGGCGGTGCAGATGGTCTTCCAGGCGCCGCCGGTGGCGCGGATGGCCGCGTGGAGGGCGGCGGCGTTGTAGGCGGTGCGCTGCGCGAAGATGCCTCCGGGGCAGGCGTTGCCCAGGGGGTTCGGCTTGCCGTCCGGGCCGGAGATGGCGGAGAAGGTGGCCCGGTCGGGGGCGGAGACGAGCCCCTGGAGCATGGTGGCGAAGGCGGTGCCGCGGGCGGCCCCCGTGGGCGTGGCGAAGGTGCCCGCGGACGCGTCGTCCTCGTTGGAGAGCAGCAGCACCGCGAGGCGGGCTCCCGGCCGACGGAGGTCGCTGTTCGGGGCGGTGAAGGCGAGGGTGGTCAGGGCCGCGTGGGCGGCGTCGAAGGGCATCTCCGTGTCGGCGCCACAGGCCATGCCGGTGTCGGCCCCCGCGCAGGGCTCCCGGACCTCCTCGAGCTCCAGCAGGTCCTGGAAGGCGCTCGTGGGGTCGGCGTCGGTGGAGCGGAGGACGGGCCCGAGGAGGGCGCCCTGGGCACCCTCCGGCGACATGTCGGAGGTGGTGGCCCCCATGCGCCAGGTGACCCCCAGGGCGTCGAGCGCGGCGGTGAAGCCCGGGAAGGCCGCGCCCAGGTCCCCCTGGTAGGCCTGCATCGACGCGGAGTTGTCGATCACCCACAGCACGTCGACGTCGTCGGCGGCGCGCTGCGTGAACCGCTCCGTGACCATCGCGGCGGCCTGGCCCTCCCCCTCCAGCGCGACGCGCGCGCGCGCGTCCTGGCCCTGCACCCCCAGCGTGAAGGAGGCGTCAACGTAGGAGGTGACGGCGGTGGGGGAGAAGCGCACCAGCAGCTCCACCGTGGCGCCGGGACCGAGCCGGGCGTTGGCGGGGGGCTCCACGGTGAAGGCTGCGGCCGACGCGCCCTCCACCGCGTCCACCACGAGCTGGACGGCCTGGTCGCCGGTGTTCTCGACGAGCACGGTGCGCGCGGGGGAGGTGCAGCCCGGAGGGATGGGGTCGAAGACGAGGCGGGCAGGGCCCACCTGCAGCACCCCCGCCGAGGTGGGGCCCGTGTCGTCGCGGCCCGTGTCGTCGCGGGCCGTGTCGGCGGAGTCCGTACCGCTGTCGGCAGGACCGTCCGTGTCGCCGCCCGGCTTGATCGGAGCCCCGCCACCGCCCTGGTTGCAGGCGGCGAGGGCGACGAGGAGGGCGGATGCGAGGTGCTGCACGGGTCCGCGCATGGCGCTGCTCCAGGAGGCGAGCAGGGGACTGTAGCGCGGCGCGAGGGGGCTCTGCGGGGTCGGATCCGACCGATGTCGCCCGTGGCGCGAACCGGATCGTGGCTGGTGTCACCACAGGGAGGTCGGGGCCCGCCCCCGCCCACCCTGGAGCCCGTCATGTCCCGTCCGACCGTCGCCGCCGCCCTCGCCGCCCTCGCCGCCTGCGCGCCCGCTCCCGAAGGCGAGGGGGTGGTCGACGACGCCCTGCAGGCCCCGTCGCCGACGCCTGCCGTCAGCGCGGAGCGACGCCGGCCCTCCCGCGCCGACGACGCCGCCAGCTGCGTCGCCGAGCCGAGCGCGCCGGCGGCGGCCGGCAAGGTGGTCATGGCCCTGGACGCGACGGGCCAACCGGTCGCCTCGGTGCACCTGGTCAACACCACCCGACGCACCCTCGCGCTCGGGGCGCGCCTCCGGACCCAGGTGGGGGGGCTCCCCCGGACCGTGGAGACCCCGGCCCAGCCCGTGCGCCCCGGCGCGAGCGTCCAGCAGCAGGTCGCGCTGCGCGCCCTGGGCATCGACCCCGGAGGTGTGCTTCCCACGCGGATCGAGGGGTCGGTGCTCGCCCACGAGGAGGACGGTCGGCTCGTCGGGCGCGCGCCCCTGGAGGCCGCCGAGGTGGGCCCGTCTCCCGACCAGGCGCTCGACGGCCTGCTCCGGGGGCGCCGACTCAAGGCCCGTCGTGTGGTCGACCCGGGCGTGCCGGGCGTCAAGGCGGCGCTCGTCGCGCTGGACCGCGGCGACGCCGGGCTCTGGCTCGACCAGCTCGACGATCCCGACGACGAGGGCGGCCTGCCCACGCCGGAGCCGAACTACTCGAGCGCCGTGCCCGACGACGAGGGGCTCTACCACTACCGCTTCTGCATGCGGTGGCCGGTGAGCTGGTCGGACGCCGGCTTCGGGGAGGACTACGGCACGCAGCCCGAGGCCGCCTGGAAGGCGCGCGGCGGCAAGACGCGCATCCTGAGCCACGACGAGGTGCTGTTCGACGGCTGGCTGGACCTCGACGGGTGCACGCCGGTGATCGACACGCCGTACCACACGGACTTCTGGCTGATCGGCTCGTCCATGGCGCGCCTGGGCACGAACACGATCATCGCGCGGCGCGACGACGGCAAGACCGAGGGCTCGCTCCGCCTGGTGGACGAGGTGGGGGGCAGCGGCACCAAGTACTACACCTTCGCGCCCGGCAGCCTCACCAACCTGATCGCGGCGCCCGCCTTCACCCTGGCGCGCATCGGCTCGGTGGAGGACCAGACCTTCACGGTGCACGACCGCTGTCGCACGGCCCAGGAAGGGAAGGCCTGCTGCAACTGCGCCTCGGCCGACCAGATCTGGATCGACAGCACCTCGCTGAAGTTCCTGATCGCCCACGAGATGGGTCACGTGATCCTGTCGTCGAACACCAGCTACCTCAACGACTGCAGCGTCACCGTGAGCGACACCCTCCCCTGCTACACGGCCTCGGAGCACGCGATCGACTCGCTGGAGACGCAGTCCTGCGCGGCCATGGAGGGCTGGGCCCACTTCGTCGCCGTGCGGGCCTTCAACGACCACCAGGAGTCCGACAACCCGGGCGCCGTCCTGCAGTACTGGCGTGACGCAGGACTCACCGTGGACGTCGAGCAGGGCCCCGTGGGCGGCGTCGACACCTACTTCGAGGCCACCTGTGGGCTGACACCCTCGCAGCAGCCCGGCTTCGGCGTGGAGCTCGACTGGCTGCGCACCTGGTGGGACTACCACACCAACCCGTCGCCGGGCGTGCGTCCCTCCGTGGGGCTGATGATCGACGAGCTGGCCTCCGACAGCACCTGGACGCCCAGCGACACGTACACCGTGATCCGCGACGGCATCGACGCGGCCTCCGGCGACACGCAGCGGGCGCGGTGGGTGCAGATGGCCACCTGGAACGGCATCGACCACTAGGGCGGTGACCGGCCGCTCCGGGTCCCGTCACCGCCCGTCGCGCTGGCGCTGGTTCCGTCACCGGGGGGTGTCGCCTGGGGTCGGGCGGGCCATGAGGGCGCCGCTGGAGGTCACGTGGGTCGAACGCAACGGGCCGTCGTCATCGGAGCGGGCATCGGGGGGCTGTCCCTCGCCATCCGGCTCCAGGCCATGGGGTACCAGACCACGGTGGTGGAGGCGCTGGATCGGCCGGGCGGCCGCGGGATGGTGCTGCGGCAGGACGGCTTCACCTTCGACATGGGCCCCACCGTGCTCACGGTGCCCCACTTCATCGAGGAGCTCTTCGCGCTCGACCCCGGCCAGCCGGGCCTCGACGGCCCCGATTTCCCGGAGGCCTGCCTCCGCCCCGAGGCGCGCGTGCGGGAGGGCATCTCCGGGGGCCCGCGCACCAGCGAGTACGTGACCATCCGGCCGATCACGCCCTTCTACCGGATCTGGTTCGATGACGGCACCTGGTTCGACTACGACGCGGACCCCGAGTCCACCAAGGCCCAGATCCAGGCCATCGAGCCCGCCGACCTGGAGGGCTACGACCGCTTCCACCGCGACGCCGAGGCCATCTTCCGCCGGGGCTTCCTGCAGCTCGGCTACACGGCCTTCGACGACCTGCCCACGATGCTGAAGGTGGTGCCCGACCTGCTGCGCCTCGACGCGGTCCGCACCCTCTTCTCGTTCACCAGCCGCTACTTCCGCAGCCCCAAGCTCCGGCAGGTCTTCAGCTTCGAGACCCTGCTCGTGGGCGGCAACCCCATGGCCGTGCCCGCCATCTACGCGATGATCCACTTCGTGGAGAAGACCTGGGGCATCCACTTCGCCATGGGGGGCACCGGCGCCCTCGTGGCGGCTCTCGTCCGCAAGCTCGAGGATCTCGGGGGCACGGTCCGCTACCACAGCCCGGTGGCCCGCATCGACGTGGCGCCCACCCGGGGTGGCGGGCTGCTGGGCCGCAAGGGGGTGGCGCGCGGCGTCACCCTGGAGGACGGCACCCAGCTCGAGGCCGACGTGGTGGCGAGCAATGCCGACTACGCCTGCACCTACGGGATGATCGAGCCGCGCTTCCGGCGGTGGCACCCCGACCTGCGGCTCGCGGCCACCCGCTACAGCATGAGCGCGCTCGTCATCTACTTCGGCTTCCGCAAGCTCCCGGGCGAGACGCTGGACCTGCAGCACCACAACATCCTGCTCGGCCCCCGCTACGAGGGGCTGCTCGACGACATCTTCCACAAGCGCGTGCTGCCCGCCGACTTCAGCCAGTACCTGCACCTGCCCACGCTCACCGATCCCTCGCTGGCGCCCGAGGGCCACCACGCCGCCTACACGCTCGTGCCCGTGCCCCACAACGGCAGCGGCATCGACTGGGCGGAGGTGGGCGACGCCTTCGTCGACAAGGTGCTGGCCAGCCTCGAGCAGGGCTACATCCCGCAGCTCCGCGAGCGCATCGTCACCCAGGCCTACATCACGCCCGACCACTTCGAGCGCACGATGCGCAGCCGGCTGGGCAACGCCTTCGGCATCGAGCCGATCCTGCCGCACTCCGCCTGGTTTCGTCCCCACAACCGCAGCGAGGACGTCGAGGGGCTCTACCTGGTGGGCGCGTCCACCCAGCCCGGTGCGGGCACGCCGAGCGTGATGATGTCGGCGAAGATGACCGCGCGGGCGGTGGCCGAGGACCGCGGCCTGGGGGCCTGATCCTGGGCGCTCAGTGCGACCAGAAGGCGATGCCGTAGCCTCGCCGGATCGCGTCGCGCAGGGTCCAGTCCGCCGCCTTGACCGTGCTGCCGTTCGACACGTCCCCGAGCCAGTCCCCGGGGGCGTCGAAGCGACGCACGCTCAGCTCCGAGTCCTGCAAGAAGTAGAGCCGGCCGAGCGGGTCGTACGACAGCGCCATCACCTGGCCCGGGTCGAGACGCGCGCGCACGTCGGAGATCAGGCTCACGCCGCCGTCGAGGGTGGAGGCGTTCGCGAGCGTGTGGAGGCGGTAGCCGTCGGTGCGCACCTCGCGCGTGCCCACCACGAGGCGGTCGTTGCAGGTGTCCACCGTGATGGCGGTCCACGCCAGGTCCGGCACGCCCGCCTTCGACAGCAGGATCGTGCGGTCGGGGTTGGTGAGCGAGGTGAGCGTGGAGGCGTCGTCGAAGACGAGCACGCGGTCGGCGTCCTCGTCGACCACCCACAGGCGGTCGGCCCGCGCGTCGAGCGCGAGGTCCTGGGGTCCACCCAGGCCGGCGAGCGTGGCCGTGGGGGTCACCGAGCCCGAGCGCGTGCTCGCGTCGGCGTGGATCTGCAGCGACGAGCCGTTGGTGGCGTACAGCACGTCCCGCGCCGGGTCGAGGGCCAGGTAGTCGAGACCGAAGGTGGCCCCGTCGAGCGTGCGCGCGGGCGCCACGTCCCCTGCGAGCGTGTCGAGCCCGTCGAACACCAGGATGTCGCCCCCGCTCCCCACGTAGAGGAGCCCGCGTGCGTCGTCGACGGCCACGCCGTTGCCGAGCAGGCCCGTGAGCGAGGTGTTCGACCCGCTCACCACCCGCGGCGTGACCGTGGTGCCCGAGGTGTGGCTGTCGAGCTGGTCGGTGAGCCGCAGCGACTTCAGGTCCGTGGCGAGGGTGTCGCCCCAGCTCGAGGTGACCAGCGTGAGCACGGGGGCGCGGCAGGTGACCGTGAGGCTCACGTCGTCCGTGCCGGTGGTGCCCGTCGCGCCCTGGATCTCGCAGAAGGCGGCGGGGCAGGAGGGCTGGAAGCGCACGCGCACCGCGTAGGGGACGCCCTGCGGCAGCAGGGTGTCGAACACGAAGTCGCCGTCGGCCGTGACCTCCAGGATCTCGTCGTCGTCGAGCACCAGGACGAGGGGGTCGGCGCCGGAGTCGATCCCGGTGACGGTGCCGGTGACGAGGATCGAGGCCGTGCCGGAGTCGCCGGAGTCGCCGGAGTCGCCGGAGTCGCCAGAGTCGCCAGAGTCGCCAGAGTCGCCGGAGTCGCCCGTGCCCGAGTCACCGGAATCGCCTGCGCCGGAGTCGCCCGAGTCACCGGAATCGCCTGCGCCGGAGTCGCCCGCGCCGGAGTCTCCCGAGTCGCCCGCTCCAGAGTCGCCGGAGTCGCCCGCGCTGGAGTCCCCTGAGTCGCCCGCGCCGGTGTCGCCCGAGTCCTCGCTCGTGTCGGCCGTGTCCACCGCGTCGGTGTCGTCGGTGTCGCCGGCCTTGTCCTCCCCGGTGGGCGCGCAGGCGGTGAGGAGGCTGACGAGGACGGCGCGTGCCGCAGGGGAGACAGGACGCACGGGCGCTCCCGGGAGCTGGGGTCGGGGACGCTAGCACGTCCCACGGTCCACGCGTCGGTCAGGGCGACGGGGGCGCTCCGCGGGCGAACCGCACCCGAGACCGAGCGCCGCCGTCGGCGCCCACCGCGACGCCGGCGAGGGCCCCGTCCTCCACCCGCAGGTGGTACTCGGTGGCGGGCTCCGCACCGTCGACATGGCGCAGCTCCACCACCCCGGTGGACGGGTCGTGGTGCCCCACCACCTCCCAGCTCCCGCCGTCGTCGCCCGCCTCCCCGGCCTGCCGGACGACCTGCCCGTGCAGCGCGGCGTCCGGCCCGGTGAGGGTGAGGTCGATCCGGTCGCCGTCCACCTCGGAGGACCACGCGCCGGCCAGCTCAGCCACCGGCGCGGCCGGGGGAGGGAGGCGAGCCTCGGTGGCGGGGGTGCCACCGCCCGACCCGGGCGCCTCCACGAGGAAGGCGGCGCCCACGCCCAGGCCCACCACGGCGACGATGGCGAGCACGGGGAGCACGGCCGGACCGCGCCCGCGCACCTGCTCGAAGGTGTAGGGGGGCGGGTCGGTGTCGGGCATGGGGGGGACCGCGTGGGCCTCGACGCCGAGGACGCCCTCGCGCCGCGGGGCGAGGGCCTCGGCCTCGCCCAGGGAGGGTCGGATCTCCGTGAGCGCTGCGGCCATCTCGGCGGCGCTCGCGTAGCGGTCCGCCGCCCGGTAGCGCGTCGCACGGAAGAGGATGGTGCGGAGGGCCTCGGGCACCACGTCCCAGCGCGGACTCTCCTCGTCGGCGGCGAAGAGGTCCACCGGGGTCAGCCCCGTGGTCACCTCGTACATGCCGGACGCGAGCGCGTAGATGTCGGACGGGGGACCGACGTGCTTGGCGTCGGAGCGTTGCTCGGGGGGCATGTACGACAGCGAGCCCATCCGGGTGCCCGTGCGCGTGTAGCGGGCGGTGTCGCGCGGCACGAGCGCGATGCCGAAGTCGGCCAGGTGGGCGTGGGCGTCGGGCCCCAGCAGGATGTTCGAGGGCTTCACGTCGCGGTGGATGATGCCGTGCGCGTGCGCCGCGTGGAGCGCCGCGAGCACGTCGAGGGCCACGTCCACCACGGCCGCGGGGTGCAGCTTGCCCCGCGCCCGGTACACGTCGGCCAGCGTGCCCCCCTCGATCAGCTCCATCACCACGAAGGGGCCGTCCTCCGTCTCGCCCACGTCGTGGATCGCCACGATGTTCGGGTGGCCGATCTGCGCCATCGCGCGCGCCTCGTCCCGGAAGCGGGCGATGCGGCGGGGCGAGGTCTGGCCGGGGCCGTGGAGGATCTTGATCGCGCGGTCGACGCCGAGCGCGGTGTCGTGCGCACGCCACACCTCGGCGACGCCGCCGCGCCCGATGCGCTCGACCAGGTCGTACCGCCCGTCCGCGAGCGTACGGTGCGCGACCGTGTCCCCGTCGTCGCCCATCCCCTCGTCCCTCCGGAGCAGAGCCTACCCCAGGCGCCCCCCTGGCTGGCACCTCCTCCTCCTGCGCGCGAAGGAGGCGCAGGAGGAGGACGTGTCCCGCTCGCCCCGCACCGACGCGCCGCGTCCCCTGTCCTGGACCTGGGTGGGCATCAGCTTCCTGCTGTTCACGGTGTGCGAGGTGCTGCTCGGCTTCGTGGTGGGGGAGTGGCTGCTCGGCGGCTTCACCAGCCACATGCTGCGGCTGCGCATGGAGCTCTTCGTGTCCCTGGGCAGCTACCTGCTGGGCGGCTTCGTCGTGGGCCTGGTCTCCCCGGGGCTGCGCCTGCTGGAGCCCGCGGTGGGGGCCGCGCTGTCGGTGGTCGTGACCTACGGCATCGCGTGGTTCACCCCGGTGTGGTGGTACCGCCAGCCGGGCGCGGGGATGCTGGTGGGCGCGGTCATCGCCTTCGGGGTGGGCCTGTACGGCGCCCACCTCGGGGAGCGGGTCGCGGGGAACCGCACGTGAGCCGCATCGACGAGGCCTGGGTCGCCCGCCACCTGCGCGCGGCGCGGGTGTCCGGGCTCGAGGGCTGGAGCGTGGCGTCCTGGGAGGGGGGCGTGCGGCTCCACCTGCGGGTGCGCGGCGGCGAGCTGGGGCTGGATCTCGAGGCGCGGCGCGAGGGGGCGGCCTACGCCACGACGCCGTCGCTCTCGGCCTACCTCAGGCACGAGGGGGCGCTGCCACCCGGTGCCGAGGAGGTGGCGCGCGGGGTCCTGGAGGTGCTGCGCCGCGCCGACCCCGGGGGGCTGGAGGTGGCGAAGGGGGAGCAGGTCCCCGAGGACGCCGTGGCTGAGCCGGTGCACGAGGTGCCGCGGATCACCCGCGAGGACGAGATGATGGGCTGGCTGGTGCGCGCCCACGCGCTGCCGGCCGAGCTGGCGCAGGCGGCGGCGCTCGCCTGGGCCGCCCACCGTGCGGCGGAACCCTACCCCTTCCCCCAGGCGTTGGGCTCCTGCGACGAGGAGGGCACCGGACCGCTCCGTGCCTGGCTGCTCGCGCGCTGGCCCTCGGGCCCGCGTCGTGAGGAGGTCTTCGCCACCTGGGGGGCCGAGGCGGCCGGCGCGCTCATGGACCTGCTGGCCGACCTCGTCGCGCTGGGGGTGGTGGAGGTCACCGACGCCGGCCTGCGGGTGCATGCCGGGCAGGGGGCCGATCCGGCGATCTGGGCGGTGTGGCTCTGGCATCCCGCGGTGCGGGCCGAGGCTGCGGCCCGCTGGGACCTGTCGGCGCCCGACCCCCGCGGCTGCCTGGATCGCGCGACCGGTCGCGACGCGACCTCCCCGTCGTCGGCGCGATAGGGCCCGCGGTCTGGCGCGGGGAGCACATGGGTCGCTTCGACGGTGAGGTGGTGTGGATCACGGGGGGCGGCACCGGGCTCGGGCGCGCGCTGGCCCTGGAGCTGGGCCGTCAGGGGGCCACGGTCGCCGTGAGCGGGCGGCGCGCCGATCGCCTGGCCGAGGTGGTGGAGGCCCTGGGCGAGATCGGCGCCAAGGGGCTCGCGGTGCCCTGCGACGTGACGCAGGAGGAGAGCGTGCAGCAGGCGGTGGCCTCCGTGGTCGCGCAGGCGGGCCGGCTCACCATCGCCATCGCCAACGCCGGCTTCGGGGTGGCCGGTCGCATCGCCACCCTCTCCGATGCCGACTGGCGCCGGCAGTTCGACACCAACGTCTTCGGCCTGCTGCACACCGTGCGCGCCGCGCTGCCCGAGCTCGAGAAGCACCAGGGGCGCGTGGTGCTGCTGGGCAGCGTGGCCGCCTTCGTGGCCGCGCCGAAGAACGGCGCCTACAACGCGAGCAAGGCCGCGGTGCGCGCCATCGGCGACACCCTCTCGGCCGAGCTCGCCGGCACCGGTGTCACCTGCACCACGCTGCACCCGGGCTTCGTGGCCACCGAGATCGGTCGCGTCGACAACCAGGGCGTCTACCACCCCGACAAGCGCGACAAGCGCCCCGGCCGCCTGATGTGGACGGCCGAGGCCGCCGCGAAGGCCATGGTGGGCCCCATCGCCGCGCGGAAGCGGGAGCACGTCTTCACGGGGCACGGCAAGGTGGGCGTGGCGCTGAGCCGTCTCGCGCCCGGCCTCACGCACTGGCTCGTGGCGAAGGCACGGTGAGCCTGGTGCGCACGGCCACGGGCGCGCTGGTGCCGGTGGCCCCCGACCTCTGGATCGTGGACCACCACAGGGTGGCGCTGGGCCTGCACGTGCGGCTGCGCATGACCGTGGTGCGCCTCCCCGACGGCGACCTGCTGCTCTACTCCCCCGTGCCGCTCGACGACGCCCTCGTCGCCGCGCTCGACGCCCTCGGGCCCGTCGCCCACCTCGTGGCGCCGAGCGGGTCCCACCACCTGCACGCGGGCGCTGCGCAGGCCCGCTGGCCGCAGGCGCGCCTCTGGGGCTCTCCCGCGCTGCCCGCCAAGCGGCCCGACCTCCGCTTCGACGCGATCCTGGAGGACGCCGACGGGGCCTTCCAGGGCGTCTTCGACGTCACCGTGCTCCGGGGCATCCCGCGCCTGCAGGAGGCGGTGCTCTTCCACCGGCCGAGCCGCTCGCTGCTGGTCTGCGATCTGGTCATCCACGTGACCGAGGAGCGTCACCCGCTCACCGTGCCCCTGTGGTGTGCGCTCGGGGTGTGGCGACGGGTGGGCTCCCCGCGGGCGTGGCGGCTGTGGACGAAGGACCGCGCGGCCCTGCGCACCAGCGTCGACCGCGTGCTCGGGTGGGAGGTCGACCGCATCGTGGTGGCCCACGGCACGATCGTCGAGGAGGAGGCGCGCGCCCGCCTGGCCGTGGCGATGTCCTGGCTCGGGTGAGCCGGGCTCAGGCGCCGGGGGTGGCCGCGGCCAGCAGGGCCTGCAGCGTGGCCAGCAGGCCCACGCCCTCCGTCTCGGTGTCGGCCCACAGGTAGACCGTGGCGTCCTCGCGGTCGGCGTGGGCGCGCAGGCGTGCGATCAGCTCCTGCACGGCGGGCGCCCGTACCGCATGGAGGTCCACCTCGAGGCCGACGCGGTCGAGGAGCGCCCGGAACTGCTCGTGCTCCGCGCGCAGCTCCTGCACGTCCACGCCGTGCCGATCCTCCAGGCGGGGGAAGAGCTCCCGCTCCTCGGCGGCGAGGTGGGCGCGGAGGACGGCCTCGAACCGGGTCCACAGCGCGCGCAGGGTCTGGGCCTCCGCGCCCGCCTCGGCGGCCGACTCCAGCTCGTCGAACAGCCCATCGAGGCGTGCGTGATCGCCCAGGAGGAGGTCGTGGATGGGGGTGCTCATGGGGACTCCGGGGGTGTACCGGGCTCCCAGCACGGGGCGTGCCACGCGCCCACGGTGCGCGGCGGGCTCAGGGGCCCGTGGCCGGGTTGCAGTCCTCGTCGATGCCGTTGCCCACGACCTCGGTGAGGCCCGGGTGACGGGTGGACGTGCTGTCGTCGCAGTCGCCGCTGCGCTTCACGTAGCCGGACACGGAGGTGCGGCAGGTGGACTTCGTGGTGGCGGTGGTGCCCCAGGTGTCGCTGTCGGCGTCGCGGTACCACGTGGACTTGGCGAAGCCCTCGTCGATGCCGTCGTTGCAGTCGTCGTCGAGGTCGTTGCAGATCTCGGTGGCGCCCGGGTTCGTGCCCGACGCGTAGTCGTCGCAGTCGCCGTCGCGCGTGACCCAGCCCGTGCGGGTGGAGCAGGCGAGGATCGCGGTGCCCGTGCCCCAGCTGTCGCCGTCGTAGTCGTACCAGAGCTGCCGCTCGATGCCCCCGTTCTTGGGCGAGCCGTTGCAGTCGTGGTCGACGGTGTCGCAGCGCTCCCACTCGCCCGGGTTCACGTCGGGGTCGCTGTCGTTGCAGTCGGTGTTCGTGCTGCGGTAGCCGCTGGGCGCCGAGCAGGCGCGGGCGGTGAGCGCGGTCTTGCCGCCGTACCCGTCGCCATCGACGTCCTGCCAGAAGGTCTGCCAGCCGTCCTCGCTCGCCGTGCCGTCGCAGTCGTTGTCGACCTGCAGGTCGCCGGCCTCGCAGTCGTCGGCGTGGCCCGGGTGGGTCTCGGGGTCGAGGTCCCAGCAGTCTCCGGCGCGGTCGACCCAGCCGGCGGCGGGCTTGCAGCCCTGGACGCCCTGCGTGCCGTCGGCGCCGAAGCCGTCGCCGTCGAAGTCGCGGTACCAGGTGCCGCCCTCGAGGGCCTCGTCGGTCTCGCCGTCGCAGTCGTCGTCGAGGCCGTTGCAGAGCTCGTCGGCGCCGGGGAAGATCGTGGCGTCGCGGTCGTCGCAGTCACCGCCCGTGCGCACCCACGGTGCGCCCTCGAGGGGCGTGCGTCGCGGACAGGGGGTGGTGGCGGTGTAGCCCTCGCCCGCCCCGGCGCCGTCGCCGTCACGGTCGGGGAAGCAGGTGATCGCCGTGACCCCGTCCTGCGTGCCCGGCCCTGTCGGGTCGGAGTCGACGGTGCCGTCCGCGGTGTCGGCGGTGTCCTTGGAGGTGCCCTGCGCGCAGGCGCCGAGCAGGAGGACGAGCAGGGCGACGCGCATCACGGGCACCCCGGCAGCACGGTGCAGTCGGTGAGCTCGATGCGACGCACCTCGGTGGGCACCTCCTGCAGGTCCAGCGTGGACTCCCGCACGAGACCCACGCCCTCCACGTACCAGCGATCCACCTGGGTGCGGCGCGCGATGTCGGGCCCGATCGCCTCGGCGCTCGTGCCGAAGATCTCGCCGAAGACGTCACCGAAGAGGTCGCCGAAGAGGCAGGCGAAGTCGGTGCGCTCCGACAGCACCGACCGCGTCATCACCGTGACGTGCCAGGCCTCCACCTCGCCGAGGCCCGCCACCGTGATCGTCTCGAGGCCCGCCGGGTAGGTGACCTCGTCGAGGGTGCGGTTGGCGCGCTGGTCACGACCGCAGAAGGCGTTCCACCAGTTGGCGAGCTCGGCGCGGCGGCCACCCCAGGCCCCCACCGAGCCCTGGTAGGGCGCCTCGGGCGGGCCCAGGTGGGCGAAGCGCTCGCCGGCGATCAGGTTGACCTTCCGCGAGCCGCCCACGGCCTGCAGCTGCGTGACCAGCCTGAAGGGGGCGTGGGGGTCGAGGGTGCCGCCGCCGCAGGCCTGCCAGTGGCGGGCGATGACGCCGGAGGCGCTGCCGTTCGTCTGCACCGTGACGTCGTGCGACCAGCCCGTGTTGGGCAGGCCGAGCGCGTCGAGGATGGGCTTCGACAGGTCGGGGACCGGCTGCGCGCCCTTGGCGGTGTGCAGCTCCACCACCGAGCCCTTGGGCGACACCACCTCGCCGCCGGCGATCGTCACCTCGTACGTGCGGGTCCAGCCCACCACCTCCACCGGATCGAAGGGGTGGCAGAGGTTCGACGGCGTGACGACCTCGGCCTCCGGGTAGGTGTCGACCGTGGGCTGGGGCGCCGTGTCGACCTCCAGCGTGCCCGAGTCGTCCGGGCCGCTGTCGCCGCCTCCGCTGTCGTCGGGCGCGCTGTCGTCGGGCGTGAGGTCCACCACGCGGTCGGGTCGCCCGCCGTCGGGCGTGCCGGCGCACGCCGCGCAGAGGGCCAGCAGGACGGTGTGTGCGCGCATGTCGGTCCCCCGTCGAGGCGGTCCGCCTAACCGTCGCCCTGCGGCGTCGCGACCGCTTCGCTCACCCGGCGCCCGTGGCCCGCACGAAGGCCAGAGCGGCCTCGGGATCCAGCCTGCCCCCGCTGCGCACCCCGCTGCAGAGGTCCACGCCGAAGGGGCCCACCGCGGCGATGGCGTCGGCCACGTTCGACGCGCGCAGCCCGCCCGCGAGCCACACGGGGCACGGCACGGCGCGCACCACCCGTGCGCTCACCGCCCAGTCGTGGGTGCGACCGGTGCCGCCGTACACGGGTGCGTCCCCGGCGGGCGCGCCCGAGTCGAGGAGCACGGCGTCGACGTGGGGAGCGACGGCACGTGCCTCGGCCTCGGCCTCGGGTCCGCCCACGTGCACCACCTGCACGATGCGCACGGCGGGATGGTGCTGGCGCAGCGCCGCCCACGCGGCGGGGGGCACCCGGTCGCACAGCTGCACCGTGGCCACCCGTGCCCGACGCACCTGCGCCACGAGGGCCTCGGGGTCGGCCTCCCGGGTGAGCAGCCAGGGGTCGACGCCCGGCGGGCAGCGGGACGCGAGCTGGCCGATGCGGTCGTCGTCGTCGATCACCTCGGGCCCCGACAGCCCGCGGCCGACGAAGCCCACGCAGTCGGCCCCTGCGGCGATGGCGGCGTCGAGCTCGGCCTCGTCCTGGATGCAGCAGATCTTCACGCGGACGCGCACGCGGCCTCCCCACCCTCCGGCTACCGCGTGCGGCGCGGGAGGGGCCAACACCGGGGCACCGCGGTACGGCGCAGGCCTGCCGGAGGCTGCCGTGAGCGACGACCGCCCTCGCGTGCGGGTCACCCGACGCGACGCCCTGCACGTGCTGACCCTCGACCGCGCGGCGAAGCGCAATGCCTTCGACCTGCGCATGCTGGGCGAGCTCGCCGAGGCGCTCACGGCCTTCGAGGACGACGACGAGGCACGCTGCGCCGTGCTCCTCGCCGACGGCGACCACTTCACCGCGGGGCTCGATCTCGCCGAGGTGGGACCCGCCGTGCACGACGGCGAGGCCCTCTTCCCCCACGGGCACGTCGACCCCCTCGGCCTCTACGGCCGCGTGCGCCGCAAGCCGCTGGTGATGGCGGTGCAGGGCTGGTGCCTCACGATCGGCATCGAGCTGCTCCTGGCCGCCGACGTGCGCCTGGCCGCCGAGGGCACCCGCTTCGGCCAGATCGAGATCAACCGCGGGATCTTCCCGTTCGGAGGGGCCACGATCCGGCTGCCCCAGGTGGCGGGCTGGGGCAATGCGATGCGCTGGCTGCTCACCGGCGAGGTCTTCGACGCGGCGGAGGCCCTGCGCATCGGCCTCGTCGCGGAGGTCACCGCACCCGAGGCGCTGCATGCCCGTGCGCTGGAGCTGGCGGCCGCCATCGCCCGGCGTGCGCCGCTGGGCGTGCGGGCCACGCTCGCGTCGGCGCGCCTGGCCGCCGAGGAGGGTCCCGATGCCGCCGCAGCCGCGCTGCTCGAGCAGGCTGCCGCCTTGATGGACACCGAGGATGCGGCCGAGGGCATGGCCTCCTTCGTCGAGCGTCGCGAGGCCACCTTCCGTGGACGGTGAGGGGCGCGGCCGGCGCACCCCCGACGGACGACCCGCAGGGGCCGCCGGTTTCGACGACGCCTTCTGGCAACAGGTCTACGGCCGGCCCGAGACCATGGACGGCCTGGTCAACGCCCGCGCCCACGCCGCCTGCATCGCCAGCGCCTTCGAGGTGGCGCTCCAGCCGCTCGACTCGGTGATCGACCTCGGCTTCGGGCTCGGGCACATGCTGCAGGCCGTGCTCGAGGCGGTGCGACCGCGGCGGGCCTTCGGCATCGAGCCGTCGCCGAGCGCCTTCGCGTCGGTGCAGGGGCGCCGGCTGGCCCCGGCGGAGACCCGCCTGTCGCTGGAACGCCTGGACCTGGTGGGGTGGTGCCGGCGGCCGACCCATCCGCGCCACGAGGTGGACCTGGGCGTGTGCGCGAGCGTGCTCCAGTACCTGGAGGACGAGGAGGTGGTCGAGGTGGTGCCGGTGCTCGCGCAGCGCCTGCGGTGGCTGTACCTGACCGTGCCCACCGACGCCGAGTACCTCCAGCAGGCCGAGGACGAGCACTTCGTGGACCCGTGGGCCATCCACCGCCCCCGCGCCTTCTACGTGGATCTGCTGCGGCCCTGGTTCGACGTGGTGGGCACCCGCCTGCTCGAGTCGCGGGTGCGGGTGGAACGGTGGCAGAGCCCCTTCACCGACGACCTCTACCGGGGCTGGCCCGACGGGGTGTGAGGCGGATCCGGGGGAGACGACCCCAGGCAGCGGCTCATGCGCGCACCTCCTCGGGGGGCCGGGCGCCGAGGAGCAGCCGGCGGGCGGGGGCGATCACCGCGGCCCAGGTCGCTGCGTGCACCTCGCGGACCCGTGCGCCCGAGAGCCAGCCGTGGTCGGGATCGCCGGGGTGGTCGGGGAGGGGCCCGGGCGGGTGGAGGGCCGCTTGCGCCACCCCGCGCAGGTGGGGACGCGCCTCGAGCAGCCACCGCGCCGTGCGCCAGGCCAGCGCGGCGTGGCGTGTCTCGTCGTCGGCGATGGCCTCGAGCGTGGCACGGAGCACCGGGTCGCGCACGCTCGCGGCGGCTTCGTGCGCCCGCGCCGCCGCCAGGGTCTCGCCGACGCACCCGCCCACGACGGTGTCGATCAGGAGCGCCTCTGCGCCCTGGGGGAGCTCGCTCGTGGCGAGGGGGAGGGCCGGCGCGTGGATCGCGTGGCCGGCGAAGCGGGACGCCGCGGCGAAGCAGGCCTCGGCGTGACGGACCTCGTCTGCCTGGGCGGCGACGTGGGCGGCGACGAGCTCGGCCGGGGCGCCGAGCGCGAGGAGCTGCAGGACCGCGCGTGCGAAGGCGGCCACGGACGCGTGCTCGTGCAGGGCGCGCTCGACCCAGTGTGCGGCGCGGGCGTCGCCGGGGTCGTCCACGTGCGGCTGCCGGATGTGGCCTGCCGGGTCGCGCAGCGGTCGTCCCTCGACGCAGCCCGGGTCGGGGCGGTGGAGGAGGTAGCAGCAGTCGTCGTCCTCGCGGATGCCGGCGTCGGCGCCGCGCACGGGACCGCAGGTCACCTGGGCGCCCTCGTCCGAGCAGTCCGTGGGGTCGACGCCGACCCATGAGGTCAGGAGGTCGACGGGGGTGGGGTCGCGTGGGCAGGACCCCTCGGCGGCCGGCAGGCAGGCCCACCCGAGGTCCGCGTCGTGCCCGGCGGTGGCGAGGTCGGGCAGCGTGGTGTCGCACGTGCGCCCGTGGGGGTCCTGGGGTGCGCCTGCGCAGCCCGCGAGCGCCGCGGCGATCGCCACGACGAGGGGTCGGAGCGCGTGCTCGTCCATCGCCTCTCCACCCCGTGCCCGGGCGCACCCTACCCGCGGCGGGGCGCGAGTGTCGCCTCCAGGAAGGCGATCGCCTCGTCGGCCACCCCGAGCGCGGCCTCGAGCTCGGCGTCGGTGAGCGCGGGGGCGCGGGCGACGAACCCGTCGAGGTCGGTGTCGAGGGCATCGAGGAAGGCGCGCAGCAGGCCATCCTGCAGCACGCCCTGCACGAAGCGCGCTGTGGAGGGGAGCGGCAGGTCGGCGCGCACATGGCCGCGGGCCTGGCCCGCCTGGAGCCAGCCCGTCAGGAAGTCCAGCGTCTGGCGGTCGAGCGAGGTGCGCAGGGCGGCGAGACGGGGCTCCACCGACGGCTCGAGCGTGCGCAGGCCCAGACGGCTCCAGGCGGGCTCGGCGCGCCAGGCCCGCAGCCCGGCGCGGTAGGCGAGACGGAGCTGCTCGAAGGGACCCGCGTCGTCGGGCAGCGCGGCCATCACCCGGGCGCGTCGCCGTCCGCCCTCCTCCACCAGCCACGAGAACAGGCCGAACTTGTCGTCGAAGTACTGGTAGACACTGCCCTTCGCGATGCCGAGGCGGGCCACGAGCTGGCTGATGCTCGCCTGGTCGTAGGGCTGGCTCGCGAAGGTGTCGACGGCGGCCTCGACGAAGCGCGCGCGCTTGTCGTCGGGGAGGGCGAGGAAGGTGGCGGAGGGCACGGGTCAGCTCCTGTCGTCGACGAGGCCCAGCTCGGCGCGCAGGTCGTCGAGCGGCGTGTCGAAGCGGTCCTCGAGGCGCACCCCCAGCAGGAAGGGGGCACGACGGCCGAGCTGGTAGCCCCGTCGCCAGGCGCCGAGGAGGGCACCGAGCCGGAAGCCGGACCGGAAGGGGTAGATCAGCCAGGCCATCGCCGCCTGGGCCCAGAGGGTGCGCGCGTAGTCCTGGCCGCAGGTGAAGGCGAGGACCCCGAGCTCGCCCACCCAGTCGGGCCCGTAGCCCAGCAGCACGTGGAACATGTCGTGGGTGGCGGCGTAGCGGATGCCGTAGGTGTTCCGGGCCCGGGTGGCGGCGTCGATGGTGTCGGAGAGCACCAGCGGCGACAGGCCGTGGGCGTCGAGGAAGTCGGCGTAGGCGCGCCCGAAGGTGCCCACGGGCAGGGCGCGCAGCGCGGCGACGTCGAGCGAGGGGAGCCACCCGCGCACCGGCGCGAGCTGCCCACGCAGGGCGGGACGCGCGTCCACGCCGAAGAGGTCGAGCTTGAGGATGGCGATGTCGCCCGCGTGGGCGTTGGCATCCTCCCGTGCGAAGGCGGCGATCTGTCGGATGGTGGCCAGGCGGGACATGGGAGCCTCCAGCGTGTGACCGACCGGTCACTTCATGTGACCACCTAGTCACATCGATCGCGCGCGTCCAGTCCACGTCCGGGACGGCCCGCGCGCTCCAGCGAGCGCTGCGATCTGCAAGCGCGACGTCCCGAGACATGCAGACCACAAGGATGCAGCGCTGGCCGCGCTCCTGCCGACCTCGGACCCCGTCGGCATCGCCATGGCCCGAGCGCACCGACCGGGCGTGTGCGGCGTGGGGCTTGACCGTGCGATCACCGTGACCTAGCGTGGTTCCCTGACGAGGTCCGGGGATGCAACCACCCTCGCAAGCCCGCCATTTCGATCTGCACGTGCACACGAACCGGTCCGACGGCATCGTGTGCCCGGAGGAGGTGGTGGCGCGCGCCGTGGCCTCCGGGCTCGACGTGGTGGCCCTCACGGACCACGACCTCACCGTGGACGTGGCGCCCGGGGTGCACCGCGACGGCTCCCACGCCGTGCACGTGCTGGCGGGCGCGGAGCTGTCGGGCGTGCACGAGGGCCAGGAGCACCACCTCCTCGTCTACTTCCCCGGAGATGCGCCCGACGCCTTCCGCGACTTCTGCGCCGAGCGCTGCCGGGAGCGCGCGGTGCGCTACGAGCGGTCGGTGGAGGCCATCGGCCTGCCGGGGGTCGAGGCGCCCGATGCGGCGGCGTGTGACGGGCGGCGCGCGCTCACGCGCCACCACCTCGCGCGGGCGCTGGTGGACGCCGGCCACGCCTCCGATGTGCGCGAGGCCTTCCAGCGCTTCGCCGACGACGCCCACGGTCACGTGCCCCGCGTGTCGCTGCCCTTCGTCGACGCCATCCGCATCGCCCGCGAGGCCGGCGGGGTGACCTCCTGGGCCCACCCGCCGCTGCCCGCGCTCCGGCGCCACCTGCCGGCCTTCGTGGAGGCCGGGCTCCAGGGCATCGAGGGCCTGCGTCCGCTGCTCCCGGCGCGGGATCGACGGGAGATCCGGGCGCTGGCGAAGCAGCACGGCCTGTACGTCACGGGGGGATCGGACTGGCACGGGTGGGCGGGCGACACGCTCGGCCTGTTCACCGTGGAGCGCCACGACCTCGACGGCTTCCTGGCGGCGCTGCAGGCCGCGGCGTAGCCCGAGGGCATGCGCGTCGTCTTCGGGAGAAGCCCGGTCGCGGTCGGGCTGGCGGAGTGGCTCGCCCGCGCCGAACCCACGGTGCTCGCCGGCCGCTCGGCCGTCGAGGGCGCCTTCCTGTGGCGGCAGGCCGACCTGGCGAGCGGGGCGGGCGTGAAGGCCGCGCTCACCGGGGCCCGGCGCGTGTACGTGGTGGTGGACGAGGCCGACGAGGCCGACGGGCTGTTGGCACTGCTCGCGCGGGCGGCGCGTCTGCGGGGTGCCGTGGTGCTCCCGCTCGGCGCGCCGGCCCCGCCGCTGCTGGGCAAGGTCCCCGGCCTGTCGCGGGTGCGGCTGGGCCCGGTGTGGGGACCGTCGGAGCCGCTCGTGGCCTCGTGGGCGCGCACGCTCGTGGCCGGGGGACGGGTGTGGCTCGCCGACCCCGGCGTGTTCCGGCCGCTCGCGGTGGAGGATGCCGTCGCCTACGTGAGCGAGGCGGCGGAGCGGCCGGGGGGCGTGGCGTGGACGGTGCCCGGGCCCTCGGCCGTGCGCCTGCCCGAGCTCGCCGCGACCCTGGCGAAGGGCCTGGGCAGGCCGCTGCGCACCGTGCGCGTGCCCCTGGGCTGGGCGCTCCGGCGGGCGGGCGTGGAGCGGGCCCGCCTCGAGCGCTGGCTGGCCACCCCCGAGGGTCCCGCACAGACCGACGGGTGGTCTCCCTCACGGGTGGTGGGGGCCGAGGGCTGGCTGGGCGATCCCGGGAGCTGGTCCGCCGGTTGACATTCGTGTCAGCTTTCCGCGCGCGGGGTCTTGATCGCGTCCCGGCGAGGCGCTACGCCGCCGGGGCACCTCTGCACCCCGGAGCCCGTCATGGCCGACGTCCGCGCCTTCTTCGAGTCCTACCTCCCCGGCAAGCTGGAGAAGAACCCCGGCCTCGCCAGCGAGATCAACGCCGTCTACCAGTTCGCGCTCGGCGACGCGGGCAGCTGGACGGTCGACCTCACCAAGGACGGCGGCAGCGTCTCCGAGGGCGAGGCCGCCGACGCCGGCTGCGTGGTCACCGCGTCGGGCGCCGACTTCGGCAAGCTCCTCGACAGCCCCGCGTCCGCGATGATGCTGTTCACCATGGGCAAGCTCAAGGTGAGCAACGTCGCCCTCGGGATGAAGCTGCAGAAGCTGCTCTCGTAAGACCCCTTTTGCTTCGCTCGCTTCGCTCGCTGCGCGCTTCGCCCCGACAGGCCGCTGCGCGGCCGGGCTCGCGTGCGGGACTTCGCTCGCTCCGCTCGCTGCGCGCGTCGCCCTGTGGGGCGGCGCAGCGGGCTAGGCCGCGCGCGTCCTCCACGACCACACCGCGCCCGCCAGCGCCAGGCCGGGCAGCAGGCCCAGGGCGATCAGGGCGATCAGGCTGCGGCCCTGGGCCGTGAGCAGCAGGTCGTCGCCGAGGTCGTCGGCGCGCTCGCCGAGCTGGTCCTCGGCACCCACGAGCCAGGCCAGCGCGTTGAGCAGCAGGTCCTGGTTCGAGCCGAGGCTGATGCTGCCGTTGCCGATCAGGCCGGCGTCGCCCAGCACGACCAGCCGCCCGCCGTCCCTGGGGGCGGTGGGCTCCGGTGGCACGACGTCCGCGGCGCGCCGGGCGAGTCCCTCCTCGAGCGCGTCGCGCAGGTCGGCGAGCGTCCCGCGCGCCCGGGGCACGAGCGGCACGCCCGAGCGCAGGCGCAGCACCTCCGTGAGGCCCTGCACCGCGGCGTCGGGCAGGCCGAGGGAGGTCAACGGGCGGTCGACCGGGAGGTCCGGCGGGAGACCCACGGCGGCGAGCGTGTCGGCCAGCAGGGTGGCTGCCGCGGGCGCGGGGGAGGGGCCCTCGGGGAGCAGGAGCTCGGCGGCGCCCACCACCTCCACCGCCACGCCCAGGGGCATGCCCCCGCGGGCCTCGTCGCCGTCGGGCGCGGGTGCGTCGCCCAGCGGATCGCGCTCGGCCCAGCTCGACGGACCGGCGCGCAGCAGCACCGTGGCGTCCGCGCCGGGCGTGGGGCGCACGTCGACGGGACGCGCCACCGACGCGAGCACGGCGCCGCGCAGGCCTCGGGTGATGGGGTGGTCGCCCAGGTCGCCGGGCGGCACCACCAGCAGGGAGGGATCCTCGGCGCCGAGCGGGCTGTGGCGCGGGTCGCCGTCGAGCACCACCTCCTCGCCCACGCGCACGCCCATCGCCGCCAGATCGGACGCGAGGCCCGACGCGAGGCCCGGCTCCAGCAGCACCAGCGCGCGCCCGCCGCCGGCCACCCAGCCGAGCAGCCGCGTGCGCTCGGCGGGGAGGAGGTCGATGCGCGGCCCGGCCAGCACGAGCGCCTCGCAGGCGGGATCGAGGGGCTGTGCGAGGTCGGCGCGGAGCACCTGGGCGTCGAGCCCCTCGAGGGCCGTGACGAGGCTGCCCGCCCCGCCGGGGGAGCGGGTGTCGTCGGGGTCGGCCTCCTCGTGGCCGATCGACCAGCAGATCACGTGGTCCTCGGGGGAGACCAGCCGCACGAGCGCGTCGGTGACGGCGTCCTCGTCGAAGCGGCCCAGCACCCGCTCCAGGCGATCGCCCGACGTGAGCACGAGCTCGCCGGCCTCGGAGGTCGCGCCCAGGCGGCGGGCCTCCAGGGGGGCCGCGAGGGGGTCGACCAGGTGCACCTCCACCCGGTCCGAGCGCTCGGCGTAGCGCTGCAGCAGGCTCGCCACGCCGGGACGCAGCGGGGAGGTCCGCGGGAAGAAGGCCGTCACCCGCACGGGCGCGTCGAGGCCGTCGAGCACGCCCAGGGTGTGGCTGCCGAGGGTGTGGTGGGCGCGCCGGCCGAGGTCCACCGTGTCGTCCACCTCGCGCACGACGGCGTGGGCCAGCACCGCCACCACACCTGCGGCCAGCGTGAGCATCGTCGCGGTGGCGCGGGCGCGGGCGCTTGGCGAGCGGGCCGCGTCCTCCACGGCGTCGCGCTCGACCCAGGCCACCAGGGCCAGCACGGCCGCGGCCAGCAGCGCGAGCAGGCGACCCCGGTCGTCCACCTGCCCCAGCAGCGCCGTGCGGACGGCGAAGCCCAGGGCCAGGGCCACGCCCGTCCACCCCAGCAGGCGTCGTGCCGCGGCGGCCGGGGTCATGCGTGCCGCCAGGTGCGCACCCGCTGCCAGGTCGCGAAGAGCGTCCAGCCCGTGAGCAGGAGCAGGTAGGAGAGGTCCGAGCGCCGCACGGCGCCGCGGAGCAGGTCGCGCAGGTGGGCCGACAGCGACAGCTGCGAGGGCAGCGAGGTGGGGTCGCGGTCGAGCCAGCCCACCACCCACAGGGCCATCAGCACGACGTAGGCCAGCAGCAGGGCCACCACCTGGCGGTCGGTGACGGCCGAGCACAGCAGGCCCACGCCCACCACCACCGCGCCCAGCAGGCCCAGGCCGAGGTAGCCGCCGGCCAGGGCGCCCAGGTCCACCGGTGCCCAGGCGCCGAGGGCCAGCGGCAGCACGGCGGTGCCGGCCAGCACGAGGGCCACCCAGCCCAGGGAGGCAAGCGCCTTGCCCGCGACGAGCTCCGCGGGGCGCAGGGGGGAGGTGAGCAGCAGCTCCGACCGGCCGGTGCGGCGCTCCTCGGCCAGCGCGCCCATGGTGACCGCGGGGCCGAGCACCAGCAGCAGCACGGCGACGTTGCCCAGGTAGGGGGCGACGAGGTGGTCGGCCAGGGTGGTTCGCGCCGCGGCGTACGGGTCGAAGACCAGGTCGGCGCGGCGCTCCACGTAGCCGTCCACCAGCATCAGCCAGAACAGGCCGGCCAGGGCCTGGATGGCGGCGAGCGCCAGCCAGCCGGCGGGCGTGCGGAGCTGCACCCGGAGGTCTCGTGCGGCGACGGCGAGCACGCGGCTCATCGCACCGCCTCGGTGGCGCGGAGGAAGGCCGCCTCCAGGTCGTGGTGCAGATCGAGCGCGAGGAGGTCGTGATCGACGGCGGCGCGGGCCACGGCGGCGCGCAGGTCACCGTCCCCCTGCACCCGGAAGGTGGCCGGGCCGAGGGCCTCCACGACGCGCACCCCGGGCAGCGCGGCGAGCGTGGCCGCGAGGCCGTCGGGGTGGGCCACGGTGACCACCACGTCGGCCGCCTGTCCGACCGGCACGTCGAGCACCACGCGACCCGCTGCGATCACCACGGCACGGCGGCAGATCGCCTCCACGTCCGACAGCACGTGGGTGGACAGCAGCACGGTGGTGCCCTCGCCGGCCAGGCTGGCGAGCAGGGCGCGCAGCTCGGCGCGCTGGGTGGGGTCGAGCCCCGAGGTGGGCTCGTCGAGCACGAGCACCCGAGGTCCGTGCACGAGCGCGCAGGCCAGGCCCACGCGCTGGCGGAAGCCCTTCGACAGGTGACCGATCCGGCGTCCCGCCACGGCGGCGAGGCTGCACCGCGTGAGGGCCGCGTCCACCGCGGCGGCGTCGCCGACCCCGTGCAGGCGCGCGGCGAAGGCCACCTGTTCGCGCACCGTGAGGTCGTCGTGCACCGGCGGCCGCTCCGGCAGGTACCCGACCGCGGCGCGGGCCTCCTGCGGCTGCGCCTCCTGGTCGAAGCCCGCCACCTGCACGCTGCCCTCGGAGGGCGCGAGCGAGCCGGCGATCATGCGCAGGGTGGTGGTCTTGCCTGCACCGTTGGGCCCGAGCAGGCCCACGAGCTCGCCGGCCTCCACGCGGAGGTCCAGGGGCTCGACGGCGCGGTGGCGGCCGTAGGAGCGGCCCACGCCGCGCAGCAGGATCACGGTCAGCGCGGGTCGTAGGACACGAGGCAGGGGAAGACGGGGCCGTCGTCGATGCTGATGCCGCCGCTGCCGCGCTCCACGACGTAGCGGACGGTCATGCCGGGCCGTGCCTCGAACTTGCAGGTGAGCGTGCGTCCGTCGTCGAGGAAGAGCTCGAGGTCCTGCACGCCGGAGGACACGGGCACGGGACCGGGCGTGGTGAGCGCGTGGGTGCCGAGGCGGGCGCCGACGTCGCTGGGGAACCACACGCGGACCTGCGTGCGGTCGGAGGCGGCCGCGCGCGCCGCGGCGCGGTCCTGGGCGGAGGTGGCCTTGTTCGCCGCGATGGCGCCCACGCCGGTGACCATGCCGAAGATGGCGCCGAGGAAGATCATCGGCTGGCGGGCGAACTCGGTGCGTCGGCCCCGGGGGCGGGGACGCGGCGAGCGCGTGCGGGGGTCGGCCTCGGCCTGGGGCAGGCCGGCGGGGCGCTCCGACCCGAGCGCGCCGGTGAGGAGCTCCTTGTCCTCGAGGCGGCCCACCGCCACGCGCAGGGGGACCTTCTTGCGGTCCTGGTAGAGCGGCTCCACCGCCTGCTTGGCGAACTCCTCCAGCGACAGCCGGTGGGCCGGGTCCACCGCGTCGATCAGCCGACCGAGCTCGTTCGCGGCGTCGCGGGCCGTGGGACGCAGGTCGACGTCGTACGCGCACATGCGGCGCACGAGCTGCCGGAGGTCCTCGTTCACGAGGGCGGTCATCCCGGGCAGCTCGAGGCGCAGGAGGTGCTCGGTGAGCGAGCGGTCGTGCGACGAGGGGTTCACCGACAAGGGCATCGTGTTGCCGGTGAGCAGCTCGTACAGGCTCATGCCCGCGCCGTAGATGTCGACCGCGGGCGTGTCGTTGCCGCGGTCGAGCCGCTCGGGCGCCATGTAGGGTCGGCTGCCCATCACCACGGAGTCGGTCTTCGACTCGCGCCCGCTGAAGCGCCCGGTGGCGATGCCGAAGTCCACCACCTTGAGCTGTCCGTGCACCGACAGGAGCATGTTGGACGGCTTGATGTCGCGGTGGATGACGCGCAGGGCGCGCCCGTCGTCGCCCACCGCCTCGTTGTAGGCGATGTGCAGCGCCACGCAGGTCTGGCGCACGCACTCCATCGCCACGCTGGGGGGCAGGCCGGCGCCATGGCGGCGGAGCAGGGTCTTCAGGTCGGGTCCGCGCACCAGCTCCATCACGAGGATGGGGCGGCCCTCGATCTCGATGAGCTGCTCGACGGTGACGATGTTGGGGTGGTGCAGGCGCGACAGCAGCCGCGCCTCGTCCCGGGTGCGGTGCAGCACCTTGGGGTTCTTGGCGTACTCCTGCTTGAGCACCTTGATCGCGACCTGCCGCTCGAGCGGGTCGTTCTTCATCCGCGCGATGCAGACCGCGCCGAAGGCGCCCTCGCCGAGGATCTCGAGGACCTCGAACGGATAGGGATCCTCGTCCGTCACCCCTCGCCCTCCGTGTGCGCGACGATCCTATGTCGCGGGTGGCCCCCGTCGCCAGCGGCGTCGCGAGCCTGCGTTACAGGGCGCCACGGAGGCCAGGGGGCCCCGCGGAGCGCGCCGGCATGCGGAAGATCGGCACGGTGGAGCAGCAGGCGCAGGCGAAGGTGCTGTCGGACGTGCTCGTGGCGCGCGGCATGGCGAACGACCTGCGCCCCGACGACGCCGGCTGGGCGGTGTGGGTGCACGACGATGCACGGCTCGACGAGGCCCGCACGGTGCTCGCGGACTTCCATGCGCGGCCCGACGATCCGGCCTTCGCGGAGGAGGCCGGGCAGGGGCGCGGCGTGCGCCTCGACCGGCGGCGGAAGGACGAGGCCTACCGTCGACGCGTGCGTCTCGCCCAGGAGTCGCTCCACGGCGTCGACGGCCGGGGCTGGCTCACGCTGTCGCTGCTGGTGCTCTCGGCGGTGGTCACGGCCGCCAGCGGCATGGGCGCCGACTGGTCTTCCGTGTCCCTCCTCTTCCTCACCGTGCAGCCGGCGTCCGAGATGCTCCCGGAGGTGCGGGCGGGTCAGGTGTGGCGGCTGGTCACCCCCATCTTCGTGCACGGCGGCGTCCTCCACCTGCTCTTCAACGGGTGGATGTGGTGGTCGTTCGCGCAGCGCATCGAGAACCGGAAGGGCTTCCGCTTCTTCGGGGTGTTCGTGCTGGCCGCCGCGGTGGGCTCCAACCTCGCCGAGTGGGCCTGGCAGCTCGCCTCGAACCCGCACGGCCTCGTGATCTTCGGCGGCATGTCCGGCGTGCTCTACGCGGTGTTCGGCTACGCCTGGTGGAAGGGACGCATCGACCCCGCCGACCAGCTGCAGGTGCCCCAGCAGACCGTGCAGATCCTGATCGGGTGGCTCCTGCTGTGCATGGTGGGCGTGATCGGCGACATCGCGAACGCCGCGCACCTCGGCGGGCTGCTGTTCGGCGTGGCGTGGGCCTACGTCGACGTGGCCTGGTTCCGGTGGAGGAAGGGTCGTTGACCGAGGGCCTGCTGGTGTTCGTGGGCGGGGGCACCGGCGCGGTGCTGCGCTGGCTGGTCTCGATCTCGATGACCTCGCCGTGGGGCACGCTGGTGGTGAACCTGGTGGGCAGCGCGCTCCTCGCGGCGCTGCTCCACCCCCGCCTGGGTGCCGACACCACGGTGCGCCTCGCGCTGGGCACGGGCCTGCTGGGCGGCTTCACCACGTACAGCACCTTCAACACCGAGGTGCTGGCCGCGCTGGTGGCCGGCGACCACGCGCGCGCCGCCCTGATCGCGCTCGGCACGCTCGTGGGCTGCCTGCTCGCCGGGGCCGTCGGCTACGCCCTCGCGGGCTGGCTCACCGCCACGTCCTGAGGCCCCCCGGCGCGCTGGCGATGGCCGGAGCCCTGCAATACCCACGGGGGCAGGGGCGTCAGAGCCTTCCACGCCCTGTCCGGGAGCAGTGATGGGCTTCTTCGATCGCATCGCCAACCTCTGGCGCGGCTTCACGTCGCTCTGGCTGGGCAGCCTGGAGGAGGGCAACCCGGAGGCCGTCTACGAGGCGGCCATCAACGAGCGGATCAAGAAGCACAAGGAGCTCAAGAAGGCCGTCAGCAACATCGTCTACCTGCGGAACAAGCTCACCGAGGACCTCCACGAGGCCGAGCGCGAGCTCAAGGAGGTCTCGGCGCAGATCCCCGTCGCGGTGGAGGAGGACGAGGACGACGTGGCGCTGGTGCTCATCGCGAAGCGCGACGAGCTGGTGAACCACATCGCCTCCGTCTCCGAGGAGCTCTCGGCGGTCGAGCGTCAGGCCGAGGAGGCCAAGGCGGGGCTGCTGCAGTTCAAGGCCGAGATCCAGAAGCTCCAGCGCGAGAAGGAGAAGAAGCTCTCCGAGAAGGTCAACGCCGAGGCCCGCATCGAGATCCAGGAGAGCCTGTCGGGCCTGTCGCTCGACGCCGACGTGAAGGCGCTCGAGAACGTGCGGCAGTCCATCGACAAGCTCAAGGCCGAGGCCGACATCGGGGCCGAGCTCGAGGGCGACGGGCTCGACGCGAAGCTCGCGAAGATCAAGTCGAAGGCGCGCGACGCGGCGGCCCAGGCGCAGCTCGACGAGATGAAGCGCCAGCTGGCGGCGCGCAAGACGGCGTCGGAGGGCGCCGCGGCGTCGGTCAAGAAGACGATGTGACGGACGACCCCTCCCTGCTGCCCCCGCGCACCTCCGAGGCGGAGGACGCCTTCGTGGCGGGCTGGGCCGACGGGATCGCGGAGGGCGACCTCCCGGCGGTGATCGACGCGGCGCTGGCGGCCGGACGGGTGGCGCTGGCCGCGCGGCTGGTGGGGCTGGTCGAGGGGGACGAGGACGACGAGGCGTGGGCCCGTGCGCGCCGCGCCGCGCAGCTCGTGCTCCATCGCCAGCTGGGGCCCGAGGACGTGAGCTGGTCGGAGCTCCAGGACGCCTGGCGCGAGGTCCGCCGGCGTCGCATGCGGCGTGCCCGCCTGCGCCAGCGCGCCGTGATCGCCAGCAGCGACGGCCGCATCGGGCGCCTCACGGACCGCGACGAGCGCACCGGCGACCTGCCACGCCTGCCGGGTCGCCGGCGGCGCTGAGGTGCGGCGGGCTCCACGAGACCGGTCGCAAGTCACGACAAGAGGGGCCGAAATCGGGTAGACCCGTCCCTCCGGAGGACCCATGCGCGCGCCCGCCCTCGCCGTCGTCGCAGGCCTGATCGCGACCCAGCTCGGCTGTGCGAAGCTCTTCGCGCGCCAGTGGGAGGACATCGAGGAGGCCTGCCAGGATCGCTTCCCGGGCGACACGCTCGTGGAGTCCGAGGCGCGCATCTACCTGCGGCGCCTCGCCTGCTACCGCCGCTTCGTGAACCTCTCCGACCTCGCCGTCACCGAGGAGGTGCACGAGGCCACCACGAACCACGCCAAGTACCTCCGCGAGAACGGCGTCCTCGACAAGGAGATCACCAACCTCGACCAGGTCTTCGTCGAGAACATGAACCTGCCCTTCGCCACGGGCCAGACGGTGCGCGAGCGCCTGCTGCGCACCGGCGCGGTCACGAAGGGCGAGAGCTTCTGGACCTGGGACGTGTGGCTGCGCTCCTTCGATCCGCGCATCGCCGACGAGCACGCCGACAACCCCTTCATCCGCGACATCGTCTTCCAGCCCGGCTTCGCCGGCGCGGGCATCGAGCTGGTGCAGACGCAGTCCAGCGTCGATGCCTACATGAACGTGCTCTTCTACCTGGGCAACAGCGACCGCATCGACTGGCCCGTGGTCTACCCGAAGGACGGGCAGTCCAACGTGAAGCTGGAGTGGGACGCCGGCGTGGCCAACCCGCTCTGGGGTCCGCGCATCACGGGCTACCCGATCACCATCACGCTGGGCGCCTCGAAGTCCCGGCAGGCCTCGAACCCCTACCAGGCGCGCCTGTACGACGCGCACATCTACGCGGTGGGAGCCGACGGCAACGAGCGCGAGATCGCCTACAAGGCCGTGATGCCGCAGAAGTTCAGCAACGGCAGCGACCTGCTGAACACCATCATCCTCTTCCCGCAGCTCCCGCTGCAGTCCGACACCGAGTACCGCGTCGACGTCACGCTCGGCTGGGTGGACTGGGAGGAGTTCAAGCTCGAGTCCAGCTTCCGCACGCTGCGGGTGGGCGGCACGTCCACGCCCCGCGACAGCAGCGACACGTCGCAGCCCGGCGACAGCGGCGACAGTGGCGGCCCGGTCGACACCTTCGACTGATCCGCACGCCTCGGCGTGGCGGGGTCCGCCCGCCGCAGACACACCCGACGTGCCTCGGGGGGCCGGCATCGGGCCTGCGCGCTCGCGGGCGAGGTCCGCGTCGGGTACATCGGCGACTCGCCCGACCTCCCGGACCCTGATGCCATGAGCGATCCCGTCGTGCCGCCGCCCTCCGCGCCGGACGCTCGGTCCCGTCGACTGCGCACCACCACCCGCGTGGTGCTCGTCCTGTCCATGATCGCCTCGATGATCATGCAGGCCGGCCCGGTGTGGGAGTGGCGCAACGGCGGCCTGGAGCGCTTCAGCTGGCAGCTGTGGCCCTGGTACATCGAGGACGCGGCGATCAGCTTCGCCTACGCGCGGAACCTGGCCGACGGCGAGGGCCTCGTGGCCTTCGTGGGGGGCGAGCGCATCGAGGGCTACTCGAACCCGCTGTGGGTGGGCCTGATGGCCCTCTGGTACCTGGTGGGCGTCGACGGCTTCTGGAGCAGCAAGCTCATGGCCATGGTGCTCGGGGCCGCCACGGTCTGGATCACCTGGCGCATCGCGGTGGAGGTCGTCGACGACGAGGACTCCTACGCCCCGCTGGTGGCGCCCTTCATGCTGGGCCTCTTCCCCACCTTCGCCTTCTGGAACGCCTCGGGCCTCGAGAACCCGCTGTTCAACCTCTGCCTGGCGGGCGGCATCTGGCGGGTGGTGGTGGAGGCGCGTCGGGGCGGCTTCCCCTGGTCGTCGGTGTGGTTCCTCGCGCTCGCGGTCACCCGGCCCGAGGGCATCATGTACGGGGCCTGGGGCGGGTTCGTGGCGATGTGCGCCGCGGTGCTGGGCGGGCGCGGCCTGAGGTCCACGGGCCTGTGGCTGGTCACCTTCTTCGTGCCCTTCCTGGCCTACCACGCCATCCGCTACGACTACTTCGCCTGGGCCTTCCCCAACACGTACTACGCCAAGCTCGGCAGTCGGGAGTTCCGGCCCTTCGCGTGGAATGCGCGGGGCTGGAAGTACCTGCGGGGCTGGGCCTTCGACACGGGCCTCGGCTGGTTCCTGCCGGTGTTCGTCGCCGGGCTCGTGGGCCTGCGGGGCCCGCGGCGCTGGTGGGTGCCGCTGGGCGTGCTGGCCGCCGCGATCGGGCTGCTCTACCCCGACAGCGAGATGGCCAAGCAGGTGTCGTGGTGGCCCGACGACCTCTGGCGGCCCTCCTGGTGGATGGAAGGGCGCGTCTGGCTGCTCCTGGGCGTGAGCATGCTGCTGCCGGTGGCCTCGCTGGCCGATCGGCGGGCCGTGGGGCGCGTGCTCTGCTGGGGCATGGCGCTGCTCGCCTTCTTCTTCTGCGTCCGCGCCGGCGGCGACTGGATGAAGGGCTACCGCTGGATGAGCTTCCTCGCGGTGCCGGCGGCGGTGCTCTTCGCCTCGGGCGTCGAGGAGGTGGCGGCCATCTTCCAGCGCACGCTGGGGCGGTCGCGGGCGCCGGGCTGGTCCACGCCGGGCTGGGTGGCGGCGCTGCTGCTCACGCTGGGCGTGCTCCCCGGCTTCTTCGTGCACGCGGACTGGTTCTTCGGGAAGCGCGAGACGGGTCCCTTCAGCGTGAAGAACCGCGTGGAGTACACCGACTGGCTCATGGAGCGGCTCTGGGTGCAGGACCGCCTCGTGCGCAACCTCGACGTGGACATGGGCGCGCACATGTACTGGTCGGCCCACCAGATGGTGGACATGGCCGGCCTCGTGGACGTCTCGATCGCGCAGCACGACTACGGCCAGCGCGCCTTCACCCAGCGCTACGTCTTCGAGGACCAGCGGCCGCTCGTGGCCCACGTGCACGGCGGCTGGGCGAACACGAGCCGCATCCCCACGTTCTCCGAGTGGAAGCGCGACTACGTCGAGGTGCCGGGCTTCGCCATCAGCCGTCGCACCAACCACGTGGGCAACCACGTGCGCCGCGACCTCATGGTGATGGACGCGTGGCCGGGTCCGCTCGGGCAGGACGTCACCTTCGAGCGGGGCATCGCCCTGTCGGGCTTCGAGATCCCCAGCCAGCCCGTGTCGGCCGGCAAGGCGCTCTACCTCGAGGTGGGGGTGCAGTACCGGCAGCTCGACGACAAGGAGGACTTCCGGGTCCTGGCCTTCCTGTCGAACGAGGCCGGGGACGTGCACGCCTTCGACGTGCCCGTCGGGTACGACTGGCTGCCGCCCTCCGAGTGGCGGATCGGCGAGGTGGGCATCGTGCGGATGGCCACCTTCCTGCCGAAGGAGCTGCCGCCCGGCACGTACGACCTCGGCTTCGTGATCGTCGGCGAGGACGGGGCGGCGGTGCCCGTGGCGATGCGGCCCGGGAACGAGCCCGTGCACGCCCCGCCCGAGGTGGTGATCGGGGGCGTGCGCGGCGGCCCGCCGCGGTTCGCCCAGGGCGAGGTGCGCTACCCCGGCGTGGTGCAGGTGGGGGAGGAGGGCGCCAGCGAGGAGGGCGCCCGCGAGGACCTCGATCGCGCCAAGGCCCACGCCAAGGAGGGGCGCTGCGAGGACGCCGAGGCCGCGTGGCGGCTCGCGCGCCTGCACCTGCCCTACGCCACGTCGTGGCACGACGCGCGGCGGCCCGCGATGGCCGATCTCATCGCCACCTGCTGGGCCGAGCGCGCCCTGGTGCCGCGCCAGGATCCGCTGGCCGTGGTGGGGGCGCTCGAGAGCGGCCGCGTGTGGAACCACGGCAACGCGCGCCTGCAGGAGGCGCAGCGCACCATCGGCGAGCTCCTGTGGCAGGAGGGCAAGCGCCACCGGGAGCAGGAGGACTGGGAGCAGGCCTACACCCTGTTCGACGGCGCCGTGCGGGCCAACCCCAGCCTGTCGTGGGCGCGTCGCTACGCCGAGGAAGCCCGCGACCACATCCTGGGTCTGGTGGAGGAGCCCCGCCCCGCGACGCCCGTGCGTCCCCCGCGGGGCAAGCCCGCGAAGGCCGACGAGCCGGCGGAGGTGCCCGTGGACGATGGCCGCAAGAAGCCGATGAGCGACAAGCTCCGCCGCAAGCTCGACGCACTCACCCGCGAGGACGGCGAGTCCGATCCGTCGGGAGGGGCCCCGGAGGGCGCGGCCGGTGCGCCCTAGCCGCCGGGTGCTGGCGCTCTTCGCGCTGTGCGCCGGCGTGGCGCTGGCGGGGGGCGACCCGCGCGGCTGGTCGGAGGGCACCCCCGCCGCCGGCGCGCCGATGGTGCTGGGCACCGCGGAGGAGGTGCGTCCGGTGGACCTGCCGGCGGTGGTGACCTCCCGCCTGAAGCGCCCGACGCTGCTCTACTACGTGTCGCCCACCTGCCCGCACTGCATGCGCGTGGCGCCCGAGCTGGCCCGGGTGGCCGAGGCCGTGGCGGAGCGCGCCGACGTGATCGGCGTGATGGCGGGCGGCGCCGAGCAGGAGGACATCGACGCCTTCGTGGAGGCCTACGGCTGGACCTTCCCGGTGCTGCACGACACCACCCGGGAGATCGGCGCGGCCATGGGGGCACGGGGCACGCCCAGCGTGCTGCTCGTGGAGCGCCGCGGGCGCACCACCCAGGCCCTGCAGGCCTGGTACCCCTACGTGGCGGGCACCGAGCCGCTCGTCGTGCTGCGTCTGAGCAAGGACCCCTGGTCGGTGGTGAAGGGCGGCGACCACGTGGGCGTGCGCACCTGCGGCGCCTGCCACGTGCAGGAGGCCGCCTCCTGGGCGCTCACCCACCACGCCGTGGCCTGGCACACCCTGGAGCGCCTCGAGAAGACCGACGACGCGTCCTGCGTGCCCTGCCACGTCACCGGGCACGGCACGCGCGACGGCTGGTCGCCCGAGCGCCCCGAGCTGCGCGACGTGGGCTGCGAGGCCTGCCACGGACCCAGCGGCCCGCACGACGGCGTCCCCACGGTGCCCGCCTCCACCTGCGAGGGCTGCCACGACGCCGAACACGCCATCGGCTTCCGCTACGACAAGGGACTGCCGCTGCTCGACCACTACCGGGCGGTCCACATGTCGCCCGAGGGACTCGCCGAGGCGCGGCAGGCCCTGATCAAGGGCGAGACCCCGCAGGCGCTCCTGAGCTTCGACCAGGGCGCCTACGTGGGCTCGGCGGCGTGCACGGGCTGCCACGCCGCCGAGCACGCGTCCTGGCAGGCCTCGCCCCATGCGGGCGCGATGGAGCGCCTGGCGGCGCAGGGGGCGGCCGAGGACGCGCGCTGCGTGGGCTGCCACGCGGTCGCCCGGCAGCCGGGTCCTCGTCCCACGGAGATCGAGGCCTTCCGCACCACCGAGGGCGTGGGCTGCGAGGGCTGCCACGGGCCCGGCGCCGCCCACGTGGCGGCCGGGGGAGGCACCGACACCATCGTCGGACTGGGTGCGAGCTGCCCGGTGTGCGTCATCGAGGCGGTCTGCACGAGCTGCCACACCTCGGTGTGGGACCCCACCTGGGACTTGCAGCGCTCGCTGGAGCGCGTGCGGCACGGGGCGCCCGTCGATGCGCCGGGGCTCACACCGCCCTGACACTCCGCGACATGGTGCCGCGAAGGTGTCGATCCGGTTGCGTCCGCTTCGCGGCGAGGGCCCCCCCACAGCTTCTCCCCAGAGTTTTCCACAGGCCGAGAATCGGCTTCGTTCGGATTCGTTCGCTGGATAATCCAGGAATCAAGCGGATCGGTGTGTCGGCGCTCCGGTCCTGCAGGCAGTTGCGTACCCCGGGGTGATCGCGACTGTCCCCAGCAAGCGGGGGGCCTGCAGACGGGCCTCGGTGGACTTGCGAGGTTGGTCCGTGGCGCGGCGCGGGGGCCCGCGCGTTCTCCGCGTCCGCCCGTCCGGGGCCGTCGCGGGAGGACGCGCCCGCCGGACTCCCGCCCACAGGTCTCCCAGGATGGGCGGGCGCCGGGGATCGTGGCGGGTTGTCCACAGGCTTGTCCGCAGGTCTTCCTGCACGGCTGGGGAACACGCTGAGTGCGTGGTGGTCGCAACGAGCGCCCTCGCTGGACTCCCGCGGGCGGACCTGCCGTCCCCGTGGCTCCAGCGACTGTCCACAGCGGAGGCCCTGTCGGTCCGTCGCCTTGCGGACCGGGGTGCTCCGGGGCAGGACGCCGCAGGAGGCGCCATGTCCCCGGTGCCCGAGGCGCTGCACGTCGCCGTCGCGAGCCTGAACCAGACCGTCGGCGACTGGGCCGGCAACGCCGCCCGCATCGCGGAGGCCTGCGCCGAGGCGCGTCGTCGGGGTGCGGTGCTGCTCGCGCTGCCCGAGATGTGCGTGTCCGGCTACTCGCTGGGCGATCGCGTGGCGATGCGCGGCACGCTGGAGCGGAGCTGGCGCAGCGTGGTGGCGCTGCTCCCCGAGACCCGTGGGCTGGTGGTCACCCTCGGGCTCCCGGTGGCGCACGACGGGGCGCTCTTCGACGCGATCGTGGTGGTGGCCGACGGCCGTCCCGTGGGCGTGGTGCCCAAGGAGAACCTCGCCACCGGCGACGTGGAGTACGAGAACCGCTGGTACGCGGGCTGGCGCCGGGGGCGGGTCGACACCTGGGAGGCCCCCGACGGCACCCGGCTCCCCTTCGGCAGCCTGGTGTTCGACGCCGAGGGCATCGGGCGCTTCGCGGTGGAGATCTGCGAGGACGGCTGGAAGGGCGTGCGGCCCGGCAGCCTCGCGGCGCTCGCGGGCGCCCACGTCGTGATCAACGCGTCGGCGAGCTGGTTCGAGCTCGGCAAGCACGCCACGCGGCGCCACCTCGTGGAGGCCGTGAGCCGCGAGGACCGGGTGGCCTACCTCTACACCTCGCTGGTGGGCTGCGACGCCACGCGGCTGGTGTTCGACGGGTCCACGCTGGTGGGTGTCGACGGCCGGATCGTCGCCGAGGGGCCGCGCTTCGTGTTCACGCGCGAGGTCACCGTGGTGGACGTGGTGCTCGATCTCGCCGCCGTGGCGCGGGGGCGCCTCACGGAGGGCTCCTGGCGGAGCCAGCGCCACGAGCTCGCCGAGGGCACCTTCGGCGCGCCGCCCCAGGTGGTGCAGGTGGAGGGCACCTTCGGCCCTGCCGCGCGTCCGCCGGCGGGTCCTCCCTACTGGGAGCGCCGCGTGCGCGCGGTGGACCCCAGCCTCGCCTGGGTGGTGGAGGAGGGCCTGCTCGCCGGGCCGCTCGACGAGGAGGACCTGCTCCCGCTGGAGCTGGAGCTCGCCCTGTGCACGGGGCTCCGCGACTACCTGCGCAAGACCGGCGTGAGCGGCGTGGCCGTGGCCCTGTCGGGCGGGCGCGACAGCGCCATGTGCGCCCTGCTCGCCGCGCGCGCCGTGCGCTACGCCCGCCCGGAGCTCGACGCGCAGGCGCTCCGCGCCGAGGTGCGACGCACGCTGGTCACGGCCTACCTGGCCACCGCGCACTCCGGCGACGCCACCCGCGATGCCGCCGCCGCGCTCGCCGAGGAGCTGGGCGCAGAGCACCTCAGCTGCGACCTGCAGGCCGCCGTCGACCTGCACCACCAGCTCGGGGGCCAGCTGGTGGGCGAGACCCTGTCGTGGGACGAGCCGCGGCACGACGTCACCCTGCAGAACGTGCAGGCGCGCCTGCGCGGCTCGCTCATCTGGATGGTGGCCAACGTGCGCGGACGGCTGCTGCTCACCACCTCCAACAAGAGCGAGGCGGCCGTGGGCTACACCACGATGGACGGCGACACGGCGGGGGGCCTGGCGCCCATCGCCGACGTCCCGAAGTCGCTGGTGTCCACGTGGCTGGCCTGGGCGGCGCGTCGCCACGGGCTGCGGTCGCTGGAGGGGGTGCTCGCCACGCCCGCCACCGCCGAGCTGCGGCCGTCCTCCCGGGCGCAGACCGACGAGGACGACCTGATGCCCTTCGCCGTCCTCGACCGGCTGATGTTCCACTTCGCCTTCCTGGGCGAGGAGCCGGCGGTGATGTTCGAGCGGCTGTGGCCCGAGCTCGCGCCCCGCTACCAGCACGACCCGCGTGCCTTCGGGGCCCACGTCCGCCGCTTCGTGGGGCTGTTCTGCCGTGCCCAGTGGAAGCGGGAGCGCTTCGCCATCAGCTTCCGGGTGACGGCCTTCGACCTCGACCCCAAGACCGGCTTCCGCTTCCCGCCCGTGCAGGCGCCCTTCGCGGAGGAGCTCGCCGACCTCGATCTGGCGGTGGAGGCGGCCGTCGCCGCGCTCGACACCTGACGGTCGTTCCGACGCGTCGCGGCCCGATACCCGAGGTCCCACCGTGGCCCCTCCTGGCCCGCGACGTGCACCCGGGGCCGCCGGGAGGGTCGATGACCATCAGGCCGGACCCCGCGCGGGTGGGGGACGTGGAGCTGCTCGCGCTGGTGCTGGGGGGTCGTGGCCTGGGCGCCGCGGCCGGCCTGCTGGAGCGCTTCGGCGGGCTGGCGCGGCTGGCGGCGGCCGAGCCCGCCGAGCTGGCCAGCGTGCCGGGGGTGGGGCGGGCCAGCGCCCTGCGCGTGGCGGCGGCCCTGCGGCTGGGTCGGCGGTCGCTGCGCACGGGGGAGCCCCCGCGGGTGCTCGACAGCGCCTGGGCCGCGCACGCCCTCCTCGGGCCCGGGCTGCTCGGCCTGGCGGTCGAGGAGCTGCACGCGGCCTACCTGGATCGACGCCGGCGGGTGCTCGACCTGCGCAGCCTCACGCGCGGCAGCGAGCAGTTCACGGTGGTCGACCCGCGCCAGATCTTCCGCCCGGCCGTGGCCCTGGGGGCGGCGGGCGTGGTGCTGGCCCACAACCACCCCTCGGGCGATCCCTCGCCGTCGGTGCAGGATCTGGAGGTCACCCGCAGGGTGGCGGCGGCCGGGCGCACGCTGGGCATCGAGCTGGTGGACCACCTGGTGGTGGCGCGGGAGGGCTGGGTGTCGCTGCGCGAGACGGGCCAGCTCGATCCGGGCGTGCCCATGGCCGCCTCGTGGACGGCGGAGCCGCGGGGCGCGGACGGCGCCGTGAGGTGCTAGGTTCGCCTGCTGCGCGCAGCCCGTCGCGCCCGGAGGACCCATGCGGATCCCGTCGCTCCTGCTCCTGTGCGCCTGCGGTGCCTCCACCGTGGAGCCCGCCGACAAGGCGAAGGACACCGACGCTGGCAAGCCCGACACCGACGCGGCCGTCGAGACCGACACCGCCGTGGTGTGGGACACCGACCTGCAGGACGACAGCGGTCCCGACCAGGGCGGCGGCGGCACGCTGAAGGATCCGTCCGTGGGGGTCACGCCGTTCGACGGCTCGTGGACGGGCACCTTCGAGCTGCTCGAGGACTCGTTGCTCACCGGGCCGAACAAGGATCCGAAGTGCGTGGGCACCTTCACGATGACGGTGTCGGGCGACATGCCCGAGCCCCGGCACGTGGCGATCACGGGCACCTGCGCGGAGTGGATGCCCAACGCCGTGCTCAAGCCGCCCCTGGGCGTGCTCTACGAGCAGGTCGACCTGATCGGCGTGGGCACCTTCCCCGACGCCGGCGACACGACGCAGGCGGTGCTCGACCTGTCGGCCACGGCCGTCGGGCTGGGTGGCAAGAGCTTCGATCAGGTGAAGGCCACCTTCGACGGCGCCACCTTCACGGCGAAGCGCAGCATCGAGG
>JACKEO010000008.1 GCA_020632955.1 Alphaproteobacteria bacterium
GTGAAGGCCACGGTCACCAAGGCCACCGGCGACAGCGCCACGGTGGACGTCACGGTCACGCGCGGGGGACGCGAGGTGGCCCACACCACCTTCGAGCGGCCCTGGGGCCTCGCCCACGTGCTGAGCGTGGGCCGGGACGGCGACGCCACCCTGCTCGTGCCGGTGCGGGTCAGCCGTTGAAGATCAGCCGCTGAGAGACGGGCGGAAGCCCGCGGCCCGCACGGCCTCGCGCACGGTCTCGAGCGAGGCGGCGCCCGTCACGCGCACCGTGGCCTCCTCCAGGCTCACGGCCACGTCCTGCACCCCGTCCACCGCGCGCACGGCCGCGTCCACCCGGCGCACGCAGCCTCCGCAGGTCATGCCCTCCACGCCCAGTTCGAGCGCCGACGGCGCCACCGGGGTGCGGCTGCGCCACCAGGTGCGCAGGTCGAGCGTCGCGTAGCGCACGAAGAGCAGCAGCAGCACCACCGCCGCCACCGACGCCACGGGACCCGTGTGCTCGTGGACGTGCGCGACCACGGCGGCCGTGGGCAGGATCGCGTCGAAGGCCAGCCCGAGACCCAGGGAGCCGACGGCCACCACGCCCAGGTAGGCGGCGAGCACCCGGCCGCCGAAGGTGCGGTGCACGGCCCCCACGGTGGCCACGTTGCTCGCCGGCCCCGCCATGAGGAAGACGAGGGCGGCGCTCGGGGGGAGCCCGGCGTGGAGCAGGCCCGCCGCGATGGGCACGCTGGCCGTGGCGCACACGTAGAGCGGCAGCGATCCCACCAGCACCAGCAGGCTCGCCACCAGCGGCGTCGCGGCCCAGCTTCCCGCCAGCGCGTCGGCCGGCAGGAAGACCTGGAGCGCCGCGGAGACCAGCACGCCCACCACGAGCCAGCCCCAGATGGTGCCCACCACCTCGTCGGCGTGGTCGAGGGCGCGGCGCCAGGCGGGGCCCGTGGGTGCGGCGTCGCGGTGGGTGACCACCGGCGCGTCGGTCGCGGGCGACAGGGCGTCCACGGTGAAGCCGGCCACCACGCCCGTCAGCAGGGCCGCCGCCACCTTGAACAGGGCGAAGGGCCAGCCCAGGAAGGAGGCCGACACCAGCACGCTGTCGACGCCCGTCTGCGGCGTGGCCACGAGGAAGGCCACGGCGGCCCCGTCGCTGGCGCCGTCGCGCTTGAGCCCCACGCCCGCGGGGATCACGCCGCAGGAACAGAGCGGCAGCGGCACGCCGAGCAGCACCGCCTTCAGCACCCCCGCGCGGCCGCGCAGGTTCCGGTGCACGAAGCCCTCGGGCAGCAGCGCGTGGAGGAGCCCCGAGACGGCCGCCCCGAGGAGCAGCCAGGGCGCCAGCTCCCCCAGGATGGACCACACGGCCTGGATCACGCCGACCTCCCGGAAGCGCCGTGGATCTGGTCCCGAGCCGCGGGCGCGTCAAGGCCCGACATCCGCAGGAGGGTCAGGCGGCACCGGGGCCGGCGATCCAGTCCGCGAGATCCTGCATGCCGCTGACGAGCGTGCCCGGCCGGTGCCAGTCGAGCGGATCCACCCGGCCGTCCCACGCGGCCACCGCGGCGTGCTCGTCCTCCGGCAGCGTGAGCACGAGCGGCACGGCGAGCCCGCGTGCCCGGGTGCGCAGGGCGTCCGCATGCCCTCGCACCCGGTTGGCCACCACCGCCACGCGATCCGGCGGCGCGCCGCGCGCCCGCAGCAGGCGCACCTCGGCCGCCACCGCGGTCATGCCGATCTCGTCGCCCGCCCCCACCACGATCACCTGGTCCACCGCGCCGAGCGCCCGGGCCTGCAGGTCGCCCACCCCGTGACCCAGGTCGACGATCACGCGCTCGTAGCGATCGCGCGCGAGCACGAGGAGGTCGCGCAGCGCGTCGCGCGGCGTGGACGGGGTGGACGGGAAGTCCGCGGGCAGGCTCAGCAGCTCCACCCCCGAGGCCCCACGGTGCACCGCCGAACGCAGGCGCCGGAGCGCGAGGCGCGCGTCCCCGGCCAGCAGCCCGTCCAGCGTGCCTGCGGGCGCCTCGTCCCCCCGTGCCTGGGCGAGGTCGGCGTCGAGCGCGAGGGTCGACACGCGCCCGGCCAGGCGATCGGCCACGAGCGCCGCGATCATCGTGGTGCCCACCTCGCGCCCCACGCCGAGGAAGGCGGTGACGCGGGGCTGCACGGCCAGGGCCGCGAGGGCAGGGGCGACCTGCGGCGCGCACCGGGGAGCCGTCTGCGCGCCGCGAGGCGACCCGTGGCGTCCGGGCAGCTGGAAGGGTCGGGGCGAGGCGGACATCGGCACCTCCCCCCGCAGCGTAGCCCGGGATCCCGGGGGCGAGGCCGATCAGACGTCCCGGACGGTCACGGCGGGCAGGCCGCGCAGGGCCCCCCGCAGTCCACCCCGGTCTCGGAGCCGTTGCGCGTGCCGTCCGAGCAGGTGGCGCGGCGCCCCGCGTCCCGCGGCGAGGTGGCGGTGCTGCCCCCCGGCACCGACACCGTGCAGGCGTACCAGGCCTGGGCGCCGCTCGAGGGCGCGGTGGTGTCGGCGTAGGAGGTGGAGGTGCCCGTCGACAGGGTGGAGAGCGAGCCCGACGCCGTGGAGGAGCGCAGGAAGGCGTAGGTGACCTGGCCCCGCGCCCGCCCGCCCGTGGTGGACCCGGGCTCGCCGACACCCGATGCCGACCGCCCGCGCACCCGGTAGCCGACGAAGGGCGTGGGCTCGTAGGTGGGGAAGCACAGCAGGCCCACGCTGGAGTGGCTGGTGCCGTCGGCCGCCGAGAGGCTGGCGCTGGTCACGTCGCCGAACCTCGCCGTGGTGTCGAGGTAGCTGGAGACCGCGCCCAGGCTCGTGTAGCCCCCGGCGCCGATCTCGAGCTCGTAGGAGGTGACCGTGCCGGCGCCGCGACGCCCGAGCGCGGGGGGCGAGCGTGGACCCTCCGCCTCGCCCGACGGGCCGGGGAAGAGCGCGGCCACGTCGTAGACGTGCCAGGGACCGGGCACCGTGGGCGCCGTCGACCAGCTCACCAGCACGCCGTCCGACCGCGAGCTGGTGGCGAAGAGGGAGGTCGGCGGACCCGGCGGCGGAGAGGGCTCGGCACCCGGGTCGCGCAGGGTGACCGCGGTCACCCGTCCCAGGTCCACGCCGTCACGGTAGACCCGGTAGGCGCTCGCGCCGGCCACCACGTCCCAGGCCACGTCGACGTAGGCCTCGGCCGTGGTGGTGGCCACCAGGCCCGTGGGCGGGACCATGGACGGGTAGCAGGTGGCGCCCGCACACCGCTGGCCTGCCACCAGCACGCCGCGCTGCCCCGCCTGCCCGGGCGCGAAGCACGAGGTGCCCCCAGCGCCGGCGTCGCCGAGGTTCGCCGTGACGCCGGTGAGATCGACCTTCGATCCCGGTGCGAACACGCCGATGGAGGAGCCGCCGGCCCCGCCGCCCCCGCAGCCACCGTCTCCCCCGTCGCCACCGCGGCCCCCCGCGGCCCCGTCGCCGCTCACGATGTCGATGAGGCTCTCCTGCTTGCCGGCGCCTCCCCAGGAGCCGGTGGCGCCCTTGCCGGGCAGGCCACCATGGCCGCCGCGACCGCCCACGCCGGTGTGGAGCGTGACGTCCACGGCCGTGAGCGCGCCGTCCTGGATCGCCACCGCGATGCTCGACCGCCCGTTCGCGCCGTCGCCGCCGGCCTCGCCGCCTCCGCCACCGCCGCCGCCGCCGCCGCCGCCGCCGCCCGTGCCCTTGGGCAGGATGATGCACGCACCGGAGCTGCTGAGCTCGCCCGCGCCCGCACCGCCGCCGCCACCACCGCCGCCGGTGCGGCCATCCTCCACCGGCTGGCGGGCCGGGGTGCGGTAGGCCAGCACCCGCGCGCCCCCCACACGCGCCACGGCGCCCAGGCTCACGCCACCGTCGCCGTGCGCGCCGTCGTCGCCGTCCTCACCGGGATCGCCCACCTTGCCCGCCTCGGGCCCTCCGTCGTTGCAGCCGATGCCCTTGCTGCCGCCCGCGCCGCCCGGCCCCCCCACGGACCCGTTGTCGCCACCGGGATCGCCCTTGCCACCCGCGCCGCCCGTGACGCCGTCCCCACCGTCACCGCCGGGATCGCCCGCGCCGCTCGCGCCCCCGGCGGCACCGGCCGACGAGGTGGCCCCCGTCCCCGGCTTGCCCGGCGCGCCCGGCTCCCCGTCCTGCCCGTCCTCGCCCGGCGTCCCGTCGGGCACGGTGATGGTGGACCGGCGCAGCGTGAGATCGGCGGACAGGGCGAGGATGCCCACGCTGCCCACCTCGTCGGCCCCCTCGACCACCCAGTCCACGGCATCCACCACCAGCGTGGCCCCGTCGACCACCAGGGCCGCCTCGTCGGACGACAGGTAGCGACTGGCCGCCCCACCCCGTGTGGCGAACCCGGGCGCGTAGCCCCCCGCCACCAGGAGATCGCGCGCGATCACCGTGCGTCCGCCTCGGTGGTCGCCTCGGGCGAGCAGGATCTGCGTGCGGTTGGTGAGCAGGTCGGCGAGCTGCAGCGCGCCGGCGAGGGTGCCCACGGGCGAGGCGGGGCTCAGCCCGTCGCCGGACGCCCCCGGCGCCACGAAGATCGCCTTCGACAGGTCGCCGTCGATGCCGTCGCAGTTGCTGTCGCGGCCTTGCGCATCAGGCAGGTCCACGCCCGCCGAGGGCGTGCACGGACCGCTGTCGCCGCTGTCGCCCGGAGGCGCGGAGTCCCCGCTGTCACCCGGGGGCGCCGAGTCGCCGGTGTCACCGCTGTCGCCCACCGGGGCCGAGTCGCCCGCGTCGCCGCTGTCGCCCACAGGCGCCGAGTCCCCGCTGTCGCCCGACACCGCCGTGTCGGAGGAGTCCGTGGAGTCCGTGGTATCGGACGAGTCCGACCCGGAGTCGCAGGCCGCGCCCACGCAGTCGGAGTCGCCGCCGGCCACGCGCTTGGGCGCGGACCCCTCCGTGCCACAGGCCACGAGCAGCACGCAGACCGCCAGCGAACGTGGCCCCATCCACCCTCCGAAGCTCCCCTTACCCCGGCGCGGCGACCGTCGACGGGCGGCCCGCCACACGGCGCCGCCCGGGTACCGGACGCGCCGCGCCCGCCGCGTGACAGGTGCGCCGCTCCCTGGGATGGCGTACCTTGGGCGGCGCCCCGACCCTCGCCCGACCCCTCCCACCCGGCCCCCACGATGCGAGACCACCGCGTCCTGCTCATCGAGGACAACGACGTCGATGCCGCGATCTTCACGCGGTGCGTCGAGGCGATGCCCGGGTACCAGGTGGTGCGCGTGCGCAGCCTCGAGCAGGCCGAGGAGACCGTGGAGCGGCTGGGCGGCGCCTGGTTCGACCTGGTGGCCGTGGACCTCACGCTGCCCGACGCCATGGACCTCGAGGCCATCCACTTCGCCCGCACCCAGATCCCCCAGGCGGTGTGCGTCGCGGTCACCGCGCGCGACCCCGACGAGGTGGACGAGCGCGCCCTCCGCGCCGGCGCCGCCGACCTGCTCGAGAAGGGGCGGATGAACCTGCGCGGCATCCAGCGCGCCATCAGCCACGCCATCGAGCGCAACGAGCTGGTCCGCCGCCAGCTGGAGTCGGAGCGCAACCTGCGCAGCGTGCTCGCGGCGTGGTCCGAGGCCCTCTACGTGGTCGACGAGGACCGCCAGGTGGTCTTCTCCAACGACGCCGCCGCCGCCCTGGCTCCCGGCGTGCTCGACACCGAGCCCGGACCCCGCCTGCGACTCGACCTCCGCCCGGGCGACGTGCTCCAGACCGACGTCCGCCTCCCCGGCGGCGAGACGGTCCCCGCCGAGGCCCGGGCCTGGGGCATCACCTGGGCCGACCGCCCCGCCACGGTGGTGGTGCTGCGCGACATCCGCGCCGAGCGCGCGGCGGAGCGCACCCGCGCCCTCGCCGAGCTCGGTCGGGGCGCCCTGAAGGGGGTCCACGACATCGGCAACCGCGTCACGGCACTCCGCGCCTCCATCGCCGATGCCCGCGCCACCCTGCCGGCGGTGGCCCGCGAGGCCGCGCCCACCCTCGAGGCCACGCTGGAGCGGATGGAGCGCTCCGTGGAGCAGATCGCCCACGTCGTGCGCAGCTCCCGGGAGGATGCCACCAAGGTCCGCGCGCGCCGCCTGGTGGTGGACCTCGGCGCCCTGGTGCGCAGCTGCTGCCAGGATCTGCGCGCCGCCCTCGAGGCCGACGCCGACCTCCGCCTGCAGCTCCACCCGCGCGTGGAGGTGCTGGGCGACCCGGCCGACCTCACCCGCGTGGTCGACAACCTGCTGCGCAACGCCGCGGAGGCGCTGGCCGAGGCACCCGAGGGCGACCACGAGATCCGGGTGCAGGTCAGCCTGGTCGACGGCGACGCCGTGCTCGAGGTGGAGGACACCGGGCCGGGCATCCCGGCCCACCTGCGCGATCACCTCTTCGACGAGGGGGTCACCGGCAAGGTCCAGGGCACGGGGCTCGGTCTGGCGAGCGTGCGCCGGGTGGTGGAGGCCCACGCCGGCACGGTGGAGGTGCGCTCGGAGCCCGGGGCCGGCGCCTGCTTCCGGGTGCGCCTGCCCGCGCGCGGCCCCAGCCTCGCCGGCATCCGCGTGCTCCTGCTGGAGGACCAGGCCGACGTGGCCCGCGCCAACGAGCGCCTGCTCGGCGAGCGCTACCGCGTCAGCGTCGTGCACGACGGCGCCGCCGGCCTCGAGCTGCTCGCGGACGACGACGACTTCCACGTGCTCCTGTGCGACCTCGACATGCCCGGCCTGGACGGCCGCGCCTTCTTCGAGCACCTCCAGGTCGCGCACCCGGCGCTCACCGAGCGCGTGGTGTTCTGCTCGGGCGGCGCGGCCACCTCGGAGCTCGAGGACTTCCTGGCCTCCACGGCACGGCCGGTGCTCCACAAGCCGCTCGACCTGGGCCACGCGATCCAGACCATCGAGGACGTGGCCTCGCGCACCGTCGGCGCAGCCTAGCGGTCGTCCACGCGACCTGGACCCCGCCGCGCGTCATGATGGGGTCCCTGGAGGAACCGATGCGCCGCCTCGCGCCCCTGCTCGCCCTCGCCGCCTGCGCCCAGGGCCCCGACAGCGACACCGACGACAGCGCCGACGACACCGACGCGCCGGGCGCCTTCCAGCTCGACCTCGCCGCCGAGCGCAGCGACGACCCCCTGGGCATGTTCATGTCGGTGTGGGGCGCGCAGGCCGACGACGTGTGGGTGGTGGGCGGCCAGAAGGGCGGAGCCGGCTTCGCGCTGCGCGGCAGCACCGGCGCCTTCACCCCCGTGGACCTGCCGGCCGACACGCCGATGCTCAACTGGGTGCACGGGACCGCGGCCGACGACCTGTGGGTGGGGGGGGTGGCCGGCACGCTCCTGCACCACGACGGCACGGGCTGGACCTCCCACGACCTGCCCGAGGTGGGCGCGGTGTGGGGCGTGCACGCCGCAGGGCCCGACGACGCCCTCGCCGTGGGCGGCAGCTTCTTCGGCACCGGCGCGCCCTTCGCCTACCGCTGGGACGGCGCCACGTGGGCCCCGCTGGACCTGCCGGCCGACCTGCCTGCCAAGGCCACGCTCTTCAAGACCCACGCCCACGACGGGGGCTACCTGGTGGTGGGGTCCTCGGGGTGGGCCCTGCGCGTGGACGCAGGCGGCGTGCGCAAGGTCGACACCGGCGAGAGCGGCGAGGATCTCGTCACGGTGCACGTGGCGCCCGGCGAGGCACCGGTGGCGGTGGGCGGCACGGTGGCGGGTCGCCTGTGGACGTGGCGCGACGGCGCCTTCGTGGAGGAGGGCGCCGCCTTCAGCCGCCTCAACGGCGTGCACGTGCGTCCCGACGGCCTCGTGGTGTCGGTGGGGAACGACGGGATCGCGGGCACCTGGCGCGCCGGCGACGCCGACCTCGTCGAGGCGGCGCGCATCACCCGCGACGTGCTGCACGCCACCTGGGTGGCGCCCGACGACACCACCTACGCCGTGGGGGGGAACTTCCTCACCAGCAAGCCCGACTTCCACGGCTTCCTGGGCGTGTCGACACCCTGATGCGCCCCCCGATCAGAGCCAGGGCGTGCGGGAGGCCTCGGCGAGCTCGACGCGGGAGCCCACCCCCACGTGGGCGTAGATGTGCTTGAGGTGCGTGCGCACCGTCTCCGGGCTGCGGTCGAGCGCTCTCGCGATCTCGCCGACCGTGGCGCCCTGCACGGCGAAGGAGACGATGCGACGCCGCGTGGCCGACAGGCCGAGCACCGGGGACACCCCCACGTCCTCCGTGCCGCCTGCCCGCACGAGCACCGCCGGGCCCTGAGGACCCGCCATGCTCGTCAGCCGGAGGTGCAGGTCTCCGAGCTGCGCGCGTTCCCCCCGATCCCCCGCGAGGTGCTCCGCCGCGACGCGGACCAGCTCACGTTCGAAGGCCGCGTCGACCGCGGCCGTGCGCCAGAGCACCCCCACCGAGGGCATCACCACGAACGTGCCGGGCGCGGCACGCCACGGCGCGACGACGGACCGGCGGGCGAAGGCCGACGCGAGCTCGCCCAGCCAGCGGCCGGCACGGAGCACCTCGTGACGGCCGAAGGCGCGCGCGGCGGCCGGACGCAGCAGCCACACGAGCCGCACGCCCGCATCCGCCACCTCGAGCGCGGCACCCGCCACGGCGGCACCCGCCCAGCGCGGCCCGGCCATCTGACGCACCCGGACGGCCAGCGCCCCTTCCTCGAGCAGGGCGAACGCTCCCACGGGCACCAGCGTGGACACGTCGCCGGCGACGTCGTCGACCCGCATCCCCTCGAGACAGGGCCGGGGCCCACCCGGCGACCAGCACTCCGAGTCGACCGCGAGCACGGCATCCTCGGCCGGCACGCGCACCAGCCGCTGCACCACCACCACCGCGGCGCCCACCGACCTGCCCAGCGCCGCGAGGGTGCCGGGGAGCGTGTCGCACAGGTCGATCTCGGGTGCTGCGGCCATGCCGATCCATCACGCCGATCCGCAGGCGCGCCCACCCCCGACGCACGCGCGGCGCGGATCGACGCGTCCACCACGTGATCCCTTCGTCGATGCGACGTTTTGGCGTGATCAGACCTCTCGCGCACCCGTCCTCATTTCAGGACGGGTGGCGTCCGGCCGTGTCCGGCGTCCGGCCGAGGGCATAGGACGAGGCCTCCCGAGGTGCCCTTGCGCCAGCTCGCCGCGGTCGCCCTGGTCGGGTCCTGCGCCTGGCTCGTCCTCGGCGTCACCCGCGGCGACCTGGGCGGCACCCCCGGCCTGTCCGGCCTGGTCCCCGTCGCGGCGATCTGGCTCACCGCCACCGCCGCCTGGGCGTGGCTGGTCCACACCGTCCCCGACGACCGCGCGGACCGCCTCGCGCTCGGGACCGCGGTGGCTGCACGGCTCGCCGTCTGGCCGGGTGCGCCCAACCTGTCGGACGACGTGTGGCGCTACCTCTGGGACGGCCGCCTGCTGGTGGACGGACGGGACCCCTACGCCGCCACCCCACGCGAGGTGGCCCGGGCCGCCGGGGGCGAGGGCATGCCCTGGCCCGACCTCTGGCCCCTCCTCAACAGTCCCGACCACATCAGCGTCTACCCGCCCGTGGCGCAGGTCCCGAACGCCGTGGCGGCCTGGCTCGGCACCACCGCCCCGGCGCAGGCGCTGGTGCTCAAGGCGCTGGCGCTGGGCGCCGACCTGGCCACCGTGGGGCTGCTGATCCACCTCACCGCACGGTGGCGGCTGCCCGCGCGCACGCCGTGGATCTTCGCCCTGAGCCCGCTCGTCCTCGTCGAGCTGACCGGCCAGGCCCACACCGAGGTGTGGGCGCTCCCCCTCCTGCTCCTGGCCCTGCGCCTGCTCGACGGGGGACGGGCCGCGGCCGCGGGGCTCGCGCTCGCGGCGTCGGTGGGCGCCAAGCTCGTGCCCGCGCTGGCCCTGCCCTTCCTGGTCCGACGCACCCACGGCGCCGCACGTGGGCGCCTGCTCGGCGCGGCCGTGGCCGGCATCGCCGTGCTGCTCGGCCCCGTCGTCCTGGCCGGCGACGGCCCGGGCGTGCTCCGCAGCCTGCGCCTGTACGTGCGCGTGTTCTCCTTCGCCGACTTCCTCCCGGGCCTCGCGTCGCCCTGGCTGGGTCCGTCGACGGGGGTGGTCCTCGGCGGGCTCACCGCGGCGCTCCTCCTCCTCCTCGCCGCGAGCGAGGCCCGCCCCACCGTGCGCAGCCTGCCCCGCACGCTGGCCTTCGCCTGGGGCGGGTGGCTGCTGCTGTCGCCCACGCAGCACCCCTGGTACGTCACCCCCGTGCTGGCGTGGACGGCGCTGGGCGGCCTGCGCTTCGGCGTGGCCTGGGCCGCGCTCGCCCCGGCCACCTACGCCGCCTACTGGGGCGCGGACGGCATCGCCGAGGTGCCGTGGATCGTCACGATCCAGGGGCTCGTCGTGGGGGCGCTCTTCGTCGCGGACGGGGTGCGCGCCCTGCCCTCGCTGGCCACGCTGGCCCACGGCGGCGGCCTGGCGCGGGCGCTCGTGGCCCGCACCCTCGCGCCGCGTGCCCGGCTCAAGCGCGACCTCCTGCTCCCCCACCTCCACCGCGACGACGCGCACCTCGATCTGGGCTGCGGCACCGGCGCGCTGTGCGCGGCGCTCCGGGCCGACGGCTTCGACGTGATCCCCGCCGACGTGCAGGACGCGAGCTTCCTCCCCGACGTGCGGCCCCTGGTCTACGACGGCCGACGCCTGCCCCTGCCCGACGCGAGCGTCGACACGGTGCTCCTCGTCACCGTGCTCCACCACGCCCCCGATCCCGACGCCGTGCTGCGCGAGGCGGTGCGCGTGGCCCGTCGCCGCCTCGTCGTGATGGAGGACGTCTGGACGAACCCGGTGCAGCGCTGGCTCACGCTCCGCGTGGACGCGCTGGTGAACCTCGAGCTGCGCGGCCACCCCCACACCAACCGCGACGAGGCCGGCTGGGCCGCCACCTTCGCCCGGCTCGGTCTCGAGGTGCGCCACGCCCTGCCCCGCCGCACCGCGGGCCTCTTCCGGCAGATCCTCTACGTGCTGGAGCTTCCCGCACGCGACGACGAGCGCCCGCGATCCGCGCGTTAGTCCCCCTGCGCGACCCGGAGCCCGTGTGATCCCCACCTGGGACAGCCTCGCCCCGATCCTGCGCGGCGCCGACCCCGACGAGGAGGCCGCCTGGCAGGTGCTCCTCGCCCACGCCGAGTTCCTGCAGGGCTCGGTGCGCCGCGTGGTCGCGCGGGCCCACGACGTGGTGGCCACCTTCGACGGACGTGCCGACGCCACCACCGCCGAGGCCTTCCAGTGGGTGGCCGAGCGGCTGGTGCGCCGCATCACCACCGAGCCCACCGGCCTGCCCGTCTCCGAGCGGGCCGACGGCTCCCGCGGCAGCGCCCCCCGGTGGTTCTTCACCGTGGGCGCCAACCTCGCCCGCGACTGGCTCAAGGCGCAGCGCCGGCGCCTGCACCGCGAGGTCGCCCTCCCCGAGCGCACCACGGCGGCGCCCGAAGCACCCGAGGCCCTCCACTGGGACGACGCGGCCCTGCGCAAGCTGCAGCGCCTGCTGGAGCGGCCCGACCGCGCCGGCGTCCCCGAGACCCACGTGCTGGCCTACCTCTGCCTGTACCGCCCCGACGTGGTCGACCGCGGGGCCGTGGAGCGCGCCCACCGCTACCAGCCCACCGCAGGGTCCCGATCGGGTCAGCCGGGCCTGCTGCGGGAGCCCGCCGAGGCCTGGCCGCTCTTCCAGGGCTGGCGCAAGCGCCACGGCGACGACCCCTTCACCGCCCAGGCGCGCACCGAGCTGGCCTGGGTGCTGCGCAGCACCGATCCGGGTCCGCCCGACACCTGGCGCGACCGCGATCCCAAGGCGGTGCGCACGGCCACGGTCACGCTCGGCAAGTGGGCCATCCGCTGCGCCGACGTGCTCACGCTGCCCCGGCGCTGACGGTGTCCGCAGGCCCCGGCTCCCGTCGTCCTCCCCTGCTCGCCGGATCCCCCCGTCTCCTGGAGGCTGCATGACCACCGACGAGGTGCTCGCCTTCCTCGCCGCCCGCGCCGAGGGCTTCGCCGCCCTGGCCCGAGGGGACGACGGGGACCTGCTCGCCTTCGCGGCGGCCCTCGTGCCGGGCACCGACCCCGAGGCGATCGTCGCGGCGCTGGCCACGGTCACCCGCTCCGGTCGCACCGACCTGGTACGCCTCGAGGGCACCGACGATCGCCCCGAGCGCCTCGCCTTCGCCACGGCCGTGGCCCGTCACGCCTCGCTCCTCGACTCGCCGCAGCCGTGGACCGACGCCCTCGACGACGTGCGCTACGACTGCGCCGCCCGTCCTCACGCCTACCGTGACCTGTCTCCCATGGCCCTCGCGCTGGCCGAGGCCCTCGACCTGCCCGAGACGAGCGACGGCGGACGCCTGCTCTTCCGCCTGGCCACCGCCGCACTCGACGCCGCCCCCCCGGAGCAGCTCGCCGACGCACGCACGCAGATCCTGGCGCTGCGACGCACGGCGCGGCTGCAGCGCTGGCGGTCGTGGCTCACGGCCTGGGCCGGCACGCCCGGCCGCGCGCTGCGCGACGCCATCGACGCGCTCGAGGCGGGCGAGGTGCCGCTGGCCGCCAGCGACGGGCCCCCGCCCGCCCTCGCGCGCCTCTTCCTCGGCGAGGCGCTGGCGGGCGAGGTCACCCTCGCGGTGGCACCCGGCGGCGTGGTGGTGGAGTGGGACGGCGAGGGCCCGCCCCCCGACGAGGCCACCCTCGGTCGCACCCCGCTCGACGCGGCCGCGGAGGCCTCCTCGGCCCCGGGCGCGTGGATGCTCCGCGCGCCCCCCGCCGGCTCCCTCCGCCTCACCCTCGCGCGGGGTGGCGAGGCGGCCGTGCTCACGCTCGGCGCGCCGGCCTGAGGGCGTGACGGCCTCCACGCTGGCCACGCTGCGACGGCGCCACGACGGCGCCCCCGAGAGCCTGGTGGCCGCGCTGCGCCGGGCCGCCACGGAGGCCCCGCTGCGGGCCACCCGGCGCGAGCTGCTCGCGGCGGCGGACGCCGTGCTCCCGGGACCTCACGGCGTGGGCGTCGTGCTCTTCCCCGCGGTGAGCGCCGACGGCCACACCGGCTGCCTGTACCGGGTGATCGCGTCGGACGGCCCCCGTGGCGACCTGGCGTCGGTGCCCTCGGACCTCGTCGCACGCGTGCTGGCGGTGCTCGGTGCCCGGCTCCCCGACCTGCCGCTGCACGGTCTCCGGCTCCACCTGTCGGGGCCGCTCCCTGGCGAGGCCTGGTCGGGGTCGTCCTGCGAGCTCGCCGTGCTGCTGGCCGCGGTGTCGTGGGCGCTGCGCATCCCGCCACCGCCCGCCACCGCCGTCACCGGTCGCCTCGGCACCGAGGGCACGGTGCGCGCCGTGGGGCACCTCCGCGAGAAGGCGGAGCGGGTGGCCGCCGATCTGCCCGGCGGCCGCCTGATCGCGCCGGGCGACGCCGCGCTGGAGGTCGCGCTCGACGCCGCGCTGCCGGGCTGGCGGTCCGCCCTGGAGCGCCGCGCGGCCCTCGGGTGGTCGGCCCGGGTGCGAGAGGCGCAGGGCGCGCTCTTCACCGGGAGCCACGACCGGGCGCGGGCGCTGGCCGACGAGGTGCTCGACCGCGCCCCGGGGGACGCCGCCACCCGTGCGCGCGCCGCCTGGATCGCCGGCGCCGCGCGCCTCCACCTCGGCGAGGGGGCCGCGGGCCTCGCGCTGCTGCAGCAGGCCCGGGCGGCCTTGCCGGCCTGGGAGGCCCATGTCTCCGATCCGCCCGAGGACCTCGCCGTGGAGGAGCTGGAGGCCTGGGTGCTCGTGGCCCTCGTCGACGCCGGACAGGCCGCCACGGCGCTCGCGCGAGGCCAGACCACGCTCGGCGCACTGGACCGGGTGGCCCGGCGCACGCGCCGATGGCGCTGGGTGGCGCTGCAGGTGGCGGGCTCGACGCACCGGGCGGCGGTCTCGACGGGCGACCTGACCCGGGCCGCCACCCTGCTCCAGACGTGGTCCCTCGATCGCGCCATGCTGGTGGACCAGCGGGCCCGGGCGCTGGGCGACCTGGCCGAGGTGCGCCGACGCGAAGGACGACCGGCCGACGCCCGCGGCCTGATCGAGGAGGCGCGGGCTGCCCTCCCCGACGCCGCGGCTCGGGAGCTCACCGCCCGCTTCCTCGACCTCTTCGAGGCGCGGCTCGATGCCGAGGCGGGGATCCCGCCCGCTCCGGCCGATCCCGAGGGCGCGGTGTGGCCCGAGCTGGGCTTCCACCTCCTCGCGACGCGGACCACCCCCGCCGACCTGCCGGGCCTGCTCGCCCACCCCGCCGTGGCGCACAGCGCGGCCCTGCGGGGGGTGGTGGCGTCCGAGCTGGCCTGGCACCTGCTGCACGGCGGCCAGGACGCGCCCCTCCACGTCGCGCTCGCAGGTGTCCTCGACGACGGCGACGACCCGGGACGCAACGCCCTGCACGCCCGGCTGCGCACCGCCCCCACCGCCGCCGACCTCGCCGCGCTCCGCGCACGCGCCCCCTACGGCTGAGACGTTCCGACGCGACATCGTGGCTTGCGGGATCCCCGGCGGGCGTGGGAGTCTCCGCCCCTCCCGAGGATGCCCTCCATGTCCGGCCCCGGCTCGTCGATCACCCGCGCGCTGTCGCGTGCGCACCCCGCCGTCTTCACGGCCTACGCGGTGGTCGCGGCCTTCCTGACGTACTTCTGCATGTACGCCTTCCGGAAGCCGTTCACGGTGGCCACCTACGACGGGTCCCTGGGGCTGCCGTGGGGTGCGGAGCTCGACCACAAGACCGTGCTGCTCATCAGCCAGGTCTTCGGGTACACGCTGTCGAAGTTCCTCGGCATCAAGGTCATCAGCGAGATGAAGCCGCACCGTCGCGCGGTCACGCTGGTGGGCGCCATCGTCTTCGCGCACCTGGCGCTGCTCGGCTTCGCGGTCACGCCGCGGCCGTGGTCGGCCTTCTGGCTCTTCCTCAACGGCGTGCCGCTGGGCATGGTGTGGGGCCTGACCTTCGGCTTCCTCGAGGGACGCAAGGTCTCGGAGGTGCTCGGGGTGGGCCTGTCGGCCAGCTACATCGTGGCCAGCGGCTACGTGAAGTCGGTGGGCCGGGCCGTGATGTCGGGCACCTACGAGGGCAGCTTCTTCGGGATCGAGCTGTCGATCGACATGGGCTGGCTCGGCGGGTGGAGCGAGGCCTGGATGCCGTTCGTCACCGGCCTGCTCTTCCTGCCGATCCTCGTGGGCAGCGTGGTGCTGCTCTACCTGCTGCCGCCCCCCACCGACGAGGACCGCGCGGCCCGCACCGAGCGCGTGCCCATGGACGCCGAGGCGCGGCGCCGCTTCTTCATGGCCTACCTGCCGGGCCTGCTGCCGCTCACCGCGCTCTACGTGCTGCTCACGGCCTACCGCGACTTCCGCGACAACTTCGCCCGCGAGCTCTGGGACGCCCTCGGCTACGGCGGCACGCCCACGATCTACGCCACGTCCGAGACCTGGGTGGCCTTCGGCGTCATGCTCGCGCTGGGCGTGCTCATGGTCATCCGATCCAACCGGCGCGCCCTGATGGCGGTGCACCTGGTGATGATGGGCGGCACGATCGCCGTGGGCGTGAGCACGGCGCTCTACCAGGCCGGCACGCTGTCGGGGGAGACCTGGATGATCACGGTGGGGCTGGGCCTGTACCTGGCCTACGTGCCCTACGGCTGCATCCTCTTCGACCGCCTCATCGCCGCGGTGGGCGTGACGGCCACGGCCGGCTTCCTCATCTACGTCACCGACGCCTTCGGCTACCTCGGGTCGGTGGCGCTGATGCTCTACAAGGACCTCGGCACGCCCGACCTGTCGTGGCTCGAGTTCTTCGTGGGCTTCAGCTACGTCACCTCCTTCCTCTGCACGCTGCTGTTCGCGGTCTCGATGCTCTACTTCTCGAGGGCCACCGCCACGCACGAGGCGGCCCAGGCGGAGGGGGTTGCGTGATGCACCCGGGCGACCCTGGACCCCGGTCGCGCTAGGAGCGTGGGTCCGCCCTGGAGCGCCCGTGGCCGCACCCACCTACCCCACGCTGCTGTCCCCCCTCGACCTCGGTCACGTGGTGCTGAAGAACCGCGTGCTCATGGGCTCGATGCACGTGGGCCACGAGGAGCAGATCGGCTCGCTCACGAAGCTCGCGGCCTACTTCGCGCGGCGGGCCGAGGGCGGTGTGGGGCTCATGGTGACGGGCGGCTTCTCCCCCAACGTGGAGGGCTGGCTCAAGCCGCTGGGCGGCACCCTCGCGGGCCGCTGGGGTGCCCACAAGCACAAGGTGGTCACCGAGGCCACCCACGACGCCGGCGGCCGCATCGCGATGCAGATCCTGCACGCCGGTCGCTACGGCTACCACCCGCTCAGCGTGGCCCCGTCGCGCCTGAAGAGCCCGATCACGCCCTTCACGCCGCGCGCCCTGTCGGCGAAGGGGGTGGAGCGCACCATCGAGGCCTACGTCACCACCGCCGCGCTGGCGCGGGAGGCCGGCTACGACGGCGTCGAGATCATGGGGAGCGAGGGCTACCTCATCAACCAGTTCCTCGCGCCGCGCACCAACAAGCGCACCGACGCCTGGGGCGGCAGCTTCGAGGCCCGCGCCCGCTTCCCCCGCGAGATCGTGCGTCGGGTGCGCGAGAAGGTGGGTCCCGACTTCATCGTGATCTACCGCATCTCGCTGCTCGACCTGGTGGACGACGGCTCCACCTGGGACGAGACGGTCCAGCTCGCGAAGTGGATCGAGGAGGCCGGCGCCAGCATCCTCAACACCGGCATCGGCTGGCACGAGGCCCGGGTGCCCACGATCGGCACGATGGTGCCCCGGGCGGGCTTCGCGTGGGTCACGCGGCGCCTCAAGCCCCACGTGGGCATCCCCGTCGTGGCCTCGAACCGCATCAACATGCCGAACGTGGCCGAGGAGCTGCTCGCCGCCGGCGATGCCGACATGGTGAGCCTCGCGCGTCCGCTCCTCGCCGATCCGGACTGGGTGGCGAAGGCCGCCGCCTCCGACCCCGACGCGATCAACACCTGCATCGCCTGCAACCAGGCCTGCCTCGACCACGCCTTCCAGAACCGCACGGCGAGCTGCCTGGTCAACCCGCTGGCCTGTCACGAGACCGAGCTGAAGCTGCACCCCGTGAAGCGTCGCAAGCGCGTGGCCGTCGTGGGCGCCGGCCCCGCAGGCCTCGCCGCGGCCACCACCGCCGCCGAGCGGGGCCACGAGGTGGTGCTCTTCGAGGCCAGCGAGGAGGTGGGTGGGCAGTTCAACCTCGCCAAGCGCGTGCCCGGCAAGGAGGAGTTCCACGAGACGCTGCGCTACTTCCGCCGCCGCCTCGCCGACACCGGGGTGGACGTGCGCCTCGGCCAGCGCGTCGGCGCGGCCGAGCTCGAGGGCTTCGACGAGGTGGTGCTGAGCACGGGCGTCCACCCCCGGAAGCTGAAGCTCCCGGGCATCGACCACGACAAGGTGGTCTCCTACGTCCAGGTGCTCACGGGCCAGGTGAAGGTGGGCGAGCGCGTGGCGATCATCGGCGCCGGCGGCATCGGCTTCGACGTGGCCGAGTTCCTCCTGCACGAGGGCAGCACGATGTCCACCGACGTGCCCGCCTTCTCGGCGGCCTGGGGCATCGACGTCGACATCGCCTCCCGCGGCGGCCTCGCCGAGCGCCAGGACGTGGCCCACACCCGGCAGATCACCCTGTGCCAGCGCTCGAAGGGGCCGCTGGGCAAGGGCCTGGGCAAGACCACCGGCTGGATCCACCGCGCGAGCCTCAAGCACGGCGAGGTGGAGATGCTCGGCGAGGTCACCTACGAGAAGGTGGACGACGCAGGCCTGCACGTGGTGGTGCAGGGCCAGCGCAAGGTCATCCCCGCCGACCACGTGGTGGTCTGCGCGGGGCAGGTGAGCGCCCGGGAGCTGCAGGCGCCGCTCGCGGCCAAGGGGGTGTCGGTGCACCTGATCGGCGGCGCAGACGAGGCCGCGGAGCTCGACGCCAAGCGGGCCATCGACCAGGGGACGCGGCTGGCGGCCTCGCTGTAGGGCGTCGGCCCACCGGCGGTCAGCCCACCGGCGGCGCGTGGCTCCGGAGCAGCTCCGACGCGGGGATGCGACGCGGCACCGCCGAGCCGGGGAGACGTCGCAGCACAGGGGGTACGAGCCAGCGCGTCCAGGCACCGCCCACCACGAGCCCGAACGCGAAGGGCACCACCACCGCCCCCAGCAGGACGTCCGCGTGGCGCAGCGCCAGACGTCGCAGCCCCAGCATGCCCACGCCGGCCATGCCCAGTCCGACCCCCAGGCTACGCCCCCCCGTGATCGCGGCGAGCGATCCCAGGCCTGACCCCACCAGGGTCGCAGCCCCGGCCACGCAGGCCACCCCGACGGCAGCCACGGTGCCCTCCGTGCCGGACCAGGGCTCGAGGAGCACCAGCGCGGGGATCGGCAGCACGACGGCGCAGAGGGCCGACAGCGCGAGACCCCGGGGCCCGAGGGGCGCGCTCAGCATCAGATCGATGTTGCGCCGGATCACCGCGCCCACCACCTCCAGATCGGCGGGCACCGGCGGCCCGTGGTCCACGGCACCCGCCTCCACCCACGCCAGGTGGTCGGCCACCGCCTCCGCCACGTCCCCGGACGTCCACAGCCGCTCGACCTGATCCACGTGGGGGTAGTGGCTCATGGGCTTGTCGGCGTCGACGGCGCGGGCCTTCGCGTGCTGCGCCGGCGGTTCCCCTCGCGGGTCGGCGAGGAACCACATGCCCGACACGCCGCCGTCCCGCGAGCGCCACTGGCTCCGGAAGATGGCGCCGTCCTCGAAGAGGGTCAGGAAGGAGACGAGGTCCACGCCGTACCAGCGCTTCACGCAGGCCGCCGTGCCGCCGTCGGGAGACCGCCAGACGGCCTCGTGCTCCTGCGCGACGAGGGCGTGCGTCTCGGGCGCCATGAGGAGGTCGTTCCCCAGGGCGTGGACGCCGATCTCCTGCCATCCCGCCGCGGCGAGCACGGCCTCCACCGCAGGAGACCGCAGGAGGTCGGCAGCGACCTCGGCGTCCGAGGTCACGTCGCGCACGACGAAGTCGTGGAAGGTGGCCGAGAACATCGACACGGTCTGCATCCTCCGTGGCGGAGACGCTACCACGGGACCCACGCGCGCTCCGCCGCCGCGCCCCGGAACGCCGAGGTCGCCGTCCGTGCTAGCGTGCGTCGCGCCGCACGTGGTTCCCGGGGGGAGACATGCCGCAGCGCCTCCGCGTGGGAGCCCTCGTCGTGCTCCCGATGTCCGGTTGCCTCCTCGGCGCCCCACCCGACAAGGACTACGCCGGGCCGCAGCTGCTCGAGCCGCCTCGCCTGTTGGCACCGTCGGAGTCCTCGGAGGACGGCACGCTCCGCGCCCGCGCAGGCACCGAGGTCGTGGTGGAGCTCCGCACCTCAGGCCGCGTGGACCTCGAACGCACCAGCGTGTCACTCGGCGGCCACGCCCTGCGACCGGTCGCCAGGGTGGACGAGCACACCTTCCGCTACGCCCGGCTGCTGGACGGGTCCGAGGGCACGGGGCCCAAGACGATCGGGGGCGTGCTGCGCGCCGCCGACGACCCGCCCGAGGCCGGCACGCGCTTCGCCACGTCCGAGGCCCAGCTCACCACCGACTTCCTGCCGCCCTCCGCCGCCTGCGTGCTCGCGCCGCTCCAGGCCAACGCCGGCGACCGCATCGTCCTGACCATCACGCCCACCGAGGCGCTGCAGGGAGGCCTGCCCGAGGTGGTGATCTCCGCACCCGAGCTCGTGGTGGATCCACCCGAGCCGGCACCCGGACCCCTCGTCTACACGATCACCGGGCCCCGAGGGGTGAACCACGACGGCTACACGCTGCGGGTCACCGGCACGGACCTCGCTGGCAATCCCCAGGCGGGCGACTCGCTGTGCACCGAAGGCGCGCCGCGTGGCACACGCCTGGGCGCCGGCCCCACCCTGGCCCCCGGGGAGGACGTGCAGGTCCTGGCCCCCGACAGTCCGACGATCGACGGGAGGCCGTGGGTACGGGCAGGCGCGATCGTCGCCGTGCACATCCCCACGGCGGCGCCCATCGACCCCGCGGCGAGCGAGCTGTCGCTGTCGGGCCTGCCGGGCACCTTCGACGAGGGATCCAGCACGCCCACCCACGCGGTCTGGCGCGTGCCCATCGCCCAGGACAGCGGCGACGGCCCCAAGGACCTCGACGCGCGCCTGGTCGACGACGCCGGCAACACCCTGCGCCTGCAGCGACCCGACGTGGTGCACGTCGATCTCACCCCACCCGCCGGGGCCTGCTTCCTGGCGCCGCGACCCGCCTCGGCCAGCCGCGGTCCGACCTTCACCTACACACCGGACGAGCCCCTGGGCGCGCCCCCCGAAGCCGAAGCGCACGGCACGACCCTGGGCACCCCCGCCTTCGACGGCGTGCGGTGGAGCTGGCCCGTGCAGGTGCCCCCGGACGAGGACCTCACCTACACCGTGGACCTGAAGGCGACGGATCGCGTGGGGAACGAGGCCGAGGGCGACGCGATCTGTCCCGCACAGGACCGCACCGGCACCGTGCTGGGACGCCCACCGGAGCTCCTGGCACCGCCCAGCCTGAGGGTGGTCTCGGGCCCGCACGCCACCGTGACCGACGGCCTCGATCGCGTCGGGAGCGACGCCGAGCTGGCCGTGCGGATCGAGACGGTCTCGCCGGTCGACACCCAGGCCAGCACGGTGCAGCTCGGCGACCTGGTGCTCGCCTTCGACGGCACCCACGGCGACTGGCGCGGGCGGGTGCGCGCCACCGCGGACGGCCCCAAGCTGCTCCGCGCCGTGCTCCTCGATCCGGTCGGCAACCTCACGCGCGTGCAGGACGACGCGATCGGGGTGGTGGTCGACACGACGCCGCCCGCCCTCGCCACGGCCGTGATCACGCGGTCGCCCTTCTTCGCACCGGCCGTCGAGGACCCCGACGTGCTGCGGCTCGCGCCCCGTGACCCGCTCACGGGCGCCGAGGTGGTGGCCACCGTGCGCATCGAGGCCACCGAACCCCTCGCGGCCACGCCCGAGCTCCGGATCGACGGACCCGGTGGGCTCGCCTTCCAGCTGGACGCGTCCACCCCCACCTCCACGCTCTGGCATGCCGACGCCCTCACCGCCCAGGCCGAGGGCCGACACGCCCTGCGCGTGGTGCTCCGCGACGCCGTCGGCAACACGAGCACGCCGCTCCCGCTGCTGCCCGAGCTCGAGGTGGACGCCACGCGGCCCCTGCCCCCCGACACCGAGACGCCGGAGCGCATCGTGCAGGTACGTGCGCCATGGGGGTCCCCCGCCGAGGGCCGAGGTCCCTTCCAGGAGGTCCGCGGGGGGGCGGGGGCGGCGACGCCAGGCGCCACCGTGATCCTCGAGGCGGCAGGCGGCGTGTTCGACACGGTCCGGGCGGCCTCCGACGGCAGCTTCGTCCTCACCGCGCCGGCGTCGGACCCGCCCACGGTCGGGGTGGGGCAGCTGGACGCCGCGGGCAACCGGTCCGACGTGGTGCGCGTGCGCGACGGGCTCGTGATCGCGACGCCGGGCACCACGACCCGTCCCAGTCCGCACCAGCTGCGCAGCAGCGCATTCGCCCAGGTCGGCAACGCGCGCTTCGAGCCGGTGGAGGCACCGGACCATGCGAGCCGGCGGGGTCCCCTGGTGGCCACCGGAGGCGCCGACCACTGGGAGGAGCTCACCCCCGCCACCACCCGCGGGCCCACACCGCGCCTCGGCACCGCGATGACCTGGGACCCCGTGCAGGGCGAGATCGTCCTCTTCGGCGGGCGTGACGGGATCACCTGGCGCGACGACACCTGGGTCTGGCGCAACGGGCAGTGGCGGGAGCGGGTGCTCGGCGGCGCCAGGCCACTCCCCCGTCTCGCGCACACCCTCGCCTGGGATCCTGCGCTGCAGCGGGTGGTGCTGTACGGCGGCACCACCAGCTCGGACGTGCTCACCGATCTGTGGGCCTGGGACGGCGAGCGCTGGTCCGAGCTGCACCCCGACGGGCGACGGCCGCCGCCGCGAAAGTACACCGCGCTCGCGGCCGATCCGGTGCACCACACCCTCCTCCTGCACGGCGGGGACGGCGCCTTCACGGAGCGGGGCGACACCTGGCTGTGGGATGGCCTCCGATGGACGGAGGTCACGCCGGAGGCCGGAGGGCCCGGCGTGCGCCAGGGCCACGAGATGGTCTGGGATCCCGCCGGACAGGAGGTGGTGCTGTACGGCGGAAGCCGCGCCGGCGTCCTGCTGGACGACACCTGGGTGTGGGACGGCACGGCGTGGACGGAGATCGTGTTGCCCGACGGCGCGCCGCGTCCGCCCGCCCTCGCCTTCCACGCCCTGGCGTCCTCGCCCGACGGCGAGGTCCTGCTGTTCGGCGGCGCCACGCCCGGGCCGAGGAGCCAGGCGACCTGGCGCTGGGACGGGGCGGCCCACACGTGGACCGACGTCACCCCCCCTCCCGAGGAGCGACCGCCTGCCCGTCGCTTCCACGATCTCGCGTGGGACCCGGCAGACCAGCGGATGGTCACCTTCGGAGGCCAGGTGGGCACGGCGCGGATGGACGACACGTGGGCCTGGGACGGTCACGCCTGGGTGGACGTGACGCCGACGGGGGAGGTCCTCGTGGGCCGATCCGGCCACGCCGTGGCCCTCGACCCGGTCCACGACAGCCTCCTGCTCTTCGGCGGCACCGACGGCGTCGGCTTCCTCGGCGACACATGGTCCTGGACCCGGTCCGGCTGGCGCGCTGCGGTGACCGAGGCGGGCCCCGCTCCGCCACCCCGTACCGAGCACGCGCTGGCGCCCGACCTCGTCCGCGGCGAGCTCGTGCTCTTCGGGGGGCAGGACGGCAGCCTCCGCGACGACACCTGGGTGTGGGACGGCACGACCTGGACCGAGGTCCACCCCCCGTTGCCGGTGCCGGCCGGGCGCTGGGAGCACCCGCTCGTCTGGGACCCGGTGCGCGAGGAGATCGTGCTGTTCGGCGGGCGTGGCACGACGGGCGTGCTCGACGACACCTGGGTCTGGGACGGCAGCGCCTGGACGGAGCTGACCCCTGACGAGCGTCCGCCCGCACGGTCCGAGCACGCCATGTTCTGGGATCCGCACCGTCTCGAGGTCGTGGTCCACGGAGGTCTGTCGGCGGACGCTCGCCTCGACGACACCTGGGCCTGGAACGGCGACACCTGGGTCCAGCTCACCACCACCGGAGACCGCCCGGTGACGCGGGACCGCCACGCCATCGCCTGGGACCCCTCGCGCCAGCAGCACCTGCTCACCGGCAGGGCCGCGGGTGCCCAGCGCGACGTCGAGCACTGGTGGTGGGACGGCCGCGACGCCTCCTGGTACGAGGGCGCGTCGGGCGGCACCGTGAGCACGCCACGCGAGGACCACACCCTCACGGCCGATCCGGTGCACGCCGGCGTGCTCCAGGTCGGCGGCTACGACGGCTCGCGTCGACCCGACGCCTGGCGCGTCCGCTCGGGGGGGCCCCTGCGTCCGGCCCAGCACTTCGAGGTGGACCAGGTGGACGCCGGCGTGCCCGACGCCATCGTCACCTCGCTGACCGCTCGATGGATCGGGGGGGGAGAGGGCTTCCCCACGACGGGCCCGACCGAGGGCGCGCGTCTGCACCTCTGGGACGGGATCGCCTGGGTGCCGGGACCCGCCCACGACAGCGGCTCCGCAGCGCCCGAGGAGCTCTGCTGGAGCGTGCGTCGCGCCGACGACCAGCCCGCCCAGCCGGACTGCACGGTCGAGACCGACCCGGTGCTCCTCGACGAGGCCGTGTCCACCGGCGAGGGCGCTGGCACGCGCTGGGCGCTGCTCCCGATCGCCCCCACGGGCACCGGACGACGACCTGATGGCCGCCTCGCCTACGCCTCCGTGGTCACCGACACCGTGGAGGTCTGGACGCGCTACCGTCGCCCCCCCGCCACCCTGGTCTGCGCCACGGGCGACGTCGACCTCGATCTCGTGTGCGACGACGTGGACCCCTGCCTGGGCCGGCAGGCGCTGGGCGACCACGACAGCGACGGCCTCTGCGACGACGTGGACCTCTGCTCGGGTCCCGACGTGCGGGGAGACGAGGACGGTGACGGCGTCTGCACGTCCACGCCGCTGCTCGCCTCCTGGGACTTCGCAGCCTGCCCCGACGGCTGGACCCTGGCGGGCGACTGGGCCTGCGGGCCTCCCCAGGAGGGACCGGCGTCCGTCCCCACGGACACCTCGGCGATCGGCACGGTGCTGGACGGGCCGTACAGCAGCCAGACCCAGGCCGACCACACCACCGACGGCGCCACCTCGCCTGCGATCGACATCCCGGCAGAGGGCGTGACCACCCTCCACGCCAGGCTGTGGTGGCGCTTCCAGACCGACAACTACGACGGCTTCCGCGTCGTGGTGGTCGCAGAGGACGACTCCGTCCACCCGCTGGAGCCCAGCCTGCCCTATGACACCTTCGCCTTCCGCGGGGTGTGGACCTGGGGAGGTGACGCAAGCGGACTGGGCTGGCAGCCGGTGCGCGCGGACCTCACGCCCTACGCCGGGCAGCGCGTGCGGATCGCCTTCGAGCAGGCCACCGACTGGGCCGCGGAGGAGGACGGCGCCTTCGTCGACGCCGTGCGCATCGCCCACCTGCCGCCCTGAGCGCCCGGCCGGTTCGCGCCACCCTCCGGGCCGTGTTGGAGGACGGGGCAGGAGGACAGCATGGGTCGCTCGATCCGCGGGCTGGTGGGTGCGGCCCTGGCGATGGCGCCCACCGCCGGGCACGCCGCGCGACCCTCGCCCCGCGCGGAGGCGGCCTGGGCCGCGCTCGTGGCCGAGCACGCGGTGCACGACGCCCTCCTCGATCCCCTGAGCGCTGGCGAGGAGGGCGATGGGGAGGCCCTGGCGCGGCTGCCGGACACGTCCAGCGAGGCGGGTGCCCAGGCCGAGGCCCGGCGCCTCTCGCTCCAGGCCGGGCTGGCCCGCGTGGACCCCGCGCGCCTGTCCGCCGAGCACGCCCTCGATCACGCCCTGCTGTCACGCGCCCTGCGCCTGGAGGCCGAGGCCTCCCAGCTCGACCTGGTGCGCATCGCCTTCGAGAACGACTGGGGCTTCCACACCCTGGGCGATCACCTCGGGCGCACCACGGTGATCGCCTCCCGCGCCGATGCCGAGGCCTGGCTGTCGCGCCTGGCCGCGCTGCCGGCCTGGGTCGACCAGCACCTCGGCCATCTCCAGCGCGGCATCGACACCGGGTTCACCCAGCCGACCCTGGTGGTGGACCGCGTGCTGGAGGTCGCGCGCGCGCAGGCGGCCACGCCCCCGGAGGCCAGCCCGCTGCTCCTGCCCTTCGCCGGCACGCCCCGAGGACTCGACGCCACCGAGGCCGACGCCTTCCGCGCCCGTGCCCTGGAGCTGGTGCGCACCGAGGTCCTGCCCCGCCAGCAGGCCTTCGTGGCCTTCCTGGAGCAGTCCTACCTGCCGGCGGCGCGTCCCTCCCTGGCCTGGCGCTCCCTGCCCGACGGCGAGACCAGCTACCGCTTCCTCGTGCAGCGCGAGACCACCACCGACCTGACCCCCGACGAGATCCACGCCCTCGGCCTCGCCGAGGTGGCGCGCATCCGGGGCCTGATGGAGGCCGACCTGCGGGCCAGCGGCTTCCCGGGCGACCTGTCCGCCTGGCTCGCCCACCTGCGCACCGAGCCCCGCTACTACGCCTCGTCCGCCGACGAGCTGCTCCGCCACGCCGCCGAGATCGCGAAGCGCGCCGACGATCGCCTCCCCGCCCTCTTCGGTCGCCTGCCCCGCCTGCCCTACGGCGTGCGGCCCGTCCCCGACGAGCTCGCCGAGGGCTACACCACCGCCCGCTACTGGCCCGGCTCCCCCGCCCTCGGACGGGCCGGCGGCTACATGGTCAACACCAGCCACCTCGACCAGCGCCCGCTCTACGAGCTGCCCGCGCTCACGCTGCACGAGGCCGTGCCCGGTCACCACCTCCAGATCGCGCTGGCCCAGGAGCTCACCGAGCTGCCGGCCTTCCGCCGCCACGCCAGCCCCACCGCCTACGTCGAGGGCTGGGCGCTCTACGCGGAGTTCCTCGGCGAGGAGATGGGCATGTACCGCACCCCCGAGGAGCGCTTCGGACGCTGGTCGATGGAGATGTGGCGGGCCTGCCGCCTGGTGGCCGACACCGGCATCCACTGGCTCGGCTGGGATCTGGAGCAGGCGCGGACCTGCTTCACCGAGAACACCGCGCTGTCGCCGCACAACATCCAGACCGAGCTGGAGCGCTACGTCTCGTGGCCGGCCCAGGCGCTGGCCTACAAGGTGGGCGAGCTGACGATCCTGCGCCTGCGCCGCGAGGCCGAGGCCGCCCTGGGCGACCGCTTCGACGTGCGCGCCTTCCACGACGTGATCCTCGGGTCGGGCGCGCTGCCGCTCGACGTGCTGGAACAGCAGGTGCAGGGCTGGGTGGCCACGCAACGGGAGCAGGGCCGATGACCGCGCTGGGCTGGTCCCGGGTCCCGCGACCGCCCCACCACCCGGTGCTGGGCCACTTCCCGGACTGGATGGGCACGGCCCGCGCGCGCAAGGTGCTCGACACGGTGCTCGGCTACGCCGAGACCTGCGGCGGCCTCGCCCGGGTGCCGCTGGGACCCGCCTCGCTGCTGGTGCTGTCGGACCCCGAGCCCATCGCCACGCTCCTGCAGGCCGAGAGCGCGAACGTGAAGGGCTGGCCCTACCGGCTCACGCGCGTGGTGCTCGACAACGTGCTGCTGCTCAACGGCGACGACTGGGCCCGCGCCCGCGTGCAGTACCGACGCGCCCTGCGCGGCGTCGACGCGATGGGGGCGGTGGACGCGGCCCTCGAGCCCTTCCTCGGCCACCTGCGCACCGCCGACGCCGTCGATCTGGGTCCTGCCGTGAGCCAGCTCGCCGCCGACGCCGTCTGCGCCCTGCTGGTGTCCGACCGCTACGACCCCGCCCTCGAGCCGCACCGGGCGCGCGTGCAGCACGAGCTCGCGGCCGTGGGCATCGACCTGCAGTGCCAGCCCTGGGCCTACCTCTCGCCCGCGCGGTGGGTGGCGCTGCGGCGCTCGGTCACCGCGATGCGGGCGTGGTTCATGGCGCACGTGAGGCGTCGGCAGGCCGACCCCGGCGCGCACGACGACGTCCTCGCCGGCTTCGCCGCCGCGGCCGGGGAGGGTCACGGCAGCGCAGCCCCCGAAGCCCTGCGCGACGGCCTGGTGAACGTCTTCTTCACCGCCCACGACGTGCTCACCGCGGCGACGAGCTGGTGCCTCTGGCTGCTGGCGCGTCACCCCGAGACCCAGGCCGCCATCCGCCGCGGCGAGCCCGACGCGCTGGCCTGCGCCGTGCGCGAGTCCCTGCGGCTCTACCCCGGCTACCCGCTGTTCTCGCGGCGCACCCAGGCCCCCCTGGAGCTCGACGGTCACCTCGTCCCCGCCGGCGTGGACGTGATCGTCAGCCCCTGGGTGGTGCACCGCCTCGCCCGCCACTGGCCCGACCCGCTGGCCTTTCGCCCGGAGCGCTGGGCAGGTCGCACCGAGCAGCCCGTGGGCCCCGGACCACGCGGCGCCTACCTGCCCTTCGGGGGCGGGCACCGCAGCTGCATCGCCTTCGCGATGGCCTTGCCCATGCTCACCCGCGTGGTGGAACGCGTGGTGGCGGAGGTGGAGCTGGAGGCGCAGCCCGGCCACGAGCCCGACGTGGTGTACTGGGGGTCGGCGAGCTCCGCGAACGGGCTGCCGGTGCGGGTGCGGACGGTGGGGTGAACGGGCACCTACCCGTCTGCCACCATCTCCATCTCGCGCGGCCACACCTGCCGCAGATCCCCGCAGCCGTCGCACATGGCGTAGCCCTCGGCGAGACAGATGCAGATGGCCTCGACGCAGGAGCACGGGTCGGACGGCTCCACCAGGTAGAAGCGCCCCGTGCGGCAGGCGGAGCACGCGCTGCCCTCGAGGGACCAGCGGGCCCGGCCAGGCACCCGCGCCTCCATGAGGGTGAGCTGGACTGCGGTGCCGTCGGCGTGGTGTCGCGTGCTCAAGCGCCCCTCCATCCCCGAGGCATAGCAGAGGTGTCGGACGGGCGGCGGACGGATCCTGTCCGGACCCGGCGCCGGAACGACGAAGGCCCCGGCGCGGGCCGAGGCCTTCGAGACAGGGGCACCAGGACTCGAACCCGGGACCTGCGGATTTGGAATCCGCTGCTCTACCAGCTGAGCTATACCCCTAGAGCCTTTCGGGCCTAACCGCGGCGCTCCCGGCGGGTCAAGCACCCTGCGCGAGCACGAGCAGTCCGGTGCCCAGGGCGGCCGCCCAGAGGTACCACGCGAAGCTCGAGAAGCGGCCGAGGCGCACGAGACGCACGAGCAGCACGAGCGCGCCGTAGCCGGTGATCATCGCGGCCAGGAAGCCCACCGCCATGGGTCCGGCCGCGAGGCCCGCACCGTCCACCTCCCGCAGCTTGAGCACCACCGCACCCAGGATGGCCGGCACGCTCATCAGGAAGGAGAGCTTCACCGCGAGCTCGCGACGCAGGCCGAGCAGCAGGGCCGTGGCGATCGTGGCACCCGACCGCGAGATGCCCGGCGTGATGGCGATCCCCTGGGCCAGCCCCACCAGCAGCGCCGTGCGCCAGGGCACGTCGGCCAGCTCGATCACGCCGTCCTCCAGGCCCCGCGTGCGCCACAGGAGCAGGCCGGTGGCCGCGAAGGCCACGGCCACCGCGGCCGGCGTGTGGAAGAGGGCCTCGAACACGTCCTTGAGCGTCAGCCCCACGATCGCGGTGGGCACCGTGGCCACCGCCACCAGCAGGGCCAGCCGCACCCCCGGCCGCTGCAGCCACGGACCCTCGCCCCCCACGGCGTCGCGCAGCATGCGGCCCACGTCGGCCCGGTAGAACCACAGCGCGGGCAGCAGGGTGCCCACGTGCAGCACGAGGTCGAAGAGGACGTCGTCGCCCTCGGGCGGCACGAGCTGCTGCGCCACCACGAGGTGGCCGGAGCTCGACACCGGCAGGAACTCCGTGACGCCCTGCACCACGCCGAGCACGGCGGCGACGATCCAGGCGCGGAGGCCGAGGGAGGGCTCGCTCACGCCCCGCTACTCCCGCGGTCCCTGGTCCTGATCCTCCTCGGCCTCGTCGCCCTCGGCCGGCACCTCGGGCGCCTCGGCCTCCACCGCGCGCTGGCCCACCCGCTCCATGTGGTCGAGCACGCCCTCGGCGTAGTCGCGCACGTCGGCCTGGAAGGGCTTGAGGTCGCGGAAGGACTGCTCGAAGGCCGGGTGGGCGCCGCGGCCGCGGAGCACCAGCTGCACCAGCTCCTTGCGGTCGCGCCCCGGCAGGCCCATCGACAGGTCGGGCACCTGGGCGACGAGCGCGGCCGCGAGGGGACCGTCGCCCTTGGCCTGCGGCCCGTGGCAGGCGACGCAGTGGCGGTCCCAGAGCTCCTCGCCCCGCTCGGACTTCGACGGCACCTTGCCCGGCCAGTCCTTGGCGCGCGCGGCGGTGACGGCCACGTGGGAGGCCGACGCCACCACCAGGCCGAGCAGGAGCAAGCGGATCAGCGCACGCACGTGGACCTCTTCCGGCAGCGAGCCGAGGTAACGCGCCCACCGTCCGACGGACGGGCCTCGGCGCGTGCCCGCGACGGGCGCACCCAGAAAGCGAGGACGCCCGCGAGGGGAAACCCCTCGCGGGCGACGTGGCGGGACGGACGGGACTTGAACCCGCGGCCTCCGGCGTGACAGGCCGGCGTTATAACCAACTTAACTACCGCCCCAGACTGGTTCCGACATGGGCAGGACAGGACTCGAACCTGCGACCCTCGGCGTGTAAAGCCGACGCTCTCCCATTGAGCTACCTGCCCAGGTGTTCGAGCGCCGAACGGCCCCCGCTCCTAACCACTGCCGCGCCGAGCCGTCAACACGCGAGGATCACCTCCCCGCATCTCGGCCCAGGACGTCGTCTGCGCCGTCGGTGGTGGCCTCCGTGGCGCCCACCAGATCGGCCACGCCGCCCAGCGGCGGCTGCGCCAGCGCCTCGGCGAGCACGCGGTCCATGTGGTCGACGAGGAGCACCTCCACGTCGTCGAGCACCGAGGCCGGGATGTCGCGGAGATCCTTGCGGTTGCGCTCGGGGACGAGCACCCGCGTGATGCCCCCGCGGTGGGCCGCGAGCACCTTCTCCTTGATGCCCCCCACCGGCAGCACCCGGCCCCGGAGGGTGATCTCGCCGGTCATCGCGGTGTCGGCGCGCACCGGGATCCCCGTGAGCGAGCTGACCAGCGCGGTGGCCATCGCGATGCCGGCGCTGGGACCCTCCACCCCGGAGGGGATGCCCGGGTAGTGGATGTGGAAGTCCTGCGTGTCGTGGAAGTCGGCCTCGAGGCCCAGCGCGGCCGCGCGGGAGCGCACGTAGGTGAAGACGGCGGTGGCCGACTCCTTGAGCACCTCGCCGAGACGGCCCGTGGTGATGAGCTTGCCGCTGCCGGGCACCGCCGCCACCTCGATGGCCAGCAGCTCGCCTCCGGTGGTGGAGACCGACAGGCCGTTCACGTGGCCCACCTGGTCGACCTCCTCGCGGCGCCCGAAGTCGTGCGGGGGCGGCCCCAGCAGGGTCTCCAGCCCCTCGGCGTCGACGCGCACCGACCCGGTGACGTCGGCGTCGACCACCTTGCGCGCCACCTTCCGGCAGATGCGGCCGATCTCGCGCTCCAGGTTCCGCACGCCGCTCTCGCGGGTGTAGCGCTGCACCAGCTCGCGCACGGCCGAGGGGTCGATCTCGACCTGCGCCGCCGACAGCCCCGCGAGCCCCCGCTGCTTCGGCACGAGGTAGCGCTCGGCGATCGCCAGCTTCTCGAGCTCGGTGTAGCCGGAGAGCTGCACGATCTCGAGGCGGTCGAGCAGCGGCAGCGGCACGTCGCGCAGGCTGTTCGCCGTGCACAGGAACATCACCTGCGACAGGTCGTAGTCCATGTCGAGGTAGTGATCGTTGAAGGCGCCGTTCTGCTCGGGATCGAGCACCTCGAGCAGGGCCGACGCGGGGTCGCCGCGGATGTCGGAGGACATCTTGTCGACCTCGTCGAGCAGCAGCACGGGGTTGATCGCCCCGGCCCGCTTCATGGCCTGCACGATGCGGCCGGGGAGCGCCCCGATGTAGGTGCGGCGATGCCCCCGCACCTCGGCCTCGTCACGCACGCCACCCAGCGCGATGCGCGCGAAGGGCCGCCCCGTGGCCTCGGCGATGGACCGCGCGAACGAGGTCTTGCCCACGCCGGGCGGCCCCACCAGGCAGAGGATGGGCCCCTGGTTGCCCTCGGCGAGCGACGAGACCGCCAGGTACTCGAGGATGCGCTCCTTGACGTCGTCGAGGCCGTAGTGGGCCGCGTCGAGGGTGTCGGCCGCCGCACGCAGGTCGGTGTGCACCGGCGCCGCCACCGTCCACGGCAGGGCCAGCAGCCAGTCGAGGTAGTTGCGGACGACCGTGGCCTCGGCGCTCATCGGGTTCATCTGCGACAGGCGACGCAGCTCCCGCTCGGCGCGGACCCGGGCCTCGTCGGTGAGCTGCGCCTCGGCCAGCTGGCGCGCGAGCTCGTCGAGGTCGTCGCGGCCGTCGCCGCCCCCGCCGACCTCCTTCTGGATGGCCTTGACCTGCTCGTCGAGCCAGGCCTCGCGCTCGGTGTCGGCCTTGTCGCGCCGCACCCGCGTGCGGAGCTTGCGCTCCACCTGGAGGTACTCGATCTCGTTGGTGAGGGCCTTGTAGACCCGCTCCAGCCGCGCCTTCACGTCGAAGGTCTCGAGCAGGGTCTGGCGCTCCTCGAGCGTGAGCTTCACCACCCCCACGAGCAGGTCGGCAAGACGGGCCGGATCGTCGATGGCGTTCACGCCCATCAGCATGTCGGGCGGCGCGGTGCGGTCGAGCTTCACGTAGCGCTCCACCGCGCCCTTCACCGACCGCACCAGCGCGTCGACGTCGGCGTCACCCCGGGGCGTGGGCCCCTCCTCGCGCACGGCGGCGCGGAAGTAGTCGGGGTGGGGCAGCACGCGCAGGATGCGCCCCCGGCGCAGCCCCTCCACGAGCACCTTGGTGTTGCCGTCGGGCAGCCGCACCACCTGCGCCACGTGGGCCACGGTGCCCACCTCGTGCAGATCCTCGGGGTTGGGGTGCGCCACGTCGCCCCGGCGCTGGGTGACCAGCAGGATCTCGCGCTCGGCCAGCTTCTCGGCCGCGTCGACCGCCGCCACCGATCGGGACCGCCCGATCACCAGCGGCACGGGCGTGCCGGGGAAGACCACCACGTCGCGCAGGGGCAGCACGGGCAGGCGCTTCTCGGGCGCCTCGCGCCGCGATCCGCCGGGATCCCCGTCGCCGCTGCCGACGCTCACGGCCTCATCCCCACTCCGCCTCGTTCTCGTAGACGAGCATCGGCTCCTGCTTGCGACGCACCACGTCCTCGGAGATCACGCACTCCTTGACGTTGTCGCGGCTGGGCAGGTCGTACATCACGTCCAGCATGACATCCTCGAGGATGCCCCGCAGGCCTCGTGCGCCCGTCTTCCGCTCGAGGGCGAGCCGCGCCACCTCGCGCAGCGCGCCGTCGGTGAACTTGAGCTTCACGCCGTCCATGTCGAACAGCTTCTGGTACTGCTTCACCAGCGCGTTCCGGGGACCGGTGAGGATGCTCATCATCGCGGGCTCGTCGAGCTCGTCGAGGGTGGCCACCACGGGCACGCGACCGATGAACTCGGGGATGAGCCCGAAGCGCATCAGATCCTCGGCCTCCACCCGCGCGAGCAGCTCGTCGGCGGTGAGGCGCTCGCGGCTGGCGGCCTGGTTGCCGAAGCCCATCTGCTGCTGGCCCAGACGGGCCTCCACCACGCGATCGAGGCCCACGAAGGCCCCGCCGCAGATGAAGAGGATGTTCGAGGTGTCGATCTGCAGGAAGTCCTGCTGCGGGTGCTTCCGACCGCCCTTGGGCGGCACGTTCGCCACCGTGCCCTCGATGATCTTCAGCAGCGCCTGCTGCACGCCCTCGCCCGACACGTCGCGGGTGATGGAGGGGTTCTCGGACTTCCGGGCGATCTTGTCGATCTCGTCGATGTAGATGATGCCGCGGGTGGTGGCCTCGACGTTGTACTCGGCCGCCTGGAAGAGGTTGAGGATGATGTTCTCGACGTCTTCCCCGACGTAGCCGGCCTCGGTGAGGCTGGTGGCGTCGGCGATGCAGAAGGGCACCTTGAGGTAGCGGGCCAGGGTCTGCGCGAGCAGGGTCTTGCCCGACCCGGTGGGGCCCACGAGCAGCACGTTCGACTTCTGCAGCTCGACGTCGTCTCCGCGCACGCGGCCGTCGATGCGCTTGTAGTGGTTGTGCACCGCCACCGAGAGGATCTTCTTCGCCCGCTCCTGGCCCACCACGTACTCGTCGAGGAAGTCGAAGATCTCCTTCGGCTTCGGGATGAGCGCGTCGGCCGCGAAGTAGTCGTCCTTGTCGTAGTCCTCGGTGATGATGTCGTGGCACAGCTCCACGCACTCGTCGCAGATGTAGACGCTGGGCCCGGCGATGAGCTTGCGGACCTCCTTCTGCGACTTCCCGCAGAAGGAGCAGCAGAGATCCTTGCTGCCTGTGCCCTTGCGACGGACCACGGGACCTCCGCTCACGCCTTGGACGCTTCGCGGGCCACGGGACCCGCATCGATGACCTCGTCGACGAGACCGTAGTCCTTCGCCTCGGCGGCCGTCATGATGTAGTCGCGCTCGATGTCCTTCGCGACCTTCGCCTTGTCCTGGTCGGTGTGGGCGGCCAGCACGTCGATGACCGTGTGCTTCCACCGGAGGATCTCGCGCGACTGGATCTCGATGTCGCTGGCCTGGCCACGGACGCCGCCGAGCGGCTGGTGGATGACCACGCGGCTGTTCGGCAGGATGCGCCGCTTGCCCTTCTCGCCGCCCGCCAGGAGCACCGCCGCCATCGACGCGGCCTGCCCCACGCAGATGGTGGAGACCGGGGCGCGGATGTAGTGCATGGTGTCGTAGATCGCCATGCCCGCGGTCATCGAGCCGCCCGGGCAGTTCAGGTACAGGTAGATGTCCTTCTCGGGATCCTGCGACTCCAGGTAGAGCAGCTGCGCGATCACGAGGTTGGCGATCTCGTCGTTGATCGGCCAGCCCAGGAAGACGATGCGGTCGACCATGAGGCGCGACCAGATGTCGTAGGTGGCGCGCCCGCGGTGGGTCTCCTCCACGATGGTGGGGACGATGTAGTTCAGGACGTCGGACGGCATGGGGCGGCTCCGGGCGCTTCGCTGCGCGGTCCCGGAGCCCTAACCCGTTGCCGCCGGAGGACCGGCGGTCACGTCACGTCCCATGATCGCCACGGCCTGGCCGGGCGATCGGCGGGCGATCAGTCCAGCACGCCCTGGGCGTCGAGCCAGGCGCCGGCCTCGTCGGTCACGCCGTGCGTCTCGCGCACGTAGGCGAGGGTGCGCTTCTCGACGTCGGTGATGCCCTTGCCGTCCTGGGCGGCCGCCACGAGCTCCTGCACCACGCCCAGCGCCAGGGGACCACCGGCCTCCTCGGCGCGGTCGAGCAGGTCCTTGGCGTAGCGCACGCCGGCGATCGTCTTGTACTTGCCGCCGCCCTTCGCCTTGGGCGCGGGGGCCGCCTCGACGGCGGGCTCCTCGGCCGCGGGCGCCTCGGCCTCGGCCTTCGCCTTCGCCTTGGACTTCGGCTTGGCCTTGGACTTCTTCTCCGGCTCGGCCGCGGGGGCAGCCTCGGCGGCGGCCTCCTCGGGCGCCTTGCGCGTGACCTTCGCGCGCTCGAGCAGCCAGTCGAGGGCCTTCTCCTCGAGCATCCGGTGGCGCAGGTCCTCCAGGGCGCCGTCGCGCTGGAACCAGCCGCGCACGGCCTCGGCCGTCTGGCCACGCTCCGCCGCCATCTCCTCGATGCGGGTGTCGAGCTCGGCGTCCTCGACCGCGAGCGACTCGGCCGCGCACACCGCCTCGAGGAGCAGGGCGCCCCGGGCCGCGAAGGCCGCGCGGGAGCGCAGGTCGGCGATCTCGGCGTCGGTGAACTGCACGCTGCGCGGGTCGATGCCGCGGTAGGCGCGCTGGAGCTTGAGCTCCTCCTTCAGCATCTCGAGGTTCTGGTCGACCATGCCCCGCGGCACGTCGACGGGGTTCGCCGCGATGAGGGCGTCGAGCAGGTTGGCCCGCGCCTGGTTGCGCGAGGCCTCCTCGCTGCCGGCGGCCAGCTCGTCGGTGACCGAGGCCCGGAAGGCGGCCAGGTCGTCGAAGCCCAGCTCCTGCGCGAGGGCGTCGTCGAGGGCCGGCGCCTGCATGGCCTGGATCGACAGCACCTTCAGGGAGGTGGCGAGCGTGCGGCCCGCGACCTTCTCGTCGCCGGCGTCGGCGTCGAAGCTGACCTCCAGCTCCGTGGCCGTGTCGAGCTCGAGGCCGACGAGCGCGGCGCCCAGGCCCTTGAGCCAGGTCTCGCCGCGGGTGCGCACGAGGGTGCCCGGCTCGGAGAGGACGACCTCGTCGCCGTCCTTGGCGGTGACCTCCACCTGCACGGTGTCGCCGAGCTCGACGGCGCGGCCGGTGACCTCGGCCAGGCGCGCCTCGGCGCGGCGACGACGGTCGAGCTCCGCCTCGATCTGGGCGTCGCCCACGGCGAACTCGGGCCAGACCACGTCGAGGCCGGTGTACGCCGTGACCTCCACCTGGGGCTTGACCTCCACCGCGATCACGAAGGTGAAGTCGGAGCCCGCCGCGAGCTCGCCCTGGTCGGTGACCGTGGGGCGGCTGACGGGCTGGATGCCCTCGTCGTCCATCGCGCGGCGCCAGCCCTCCTGGATGAGGTCGCCCGCCACGTCCTGGGCGATGCCCGGACCGAAGCGCGCCTCGAGGACCTTGCGGGGCACCTTGCCCTGGCGGAAGCCGGGCAGCCGGGCCCGCTGCACCATCGTGCCGTAGGCGCGGTCGAGCGCCTGGCCCACCTGGGCCGCAGGGACCGTCACGTTGACCTTGCGCGCGTAGGCGTTCTCCGCCACGACCTCGATCTGCATCATGTCCTCGAGCGTTGCGTCCGGACCGCCCGGACAGGGTCTGGACCCGGACACCTGCCCGAGTCGTCGTGTTCATTCGTCGGATGCGCGCTCACCCCGCGCAGGGCCGGCCCTCGTCGATGCGAGAAGGGGGACTCGAACCCCCACGGGTCTCCCCACCGGGACCTAAACCCGGCGCGTCTGCCGATTCCGCCATTCTCGCGAAGGCCGACGCGCGAAGCGACAACGGGTCTGCAGCGGGGCTTCGCCGCGTCTCGCCCCCGACCCGCAAGCGGGCGAGCCTCGGGCGACGCACGACGAGACCGCCCTGCGTCCCGCCTCCCCGACCCGCAAGCGAGCCAGAGGCGAGGCACGACACGACCGCCTGGCGTCCCGCCTCCCCGACCCGCAAGCGAGCCAGAGGCGAAGCGCGCAGCGCGGCTCCGCCGCGCGAAGAAAGAGGGATGGGCCCACTAGGACTCGAACCTAGAACCGACGGATTAAGAGTCCGGCGCTCTACCAATTGAGCTATGAGCCCGTTCAAGGATCAAGGTGGACAGTGGGGTTCGAACCCACGACCTCTGGAACCACAATCCAGCGCTCTAACCTGCTGAGCTATGCCCACCATCGCACGCCCCCGACGGCAGGACCGTCAGGGCGCCGCGGCTTGTATCCGATCCAGCGCGTGCCGCAAGCACGCCACGTCGCCCCCCCGCAGGGGGCTCGTCCGAAGCCGTCGTCCCCGGCGGCTCGGGGCCGGCTGGCGCGATACCTCCCGCCGGTGACCCACGCCCTCGCCACCACCCCGATCGACCCACGGGCCGAGGCGCTCGCCGACCTGCTCGCCCGTGCCGGCGCGGCCGCGCTGCGACGCGGTCACGAGGGCTCGGTGCGGCGCAAGGCCGACGGGTCGCAGGTCACCGACGCCGACCTGGCCGCCCACGAGGTCCTCGTGCGCGGACTCGCCGATCTCTTCCCCCGCGACGCCGTGGTGAGCGAGGAGGGTGCGGGTCACGGCGACCCCGCCGAGGCCGAGGCCACGTGGTGGGTGGATCCCCTCGACGGCACGTCGGCCTTCATCGAGGGCCTGGCCCACTGGGGTCCCACGGTGTGCCGGGTGGTCGACGGCGCGCTCGAGCTGGGGGCCCTGCACCTCCCGAGGCTCGGGGAGCACTGGTTCGCCGCCGCAGGCGCCGGCGCGTGGCACGACGGCACGCCGCTGGCACCCCAGGCCGCCGAGGGCCCGCGCACCCGCACGGTGTGCCTGCCGTCCGGCTCCCACCACCTGGGGCCGCTCGCCTGGCGGGGGCGATCCCGGTCCCTCGGCAGCTCCGCGGTCCACCTCGCCCAGGTGGCGGCCGGGGGCGCCGCGGCCAGCATCGTGCCGCTGTGGGCCCTGTGGGACGTCGGCTGCGGCGTGCTGCTCGTCCGGGAGACCGGCGGTCGCGTCACCGATCTCGAGGGCGCCGACCTCGACGTGGTCGCGCACGTGGGCACGCCCCTGGTCGCCGCCCATCCCTCCGTCCTGCCGAACCTGCTGGGGGCCGTCCGTACGAGCCTCGCAGGGATCTCCGAGAGCTGACCCATGGCGAACGACGACTCGACCGACCTGGTCCCCCGCCCCAAGGCCGTGCCCCGCGCAGGCGGGCACAAGGACGACCTGCTCGCCGCCTACATGGCCGAGGTGCGCCGCTACCCGATCCTGTCGGCCGAGGAGGAGAAGGAGGTCGCGATCCGCTACGTCGAGCACGGCGACCGCGAAGCGGCCCAGCAGCTCGTCACGTCGAACCTGCGGCTGGTCATCAAGATCGCCTTCCAGTACCACCGCCAGTGGGCGAACGTCCTCGACCTGATCCAGGAGGGGAACGTGGGCCTCGTCGAGGCGCTGTCCCGCTACGATCCCTACCGGGAGATCCGCTTCAGCAGCTATGCGCAGTACTGGATCCGGGCGATGATCCTGCGCTTCCTGCTCGACAACTTCCGGCTGGTGCGCCTGGGGTCCACCCGCGCCGGCCGCAAGCTCTTCTTCCAGCTGCAGAAGGAGCGCGATCGCCTCGTGGCCGAGGGCATCGACCCCACCGAGGCCCGCCTCGCCGACCGGCTGGGCGTGGCGCCGGCCGAGATCCGCGCGGTCGACCAGCACATGCGGGCGCCGGCCCTGTCGCTGCACGCGCCCACCGGCGACGACCAGGAGGGGCGCACGCTGGCCGAGATCGTCCCCGAGGGCGATCCCAACGATCCCGAGGACAACGCCGCCCGCTCCGAGCTGGGCTCGATGATCAAGGATCACCTCGACGCCTTCGCGCTCACGATCTCCGACCCCCGCGAGAAGATCATCTGGACGCGCCGCATGGTGGCGCCCGAGCCCGAGAGCCTCTCCACGCTGGGCGACGAGTTCGAGGTCAGCAAGGAGCGCGTCCGCCAGATCGAGGCCCGGATGCGCAAGCGGCTCCGTGCCTTCCTCGAGGAGCGCCTGGGCGAGGAGATCGCCTTCGAGTTCGACGTCCCCGACGAGTAGCGCCCCGGATCAGGTGCCGCGCACGATCTCGGCGATGAGCGGGCTGCGCAGCCGCGACTGCCGCCCCTGCGGACCGGGACCGGTGGTGACCAGGCCGCCTCGCAGCAGCAGGTTGTCGACCGCGGGAAGGTAGGTCGCGGGCCCGTTCGCGAGCGTCTCCAGCCGCTCGGCCTGCTCGTCGCGGGTGAGCGCCACGCCCACCGCGTCGGCGAGCTCGCGCTGCAGCCCGCCCAGCGCGTCGCGCGGTGCCAGGCTGCGGTCGGACAGGAGGCCGCGCGCCGCGGCGAGGAGGAAGGCGGGCACCGTGCCCACGGCGTCGACCAGGGCCTCGAGCGCGGGCACGTCGTCCCCGCCCAGGATCTCGGCGACCATGCGCACCGCCTCGCCACGGTCGGGATCGGCGAGGAAGGGCGCGAAGGCGCCCCGGAGCGCGAGGCTCTGCCCTCCCGTGGCGCAGGCCAGCACCAGCAGCGGCGAGGTGCCCGGCGTCATCTCGGTGTCGGCCTCCTCCCAGGCCGCGCAGAGATCCTGGAGCAGCTCGTAGCCCAGGGCGTCCGCCCCCACGCAGAGCACCACCTTGCGGCGCCGGAGGCTGCGCGCCTTGCGGAGCACCAGCCCGGCGCGCACCCGGAAGGCCTCCCGGTTGGTGGGCGCCTGCGCGCGCGGGGCCGACGCCACCCCCAGGCAGCGCGACAGCGCGTCCGGCAACGCGATCCAGCCCTCGTCGCCCCGGCCGACGCCGGCGAGCTCGAGGCGGCGTCCGTCGAGGGGCCGGGCGTCGAGCTGCAGGTCGATGGCCAGGTCGTCGAGCCACCACGGCACCGCCGACCACCGCGCGTGCCGCACCACCACCGGACGACCCGTGCGCAGGGCACCCCGGACGAGCCGCGCGGCGCGCTCCCGGGGACCGTCCGCCGACGCGAGGGCCGACGGAGGCAGCCCATCGCGGGGCCGACCGCGGTAGAGGTGGAGCCGCCGGTCGAGTCGGTGCACGCGCGCCCTCCGGGACGGCATCAGGTGAGGTCGGGGTCCTTGTATCATCGGGACCCCTCGCGCCGAGGGAACCCGTGACCGACGTGCCCAGCCTACCGAGCGACGACGACGCGGGGTCGCGGGCACGCACGGTGCCCACGGCGAGCAGCCCGCAGCTGCTCACCCACCTGCTGGAGCTGGTGGCGCGCGGCGTGCGCTCCCCCCGCGGCCTGCAGGAGGCCCTCGGCGTCGACGTCCGCACGGTCCAGTACTACCTGCAGGCCGGCGTCTGGCTGTCGCTGCTGGAGGACGCCCCCGAGCCGCGCCTGTCGCCCGACGGCCTCGGCTACGTCTACGCCGGCCCGGATCGCCCCGAGCGCTACGCGCGGGCCGTGCACGCCCAGCCCTTCGTGCAGGAGCTGGTGCGGCTCGCGGGCCCCTCGCCCGACGCGGACGCCCTCGAGGCCGCCATCCGACGGGCGGAGCCGTCCCTGGCCCCGAGCACCGTGGCCCGACGCGCCTCCGCCATCCGCGGCCTGCTGGCCCCCGCACTCGATCCCGGTCGCCTCGACGCGCCCGACGGCCTGGCCCAGCTCGACCTGCCCCTGTCGCAGGCCCCCACCGTGGCGCCGCCGGAGGCCGACCTGCGGCTCACCGGCACCGCCTTCAGCCCCGACCTGTACCGGGTCCTCCTGTGCACGCTCGTCGACCAGGGCGAGCTCACCCTGGGGCACGTGCGCGGCCTGCTCGACCAGGCCGGCGCCAGCACCGTGCCCGTGGGCACCTACGTCGAGCTCGCGCTCACCCGGGGCGACGCGGTGCGCCTGGAGGAACGGCTCGTGGTGGCCGAGGGCGCCGTGGCCCGACGGGAGCTCGCGGCCTCCACCGCCTCCGTGATCCTCTCCGACGACGGGTGGCGCTCCACCCTCGATCGCGTGCGCAGCGGGGAGCAGCCCGGCGAGGGCTCCCCGTGGGGCCGGTACCGCCCGTGGACGCGCCGGCTCCTCGGCGCGATCCCGGCCGAGGGCGCCGTCGACGAGGCCCTCGCGCGGGTGCTGCGCGACCGCAGCCTCGACAGCTTCCCCCGCAGCGGCGCGCCGGGCACGTCGCCGCCCCGGGTCCACGAGCCCTTCCTCGCCTGCTGGGACACACCCGGCCTCGCGGTGGCCCTGCCACCGTCGCTCGTGCAGCTCTGGGAGGGCGTGGCCGGCACCAACCGGCGCCTGCGCAACGCCCGCCACCGCGCCGACGCGGTGGGCACGCCCACGCTCGCCTACCGCCCGGTGGCTGTGCACGGCGGGCTCCTCCACCCCGGCGAGACGCTGCCCCGCGCCATCCCCGACGCCCGCACCCTCCGGCAGCGGGTGGTGGCCTGCGCGCCCTACGCGGCACTGACCACCGCGATGCTGCTCGCCCACCGCACCCGCGACGCCCGCGTGGAGCTCACCCGCGAGGGCGGCAGCTGGCTCGTGCGGCGAGGTCCCACCCGCCTCGGCGGCCTGCTCGACCTGCTCGACGGCTTCGGACGGCACCTCGGGTGGCGCGTCAGCCGCCGCGGCACGGGTGGCCTCGGCGAGGAGGTGCTCACCTCCCTGCTCGAGCGCCTGGGGGTGGCCGTGCCCGTGGGCAGCCGCCTCGTGCTCGACGACGCCTTCTTCACGCAGCTGCGGCAGGACGACGAGGCCACGCTGCTCCGCGGCCTGGGCCCGCTCGCCGAGGCCCTCGCCGGCTACCTCGACGGCCTCGCGGGGCGCGAGACCGGCCGGTGAGCGCGCCCCCGCTCTTCGTGTACGGCACGCTCACCGTCGCGGGGGGCCACCCCCTGCTCCGCGCAGCCGAGCGCCTCGGCCCGGCCACCACGACGGGGACGCTCTGGGAGCTGCCCGAGGGCTACCCCGCGCTCGTGCCCGGCCCCGACGGACGCGTCCACGGCGAGCTCGTCGCGCTGCCGCCACCCGACGTGATGGAAGCCCTCGACGACTACGAGGGCGTGGCCGAGGGCCTGTACCGGCGCGTGCTGCTGGAGGTGAGCGGTCCCTGGGGCGCGGTGACGGCCTGGGCCTGGGTGATGGACGACCCCGCCGCGCGGGGGGGAGTGCGGTCGGTCTCCGGACGATGGGCCTCGATCGCGGGCTCCGCTGCACCCGGTGACGCGCGTTGACCCCCCTCGGGACCGATGATAGCGTCGCCCTGCGATGAGCCGCCCGCCGCCCTCGGCGGCATGGCTGCGTCCCGGGGAGCCGCACGTGTCCGAGGCCACGAACGTCCGCGCCATCCACGACCAGCTCGCCACCCTGCTGGAGGAGCGCGTCACGGAGCTGATGACCGAGATCAAGACGTCGCAGGCGCTGACGCGGCAGATCGCACGCACCGAGGAGGAGATCGAGCGCCAGCAGCTCCTCAAGGACAAGCTGGAGGCCGAGCTCGGTCCGCTGCGCACCCGCGCCGCGGAGCTCGCCAGCGAGACGGAGGAGCTGCGCACGCAGCTCGACGACGCCGGCGACCTGGTCGCGCGCCTCGGCGAGATCCGCGAGGAGCTCGAGGCCCTGCAGGCTGGTGGCCAGGGCGCATGAGGTCGTCCCCCACCAGGGCCGACCCATCCTGACGAGCCCCCGGAGGACGAGGTGAACGCACACCGCGGCGACGTGGACGAGCTGCTCGCGACGCTGGCTGCCGCGGAGGCCTGCCTGCGCGCCGCCGCCGCCGAGGCGCTGCCGCCGGCCGCCCTCTTCCGCGCCGAGCGTGCGAGCACCGTGGCCGCGCGCCACGCCGTCCACGCGCTGCTCGCCGGGCACGCGGGCGTCACCACCGCCCTCGAGCCCGGCTTCGCCGAGTTCGTGGAGGTGGACGAGGCCCTCGACGCCCTGCTCGCCCGCTACACCCCGGTCGTGGCCCCCCCGCCGGCGGCCCCTGCGCCCCGCGCGGCCCCCGCGCCTCGCGTGCGCGCCGCCGCGCCGGCCCGGCCGCCCGAGCCCGAGCCCGAGCCCGAGTGGGTCACCGGCCTGCCCGACCCCGACTCCCTCGAGGCCCTCGAGGACGACGCGCCGTCGTGGGAAGCCCTCGCCGACGAGGCCCACGACCTGGGCCCCAACGACGACGTCACCAAGGACGAGGTGCCGGCCGACCCGGAGGACGACGAGGCCACGGTCATCCGCGAGGTGCCCGAGTCCCTCCGCCGCCTGCGCAAGACGCGCCCCGAGCCGCCGCCCACCTTCGACCCCGCGCCCGGCACGTACGAGGAGCCCGCACCTGCGCCCGCCGCCGCCGCCGCGCCGCAGGACGACAACCCGTGGGTCACCTACGAGGAGCAGCCCTCCTACGAGGGCTACGAGGGCTACGAGGACGACGGCTTCTACGAGGCCGCGCACGACGCGGTGCCCGACGACGGCGTCGAGTACATCACCTACACCGAGCCCCTCCCGGGCGTGCAGGACGACAGGAAGGTCGACGACGACGAGCCCCTGCCCGACTACGCGGCCGACCGGGCCGTCGAGGTGGAGGAGCCCTCCAAGGCCCCCGCCCGCTCCCGGGGCGGTGCCCGCCAGGATGCGCGCGAGACGGTGCGCAAGCAGGTCGCCGCCCGGGCCACCGACGCGCCGCGGTCCGAGCGGGGTCGTCGTCAGGCCGAGGAGGAGGAGTGGAGCTACCTCGACCCCACCGGGGGAGAGGACCAGCCCGACGCGCCCAGCGCCGCGGGCGGTGACGTCTACGCGAAGCTCCGCGGCGAGCGGATGCGCCTCGACGACTTCAGCATCCCGGCCGACCCCGACGAGAGCACCCAGGACATCCCGGCCAGCGAGCGCGGCGGAGCCCCGCGTCCCCGGGGTCCGCGCAGCCACGCCGCCGCCATCCAGATCGCCGCCGACGGCTCGGGCCAGGTGCTCGGCGCCCAGGCCGACGACCCCGACGAGGCCAGCGTCATCGAGCTCGGCGACACGCACGACTACGGTGACGAGGAGGCCATGGACGACGACCAGACGGGCATCCTCGGCATCGGTGTCGTGGAGTACGACGAGGCCGAGGAGGAGATCGACGAGGCCGAGGAGGAGGTCGACCCCTCCGTCATCGTCGGCCCCGGCGCGCCCGAGGTCACGCCGGCCGAGGTCAGCGCGCTCTTCGCCCGCGCCCAGGAGGTCTCCCGTCGCAACATGGCCGAGGGCGTGCTGCTCTTCGGGGACGTGCTCGACGCCGAGCCCTCGCGCATCGACGCCCTGCTCGCCCGCGGGCGCCTGCACCTCGACCTCGGCGACTTCCCGTCGTCGATCAGCGACTTCCTGAAGGCCGAGGCCTACGCCCCGAAGGATCCCGACGTGCAGGTGGCGCTCGGCGACCTGTTCTACGGGCGCAAGGACTACGGCAAGGCCGTCAGCTACTTCAACCGCGCCCTGGGCATCGACGCCGACCACGCGGTCGCCCTCGCCCGCCGCGGCATGGCCTACTACTACCGGCGCCAGTTCAACGCGGCGGTCGAGGATCTGGAGCGCGCCAAGCAGCTCGACCCGGCCTTGGCGCATGTGGACACGTACATCTCCCGAGCCCGCAAGCGCACGTGACGGCGCTCCCGGGCGCGGTCGATCCTTCGTTGCTCGGCCGACGCTTCGTTCCTCGGCCGAGGACCTCGGGGGTCGCTACTTCTTGCCCTTCCGCTTCCGCTTCGAGCCGACGTAGGGCGAGTCGAGGAAGTAGGCGCCCTGCACGCCCACGCCGCCCACGTAGTAGCCGAGGTACTGCGAGGCCGCGGGCACGTGGCCGCTGGCGCCGAGCTCGACGGGGTCGTCGGTGCGGTTCTTGAGCTTCGGGTAGAACTTGAGGCCGAGGCTCACCACGTCGAAGGCGAACGGGGTGGCACGGTCGAGCTGCTCCACCCGGAAGTCCGTCTCGGCGAAGATGGCCACCGGGGGCGCGAGGCGCACGTGCACGTGCAGGCCGCCGATGATCGCCACCGACTCGAACTGCCGCGTGCCGATCTCGGCACCCGCGGTGAGCAGGATCTGGGCGGGGCCGATGATCTTGCCGAGGCCCAGCATCGGGCGCGCCTGGAAGAGCACCGGCCCGAAGTTCACCCGGAAGTCGGCGATGAGCGTGGCGACGAACTTCAGCTTCGTGGACTTCACGAAGGCGTAGCGCAGCCCGGCCTCGAGACCCCAGCCCGCCGTGCGGCCGGTGAAGCCGCCGTGGACGGAGACGTTGCGCAGCAGCGCGTACTCGAAGTCGAGGATGCCGCCCTGGTAGTTCGGGAAGCCGTACTCGAAGTAGATCTGCGCCTTGGTGCGCGGGTTGATGTTCGCCATGTGGGCCGGGAGCGCGAACAGCAGCTCCTCGTCCTCGGCGTCGACCGACTCGCCCTCGCGCGGCAGGCGGGTGCGGTACTGCCCGCTGAGGAGCTCGTCCATCCGCGCCTCGATGCGCTCCTTGTAGACGGAGTTCGGGTACTCCTGGAGGTAGGCCTCCCAGGCCATGACCTCCTCGTCGGACGAGCTGCCCTCCACCTCGGCCACCTTGGCCCGGTAGATCCGCGGCGTGTCGGTGCCCGGCAGCAGCGCCTCGTTCGGCCCCTCGTCCTCGAAGAGGTCCTCCTCGACGCGACCGCCCTCCTCGTCCACCTCGTCCTCGAAGTCGAGGGCGTCCTCGTCCTCGGGTGCGGGCTCGGCGGGAGCGGCCGGCGTGGCAGGCGCACCCTCGGCGGGCTTCTCGCCCTCCGCGGGCTTCTCCTCCTCCTCCTCGGGCGCCGGCTCGGACTCCGAGGGCTGGAAGAAGTCCTCCTCCTCCTCGTCGAGGAAGTCGTCGTCCTGACCCCACGCCGCCGTGAGGGGCGCGAGCAGCACCGCGGTGAGGACCGCGAGGGAACGAAGCGACATCCAGGCATCCTCTGGCCGAGGGTCGGCGGATGATAGACCGCGGCCCCGAGGCGGGCAAGGAAGGCACCATGGACGCTGACGAGAGCTTGGCCAGTCCCGCCCGCCCGGACCCTGAGGGGGCGGACGCCGCCCATGCCGCCACGGCCGAGACCGTGCGGGAGGCCCTGGTGCGTCTCCGCGGGGGCGCGCCCTTCCTGTCGGCGGCCGACACCGCCCTCCTCGTGGGCTGGCTCGACGCCGGCGTGGGGGTGTCCCGCATCCTGGCCGCCCTCGAGGTCACCGCGAACCGCCGCCTGGCCCGGCGGATCCGTGCGCCGCTGGAGCTGCGCCACGCGCGGGCCGAGGTCGCCAAGGCGAAGGGACGCCACGCACCCGAGCGCCTCGTCGCGTCGGCTCCCCTCCCCGCGCCCGGCGACCTGCTCCCGCCGCTGGACCACCTCGACCCGGCCGTGGGACCCGCGATCGACGCGCTGCGGGCCACGATCGACGGGCTCGACGGCGATCCGGACGCGCTGGCCGACGGCGCCGCGGTGGCCGTGATCGCCTTCTTCGACGCGGCCTGGCGCCTGCTGGGCGTCGCGGGACGGGCGCGCTACCACGACCGTGCGGCCGACGCGCTCGGCGACCTCCTCGACGCCCTCGACGAGGGCGAACGCGCAGCGGTCGTGGAGGCCCACGGCCGCGCCCTGCTCCGGGCCGACGCCGCCGGCCTGTCGGTCACAGCCCTCCTGGAGAGGCTCGAGGCACGATGACGCTGCTCGACCCGTCCGCCGACCCCTCCTGCCCGCGCTGCGGCGGGGTGGGCACGCGCGTGGTCCAGGCGGGCACGGTGCTCGAGGCCACCACCTGCACCTGCGTCGCCCCCTCCTGCCCGGTCTGCGACGACACCGGCTACGTGCAGGTGGGCACGGGCTTCCGCGCCCCCGTGCGTCGCTGCGACCACCTCGAGCTGGCCCATCGCCGACGCCTCTTCACCGCCGCCCGGCTGCCTGGCCGCTATGCGCACGCCACGCTCGACGACCCCGGGGAGCCCACGGGCCACGCCGCCACCGCGGTCACCCACGTGCAGCTCTGGGTGCGCACCCTCTGCCAGCTCAGCCAGCGCGGACGGCGCCAGTCCAACGGCGTGATCCTCTTCGGCGGCTACGGCACCGGCAAGACCCACCTGGCCGTGGCCGCAGCGCGGGCCCTCACGCTCGACGGCGGGCTCACCGTGCGCTTCGTGGAGTTCAGCCACCTGCTCACCGATCTCAAGGCCACCTTCGAGCGCCGCGAGGGCACCGCCGACCTCCTGGAGCCCCTGTCCACCTGCGACGTGCTGGTGATCGACGAGATCGGGCGCGGCCGCATGACGGAGTTCGAGGGCACCGTGATCGACGAGATCGTCACCCGTCGGTACAACGCCGGTCTGCCGGTCCTCGGCACCACGAACTTCGGCGTGGGCCCCGCCACCGGTCGCGCCACCGCGAACGCCGCCGACCGGGGCGCCCCCCTCCCCACGCTGGCCGATCGCCTCGACGGGCGCGTCTTCTCCCGCCTCCAGGAGACCTGCGACTTCGTGTCGATGGACGGGGGCGAGGACCGGCGCCGTCGCGCGCCCAAGGCCCGCCAGGCGGGGAGGATCGAGCGCGCGCGTTGACAGGTCGCCGACGCCCTGCCGCGGAGGCCCGCTGCTATGCTGGCCGCCTTGCCCCGGGGCCCTCGTGGCGTACACCGTCAGCTTCCCCACCACGAGCCCCCTGCCCGGTCCCGAGGACCTCGCGTCCTGGTGCACCGAGCAGGGCGAGGCCTTCGACCACGACGGTCCCGACGTCCTGAGCCTCCGCGGCCTGCCCGTGCGTCTGCTGCACACCGGCGAGGCCATCCGCGCCCAGGTCGACGTCACCCCGAGCACGGCCCTGTCGCGGCTCACCCGGGTGCTCTTCGACCTGTCGGTGCGCCTGGGGGCCGACGTGCGGCTGGTGGGCGTGGGCGAGGTCAACCGCCCGGCCCTGTGGCTGCGCCTGGCCGACGAGCAGGATCGCCAGCGCATCGCCGGCGCCCTGGAGCGCGCCTCCAGCCACAGCGCGCCCGACGAGGTCTACCAGGGCCTGTGGGGCGTGCTCGGCGCCCTCGGCGGCGGTCGCGACCTGCGGTGGGAGGCCACGCGGGAGCAGATCGTCGAGATGAAGGAGGTGGGCGCGCCGGAGGGCATCAGCGTGGAGGAGGCGGCCTGGCACGACGACCAGGCCGAGCCCGGCGACACCATCGCCCTGCCGGTGAGCGGCGACCTGCACATCGTGGCCTGGCGGTGGCTGCAGGAGGCGTGGCCGAACCTCGCCGACGACTGACCTCGGGACCGGCGGTCGGCGCGGTCCCCGCGATACAGGGCCCCTCGGAGGATCGCCGTGATCGTCGCCCTCGACCACATCGCCATCGCGGTGCCCGACCTCGCCGCCGCCATCCAGCGCTTCGCCGACGACTTCGGCCTCACGTACGAGGGCACCGAGGACGTCGAGCCCGCGAAGACCACCACCGCCTTCTTCCCGGTGCCCGGCACGCGCATCGAGCTCGTCCACCCCCTGCGGGGCGAGGGCGCCGTGCAGGGCTTCCTCGACAAGCGCGGCGGCGGGCTCCACCACGTCTGCTTCCGCACCGACGACCTCGAGGCCGACATGGAGCGGCTGAAGGCGAAGGGCTACCGCTTCCTGTCCGAGGGTCCCCAGCCCGGCGCCCACGGCACGCGCGTGGCCTTCATCCACCCGAGGAGCTGCGACGGCGTGCTCATCGAGCTGGCCGAGCACCCGGCCGAGGGTCACGCCCACCCGTGAGCGCGCGTCCCCGGGTCACGGCCACCGGCGAGGCCACCAGCCTGCACGACCGCAAGGTGCGCGCCGGGCAGCGCATGTGGATCGGCCTGGCCGGCCACGCGGTCGACGACGATCTCCGCGCCCTCTGCAAGGAGGTGCAGCCGTCGGGCTTCGTGCTGTTCGCGCGCAACATCGCCGAGCCCGCGCAGGTCCTCGACCTCACCCGGGAGCTGCGCAGCCTGGCCCACCCCCACCACCCGGTGCTCGTGTCGGTGGACCAGGAGGGGGGGCGCGTGCAGCGCCTGCGCGAGCCGGCCACACGCTGGCCGCCGATGCGCCACGTGGGGCAGGCGGGCGACCTCACCGCCGAGGTGGCCCGGGCGATCGCCCGCGAGCTGCGCGCCGTGGGCATCGACCTGGACTTCGCGCCCGTGGCCGACGTGGACTCGAACCCGGCGAACCCGGTGATCGGCGATCGCGCCTTCGCCACCACCCCCGAGGCCGTGGCCCGCCACGTCGACGCCTTCGTCACGGCGATGCAGGCCGAGGGCGTGGTGGCCTGCGCGAAGCACTTCCCGGGCCACGGCGACACCCGGGTCGACAGCCACCTGGACCTGCCCGTGGTGGAGGAGGAGGACCCGCGCCTGCGCACGCGCGAGCTGGTGCCCTTCGCCGCCGCGGTGCGCGCCGGGGTGGGCACGATCATGACGGCCCACGTGGTCTACCCGGCGTGGGACGAGGAGCTCCCCGCCACCCTGTCGCCCCACGTGATCCCGCGCCTGCTCCGCGAGGAGCTCGGCTACGACGGCGTGGTGGTGAGCGACGACCTCGAGATGAAGGCCGTGCACGGCCGCTGGGAGGCGTCCACCCAGGTGCAGCTCGCCACCGAGGCGAGCGTCGACGTGCTGCTCTGCTGCAAGGAGCCCGAGCTGCAGGTGGCGGTCTTCCAGGCGCTGGTGCGGGCCCAGGAGGCGCACGCCGGCCTCGAGCGGGCCAGCCGCGACGCGGCAGCGCGGGTGCACCGCCTGCGGGAGCGCTTCCTGCGCGATCGGCCGCGCGCGCCGGGTCTCGAGATCCTGGGCTGCGCGGCCCATCGGCTGCTGGCCGCCCAGGTCAGGGAGCGCGGCGAGGGCTAGCTGCGCGAGCCGGGCCCGCGGGTCTCGAAGCGGTAGGCCTGGAGGCGCCCGCGCTGGAACTCCATGTGGACGCAGCCGTCACGGCGCTCGACGTGGATGACGCGCCCGGTGCGCGAGGAGTGCTGCTTGGCCTCGCGGACGGCGTCCTGCCGACCGACGACCTCCCGGTGGTCGTCGCCGACGGAGATCACGAAGGTCTTCTTGGGGGGGGTGGGATGCGAGATGGCGTCCTCCTCGTGGTGAGCCGCCAGCCGGGGTGACCGGGGCCCTGAGGCGGTAGGACGCCAGCCTTGGCGTGTCAAGTCCCGCCGCGGGCGCCCCGGGGCGTCATCGCACCCGGGGCGCCTGCGGCGTCGGACCTCACTTTGCGGCGATGCCCGCGTCGGCGCGGCGGCGCGCGCCCAGCAGGTCGGCCCGGGTGATCCCCACGCCCTTCATGGTGGGCATCCAGACCCGCTGCAGGAAGACGCCGCGGTCGATGCCCGCCGAGCGCATCACGCCCACGCGCGCGTCGTAGTCCGGCACGAGGCCCACGCCCGGCATCCGGAAGTGCGCGAAGGTGTGCGCCAGGTCGGACAGCGTGCCGTCGCGGTCCTCCTCGAGCTCCAGGGCGATCACGTCCCGGTAGAAGGCCGCGTGCGCCGCCTCGTCCTTGGCGATGTGGCCGTAGATCGCCGCCAGCACCACGTCGCCGCGCGCCTGCGCCTGCTCGAGCTGCTTGCGGTAGATGACGAAGGTGGCCTGCTCCTGGATCGCGCCGTAGCAGGCGAGCTGCCTCGGCGTGGTGAAGGGGGCCTTCCAGGTGCTGGAGAGCACGGCCTGCTCGAAGGCGGCGAACTCCTCCTCGGTGCGGTGGCCGCTGTCGATGAGCCACTTGCGCAGGGTGAGCGCGTGCTTGGACTCCTCGTAGCCCCAGTTCGTGGCGAACCAGGCCTGGCCGAAGCAGCTGCGCAGGACGTTCACGCCCTGGCTCACGTAGTCGGGCAGGTACATCTCGACGCCGCAGAAGGTCTCGGCGCACAGCGCCGCGTCGTCGTCGCGGGGCGCCTCGTCCACCTTCTCCCAGGGGATGTCCTCGAACACGCTCCAGCGGCGTCGGCGCTCGGCGAGCTCGAAGAACTCCATGTACGCGCGGTACATCTTCTGCCGATGCGCGAGCGTGGCGGTCACGCGCCCACCCGCTTGCCACGCATCAGCGTGGTGATGTCGCCCAGGGTGTTCACCTTGGGCAGCTCCTCGTCCGGGAAGACCGTGTCGAGCCGCTCCTCGAGCACCCCCACCATCTCCATGGTGGTGACCGAGTCCAGCTCGAGGTCCTCGATGGACAGCGACAGGGACAGATCGTCGAAGCTGTCGGCCTTGTCGGAGGCCACCTCGAGGAGGGCTTCCTTGATCATCGCGAGCGCTTCGTCGTCGGTCATGGGCGCGGCTCCTCCCGGTGTGGGGGCGGCGCCGCGTCACGGAGGGCGCCGTCCCGAGACGCGCCGCGATGTACCTCAGCGATCCCTCGGGGTCCACCAGGATCCGCGATTTTTCCAGCTAGGAAGCCTGCTTTAAAACCGACGCGTGGGTCGGAATGCGTCCTTCCGGCGCGTCAGTCCTGCGCTTCCACGGACCGGACGCGCAGCGCCGCGAGATCCTCGGCCGGCACGCGGCTGGGCGCATCCGTCATCAGGCACTGCGCCCGCGCCGTCTTCGGGAAGGCGATCACGTCGCGGATGCTGTCGGAGCCCGTGAGGATCGCCACGCAGCGATCCACGCCGAAGGCCAGGCCACCGTGGGGCGGCGCACCGTGGGCCAGCGCCTCGAGGAGGAAGCCGAAGCGCTCCTGCTGCTGCTCGGGGGGCAGGCGCAGCGCGTCGAAGACCTTGGCCTGGACGTCGCTGCGGTGGATGCGGATGGACCCGCCGCCGAGCTCCCAGCCGTTGCAGACGAGGTCGTAGGCGTCCGTGAGGATCTCGCCCATGCGCTCGGTGCCCAGCCAGTCCACGTGCTCGGGACGCGGCGCCGTGAACGGGTGGTGCATCGGGGTCCAGTGCCCCTCGCCGTCCTTCTCGAAGGCCGGGAAGTCCACCACCCAGCAGAAGGCGAAGGTGCCCTCCTCCACGAGGCCCAGCTCCTTGGCGGCGTGCACGCGCAGGCGCCCCAGACCGGGGTGCACGTGCGTGGGCGAGCCTGCGGCCACCAGGAGGAGGTCGCCCTGCGACGCGCCCATCCAGCCCGCCAGGTCCTCCGCGCTCGCACCCTCGGGCAGGGCCTTGGCGAGGGGACCGGAGAGGCCGTCCGCACCCAGCTTGCCCCAGAGCAGGCCCGACAGGCCGTAGGTCTTCACGAAGACCGTCCACGCGTCGAGCACCTTGCGCGACACGCCCTCGGCGCCGCCCGCCACCACGAAGCCCTTCACGATGCCGCCCTCGGCCAGGGCCGAGGCCACCGGCGGGAAGGTGGAGCCCGCGAGGCGATCCGTGAGGGTGACGTGCTCCATGCCGAAGCGGAGGTCGGGGGCGTCCAGCCCGAAGCGCGCGATGGACTCGGCGAAGGAGAGCACGGGGATCTCGGGGATCTCCTCACCCAGCACGGCCTCCCACATCGCGCGCACGATGCCCTCGGACACCGCCATCACGGCTTCCCGGGTGGCGAAGGACATCTCGAGGTCGATCTGGGTGAACTCCGGCTGGCGATCGGCCCGGAGGTCCTCGTCGCGGAAGCAGCGGGCGATCTGGAAGTAGCGGTCGAAGCCCGACACCATCAGGATCTGCTTGAAGAGCTGGGGGCTCTGCGGCAGCGCGTACCACTGGCCCGGGTGCACCCGGCTGGGCACCAGGTAGTCGCGCGCCCCCTCGGGCGTGGACTTCGTGAGGATGGGGGTCTCCACCTCGAGGAAGCCCTCGCCGTCGAGGTAGCGACGCACCGCGAACACGGCCTTGTGGCGCGCCACCAGCTTGTCCTGGAGCACCGGCCGACGGAGGTCGAGGAAGCGGTACGACAGCCGCGTCTCCTCGGTGGCCTCGATGTCGCGGGCGATGGCGAAGGGCAGCGGCTTCGTGGGCGCGAGGATCTCGAGATCCTTCGCCACGATCTCGATGGCCCCCGTGGCCATCTCCTCGTTGGGCTTGAAGCGCTCCACCACCGTGCCGCGCACCTGCAGCACGTACTCCTGGGCCACCTTCTTCGCGGCCTCGCGCACGGCCTCGGGGCTGCGTTCGTCGATGGTGACCTGCACGGTGCCGTAGCGGTCGCGCAGCACGAGGAAGACCACGCCGCCCCGGTCGCGCACGTTCTGGGCCCAGCCCTGGACGACCACGTCGGCGCCGGCGTGGGGGGCGCGCAGCGCGCCACAGGTGTGGGTACGGGGCTCGAGCATGGGACCTCCAGCGGGAAGCGCGCGCCTATCGCGGGCCCCGCGCCGCGTCCCCGCCGGGCTGGCCCCCGGACGCCGCCCGTGGCAGCCTCTGGCGCCCGGAGACCCGATGCGTCCCCTGCTGCTCTGCTGCCTGCTCGCCTGCGGCGCACCCGCCCCGCCGCCGCCCGCCGCCCCCACGGTGGAGGCGCTGGCGGGCTGGCTCGGCGAGGCCGGCCTGCCGCCCGAGCGTCACGGCGACATCCTCCGCAGCGTGGTCACCGCCCCCTGGGGACCCCTGGGCCTCACCGCCCAGGTCGACGCCGAGCACCAGCTCGTGCTGCTCGCCACCCAGGGCCTGCTCACCCTCGACGTGGCCCCCGACCCGCCACACCTCGTGCTGCTCGTCACCAACCTCGCCACGATCAACTACGAGCTGCCCCAGGGCAAGCTGCAGCTCAACGCCGAGACCGGCGAGATCGTGCTGTCGATCGAGCTCGAGACCGACGAGGGCCTGGGCCGGCCCACCTTCACCCGCGCCGTCACCCGGCTGCAGGCCGTGGCCACCCAGGTCCGCCCCCGCCTCGTCCAGGCGGCGACGCCCTAGCCGGGCGAGAGCCCCCCACGGGGAACGGCGGGCCTACAGGGTGCCGTCGTCTCCGATGGCCTCGACCGGACAGTTCTCGAGGGCCTCGTAGCACTGCGCGAGCTCTTCCTCGGACCCGGGCTGCTTGAAGCAGACGTCGTGATCCTCGTCGTCGGACATGCGGAAGTTGTTCGGCGCGGCGTCGGAGCACACCGAGCAGAGGATGCACTCCTTGTCGACGTAGAAGGCGAGCGTCTTGCCACCGATGGTGACCTGCCCGCCGACGTTGTCCTCCCACTTGTTGGTCGGATCCGCCATGTGCTCGCGCTCCTCGTGTCCGGTGAGCCGTGCCTGGGTGGGCACAGCCGCCAGAGGTATCGGGTGGCCCGCCCGGGAGCCAACCCGTCGGGCCGACGCGCTTACCACGGCAGGCCCGCGCCCGCCCGTCGGTGCGCGGGCCCGCGCGTTAGGCCGACCTCCCCCGTGAGGACCGGATGGACATCGACGAGATCGTGGAGACCTTCGAGGCCCTGGACCCCGGCGAGGATCGCTACCGCTTCCTCATCGAGCTGGGGAAGGACCTCCCGGGCCTGCCCGACGAGGCCAAGGTGGAGTCGCACCGGGTGCACGGCTGCCAGTCCCGGGTGTGGATGGTGGCCGGCGTCGACGAGCAGGGCCACCTCGCGCTCCACGCCGACTCCGACGCCTTCCTCGTGCGCGGCCTCATCGCCGTGCTGCTCGCCACCTACGCGGGCCTGAGCCCCGCCCAGGCGGTCGACGTGGACCCCCTGGCCACCTTCGCGCGCATCGGGCTCGAGCAGCAGCTGTCGATGGGGCGCAGGAACGGCCTGCACTCCATGGTGCAGCGCATCCGTGCACTGGCGGCCGCGAACGCCTGATCCGCGGCGGCATCCACGGATACTCCGAACACGATCTGCGGTAACGTACGGACACCATGTGGTAGCGTCCGGACGCTGCCTGCGGGTGCCCCGCAAGATTGTCACTCAAGCAGGCGCGTCCCGGTCCGATGCCCACGGAACGAAGGGGGTGTGCCTTGCGCCCACATGACCGTCTCGCCTCCCCCCTGGTGCTCGCCCTCGTGGCGCTCGCCGGGTGCCAGGTGGAAGAGCCCGCGGCCGACGACACCGCCGACGACACCCAGGTGGCCGGCTGCGTCGACGACGCCTCCTTCTTCCGCGAGGAGCTCTACCCGAAGGTCGTGAAGAAGACCTGCATGGGCTGCCACGTGGCCGACGGCCTGGCGCGCGACTCCAGCCTGGTGTTCGTGAGCGAGGCCCGCCCCGACCACCTCTCGGTGAACGAGGCGCTGCTCGCGAGCATCGCGGGGCTCGAGCGCGACGGCACCTCCATCGTGCTGCTCAAGCCCCAGGGCGAGGAGGACCACGGCGGCGGCGAGGTGCTGCAGGCCGGCGACACCTCCTTCGTGCTGCTCGAGGAGTTCGTCCACCGCCTCGACGCCCCGGTGGCCTGCGAGTCCACCGGCACGATCCGCACCGGCGACGAGGGCCTCGAGCTCCTCTCGGCGGCGGAGACCCTGCGCAAGGCCTCGATCCTGCTGGCCGGCCGGCTGCCCACCCCGCAGGAGGCCGACGCGGTGCGTGCCGGCGGCGAGCCCGCGCTGGTGCAGGCCCTCTGGGGCCTGATGACCGAGGACACCTTCACCGACGTCTTCGTCGAGAAGCTCAACGACGTGCTGCTCACCGACCGCTACCTGCGCGGCACCGACGGCATCGGCCTGCTCGACGACGACGACTTCCCCAGCCTGTACTGGTACGAGGACGCCGAGGACTACGGCGACGACTACAACAAGCTGCGCGCCCGCACCTCGTCGGCCCTGGCCCGCGAGCCCCTGGCGCTCGCCGCCCACCTCATGCGCAACGACCTGCCGTGGACCGAGCTCCTCACGGCCGACTACCGCATGGTGAACGCCTACTCGGCGATGGCCTACGGCCTGCCCGACGCCAGCTGGCCCGACGCCGACGACCCCGCCTCGCTGGACTTCCGCCCGGCGAAGGTCGACGGCGTGCCCCACGCCGGCCTGCTCACCACGCCCGCCTTCCTCAGCCGCTACCCCACCACCGACACCAACCGGAACCGGCACCGGGCGTGGTTCTTCTTCAAGACCTTCCTCGCCACCGACATCCTCACCTTCGCCGATCGACCCATCGATCCCACGGTGAGCAACGCGCACAACCCCACGATGAACGACCCCCAGTGCACCGTGTGCCACGCCACGATGGACCCGGTGGCGGGGGCCTTCCAGAACTGGGAGACCGACGGCTCGCTCGTGCCGGTCGAGGAGCCCTGGTACAGCGACATGCGGCCCCCGGGCTTCGGCGACCGCGCGATGCCGTCGACCGAGCGCCCGAACGCGCTGGGCTGGCTGGCCAGGCAGGCGGCGTCCGACCCCCGCTTCGCCATCGCCACGGTGCAGACCATGCTCCACGCCTTCACCGGGGTGGAGCCGCTCACGGCGCTCACCGCCGGCGACGACCCCGTGAAGCAGGAGGCGCTGCGGCAGCAGGACGCCTGGGTGCAGGAGGTGGCCGCCGAGCTCGCCGCCCGCAGCCACGACGTGAAGTACGCCGTCGAGCGCGTGATCACCTCGCGGTACTTCCGCGCGGTGGGCGACGTGGGCGCCGACCCCGGCAGCCTGGTGCACGCCGGCACGGCCCACCTGCTCACCCCCGAGGAGCTCGACCGGAAGATCGTGGCCACGCTGGGCGTGCCCTGGCGCCGCAACGCGAACAGCGCCACCTACCTGGCCGACCGCTACCGCATGCTCTACGGCGGCATCGACAGCTTCTCGGTCACCCAGCGCCTCACCGACCCGAACGGGGTGATGGGCGCCATCAGCCTGCGCATGGCCACCGAGATGGCCTGCGAGGCCGTGCCCCACGACCTGGTGCTCGACCAGACGCAGCGCCGCCTGTTCCCCCTGGTGGAGCTCACCTACGAGCCGGTCACCGACGACGGCTTCGAGGTGCCCGCCGCCAAGCAGGCCATCCTCGCCAACCTGCAGTGGCTGCACCTGCGCCTGCTGGGCGAGGACCTCGAGCTGGACGACCCCGAGCTGCAGGCCAGCTGGGAGCTCTGGCGCGACGTGTGGCAGGGCGGCAAGGACCTCCTCGCCGACGGCGAGGCCAGCAGCACCCTCGACAGCTCCTGCACCGCCACGATCGACCCGTGGACGGGCGACAGCCTCCCCAAGGACCGCGAGCTCCGCTCCGACCCGCGCTTCACCCTGCGCGCGTGGTCGGCGGTGCTCGCCTACCTGCTCGCCGACTGGCGCTTCCTTCACGAGTGAGGTGGACGATGGACCGGCGCACCTTCCTGCGACTGACCGCCGCCTCCGGGCTGGCCGCCACGGCCCCCTGGCCGGCACGACGGGCCCTCGCGGCCGACCCCTACCCGGGGCCGTACTGGCTGTTCTTCCACGCCAGCGGCGGCTGGGACCCCACCCTGCTCTGCGATCCGAAGGGTCGCCGCAACGAGCAGGAGGTGGACCCGGTCAACACCTACTTCACCGACGAGATCGAGGAGGTGGGCCCCTTCAAGGTGCCTCCGGTCGACGGCATGCGGGCCTTCTTCAGCCGCTTCCGTGACCAGCTCCTGGTGATCAACGGGGTGGACACCCAGACCAACAGCCACGAGACGGGCACCCGCCACACGTGGTCGGGCTCGATGGACCCGGGCATGCCCGCCCTGGGCGCGCTGCTCGGCACCCACGTGGAGCCGCGCCCGTCGCTGTCGTACCTGGCGCACGGCGGCTACGACGTCACCGACGGGCTCGTGGCGCCCACGCGCCTCGCCGACACCTCGGCCATCCTCGAGATCGCCTACCCCGAGCGCCTCGACCCCTCGAAGGAGGAGAGCACCTTCCTCCCCGACAGCCTGATGGCCCGCCTGGCCCAGGCCCGGAACGACCGCCTGCAGCGCCTGCACGACGGCGCCACCCTGCCCCGCGTGGCGCGCTCCCGGGAGCTGCTGGCCCTGTCGCGCAGCGGCGACAACGAGCTCGCCCGCCTCGCCACCCGCCTGCCCTCCAGCCTGCCCAACGACGGCCTGCAGCGTCAGGCCCAGGTGTCGCTGGCCTGCTTCGAGGCCGGCGTGGCGGTGGCCGCCAGCCTGTCCACCGGCGGCTTCGACACCCACGGCAACCACGACGCCTCGCACACGCCGCGCCTGCAGACCCTGGTGAACGGCATCACGTACGCGATGGACGAGGCGGAGCGCCGCGGCATCGCCGACAAGGTGATCGTGGTGGTGGGCTCCGACTTCGCCCGCACGCCCTACTACAACGACGGCAACGGCAAGGATCACTGGTCCATCACCTCGATGATGATGATGGGTCCGGGCATCCGCGGCGGCCGCGTGGTGGGCGCCACCGACGAGCGCCAGGTGCCGCTCCGTCTCGATCCCGAGACCCTGCAGCTGCGCGACGGCGGGGTGCGCATCACGCCCGCCGACGTGCACGCCTCGCTGCGCCAGCTCGCCGGCATGGACGCCTGGGACGTCGCCGCCCGCTACCCCGTCGGCAGCCTGCTGCCGCTGCTCGGGTGAGGACCATGCGCACCCTCGGACTGCTGCTGCCCGTGCTGCTGCTGGCCTGCGCGCCCGCGGAGGAGCCCGCCGGCGACACCGACACCGTGGCCGACGCCCTCGACGGCGTCACCCCCGCCACGTGCGGCGACGCCATCGTCGACCCCTGGGAGGAGTGCGACGACGGCGAGGCGAACAGCGACGACCGGGCCGACGCCTGCCGCACCACCTGCCAGCTGCCCCACTGCGGCGACCTGGTGGTGGACGCCGACGAGCGCTGCGACGACGGCAACTTCTTCGGCGGCGACGGCTGCGATCCGCGCTGCCTGCCCGAGCCCGGTCCCTTCGAGGTGGAGCCGAACGACCTGCCCTTCGCCGCCACGCTCGTGCAGTCGGGCCAGTCGGTGGCCGGCGGCCTGCCCGACCTCGACGTGGACTGCTACGCCATCGACGTGCCCTCGAACGCCTGGGTGTCGGCGCGCGTCACCGGTCCCGACGGCACGTGCCCGCCCGAGGCCGTGCTGCGCTTCCTCGACCCCGACGGCGACGAGCTCGTCTCGGCCTACCCGGAGGCGCCCGACGCCTGCGTGGAGATCGATCCGAAGGACGAGGAGGACGCCCGCTTCCTGAGCCCGGGGCGCTACACGGTGTGCGTGGAGGGCCTGTTCCGCACCACGGTGGATGCCTACCGGGTCACGCTGGTGGTGGGCGACGACTCCTGCCTGCAGGGCGCCTTCGAGGCCCCGCCCGAGGAGGATCCCGACGGGGACGGCCTGGCCAACGCCTGCGATCCCGACGATGACGGCGACACGGTGCTCGACACCGCCGACAACTGCCCCCTGGCGCGCAACGGCGGCGGCGCGAGCGGCTTCCAGACCAGCGGCAGCGGGTGGATCCGCCAGTGGCTGCTCGCGGGGCCCCACGTGGGCCTGCCGGCGGGCAGCAGCGGCGGCTGCGACCCCAGCGACGCGCCCCTGCTCGACCCCACCGACGACGCCTTCGCGCTGCCCGAGCTGGGCGACGCGGCGGGTGCCGAGGGCACCTGGCGGGCGGTGCTGCTGCCCTCGGGCGACAACTCCCTCGACCTCGCGAAGCTGGTGAAGTCGGGGACGCCCCGCGAGATCTTCGCCGCCGCCTGGGTGGACGTGCCCGCCGAGCAGGACGTGCTCGTGGCCTACGGCGCCGACGACGGCAGCCGCCTGTGGGTGGACGACCAGCTCCTGGGCAGCGACGCCACCTGCCACGGCGTGGTCACCGACGCCTTCCAGCACCAGGTCCACCTCACCGCCGGCTGGCACCGCATCCTCGTGAAGGTGCGCGACCAGGGCGGCGGCTTCGGCATGCGCCTGCGCCTCAAGACCCCGGGCGGCGACCCGCTGTCGGGGTGGGAGGTCTCCCTCGCGCCCCGACCCTGGATCGACTTCCAGGGCGACAAGGACGGTGACGGGATCGGCGACGTGTGCGACGCTACGCCGTGAGCTGACCCGGTCACGGCTCAATCCGTACCGGTCCGAGCCGATACCGAGGCGTGCCCTCTCGGCCCATCGGGGGGGTCACCCGAGCACCTTTCGATGACCGCCAGCCTGCCCCCCACCCACGACAGCCTCGAGGACGAGAGCACGTCCACCGACGGACCCGTGCCGTCGGCGCCGGGCGTGCTCGTGGCCGAGCGGTACCGGGTGCTGCGCTCCATCGCGAAGGGCGGCATGGGCGAGGTGCTCCTCGCCGAGCACGTGGACCTGCAGCGCCGCGTGGCCCTCAAGGTGATGCGGCCGCCGCGGCACGGCGCCGAGGGCGTGGACTTCGAGGAGCGCTTCCGCACCGAGGCGCGCACGCTGGCCCAGCTGCACCACCCCCACCTGGTCACGGTGCACGACTTCGGCGTGCTGCCCACCGGGCGCTTCTACCTGGCGATGGAGTTCGTGGAGGGCGTCCGCCTGGCCGACCTGCTGGCCCAGGGGCCGCTCCCCGTGGAGCGCGCCGTGCGCCTCGCGGTGCAGGTGGCCCAGGCCCTCGGCTACGCCCACAAGCACGGCGTGGTGCACCGCGACCTCACGCCGTCGAACCTGCTGGTGGCCACCGACGTCGACGGGCGCGACCACATCAAGCTGGTGGACTTCGGCATCGTGAAGGTGGACCGCGGCGACGCGGAGGAGACCCAGGAGGGCGTGGTCCTCGGGTCGCCCCACTGCATGGCCCCCGAGCAGATCGACGGCGTGGGCGTGGACGCCCGCACCGACCTGTACGCCCTGGGCGTGCTGCTCTTCCGGATGCTCACCGGCGTGTACCCCTTCCGGGGCAGCAACACGATGGCCATCCTCATGGCCCACCTCGACGCGCCGGTGCCGGCCTTCGCCGAGGTCGCGCCCGACCGCGAGCTGCCCGAGGCCCTCGAGGACCTCACCCGCCGCTGCCTGTCGAAGGCCCAGGCCGATCGCCCGTCCGACGCCGAGGCCGTGCTCGCCGAGCTGCTGCCCTACGCCGGCGCCGACCCGCTGGGGTCCACGCTCGCCGTCACCCTGCCCCCCGACCTGCGCCGCGCCGCGCGCGACGCCCGGGAGCAGGTGGACCGGCGGCTGGCGCGCCCGCTGCTCGTGGTGGCCGCCGTGGCCCTGGTGGGGGCGGTGGCCCTCGCGGTGGGGGGCCTCAGCCTGTTGTCGCGGCCGACGGCGGCCCCCGCGGCCACACCCGAACCGGCGGTGCAGGCCGCGGTGGTGCCCGTGCCCGCGTCCGACGGCGAGGCCGAGGTCGAGGCGACCCCCGTCGTGGAGCCCGAGGCCCCGGCCGCCGAGGCCAAGCCGGCGCCGAAGCCCACGCCCGCCCCCCGCGCGGCGGCGCGTCCCGCACCCGAGCCCGCGAAGGACCCCGAGCCCGAGCCCGCCTCGCGCGCTCCCGCCCGCTCCAGCTCCAGCCCCCGCGGCTACAAGGGCCTGCCCGATGACTTCTGACCCCCGCGCCCGGCGCCTGGTCGCCGCGCTGCTCACGCTGCTCCTCGCCGCCCCCGCCTGGGCCGGCAGCAAGGACACGGCGCGCCAGCACTTCCTGTCGGGCCTCGATGCCGCCGAGAAGGGCGACTACGTCCTGGCCATCGGCCAGTTCATGGCCAGCTTCGACGCCTACCCGCACCCCACCACGGCCTTCAACATCGCGAAGGCCTACGACGACAAGGGCGACCTGCAGCGCGCCCTGTCCTGGTACCAGCGCTTCCAGCAGCTCTCCCCCAGCCGCGCCGGCGAGGCCGCCGAGCCCATCCTCCGCATCCGCGAGGCCCTCGACCCCGTCGCGGCGCCGGCGCCCCAGGCTGCAGCAGCGCCCGAGGAGACGAAGGCGGAGGAGGAGAAGCCGAGCATGGCGGACGTGCTGAAGCGGCTGGAGACGCAGGCGCGGTGATCGGATCGGGGGGTTCGGGCCTGGGGCGACTTGGGGTCGGGGTTCCGGCCTGGAACCATTGAGCCGGGCGAAGGGGCGATCTGCGACGGTGGCGCGAGCTGTCGAGCGGCAGCATCACCACGGAGAGCGCCGCACACGGGGTGAGGAGGCGGGCAGCGGGGCGGGCTGCGAGCTGCGCCTCGGCCCGGGTGCCTTCCGGGCTCTGCAAAGCAGCGCCGGAGGCGACGTTCGCGGCCGCCGTCGCGGGTGACTCCGGAGCACACCCGCCCCCACACCCCGTGAGGAACACTCGACCGCAGGGCGACTCGGCGCCTCCTCCCCGGCAGGCTCTCGGGCGTGGCCATCGAGATCGAGGCCTGAGCTCCCGCGGCGCTGCGCTGCGGGGGCGCTCAGCCCGGTGAGGCCGTCGGTCGCACGCACCTGGAGCCGAGAGGAGGGGCCCGCTCGTCGCTCGCAGCCTGAGCAGGGGCAAGGGTCGATGGGTTCGTGGCCCGCGGCCCAGAACGGCCCGCGAGGCGACTGGCGACCGCTGCGGGGCGCTCGTGGAGGCGCGACGGCTCGTCCACGCGCGGACGGCTCTCTGCGAAGGGGTGCGCCGGCTGTCGCGGGCCACGCTCATTGCCGCCGACTGTCACGCCCCGCCGGACGAGTCGCGACTCGCGCTCGCGCCGTCCCGGCTCCAGGCCTGCGCCAGTCCGCTGTCTTGGGGGTCGGTTCCCGGCCTTCGGCCGTGGTTGAGGCGCCACCTCCGAGCTGTGGCCACCCGACCAGGGCCGGGTCGGCGCTGCCGGGTCGGCAGGCGCTGAGCGCGAGAGGCTCGGCCACCCCAAGGGTTCTGCACGGCCCCTCGGATCGGGGGTTCGGGCCTGGGGGAACCACTGAGGGCCACGGAGGGATCACGGAGGGCGCACGGAGATTCTCTTCCGGCGTTCGGTGGTCTTCCTAGACGACGATCCTCTCCATGGCGTCGGTGAGCTTTGGGGATCTGAAGTTGAAGAGCAGGCCGACGCGGCGGTGGGAGAGGTGGAGGTAGGTCATCAGCTGGGCCTTGTGGACCGGGAGGAGCTGGTCGACCGCCTTGATCTCGACCACGACGACGTCGTCCACCAGCAGGTCGAGGCGGAAGCAGCGGGGGACGTGGTGGCCCTTGTCGTCGAGGTCCAGTGCGACCTCGGCCTGGGTGGCCCTGCCTCGGTCGGCGAGCTCGAACGCCAGGCACTTCCGGTAGGCGCTCTCGAGCAGCCCCGGACCCAGCCGCCGGTGCACCTCGACGGCCGCGCCGATCACGTCGCGGGTGACCTCCCGGTGCACGAGCATCGCACCCCCTGCACCCCCATCACACCGCCGCACCCGGAACACCGCCCCGAACCCGACCACGACGCCCGCACTTCCTCCCCCTCCGTGCGCCCTCCGTGATCCTCCGTGGCCCTCAGTGGTTCCCCCAGGCCGGAACCCCCGATCCGACCCCGATCCACCCAGACGACCGCCCCCCGATCTACGCCTGCTCGTGCTTCCGCTCCCGCCCCAGCAGGTCCCGGAGCGCCGCCGCCGCGTCCTTGCCCTCGTGGAGCACCGCGAAGACCTGCTCCGTGATGGGCATCTCCACGCCGAGCTTGCGCCCCAGGGCGCGCGCCGAGCGCGCGGTGACCACGCCCTCCGCCACCTCGCCGATCTCCGCGAGCACCTCGTCCAGGCGCTGCCCGCGGCCCAGGCCCAGGCCCACGCGGCGGTTGCGGGACTGGTCGCCGGTGCAGGTGAGCACGAGGTCGCCCAGCCCGGCGAGGCCCATGAGCGTGATGGCCTCGGCGCCGGCCTCCACGGCCAGGCGGGTGATCTCGGCGAGGCCGCGCGTGATGATGGCGGCGCGCGCGTTGTGGCCCAGGCCCAGGCCGTCGCTGATGCCGCAGGCGATGGCCATGACGTTCTTGAGGGACGCGCCCACGCACACGCCCACCACGTCGTGGGAGTCGTACACCCGCAGGCGGGAGCCGTGGAAGGCATCCGCCACGGCGCGGCGAGGCGCCTCGTCGCCGGCCACCACCAGGGTGGTGGGCAGGCCCAGCGCCAGCTCGCGGGCGAAGGACGGGCCCGAGATCACGGTGATCGGACGCAGCGGTCCCAGCTCCTCCTCGAGCACGGTGGCCATGGTGTCGAGGGTGCCGTCCTCGATGCCCTTGCTGGCGCAGCACACCGCCGCGCCCTCGTGCACCGCCGGCGCCGCGCGGCGCGCCACCTCGCGCATCGCGTGCGACGGCACGCAGGGCACGAGCAGCTCGGCGCCCGTGACCGCGGCGTGCAGGTCGGCCTCGGCCCGCAGGCCCTCGGGCAGCTCCACGTCGCGCAGGTAGGTGGGGTTGCGGCGCGTGGCGTTCATCGTGGCGCAGCGCTCGGCGTGCCGATCCCAGAGCACCACCTCGTGGCCCCGCCGCGCCAGGTGGGCGGCCATCGCCGTGCCGAAGGAGCCGCCACCCAGCACCGCGCAGCGCACCGTCATCGCCACCCTCCCGGGGCCGCGCGGCCCGATCGCCCCGCTCCACGGTGGGTAGTGCCCGGCCGCCGGTTGCGCCACGCGCCGGGCCGGGCGTAGGGGGAGGGACCGCGGAGGCACGAGTGCTCGTCGGCATCGCGATCTCCCGCGTCACGGCGCTCGACGCCACGTGGACCACGGTGCACGTGGCCCGTGCGCTGCTCGCGCGGGGCCACCAGGTCCGCTTCATCGAGACCTGGGACTTCGAGGTGGACGCGCGCGGCCAGCTCACGGCCCGCACCCACGCCATCGACCCGCCGGAGATCGGCGCCGACGCCATCGTGCGCCGCCTGCACCGCCGCCAGGCCGCGCGCCGCTACCTGCGCGTCGACACCCTCGACCTGCTGCTCCTGCGCGCCTCGCCCCTGGAGGCCGGCCTGCTCGCCTTCGCCGCGATGGCCCAGGATCGTGGCGTGCCCGTGGTCAACCCGCCCGCCGCGATGACCCAGGTGTCGCACAAGGCCTGGCTGGCGGGCCTCAAGGACGTGCCCACGCCCCAGACGCTCGTCACGCGCTCCCCCGGCTCGGGCCTGCTCTTCTACGAGAAGCTGCGCCGCCCGGTGATCGTCAAGCCCGCCCGCGGCAGCGGCGGCCACATGGTGCAGCTGGTGCGGCGCCGCGACCCCCAGGGCTTCGCCACCGCCTTCCAGGAGGCCGGGATGCGCTCGGAGCACGTGGTGGTGCAGGCCTACCTGGAGGAGGCCACCGAGGGCGAGAAGCGCCTCGTGTGGATGGACGGCGACGTGCTCGGCGCCTACCTGCGCCGCCGCGCCGAGGGCGAGTTCCGCCACAACCTCAGCCAGGGCGGCACGCCCGAGCCCACCGTGGTCACCGACGCCGAGAAGGCCGTGGTGGCCCGCCTGTCGCCCCATCTGCGCCGTGCGGGCATCCGGATCGCGGGCCTGGATCTCATCGGGCAGCACGTCGTGGAGGTGAACGCGGTCAATCCCGGCGGCGCCTTCTACGCAGATCTGCTGCACGGAACCGACGTCGCGGGTAGCATCGTGGAGCGGCTCGAGGCCGGCATCGCACAGCAGCGATCGAGGGGCGACGCGTGGGAGCGCCACGTTCCATGACCAAGAAGCAGATCGCGGACCGGATCTCCCGCGGCCAGACGCTCGCGCACATCGACCTGCGCGGCGTCGACCTGTCGGGCATGTCCTTCGACGGCGCCGACCTCACGGCGGCCAAGCTGGCCGGGTGCAACCTCGCCCGGTCCACCTTCCGGGGCAGCAACCTCACGCTGGCCTCGCTGTGGCAGGCCGACTGTCGCGACTGCTGCTTCGACGCGGCCCTGCTCGAGGAGGCCGACCTCGATCTGGCCGACCTCGAGGGCGCCACCTTCCACGGCGCGGTCATCCGCAAGACCATCTTCCCGCAGGGTCGCGTGGCCTGGACGGAGATCGAGCGCAGCGTCCGCACCGGCGAGCGCGTCACGATGAACCGCAACCGGAAGTAGGCCCCGCCGGGAACCGTCTGCGCCGGCCCGCTGTCGGTGGATGCACACGTCCCGACGAGCGCCGATGGCCGCCCTGCCCCACATGCACCCACCCGAGTCCGACGACGCCCTGGTCCACCGCGCACGCCACGGCGACCGCGCGGCCTACGGCGAGCTCGTGCTCCGCTACCAGGACCCCATCCACGGCCTCTGCGCGCGCTGGCTGGGCAACGCCGAGTCGGCGTCGGAGATCGCGCAGGAGGTCTTCCTCGCCGCCTGGAGCGCCCTGCCCCGCTTCCGCGGCGAGGCCCGCTTCGACACCTGGCTGCGCCGCATCGCGGTGAACCGCTGCCGCAACCACCGCCTCCACCGCCAGCGCCGCGCCCACGACCGGCACGTGTCGCTGGAGGGCGAGCGCGACGACGGCCCGCCCCTGCAGCTGGTGCACGGCGGTCGCGGCACCGACGGTCGGGCCGAGCGCGCCGCCGCCCGCGACGTGCTGCAGCGCGCGCTGGACCAGGTGGACCCCGACCACCGCGCCGTGCTGGTGCTGCGCGACCTGCAGGACCTCGACTACGAGGAGATCGCCACGCTGCTCGAGGTGCCGCGGGGTACGGTGAAGTCCCGCCTGCACCGGGCCCGCCTCGCCCTCGCCGAGGCCCTCGACGCCCTCGTCGGACCCCAGGACGTGCTCGGATGACCGCTCCCTCCCCCGGCGATCCCCGCCTGTCGGCCCTGCTCGACGACGCGCTCGATCGCGACGAGGCCGAGGCCGTGCAGGCCGCGCTGCGCAGCGACCCGGCCCTGGCCGACGAGCTCGCGCGGGTGCGCCGCGCCCGCGACGCCCTGCGTCGTCACGGCCACCTGGCCGCCCCCGAGGGCTTCGCCGACGCCGTGCTCGACCGCCTCGACGAGGTGGAGGCCCCGCCCGCCCCCGGCTGGCGCTGGCAGGGCTGGGCGCTGGCCGCCGCGGCCGCGCTGGTGCTGTGGGTGGCGCTGCCCACGGCCCCCGAGGCCCCCGCCCCCGAGGTGTCGGCGGCCTCCGACGGGGCGGTGGGCGCGGCCTCGCTCGAGGGTGCCCCCGCCGTGGTGCTCGTGGCCTCGCGCTGGCGGCTGGCCACGCCCGACGGGGTGGACGTGGTGCGCGCCACCGTGGAGGCCTCGGGCGGCAGCCTGGGCGTCGACGGCGAGCTCCTGGAGCTGCGCGCGCCGGCCGACCGCATCCTCGAGGTGCGCAGCGCCCTGGCCCGTCTGGGCGCCCTGGAGGACGTGGGCGAGCGGCGCCCGGCCGGCGGCAAGGTGCGGGTGACCGTGGAGCTGCTGCGGTGAGGGGGGCCGTCGACGCCCACACCCACCTCGACGACGCCCGCTTCGACGCCGACCGCGAGGCGGTGTGGGCGCGCGCCAGGGCCGCCGGCATCACCGGAGCGGTGATCGCCGCCGCGGATCCGCGCGACTGGGACCGGGTGGAGGCCGTGGCCACCTCCCTCGGCCTGGCCTGGACCCTCGGGGTGCACCCCTGGTGGGTGCCCGAGCTCGACGCCGACGCCCGCGCCGCCGCCCTGCAGGCCCTCGCCGCGCGCCCCACCCCCCACGGCATCGGCGAGACCGGCCTCGACCACCACCGCGCGCGCACGCCCGAGGCCCGCGCCGCCCAGCTCGACCTGCTGCGCGCCCACCTCGCCCTGGCCCGCGAGCGCGACGTGCCCGTGGTGCTCCACTGCGTGCGCGCCTACCCCGAGCTGCTGCGCGTGCTGGCGCAGGACGGCCTGCCCGCCGCGGGGGGGATGGTGCACGCCTGGTCGGGGCCCGCGGCGCTGGTGGACGAGGCGGTGGCGCGGGGCCTGCACGTCAGCGTGGGTGCGCCGGTCACGCGCTCGGCCGAGGTGGCGGCGGCCGCGGTGCGCGTGCCCGCCCACCGCCTGCTGCTCGAGACCGACTGCCCCGATCAGCCCCTGGTGCGCGGCACCCGCGGCGAGCCCGTCCACCTGCTGGACGTGGCCGAACGGGTGGCGGCGCTGCGCGGCGAGCCCGCCGACCTCGTGCTCGCCCGCGCCGCCGACGCCGCCCGCACGCTCTTCCCGGTGCTGCAGGCCTGACTTGCCACCCCACCCCGCGCGGGTGAGCCCGAGGGGAGGAGGTCTGGTGGCGGAGCTGCCCGACGATGTGCGCGCCGCCCTCGCCCGCCTCACCGATGCGCCCGTCCTCGGCGCCGCGCGCACGCAGACGCTGCACCCGCTGGGACCCCTCGGCGCCGACGCCGCCGACGTGCCCCTCTGGGCCGTGGTCACCCCCACGCAGGCCTGGCTGGTGGCCGCACGGGGCGAGGCCGCCTGGGCGGTGGCGAGCGGCGCGGACGACGCCGTCGCGCTGACCCCGGGCTGGGCGGTCGACACCCTCACGGTGGCCGGGCACGCCACCACCGTGGCCGGCGTGGCGCGACGCGCGGCACGCGCCTGCGTCGCCGCCTGGGCCGCCAGCCCGCGCGGAGGTCCGTCCGTGCCCGTGCCGACGACCGCCACCCTGCCCACATCGCGCGCACCGGCCGCCCGGGCCGCGCGCCTGCTCCCCGGGTGGGCCGAGGCCGTGCCCGCCCCCGCCGCGAGCTGCTGGCTGCTCGCGATGCCCACCGGCGCCGCGCAGCGCGCCGAGGTCGGCGGCACGCCGGTGCCCGTCGAGATCGGCGTCCACGAGGACGGAGTGGTGCTGGTCCTCCGCGACGCCGCCGGCGTGCGCCGCACGCGCACCCTCGACGCGCCGCCGGTCGCCGTGCGCCGCGGCGGGCGCACCTGGCTCGAGGGCCCCGACCTGCGCCTGCCCGCGCGGGTGCTCGGCCCGACCTCGCCCCGATCGCCACCCTCGCGTCCCTGGGCCTGGGACCGGTGGGCCTGGCTCGCCCGCACCCACGCCGACGCGGGCGCCCTCGACCTCGCCGTGGCCGCGTGGACCGAGGCCGCGGCGCGCGGTCACGAGGCGGCCTCCCGGGCGGATCGCGCCGCGGCACTCCAGGCGGCGGGCCTCCCGGGGCCGGCCGCCGCCACCCTGGCCGCCGGTCCGTCCCCGACGCCCCCCGCCTGGGAGGCCGACGTGGCGGCGTGGGCCCGCCGCATCGCGCGCCGGACCGACCTGGCGGCGACGCTCGCCCCTCGCCCCTCCGTCCGCGACCGACGACCCCGCCCCGACCTCGGCACGGACCCCGTCGACACCTGGGTGCGCGCCCTGCACCTCGCGGGGTCGCCGCAGGCGCCGTGGGCCCTGGCGGCACGTCGCTGGGTCCGCGGCCAGCGGGCGGGCGCGCGGGCCGCGTGGGTGCAGGCCCTGGCGCAGGACCCGCGGGAGAGGCCACCGTCCCCCTCGACGACCCCGAGGCGCTGCGGGCCCTGGCAGGTCTGGCGCAGGTGCACGATCGGCCTGCGGTGGCGGCCCCCACGTGGGAGGCGGTGCTCCGTCACCACCCCGACGACGTGGGCGCCGCGCAGGAGCTCGCCCGCGCGCGGGAGGCGCTCGGGGATGCCGAGGGCGCCGCGGCCGTGCTCGCGACCCAGGCCGCACGTCCCGACACCGCCGATCCCGCCGCCCTCTGGCTGGAGGCGGCCCGCCTGCGCACCGGTGCGGCCCGCCGCGAGGCGCTGGTGCAGGCCGTGGAGGCCGGCTGCCTCCACCCCGGGACCTACGCGCGCGCCCTGGACCTCGACCCCGAGGACCCCGGCCTCGCCGCGCGCTGGGCCCACCTGCGGCGGGTGCTCGGCGGCGAGACCTGCCCCGAGGCTGCGCCCTTCGCGGCGCGCGACGCCCTGGACGCGCCCGCCCGGGACGCCCTGCTGCCGCCGTCGCTCGAGGGCTGGCTGGCCCCGCTCGGCGACGGCCTGCTCGCGCCCGCCCTGCCCGACCGCGCCGAGCTCGTGCGCGGCCTGGAGCCGCTGGCCACGGCCCACCCCGACGCCGCCGACGTGGTGGCGGACCTCGCCGCACGGCTGCGGATCGCGCCGCCGGAGGTGTTCGTCTTCCGCGGCCCCGGCGACTTCGGCCTCGCCACCTGGCCCACCACGCCGCCGGCGGTGCTCCTGGGCGCCGCCCACCTGCCCGGCGGCGCGCGCGCGCTGGCCCCGGCGCCGCTGCGCTGGGCCCTCGCCGTGCCCCTGGCCCTGCTCGCCGCCGGCCACCCCGCCCTCGAGAGCGACCCCTCCCTGGTGGGCACCTCCCGCCAGCTCTACCGGGTCTTCGGTCGCTACGCGGGCCTGGCCGAGGACGCGGTGGACCTGCTGACCCTGGTGCCCGGCGTGGACCACCTGGCCCGCCTGGAGCGTCTGCTGCGCGCCACCCGGCGGGTCTTCGCGGCGCGCAAGGCCGTCGACAAGGCCTCCCGCCTGGCCTCCCCGTGGGTGGAGCGCCGCCTCGCGGGTCCGGCGGGCCCGCGCGGCCTGGGACCCACCCTGCTGGGCGGCGCCCGCCTGCGCGCCCAGCTGCACGCCGACCGCATCGCCCTCGCGCTCACCGGCGACCTGGGCGCCGCCGTGGAGGCCCTGCTGCTCACGTCGCCGGCGCCGCCCGAGCTCGGCGCGGGCGCGGCAGGAGGGCTCGCCGCGCTGCTGGCGGGCGAGGCGGGGCTCAGGCCCGACGAGGTGGTGCGGCTGACGAGCCTGGTGGGGTGGGCGGCGCGGGCGTAGCGCGGGGCGAAGGCGTCCGCAGCGGTGCGGCACCTGCGAACGCCCCCGCGGCACCCCCGACCGAGCGTGCGGCACCTGCGAGCGCCCCGCGGCACCTGCGAGCGAGGGTGCGGCAGATGCGAACGGGCTGCGGCACCGCGAGCCGCCCGCCGATCCTCCTCGGGCCCGGACACCCCCTCTGCAGCCCTCCGCACCCCGAAACGGATCCCGGACACGCCTCCGCGCCGGGAACCCGCTCCGACGCGCCCCGCGGCGATGCCGTCCCCGTCGCCCTCCTCGCCCGTCCTGGGGCGTTCGCCCCACGGCGCCGCACGCCGCGCCAGCCTAGCGTCGGCGTGTGGCGCCCCCGGGGTGCCCGTCACCCTGGAGCGTCCCGATGCCCACCCGAGCCCTGCCCCTGATGCTCTCGCTCCTCGCGCTCGCGCCGGCCGCGCGCGCCGAGGACGAGCCCCTCGTCACCTTCGAGGGCGGCACCGTGATCCGGTCCGCCGACGTGAACCACAACTTCCAGGAGCTGGAGGCGCGGATCGGTCAGATCGGGGGCGCGCCGACCACGTGGACGGAGACGGTGGACCTGAAGGCTGCGGACACGGCCACGTGTGCGCGGTGGTCCTTCCTGTGCAGCGAGGCGACGGGGCCGTTCGCGCTCCACGTGCTGGACCACCCCTCGCTGAACGGCAAGCCCGACGCCAACGCCCTCGTCCGGCTGGTGCTGCACCTGTCGACCGACCTGCTCGGGATCATCGGCGTCACCTCGCAGACCCCCGCCGAAGTGGCGGACTACTACCTGCACGACCAGGTGCCCTCGAGGTTCGGCACGGTCCACCTCGCCTACCTGGAGGACCAGGCTCGATGGGCCCTGCTCCTCAACCACGGCTACCAGGCGAGCGTGGCCGCCGCGTCGTCCGCGAACGCCGCCTACCGCATCACGGTGTTCCCGTGACCGGCCCCCGCGCGTCTGGGGCGTTCGCCCCAGGGACACGGCCCACCCTGGGCCATACGGATCCCCTGCAGTCCGGGGAGGACGAGGCGACGGCGAGGCCAGCACGCGTTCGGAGGGCTCCGGTGCACGCGGGGGCGAGGTCGGGAGGTCCGGGGGGGCCTGCCGCACGTCCTGCGCGCGCGACGACCGGGTGGCGCTCCGGCCCCGCGCTGCTCCTCGCCGGCCTCGTCCTCCTCGGCTGCGCCCGGGACGGCACCGACGACGACCCCACGGGCCCGGGCGACGACTCGGCGGCGGTGGACGACAGCGCCCCCACCGACGACAGCGCGCCCGCGGATGGCACCACCTGGGACGTGGCCACCTGGGACGAGGCGGTCTGGGAGTAGGTGTCCCGGGCCCAGGCAGCGTCTGCACCGGCGGCCCGCGCGTGTGACACAGGCGCGCGCCCCGGAGCCCCCATGCCGCTGCTGCTCTCCACCCTGCTCGCCGCCAGCCTCGCCTCGGCGCAGGAGGCCCCTCCCGCCACCCTCGCGGCCTGCACCGCCGACGCCGTCGCGCTGCCCGCAGGCCTCGACGCGCGCAGCCAGGCGGTGGTGCGCGTGCACACCCTGGCGGGATCCGGCAGCGGCGTGGTGGTGTCGCCCGACGGGTGGGTGCTCACGGCGGCGCACGTGGTGGGCAAGGCCCGCACGGTGACGCTGGCCCTGCGCGACGGCTCCGAGCTCGAGGGCGAGGTGGTGCGCGTGCACGACGGGGCCGACCTGGCGCTGGTGCACGCCGCCGGGGCGCCTCCCTGCGCCCCGCTGGCCCCCACGCCCGCCGCGCCGGGCAGCGAGACCTGGGTGGTGGGCTCCCCCACGGGGGAGGCCCTGTCGCACTCCATCAGCAAGGGCATCGTGAGCGGCTGGCGCGAGGGCGACGGCTGGGCGCTGCTGCAGACCGACGCGAGCGTGAACCCGGGGAACAGCGGCGGCCCCGTCTTCGACGCCGAGGGCCGCGTGCAGGCCATCGTCAGCTCCAAGCGCGTGGGCGTGGGCGTGGAGGGCCTCGCCTTCGGCGTGGGCGTGGCGGAGGTGGGGCGCGCGCTCGGGGTGTCGGCGGGCGCGGCGTCGGGCGAGGTGAGCCCGTGGCGCGGCGGCCAGGTCGCCGCCGCGGGCGTGGCCACGGTGACGGGCGGGCCGGCCACCCGCACCCCGCTCCCCGTCCGCAAGGCCTGCACCAAGGCCAAGGCCCGCCAGGAGGAGGACGGCTTCGAGGGCACCCTGCGCACCCGCGTGGACGCCAACGACTTCCGCCTGCGCTGGGGCGAGGGCCAGCCCACGGTGCTGTCCCTCAAGTTCTTCCTGTTCGGGATGATCTTCCGCGGCGGTCCCCAGCTGCCCCCGGGGTGGGCCACGGTGGACCTGGCGCTCGAGGACGGCACGCGCCTCCACCTCGTGAGCGAGGGGGGCACGGCGGCCGTCACGATGATGGGCTCCGACGCCTGGCCCGAGTTCACGATCGACGAGGCCGTGATCACCGCCCTGGCCGCCTCGCCGCCCAAGGCGATGCGGTGGTCGACGAACGGCTCCTCGCCGCAGGACCGGGACCTGGGCAGCTCGCTGGTGAAGCAGCTGCCGGCGGCGGCGGTGTGCCGGCTGGAGGAGTGAGGCAGGCCGGTCCTAGAAATCCACCGCCGCCCCGATCACCGCCCGCACCCGCCCGCCCACCAGCGAGCCGGTGCCCACCGACGCGCTCGTGAAGGGGTAGACGTTGCCGGCCGCGAAGCTCGGGCCCACCTCGGCCCGCAGGCCCAGCACCACGTTGCGGCCCACCCGGATCTCGCCGCCCGCGATGATCGGCAGCGCGCCCCAGAAGAACACCCCGCCGGCCTGCACCCACAGGTCGGCCTGCAGCTGCAGGCCCACGGTGAGGTCCACCACGTCGACCAGGCGGTAGGTCACCAGGAAGCCCGGCGACAGCAGGCCCAGCCCCAGGGCCACGGGCGCCGCACCGATGGCCGGACCCGCCGACACCGACGCGATCACCACGCCCGACAGGTCGCCCGAGTCCAGCACCCGCCAGCGCACCTCGGTGCCCGCGAGGAAGGCCACGGCGTTGGGGATGTACGAGAAGGAGGGCGTGCCGTAGGCCACGCGCAGGCGGGCCGAGATGTCCCAGCGGCCGCGGGGGAAGCGCACCCCGCCCTCCACGTCGGGGTAGCCGAGCGTGGCGTAGCCGTGGCGGTGCTCGGCGATGCGACCGCCGAGGAAGCTCGTGGGGGGGTCCAGCGAGGACTGCGCCCACGCCTCGCCTCCCGCCACGGTCCCCAGGGCGAGCCACGCCGTCGGCCACAGGCTCCGCAGGGCGCCTCCTCGGCGGCGAGCATAGCGCGGCCGGGATCTCGGACCTACACGGCCTCCCCGACGAAGCGCCGCGCCCGGTGGGCCAGCGCGTAGATGGTCTCGCTGGGGTTCACCCCCAGGGCGGTGGGCAGCACCGAGCCGTCCACCACGAAGAGGTTCGGCACGCCCCGGAAGCGGTGCTCGGCGTCCACCACGTGGCGGGCGGGATCGCTGCCCATGGCGCAGCCGCCCATCTGGTGGGCCGACAGCCCGGTGACGTGGCCCGAGGCGTAGGAGGCCTGCCGCACGCGATCGAGCTCGGCCTCCGTGCGGATGAGCATCAGCGGCACGTGCGGCGTGCCCACCAGCTCGGCCCCGGCCGCCAGGTGCAGGCGCACCAGGTCCACGGTGGCCTCCCGCCAGGCCTCCTGCAGGGCCGGGCCGATCGGGTAGTCGAGCACCGGACGCCCCTCGCCACCCAGCCGCACCACCCCGCCCTCGTCGCCGGGCAGCAGGCCGTCCACCGCCAGCGCGATGAGGGCCGACAGGTGGGGCAGCTCGCGCATCAGCTCGTGCAGCTCGTCGCCGTACAGGCCCAGGGCCACCGCCGACAGCATCGGCTGCATCGGCGCGGCCTCGAAGAAGTAGCCCATGCGGTCGGGGCCGCGGTCGATGTGCTCGTGGCTGCCCACCGACTGGGGCGCGCCCCAGAAGGGGTTGACCCGCTCGGGGTACCAGCCCACCGCACCGAGGACGGGGTGCAGGAAGGTGCGTCGGCCCACCAGCCCGCCGGCGTCGAGGCCGCTGCGCAGCAGCAGGGCCGGCCCGTTGATGGCCCCGCAGGCCGTCACCACCACCTTCGGCCGCACCACGATCGCCGGACCGTCCGGCACCGGCGCGCCCGCCGACATCGCCCGCCCGTGCACCGCCACCACCTTGCCGCCCGCGGTCTCGAGGCGCTCCACGCGCACGTTCGCGAGCACCCGGGCTCCCGCCGCCAGCGCGTCGGGCAGGTAGGTGATGCCCATGCCCTGCTTGCCGTCCACCGGGCAGCCCAGGCCGCAGTAGCCGGAGTTCGCGCAGCCGTTCACGTTGCGGCGCAGCACCTCCCAGCTCCACCCCAGCGCCTCGGCCCCCTCGCGGAGCTTGCTGTTGTTGGCGTTGGGCTCCACCGGCCACGGCGCGATCGACAGCCGCGCCTCCACCGCCGCGAAGTGGGCGTCGAGATCGAGGCCGTCGAGCCCGTGGTGCCGCGCCCAGTGGGCCAGGATGCGCTCTGGCGTGCGGAAGCAGGTGGTCCAGTTGATCGTGGTGCTGCCGCCCACGCTGCGGCCCTGCAGGATGGTGATGCCCGCGTCGGCCGTCGCCCGGGATCCGCGCTCCTGGTACATCGCCGGGTAGGCGTCGCCTTCGTGCAGGGTGAAGTCGCGCCGCCCCAGGTGGCTGCCCTCCTCGAGGATCACCACGTCGAGGCCGGCCTCGGCCAGCCCGGCGGCCACCACCGCCCCGCCCGCGCCGCTGCCCACGATGCACACGTCGCAGGTCAGCTCGCGCGACGCGCCGTGGTCGGCGAAGGTCTCGATGCGGGAGCTCACGTGGGGTCTCCGGGGCGGTCCAGCGACGAGAAGTCGGGGGGACCGGGGTAGCCCGAGGCGCTGCGGTAGGTCTCGGGGCTGCCGAAGTAGGCCGCCACCACCAGCCCCCGCACGCCCTTGTAGACCTGGCGACGCAGGCCCAGGGACGAGGTCTGCCAGGCCTCCAGCGTGGCGTCCTGGGTGGCCGCGTCGCACGCCGTGAAGGGGCGCGCGCGCCCGTCGAGCAGCAGGCCGGGCAGCGCGTTCTCCAGCAGGAGCAGGGCCTGCTCGATGTCGGTGCGGAAGGTGGGCGGCGAGGTGGCGAGCAGCGCGTCCACCTTCTCGGCCACGCCCACCTCCGCGGCACCGGGCGCCCCCTCGCCGCCGGGGCACACCCGGTCGGCCACCGCCGCGAGCACGGAGAAGGCCCGCGGCGACAGCGCCTGCAGCGGCGTGGCCGGTGCGCGCGCCACCCCCGGCTGCAGGGCCAGGCCCACCCCGCCCAGGGCGAGCGCGGCGCCGCCCAGCAGGCCGAGGCCGAGGAAGGCACGCCGGCCGAGGCGCGCCGGGGCGGGCTGGTTCATGGGACGACCGCCCCCAGCGCAGCCACCGCGAGCAGCTCGCGCCCGGCGCCCTCGCAGGCCCGGTAGCGGTAGAGCTCGAACGTGTGGTTGCCGCTGCCCAGCCCCTCGAGGGAGACGGCCCAGCGGCGGTCCTCGCCCACCACGGTGGCCGCCACGCCCTGGGCGGCCTCCACCGGGCGCCCGTCCACGTAGGCGTCGGCGGTGTAGGCGCAGGCGGCGTCGCCGTCGGCCGTGGCCTGGGTCCACGCCGCCACCTCCACGGTGTCGGCCGCGGCGGCGAAGGTGGGGGCCCCCTGTTCGGCGAGCTGGCGCTGCGCCTCGGCGCGCCGGCCGGCCGCGGCATCGAGGAAGAGGGGCTCGTCGGCGGGCCGGTAGGTGAGCACCAGCCCGGGCTGATCCGGGAACTGCAGGTACTCCACGGGCTTGGTGGGGATGGCCTCCTTGCCGTCGGGCAGGGCCACGCCGGCGTAGACCTCCACGGAGCACTTCTGCAGGCGCGGGGCCACGTACACCCGCTTGGGCGCCTCGCCGCCCGAGGCCACCAGCTCGGCGCGGGCCCCTCGCGGCCGCTCGTCGAAGCGCCAGTCGGTGTCGCGGCGGGTGCCCACCAGCTCCAGCTTGTGGTTCGAGAAGCCCGGGTCCACGAACCACAGCAGCGTCTCGGTACCCTCCTGCACCACCCGGAAGCGGCGCTCGGGGTCGCCGGTGGCCACCACCCAGTCGCCGGGCAGCCGATCGAGGTGGACGCGGGGGCACTTGGCCGCCGCTTGGGCTTCGAGGCCGGGGGCGGCCTCCTCGGTGCCACCGCAGCCGAGGAGCAGGAGGGGGAGAACCAGGCGCATGGGACCTCCGGAGGGAGGGCCGCATCCTAGCAGCACCGGTACCGCCCGCGGACCCGGTCACCGCGCGACGACGACGTGCCCCATTGACGACAAAGTCGCACCGCGACCCGGCGGCCCCGGGCGCGCATGGGGTACAACGGCGGATGCCCCGACGGGATGGTTCCATGCGCTTCGCCCCCTGGTCGACCCTGCTGCTCGCGGTGTGCCTCGCGCCCGCGTGCGTGACGGACCCGGACGACAAGTCCTCCAAGGACGACACCGACACCGACGCCACGAGCGACACCGAGACGGGCGACTCCGACTCGGGCGACACGCAGGACACGGCCCAGGACCCGGCGGTGGCCCAGGTGCCCGTCGATCAGCTGCAGATCACCGAGATCATGGCCGACCCCACGGCCTGCGGCGACGAAGGCGGCGAGTACCTCGAGATCCACTACACGGGCACCGTCGACATCGACGCCGCGGGCCTCACGGTCAGCGACGGCGGCGGCACCTACGTCTTCCCCGCGCCGTTCCCCGTGTCGCCAGGCACCCGCATCGTGCTGCCGCGCAACCAGCAGGGCTACCTCGACTGCTACGGCCTGCGCGCCACGCTCTCGAGCGGCCTCGACATCGACAACACCGACGACCGCCTGAAGCTCACCGCCGGCTCGCGCACCTTCGACGACGTCCAGCTGTCGGCCATCAACCCGAACGGCGCCGGTCCGGTGGCGCCCGGCCGCGCGCTGCAGCGCACCACCGGCAGCAGCACGGGCTGGTGCTACTCCGACGAGCGCATCGGCACGACCACCGACTACGGCAGCCCCGGCATCGCCAACGGCGCCTGCTACCTGCCCGACACGGGCGACACCGGCGACACGAGCCCGCCCGGCCCGATCGGCGTCGACGCCATCCCCGGCGGCGCGCTCACCCTCACCGAGGTGATGGCCGACCCCACCTGCATCAACGGCGACTACGTCGAGGTCCGCTACACGGGCACCCAGGACGCCGATCTGCAGGGCCTCGGCCTCACCACGGCCACCAGCGCGCTCACCACGATCACCGGCACCGTGGTCGTGTCCACCGGCGACCGCGTGGTGCTCGCGAAGAACGCCGTGGCCTTCCAGTCCTGCTACGGCAGCCTGCCGGTCTTCGCCCACGGCCTCACCTTCGCGCCGGGCGGCGACACGATCACGCTGCGCACGGCCACCCGCACCTTCGACCAGGTCTCGATCGGACCGTCCACGCTGCCGGTCACCAAGGGCGCGGCCCTGGAGCGCGACGACGCCGATCCCCAGAAGTGGTGCGACGCCGACATCGAGATCGGCACCTCCGGCGACCTCGGCAGCCCCAACGCCGCGAACGGCACCTGCCCGGTCGACTCGGGCGACACCGGCGGCTCCGACCTCGAGAGCCTCGTGGCGGGCGACGTCACCATCGACGAGATCCACGTGCAGCCCCGCACCTGCGCGGGCGTGCGCGGCGAGTACGTCGAGCTCACCTACCGGGGCACCGCGGCGGTGGACCTGCGGGGTCTCGAGCTCCAGGTCGGCGGCGTGCTGTACGCCGTGGGCGAGAGCGTCCCCGTGACCACGGGCTCCCGTGTGCTGCTGCAGTACAGCGACAGCACCTCCGGCACCTGCTTCAGCGCCCCCAGCGTGGAGCACCGCGGCTTCACCCTCTCGAACTCGTCGGGCACGCTGAAGGTGTTCGCGGCCGGCACCCTGCTCGACGAGCTCACGTGGGACGCCACCTTCCCCACGGGCCCCGGCGTGTCGGCCCAGCGCGACGACCAGGGCACCTGGTGCGCGTCGTACTCCGCGATCCCCGGCGCGCCCGACGACCTCGGCACGCCCGGCCAGCCCAACCTGTCGTGCGCCACCGACGACGAGCTGATCATCTCGGAGGTCGTGCACCGCGTGTCGGCCAAGCTGCCGTACGTCGAGATCTACAACCCCGGGAACAGCCCGGTGTCGCTGGCCGGCTGGGTGCTCCGCCGCCACAACGACCCGGGCTCCTCGCCCGACGTGGTGGCCGGCAGCCTCGACATCGACGCCGTGCTGCAGCCCGGCGAGTCCTGGGTGGTGGGCAGCTGCGCGAAGGGCTGCGTGCCGTCCTACCTGGACTTCTACGGGGTCGACGCCGACCAGCTCGACGGCGTGGTCGACGGCACCGGCGACGACGCCTTCACCCTGTCGTTCGGCACCACCCTCGTGGACGTCTTCGGCGTGCCCGGCACCGACGGCGACGGCACGGACTGGGCCTACGCGAACAGCGTGGCGTGGCGCCGGGCCGAGGTCGACGCCCCCGCCACCACCTACGACGCCGACGAGTGGTACATCCTCGGCGCCAGCGCCGACGCCTACACGCCCGGCGTGCACCCCGCCCTGCAGGACACGGGCACGGGCGACTCGGGGGACTCCGGCGACTCCGGTGACTCCGGCGATTCCGGGGACTCCGGCGACTCGGGCGATTCCGGGGACTCCGGCGATTCGGGCGACTCCGGCGATTCGGGCGACTCCGGCGATTCCGGGGATTCGGGCGATTCCGGGGACTCCGGCGACTCGGGCGATTCCGGGAACTCCGGCGATTCGGGCGACTCCGGCGATTCGGGCGACTCGGGTGACTCCGGGGACTCCGGCGACTCCGGCGACTCCGGCCCCACCGGCATCTCGCTGAAGGACATCGACCCCGCCGACCTCCGCATCAACGAGGTCATGGCCGACACCATCTGCGCCAACGACGCCGGCGAGTACGTGGAGCTGCACTACACCGGCGACGAGGCGGTGCTGCTCGACGGCCTCACCGTGAACCTCGGCGGCACCATCTACCTGGCGCCCTCGGGCGTGGTGATGCAGCCCGGCGCCTACTTCGTGCTCGCCGCGAACCTCGGTGGGCTCGCCGCCTGCTTCAACGTCACCGGCGACCTCGCCACCGGCACCAAGCTCGGCGAGCTCCAGGCCACGCTGATCCTCTCGGCCTTCGGCACCACCTTCGACACCTTCGCCATCGGCGTGGGCGCCGGTCGTCCGATCCGGGCCGGCTTCGCGTGGATCCGCGACGAGGTCAACGGGCAGCTCTGCGAGTCCAGCACGTCCATCCCCGGCACCTCGGAGTTCGGCTCCCCGGGCGCGGCGAACGGCGTGTGCGTGGTCGACACCGACACCGACACCGACACCGACACCGACACCGACACCGACACCGACACCGACACCGGCCCGCAGGCCTGCCCGAACGCCGACCCCGGCGGCCCCAACGACGGCTTCGGCACGGCCGACCCGGTGGCGGTCAGCCCCACCAACCCGGTCACGCTCACCGACCAGGTGCTCGACGGCGTCATCGCCGACGTCGACATCTACAAGGGCACGGTGCAGGCCGGCTGCACGCTCACCGTCACGGCCCGCTTCGACAGCGCGGAGGTCGACATCGACCTGCGCCTGCAGAACGCCGGTCTGGGCGTCGAGGACGAGGCGAAGGGCGCCAACCAGCCCGAGGTGGTCACCTACACGGTGCCCGCCATCAACGACCGCGACTTCTTCCTCACGGTCTACACGGTCACCCAGGTGTGCACGTCGTACGACCTGGAGTTCGAGATCACCTGCCCGCAGGACTCCGGAGACTCCGGAGACTCCGGAGATTCCGGTGGCGACTCCGGCGCCGACCCCCGCGAGGTGTGCGGCGTGGCCTCCCTCGGCACGCCGCCGCGGCTGGTGCTCACCGAGATCACCGACGACCCGGGCGGCCAGCTCAAGTACGTCGAGATCTTCAACCCCACCGACGCCCCCATCGCCTGGGACGGCTGGTGCGTGGTGATCTACACCGACGGCGATCCGAACAAGGCCTACTTCGAGCCCCTGCTCAACGGCACCTCCATCGCCCCCCTCCAGCACTACGTGGTGGCGCGGCCGGGCACCGCCACCGCCTACACCAACGTGTTCGGCGGCAGCTACACGAAGACCAGCCAGGGCATCACCGGCAACGGCAACGACGTCTACGTGCTCGAGTACGGCGGCCAGGTGGTCGACATCTACGGCCAGGTCGGTGTCAACGGCACCGGCACCGACTGGGAGTACACCGACAAGTACGCCTACCGGCTGAACGAGGAGACGGTGGACCCCACCGCCGTCTGGCAGAAGACCGAGTGGGTGATCTCGGGCAACGTCAGCAACACCTCGATCGGCGGCTACTTCGGGGAGTTCGGCGGCGGGGACTCCGGCGACTCCGGGGACTCCGGCGACTCCGGGGATTCCGGCGACTCGGGCACCACGGGCGACTCCGGCACGGGCGACTCCGGTCCGCCCGACCCCTGCCCCGCCAACCCCAGCGAGTACCTGATCCTCAACGAGGTCTTCGACGCCCTCACCGGCAACGTGAAGTACGTCGAGATCCTGCACCCGGGGAACGACCAGAGCGCGAGCCAGCTGCTGGGCTGCTACACGCTCAACGTCTACCTGGGCTCCAGCACCACCCCCGGCACCATCGTCCTCGACAGCGTGGGCACGGTGATCATGCAGCCGGGCCGCATCTGGACCATCGGCTCCACGTCCCCCACCAACGACGCCTTCGCCGCCTACGGCGGCATCCCCGCCAAGCGCTCGAACCTCATCGCCGGCGACGGCGACGACACCTACGCGCTGGTGTACCGCGGCGAGATCGTCGACATCTACGGCGCCGTCGGCATCGACGGCACCGGCCAGCCCTGGGACTACACCGACAAGGTCGCCTGGAGGAAGGTCGACGCCACCACGGCCCGCAGCACCTGGAACGCGGCGGACTGGGTGATCACCTCCGACACGAACCAGACCACGCTGAACCAGGCGAACGACAGCTGGGAGCCCGTGGACTCGGGCGACTCCGGCGACTCCGGGGATTCCGGCGACTCGGGCGACTCCGGCGACTCCGGGGATTCCGGCGACTCGGGCGACTCCGGCGACTCCGGGGATTCCGGCGACTCGGGCGACTCCGGGGATTCCGGCGACTCCGGCGACTCCGGCACCCTGCCGCCGCTCACCATCGCCGAGCTCGGGGCGAACGACCTCGTCATCACCGAGATCCTCCCCGATCCCGGCGCCTGCTCCGACTTCGCGGCCGAGTACCTCGAGCTGCTCTACCAGGGGCCGCGCGAGCTGAACCTCGGCGGCGTGCGCGTCGAGGTCACCGCCGACAGCGGCACCACGTCGGAGTCCTACCCCTTCCCGCGCATCATCCAGCCCGGCGCGCGCGTGCTCTTCGGGCCGGGCAGCACGTCCTTCAGCCCGTGCACCGGCGCCACGCCCACCATCCAGTGGTCGCTGCGCCTGCCGAACAGCGGCGTCCGCAGCGTGAAGGTCACCGACGGGTCCGGCTTCGTGACCCTGGCCTCCTTCGACTACGGCAGCCTGACGGTCACGCCGGGCGTGGCCCTGCAGCGTGACCCGAACACGCCGAGCACCATCTGCCGCGCGGAGGCCCGTGCCCCGGGCTCCTCCTTCGGCTCCGAGCTCGGCTCGCCGGGCGCCGTGAACCCCGTCTGCGACGGCACCTTCAACGACCCCCGCGAGCGCACCCCGCTCGTCCTCAGCGAGGTGGTGGACTACGGGCCCGACAGCCGCATCCGCTACATCGAGGTGGCGAACGTCTCGGGCTCGCCGGTCTCGATGTCCGGCTACATCGTGCGGCGCTTCGCCGACGGCGGCTCCAGCAGCAACGACATCCCGCTCCCGTCGGAGCTCACGCTGCAGCCCGGCGACGCCTACGTCGTGGCCCACCCCGACGGACCCGCCGGCGTGTACACCTCGGTCTTCGGCGCCGAGCCCGACAACCGCCTCTCGATCGTCGACGGCAACGGCAACGACACCTACGTGCTCTTCCACGACGGCTTCGTCGTCGACATCTACGGCGAGATCGGCCGCAACGGCACCGGCACGGCCTGGGCCTACCTCGACCAGGTCGCCCTCCGCGAGCCGTCGGTGGTGCAGTCCACGCCCTGGTGGGTGCTCGAGGAGTGGAAGCTCTGGCCCGACGCGTCCGAGGCCACCCTGGGCCTGGCGAACACCGCCGGCCTCGACACCGACACCGACCCGAACACGGTGGGCGCCATCGAGCTGATGCTCGGTGACCTCCGCATCAACGAGTTCATGGTCGACCCGTCCGTGTGCCCCGATGCGAGCGGCCAGTACCTCGAGGTGCGGTCCACCCTGGCCGAGACGGTGAACCTCAAGAACGTGGACGTGACGATCGGCTTCGACACGTACACCATCTCCACCGCCGCCTTCGTGGAGCCCCTCGGGTACGCGATCATCGCGCGCAGCGCGACCGGGCTGCAGAGCTGCTACGGCATCACGGCCGACGCCGAGCTGCCCTTCGTCCTGCCCACCAGCGGCTCCATCGGGCTCTCGGGCCCCAGCGGGCTCGTCGACCAGATCGCCTACTCCGACGTCTCGGTCACCGAGGGCATCGCCACGCAGCGCAACCCGGACCTGCCCTTCGAGCCGTTCGAGAGCTGCTCCTCCACCAGCGTCATCGGCAGCACCGACGACCTGGGCACGCCGGGCGCTCCGAACGACACCTGCGTGTTCGACACCGACACCGACACCGACCCGCCCTACGACGGGCCCGTGCCCATCCTGAGCGAGGTCTACGAGGGCACCGGCGGCACGCAGGTGCGCTTCGTCGAGATCCGCAACCCGTCCGAGAGCCAGCAGCTCGACCTGGGCGGGTGGTCGATCGCCGTCTACCTGGACGGCAGCACCACCGCGAACTCGGTCACCTTCGGCGCCGGCGACGGCACCGGCCCCTACCTCGACCCGGGCGAGTTCTTCCTCATCACGAACGACGTGGACGACGCGGTGCTCACGAGCACCATCGGCACCACCGCCGACTTCAAGTTCTCGGGCCTCACCATCGACGGCGACGACGCCATCGCGCTGCAGCGCGGCAGCACGGTCTACGACGTCTTCGGCGCCATCGGCGTCGACGGCACGGGCCAGCCCTGGGAGTACACGAACGCGGTGTTCTACCGGTCGGTCTTCGACACCGACGAGCAGACCACCTGGATGTCGGAGAACTGGACGAAGTCCACGAACCTCGCCGACGCCACGCCCCGCGCGCCGAACGTGCCGGGTGTCGACACCGGCGGCTTCAGCAGCGCCGACCTCGAGCCCGGCGATGTGCGCATCGCCGAGTTCCGCATCTCGAGCGTGGCCTGCGGCACCGACAACGGCGACTACGTCGAGCTCTTCTACCAGGGGCCCGAGGAGGTGGACCTCAAGGGGATGTACCTGGGCACGGCCACCACCAACCCGGTGCAGTTCACCGGCAGCCTGGTGGTCGTCCCCGGCGACCGCGTGGTGTTCGCCACGAACCCGGCGCAGCTCGCCACGTGCAACCCCGGCGTCACGGCCGACGCCACGCTGCCCTTCGCGCTGGCGCCCGGCAACGGCATCGGCATCGCCAACGGCGTCGGCGGGCTGCTGGAGCTGGTGGACTACTCCTCGTGGACCTTCACCAACGGCACGGCCAAGGAGCTGTCGGACGGCAACCTCACCACGTGGTGCAACGCCGGCACCGCCATCGGGGCCACCGGCGACTTCGGCACCCCGGGCGTGGCGAACGGGAACTGTCCGTGACACGACCCGGGCGTGCCCGGGTCCTCCTCCTCGCGCTGATCGCCCCGGTCCTCTGGACCTGGGCCTTCGTGCTCGTGATGGACGTCCGGGCCCGCGCCTACCTGCGCCACACGCGCCGGCAGGCGGGCAGCGCCTCGGTGCGTCGGCAGCTCGACACCTGGCGTCGTGAGGTGCGCGCCCTGCTCGGCGTGCAGGTCTCCCAGCTCATGTGGCCGGTGAGCCATGCGGTGTGGACCCCGCCGCACCCCCGGGGACGCGCGGTGCTCTGCATCCACGGCTTCAGCCAGAACGGGACCAACTTCTGGCGGCTCCGGCGGCGCCTCCACGCCCGGGGACGGGTGACGGAGGCCGTGCTGCTCGGCCTGCCCCCGCGGCGTGTCGAGGCCTACGCCGACGTGCTGGAGGCCCACCTCGCGGCGCGGGTGGCCGCCACCCCGGGCCCGCTGGACGTGGTCGCCCACTCCATGGGGGGCGTGGTGCTGCGCGTGGTCCTCGCGCGGCGCCCCGACCTGGCGGCCCGCCTGGGCCAGGTGGTCACGCTGGGCACCCCCCACTTCGGCACGGGGTCGGCCCGCGGCCTCCCCTTCCCCGAGACGCGCTTCCTCGGGCGCCGGAGCGCCGCGCTGCACGCCCTGCCGCTGCTGTCGGACCTGGTCGATCCGCGCACGCTCACCACCATCGGCGGCGAGGAGGACACCACGGTCTACCCGGTGGAGACCACGCTCGATCCCCAGGCGCGCCACGTCCGCCTCCCCGGGCTGGGGCACGCCGGCATCCTCTGGGACCCCGACGCCGTCGCCGCCGTCGTCGCGACGCTGGCCCGCGACCTGCCCCCGGACGCTGCGCGATAGGGAGACGTGTCCCGCCAGGAGCGTGCATGTCCGTCGAAGAGCCCACCATCGTCCTCCGGCCGCTCGAGGCCTCCGACCACGCCGCGCTGGTGGCGCTCCAGCTCCGCTGCTTCCCCACGATGAAGCCCTGGAAGGAGCAGCAGTTCCTCAGCCAGATCCGCACCTTCCCCGAGGGCCAGATCGGCCTGTTCGTGGAGGGCGAGCTCGTCGGCAGCAGCGCCAGCCTCGTGGTGGACTACGCCGAGTACGCGGCCTGGCACGACTGGAAGGCGATCGCCGACGACGGCTTCATCCGCAACCACGACCCCGACGGCGACACGCTCTACGGCATCGAGCTGCAGGTCGACCCCGCCTTCCGCGGGCGCAAGCTGGCCCGTCGCCTCTACACCCGCCGCAAGGAGCTGTGCCGCGAGCTCAACCTCGAGCGCATGGTGATCGGCGGCCGCATCCCCGGGTACGCCGCGCGCCGCGACGAGATGTCGGCGCAGGCCTACGTCGACGCCGTGGTCGACCGTCGCGTGGTCGACCCGGTGCTCACGGCCCAGCTCGCGAACGGCTTCGCGCTGCGCGGCGTGGTGGCCGACTACCTGCCCAGCGACGAGGACTCCGCCGGCTACGCCACCATCCTGGAGTGGGTGAACCTCGGCTACGTGCCCTCGCGTCGCGAGCGCCACCGCCGGGCCGTGTTCCCGGTGCGCGTGGGCCTCGTGCAGTACCCCATGCGGCGCGTCGAGAGCTTCGAGGACTTCGCCACGCAGGTCGAGTACTACGTCGACACCGCGTCGGACTACCGCTGCGACTTCCTCGTCTTCCCCGAGCTCTTCTCGCTGCAGCTGCTGTCGATCCTCGAGCCCGGGCCCGCACCGGCCCAGGCCCGCGCCCTGGCGGGCTTCGCCGGTCGCTACCGCGAGATGTTCCGCGACCTGGCCCTCCGCTACGACGTGAACCTGGTGGGCGGCTCCACCTTCGTGGAGGAGGAGGACGGCCTGTACAACGTGGCGATGCTCTTCCGCCGCGACGGCACCGTGGCCGAGCAGAAGAAGATCCACATCACGCCCTCGGAGGCCAAGTGGTGGGGGGTGCGCGGAGGCGACCGCGTCGACGTCTTCGACACCGACCGCGGCAAGGTGGCGATGCTCGTCTGCTACGACAGCGAGTTCCCCGAGCTGGGCCGCGTGCTCGCGGCGCGCGGCGCCCGCCTGCTCTTCGTGCCCTTCAACACCAACGACCGGCAGGGCTTCCTGCGGGTGCGGCAGTGCGCCCACGCCCGCTGCATCGAGAACCACCTGTACGCCGTGATCGCGGGCTGCGTGGGTCACCTGCCCCGGGTGGAGAACGCCGACCTGCACTACGCCTGCTCGGCCATCCTCACGCCCTGCGACGTGGCCTTCCCCGCCGACGGCATCGCTGCCCAGTGCGCGCCGGCGATCGAGGAGCTCATCGTGCAGGACCTCGATCTGGAGCACCTGCGTCGCCACAGGGCCACGGGCACCGTGCGCAACTGGGACGACCGCCGGATGGATCTGTACGCGGTGCGCATGGGCGACGAGGAGTTCTGACCCGTCCGGGGCCTCCCTCGCTCGGCGCCCGCGGCGCGTGTATGGTGAGCCCGCAGCGCGCTGCGGCGGCCGGATCGACGCGGCACCGTGCGCCCGCGCCGAGGCCGTCCGCATGCCGCTCCGTCGCCTCCTCCTCGCCGTGGTGCTGCTGGTCCTCGTCGGCATGGCGTGGCGCTGGGGCGTGATCCTCACGGGCGTCTTCGAGGACGACGTCCTCTGCGTCAACTACAACACCCTGCGCGACTTCGAGGTCTACGGGCGGGTGCGCCACGGGGAGCTGCCGCTGCAGGGCCCCATCACCTCGGTGGGCGGCAACCACGGCTGGCTGGCCTACTGGATCTTCGGGCTGGCCGTCACGGCCTGGCCGTCGGTGACCACCACGATGCTGGTGTCGATGGCGCTGGTGGCGCTGGGCTGGGGCCTCGGCGTGCTCCTGGCCTGGCGCCTGGCGCCGGGCGTGCCCACGGCCCTGGCCGCCCTGGTGCTCCTGTCCACGCACATGCCCATCCTCACCAGCTTCCCCAGCCACATCGTGCTCCTGCTGCCCGGCACCGCGCTGGCGCTGCTGGGCGCCACCTGGTCACGGGAGCACGCCTGGGGGGCCGTGCTGGCCACCACGGGCCTCGCCGTGGCGATGGGGGGCCACCGGGTGGGCTGGGTGCTCTTCGCCCTGCTCTTCCTGATGGACCGCGCGCACGACCTCAACCTGTTCCGGCGCCGGATCGCCTGGCTCCCGCTGGGCCTCTACGTGATCCCCAGCCTGGTGGTGCACGCGCTGGGCGGCTCGCCCACACCGGGCAGCGAGGACCGCACGAGCCGCTGGCTGGAGCTGGTGAGCCCGTGGCACGTGGCCGTCTCGCTGCCCTTCGCGCGGCCCTTCTACCCGGGCACCGGCGCGCTCGAGCTGGTGCAGATGGCCTTCGTGCTGGCGGTGCTCGCGCTGGCCTGGCGCGCCCTCGACACCCCCGCGGCCAAGGCCACGTGGTGGCTGTACGTGGTGCTGGCCGCCGGGCTGCTCCTGCTCCCCGAGGACGGTCAGTACTACATGCCGCTCGTGGCCCTGCTGCCCGCCCTGGTGGCGCTGGCCACGCAGGCCGTGATGCGCCTGGGTGCGGCCCCGCTGGCCGGCTGGACGGCGGCGGCCACCCTGGTGCTCGGGGCCAGCCACTTCGCCCTGGCCACCGACATGCGCTCCCAGCTCGGCGGGGTGCGCGGCGGCTTCCGGTCGATCACCGAGGAGCTGGCGCTGGTGCGCGCGCTGGGCGAGCAGCACATCTCCCGCGACGAGCTCTGGACCCGCACCCACCACGACCGTCCCCACCGGGAGCAGGCCATGGCCTACCTCGCGGCGGTGGAGCTCGACCTGCCCCCTCGGTCCGACGGCGACGCCCGGTGCTTCGAGAGCGCCCCCACCGCCCAGGTCGCCGGCCAGCCCGGCTGGGCCCCGGCAGGCACCAGCACCCTCTGGTCCCTGCGCGTCCGCGAAGGCGCCACCGACTGCACCCCCTCCCTCGAGCGCGTCGAGAGCCCGATCTGGTACCTCGACCTCACCACCCTCCGACCCGTCGTGCACTAGCTCGGGCCGCGGCCGAGCAACGAAGGATCGGCCACCCGCCGCGACGCCACGACGGCGCTGGGCGGGGTCGACACGAGGCGCGAGAGCCGAGGACCGAGGGAGTGTGTCCAGACACACATGACCGAGGGACGAGGCCGAGCAACGAAGGATCGGCCCCGCCCAGCGCCGTCGTCAGAGCTTCTTGACGGAGCCCGTGTAGAAGCTGTCGAGCAGCTCCTTGAACTTGTCCTCGACGTGCTTGCGCTTCACCTTGAGCGAGGCGGTGAGGTCGCCGTCCTCGACCGTCAGGTCGTTGGGCAGGATCGAGAAGTACTTCACGGTGGAGTAGCTGGGCAGCTCGCCGTTGAGCTTGTCGACCGCCTCCTGCACCATCGCCTGCACGGCGGGCTCCTTCGTGAGCTCGGTGTAGGACTTGCCGCCCAGGCCGTGGTCCGCGGCCCAGACCGGGATGGCCTCGGGGTCGAGGGTGACCAGGGCCACGCAGAAGTTGCGGGCGTCGCCGTGCACCAGCACCTGCGACAGGTAGGGGCAGAGGGCCTTGAGGCGGCTCTCGAGCGCGTTCGGCGCCACGTACTTGCCGCCCGAGGTCTTGATGAGCTCCTTGATGCGGCCGGTGATGCGCAGGCGGCCCTGGTCGTCGAGCTCGCCCTTGTCGCCGGTGTGGAGCCAGCCGTCCTCGAGGGTCTCGGCGGTCTTGTCGGGCAGACCCCAGTAGCCGCGCATCACGCCGCGGCTCTTGAAGAGGATCTCGCCCGTCTCGGGGTCGATCTTCACCACGGTGCCCGGCACGCCCGGACCCACCGTGCCGAACTTGAAGCTCTCGGGACGGTTGACGAAGGAGGCCGCGCTCGACTCGGTGAGGCCGTAGCCCTCGAGGATGAGGATGCCGCAGGCGTGGAAGAACTCGGCCATGTCCTTCGACAGCGGCGCGGAGCCCGAGATGAAGAAGCGCACCCGGCCACCGAAGCGCTCCTTGACCTTCTTGAAGACCAGGGCGTCGGCGATGCGGAACTTGAGCGCGAGCAGGCCCGAGGGCTCCTTGTAGGCCTGGCGGACCTTGCTCACCTCGGAGCCCACCGACAGGGCCCACCGGAAGATCTTCTCCTTGAGGCCGCCGTCCTTCTCCACGCCGGTGACGATCTTGTTGTAGGCCTTCTCGAAGATGCGCGGTGCGGCCGCCATCCACGTGGGCTGCACCACCGCGAGGTTGTCGATGATGCGCGGGATGCGCCCGTCGACCGCCGTGTGGATGTTGGCCGAGATCAGGATGACCTCGAGCACCTTGCCGAAGCTGTGCGACATCGGCAGCCAGAGGAACTGCTTGTCGTCGGGCTGGAAGATGTCGACCTCGTCCATCGCCTCGCTGATGTAGACCCAGCAGTCCTGCAGCAGCTCCACGCCCTTCGGCACGCCGGTGGTGCCCGAGGTGTAGATCAGGGTGGCGAGGTGCTCGCGCTTGATGCTCTCGATGCGCTCGACGAAGGCATCCGGCGCCGCGGCGTCCTTGGCCTTGCCGAGCTCGCAGAGCTCCGTCCAGGTGATGATCCAGCCGTCGGCCGAGCCCTTGCCGTCGAAGGTGACCACCTTCTCGACGCCCGGGAGGCGGTCGCGGATCGCCAGCAGCTTGTCGAGCTGCTCCTTGTCTTCGGCGAACACGATCTTCGAGCCGGAGTCCGAGAGGATGTAGTGGCACTCCTCGGCGGTGTTCGACGGGTAGATCGTGGTGCAGGCGCCGCCCGCGCACATGATGGCGAGGTCGGCGAGGATCCACTCGATGCGGGTGAGCGCCAGGATCGCCACGCGATCCTCGAGGCCCACGCCCAGCTCGCGGAGGCCGGCCGTGGCCTGCCGCACCACCTCGTGCACCTCCTTCCAGGTGACCTCGACCCAGGTCTCGGTCTTGTCCGGGTAGGAGAAGGCCGTGTCGCCCGGCGTGTCGAGCACGCGGTGGAGGAGGATCTCGGCGACGGAGGCGAAGGTCTTGTCGGCCTTCTTCTGGCGAAGCTTCTCGAGCACGGCACGCTCCCAGGGCAGGTGTGGCGGTGTCACCCTACAACCGACGGTGTCGTGGGGTGCAACCCCGGCGGCACCGCGCACGACCGGTGGCCTACCACACGGCCTCGTAGTCGCTGCGCGCGAGGTTCCAGGTGGCGCCGTACACATGCACCTTCCGGGTGGGCTCCCCGTCGTGCACGAGCGGGCCTCCCGCGTGCGTCCAGGCCAGCACGCTGCCCGCGAGGTTGCGCACGTCCAGGCCCTTCTCCCGCTGCTCCTTGGCCCACTGCCCGCTGCGGTAGCCGATGGTGCAGTAGGCCACGACCACCTTGCCCTCGGCCTCCTCGGGGTGGGCGGCGAGCTCGTCGGGCGTGACCGCGCCGGGCAGGGTGGAGACCTCCCGCTCCTGCGGCTCCCGCACGTCCACCAGCAGCACCCGCCCGTCGGCGAGCAGGGCCTGCGCCTCGGTGGCCGTGACGTCGGGCACGTCGCCGAAGGTCTTCTTGTAGCCGGCGTACATGGCCTCGACGCGGGCGGCGCGCGCGGCGTCGTCGGCGGGGGGACGAGCCCACGCGCAGAGCAGCGCCGAGGCCACGGCGAACGCGCCCAGGGCGGCCACGAGGCCGCGCCTCACGGGGTGGCCTCGGGCGCCTCGATCTCGGCCGTGACCGGATCGACCCCGTCGTCGTCGGAGAAGGTGCGCTCGGACGGCACGAAGCCCAGGGCCTCCAGCCCGGCCCGCACCTGGTCCTCGAAGTTGTCGTCGATCACGAGCATCACCTCGTCCCGTCGACGGAAGGTCACATGGTCGCCCACCGGCGCCGAGATCCCGTTGCGCTTGAAGACGAGCGGCAGCGCCTTGCCGTCGAGGCGGGCCTCCTCGGCGCTGGCCGACGCCACCGCCTGCGTGCCCGCGTACCGGCACCGCAGCAGCCGCGCCGTGCCGTGGTCGATGCGCGCGGCCCAGCGCTCCACGTCGGCCGGCCCGCCGAAGAGGATGTGGGCGTGCTCGTGGTGGACCATGTCGGGCGTGACCCCCGACGACACGTCGGCCAGCGAGGCGTACAGGCGCTTGAGGCGCGCCACCTGGCGCACCTTCTGCACGAAGAGGAAGTTCACCTCCTCGTTCCGGGTGATGCCGATGGCGCCCAGCCGGGTGTCGAGCTCGGCGCGGGCGAGCACCGTCTCGCGCATGGCGTTGCCGTGGATGACCCGGATGCCCTCCGCCTCGGCGGCGCGCGCGTTCTCGGGGTTCACGTCGATGAGGAGCACCTCCTCGCCCCCGGCCAGCAGCGCCCGCGCCAGCTTGCGGCCCAGCGCGTGGGCGCCGAGCACCACCCACCCCTGGTTCGACGGCCGGCGCAGCCCGAGCGCCCGCGCCACGAGCCCCCCGGTGAGGCCGGCCGAGGTGACCGTGAGCCCGATGACGAGGAAGACCATCGCCCGCAGCTCCGACCCGCCGGCGATGCCGTTGCGCTGCAGCTGCACGCTGAACAGCGACGCCACGGCGGCGGCCACGATGCCGCGGGGCGCGATCCACGCGAGGAAGGCGCGCTGCTGCCACGACAGGTCGGTGCCCAGCGTGCTCACGGCCACGCCGAGGGGACGCACCACCAGCGCCAGCACGGCGGCCACGCCCAGGCCGCGCCAGCCCAGCGCCTGCACGTCGGCGATGCGCACGTCGGCCGCGAGCAGCACGAAGAGCATGCCGATGAGCAGCACGGTGAGCTGCTCCTTGAACTCCAGCAGCTCCCGCTCCACCGGCGTGCCCAGGTAGCGCACGGCGATGCCCGCCACGGTGACCGCCGCGATGCCGCTCTCGGGCATGAGGTGGTCGGACACGTAGTAGAGCACCAGCACCAGCGACAGCGTGAAGACGTTGGTGAGCTCCTCGGGCACGAGGCCCCGCCGGGTGAGCACCCGCGAGACCACCAGCCCCCCGAGCCCGCCCACGAGCCCGCCCACGCCCAGCCGGAAGGCCACGTCGGGCACGCCCCAGGCCACGCTGCCCACCGACGGGTGCAGGCCGATCTCCAGGGCCGCCACGGCGATGATCGCGCCGATGGGGTCGATGAGCACGCCCTCGGCCTCGAGGATCGTGGCCACGCCGCGCTCCACGCGCAGCCGCTTGAGCAGGGGCGTGACCACCGTGGGCCCGGTGACGATCACCAGGGTGCCGAACAGCGCCGACACCGTGAGGCTCCACTCCATGATGAGCCACGCCGCCAGCGTGGCGCCCACGGCCGTGACCAGCGCGCCCACCGTGATCAGCCGCTGGATGGGCGTGTTCGAGCGGCGGATGCGCGGGACGCTCAGGTTCATCCCGCCCTCGAACAGGATGACCGCGACCGCGAAGCCCACCAGCGACGTGAGGCCCTCGCCGAGGGCGTCGGGGTGCACCACGTCGAGCACGTCGGGGCCGAGGACCACACCGGCCAGCAGCAACAGCACGATCCCCGGGATGCGCAGGTGCTGTGCGACGGCCTGCGCCACGATGCCCGTGGCGATGGCGATGGCCACCGTCAGGTTCACCCCGTTCGCCGCCTCGTCCATCCACCCCCCGTTCCAGTCCGGGCCGAGCGCACACGCGCGCCCCCTGCGGCGTATCCCGCTGCCGCGCCAGGGGGGGCCCGTCGCGCCCGGGCACGCCGATGGAGCCGCCCGAGGGCGTGCTGCCCGCGTCCCGCTCGGGCTAACCTGCGCCGTCCTCCGGAGGGGGACGGACGGAGACCCCTTGCCGCCCAGCCTCGACGACGACCGCGCCACCCTCGCCTCGGCCACCCGCGACCTGGTGGCGCTGGCCCGGCAGGGAGAGCTGGCCTCGACCTGGTGCCGCGAGGCCGACGCGACGGCGCTGCTGGCCACGCTCCGCGCCGGACGCAGCGTGCTGCTCGTGGGACCCGAGGGCGTGGGCCGCCGGAGCACGCTGCGTGCCGCCGCGGCCCTCTCGGCGGCCGCGCGACCCGCGGAGCGCGTGGGTCTCTTCTCCACCTCCACCGGCACCCTGCTGGCCGGCACGAAGTACCTGGGCGAGTGGCAGACCCGCCTCGACGGCCTCCTCGACGCCCTGGCGCGGCGGTCCTGGGTGCTCGCCCTCGACGACGTGTGGAACCTGCACTTCGCCGGCGGCGCCACCGACCTGCCCTACAACATGCTCGACCACCTGCGCCCGTGGCTGGCCGACGGCCGGGTGCAGCTCGTGGCCCACGCCACCCCCGCCCAGCTCCGCATGCTGGAGCGCACCCCCGGCGTCACGGAGCTCTTCGTCCACCAGGCCGTGGAGGCGCTGGACGACGCCCAGGTGGACCGGGTGCTCGCCGCCGCCGCCGCCGAGGTGGAGCTGGAGCTGGAGCCGGCCGCGCGGGCCAGCCTCGTCGACCTCACGCGGCGCTTCCTGCCCTCCCGGCCCCAGCCCGGACCCGCCCTCGACCTGCTCCAGCGCGTGCGGCACTACCAGGAGCAGAAGGCGGGCATCGACGAGCCCGAGGCGGCCACGCCGGCCTTCGTGGAGCGGGTCTTCGGCATCTACGCGGGCCTGCCCGCCTTCGTCGTGAGCCGCAGCACCACCCGCTCCACGCAGGAGATCCGCAGCTGGTTCGAGGAGCGGCTGGTGGGCCAGCGCGAGGCCATCGAGTCCGTGGTGCAGGCCATCGCGCTGTTCAAGTCCGGGCTGCACGACCCCCGCCGTCCGCTCGGCACCTTCCTCTTCGTGGGGCCCACCGGCGTGGGCAAGACCGAGCTCGCGCGCGCGCTGGCCACCTTCCTGTTCGGCAGTCCCCACCGCATGCTCCGGTTCGACCTGGGCGAGCTCAAGGACGAGTCCGGGGTCCACCGCCTGCTCGGCAGCCCCTACCGTCCCCGGGAGCCCGCCCTGCTCGCCGACGCCGTGCGCCAGCAGCCCTTCCAGGTGGTGCTCTTCGACGAGCTCGAGAAGGCCCACCCCGCCGTGCTCGACGTGCTGCTGTCGGTGCTGGACGAGGGCCGCGCCACCACGCCCTCGGGCGACACGGTGGACCTGCGCAGCTGCTTCGTGCTCTGCACCTCCAACGTGGGGGCCCAGGACGCGTCGCGCGCGGTGGGCTTCGGGGCCGCCGAGCCCGGTCGCCACCGCGCCGACCTCCTCGCCGCCCTCGAGAAGACCTTCCGGCCGGAGCTCCTCGGTCGCTTCCAGCACGTGGTCCCCTTCCACCCCCTCGACGTGGAGCAGGTGCGCCGCATCGCCCGCATCGCGCTCCGCGAGATCCTCGGCCGCGAGGGCATCACGTCGCGCAACCTCGTGGTGGAGGTGGACGACGAGGCCCTCGACCTCGTGATCTCCTCGGCCTTCGACGCCCGCTGGGGAGCCCGCGGCCTCGCCCGCGAGCTGCAGCGCCTGGTGGTGATGCCCCTGGCCGTCACCCTCATGGAGCACCGCATCGAGCCCGGCCAGGTGCTCAAGGTGACCGCCCAGGACGGCCACGTGCGGGTGCGCCGGCTCGACACCGCCACCACCCACGAGGCCCGCCGCGAGGCCGAGCCGATCCCCTTCGACGGTCGACGCGCCGCGCGGCCCGACCTGGAGGAGGCCGCGCGTGCCCTCGATCACGACCTCGCCGCACTGTCCACGGCCGCCGGGGAGGGCTCGCTGCTCGTCACCCGTCGCCTGCTCGAGAGCCGTCGCACCCGGGCCGGCTTCTGGGACGACACCGAGGGGGCCGCGCGGGAGCTGCGCGACCTCGACGCGGTCACCCGCACCCTGGAGCGCCTCGACCGCCTCCGCACCCGCATCGCCGACCTGCACGCCGACCTCGAGCGCTCCAGCCTGCGCAGCCAGCTCGTGGGCATCGCCGCGCGCGCCGAGGAGCTCCGGGAGGCCATGGCCACGGCCTGGCGGGAGCTGGTGCACGTGGGGCCCGACGGCATGTGGGACGCCCTGGTCCACGTGCGTCCCCTCGGCCGCACCCGCCTCGCCCGCGACCTGCTCGTGCGGTCCTACACGGCCTGGGCGGAGCAGCAGGGCCTCCGGGTGGACTGGCTGTGCGAGCCCCGCGCCGACGACGAGGCGGCCTGGTTCGCCGTGTGCGGCCCCTACGCGCACGGCCTGCTGCGCCTGGAGGCCGGCGTGCACCGCGTGGCCGACGGCGAGGCCCACGACGCGGCACGGGTGCGGGTGGCGCCCTGGATCGACCGCACCCGCCCGGTGGTCTTCGTCGACCATCGCGCGCTGAAGGGCCTCGGCGCCTACGGCGGCAAGATCCGCAGCCGCCTGGCCTGCGAGGGCGGCTGGGTGCTCCAGAACCACCGCACCCTGTCCGAGAACCGCGACCTCGCGCTGCACGTCGCCGCCGCCTGGGCCGAGGCGCCCGAGCCCGTCGACCTCGTGGTGCGACGCTACGACCTCGTGGCACCGCTCGTGCGCGATGCGCTCACGGGCCACACGTCGGGGCGCCCCGACGCCCTGGGGCCGGAGCGGCTCCACGAGCTGCTCTGCCGCCGGGTGGAGGTGGCCTCGAGCGGTCCCGAAGCAGCCTGAGATCGCCGCCCGGGGTCAGCGGGGGCCGCAGTCCGTGCAGTCCGAGCCGTAGGCACAGAGGCTGTAGTCGCTGCCCACGCCGCCGTCGTCGCAGTCGCCGTCGTCGGGGTAGTCGCAGTCGTCGGTGCAGGAGTCCACCTGACGGGGCCCGCAGTCCGTGCAGTCCGTGCCCAGGCTGCAGAGGTCGTAGAGCGAGCCCGCCCCCCCGTCGTCGCACTCGCCGTCGCCGGGGAAGGAGCAGGTGTCGAGGCAGGCGGTGACCTGCCCGCCCGAGCCGCCGTTGGACCCGCCGTTGCTCCCGCCGTTCCCGCCGCCACCGGTGTCGTCGGTGCAGTTGCGGGTGTCGAAGCGACACTGCAGCGTGCACGCCAGGGTGCCGCCGGTGTGCCCGAGGGTCTGGCAGGTCTGCCCGTTGAGGTCGTTGAGGTCGCACTGCTCGCCGGCCTCCACCTTGCCGTTCTTGCAGCGCGCAGGCGGCGTGGTGGTGCCGGAGTCGCCCGACGTGCCGGAGTCCTTGCCGATGACGCCGCTGCCCTTGCCGTCGTCCCCCGAGTCGCCGGCCTTGCCGGTGTCGCCCGTGTCGGCGGTCTCGTCGTCGTCGGCCGAGGAGTCCTTGGCGCCCGACCCACCCTTGTCGTCGCCCGACGAGGTGTCCTGGGTGCCCGTGTCGGTGGTGAAGGCAGCCGGCACGACGCAGCCCGTCACCAGCCATCCGAACCCGATCCACAGCGCCAGCCTGCCCATGCGTGCCTCCCGGTCGGCGCGCAGGTAGCCCGTCGGCGTCGCACAGGCGATCTACTCAACTCTCCCGGTAGGCCGCGTGGTCTCGTCGGCGGGCCGAGGTGCGGGCCTCGTGGCTCTCGGCCACCACCAGCTCGTAGAGCACCGCCTGCTTGCCCTCGCGAGGCCTCAGGATGCGCCCCAGCCGCTGCACGTGCTCCCGCACCGTGGCCGTGCCCGACAGCACCACCGCCACGTCGGCCGCGGGCACGTCCACCCCCTCGTTGAGCACGCGGCTGGTGACGATCACGGGCAGCTCGCCCGACGCGAAGGCCTCGAGCAGCGCGCGCCGCTCCTTCACGTCGGTCTGGTGGGTGATGGCGGGCACGAGCAGCGCACGGCTGATGGCGTGCACCGTGGCGTTGTCGTGGGTGAAGACGATCACCCGGCCGTCGCGGTGGTGGGCCAGGATCTCGGCCAGCCGGCGCAGCTTCTCGGGCGCGGCCTGCACCAGCTCCCGCGCCCGGCGCCACGCGCGGAAGGCCTCCCGACCCTCCTTCGAGCGGGCCGTCTCGCGCAGGAAGTGGGCCCAGCCGCCCCGCCCGCCGAGGCGGATGCCGCGCGCCGCGACGAACCCGCGCCACTGGTCCTCGGCCTGCGCGTAGGCGGCGCGGTCGGCCGCGTCGAGGTGCACCGTGAGCACCTCGGTGCGGTAGGGCGCGAGGAAGTCGCCCGCCAGATCGGTGATCTCGCGCCGGAAGACCACCGGGCCCACCAGCTCGTCGAGCCAGGCATGGGCGCCGTCGGGCCGCTCCAGCGTGGCGGTGAGCCCCAGCCGGAAGGGCGCGATGCTGCCCGTGGCCGCCTGGGCGTAGCTGGGACCCGGCAGGTGGTGGACCTCGTCGAAGACCAGCAGGCCGAAGCGGTCGCCCCACCGCTCCACCTGCATCCATGCAGAATCGTAGGTTGCGACCGTGATCGCCTCGAGCTCGTGGTGCCCCCCGCCGAGCAGGCCCACCGGCTCGCCGAAGGCCCGACGGAGCGCGTCGTACCACTGCCCCACGAGGTCGAGCGTGGGCGCCACCACCAGCGCGCTGCGCGCCGCCCGTGCGATGCACAGCTCGGCGACGAAGGACTTCCCCGCGCCCGTGGGCAGCACCACCACGCCGCGACGGCCGCGCCGCCACCACGCGTCGACCGCCTCGGCCTGGTAGGGCCGCGGCACCCGATCGCCCTCGTGCTCGCGCTCCAGCGCGACGTAGGCGCGCGCCTCGTCGCGGAAGGCCACCCCCTCGCCGTGCAGGTGGAGCACCACCTCGTGGTAGGCGGCGGCCGGCGCGCGCGGCAGGCCCACCCGCGCGTCGAACCGGGCCGAGGCCGGCCACGCCTCCTCGGGCAGCCCCTCGAGCAGCAGGGTGCCGCGATCCCAGCGGAGGGCCGGTGGCGTCATCGGGCCACCCGCTCGAGCGCGGCGAGCACCTCGCGCACCGGCACCACCTGGGCGAAGGGGATCACCTCCCCCGCGAGCTCGTCGAGGCCCTCGGTGGACCCCGCCAGCGAGCGGGAGACCGCGAGCACGAGGTTGCCCGGGCCGTGCCGGGTGAGGCCCTCGAGGCGCCGCTCCAGCCAGCCTCGCCGCCAGAAGCCCACGAGGTCGAGGTGGGCCTCGCGACCGTCCTTGCGGAAGGTGAAGTCGGGGAGCACCACGCCGTGGCCTCCGAGCTCGATGGGCAGGGTGTCCTCGGTCATCGTCCACCCGGTGTCGCCCGCGGCCTCCCACCGCTCCACGAACCAGCGGCGCTCGCGTGGCTCCCACGCGCCCGTGTCGGCGAGGTGGCTGCGGAGGCCGTGCTCGTGGGTGAGCTCGAGGCGCTTGCGGTGGGCGGCGCGCGTCCACTCCACCTCGGCCTCCAGGCGCCAGGGCACCTCCTGCAGCAGCAGGGCCGGGAAGAAGCGGGCGAGCTGCAGGCCGTAGCGGGTGGACTGCTTGAAGAGCGAGCACGGCCCGTCGAGCTCGAGGTGGAGCAGCGACCCCTCCCGCCGCGCCGCGTGCACGAGCTGCTGGAACTTCACGTGGCGCAGGAGCTGACGCACCTTGCCCACGGACGGCCCGTGCAGGGTGATGCGCACGTCGACCGCGCGCAGCAGCAGGGCCTGCACGAGGGCCACGTTGTAGCGGTGGAGCAGCGCCTGCGCGTCGAGCGGGCGCCAGGTGACCACCACCTGGGCCTCGGGCAGGTCGGCGTAGAGCGCGCGGGCCAGCACCTCGGCCGACAGCCCGTGGCGGGCGCCCACCTCGGCGAGCACGTCGGCGGCGGTGGGCCTGCCCAGGGCGTCGGGGCGAAGGGCCAGCGGCGCCCGCGCCCGCGCGGCCCGGAAGACCTCGGCGCGCAGCTCGCGTGGGGGCAGCGGCGCCTCCACGTCGGCCTCACAGCGGTCGACCACCAGCTTGGCCAGGCCGCGGATCACCTTGTGCGAGCGATGGGTGGCCCCCACCTCCTCGAGCTGCGCCCGCAGCGTGCCCAGGGTCCACCCCTCCTCGAGGGCCTGGGCGGGCAGCGCCACCAGCTCCTCGGCGGCCTCGAGGAGATCCTTGCGGGTGGGATCCACCAGCTCGGGGTGGATCTCGCGGCCGCGGACCCGCGCCCGCACGAGCGCTGCCGTGAGCATGTGCCGAGCCTCCGAGGGCGGGCCCCTACCGCGGGGCGCCGGGTCAGGCGGCGGGCGCGCGCCGATCCGCGATGCAGGGATCGAGGGCCCAGTCGGACTCCCGGAAGGACTTCGGCGCACCCCGGGCACGCCCGGCCGCCCGCACGTCGAGGAAGCGACGCGCCCACCGGCGGGTGCTCTCGGGGTAGCGGAAGCGCCAGGTGCCGCGCTCCTCCACCTTCGCCAGCGTCATCCACGAGAGGTGGAGCGGGTGATCCTGGACGGGCTCGCCGGCGAAGGGGCCCTCGGTGAACACGGGCAGCCCGAAGGGATCGACGTCGAGCGCGCCGTCGTCGGGCGGGCGCCCCACGGCGTCGGCCCAGTCGAGGAGGGCCTGGAGCTCGTCGGGCACCGCGTGCTTGCGCGCCAGCTCGATGAAGCTGCGCCCGCAGGCCTCGGCATCGGCGTGGGCGCGGTGGGCATCCACCAGCTCGACGCCGAGCCGCCGCGACACGTCGGACAGCTTGTGCCCCTTGGCCGTGGGGAAGTGCTTCATCGACACGTCGACGGTGTCGATCGTGGCGATGGGCTCACGCCAGGGGACGCCGGCCAGCAGGAACTCGCGCACCAGGAAGGCGTGATCGAAGGGCACGTTGTGGGCCACGCCCACCGACCCCGACAGCAGCTCGGCCACCTCCTCGGCGATGACGGCGAAGGGCGGCTTGCCGGCGAGATCCTCGTCGCGGATGCCCGTGATCTCGGTGACCTTGCGGGGCACCGGGATGCCGGGGTTCACCAGGTGGGAGACCACGCGTTGCCCCGCGACCGCCCCCTCCTCGTCGAGGCGGAAGACGACGAGGGCCACCTCGATCACGCGATCGCCCGCGAACGGGTCGAGGCCCGTGGTCTCGGTGTCGAAGGCGACGATGTCGAGGTTCTTCCACTTCATGCGCCCCGACTATCGCAGGTCCTCCCGTCCGCCGGACAGAATCCGTCCGCGTGATCACCCCGTGGATCCATGCACCAGGCGCCTCACCGCCTCCTGCGCCGCCCGCTCCGCGGCAGCCCGCCCGACGCGCCACTGCGCGTGGGCCTGGGGTCCCACCTCGTTGGCCAGGCCCAGCACCGCCACGAAGGGCACGCCGGCCTCGGCCGCGGCCCAGGCCACCCCCCAGGCCTCCATGTGCTCCACCCCCCACGCGCCCGCGCGCGCGGCGACCAGTGCCGGATCGGTCGTGACGGCGTGCACCGTGAGCACGTCCGCGCGGGGCAGCCCCAGGCGGGCCGCGAGCGCCTCGTCCGAGGCGAGCACGGGCGCCGGCGCCGGATCGTAGCCGCGACCCAGGTCGGCCACGCCCCCCTCCAGCCCCAGCCGGGCGGAGGCCACGGCGCCGCCGGGGGCGGGCCCCCCCGGGTAGGCGCCGGCCGAGCCCACGAGGACCACGGCCTCCGGACGCCGCACCGCGAGGAGTCGTGCCGCGGCCGCCGCCGCACGCAGCGCCCCGATGCCCAGGGCCACCCCCTCCAGCGGGCCCAGCTCGGCCTCGACGGCGGCAACCACAAGCACGCGACACCTCCCGCGACGCCCTCCGGTACTCCGCCGCCACCGCGCCGCGCCCGCGACGCACCCCGGTCCGACCGGTCCCGGGAGCGGATTCCAGCATTTTTCATCGAAGGTCGAGGCGTGAAAGTCCGATGAAACAGACACCGGTACCGTACCGCCCGAAGATGGGGCCCCTCCTGAGGTGACCATGTCCGTCGAACGCCGCCGCATCAGCCGTGGCCGCATCCTCCAGGGTGCGATCGAGATCCTCGACCTCGGGGTCTACGGCGACCTCACGGTCGATGCGCTCGCACGATCGCTGCGGATGTCGAAGTCCACGCTCTACAAGTACTTCACCAGCAAGGACGACGTGATCGTCGCCCTGGTGGACGCGGCCTGCGCCGACACCGAGGAGGAGCTCGCCGCGGTGGACCGCACCAGCGGGCGCACCACCGAGGTCCTGGAGCAGCTGGTGGAGGTGCTCGCGCGCTACGCCGACCGCATCCCCCGCGCCGTGGTGCTGCAGCAGGCCCGTCTCCCCACGGCCTGCCAGGACCGCCTGCAGCTGACCCGTGCCGCCGTGGGCCAGGCCCTCGCCGACGTCCTGCACCGGGGCGTGGAGCGGCACGAGCTCGCCTGGTCGGACCCCGGCCTCGCCGCCGTCACCTTCCTCGCGGGCGCCGACGCCGCGATGAAGGCCAGCGCCCGCGGGGAGCTCTCGCTCGACCGCGGCGCGGCCGTCCGTCGCCTGCTCGCGCTGTACCGCCTCGGGCTGGTCGAGGGTCAGCGCTCCGCGGCCTGATCCCGCAGGCGCACCCTCGGCCCCTCAGCAGCCGTCGGGGATCGTCCCGCCACCCCAGCGCGCGGCCTCGAGGCACTGCAGCGGCACGCTCCAGCGCCGCGAGGCCTCGAGGTGCGGCCGCTTGGGCGTGGGCTCCGGTGTGGCCGCGGGGAGGCCCGTGGGCACCGGGTAGAGGCTCCACCACGCCGGCGCGGCGCCGCCCCGGGTGAGCCGCCAGGTGGCGTCCTCGCCCTGGCCCACGTCGATCACCGGGAGCATGCGCGCGAACAGGGCGTGGTAGTCGCCCAGCCGCACGCGCACGGACCCCATGTCCTGGGAGCCGAGCAGCCAGTCCTTCGGCGCGCCCGGTGCCGGGACCCCGGCCAGGCGGGCACGGGTGACGGCGTCCACGGCGGCGCGACGAGCCCGTGCGGCGAGGTCGGGACCGTCGGCGCCGATCCACGCGGGCATCGAGGCCGAGAGGTGCTCGAAGGTGCGCGTGAACCCGCCCTCGGCATCCAGCCGGTGCACCGACACGAGCACGTCGGGCTGCGTGCCCTCCACGCCGCGTCCCACGTGGCGGCGGAGCAGGTGGCCGAGCGCGTGGGTGGCCAGCTCGGCGGCGAGCCCGGGGTCCGGGTGGGCGCCGTCGACGGCCTGGCGCAGCCAGAGCGCCACGTCCGATCCGTCGGCGCTGCCCCCGTCGGTGGTGAGCACCACCCGCAGCGGCACCGCCGGCTCGCCCCGGTCGTTGCGATGCCACAGCGGCAGCACGTGCACCGCCGTCTCCAGGCCGTCCGGGTCGAGCAGGCGGACCTCGAGGGCCAGGGACTCGAGGGTCGACAGGTCCAGCTCCTCGCCCGGCCTGCCGTCCACCTGCACCGTGTCGGCCACCGCCACCATCCCGCTGGCGCGATCGCGGCCGAGGGGGTCGAGCGCGAAGACCATCGAGGCGTCCGACACCGCCGCCACGGTGCCCCGGTGGCTCGCGACGAGCACGCCCCCCACCCCGCCGTCGGGCGCGCGCACCGCGGCCTGCAGGCTCACGTGCACCGTCCAGGCGTCCTTCCAGACCTGCACGGTGGTGCGCCAGAGGAAGGGCAGCGGCGTGGCGTCCCACGGGGGCGGCCGCAGGTCGAGGGTCTTGAAGTCCGCGTCCTCGTCCTCGCGGTACTCCACCCAGCACCACTCCGGCACGAGGCGGAAGTCCAGGCGGTGGTGGGAGGGCAGCGACGGGTGGGTGGCCAGGGCCTCCTGCAGCGCCGGCTGCAGGGCGTCCACGGCCTGCCGATCCGCGGCCACCCAGTCGGCCAGGGGCGCGGGCAGGGCGGCGGGCGCCGCCGGCGGGGCCAGCACGGCCGCCACCTGGGCCGCGGGCAGCTCCCCACACGCGAGACGGGCCTGGTGGCCCTGCGCCTTCACCAGCTCCACCAGCACCACGGCGCGCTCCTCCGGGGAGCCCGCACCGAGCCGCAGCACGCCGTCGGGAGACCGGCGGATGCCCGTGTAGGGGAGCACGCCCAGCCCGTCCCGCACCGCCTCCAGCGCCTCCTCGGGGGTGTGCAGCTGCGCGATCAGCTCGGGCATCAGCGGCGGCGGGGACGGCAGGGGGAGGTCCCGCCACAGGTCGGCGAACGAGGCCTGCAGGGCACCCGCCGGGGTGTCGGGCACCAGGTGCACCACCTGCACGGGGCCGTCGCCCAGCGCGAGGTCGACGGGCTCGAAGCCCTCCACCGACAGGCGGGCCCCCTGCCCCGCCGGGCCCCGCCAGGGCAGCACCGGCGCCTCCCGCGTCACCTCCTCGCCGTCCACCTCGAGCAGGCCCGCGGCGCGCGGCGCCCGCCCCGCGGGATCCACGGCGAGCACGTCCACGGCTTGCCGGCCGTCGTCCAGCCGGGGCGGACCGATCAGGCGCAGGGCGCTCCACGCGCTCTCCACCTGCATGCGCAGCACCGCGTCGGCGGGACGCGCGTCCACCGCGAAGACGAAGGTGACCTGGACGCGCCGCGCGCCCGACGGCGGGATCTGGACCCACCGGGCCTCGCCCTCCTGAGGCACGGCCGGGAGGTCCTCCCCGTCGACGCGCAGCAGCACCCGCGAGCGCTCGAAGGTGACGCCGCGCGCCGCGGTCTGCAGGCCGTCGAACTCCACGGGCAGGGCGAGGAAGAGCGTGAGGTCGACCTCCACCCGCGCCCCCTCCCCCGCGTGGGCCTCCACGAAGCGCAGCGCGTCCACGTGGGCCCGATGGGTGGGCGCCACCACCTCCCGCTGCACCGGGTCCAGGCGCTCCACGCCAGGCGTCGTCGAGGACGGCATCGCCACCCCCTCCTCCTCCTGTTCCGGCGGGGCGGGACAGGCGGAGAGGAGCAGCGCCAGCAGCCACGGCGCGCGCGGCCTCACGGCGCGAGCAGCTCCCGAGCCGACGCCAGGACCGCGTCCGCGTGGCCCTTCACCTTCACGTTCGTCCACACGGCCACCACGCGCCCCTGCACGTCGAACAGGAAGGTGGTGCGCCGGATGCCCTCGAAGACGCGTCCGTAGAGCTTCTTCTCGCCCCACACGCCCCACGGCCCGAGCACGACGTGATCCGGGTCGGAGAGCAGCGGGTAGGCGAGCCCGTGCTTGCCGGCGAACCGCGCCTGGGCCGTCACGCTGTCGGCCGAGATGCCGAGCACCCGCACGCCGAGGGCCGCCAGCTCCCCCTCGAGGTCGCGGAAGTCGCAGGCCTCCGTGGTGCAGCCCGGCGTGCTGGCCTTCGGGTAGAAGAAGACCGCCACCGGGTGGCCGCGCAGGCTGGACCAGCGCACGTCGCGCCCCTCCTGGTCCTGCAGCGTGAAGTCGTCGGGTTGGTCACCGATGGCGAGCACGGGGCCTCCGGGCGGGGGTCAGGGTCGGGCGGGCGTGAGCACGGACCCTCGCACACCGTCGCGGAGGCGTCCGTCACGAAAGACCGCGCGCCCGCGCAGGTAGGTGGCCACGGGACGCCCGCGGAGCGTGAAGCCGTGGAAGGGCGACCACGCCGACCACGACCGCGAGGCCACGTCGACCACGTGGTCGGCCTCGGTGTCGACGAGGAGCAGGTCGGCGTCGAAGCCGACCTCGAGGCGCCCGACGCGCGGCAGGCCCACGAGGCGCGCCGGCGCGTCGGCCGTCCAGCTGGCCACCTGCGTGAGCGACACGTCCCCCCGCGCGGCCCGGTCCACCAGCAGCGGCAGCATGGCCCCCATCGCCGGCATGCCCCGCAGCGTCTGCGGGTAGGGCAGGTCCTTGCCCTGCACCGGCGTGGCCACGTGCCCCGAGCCCAGGGCCACCAGCGTGCCGTCGCGCAGGGCCTCCCACAGGGCCGCCACGTCGCCGGGCCCCCGCAGCGGCGGATCCACCACGGCGCGCGTGCCGAGCCGTCGGTAGGCGCTGTCGGCGCGGACGAAGAGGTGGGGCACGGTGGCCTGGCCCGTGATGCTCTCCGACGCCACCTCGGCGAAGGCCGCGAGCTCGGCGGCGCTGGAGATCCGCCCGAAGTGCAGCCGCTGGCCGTGGGTGCGCGCTGCCCGACCCGCGGCGAGGATCACCGCCGCGGCCAGCTCCGGCGGGTAGATCCGCGAGTGCTCCGTGGGGTCGTGGGCGCCCTGGTAGAGCAGCTCGCGCTGGGGGAGGGCCGCGGGGTCCTGGCCCTCCACCACCACCCAGCGCGGCGAGGCCGCCATCACCGCCGGCAGCGCCGCCAGCGAGGCAGGACGCGGGCCACACCACCGCCCCACCGGCAGGTGCAGGCCCACGGCACGTCCGGGCGCGCGCAGCGCGTCGAGGCGGCTCTCGTCGACGCTGGTGAGCACGCCGAGGTGCACGCGGGCATGCCGCGCGGCGTGCTCCAGCGCCTCCTCCACGTCGTCGGCGTCGACCACCCGGGACTGGAGGTCCACCGCCACCACGGACGTGACGCCGGCGGACGCGGCGGCGCCCGTCTCGCGGGCGAGGGCCTCGCCGTCGCCCTGCAGCGGCACCGCCACCAACGGGTCCACCGCGCCGGGGAGCACGGTGAGGCCCGCGGCATCCACCTGCTCGCCCTCGCGCCGCGCGAGCTCGGGACCGATCTGCTCGATGACGCCGTCGACGACCACGAGGTCGCCGGTGACGACGCGGTCCGGCAACACGAGCCGCGCCCGACGGATGGTCAGTGTTCCGGACATCCAGACTCCGGGGGCGCTCTAACGCACCCCGTCGCGCACGGGTCCGCGCCGGCGACGAAGGCGACACGGGACACGAGACGACTCATGACCGCCCCATCTGGGCCGACTGTGTCGCCGGTGGCCTCGCCCTTCGGCTACCCTGCGACCCACGAGGATGCCGATGAACCGATGCACACCCGCCTGGCTGCCGGCGGCGTTCGTGCTCTGCGCCTGCCAGAGCCTGGGGGGGGACGTCTCCGAGCTCGAGCTGTCGTACACCACGGTCGACGTGGTGCTCGATCCCGCGGAGGCCGTGGGACGCCCCGCCTCCGCCACGCTCACGATCGCGAACCCGCACGCCTACACGCTCTACGTGTCGCCCTCCACGTTCGTGGGGGAGGGCACCGAGGTGCTCACCGTGCAGCCCTCGCGTCGCGACCAGGAGCTGCCCCCCGAGGCCAGCCTCGACCTCCGCGTGCAGTTCACGCCGGCCGCCGAGGTGTGGGCCCGCGGAGGCATCGAGGGCTCCCTCGAGCTGATCGTGGGCGCCTTCACGTCGGACGCCAACGCCGGAGCCCCCGCCGAGGCCCGACGCCAGGCCGACCCGAGCAGCTGGATCGCCCAGAAGGTGTCGCTGCCGTTCACGCTGTCGTGGCGCTGTGATCTCGACGAGGACGGGGTCAACGGACGCACCTGCGGCGGTGACGACTGCGACGACACCGATGCGGCGATCAAGCCGGGGGCCGAGGAGCTCTGCGACGAGATCGACAACGACTGCGACAGCATGATCGACGAGGACCCGCCCAACGAGGGCACCACCTGGTTCAAGGACGCCGACGAGGACACCTACGGCGACGAGGGCCGCTTCACGCGCATCTGCGGCACCACCCCGCCGGGCAAGGGCTACGTCAAGCGCGGGGGCGACTGCGACGACGACGACGCCGAGATCGCCCCGAACAAGATCGAGGTCTGCGGCGACGACATCGACCAGGACTGCGTCGACGGCGCCGACAACGGCTGCGCGGTCGACACCGACACCGACGTGCTGCGGGACGACCGCGACGGCGACGGGCTGAAGGACGACGAGGAGGATCTCGACGGCGACGGCGTGCTCGATCCGGGCGAGACGGATCCCGACGACTCCGACACCGACGACGACGGGCTGTCGGACGGCGCGGAGCGCAAGAACTACGGCTCCGATCCCCGCTTGAAGGACACCGACAGCGACGGCGTGGACGACTACGCCGAGGTCATCGTCCACCTCTCCAACCCCCGGCTCGCCGACACCGACCTCGACGGCCTGGAGGACGGCGAGGAGCTGCTCGTCCCCTGCTGGAGCGACTCGGCGAAGGTCTGCCCCACCAGCCTCACGAAGGCCGACACCGACGAGGACGGGCTCACCGACGCCGAGGAGGTGCTCGTCTGGTTCACCGATCCCCTCGACCGCGACACCGACGACGACCAGCTCGACGACGGGCTCGAGATCACCCACGACTGCGACCCCTTCGACCAGGACACCGACGACGACGGCGCCAAGGACGGCGTCGAGGTGGTGGTGCACGGGGCGTCCTGCCGCAAGAGCGACACCGACGAGGACGGCATCGGCGACGCCGAGGAGATCTTCCGCGCGTGCCCCGCGGTGCTCGGCTGCACCACGTACAACTTCATCGAGTGCCCCACGGATCCGAACGCGAGCGACACCGACCTCGACGGCCTGTCGGACGCCGACGAGATCAACGTCCACGGCACCGATCCCCTCGAGCCCGACAGCGACTGCGACGGCCTGGACGACGCCGCCGAGATCGCCGGCGGGGCCGACCCCCTCGATCCCGACAGCGACGACGACGGCCTGTCGGACTTCGACGAGCTCACCAAGTGGTTCACGAACCCGAAGAAGAAGGACACCGACGGCGACGGCTACGAGGACGCCTACGAGATCGACGTGCTGGGCACGAGCCCGCGCAAGGCCGACACCGACGGTGACGGGCTCACCGACGGCGCCGAGCTCATGGTCCACGAGACCGACCCCACCGACAACGACTCCGACGACGACGGCCTCTTCGACGGCGAGGAGATCGCCGCCGGCACCGATCCCCACCTCTACGACACCGACGAGGACCTCCGCAGCGACGGCGACGAGCTGAAGGTGCAGCCCTTCACCGACCCCCTCGACCAGGACTCCGACGACGACGGCCTCATCGACGGGCTCGAGCTCTTCGCCCAGTTCCCGCCCAGCGATCCGAACGATCCCGACTCCGACGACGACCTGCTCAACGACCTCGAGGAGTTCAACGCCGGCTCCCGCTCCGACAAGAGCGACACCGACGAGGACGGCATCAGCGACTACGACGAGGTGAAGGTCTACCGCACGAAGCCCGACCAGAAGGACACCGACGCCGACGGCCTCGACGACTTCGCCGAGATCTTCACCCACGGCACCAGCGCGCTCCACGCCGACACCGACGAGGACGGCATCAACGACTTCCGCGAGATCAACGAGTTCCACACGAACCCGCTCGTGCAGGACACCGACAACGACGGCCTCACCGATCCGCAGGAGCTCGACGTCCACCACACGCTGCCCAACGTGGCCGACACCGACGAGGACGGCCTCAAGGACGGCGCCGAGGTCACCCTCGGGTCGAACCCGCTGGTGAAGGACACCGACATGGACGGCCTGGAGGACGGGGAGGAGGTCAACGACGCCCACTCCAGCCCCATCCTGGTCGACACCGATCGCGACGGCCTCGACGACTACATGGAGTTCAAGACGCTGGGCACCAACCCGTCGGTCGTCGACTCCGACACCGACGGGCTCAACGACGGCGACGAGATCGAGATGGGCACCGACCCGCTCGTGATCGAGGCGCACGTCTTCCGCGGCCTGGCCGAGCTCGTGCCCGGCGACCTCGTCATCAGCGAGGTCTTCACCGAGACCACCGCCTGCGCCGACGCGCAGATCGAGTACGTCGAGATCGCGAACGTCTCGGGCGAGCTGGTGAAGCTGCAGGGCGTCACGCTCGACATGCGCACCGGCATCCTCCAGCCGCTGGCGATCCGCAGCGCGCCCGACTGGGTGCTCACGCCGGGCGAGCACGTCACCCTCGGCCACAAGCCGGCAGGCGGCGATCCGGTGCCCTGCTTCAAGGGCTGGACCACCGACTACGTGTGGAGCTCGGCCCTGCTGCTGAACACCTACGAGAACCTCGCGCTGAAGACCAAGGTGGCCACGGTCACCAAGATCATCGACCGCGTCGACATGTCCACCTGGACCTCGGGCGGCAGCGGCTTCGACCTGCCCCGCGGCGCCTCCCTCAGCCTCGACGGCGCCCAGCTCGACGCCACCGACAACGACCAGTCCCTCAGCTGGTGCAACGCGGTCGACGTGATCCCCACCGACCCCCTCCAGCTCCAGAAGGGCACCCCGGGCGAGCCGAACCCCTCCTGCAGCCCGTAGGCGCGGTCCGCGTCAGCCCGGGGTCACGCGGTTGACGTGGCCCATCTTGCGACCGGGCCGCGCCTCGGCCTTGCCGTACAGGTGCAGGTGGGCGCCGGGCTCGGCGAGCAGGGCGGGCACCGCGTCCACGTCGTCGCCGAGCAGGTTCGTCATCACCGTGCGACCCCGACGGGCGGGCGAGCCCAGCGGCAGCCCGGCCACGGCGCGCGCGTGCTGCTCGAACTGGCAGGTGACCGCGCCGTCCTGGGTCCAGTGCCCCGAGTTGTGGGGCCGCGGCGCCAGCTCGTTCACGAAGAGGGCGTCGCCCGCGAGGAAGAGCTCCACGCCGAGCACGCCCACGTAGTCGAGCGCCACGATGATGCGCGTGGCGAGCGCGGCGGCCTCGGAGGCCACGGCCGCGCTCACGTCGGCCGGTGCCGTGGTGCGGTGCAGGATGTGGTCGCGGTGCTCGTTCTCGACGAGGTCGTAGGGCGCCACGGCGCCGTCGAGGCCGCGCGCCACCACCACCGACGCCTCGCGCTCGAAGTGGACGAAGCCCTCCAGCACGAGGTCGCGTCGGGGCACGGCCCCCACCAGCCGGGTCCACACGGCCTGCGGGTCGTCCCCCGTGGCCACCCGCACCTGCCCCTTGCCGTCGTAGCCGAGCTCGGCCGTCTTGAGGACGCCCTGGCCCCCCAGGGCCTCCAGCGCGGCCGCGAGCTCGTCGACCGTGGCCACGGGCCACCACGGCGCCGTGGGCACGCCGAGGTCGCGCAGGAAGCCCTTCTCGCGGGCGCGGTGCTGGCAGGTGGCCAGCGCGTGGGGCCCGGGACGCACGGGCACCCGGGCCGCGAGCACCTCGGCGGTGCGCGCCGGCACGTTCTCGAACTCGTAGGTGACCACGTCCACGGCGTCGGCGAAGCGGGCGAGCGCCTCCTCGTCGTCGTAGGCGGCCTGCGTGAAGCGCGAGGTGACCTGGGTGGCGGGCCCGGCGGAGGGCGCGAAGACGTGCACCTCCAGCCCGAGGGGGGCCGCCGCCAGCGCCGTCATCCGGCCGAGCTGACCGGACCCCAGCATGCCGATCACCGCACCGGGCGGCAGCGCGCTCACGAGGCCGGCCCGTCGACGGGCGCCTCGGCCACCGACGCCGTCTGGGCCTCGCGCCAGGCGTCGAGGCGCGTGGCGACCTCGGGATCGAGGAGCGCCACCACGGCGGCGGCGAGCAGGCCCGCGTTCTTCGCGCCCGAGGCGCCGATGGCCACGGTGCCCACGGGCACGCCGCCGGGCATCTGGACGATGGACAGCAGGCTGTCGAGGCCCTGCAGGGCGCGGCTCTGCACCGGCACCCCGAACACGGGCAGCGGCGTCATCGAGGCCGTCATGCCCGGCAGGTGGGCGGCGCCGCCGGCGCCCGCCACGATGCAGCACAGGCCGCGGGCGCGGGCCGTCTTCGCGTAGTCCACCAGCCGGTCCGGCGTGCGGTGGGCGCTGACGATGCGCACCTCGTGGTCCACGCCCAGGGCCTCGAGCACGTCCGTGGCGTGCTTCATCGTGGACCAGTCGCTCTGGCTCCCCATGATCACGCCCACGCGCGGTGCCGACATGGTGCTCCTCCGGGCCGCTGCCCTATCCGCGCACCCCGGAGGGTCAACCCGCGGTGGTGGGCCGATCCGCCTCGTCGGGCTCCCCCGCGGCCCGCGCGGCTGCCCGCGCCGCCGCCCACCACGCCACAGCTGCGAGCACGGTGGCCACGGCCTCGGCGCTGGCCGCACCCACCTGCACCGGCGGCCACGCCCCCTCGCGCCACATGCCGATCAGCCGCCCCCCGCACAGGCCACCGAAGGTGAGCGTGGCGAGCACCAGGCCCGGCAGGTTCCACGGACGCCGCACGGCGAACACCACGAGCGCCACCCCGATCGACCCGATGAGCCCGCCGTAGGTGGCGCGCGTCTCGGCCACGGCCCCCGCCTCCACCGGCGACAGCCCCACCGCGTCGAGCAGCCCGTACGGCGACACGAGCCCCCACACGCCGAAGCCCACGAACACCAGCGCGCCCAGCCAGAGCACCACCAGGGGACCGCGACCGGCCATCGGCACCTCCGCGCCACGAGCCTACAGGGCGCGACCCGCCGCCTCCAGCGCCTCCAGGTAGAGCGCCCGCGCCGCGGCCTCGTCGAGGGGACGCGGGTTGAACCCGGCCGTCCACTGCCCCGCCGCGTCGACGGAGACGTCCTCCAGCGCGTCCGCCAGCCCGGTCCAGGCCGACGGGGCCCCCGCCACGCCCAGCGTCGCCAGGAGCCCCTCCAGGGCCGCAGCGAGGGCGTCCGCCGACGCCCCCAGCCCCACCGAGGCCGCGAGGGCCGCGCAGGTGGCCGCGGCCTCGGGCACGGCGGCGTTGAAGCGGATCACCCCGGGCGCCATCGTGGCCACCGCCAGGCCATGCGGCACCCCCCAGCGCGCCGACACGGGGTTCGCCAGCGCGTGGGCCGCGCCCAGCATGCTGGCCTCGATGGCCTGACCCGCGCGGCACGACCCACGCAGCATCGCGGTGCGCGCGGCCAGGTCGTGGGGGTCGGCCGCCACCCGCGGCAGCGCAGGCCAGATCAGGGCGAAGGCCTCGGCGGCGGCGGCGGCGCTCGCGGGCGTGCGCACCGTGGTCACCGCGGTCTCCAGCGCGTGCACCAGCGCGTCGAGGCCCGCCAGGATCGTCGTCCGGCGCGGCGCCGACGCGGTGAGCGCCGGGTCGAGCACGGCCACGCGCGGCATGGCTCCCGGGGCGCCGCACGCCATCTTCCGGTGGTCGCCGTCGCGGGAGACCAGCGCGAAGGACTGCACCTCCGACCCCGTGCCCGCCGTGGTGGGCACCGCGATCAACGGCAGGTGGGGCGACCGGGTCCTCCCGAAGCCCCACCAGTCCTCCATGCGGCCGCCGTCCGCGAGCAGGAAGCCCGCGGCCTTGGCCGTGTCGAGCACGCTGCCCCCACCCACGGCGACGAGGGCGTCGGGGGCCGCGGTGCGCAGCAGGTCGGCGGCATCGGCCACCCGGGCCTCGTCGGGCTCCCCGTCGCGCAGCACGTGCACACGCACCTCCGCCACGCCGAGCCGTGCGGCCACCGCGGCGGCGACGCGCGCCGGCGCGCCGCGCGCCGCCACGCCGCCATCGGTGAGCACCACCGGCTGCCGGGAGGCCAGCGCGGCCACCGCCTCCGCCACCGCGGCCGACGCCTCCCCCTCCACCACCCGCGCGGGGCTCGAGCCGTACCGCGAGGGCAGGCCCGGCCCGAGGGTCACTTCCCGTCCACCGCGTACAGGTGCGTCTGCGTGGCCACGTAGAGCACGCCGTTCGCCACCACGGGGCTCGAGTAGATCGGCGCCGGCAGGCTGATCTGGCTCTCCACCTTCAGCTTCCGGCCGGTGCGCAGCACGTGCAGGATGCCGTCCTCGTCGCCCAGGTAGACGTACCGGCCGGCCACCAGCGGAGAGCCCCAGATGTGGGCGCCCGTCTCGTGCACCCAGAGCTGCGTGCCGTCCTTCGCCGCGATGGCGTGGAGGTTGCCGTCGTAGTCCGAGGCGTAGACGATGCCCTTGTGCACGGCCACGGTGCTGATCGACCGGTGCAGGTCGGGGTAGCGCCAGGCCACCGAGCCGTCGGGGCGCACCGCGGTGAGCAGGCCCTTGCCGGGGCCGTGCTCGGGGTCCTGCCCGATGGCCGCGAAGATCAGCCCCTCGGCGTACACCGGCGTGGCGATGAACTCGCTGGGCCCTGCGGGCGTGGCGTACTTCACCGGCGCGCCATCCACCGCGCGGTACTCGGGCAGGTTGCCGTCCACGCGCCACAGCTCGCGGAAGACCTGCAGGCCGCCGTCGTCCACCGGCTCGGGCGCGAACGCGTGGAGGAAGCCGTCGCCGCCCCCGAAGAGCACCATCGCGGACGTGTCCTTGCCCGCGGGCACCCAGGTGGGCGACGACCAGTTCGAGTGCAGCGTGTGCTCGCTGATCCCGCTGGCCTCCTCGGCGAGCAGCGTGCCCTTCACGCGGTCCACCGCCACCATCGCCGGCGAGAAGGGCGCGGGGATGTCGGTGTGGGTCCAGTCCACCCCGTTCGACGTGCCCAGGAACAGTCGGTCGCCGAGCACGAGGATGCTGTTCGACGAGGCGTTGTGGGGGAAGACGCCCAGCTCGGCCGGGACGTCGTAGACCCAGAGCAGGTCGGCGTCGATCGCCGGATCGAGGGAGGGCACCGGCGCGCCCGGACCCTGCATGTAGGCCGCCTCGCCGTCGAAGCCGTCGTTGCCGTCGGCGTGGCCGTCGAGATCGAGCCCCACCACCTCGCCCCGCGTGGTGACCACGTAGGCCTCGTCGCCCACGATCTGCGCAGCGCTGCAGATGCCGAGGAACTCCCAGTCGTTCACCTTGCCCGAGCCCAGCTTGGGCACCGTGAGCTGCCAGCGCAGGTCGCCGTCGTCCTCGTCGAAGGCCAGCAGCACGCTGTAGTCGCCGGTGAGGTCGTGGCGGCGCTCGGCGGCGTTGTTCGTGCCCACGAGCACCACGCCACGCCCGATGGTGGGGTTGCCGTAGGTCTGGGAGCCGAGCTTGGCCACCCAGCGCACGCCGCGGGTGGTGGCCATGTCCACGGTCTCGGTGCCGGGCACGAAGTCGCCGGGCACGAAGGTGCGGGGGGCGGCGTCCTTCGTGACCATGTTGCGGGAGGCGTCGCGCCCCCACCAGGGCCAGTCGCCGGCCTGCGCGGGGACCAGCAGGGCGAGCAGCAGGGCGGTCACGGGCTCTCCTCGAGGGGCGCGACGAGGACGTCGTCCAGGTACACGGCGTGGCGGTTGCCGGGGCTGAAGCCGAACAGGCCGGGCGCCCCGTGGGTGTGGCCGTCGGGGTGGACCACCTCGAGGGTCCACGCCGCGGGTTCGGGCTCGTCGCGAGGCCAGGCCTTGGCCCGCACGGTGGCGGCGCCGTCCGCCCCCACGCGCACCTCGGTGACCAGGCGGTACCAGGTGCCCGGGGCCAGGGTGAACGGCACGCTGTGCTTGAGGCGCTCCTGGTTGGAGCTCACCTCGAGCACCCGCTGGTTGCCCTTGAGCGCCACGAGGTAGCGCTGGTTCACCACGCCGGCGGTGCCCACGTTGCGGCGGTCGCCGTCGCTCTTGATCGACACCTCCACCCGGTACGACCGCTCGTCGGGGTCGCCCAGGAAGACGGTGGACCGCTGGAAGAGCAGGTTGTCGAGGGTCTTGGCGAGCACCTTGGACCCGTCGACCTCGCGTACCTGCCACTTGAAGCGGGCGCCGATCCACGACAGCGGCGGGAAGGCGAAGGCCCCCTGCGCGTCGGAGGCGTCGAGCGCGAAGGCCTCGAAGCTCTCGGGGTAGGGCAGGCCGGCCACCACGCGGCCCTTCGTCTCGCCGACGAGGCCGCCGGCCGTGATCTTCCAGGCACCCGCGGACTGGGCGGCCGAGGCGTCGGCGACGAGCGCGCCCCCCTCGAAGCGGGCGTCCATCTGCGCCTTCACCTTGGCGGTGGGCGGCACGAAGACCTCTCCGGCGGTGGCCGGGGCCGTGCCCACCAGCGCCCCCTGGGCGTCGAGCAGGCGGGCGGTGAGCGGCACGGACGACCCGGGCCTCAGGCGCAGATCGGCCGGCAGCACCTGCGCCGTGACCGCGGGGCCCGTGGCCGCAGCGGGCGGTGGCGGCACGGGCACCGCCGTGATCGGGCGGGCCTCCCCGAAGGCGTAGAGCCGCTCGGTGGTGAGCACCAGGATGCGGCCGTCGGCGAGGGCCGGGGCGCCGAGCGCGCTGCCCGCCAGCTGCACCCGGTGGAGCACCTGGCCACCCTCGCGCCCCGCACGCACCACGTGCAGGCTGCCGTCGCGCAGCGGCACCCACACGCGCCCGTCGGCCAGCAGCGGCGAGGCGTGGAGCTGGTCGGGCCCCAGGGAGGTGGACCACAGGCGTCGGCCCGAGGCGAGCTCCACGGCCACCAGCTCGCCCGTGGGGGTGACCTGGTAGACGAGGCCGTCGCCCACCACCGGCGACGACGAGAAGCCCGACACCGGCAGTCGCCAGCGCTCGCCCTTCAGCACCGGCGTGCTGCCGTCGGCCTGGGGCACCGTGGCCGCGGTGACGTCGAGGCCCACCATGCGGCCGATGTCGGTGCTGTCGAGGTTCTCCACGTCGTGGGCCGCGACGAGCAGGTCGCCGTCGAGCACCACGCTCACGTTCACGCCGCCCACCGACATCGGGAAGCGCCAGATCGGGTCGCCGGTGCGCGCGTCCACCGCCACCACGTGGCCGCAGCCGGTGCCGGCGTACAGGATGCGCCGCCCGTCGCGCGTCTCGAGCACGGGCGTGGAGAAGCTCGAGTCCTTGGGACCCATGCCGGGGGTGCTCGACCACACCAGCTGGCCCGTGGTCTTGTCGAAGGCGTGGAAGCGGTCGCGCGCAGGCCCCTCGCGTCCCCAGAAGGACGTGATGAAGTGGACGATGACGAGGTCGCCGTCGACCACGGGCGCGCCGGTGCGGCCGTTCGGGAAGGTGAGCCGGCCGTAGGCCTCCATCATGGAGACCTCCCAGAGGGGCGCGCCCTCCGGGGAGAAGGCCATCAGCACGCCGGCGCTGGACTGGACGTAGACGTTGCCGGTGGCGGGGTCGACCGCGGGCGCCCCGATGCTGTAGCGGTCGTAGATGATGTCGGAGAGGAAGTCGCGCCAGCTGCGCTCCCAGCGGACAGCCCCGGTGGCGAGATCGAGGGCGACGAGCACCTCGCGCAGGTCCTCGCCGGTGCCGCGGTAGCCGAAGACGTACACCCGGTCGCCGTGCACCACCGGCGTGCCGCGACCCGCCACGTCGTGGGTCCACAGCAGGTGGTCGCCGTCGGGCGAGAAGGTCTGCACGAGCCCGGTCTCGGCGCTGGACCCCGCCTGGGCGGGCCCACGCCAGCGGGTCCAGTCCGCCGCCTGCCCGACGAGCGGGAGGGCCAGGAACAGCCCGAGGAGCGCCTTGCGCATGCCTTCCTCCGTGTGGCCTCCGCCTATCACACCGGCCGGGGATGCCCGGCGCTGCGGCCCCGGACGAGACGGAAGGCGACCCGCGAGCACCGCGCGGCCGTCCGCTGGTGGGCCGCCATCGCCCGCGCTAGGTCAGGACGGCCGCCGGGGATGGCGCGATCGTGAGCCTGCTCGTCCTGTTGCTGCTCGGGTGCCCGGGCGGGTCCGACGCGCCCGCGGAACCGCAGGTGCAGGAGCCCGCGCCGGCGGTGGTGCCCGGTCAGGCCGTGCATCCGCCCCCGCCCACCGTGCGCATCCCCCCCGACGCCACCGAGGTGCCGGCTCCCTACCGCTGCCCCGACGGCCAGCGCGGCGGCCTGGGCTGCTTCCGCCACGTGCCCGGGAACACCTTCCTCATGGGCGCACAGGCCACCGATCCGGAGGCACCCGGGCACGATCCCGAGGCCCGCCCCGAGGAGGGTCCGGTCCACCAGGTCACCGTCTCGCCGTTCTGGCTGCAGTCCTGGCTGGTGTCGGCCGGGGAGTACGACCGGTGCGTGGCCTCGGGCTGGTGCCCGGCCGACCAGGCCCTCACCGGCAGCGCGATGGCCACGGTGGGCGCCGAGGGCAGGGGCGAGCACCCGGCCGTGGGCGTCACGTGGGACGGCGCCCAGCGCTACTGCGCGTGGTGGGGCGGTCGCCTGCCCACCGAGGCCGAGTGGGAGCTCGCCGCGCGCAGCACCACGGGCCGACGCTGGCCCTGGGGCAACGATCCCCGGTGTCCGCAGCGCATCGCGGGGGCCGAGGAGCGCGAGGGCGGATCGGATCTCGACGGCGTGGTCGACACCTGCGGCCCCGTGATCGCCGCGCTGTCGGAGGCCCTCGACGAGCCCACCTACAACGCGCTCACCAGGCCCCTGGGCGAGCTGCTCTCGGCCGACGAGCTCATGGCCCTGTGCCTCGACCTGCGCGGGCGTCCCGCAGCCGAGGTGGTGGCCGCCATCCAGGCCAAGGTGGGCGAGGCGCGGCAGGCCGGCAGCGGCGATCTGGTGTGCGCCTACGACGGCCCCACCCCCATGGGCGAGGCGCGCGGCGGCACGCCCGAGATGATCTTCGGCCTCGCCGGCAACGTCTGGGAGTGGACGGTGGACGGCTACGGCCCCTACGACGCCAGCCCGGCCACCGATCCGGTCGGCGCCGACACGGGCCACGGTCGGGCCCAGCGCGGCGGCTCCTGGATGTCCACCTCCCCCGTGGACTGGCGCACCACCGTGCGCGCAGGCATGGCCGCGGACGCCCGGCTGCCCGACGTGGGTTTCCGCTGCGCCTTCGCCGGAGCCCGTCCTTGATCCTCGCCCTGCTCGCTGCCCTCGCCCTGGCCGCCTCCCCCGTGGGCTGGCGCGGCGACGGCTCGGGGCGCTTCCCCGACGCCACCCCGCCCGCCCAGTGGTCCCGCACCGCCGGCCTGCTCTGGCAGACCGACCTGGCCTCGTGGTCGAACGCGGCGCCCATCGCCACGGGCGGGCTGGTGTGCACGCTCACCGAGCCGTCCACGGTCACCTGCATGGACGCGGGCACGGGGGCCGTGCGCTGGCAGGGCACCAACGAGGTGGTCGACACGCTGCCCGAGGCGCAGGCGGCCGGTCTGCGCGGCAAGCTGGGACGCGCCGAGGCCCTGGAGGAGGAGCACCGCGAGCTGCAGCGGAGCTACAGCGAGGCGCGCCGGGCGGCGCGCGGTGGCGGCGACGTGGTGGCCGAGCTGGAGCGCATCGCGGCGCGCATGACCGAGCTCCGGAGCGTGCTCAACGAGCTCGCGCCCTACCGCACCGCCCAGGCCGATCGCGTGATCGGCTGGTCGTCCCCCACCCCGGTCACCGACGGCACCCACCTCTGGGCCGTCTTCTCCACCGGCGTGGTGAGCTGCTGGACGCTGGACGGGAAGAAGGTGTGGTCCCGCTGGCTGGGCGCGTCCAAGGGCGCGCTCAAGGGCTACGACGGTGTGCCCACGGCCTCGCCACGCCTCGTGGCCGGCACCCTGGTGGTGGGCTTCGACACCCTGCGCGGCCTGGATCCGGCCACCGGGCTCGATCGCTGGACGGCAGGCCCCTACGCCGACTTCGGCACGCCCGAGGTCACGGTCCTCGACGGCCGGCCCCTTGTGCTCACGCCCGATGGTCGCGTGCTCGACGCCCGCGACGGCCGCGTGCTCCTCGAGGGCCTGGGCGACCTCTGGTACAGCGGCCCCGTGGTGCAGGGCGACCGCGCCTACTGGGGCGGCACCACCAGCGACGAGGGTCGGCCGCCCGCGTGGCCCACCGCGGTGAAGGCCTGGCGCCTCCGCACCCAGGGCGACGGCCTCGCGGCCGATCCCCTCTGGACCGTGCAGCTCCCGGTGCGGCACCGCTTCTACAGCACCCCCCTGGCCGACGGCGACCGGCTCGTGCTCGTCAGCCGCGAGCGCCACCTCGTGGTGCTCGACACCGCCGACGGGTCGCTCGTGGGGCAGCGCGAGCTCGAGGTGGACGTGCCGGCCGAGGTGTGGGCCAGCCCGCAGCGCGTGGGCCCCGACTGGATGGTGATGACCGACCAGGGCCACGTGCTGCGCCTCGATCGCGCCACGCTCGCCACGAAGACCGTGTCGCGCCTGGAGCGGGGCCTGGGCAACCCGCTCTTCGTGGGCGGGCGGGTGTACGTGCGCGGACGGGAGCACCTGTTCGCGGTGGGGCGCTGAGCACGAAGGGTTCGCGGTGGGGCGCTGAGCACGAAGGGCGCGCGGCCAGCCGGCCACGCGCCCGGGAAGGGAGAGGGCGCGCGACCTCGCGATCGCGCGCCCCGGAGGCGTCAGCCGGCCTCGGCGGTGCCGGTGAGGGTCAGCGCCAGGAGGGCGTGGATCCAGGCCTCCCGGTCCACGCCGTCACCCAGGGTGGCGACGTAGGCCTCGAGCTCGGCCCGCACGTCGGCGCGCGCACTCAGCACGGCCTCGGCGAGTGCCTGGGCATCGCCCGGCGTGGCCGCCGCGGCGCCGAGGACCTCGGCCTCGAAGCGGGCGCGCAGGTCGCGCAGCCACACCTCGGTGGCGTCGGCACGCGCCGTGTCGTCCAGCAGCACGCCGCCCTCCAGGCCCAGGATCAGGTCCAGCCGGGTGGTGTCGTCGAGCGAGCCCGTCAGCACCTCCTGCAGCGACGCCGAGAGGCGGTCGCCCACCTGGGCGCGGAAGGCCGGCAGCGCCACCGAGGGCGCTGCACCCTGGTCGATGGCCTGGGCGGTGAGGGCCGCCCACGCCGAGACGTCGGCCATCAGTCGGGCGGCCGGGCCGTCGGTGGTGGGCTGCTCGCCCGCGGCGGCCGCGACGGCGTGCGCCTCCGAGACCAGGGTCGCGTCGATCACGGCACGCAGCGCGTCGTCCTGGCCCACGTCGCCCCGCGGCAGCTCGCGCTGCAGCGACGTGCGGAAGGCCGCGCCCGCCACGGTGGCCAGGCTGGTGCGCTCCTCGGGGGAGAAGCCCTCGGCGTCGAGCTCGACGTCGAGTGCCGCGGCGGCGTCGATCGACGAGCCGGCCGCGAAGGCCTCGGCGCGCTCCGAGGCCTCGGCCACCACGGCGAGCTGCACGCCGAGATCGGTCACGAAGGCGGCGCGGGCGTCGTCGGCACCGGCGGCCGCTGACGCCATCACCTCGAACAGCGGCGCCAGGTCGGCCCCCGCGTCGTCGAGGGCCTGCACCGAGGCCACCACCTCGCCCGTGAGCTGGCTGCCCAGCCAGGCGTCGTCGGCGATCGGCTCGCCCCGCGCCTCGGCGTGGGCCCAGACCATCGCGGTGACGGAGCCGGCGGCGTCGATGCGGAGGTCGTCCGCGCTGTCCTCGCCGTCGAAGTCCACGGCGCCGATCACGGTGCCGTCGGCGTCCACGGCCTGGAGCACGTAGTGCGCGCGGTCGTCCATGCCCTCGGCGTCGAGGGTGAAGGAGCCGTCCGTGGCCACGCCCGCGCTGCCGTGCAGCGTGGTGAGCCCGTCGACCTGCGAGGTCAGCTCCACCTCGGCCGCGGCCGCGAGGGTGGCGGTGCCGCCGAGCGCGGGATCGTCGCGGGTCACCTGCCCGTGCAGCACGCGCTGGGAGGCGCCGGGCTGCTCGCCAGGGGGGTTGTCGCCCGCCGCGGGATCGCCCGCACAGCCCAGCAGGGCCAGGGTGGCGAGGAGCGGCACGTGTCGGTGGGTCGAGCGTCGCATGTGACCTCCATGTTCATCATGCATGCACATCCTACGATATTGCTGATATCTATGCGACCGGATCCTCGTCATTGCATGTCTGCATGACGGCATCGTCGCGGCCCCAGACGCAGGACGGCGCGACGCCGGACAGGCCGACGTCGCGCCGCGAGGGGACCGCGCGTGGGGATCAGTCGGCGAGCGTCAGCTCGTCGAGCACGCGGTCGATGCGCTCCACCTCCTTCGCGGCGGCCACGGCCTGCCGACGGTGCTCGGCGGAGTCGACCTGGCCGGCCAGCGCCACCGCGTCGCCGGCCACGCGCACCTTCAGGTCCAGCGCGTCGGGGCCGATGGCCTCGAGGAGCCGCACACGGACCGCAGCGTGCGTGGCCCCGTCGGTGAACGCCTCGGCGACGGCATCGCCGTCCTTGTCGGCCTCCTCCACGCGGAGCTTGTTGCGCACGGCGTCCACGCCGTCGACGGTCTTCGCCAGCGTGGGGGCCAGCTTGCGGGTCTCGCGCGCCACCTCGCCCAGCAGGGTCACGGTGCCGCCGTCCACCTCGATGGTCACCTCGAGGCCGTCGAGGCCCAGGTGCTGCACGAGCTCCCAGCGGACGCGGGCGTGCCGCAGCGTCTCCTCGAAGACCGAGGCGTCGTCGTCGGCCGCGAGGGCCGTGGGGGCGAGGACCGGGGTGGCGAGAGCCAGGGCCGTGGTCAGGATGAGCGTTCGCATGCTGCCTCCTTCGTTCCACCTCCCCTGTATGCAGACATCGCCCATCATAGGTATCAGCAATGTTTCATGATTGCATGGATGTCACTTCGTGACAGCGGTCGCCTCCAGGGCGACGACCGCCTCGAGCATGTGGGCAGCCGTCGCGTACCGCTCCTCCACGAAGGGGCGCGTGGCCCGATCCACCACCTCGCGCAGCCCCACGGGCAGGGCCTCCAGCGCCCGCTCGCGGTAGCCGGCCGTCGAGATCACCACGGGCTTGTCGCCCGTGACCATCGTGAAGAGCGTGGTGCCCATGCCGTAGACGTCGGCGGACGGCGACACGTCCGCCGGGTCGATGGCCTGCTCCGGCGGCATGAACGCGGGCGTGCCCAGCTCGTCGCCGAACATGGTGATGGCCCGCCGGGCGTCGTGCACCACCCCGAAGTCCGCCAGCTTGGCGCAGGGCCCACCGAACACGAGCACGTTGGAGGGCTTCACGTCGCGGTGGATGAGGCCCAGCGCGTGGACGTGCACCAGCGCTCCGAGGATCTGGCGGGCGAAGCGCAGGGCCTGGTCGAGGGCCAGGGCGCCGCCCGGGCCGATCGCCGTGTCGAGGCTGCCGTGCTCCGCCAGCTCCACCGCGAAGTACCGCAGGCCGTCGTGCGCCTCGAGGCCCCCCACGAGCCGCACCACGTGCGGGTGGTCGAGCCGGGCCAGCACCCGCGCCTCCTGCACGAAGCGCTCCTCCACGGGCGTGCCGCCGTGCTCCGGCGACAGCACCTTCACGGCCGCGCGCCCACCCAGGCGCAGGTCCTCGGCCTCGAAGACGTCGCCCGCCTGTCCACGCCCCAGGCGCTGCACGAGACGGAAGCGGCCGCCGAACACGGGGGGGTGGTCATCGGAGGCCCGAGGGGTCACGCCGCTCCCGTCTGGCATCTCCCGGTATCGCCGGGAGGAACCCGAGGACAGGGCTGAAGCGGATCAGGGGTGCTCCGCGGGGACCTCGGGCGCCGGCGCATGCGGCTTCGTGGGTTTGTAGAGCGTGACGAGCCCGCCCCCGACCGCCGCGAGCGCGATGCCCAGCACGAAGGGCCAGCGCACCTGACCCCAGGTGCCCGAGCGGGTCATGTCGATGGCGGCGTTGACCATCGGCGCGCCGGCAAAGATGAGGGCCATCACCACCGCAGGCGTGCCCTTGGCCCCGAAGGCCAGCAGCACCCCGAAGGCCCCGATGGCCCCCACCACCCCGGCGGCCAGCGACCACCCGGCGGCGGCGGGCTCGAAGGACAGCGTGGCGCCGCGGGCCACGAGCAGGCCGAGCGGCGCCAGCACCGCCACCAGGAAGTAGGCCAGCCCCACGAAGAGGAAGGCCTTGATGCGCCCGTGCTCCGGGTCGCTCATGCCGATCGCGCCGGCGTGCAGCAGGATCCCGTAGGTCCCCCAGCAGCACACGGTCATCAGGGCGTACCCCAGCCAGCTCGACATCCTTCGCCTCCAGGTGCGGGGTGGGTGCGTGCGCGATCAGGGCGCGGCGGGCTCGACCGCAGGCGGCGGCGCAGGCGTGGGTCCCATCGCCCTCACCTCCACGGCCACGAGGTCGGCGCCGTCGCGCGCGTACACCACGCCCTGCGCCACGGCGGGCGCCGTCCAGCATGGCGAGGCCTTGCCCACGGCGAAGCTGCCGCCCACCACGCGGTGACCCTCGGGCGTGGCCTCGAGCAGGTGCAGCGTGCACTGGTCGTCGAGCACGACGAGGTGGTCGTCGGCCAGCACGAGCGTGCCGCGACCGTAGGCCTTCTCGGTCCAGTGCGGCTCGCCGGTGGTGGCGTCGAGGGCGGTGAGCGCCTCCTCGTTGAAGCCGTAGAGCACGCCGTCGCGCAGCACCGAGGTCGACGTCTTGTTCTTCATCTTCTTCGTGCGCCAGAGCTCGCTCACCTCCTGCGCATCCGTCACCAGCAGCAGGGCACCGCCCACGCCGTAGCCCGAGGCGATGAAGAGCCGGTTCGACCCCAGCACCAGCGGCGTGGCCGCGTTCACGTCGTAGTTGGTGGGCCACGGGTGGCTCCACAGCGTGGACCCGTCGGACGGACGGGCACCCACCGCGGCTTCCCCCGTGAAGAAGACGATCTGCGGGACCCCGCCCAGCGTGGCGTGGATCGGCGAGCTGTAGCCGGCCGGGAAGGACCCGGTGCTCCACACCTTCGTGCCGTCGGCGAGCGACACCGCGAGCAGGCCCTCCCCGGACTCGTTGCCGGTGGTGAGGTAGACGCGGCCGTCGTGCACCAGGGGGGAGCCCGAGAAGCCCCACTGGGGCGCGACGCCGCCGTGGGTCTTCGCCACGTCCACCGCCCACCGCCGGGCGCCCGTGGCACGATCGACCACGATGAGGCCGCCGTGCCCGCCCAGGGCCACCACCACGTCGCCCACCAGCGAGGGGGTGGCGCGCGGCCCGTGGTAGCTCATGCCGTCGATGTAGGCGGGACCCACGCGGGCACGCCAGCGCTCGGCCCCCGTGGCGGCGTCGAGGAGCAGCAGCTGCTCCTCCTCTCCCTGGGTGGTCATCGCCGCCACCACGCCGTCGGCCACGGCCACCGAGGCGTAGCCGGCGCCGATCGGCACGCGCCAGAGCTCGCGCACCCCGTCGGCCCAGCCCGCGGCGAAGCCCGGCTCGTCCAGCGCGCGGCCGTCGCGGCCGGGACCGAACCACTGGGGCCAGTCGCCGCCCCACGCCGTGCCCGACACCGCCAGCGCGATCAGCGCCACCCCACCCATGCGTGCCATGCCGACCTCCGAGGGGGCGCCGTATCATGCCGGGCGCACGAGCCCGCGTTCAGCGACGCTCTCTCACGAGTGCGCGCAGCGGCACCCCCGCGAGCGCCCGCGCCGAGGCCAGCTCCAGCGCCGCCCAGGCCACCGCGGCCGTGCCCAGCAGCACCGCTGCCACCGAGCCCCACGGGGGGTCCGCGTCGGCCGCACGGAGCACCGGCGCCACGGCCACCAGCGACGCGATCAGCCCGAGCGCGAGGCCGGTGGCGACCAGTGCGCCGTGCTCCACCACGAGCAGCCGTCGCACGCGGCCACGGGGAAAGCCCAGCGCGCGCAGCAGGGCGAGCTCCCCCTCCCGCTCCAGCACCGCCCGGGCGAGCAGCAGGCCGACGCCGGCGCCCCCCAGCACGAGCCCCAGCCCGCCCAGCGCCCGGAAGATCGCCACGTAGGTGTCCTCCACCGCGGCGAATGCGGCGAGCCGTGCCTCGGTGGGCTGCACCACCACCCCGTGGTCCGACAGGGCCCGACCCAGCGCACGCGCCAGCTCCGGCGCGGTCGAGGGCGGAGCGTCCACCAGGAAGGTGGTCCAGCGCGCCCGCGTGGGGAAGTGCGGCCGCAACGCGTCGGCATCCACCAGCAGGCCGCCCTGGAGCACCGAGCTGCCGATCACCCCCACGAGCTCCACCTCCAGCTCGCGGCCCTGTTCGTCCACCCAGGTGAGCACGTCGCCCACGCCGGCGTGCAGCCCCCAGGTGACCGTGGGCTCGTCGCCCACCGCCGCGAGGCGACCCGGTCCCAGGTCGCGCCGCAGCGCCGCCCAGTCCACCGCGTGCCCGAAGGACCCGCGCCGGGCGAGGGCCTCCGGGTCCACGCCGTGCAGCGTGGGCGTCTGGGCCGATCCGAGCTGCAGGCAGCTGGCATCGTCGCCCTCCACCGTGAGCAGACCCACCACGCTGCCGTCCGGGAGGAGGTCGGGCTCGAGATCGAAGCGCTCGCGACCCACGGCGCTGTCGAGCTGCTCGGGCACCCCCAGGGTGGTGTGGACCCACAGCGCGAAGCCGCCCGAGCCCGACGAGGCCTCGCGCGCCGAGGGCGGCGCACGCCCGGCCCCCAGGCCCACGCCCGCCACGAGGAAGGTGCCCAGGGCCAGCACCCCCACCACCGCCAGCGCCCGTCCGGGCCGTCGGGCGGACGCCCCAGGGCCCACGGCGCTGCCCGGGCGCCCGAGCCACGCACGCACCGCCGCGAGACCCGCGACCAGCACGAGGCTCCCCGCCCCGAAGAAGCGCAGCGCGGCCTCCGGGGTGCGCTCGGCCGGACCCGAGAGCGCGAGGACCACGGCGGCCCCCAGGAGCAGGACGGCCGCCGCGGTGGCACGACGCGCCGTGCGGGGGTGCGGTCGCGGGTCCACGCCCGCCAGCAGCGCCCGCGGGGGACGCCCCACCAGGCCGCGGGCGGTGGCGGCCACCGCGCCCGTGCTCGCCACGAAGGCCAGCGCGCCGGCGCCCAGCAACGTGGCCGGACGCAGCACCAGCGGCACGTGCACGCCGCTGGTGGCGGTGGCCCACACGCCCGCGAGCCCCTCGGCGTGGGTCCAGGCCACCAGCGCCGCCAGCGGCACGCCGAGGAGCGCACCGGCGCCCAGCGCCACGGCGGCCTCGCCCACCACCAGCCCCAGCACCCGTCCGCGCGTCCAGCCCAGCGCCCGGAGCGTGCCCAGCTCGCCCTGCCGCGCCACCAGCCCGAGCGCCGCCTGCAGGCCCGCGAGCACCAGGGCGGCGATCACCAGCAGGCCGTCGAAGCTCGCGAAGAGCACGCCGAAGTCGTTGGCGGGCGCCGCGGCCGCCTCGAGCTGGCCCCGCACCGACCGGGCGCCCACCCCGAGCACCGCCGGCTCGAGCACCTCGCGCAGGCGCGCCTGCAGCGCCGCCTCCGCGGTGGCCGGCATCCGCAGCGTGGTGGTGTCGCCCAGGGCGCCCGCCCACAGGCGCCGACCCGTCTCCAGGGCCACCCACGCCCGGGGCGTGCCCTTGTGCGCGGCCCAGTAGGCCTCGTCCTCGGGTCGGATGCGCTCCAGGTCCACCGGCAGGCCCGGATCCCACTCCGCGCAGGTCTCGGCGTCCTCCAGGCCCTCGATGGGGGGCATCCAGCTCGGATCGGCCGCGGCCCCCGCCAGCGGCACCACGGCGCGCACCACCAGCCAGCGCTGCTCGTGGGTGACCGTGCGGTGGGCGCCGAGCACCGGGAAGCGGACCTGCACGCGGCTGCCGGGCACCACGCCCAGATCCGCCGCGAGGACGTCGGTGAGCACGATCTCCTCGGCCCCGAGATCCGCGGGCAGGAGCGCTCCCATGGGCGTGCCGTGCGGGCCCGCCGGCGTCGCGCCCACGAAGACGTAGGGCACCGAGCGGCCGTCGGCTGCGAGCTCGTCCACCAGCCACACCAGCCCCGGCGTGGCCTCCGGCACCGCCGCGCGCACCGCGGCCACCACCGGCGGCGCCAGCACCACGCGGGCCGTCGAGAGCACCAGCTCGTCGCGGACGCGGCGCACCTGGATGCCGCCGTCCGCGGGCGAGACCGCCGCGGGCAGCGCCGCCGACACCGCGGCCTCGTCGGCGCCGGCCACGAGCACCGCATCGGCGCGCCCCTCGTGCGCCAGCCGACGCCCCAGGGACTCCAGGTCCACGAGGGCCACCTCGGGCACGCCCGGCGTGGCGCGCAGGCCGAGGTGGGCAGGCCAGCCATCGAGGGGTTGCGCCACCTGGAGCGACAGCCCGGTCACGAGACCCGTGGCCTGCGCGAGCGCCACGTCGCTGGCCAGGGCGCTCGGCCGCTCCACGCGCAGGGCGATGCGATCGCCCGGCACCACGCCCAGCCGGTCCTGCAGCGACAGCGACAGCCGCACGGCACCGGGTGGAGGGGGCCGCGCACCGGGCGCGAGCTGCAGGAAGCGCGCGTCGGCGCCCAGCAGCGTGAGCGCCGCCGTGGCTCCGTCGGAGGTGGACGCCACCGCGGGACGCAGCGCCACGGCCGCGGTGGGCACGCCGAGCGTCTCGCCCAGCGCCTGGGCAAGGTGCACGCGCACCCCCTCGTCGCCGCCCTCCACCACCACGTCGACGGGCCCCAGGCGCTCGTCCACCCGGTGCGCGAGCGCCGCCCTCAGCGCGTCGCCCATGGCCAGACCGCCCCCCAGCAGGGCCGAGGTGAGGGCCGCCGTGGCCAGCAGCCCCCACGCCACCCGCTGGTGGTGCCGCAGGCCCGCCAGCACCAGCCGCAGCCGGGTCAGGACGGCTCCAGGCGCCCGTCGCGCAGCACGAGCACCCGCCCCACCCGGCGCGCCACCTCGAGGTCGTGCGTGACCACCACCACCGCCGCCTCGCCCGGCGCGTCGAGCAGCAGCTCCACCAGGTCGTGGGCGCGCGCCCGATCGAGGGCGCCCGTGGGCTCGTCGGCCAGCACCACCCGGGGGGAGCGCGCCAGCGCACGGGCCACCGCCACGCGCTGCCGCTGCCCCGTCGACAGCTCGTCGGGTCGGTGGTCGGCCCGATCGGCCAGGCCGAGCCGCGCGAGCAGCGCCCGCGCCCGCTCCACCTGCGCGGGCCCGGGACGCCCGTCGGCGAGCCAGGGCAGGAGCACGTTGTCGAGGGCGGTGGCCTGCGGGAGCAGGTGGTGGTCCTGGAAGACCAGGCCGACGTGCTCGCGGCGCAAGGCCGATCGCGCCGCGTCGTCGAGGCCCGCCACGTCGCGGCCGTCCACCTCCACGGTGCCGGCCGTGGGCTGGTCGAGGAGACCCAGCAGGAAGAGCAGCGTGGACTTGCCCGAGCCGGACGGACCCACCACGGCGATGCGGTCCCCCGGCGCGAGCGCGAGGTCCACCCCGGCGAGCACGTCCTCGTCGGCACCGTCGTAGCGCTTGTGCACCCCCCGCAGGGCGAGGAGGGGTGCGGCGCCGCCGCTCATGCCGCCCGCACCGCGAGCACGCGCTGCAGGAGGTCGGCGAGGCCCGCCGCCATGTGCGCCGAGGTGAAGGCGGCGCGCACGCCCCGACGTCCGCGCTCCGCCTGGGCGTGCCGGAGCGCCGCGTCGTCGAGCAGCCGCCCGATCGCCGCCACGAAGGCCTCGGCGTCGCCGGGCGCCACCAGGGTGCCCGCGCCCGCGCGCTCCAGGACCTCGGGGATGGCACCCCGCCGGGGCGCCACCACCGGCAGGCCCGTGGCCATGGCCTCCAGGTTGTACATCCCGAAGGTCTCGTCCTTGAGCGACGGCACGCAGAAGACCGTGAGCTCCGCGAGGAAGGCGCGCTTCTCCTCGGCCGACAGGTTGGCCGCCACCTGCACGCGGTGGGCCACGCCGGCGTCGTGCAGGCGCTGGAGGGCCTCGTCGAGCTCGGGTCGATCGCCCGGGTTGAGGGTGCCCCCCAGGTGCAGGTCGAGGTCGCGCCCCTGCTCCAGCAGCCGGAGGTAGACGTCCACGAGCAGGTGCAGGCCCTTGGCCGGGTAGAGCCGCGCGAAGGCCCCGAGCACGGGGGGCCCCTCGGGCGGGCGCAGCGGGCCGTAGCCCTCCACGTCGATGCCGTTGTGCACCACGTCGAAGCGGTCGCGCGGCAGGCCCGTGCGGGCGGCCATCGCGTCGGCGGCGAACCCGCTCACCGCCACCACGCCCTCGGCACGCGCCAGACCCTCGGCCACCAGCGCCCAGGCCTCGTCGCGTCCCTCGTCGAGCGCGTCGAGGAAGTGCAGCTCGCCCTGCACCGTGACCACCACCGGCACGCCCAGCGCATCCCGCAGCGGCTGGGCCAGGCCCACCAGCAGGCTGTTCGACAGCACCACCACGTCGGGCGCCGGGCGGAGGCGCAGGGCGTCCACCAGCCGGCCGATCTCCTTGGCCTGGTGCCCCTCGAGCCCCTGCAGCATCGACACGGTCATCGCGCCCAGGGACTCGGGGCGCGTGGAGCCGGCGAAGCGCCCCGCGAGGTCGAGCACGGGACGGCTGGCCAGCGGCGCGTCCATCCACCGGGGCAGGTGCCGGAAGAGGGGGACCTCCTGCTGGAGCCACGCGTTGACGCCGCTGATCTGCACCCGCTCCCCGGCGCTGCAGCTGATGCCGTCGGCCACCACCGGCAGGTACATCGGCACGAGATCGGCCTCGTGCCCGAGCGCCCGGAGCGCCTTGACCAGGGCGTCGTCGCGGATGCAGGTGCCGCAGTGCCACCGCCCCGTGCCCGCCGTGAGGTGCAGGATGCGCACGACGACCCCTACGCCGCGCCGGCGGTGGGAGGACGGGCCTCCACGCTCTGCACGCGGGCGCCACCGTAGCCGAGCACCGGAGGCACCGTGCCCAGCTCGGCCAGCGCCTGCTGGAGATCGGCGTAGTCGCGGAAGAGGTCGCCGATGAGCAGGTCGGTGACGTCGCCGTGCAGCTCGGGATGGGCCCGCACCAGCGCACCCATGCTGAAGTCGGGGTCGTAGAAGGAGAAGACGAGGCTGCGCATGGCCTCGATGCCGCGGCAGACCCACTCCCCGTAGGCCGCGAAGACCCCGGCGTCGGTGCGCCCGTCGTCGAGCGCCGACAGCACGCCGCGCGCCGCCTCCTCCCCCGTGCGCACCGCGAGGAAGACCCCCGACGAGAACACCGGGTCGAGGAAGGCGAAGGCGTCGCCCGTGAGCACCACGCCGTCGTCGGCCGAGTAGGTGGACCGGTAGGAGTAGTCGGAGGTGACCTCGATCGGCGCCACACGCTCCCCGCCCTGCAGGCGCTCGGCCAGCCAGGGGTTGAGCTTGATGACCTCCTCCCACACCGTGGCGGGATCCTTGCCGTGGCGGTGCAGCACCTCGCGCCGGGCCACCACGCCCACCGACAGGCGCCCGTCGCCCATGGGGAAGAACCAGAACCAGCCGTCCTCGGGCACCTGCACCACCGTGGTGGCGTGGGCCGTCTGCGGATCCACCTCGATGCCGCGGTAGTAGGTCCAGTACGACAGGCGCTCCAGCGCCTCCTCCCGGTTGCGCCAGCCCCGCAGGGTGCGCACGAAGCCGTCGCGGCCGCTGGCGTCGATCGTCCACGGCGCGCGCAGCTCCAGCGGCCCGTCGGGACCCTCGGCGCGCACGCCCACCACGCGTCCGTCCTCCTCGATCAGCGCCTTGGCGCGCGTGCCCTGGTGCACCACGGCCCCGCTCGCCTCGGCGTGCTCGAGCAGCAGCCGATCGAAGGTGGCCCGCTCCACCTGCCAGGTCTGGCTGGACGGGTGGTCCTTGTGCTCCTGGAAGAGGAAGGGGCGCGACATGCGCCCGTCGGCGCTCACGAAGCGCACGCTGTGCTTGCGCTGGAAGCCGGCCTTGGCCACCAGGTCGACGGCCCCGATGCGGTCGAGCGTGTACCAGACGTGGGGCAGCAGCGACTCGCCGATGTGCTCCCGGGGGAAGCGCGCACGCTCCAGCACGGCCACGGAGCGACCCGCACGGGCCAGCACCGCCGCGGCGGTGGAGCCTGCCGGACCCCCGCCCACCACGATCGCGTCGACGTGCTGCTCACTGCCCAAGGGCGACCTCCATGCCGGGCGCAGGCCCGCCGTGCTCGGGCGCAAAGAACACGGGCAGCAGGCGATCGACCTGCAACAAGGCGTCCCACGACAGGGTCACGCCGGCCGGGTCCACGTCGACGAGGCCGTGGCGCGCGAGCTGCCGCAGGGGCGCCTCGAAGCGCTCCAGCGGATCCACGCCGAACTTGTCGCGGAAGTAGGCGGGCTCCACGTGCCCGAGCTTGAGCTGCAGGATCCACTCCCGCACCAGCTGCTCGTCGGCGCTCATGCGCAGGGCCCGCTGCAGGGGGAGACGACCCGACTCCACCCGATCCTGCCAGGCCCCGAGGTGCTTGTCGTTCTGCAGGTGCACGCCCGAGAGCTGGCCGAAGGCGCTCACCCCGAGGGGGATCATGTCGGCGCCGTGCCAGAGGCTGTCGCGGTAGACGAACCTGCCGGTGGGGTCGCCCCGCACCGCCGTGTAGCCGCTGGTCATCGTGTAGCCGGCCCGCTGCAGCGTCTCGAAGGCCTCGCGGGCCCAGCGCCGACGGGTGGCCACGTCGGCCACGGCCCCGCCCAGCTCGCCGCCCTGCTTCAGCGTGCGGAAGAGCTCGGTGTTGGTGGGGATCTCGAGCTGGTAGATGGTGACGCTGTCGGGCTCCAGGGCCAGCGTGCGGGCCACGCTCTCGCGCCAGCTCTGCTCGGTCTCGCCCACCATCCCCGCGATGAGGTCGAGGTTGATCTGCGGCACGCCGGCGTCGCGGCAGATGCGGTAGGCGGGCTCCACCTGCGCGCTGGTGTGGGCGCGGCCGTTCACCTCGAGGACGTGGTCGTCCCAGGCCTCCACGCCGAGGCTGACGCGGGACACGCCGTGCTCCACCAGCACCGCGATCTTCTGCGCGCGCACGGTGCCGGGCTCGCACTCGTAGGTGAGCTCGGCACCCGCGGACCAGGGCAGCGCCGCGCGCAGTCCCCCGAGCAGACCGTCGATCTGGTCGCTGGACAGGTAGCTGGGCGTGCCGCCGCCCACGTACAGGAAGTCGAGCAGGCGGCCGCCCACCAGGGGCCGCGCGGCGTACAGGCGCGCCTCGGCGAGCACGCCGTCGACGTAGCGCCGCAGCTCCGCCGCGGGCTTCTCGGTGTAGACCTTGAAGTAGCAGAAGCGACAGCGCTTCCGGCAGAAGGGCACGTGCACGTAGGCGCCCAGCGGGGTGCCCGGCCGCGGCGCCGCGTCCAGCACCGCCTGCACCTCGCTCGTCGCGTCCTCGGTCCAGTGCGCGAAGGGGGGGTAGTTCGCGACGAACCCGGGTCCGGTCTCGACCTCGCTCACGCAGGGCACCTCTCGACCCCTCCCCCGTATCGCGCGACGGGAGGTCGCCGGTTTCCGGGCGTGTAAAGCTCCGTCGTCCCGCACCTGGGCCGGCTAGCCTCCCGGGGACCCCTGGGAGGGCACCGTGCGCACAGCTCCGCTGCTCCTGCTGCTCCTCGGCGCCTGCACCACGCCCGCGGCACCGGGCGCGGGGAAGGGCGACGACACCGACACCGCCGGTGCGGCCGACAGCGACACGCCCGACACCGGCACCCCGGTCGACACCGACACCGCCGACACCGCGCCCGTGGGCTGCGTGCCGCCCGCGCCCGCCGGCCTGTCGGAGGTACGCCTGCCCCATGGCACCTTCCGGGGCGAGGTGCTGGAGGGCGGCATCCGGCGCTGGCTGGGCCTGCGCTTCGGCGAGAGCACCGCGGGCGACGGCCGCTTCCGCCCGCCCACGCCACCGGGCTGCCAGGACGAGGTGCAGGTGGCCACGGCGCCGGCCCCGGTGTGCGTGCAGTGGTCGGAGGACCGGCGCACCGTGGTGGGCTCGGAGGACTGCCTCTTCCTCAACGTGTGGGCCCCCAAGGACGCCACGGACGCGCCCGTGCTGCTGTGGTGGCACGGCGGCGGCCACGAGCAGGGGAGCACGTCCGACCGCCTCGGCGGCGAGCTCACCTACGACGGCGCGGGCCTCGCCGCGCGGGGCGTGGTGGTGGTGGCGGCCTCCTACCGCCTCGGCCCCTTCGGCTTCCTCGCCCACCCCCTCCTCAGCGCCGGCGACGACGGCAACGGCAACTGGGGCACGCTCGACCAGCTCGCCAGCCTCCAGTGGGTGCACGACCACGTGGCGGCCTTCGGAGGCGACCCCGGCCGCGTCACCGTGGCGGGCCAGTCCGCGGGCGGGGTGAGCGCCTGCCGCGCCGCGGTGATCGAGCGCGCACGCGGCCAGATGCACCGGGCCATCGTGGCCAGCGGCGGCTGCACGGCGCGCCCCCTGGCCACCGCGCTGGCGCAGGGGGTGGAGGTGGCCGACCAGGTGGGCTGCGAGGACGCCCCCGACGGCGCCTGCCTCCGCCAGGCCAGCGTCACCGACCTCATGGACACCTTCGCCCCGCTCGCCGACGGCGTGAGCACCCTCGGCGGCACCTGGTCGGGGGTGATCGACGGCAAGCTGGTGCTCGACCTGCCGCGCCGCATGGTGGCCGACGGCAAGGCCGTGGTGGACACCGTGCTCGTGAGCGCCACGGAGGAGGAGGCCGGCCGCGCCCCGCCGCCCGTGGCCGACGCGGCCACCTTCGAGCTGCTGGTGAAGGCCTTCCTGGGCAGCGCGGGCATCCTGCCGCTACCCGCGCTGGTGGAGCGCATCACCGACCAGTACGACGAGGCCACCTACGGATCGTGGCAGGACGCCTGGGTGGCGGCCGCGTCGGACGCGAAGTTCGTGTGCACGGCCACCAGCGACCTGGAGGCCTGGGCCGCCGGCGGGGCCAGGGCCTGGCGCCTGCACTTCGACGACCGCCTCGACAACCTGCCCAAGGCGCCCTCGAACCGACCCTTCCACGGCGCCGACCTGCTGTGGTCCTTCGAGCACCTCGACGAGCTGGCCCTGGCCGCCAGCGCAGCCGACCGCGCGCAGGCCGACGACCTCGCCGACGTGTGGGCGGCCTTCGCCACCACCGGCGACCCCCGGCCCGACGCCCGGGACTGGCCCCAGTGGACCCCCGAGGTGGACCCCGCCTGGCGCGTCGCGAGCGGCACCTCGGGGGACGCGGGCCGCATCGACGGCGTGCACACCGACGGCTGCGCCGTGTGGACCTTCCCCTGACGATCACCGGTGCGGCGGGGGCAGCACCGCCTCGACCTCCACCACGAGCCGCTGCCAGCCGTTCGGCCGGATCGCCCTGAGCGTGGCGCGGACGGGGTAGCCGAAGAAGGGGTACGTGCCGGCGGACGACCGGAGCGCCCCATGACCCTCGAGCTCTTCCACCACCCCTTCTCCCGCGCCGCCAACGTGGTCTGGATGCTCGAGGAGGTGGGCCTCCCCTACACCCTGCGCTTCGTCGACCTCCGCGCGGGCGAGCAGAAGACGTCCCTGGTCACCCACCACAACCCCATGGGGAAGCTGCCGGTGCTGATCGACGGCGACGCGGTGGTCACCGAGACGGCGGCCATCGGCGTCTACCTCGCCGACCGCCACGCCCCCGGTCGCCTCGCACCGGCCCTCGACGATCCCCAGCGCGGCACCTTCCTCCGCTGGGCCTTCTACGCCCCCTCGGTGGTGGAGCCCGGCTGCGCGGCCAAGGCGGCGGGGTGGGAGGGCCGGGCCAGCTCGCTCGGGTGGGGCACCTACGAGGCGATGCTCGACACGCTCGACGTGGGCCTCGGCGAGGGCCCCTGGCTGCTGGGCGAGCGCTTCACCATGGCCGACGTGATCCTCGGCGCCACCCTGCGCTGGATGCTGGGCTTCAAGATGATCGAGCCGCGCGATCGCTTCGTGGCCTACGCCGAGCGCCTCGCCGCCCGGCCCGCCCTGCAGCGCGCCGACGCCCGGAACGCCGAGGTGCGCGCCGCCCACGGCCTCTGAGTCCGATCAGGCCTCCAGCCTCCGGGTCCGATCAGGCCTCCAGCCGCTCCAGCGGCAGGTCCAGCGCGGCCTCGAGCACGCTGCGGAAGTCCCCCTCGGCGCCCAGCCGCACCAGCACCGCGTTGAGCCCCCACACCTCCCGCTGCAGCCAGATCCACTGCGGCGGGATGGCCAGGCGCCGCAGGTTGGGGTTCTGCGGCCCCGACCACTGCTGGATGCCGGCCAGCCAGCCCGCCTCGAAGCGCCAGCGCGGGGCGCACCACGGGCCCCAGACGAAGCGCTGCATCGCGTAGTGGCTCGCGAAGTCGAAGCGGTCGGGATCGGGCACCATCCCGGCATCGATCACCGCCTCGCGGAAGGCGGCCTCGTCGTCGGCCTGCAGGGCGCGCAGCTCGCGTCGGGTGGCGTCGAGCCAGGCCTCGGGGAAGGCGCGCACGCACCCGAAGTCCAGCATCACCACGCCGTCCTCCCGGAAGATCTGGTTCCCGGGGTGCGGGTCGGCGTGCAGGGTGCCGAGGCCGAAGAGCGACCGCCAGGCGAAGCGCGCCAGCACCCGGGCCGCACGCTGGCGGCCCTCGTCGGAACCCTCGCGGCCGAAGTCCTCCAGCGAGCTTCCGGCGCACCACACCGTGGTGAGCACCGTGTCGGAGGAGGCGGCGTCGATCACCTCGGGGATCACCAGCTCGGCGTCGTGGGCCCACGCCCGGGCGAAGGCCCGCTGCCAGCGCGCCTCGTGACGGTAGTCGCACTCCTCCCGCAGCCGCGCTGCCAGATCGTCGACGATGGCCTGGCCGTCCACCATCGTGGCCATGCCGGCCACCCCGGCGAGCCCCCGCAGCTGGCGCACGTCGGCCTCGAAGGTCTCGCGCACGCCCGGGTACTGCACCTTCACCGCCACCGCGCGCCCGTCGTGCAGCACGCCCCGGTGCACCTGCCCGATGGAGGCGGCCGCGACGGCCTCGGGATCCACCGACGCGAAGACCTCGTCCACCGGGCGTCCCAGGCCCTCCTCGAGCGCCACCGCGATCGCCGGCCAGGCGAGCGGCTGCACGCCCCGCTGCAGGCGGCCGAGCGCGGCCTGGGTGCCCGCCGGCAGCGCCCCGTCCATGTACGACAGGATCTGCCCCACCTTCATCGCCATGCCCTTGAGCGTGTCGAGCTCGGCCACCAGCCGCTCGCCGAAGCGCTCCTCGTCGGCCCCCAGCGTGCGCACCAGGCGCTGCGCGCCGAAGGCCGCGGCCGCGCCCGCCACCCGACCCGCGTGACGCAGACGGCTCCGCAGGCCCCGCGGCAGCGCGTCGAGGGGGTCGGCCATCAGGGACGCTGCACGGTGACCACGTCGGCCACCGCGGGGAAGAAGCTGTCGCCGTCGGGGTAGAACAGCTCCACGCGCAGCTCGTGCGCGCCCGGTGCGAGCGAGCGCACGTCGAGGGTGACCTCCGGCTCCAGCGCCCGGGCCGCCTCCACCTCGTCCACGGTGAGGCGGGCGTAGCCGTTGGCTGCCTCGCCCACCTCGTGCGCGTGCGCCGTGGGCACCAGCCACGCGAGGGGCGACCTGCGCTGCCACCAGGCGGTGGCGTCGTCGCGGGAGAAGGTGAAGTCCGTCACCTCGAGCCGCACCACCAGGGTGTCGCCCGTGACCTGCGCGCCCTCCACGGGCGCCACGATCGCCACGGTGGGCTGCTCGACCTCCTCCGGCGTGGCGCCACAGGCCCCCACCACCAGCACGCCGAGCCCTCTCCACCCCATGCGCACCTCCTCGCGTTGCCCCGGCCCTTCCGGTCGGTAACGCTGGGCGACCCCGCCTGCTCCGGAGACGCGATGCGTCGGTGGTCCTCCCCGGTCCTGTGCCTGATCCTCGCCGCCGGCTGCGGTCCGGGCGTGTGGGTGCCCGTGGCCGACGGCCTCGACGAGGCCCTGCTGTCGGTCACCGGGTCGGCGGCCGACGACGTGTGGACCGTGGGCGGCGACGTGGGGTCCGGTCCCGCCTTCCTGCACTGGGACGGCACGACGTGGTCGCAGGTGGAGGTGGGCTCCTCCGGCGACCTGTGGTGGGTCTGGCAGGCGGCGCCCGACGACGTGTGGGCGGTGGGCGCCGAGGGGCGCATCCTGCGCCACACGCCGTCGAAGGAGGCCGTGGTGGTGGCCACGGTGGACGAGGACCTCACGCTCTACGGCATCTGGGGCGCCAGCACCGACGAGGTGTGGGCCGTGGGCGGCAACCCCACCGAGGCCTCCGACGCCGCGGCGCTCTGGCGCTCCGACGGCGGCGCCTGGCTCGAGGTGGAGCTGCCCGCCGAGCTCGCGGCGGCGGCCGCCCTGTACAAGGTCTGGGGCTCGGCGGCCGACGACGTGTGGGTGGTGGGCACCGGCGGCGTCATCGGCCACTACGACGGCGACGCCTGGCTCCCCGTGGCCTCCCCCACCACGCGCGACCTGTTCACGGTGCACGGGCTCGGCAAGGACGAGGCCTTCGCCGTGGGCGGCTTCGGCACCGCCACCCTGCTGCACTGGAACGGCCGCACCTGGTCGGACGAGAGCCAGCCCGGCGTCCCCGCCTTCCCCGGCGTCTTCGCCCGCGACGGCAAGGCGTGGGCCGCGGGGAGCCAGGGTGCGGTGTGGTCCCGCGACGCGTCGGGCTGGACGGAGGACCCGCGCGGTCTGGCCAGCCGCGCGGATCTGCACGCCGTGTGGGTCGATCCCGACGGTGGCGTCTGGACCGTGGGCGGCAACATCGCGTCCTACCCGCTGTCGGGCGGCGTGCTCACCTATGGCGGCGGGTCGCCCCCGGAGCTGCTCGCCCCCTGACCCTCCCGCGCCACCAGGAACTCCTGGAAGGTGCGGTGCACGAAGAGGTAGCCGCCGCCGATGCGCCGCAGGAGCGCCAGGTCCACGGCCTCGTCGAGGAAGGGCACGAGCCGCAGGGGGAGCGCCGTGGTGGCGGCGAGCACGCAGCGCACGGCCACGTGCATGATCACGGCCCACCCGCCGTGCACCATGCCGGCGATCATGCCCAGCATCGGCCCCGCGATGGCGGCGCTCACCCGCTCCGGGTGGGCGAGGGCCACCAGCGTGGACCGTTCGTCGAGGTGGGGCAGCACCAGGGGCACGGCCACGTAGCCGAGCATCACGGCGCCCAGGACGAAGCCGAGCGCGCCCACCATCAGGCCGTTCACCAGCGACTGGCGCATCCCCTGGTTCGGCCGCACCCCGCTCTCCTGGAAGGAGGGCTCGAAGGCCACGGTGATCAGCGTGACCAGCCCGGACACGGTGCCGAAGACCATGTTCGCCCACAGCACGTAGAACATGCCGTAGATGGTGCCCACGAGCAGGCCCAGGCCCAGGCTCAGCGGCGCGAGCCGCACCAGGCGTCGCCACGAGAAGCGCAGCCGCTCCACCGGGTGGATGCGCAGGCCCCGGTTGAAGGCGAGGATCACCGGCACCGACGACACGCCGAAGAGCACCCCCGACAGGAGGTCGCCGTCCACCAGCACCCCGGTGGTCACGTTCACGATCAGGCTGATCAGCGTGAGCAGCGCCACGCCCAGCGCCAGCGTGACCCACCGTCGGCGGTCGTCGAAGACCCAGTCGGGCTCGAGCTGCTCCAGCCACAGCTCGCTGCGACCGCTCCGGGTCATCGCGCCGGCGAGGAAGCCCAGGCCCGACAGCATCTCCTCGAGCCGGCGGGGGGCCACGCCCGTCCGCTCCACCACGTGCTGCAGGTAGCGCTCGTAGAGCCACGGGAGCAGCGCGCCCTCGCGGGGCAGCTTGCCGTCGGCGCTCGCGAGCAGGCCGAGCATCAGCGGCGTGCGCAGCCCCTCCACGAGGGCGGCCCGCGGGGTGACGGCCGACGCGTCGTCCCACGACACCTGGAGCCGCGCCGCCACGAGGTCGGTGGGCAGCGGGTCCACCATCACGGCGTGGCCGAAGCCCAGCGGCACCCCGATGGCGTCGTAGTCGCTGCTGCGGCAGGTCACGACGGTGGCCACGCCGTGCTCGGCACGGAAGGCGTTGAGCTGGCGCACGCAGCGCGCGCGGCGATCCGCGGGGATCTCGTCCAGGCCGTCCAGCAGCAGGGCGATGGCGCCCTCGGCGATCCAGGGCTGCACGTTGCGCCGGGGCAGGCTGTACTTCGCCACCAGCTCCTGCTCGACCCACGCGGCCACCGAGCCCTTGTGCGAGGCCAGCGACGCGAGGTGCAGCACCACGGGCGCGGGCGCGGTGGGATCGAGCCGCGCCTCCGCGAGCAGGGCCTCGGCGAGCTGGAGCAGGGTGGTGGTCTTGCCCGCCCCCGGCTCCCCCAGCACCAGGAGCGAGCCGTGCCCCGCCTCCAGCAGGCCCACCAGCGCGCTCCCCCGGGCCTCCGGAGACGGCGTCCCCGTCGACAGCGGGCCCCAGGGCGCCTCCACCCGCGACGCGGCGTCCGACAGGGGCAGCGACAGCGTCGCGTCCTCGGGCACCGAGGCCCGGAGCACGCCGGCGATCCACAGCCGCTCGACGCGCTGGAGCAGCACGGCGCGGTGGTGCGCCTCGGGCCCGCCCTCCAGGCTGTCGCGCAGGGCCGCGAGCAGCTCCCGCAGCGAGGGCCAGCGATCGGCGGGACGCTCGGCCAGGCCGCGTGCGAGGGCGTGGCGCACCGCCGGCGGCATCTGCGCGCCCTCGTCGCGCAGCGGAGCGTCGGGATCGAGCAGCCGCCAGAGCGAGGCGCAGAAGGCGTACTGGTCGCTGAGCACGCCGGCCTCGCCCCGCTGGGCCACCTCGGGCGCCATGTAGTGCGGCGTGCCGGCGATCTCGGGCGCCCCCACCTGCTCCGCCATGCGTGCCAGCCCGAAGTCGGCCACGAGCACACGGCCGTCGTCCCGCACGAGCAGGTTGTCGGGCTTCACGTCGCGGTGGACGAGGCCGGCGTCGTGGGCGGCCTGGAGACCCCGGCCCGCCTGGATGAACACCCGCACGAGGTCCTGCCAGGTGGGCCGCGGCTCCTGCAGCGCGTGCTCCCGCACGGTGCGCCCGGGCACGTACTCCATGGCCACGAAGACCTGTTCGTCCTGCACACCGAGGTCGTACACGGTGACCACGTGCGGGTGGGTCAGCCGCGCCAGGGCCCGCGCCTCCTGCAGCATCGCCTCGGCGTGGTGGGCGTCCACGCGTCGATCGAGCACCTTGAGGGCCACGTCGCGCTGCAGCTCCGGATCGTGCGCGCGGAACACGGTGCCCATGGCGCCGCTGCCCAGGCGCGCCCCCACCACGAAGCGCCCGATGCGCACCTCCACCGGATCGGCCACGCCCGCCGCCTGCAGGATCATCTGCAGGTCCACGGTGCGGCTGAGACCCGCGGCACGCGTGGGTGCGAGGCCCCGCAGGCGTCCCGCGAGACCTCCCGACTCGTCCCCGGCAGGCGGTTCCGTCAGCGGTCCTCCCTTCCCCGCGGCCGCCTAACGTGGCGCACGACCCTCCCGGCACGCCGTCGACGCAGACCGCGCCACGGGACCGGGAGATCTTCGTGGAAGGTGTGTGCAACGCGATGTATGCTGCGCGACTGCGGAGGACCGATGAACCGAATCCTGGGGATGCTGACGCTGGGCGCGCTCGCCGCGGGCTGCAGCAGCACGGCCACCTGCGACGAGCAGGCCGGCACCATCTGCGCGTGGGCCGGCACCGGCGACAACGGCTTCAACGGCGACGGCTTCGACCGCACCGAGTCGTGGATGTCCTTCCCGATGAGCGTGCACTTCTCGGAGTTCGGCAAGCCGGTCATCGCCGACTGGAACAACCACAAGCTCCGCATGGTGGAGGACGACGGCACCCTCACCACCATCATGGGCGGCGACTTCCTGGGCGACGGCGATCCCAACCAGCTCGACCTCACCGAGGCCGGCGCCCCGGGCACCGACGTGCTGCTCAACCACCCCACGCAGCAGCAGTACTTCCCCGACGGCACCCTGCTGTCGGCCAGCTGGCACACCCACAAGCTGCGCACCTGGGATCCCGAGACGGGCCTCGTGCACGTGTGGCTGGGCAACGCGCCGGGCTTCGACAAGGTGGAGGATCCCGACGCCTTCCACGACGCCGACGACTGCCGGATGAACCAGCCCAAGGAGGTGCGCATCGACAGCGCCGGCGACGTCTACATCGTCGACATGCGCAACGAGCGCATCCGCAAGCTGCTCGTGCAGGACTGGCAGATCGGCACGGTCTCCGGCAACGGCGAGAAGGGCTACTGCGGCGAGGGCATGCCGGCCGACACCTGCTGGAACTTCCCGAAGAACGCCAACCCCGAGCCCGGCGGCGCGCTGGCCCTCGACGAGGCGGCGGGCGTCCTCTACGTGGCCGACACCGAGAACGGCGCCATCCGCGGCATCACCCTGGCCACCGGCGAGAGCTTCCTCGTGGCGGGCGTGCCGGGCCAGACGGGCTTCGCCGACGGCCCCGCGCTGGAGGCCCGCTTCGACTGGCCGAGCGACCTGGTGCTCGACGGCAGCGACCTCTTCGTGGCCGACGCCAACAACCACCGCATCCGCCGCATCGACCTGGCCAAGGGCACGGTCTCCACGTTCGCGGGCACGGGGAAGGCCACCTGCAAGATCCCCGGCGCGGTGAGCACGCCGCAGCTCTGCGAGGAGCAGGCCACCGCGGGCGACGGCGGGCTCGCCGTCGACGCCACGCTCTACCGCCCCTTCGGCCTCGACATGGGCCCCGAGGGCAACCTCTACGTGTCCGACAGCTACAACCACCGCATCCGCGTCATCTACCGCTGAGGGCCGCCATGCACCGACTGACCGTCCCCGCCTCGATCGCCAGCGCCCTGCTCGCGTCCGCCTGCTCGCCCTACGCGGCCTGCGAGGAGGCCGGCGACATCTGCACCATCGCCGGCGTGCCCGGCGAGGCCCGCTTCTCCGAGGAGGGCATCGACGCGCGCGAGGCCGCCCTCTACCTCCCGCAGGACGCCGCCCAGGCTCCCGACGGGCGCCTGTACCTGGTGGACTACAACAACCACCGCCTCCGCCGCATCGAGGAGGACGGCACGGTCACCACGGTGGCGGGCACGGGCTTCCTCGGCGACGGCCCCGAGGGCCCGGGCGCCGACTTCGCCTTCAACCACCCCACCGACATCGCCTTCTCGCCCGACGACCCGTCGAAGCTCTACATCGCGGCCTGGCACAACAGCCGCATCAACGTGCTCGACCTCGATCACGGCACGGTGAGCTTCGAGTGCGGCACCGGCGGCCGCGCCTTCGGCGGCGACGGCGGCCCGGCGAAGGACGCCGTCCTCGACCTGCCCGTGGGCATCGTCTTCGACAGTGCCGGCACCCTGATCATCTCCGACCAGGCCAACCAGGTCATCCGCCGCGTCGACCACGCGAGCACGATCACCACCATCGCGGGCATCCACCCCGACGCCGAGGGCGTGCGCCAGAACGGCTTCGAGGGTCGCGACGGCGCCATGGCCGACGCGGTGCGCTTCAACGGGGGCATCGGCCAGCAGGCCGCGCCCACCAGCCGCATCGCCATCCACGAGGACGTGGTCTACCTGGCCGACACCTTCAACCACCTCATCCGGTCGGTCGACCTCGAGACGGGCGTGGTGCACACCGTGGCCGGCACCGAGCCCGAGATCGAGGGCAACGCCACCGAGCTCAAGGACGCCGGCGCGCTGCACACCGGCTTCTCGGGCGAGGGCGACCCCGCGGTGGGCTCGCTGCTGCTCAGCCCGCGCGACGTCGCGGTGGCCGGCAACGGCACCCTCTACATCGCCGACACCGACAACCACTGCGTGCGCGCCGTCGACGGCGACGGCATCATCACCACGGTGGCCGGCGTCTGCACCTCGCGCGGCTTCGACGGCGACGGCGGTCCCGCCACCGAGGCCCTCCTCGACGAGCCCTACGGCATCACCCTCGTCGACGACGACAGCGCGCTCGTGATCGCGGACACGTACAACCATGTCTTCCGCAAGGTCCTGCTCAAGTAGCCTCACGGCGCTCGCGCTGGTGTTCGGCGCGTGCGCGCCGCCCTGCGACGACGCAGGCGCGGTGTGCACGGTGGCGGGCGTGCCCGGGAACCTGGGCGCGAACGCCGACGGCCAGCCCGCCACCGACACCTGGCTCTACTTCCCCACCGCCCTGGCGTGGCGCGGGGACGAGCTGGTGATCGACGACTTCAACAACATGCGCATCCGCGCGCTGGCGCCGGACGGCACCCTCCGCACCCTGGCGGGCAACGGCCTGCACGCCTGGGCGCAGGAGGGCGCCGCCGCCCGCGACACACCGCTCGAGAACCCCGTCGACGTGGACGTGCTGCCCGACGGACGCCTCGTGGTGGCCGAGCTGCACACCGCGCGCGTGCTGGTCATCGACCCGGACGGCGTCGTGGACGTGTTCGCGGGCAGTGGCATCGAGGGTCTGGCCGGCGACGGCGGCCCCGCGCTGGACGCCGAGATGGGCCAGGTGGGCGGCATCGCGGTGGCGCCCGACGGGCGCGTGGCCGTGGCCGACACCGACAACCACTGCGTACGGGTGGTGGAGGCCGGCGACATCGGGCGGCTGGCGGGCACCGGCCTCGCCGGCTTCGTGGACGGCCACGCCGTGGACGGCGGCCTGCGTCGTCCCCAGCGCGTGCGGTGGATCGACGGCGCCGTCTACGTGGCCGACACCGACAACCACGCCATCCGTCGCATCGATCTGGCCACCGGCGAGCTCGTCACCGTGGCGGGCGTGGGCACGCCCGGGCGCGCAGGCGACGGCGGCCCCGCCACCGAGGCCCAGCTGAACCAGCCCTACAGCGTGCGTGGGGCCCCGGACGGCGGCCTGCTCATCGCCGACAGCGGCAACCACCTCGTGCGCCACGTCACGCCCGACGGCACCCTCCACACGCTGGTGGGCACCGGCGACCCCGACTACGCCGGCGAGGGCACGCAGGCCGAGGCCACCCCCCTCGACTTCCCGGTGGACGTGCTGGTCGGCGACGACGGCGACCTGTACGTGGCCGACATGAAGAACGCGATCGTCCGTCGCGTGCGGAGCCTGCTGACCCCATGAGCTGCCTGCGCGTGCCCGCCGTGGTGGGCCTCCTCGCCGCCTGCGGCGGCCCCACGTACGAGGCCGACGTGGTGCCGATCCTCCGGAACAACTGCGCCTCGTCGGACTGCCACGGGGGCCCCGAGGCCACCACGGGCCTCGACCTGCGCCCGTCGAAGGCCTACGCCCAGCTCGTGGGCGTGCCCTGCGACCAGGCCGACGACATCCTCCGCGTGGACCCCGGCAACCCCGACGCCAGCTACCTGCTCGCCAAGGTGGGCGGCACGCCCGAGGCGCTGGGCGGCGAGGGCGACCCCATGCCGCCACCCTTCGGCCTGGGCCAGCAGGACCTCGACGTGATCCGCGCCTGGATCGCGGCCGGCGCCCCGGAGCGCTGACCGATCGCCGTCTCGCAGCCCACCCCGCCACAGGACGTGCGCTCGCCGCCAGCCTGAGGCACGATGTCGTCACGCCTCGCAAGCGCGATAGACGCCGCCGTCACCCGAGGAGCCCCCGTTGCGCGTGCCCCCCACGCTGGAACCCCTGATCGAGCAGGGCATGATCACCGAGGTGATCCGCCCGCTGATGAGCGGAAAGGAGGCGCAGGTCTACCTGGTGGCGTCCAACGGCGTGCCCTGCGTGGCCAAGGTCTACAAGGAGGCCGCCCACCGCAGCTTCAAGCACCGCGCCGACTACACCGAGGGACGCAAGGTCCGCAGCAGCCGCACGCAGCGCGCCATGGGCCGCAAGTCCCGCTTCGGCAAGGAGCAGATCGAGGCGGCCTGGCGCAACGCCGAGGTCGACGCCATCCACCGCCTGCGCGACGCCGACGTGCGCGTGCCCGAGCCCTACGCCTTCGTCGACGGCGTGCTGCTCATGGAGCTGGTCACCGGCGACGACGGCGAGCCCGCGCCCCGCCTGGCCGACGTCGACCTGCACCCCGACGACGCCCGCGACCTCTTCGACATCATGCTCGAGGAGGTCACCAAGATGCTCTGCGCCGGCCTCGTGCACGGCGACCTGTCGGACTTCAACGTGCTCCTGGGCCCCCACGGCCCGGTGATCATCGACTTCCCGCAGGCCACCGACGCCACGATGAACCGCAACGCGCAGAAGCTGCTGGTGCGCGACGTCGACAACCTCCGCGACTTCTTCGCCCGCTGGGCCCCCGAGCTGAAGGAGGGCCGCTGGGGCGACGAGATGTGGGACCTGTACGAGCGCGGCCAGCTCGCGCCCGACACGCGCCTCACCGGCAAGTTCAAGCGCAAGAAGTCCAAGGGCGACCTGGGCGGGCTGCTCGCCGAGATCGAGGAGCTGGAGCGGGAGGCCCGGCAGCGCCGCGAGGCCCTGGGCCTGGCTCCCCGACCCGCGCGCAAGCCGGTGGCCACGCAGGGCCCGCCCCCGCGTCCCGTGCAGGAGCGGCAGCGGCCGCAGGGGCAGGCCCAGCGGGGCCAAGGCCAGGGTCCGGGTCCGGGTCCGGGTCCGGGCGGCGACGGTCCGCCCGGCGAAGGGGGCAAGAAGAAGCGGCGGCGCCGGCGCAAGAAGCGCGGCGGCGGCGAGGGCGGCGCCGAGATGGGCCCCCCCCACGACCGCGGCCCGCAGCCCCCGCGTCCTCCGCCCGTCGACGACGACCCCTTCGACGACCTCGACGCGCTGCTGGACGTCGAGACGTGAGCCGGTCGCCCAGTCCGCTCGGCTGGGTCGCGCTCACCGCGCTGGGGATGGCCATGGCGTGGACCTTCGGCCACCTCACGGAGGTGGATCCCAGGCGCTTCACGTCGCCCATCCTCCAGGGGACGCCGGGCCAACGTGCGTGGGCGATCGCCTGGCGTGTGGGCGCCTTCGCGCTCACCTGGGGCACGGGGCTCGTCGTGTTCGCCCGCATCTTCGACGAGGGCGTGCCCTGGGAGCGCGACGAGCACGCGATCCGCACCGCGGGCGTCGCGGCGGCCGCGGCGCTGGTGCGGGAGGCGCTGGAGGCCCACGACGCGGGGGCGTCGGCCGCCGAGCGGGCGCTGCTCGCCCGCGCCGTGCTGCGCGACCCCGCGATCCTCGACGAGCTCGACGACACCGGCCTGCTCGCCGACCCGGGGGCCACCCGCCGCCGGCTCGACCACCGCACGTGAGCCGGGGCATGTCGCGGACGCGGATCGTCGGGACCTTCGTGTTCGGGTCCTTGGGCATGGCACTCGGCCTCGCCCTGCTCCGCGGCGGGGGTTGCGGGAGGATGCCCGAGGTCTCCGGAGCCGGTTGGTGGTTCGAGGTGGCCGTGCAAGCCCTGCTGTTCGGTGCCTTGTTCACAGGTGTCGAGGTGCTGCGGGCCCGCGAGGCGGCCCAGCGCGCGTTCGTGCCCGCATCGGAGGACGCTCCGCACCTGGCCGACACCCCCCCCGACCCCGCGCCCCCTCCACCCCTCCCCGCGCCCGACCCCGAGGCGGCCGCCGAGGCGCTGCGCCAGGCCCGGATCGCGGAGGCCGCCGAGACCGAGGCGCGGTGGGAGGACGCGCTCATGGCGTGGAACGCCGTGATCCACGCCACCCCCTCGGCGGCCCAGGTGGTGCGGGCCTACGTGCGCAAGGCGCTGATCCTCGACGAGCACCTCGCCCGTCCCGACAAGGCCGCCGCCCACCTCGAACGTGCCCGGGGCGTCGACCCGGCGCGCGCTGGCCTCCTGGGGGTGCGATGGGTGGAGCTGCTGGTGCGCCACGCCCAGGAGCGACGCGCGCGGGACGCGATGGCGCAGGTCCGAGCGGCACCGATCACCCCCGCCGCGTCCGCGGCCCTGCTGCTGTGCGAGGCCGTGCTGGCCCACCGGGCGGGCGTGCCCGATCTCGAACGCGCCCTGCTCGCACAGGCCGTCGCCCTCGACCCCGGCGTCGCCGCCGACCTCGACGCCGAGGGCCTCCTGGCCGACGTCCAGACCACCCTCGGCGGGATCCGCCTGGTGCACGACCCCGGCGAGGACGACGACGCCCCGGCGTGAGCGCCCCCGCGATCAGAAGGCCGGCTCGCCCTCGAAGCTGAAGGTGACGGCCGAGCTGCTGCCGTCGCGCATCCCCTGGCCACCCAGCACCACCGAGAGCTCCTCGGGCTTCCAGGTGAAGGTGCCGGTCTCCCAGGTGACGTCCACGACGTTGCCCTCGGCGAAGAGGTCGCAGGCCACGCGCTCCAGGTCCACGAGCACCAGCGCGCGCCCGAGGCCGGCGTCGGGACCGGTGCCCGTGGCCACCACCTCGCAGCCGGTGAAGGCCACGCGCCAGTCGCTGCCCTCCTGCGTGATCGTCACCGTCTCGTCCACCGGGTCGGGCGAGGCCACCACGCTGGTGCCGAAGGTGAAGAACCACGACACCTCGGTGGTGCCCGCGTACGAGGTGGGGAAGTCGCCGCCGGCGCAGGCCGACAGCAGCACGACGGGGACGACGGACGGGCGCATGCGCGACGCTCCGGGGCACGGCAGCGCCAGCCTACACGGCGTGGACGATCAGTCCACCTCCACGATGCGCGCGGCGCTCAGGGTGTCGAGACGGGTCAACGCGGCCACGGCCCAGCGGCCGGGCTCCAGGGCCAGCGCGTCGCCCTGCGCCACGCGCTCGAGCACCCAGCCCTCCCCGTCGTCGCCGAACACGGCCCAGCCGCGCAGGGGCACCGGATCGCGGTGGCGCAGACGCAGCGTGCGGCCCTCCAGCGTGGCCTCGGGTGCGCGTACCGTGGCGTCCACGCCGTGGTGGGGCGGTGGCAGCGCGGGCTCCGCGAACACGCCGGCACGCAGCCAGGCGGCGCGGTCCTCCATCGCGAGGTGCTCGGCCCGGAACAGCACCACGCCGGTGGCCCCCTGCGCCCGGCCCGTGGTCACCTGCAGGGCCAGCTCCTCCCGCGTCCACGCCGCCGAGCTGCCCAGGCGCGACAGGTCGAGGCCCACGAAGGTCCAGGCCCGCCCGTCGGCCTGCGCCCACCACCAGCCCGCCAGCGCCCCGAAGGGCTGCCCCGACGAGGTGGTGGGCCAGTAGAGCTGGGGCGCGAGGTAGTCCACGTCGCCCGCGGCCAGCCAGGCCAGGGGGTCGGCGTACAGGCCGGCCCAGGCGTCGAAGCCCGTCACGCCCGGCGGCTGCCCCGGGCGGTAGATGCCGAAGGGCGAGATGCCGAAGCGCACCGTGGGGTCCTCGGCGCGCACGGCCTCGGCCACCGCGTGCACCGCCGAGGCCACGTTGGCCCGCCGCCAGTCGGCCAGGCCGAGCGCGCTGCCCGACGCCGCGTGGGTGGCCGCATCGGGGAAGGGCGTGCCGGCCACCGGGTACGGGTAGAAGTAGTCGTCGAGGTGGATGCCCTCCACGCCGCTGCGCGCCAGGTCGCGCACCACGGCCACCAGGCGCTCCTGCACCTCGGGGCGGCCGGGATCCATCCAGTGGCCGTCGCCGTAGGCCACCACCGCCTCGGGGTGCACGGCGCCCAGGTGCGGCGCCACCATCGCGGGGCTGGCGGCCCGGGCGCGGAAGGGGTTGAGCCAGGCGTGCACCTCCAGCCCGCGGGCCCGTGCCGCGTCCACGAGCAGCGCGAGCGGGTCGAAGCCGGGGTCGGCGCCCTGGGTGCCCGTGAGCACGTGGCTCCAGGGCTCGTGGGCCGAGGCGTAGAGCGCGTCCCCCTCCGGCCGCACCTGGAGGAACAGCGCGTTGAGCCCGGCCGTCACGGCCAGATCGGCGAGACCCTCCAGCTCGGCCCGCGCCCCGGCGGCGTCGAGGTCCTGGCGCGAGGGGAAGTCCAGGTTCCACACCGTGGCGATCCACAGCCCGCGCAGCTCGCGCCTCGGCGCCACCGGGGTCGTGGGGAGACCCTCGGCACCGCCCGGCGTGGCGGGATCGGTGTCGACCTCCGACCCGCCCTGGTCGGGGCCCACGTCGACGGGGACCGCACAGGCCGCGAGCCAGAGCGCCGCCAGACCGGCCCTACAGGTCGGTGTAGGCACCCTCGACCTGTCCGTGCGCATCGACCGGCACGCCCACGCGCTGCATCGCGCCGATCATCACCTGCACAGGGTGCAGGTCGAGGGCGCGGAGGTGACGACCCGGCCGCATGCCGCCCGCGCGGCCGGCCACGAGCATCATCATCTCCTCGGTCTTGTGCGACGACGTCTTGTCGCCGCCCGTGTCGAGGCCGTAGCCGCCCTCGATCACGTAGAGGGCCGCCGTGTGGTCGAGCAGGCTGCCGTCGCCCTCGGGGGTGTCGCGCAGCTGACGGAGCAGGTGACCCCACAGATCGAGGTGCCACTGGGCGATGGGCGCCATGTAGCCGGCGGGCCCCTGGTGGATGACCAGGTGGACCTCGCGGCTGGAGGCATTCATCGGCGACGCGCTGATCATCGGCGCGAAGAAGGTCTGCTGCACCGTGGCCACGCGCGTGAGGTCGCAGGCGAAGGCGAAGCGCAGCAGCTCGGCGAAGCGCTGCAGCCGCAGGTGCTCGCCGGCGTACTTGAGGCCGCCGTCGCCGCCCGCCGGATCGCTGCTCCAGCCCTGGGGCGCCACGCAGGCCCCCCCCTCCTCGGCCGCCGGCTGCGACAGGCGCGTCTCGAGCTCGCGGAGCTCCTGCCAGTGCTGCTCGAGCCGCTGGCGATCCAGCGTGGACAGGCGCGCCACCACCCCGCCCATCTCGCGGTCGACGAGGTCGAGCACCGAGCGGCGCCGCGCGATCTCGGCCTGGCGCACCGCCGCCGCCGACGGGTCCGACGGCAGGAAGGCGCCGGTGAGCGCCTCGAAGAGCCGCTGGGGGCTCGTCTGCGGGGTGAGGGGCGCCACGCCGTCGCCCGCCTTGCGGTACGACAGGATGCCCTGCTCGGGCGTGGCGTCGTGGGCGTAGCGCTCCACCTGCCCGCGCAGCTGCAGCGACCGGAAGGTGGTGGAGCCCAGGTGGTCGGCCACGATCTGGTCGGTGCTGGGGCCGGTGACCCGCGTCTGGTGGTCGTCGCCCTGCTGCCGGATGCCGGCCAGCAGCGGGTTCTGGTGGAAGTGGAAGGACTCGGCGCCGTGGCGACGCCCCCCGGGCGGCACCACGCCGTCGGAGCCCGCTTCCGGGATGCGCAGCCCGGTGACCCACGACACGTGGGGAGCCAGATCCTGCAGCGACCGCGCCACCGTGTGCATGGCGTAGGTGCCGTTGCCCAGATCGGTGGGCCGCAGCAGCATGGGCTCGAGTCCCACGTCGGCGCAGAGCGAGAAGCCCCCGAAGCCCAGCACGTAGCGGAGCGGCGGGCCGCTCGACGCGCCGGGCGCCGCCATCGCCTCCAGCCAGGGCAGCGCCAGCGCGGTGCCCCCGAGGCCACGCAGCAGGGCACGACGGCTGAGACGTGGCACCCGCGGGCTCACGGCCGCACCTCCACGAAGTCGGGCGCCGCCACCATCGCCACCAGCAGGTCGTCCAGGTAGGGCTGCTCGCGGAAGGTGCCCTGCAGCGAGGCCAGCAGCTCGGGGTGGTCGGTGCCCTCCCCGCTGCCGAAGGCGTAGGCCACGAGGTGCTCCACCACGCAGTCCGAGGCGCGCCCCGTCGACGCCAGCAGCGCGCCGAGCTCACCCACGTCGCGGTAGGTGCCGAGGTCGGGCACCGTGGCGCCCTGGGGCAGCGGGCAGGACGTGACGAACTCCTCCGTGTCCTGGTCGACGTCGTAGAGGCGGTAGCCCCCGGCGCGGTCGTAGCGCTCCAGGCCCTCGCCCAGGGCGTCCATCTGCTCGTGGCAGCGGGCGCAGCTGGGGTTGGTGCGGTGGGCCTCGTAGCGGTCGAGCTTGCAGGTGGCCTCGGACAGCGGCGGGGGCGCGTCGGCGTTCACGTTGGCCGGGGGCGGGTCCGGCGGATCGCACAGCAGGCGCTCCAGCAGCAGCTTGCCGCGCAGCGTGGGGCTGGTGTCGAGCGTGTGGCTGGAGGCCATCAGGAAGGCCGCCGTGGCGAGGATGCCCTCGCGGTCGGCGCCGGCCGCCGACACCCAGCCGAAGCCGTCGGCGCCGGGCGACGGGGTGGGCAGGCCGTAGTGCGGGCTCATCGCGTCGTTGATGTACTGGAAGGGCAGCGTGAGCACCTCGACCCAGGGCCGCCGGTCGTCGAAGACCACCCGATCGATCAGGGCGTCGGCCTGCACGCGCACCGGCACCTCCCAGTCGCCGGTGATGTGGAGCCGCTCGTAGCCCAGCCACTGGGCGTGGAAGCGCCGCACCTGCTCGCGGGCCCGCGGGTCGGCCAGCAGGCGCCGCGCCTCGGCCGCGCGGCCCTCGGCGGTGGCCAGCACCCCCTGCTCCGCCGCGTCGAGCAGGGCGTCGTCGGGCGCCGAGCCCCACAGCAGGAAGGCCATGCGGCTGGCCACCGTGGGGCCGTCGGCCAGGCCGTCGTCGCCGGTGCCCTCGATGCGGTACACCACCTCGGGGTGCTGCAGCAGCACGGCCACCAGGGCGTGCACCGCCCCCGGCACGCCCAGCGCCGACCCCGCGTCGGTGACCAGCTCGGCCCACGGCGCCAGCTCGGCGGGGGCCACGGGCCGACGGAGCGCCCGGCGCAACACCACCGGCAGGCTGTCGACCACGCAGTCCACGCCCGCGGACGGCCCGCAGCCCGTGAGGCGCTCGCGCAAGGCCGGATCGGCGGCCACCTGCGCGCCCGCCTCGGTGCCCAGGCGCTCCAGGGCCTCCAGCAGCACCGGGGACGGATCCTGCCAGGCCACCTCGTTGTCGAAGGGGGTGAGCGGGTCGGGCGGCAGCATCGCGCTGGCGAGGCCGGGGTCGAGGCCGAGCTGGTGCACGATCACCCGGTCGAGCTCCCACGTGGTGAGGCGCCGGAGCATGGCCGAGCCCGAGGGCTCCAGATCGGTGTCGCTGTCGGCCGCCGGATCGGTGTCGACCCCGTCGGGGACGCTGTCGTCGGGCCCGTCACCGTCGGGCGTGACGGCGGCGCCACACCCTCCGAGCAGGAGGGACGCGCCGAGCACGCATCGCCGGGCCGTCGTCCACGCCACGCAGTCCTCTCCATGGCGCGGAAGGCGCCGCACAACCCAATGTTTCACGCGTTCCAGGGGGGGTCAAGGCACGGTGTGTCGCGGTGCGCCATCCAGCTGCAGCACGGTGTCGGCCAGCACCTCGGCCATCAGCCGGTAGCCGTCGGTGTTGCAGTGGCACCGGTCGGGCGAGATGTACTCCTCGCGGCTGGAGAACCGCTCCTGGAAGTACGGTCGGAAGTCGACATAGGGCGTACCGGACTCGGCCGCGACCTCGGCCACCACCGGGTAGGCCATGTCCGGATACGACGCGAACACCAGGGCTGCGCCGTGGGCCTCGGCCAGCGCCACGATGCGCCGCAGGTCGCCCCGCATCGCCTCCACCACCTGCGCGCTCACGTCGCCGCCCGTGCCGGGGTGCTGCGCCTTCACGTCCAGCAGGTAGCGGTAGAGCTCGTTGTCGCGCAGGGCGGGTACGCGCTCCGCCAGGTCGAGGGCCGCGAAGGGCCTTCCCTGCTGGTACAGCGCATGGGACATGGACCAGAACAACGCCTTGGACCGCGGGAAGTCGGTGAGCGCCTGCGTCCAGGCGGCCATGGCCTCCTCGTCGCGCCCCGCCCGGTGGAGCACCGAGCCCAGCACGAACCAGAGGTTCTCGTGCATCGCCGACGGGGCGGTGTCGGCCAGGCCGCGGCGCAGCACGGCCGCCGCCTCGTCCAGCCGATCCAGGCGTGCCATGGCCGCAGCGAGGGTCTCGTAGGCCAGGGGCTCCTCGGGCCAGCGCTCGAGGTAGGCCTCGGTCTGCTCGATCACCTCGGCGTAGCGGCCCTGTTCCGACAGCGGGATGATCGCCCGCAGCGCGGCCTCGCCCTCGGCGCCCACCACCGGCGTGGGCACGGTCTCGGGGTGGATCTCGCCGGTGAGCGTGCCGAAGAGGCCCAGGCGCTCGGCGTCGTCGGCCACGTGGTGGGGCGGTCGCTCCTGCGCCACCACCTCCCCCGCCGCGCGCGAGGCCTGCGCGGCCGCGTCGGCCTCGTGGAAGGTGTTGAAGCGCCAGCCGATCACCGCCACGCGCACGAACTTGTAGACCCGGCTGTGCATCAGCGTGCGGTCGACCGCGTGCCACCAGCCCCCCACCTCGGGGGTGCGGATGGTGTTCCACGAGTCGTTCTCGCCGATGAGCACCACCACCACGTCGGGATCGAAGGCGAGGAGGTCCTCCTCGAGCATGTCGGCGAGGGCGGCGGTGTTCAGGCCCGGGATGCCGCGGTTGATCGCGCGGTAGCGTCGGTCGCCCAGCCGCGCCTCCAGCACCTCCTCGAGCTGCTGCGGGTACGACAGGCCGCCGATCCCGTAGGTGAAGCTGTCGCCCTCGGCGAGGATCGTGCGCGCCGCGGCCTCGCCGGGCCCGGACCGGTCGAGGAAGAGCTCCGCCACCCGGAAGCCCGCCTCCGCCACGCCCAGCACCAGCAGGATGCCCAGCCCGAGGGCGAGCAGGGAGGCCACCCAGCCGGGGATGCGACCACCTTCCGAGGACACGCGACGGGCTCCTGTCAGGCGCGTGCTGCACCTAGCACGTCGGGGACGCTCCTCCTCAGGGCCGCCCGTCCACGACGCAGGGGGCCCCCTGGCACACGTCGATCACCTCGCCCGTGCGGAGGAAGTGCACGAGCTGGTCCTGGGCCGGCGGCCAGGCCCGCAGCCACCCGTGGGTGTCGTTCTCGTCGAGCACGCCCTCGGCCGGGCTGGCCGGCGTGCGGGGCGTGGGGTCCAGCGGCACCGAGAAGTCCACCTCCACCAGCGCAGCGCCCGGCGAGGCCGGGTAGGTCTGCGGCGCCAGGCCCTCCACCGGGCGCACCGCCGGCGTCATGAGCACCGCCCCGGCCGCCCGCCCCAGGATGAAGCTGGCCTCGTTCACCACCTGCTGATCCTCCCGCGCCACGTGGAGCAGCACCTCGTGGTCCGGCGTGCCCGGCAGGGGATCGCCGTGCAGGTGCACGCCGAAGGTGAGCGGGTCCACGTCGTCCCAGCCGGTGCCGAGCAGGGCCAGGAAGCGGCTGATGCTGTCGGGCTCCTGGTACACGAGGCGGATGGCCAGGGAGGCGGGCGCGAACACCGTGCTGCGGTGGAGCAGCAGCGGGTAGCCCGACCCCGGCACGCCCAGCACGCCGCGCGGGCTGTCGAGGGAGGTGGCCACCATCAGGCTGCCCACCGACCCGCCCTGGCTGTTGCCGGCGTACCAGACCGTGCCCGGATCCCACGCCAGGCGGTCGTCGGCCCGGCGGAGGCGGGCGTCGTCGGAGGCCGCCAGGGAGGTGCCCACGAGACGCTGGAGCACGAGCTGGTTCGCCACGCCCTGCAGCGACAGCTCCGACAGCTCCGGGAAGCGGCCGCCGTCCTGGGTGACCACGTCGAGCCACACGTCGAGGGTGCCGCTGTCCATGCCCTGCAGGTCCATCGCGAGGATGGCGTGGCCCAGCCGCTGGGCCTGGCTGCGCAGCCAGCCGTTGTCGGCCTCGCCGCGACTGCCGAGGAAGCCGTGGCCGTACTGGAGCACCGGCACGGGGTCGGACCCGTCGAAGGCCACGTGGGGGAGCTGCAGGCGGAAGGCGCGCCGCTCCGCCCCGTCCACCACGGGGCTCCCGTCGGACGCCCGGCGCACCAGGCGCACCCCGAGCGCGTCGGCGGGCAGCACCACGCTGGGCACCTCCACGGTGCCGTCGATCACCACCCGGATGCCCGACGGACAGCCCGACGGCGGGGAGGGCGGCGTGCACACCCGCACCTCGTCGAGCGTGTAGCGGGGACCCTCGGGCGGCAACGCGGCGAAGACGGCGTCACGCACCGCCAGCAGGGCGCGCGTGGCGTCGGCGTCGCTGCGCACGGGGAAGGACCAGGCGAGCTGCAGGTCCTGTCGTGCCACGCCGGCGTCCTCGAGCGCGGGGAAGACCACCTCCTCGAAGTGGGCCCGCCGGGCGTGCACGCCGCGCCACGTGCTCGCCTCGCGATCCCGCAGGGCCACGAAGGCCTCGGGCGCCGGCACGGGCACGCCCTCGGCGTCGCGCAGGTCGCGCACGGCCGCCACCACCCAGGTGCCGCGGGGCAGGGGCACGGCGGGGCGCAGCGTGAGGATGGGCGGGTCGGCGTCGGGCGCCAGGCTGTCGGCCTCGAGCCAGTGGGGGATGCGCTCGCCCGTGGCGGCGTCGAGCAGCAACGTGGGGCTGTCGTCGGCCACGCTGGCGGCGAGGTCGAAGGGTGCGGTGGCGGCCGGCGGCACCGCGCCCTCGAGCTGGAAGAGCAGCGGCGTGGCGGCACCGAAGCCCTCGAAGCGGTCGAAGGCCGCGGTGGAGAAGCTGCCGCCGCCCGCGGGCACGGGCATCGCCTCGGGGGTGAGCCGCACGCGCAGCCCGTCGGGCGTGGACGCCACCCAGGCGTCCGACGGGAAGGGCAGCAGGCAGCTCGAGGCCACCAGGTTGTCGCAGCCCTCCTCTCCCCGGGACTCCACCACCCCGAGGTTGTCACCGTCGAGGGAGGGCCCGGTGTCGACCCCCGTGTCGGTGTCCCCGGCGTCGGGGTCGGAGGGGGCGCAGGCGAGGACGAGCAGGAAGGGCAGGGTACGCATGGCGCGCAGCTACCCGGGGCGTGGCGCGGGTGCGGTCAACGCTTCGTGCGGTCCGCCGGACCTGTGGTGGACCCCTTGCCGCCCTTCGCGGGGGCCTGGGGCTCGGCAGGCGGCCCGAAGGCGTGGAGCACGCCGTCCTCGGCGCCGATCCACACCCAGCCGCCCGCCACCGCCGGGCTGGCCGACACGGCCGCGCCGAGGTCGAAGGCCCGCACCTCCGCGCCCGTGTCGGCCTCCACCACGTACAGCCGCCCGTCGTGGGACCCCACCAGCACATGCGGACCTGCGACCACCGGGCTGCTGTCGATCTTGCCCTTGGCGGGGAACCACCAGAGCGCCTCGCCCGTCTTCGGGTCCAGCGCGTGGAGCACCCGGTCGCGGCCCCCGAGGATCACGGCCTCGTCGGTGACCGCGGGAGACGACAGGTAGGCGAAGCTGCGCTCGAAGTGCGTCCACCGCACCTCGGCCGTCGCCGGCACGAAGCCGATGACCTTGTTGCCGAAGTGGCCGGTGTAGGCGAGGTCGCCGCCCCAGGCCACGCTCGAGCCGACGTAGGCCTCCACCGGCACCTTGGCGACAGCCGCGCCATCCGCCAGCCCCACGGTGTGCACGAAGCCGTCGCAGCCGCCCACCACCGCCACCCCGTCGCGCACCGCGGGCGAGCCGTAGACGTAGGACCCCGTGCCGTAGGCCCAGACCGGGCTGCCGTCGGCCAGGCGCAGGCGATGCACGCGCCCGTCGTAGGCGCCGATCACCACGCTCTCGCCCCCCTCGCCCGCCGCGGGCACAAAGGTGGCCCCCCCGGTGACCTCGGCGCCGGCGTCGAAGACCCACCGGGCCGTGCCGGTGGCGAGCTCGAGCGCCCGCACCTTGCCGTCGCGCGAGCCCACCACCGCCACCCCGCCCACCAGGAGGGCGGGACCCTCCACGGGTCCGCCGGTGGCCACGTCCCAGCGCACCGCGCCGGTGGACCGCTCGAAGGCCCGCACGTGGCCGTCCTTGCTGCCCACCACCACGGTGGTCTCGTCCACGACGGCCGCGGCCACGATGGCGTCGGTGAAGGTGGCGCTCCAGCGCAGCACCAGCGCGGCGGGCTCGATGCGCCCGGGCACCACGCCCGTCTGGGCCCCATCGCCGCGCCAGGTGGGGAAGGTGGTGACCGTGGCCGCGAGCGCGACGGGAGCGGGGTCCGGGGCCGACACCGCAGGCTCCGGGCGCGACGCCCCCGCCTCCACGGGCTCGCCCGCCCACAGGGGTGCGGCGAGCAGCAGCGGCAGCAGCGACGGCGGAACGGGCACCGGCTCTCCGGACAGGGGGGCAGCGTAGCGACGGCGGACGCGGCCGTCCCGTGGGCACCGACACCCCAGACGAGCCCGGACATCCCCGGCTCTGCAAGCCCGCTGCAAGGGCGAGGTTCGACCGGGCAGGTGACAGTACCCACGTCGGCGGGCCCTCTCGAGCACGCCCCCTCCCCCCCCCCTCAGTGCTCGGGGGTCCGTCGACACCCCCTCGTGCACCCCCGCCCTCCGCGTCCCGCGCCTCCCACGCTAGGAGGCGCGGGCAGGAGGGCACCATGGGCTGGACCGGCGATCCCACCTACGACCTGGCGCTCACCGCGGGGCTGGCCTTCGCGGTGGTCACCGCCGTGGCCAGCCGCTTCGTCACCACGCCCTACGGCCGCTTCGCGTCCACCCGCCTGGGACCCACCGTGCCCCAGCGCATCGGCTGGCTGCTGCTCGAGGTGCCGGCGCTGATCGTCTTCCCCGCGGTGTACGCCCTCGGCCCCCAGGCCGCCGAGCCCGTCCCGCTGGGCTTCGCCGCGCTGTGGCTCTTCCACTACGCCAACCGGGCGCTCTTCTTCCCGTTGCGGATGAAGGTGCGCCCCGGCGCGCGCATGGGCCTGGTGGTGCCGCTCACCGGCTGGTTCGTGGTGCCCCTGCACGCCTGGCTCTACGCCACCTGGTACGCCCGGCTGGGCACCCACCTCACGCCGGCCTGGCTCACCGACCCGCGCTTCGGGGCGGGCCTGGCCACCTACGCCGTGGGCCAGACGCTGGTGCTCCACAGCGAGGCGGTGCTCCGCGGCCTCCGGGCCGGCGACGACAGCGGCTACCACATCCCCCAGGGCGGAGGCTTCCGCTGGGTCAGCAGCCCGCACTACCTGGGCGAGATCCTCGCCTTCACCGGCATGGCGCTGGCCTCCTGGTGCCCGGGCGGGCTCTTCGTGCTCACGATCACCCTCGCGAACCTCGTGCCGCGGGCCGCCGCCACCCACGCCTGGTACCGCCAGACCTTCCCCGACTACCCCCCGGGCCGACGGGCGCTGCTGCCGGGCGTCTGGTAGGCCGTGCACCGCATGGACGGCCGGATCTGCGTGGTGACGGGCGCGAACAGCGGCCTGGGACGCGCCACCGCCGAGGGGCTCGCCCGACGGGGCGCCCACGTGGTGCTGCTGTGTCGTCGACCCGACGCCGGCGCCGAGGCCGCCGAGGCCGTCGCACGGGGCACCGGCGGCAGCACCGAGCTGCTCGTGGCCGACCTCACCGACCCCGCGGCGATCGCCGCCGCCGCACGCACCCTGGCCGAGGGCCACGGACGCGTGGACGTGCTCGTGAACAACGCCGGGCTGTACCTGCCCCGCCGCCGCGAGACGCCCGAGGGCCTCGAGGCCACCTTCGCCACCAACCACCTGGGCGCCTTCCGCCTCACCCGGCACCTGCTGCCGCTGATGCCGCGCGACGGGCGCGTGGTGGTGGTGGCCTCGCGCAGCCACGCCGACGGGCGCCTCGATCCGGACGACCTGCAGCGCCGGCGCCGTCCCTACGGCGGCTATGCCGCCTACGCCGACAGCAAGCTGGCCAACGTGCTCTTCGTGCGCGAGCTGGCCCGCCGGCTGGGTCCGCACCCCACGGTGAACGCCGTGCACCCGGGCACCATCGGCACCGACTGGGCCCAGGACGAGCCCGGCTTCATGCAGCGCCTCTTCCGCGTCGCGCGGCCCTTCATGACCACGCCCGCGAAGGGCGCCCGCGGCGCGATCATGCTCGCCTCCGATCCCGCGCTGGCCGAGCTCACCGGCGCCTACCTGTCGGGCGTGCGACCGCGTCGTCCCGCACGCCGCGCGCGCCGCGACGACGACGCCCGACGGCTCTGGGAGCTGTCGGAGGCGCTCAGCCCCGGCCTGCCCCCGCTGCCGTCCCCGCGCTGATCGGTTCGCGCGTGTTGCGGGTGCAAGCTCGCCTCCGGTACAAGGCGCCCCCCCGGAGGACGTGATGACGGAGTCCAGCCAAGGGTCGCTGAAGGTCGAGAACCTGGTGCAGTCGTGGCTGACCGGTCTGCCCGTGGGCGCCGACCGGCCCCGGCCCCCCGCGGTCACCCCGCTCCAGACCACCTTCCTGCGGTCCACGCTGGGTCCCGCGGCGCTGATCTTCACCACGCCCGTGCTCGCCATCCTGCTGTGGATGGCCTGCGCCCACTACGAGGGCTCCCTGCGGATCATGGCCGAGGCCGGACCCGCGGACTGGTGGAGCCACGTCCCCCGCCCCACCGGCACGGCCGCCGCCATCGTGGGCGGGTGGACCGTGCTGCAGCTCCTCCTGCTGCAGCTGCTGCCCGGTGCCGAGCTCAAGGGTCCGGTCACCCCCGCGGGCGTGCAGCCGGTCTACAAGATGAACGGCATGGCAGCCTGGTGGATCACCCACGTGGGCCTGATGGTGGGCGGCCTCACCGGCTGGCTCCCGCTCGGGCGGCTCTACGATCACTACGGCGAGGTGATCGTCACGCTCAACCTCTTCGCGCTGGCCTTCTGCGGCTTCCTCTACTGGAAGGGCCGCACCTACCCCACCAGCCCCGACATCGTGGTCACCGGCAACCTGCTCTTCGACTTCTTCCAGGGCCCCGAGCTGCACCCGCGCCTGCTGGGCGTGAACCTCAAGCAGCTCATCAACTGCCGCGTGTCGATGATGGGCTGGTCGGCCACCTTCGTGGCCTTCGCCTTCGCCCAGGCCGAGCGCCACGGGTCCGTGAGCACCGCCATGCTCGCCAGCGTCGCGGTGCTGGTGCTCTACCTGTTCAAGTTCTTCTGGTGGGAGGGGGGCTACTTCCACTCCCTCGACATCATGCACGACCGCTTCGGCTACTACATCTGCTGGGGCGTGCTGGTGTGGGTGCCGTCGGTCTACTGCCTCGTCGCCCTCTGGCTGGTGGACCACCCCATCGACTGGCACCCGGTGACGGCGATCGCGATGGTGGCGCTGGGCGCCCTGTCGATCTGGATCAACTACGACGCCGACGCCCAGCGGCAGCGGGTGCGGGCCACCGACGGCAAGACCACGGTGTGGGGCAAGCCGCCGGTGCTGCTGCAGGCCAGCTACACGCCCGCCGACGGCGTGAAGCGTACCAACCTCCTGCTCGCGTCGGGCTGGTGGGGCGTGGCCCGCCACTTCCACTACGTGCCCGAGCTCATGCTGGCCGCGGCGTGGACGATCCCCGCGGGCATCACCCACTTCATCCCGTGGTTCTACTGGGTCTTCCTGTTCATCCTGCTGATGGACCGCGCGCGGCGCGACGAGCTGCGGTGCGCCGCGAAGTACGGCGCGGACTGGACGGCCTACACCGACCGGGTGCCCTGGCGCGTGGTGCCGGGCGTCTACTGACCCGACGGGGCAGGCATCGAGGCGAGCCAGGCCGGAGCGCGGGCGGACGGACTCCGCGCCTCCAGGCCGGCCCGCACCCCGACGACGTAGGCGGTGACGCTGTCGGCGCCCCAGTGCGCCGGCGGCGGCGGTGCGAGCACACCCCAGGTGCGCGCCTCGATCAGCCCCAGCTCGTGGAAGGACACCCCGCGCACGGCCTCGGGACCCGCCTCCCAGGCCTCCACGCCGTCGGCCCAGCCCGGACGCCCCACCCCGGCGGCCACCTCCGCGGCGCGCAGGGCCAGCGCGTGCTGCAGGGTGACCGGCAGGTCGGAGGAGGGCGGGGCCAGCGAGCGCAGGCGGAGCAGGCGCGCCCGCAACACCTGGGCCTGACGCGCCGTGCCCGTCACCCGCGCGCGCGTCTCGTCGAGGCAGGCGGTGAAGGGCGGCGTCGGGTCGCAGGCCGGCAGCTCCCGCCCGAACACCCCCTCGGCGAGCCAGCGGTCCTCCGCGAGCACGAGGTCCACCGGCAGGGGCTGATCCGTCCGCGCCGCCTCGTGGGCCGCCGCCGCCACGCGCAGGCGCTGGCAGGCCGAGTCCGCCCGGCCGCAGCTCGCCGCGGCCGCCCACGCCCAGTCCCGACCGCTGGTCACCCGCATCGCCTCCCGCCAGGCGGGCACCTCCACCTCGGTCAGCGCCCGCGCATCCAGCGCAGCCCGCCCCTCGTGGACCCGGCCCGCCAGCCCGAGCGCGACCCAGGGTGCCAGCAGCGCCAGGGCCAGCGCGCGACGACCGTGCACCCAGCACCACCCCACGCTGCCGGCCACGAGGAGCGGCAGCAGCACCAGCAGGGGCGCGAGGTAGCGGAGCTCGCCCGCGGTCCGCAGGCCCTCCCCCAGCCCCGTGGCGTAGGCGGGCGACAGCACGTAGGCCGCGCCGAAGCCCAGCACGGCCACCACCGGCAGACGCAGGGCCGCCACCCGCGACCACACGGCCACCCCTGCGGCCGCGATCCCGCCGAGGCCCGCGAGCAGTCCCAGCCAGCCCGGCGCGGCCACCCAGGCCAGCCAGGCCGCCACCCGGGCCGGCGCCACGAGGTCCTGGACCTGGTCTCCGACGCTGCGCGGGGGGTGCCACAGGGCGAGGTAGTCGGCGAGCTCGTGCAGGGGGTGGGTCCCCCACCGCGCCGCCAGCCAGGCCCACCAGAGGTTCGGCAGCAGCACCAGCCCCAGGCCCAGCCGGGCGGCGCGCGCACCACGCCGATCCCCCAGCGCCAGCACCACGGGCGCGGCGAGCACCGCGGCGAGGCCCGGCGCGAACACCACCACCGCCCCCAGGGCCGCGCCGGCCACGAGCTCCCGGCGAGCGCCCGACGACCCGTCGGCGAACGCCAGCGCCGCCACCGCCAGCCAGGCCCCCTCGGCGTGGTTGCCCCAGGCGCGCCAGACCAGCGGCGCGAGCAGCGGCGGCGGGAGCACCAGCAGCAGCACCCACGTCCAGGCCGCCACCGCACCCACCCGCGACCGCAGCCAGCCGAAGCCCGCCATCGCGCCCACGGCCAGCCAGAGCGCCGGCACCAGCCGCCACACCCCCAGCACCGCAGGCAGCCACGCGAACAGCGCCGCACCCAGGCCCGCGTCCACCGCGCAGCCCCCGCAGAAGGGGAAGCGCATCAGCTCCCACCAGCCGTCGGGACGCGCCCGCGACAGGGCCACGGCGAAGGCGGCGTTGGCGTGCTCCTCGGCGTCGGGCGGTGCCAGCTCCGGGTGCACCAGGGTCCACGTGGCGGCCGCCACCACGAGCAGGGCCGCCAGCGGCGCCTGCCACCGCCCCGGGGTGGGCGCCGCGACGGAGGTCACGAGGAGCCACCCGGCCCGTCGCGCCGCGCGACCTCCCGGGCGAGAGCCGCCGCCATCGCGGTGAAGCCCCACGCGATCGACCGCCCGAGGAGCAGGTGGACCACGGGCCCCAGCAGGCCCCCGATCTCGTCCACGGTGACGTAGCGGGTGCCCTCCCCGTCGGGCAGCAGCCGCTGCTCCCGGCGCGCCCACAGCAGCCAGGGCACGGGGATGCGCAGCGCCCACACCAGACGCGACGGGGCCTCGCACACCTCCAGCCACTCGCGCTGGCGCACCGTGCCCCGGCCACGCATCCACACCACCATGTCCACCGGGTCGCCCACGGCGAGCGAGGACCGGACCTGCAGCGTGAAGGGGTTCCAGCGGGGGTAGGCGCCGAGGTCGACGAGCACGGCCCACACGCGCTCGGGGGGCGCCGCCAGCCGGCACTCGGCGACGTAGGCTCGCGGCATGGGGGCGCTCCCGGGGCGCAGCGCCCGATGCACCACGCCGCAGGGCCATACCACGCCCTCCCCCACGATCCGGGGCTCCCCGGGGTGCGCGGCACGGTAGAAGGCAGACCCGCCCCGCGGAGTCCCCGTGTCCCAGCCCACGCGCCACGGCGGCGCCGTCCGCGCCACCCTCGCCGGCATCGTCGACCGCTTCACGCCCCGCGGGCCGGGCGTGCGCCTCGACCCCACGGTGCGCCTCGACGGGCAGACCGCCCTGGTCACCGGCGCCTCCCGCGGTCTGGGCCTCGCCATCGCCCAGGGCCTGGCCCACCGCGGCGCCCGCCTGATCCTCCCCTGCCGCAGCGGCCACGCCGAGGCCGAGGCCGCCGTGCTCGCGGTGGCCCCCGAAGCCCAGGTGGAGCTGCTCGACGTGGACCTGGCCTCCCCCGCCAGCGTGGAGGCCCTGTGCGACACCCTGCGCGACCGCGGGGAGCGCCTCGACCTGCTCGTGTGCAACGCCGGGGTGGTGCCCGCCCGCGCCCGCACCACCCCGGCCGGCCTCGACCTGATGGTGCACGTGAACTTCCTCGCGAACGTGCAGCTCGTGCGGCGCCTGCTCGACGACGGCACCCTCCCCCGCGACCGGCAGCCCCCCGCGCGCATCGTGCTGGTGGGGTCGGAGGCCCACCGCTCGGCGCCCCCCATCGACCCCGATCGCTGGGACCGGGCCGAGGACTACGGCACCGCCGCGGTGATCGACCACTACGGCCGCTCCAAGCTGCTGCTGCACGCCTGGGTGTGCGAGCTGGCGCGTCGCCTCGACGGTCCCGACGGGCCGCAGGTGGCCGTGCACCACCTCTGCCCCGGCGCGGTGGCCAGCAGCATCGCCCGCGAGGCGCCCGGTTGGGTCAAGCCGCTGCTCGACCTGCTGATGCGCACCTTCTTCGCCTCGCCGGCGAAGGCCTCGCTCCCCGCGCTCTACCTCGCCGCCGAGCCCACGCTCGACGGCCGCACCGGCGTCTACCTGCACCTCGATCGGGCGCGGGACGTGGCGGCCACGGCGTCGGACCCGGAGGTGGGCGCGACCCTCTGGGACGCCGCAGGTGCGCGGGTGCTGGCCTGGCGGTCCGGGCCGTGAGGTGGGCGCTGCGCCTGCTCGTGGCGGCCCTGCTGCTCGAGGGCCTGGTGCGCGTGCTCGTGGTGCTCCCGCCGGTGCGCGACCGGCTCTGGGGACCCGAAGGGGGCGAGCTGCGCCCCCGCCTCGCCCTGGCCTGCGCGGGTCTCGGCGACGACTGGGAGTACCTCGAGCACGATCCCGCCCTGGGCTGGCAGCCCCGTCGCGCCTGGCAGAAGACCACGCTCTGGGGGGAGGTGGGCCACGACGCCACCGGCGCGCGCCTCGTGCCCGGCACCGCCACCGAGGGCACCCGGGTGGTGCTGCTGGGCGACTCCTTCACCTACGGGGCCGACGTGGGGAACGGCGAGACCTGGGCCGCCCGCCTCGCCGCGCGCCGTCCGGACCTGGCGGTGACGAACCTCGGGGTCCCGGGCTTCTCGCTGGAGCAGATCCTCCTGCGCTGGCGGCGCGACGGCCGACCGCTGCAGCCCGACGTGGTGGTGCTGGGCTTCGTGGAGTCCGACATCGATCGCACCGGGCACGGCCACTACGGACGCGACAAGCCGTGGGCCACGCTCGCCGACGACGGGCTCGCCTGGCATGGCCAGCCCGTGCCCTCCCCCGAGGAGGCCTGCCGCGCCCGTCGCCTGCAGCCCTGGACCCTGCTGCTGGGTCGCTGGCTGGTGCAGGGCACCCCGTTCGCACAGACCACCCGGTCCGAGCGCCTCGCCGTGTCGGCGGCCGTGGTGGAGACGCTGTGGCGCGAGGTGGAGGCCACCGGCGCCACCTTCGTGCTGCTCCACCTGCCCATGGACTCCGAGCTCGGCCTGCCCGGCGCGCCCACACGCCCCCCGGTGCGGCTGCAGGCCTGGGCCGAGGAGCACGGCGTGCCCTTCGCCGACCCCACGCCCGCGCTGAAGGCGGCCCTCGCCCGCGGCGTGGCGCTGGAGAAGGGCCAGCACTACGCCCCCGAGGCCAACGACCTCGTCGCCGCCGCGCTGGCCGAGGCGCTGCCCGCCGCCGCGCCCTGAGCCCTCAGCGCTCCCGGCGACGCAGCTCCAGGGTGCCCACACCCCAGCCCACGGCCAGGTAGAGCGGCACCTCCACCCACATCCACACCGGGGCCGGCAGCATCAGCAGGTTGGCCACGCCGCCCAGCAGCGTGAGCGCCGCCACCACCAGGGCCAGCACCCGCGGGCGGCTCGCACCCAGGCGCGCCGCCACCCAGCCGCCCAGCCCCGCCTGCAGCAGGTGGGCCACCATCACCAGCAGGAAGGCCTGCGTGGGCAGCGTGGAGATGTAGGCGCCCAGCGCGTCGTAGTCGCTGGTGTCGAGACCCTCGGGCATCGGCCACAGCGACCACGAGAGCTGGATCACGGCCATGTTGGCCACCGACCCCAGGAAGAGGCCGGCCACGACGGCACCGATGTTCCTCAGCACCGCCATGGCTCCTCCGCGCGCCGCGTCAGCTCACTCGCAGGGCACCCGCTCGATGAGCGTGCACACCGGCGTGTCGGCGCAGGTGTTCACCACCCACCCCTCCTCGCAGGTGTACCCGCTCGTCTCGCCGATCGTGAAGGGCTCGAGGATCACGTCGAGCGTGGACCACAGGATGTTGTTCTCGTAGTCGGCGGCGATCATGCTGGCGTCGTCCACCAGGCTGCCCGTGGGGAAGGGACCCGCGATCTCGGCCCCGAAGGACGCGGCCTGGCTCTGGTTCCAGCCCTCGAGCGTGACGATGTTCAGGCCCGAGTTCAGCGGCAGCGGCTTGTTCCACCAGTAGGTGAAGTTGGTGGTGGCGTTGGTGTTCCAGTCCTCGAGCAGGGTGCCGTTGAGCGAGAAGCGCATGCGGTTGTCGGCGCCCAGGCCCACGATGTAGTCGCCGGCCTCCTCGATCTCGAGGCACACGCTGAAGCCGATCCACTCCTGGGTGGGCGTGGTGGTGGCGTAGGTCTCGTAGGTGTTGATCTGCGTGGGGTCGCAGGCCCACACGCCCACCGTGTTCAGGCGGCTGTCGAGGTCGTTGTAGGACTCGCCCCAGAAGCTGTTCTCGACGATGGTGCCGCCCGGGTACTGGGCGCCGTCGCGGCTGTAGTTGGGGTTCGTCTCGGCCTTGCACACCTGGTAGATCGTCTGGCTGGCCTGGGCCGGGGCGTTGGTGATGCGGATGCACTCGTCACCCGCCGGCGTGGGCTCGAAGCCCTCGGGGCAGGTGCACATGCAGGCCTCGTCGTCGAGCACGTGCACCGGGAAGGTGATGGTGTCGTTCGACGGGTAGGCGTCGCCCTGCTGGGCCAGCAGGGTCTCGATGGGCACGGGGTTGCCGGCCGCGTCCCAGGCCATGTCGTACACCACCGCCGACACCTCGTAGTCGCCGGGCTTCTCGAAGCTGAACGTGGCGCAGAAGATGGTGGTGCCGTTGGGGCCGGGCTCCTCGGTGAGGCCGGTCATCGTGCCGCCCTGCGGCGGCTTCCAGCGGATGAGGAGCGGGTCGAAGTCGGGGTCGTCGACCTCGATGCACACCGTGACCTCGTCGCAGGTGAACTTGCCCTCGTCGTACCAGAGGTCGACGATGGTGGGCGGGTGGTTCAGCGTGGCGATGACGTCGAGGCCGCCGAAGGGTTCGCCCTTGCACTGGTTGATCAGCAGGATCTCGGTGACCTGGCCGTCCACCACGGGCACGCCGTCGGCATGCGACGGGTAGCAGTCCTCCGACGGGTTGCCGTCGGCGTCCACCGGCACCACCTCCACGTCGTAGCAGCCCTCGGGCAGCCAGAAGAAGTGGTCGGCGAAGAGGTGCTGCGACCCGCCGTCGTAGGGCGCGTTCGTGAGCCCGCCGCCCCCGGGGAGCACGGCGTCGGCGAGGTCCTCGCTGGCCGTGGCGGTGAAGGGCGGCACCACCGGCTCGCCGGTGTCGCAGTCCACCTGGGTGACCGTGTAGACGAAGCCCGCCACGTCGGTGCCGGCGAGGATGTCGGAGGTGAGCAGCAGCCCCGCCTGGTCGGCGCCGGGCGCCGCGCCAGGAGCGCCGAGACAGCCGCCGAGCAGCGGCAGCGAGACGAGGACGGGCAGGGCCCGCTGGAGGAGGTGGTGCATGGTGATCCCCAGGGTGACGCCCCACTCTACAGCAAACGGGTCCGAAGCCCAGCGGCCGGCGTTGCGACCGGGTTTCCTGGCTCGGGTGGATGGTGCGGACCCTCACTGCGAGCGCCGTGGCACCCCGGGCCCGGTGCGGCGCGACCCTCGGGCCGGGGGCCACCCCACCCGCTGCACCCCCTCACCCGCACGGATACGCGCCCACACCCGCCCGCGCGGACTGGAGCGCCCGTGACCGCCCTGCTCGCCCTCGCCCTCGCCCTCGCGCCCTCCGCCGAGGCCAAGCCCCTGCCGAAGCACGGCATCACCCTCGACGACGTCGACGGCTTCGCCCACGCGGTCGGCCTGGCCACGGAGCGCGTCACCTTCGACGACGGTCAGACCGTGGTGCGCATCACGATGGGCGACTCCAGGGTCGACGCCTACCTGCTGCTCTGCGACGACGCCGGGCGGTGCGGCGATCTGCAGTTCGTGATGGGCTGGTCCCTGTCGGATGAAGGGATGCCCACGCTCGAGCGCGTCAACGAGTGGAATGCGAAGCACCGCTACGTGCGCGCCTCCCTCGGCCCCGAGAACACCCTGTGGGGCAAGGTCGACGTCTCGCTGCGCCCCGGGGGCAGCCGCGAGCTGGTGCTCGACTACATGCGCTTCGTGGGCACCGACCTGGTTCCCGCCTTCAACACCTGGTTCGGACTGCCCTGACGATGATCCACCTCGACTCCGAGACCGCCGAGGCCCAGCTCCGCTCCGGCGAGGCCTGGACCCAGTTCTGCGAGCTGCTGCAGGCCGCAGGGTCCGTGCTGCAGCGCGACGACCTGCCCGACGACGCCTTCACGCGCGCCGAGGGCCTGCGGTACCTGACGCGCCTGGTGCGCGCGGGGCTGGAGGCCTTCGTGGAGCACGCCGATCCGGGGGCCCCGGTGCTCGCGCGCGTGGTGCACGAGACGGCGAAGATGGGGAACGACAACCCCGACAACCACTACCTGAACGCGGCCCTCGACGGCACCGGCACCTACCTGCTGCGCGGCCGCCGCGGCACGGTGCACTGGCTGGAGCTGGCCACCCAGCGCGGCAGCTACGGCGAGAGCCGCGGCCTGCCGCCCACGGGCCACCTCGACGGCAGCGCGCTCGTGCTCGACGACGACGGCGGCTTCGAGGTGGTGATCGCCGCCGAGCGCCCCGCGGGCGCCGCGAACTGGCTGCCGATGACCCCCGACACCGGCACCCTCATCATCCGCCAGTCCCGCCTCGACCCGGCCACCGAGACGCTGGCGGAGCTGCACCTGGAGCGGGTGGGCGGCCCCGGTCCCACGCCGATCGACCCCCAGCGCGCCGTCACCGGCCTGCTGCGCGCCGGCATGCTCGTGGGCGGCGCGGCCCAGATCTTCGCGGAGTGGCAGGCGGGCTTCCGCCGCGACCACCTCAACCGCCTGCCCCGCTTCGACCAGGCGCTGTCGGACGCCATGGGCGGCGTGCCCCACATCACCTACCACCACTCGGCCTGGGCCCTGGCGCCCGACGAGGCCCTGGTGATCGACACCCCGCTGGTGCCCTGCGACCACTGGAACTTCCAGCTGTCGAACCACTGGCTGGAGTCGCTGGACTACCGCCACGACCGCATCCACACGAACAGCAAGCTCGCCCGCCTGCGGCCCGACGGCACCCTGCGCCTCGTGGTGGCCCACACCGACCCCGGCGTGCCGAACTGGCTCACCACCCAGGGCCACGCCCACGGGTCGATGTGCTTCCGCTGGGTGCACGCGGCCGAGGACCCGCCCGAGCCGGCCTGCCGCGTGGTCCCGGTGGCCTCCGTCGCGTCGCTGCCCTGACCGCGGCGCCTACAGCGCCACCTCCCCCAGCGCGACCTCCACCACGGCCCCGGCATCGCCCTCCACCGGGAGCACCTCGAGCACCAGCGTGGCGGTCCACCGCCCGGACGCCTCCGGCAGCGGCGTCACCAGCGGCGTGGCCGCCCCGGGGAAGCCCACCACCCCCTGGGCCAGGTCCACCCGCCGCACCTCCCCGCCCTCGCCCGTGAGCCGCAGGTGCGGGGCGCGCACGCGGGCGCTGCGCAGGAAGCCGTCGTTGTAGGACTTGCCCCGCAGCGCGTCGCCGTGGAGCACGGCCTCGGGCCCCTCGTCGCCATCGAGGACCTCCACGCCGAGCACCAGCGCGTCCCGCCCGCCGGGGTCCGCCGGGGGACGATCGTGCAGCCGCACGCCCCACAGACGCCGCGCCGGCGCCCCGACGGCCTGCGCCACCCCCACCTCCCAGGTGGGCGCCGACGCCAGGAGCAGCTCCTCCGTGGGCAGCCGCACGTAGCGCTGGGCCAGCGAGGTGGGACAGCGGTCCTCGCCCGGGTCGTAGCGCACGAGCCCCCGCCCCCGCACCAGCTCGGCGGCCAGCGCCCGCGGTGCCGCCACCCAGGCGGCCATGCGCTCCTCCGCCACCGCCCCCAGCTCCAGGCCCCGGCGCACCAGCCCCCCGCCGTCGGGCAGCACCACCAGGCAGGGCGGGCGGGCCGAGCCCCCGAAGGTGGCGCCGCGACGGCGCAGCAGGTGGTGGACGGGCACGATGGTGGGCTCGTGGCCCCCGGTCACGAAGGTGCGCCGCGCCGCCTCCTCCACGTCCCAGCCCTGCGTCTGCTCCACGTCGTCCAGCAGGGTGCGCGTCCACGTGAGGCTGCGGATGTCGCGGGTCTCCTGCCGGAAGACGAGGCCGAGCCCCACCGCCTCGGCGCCGGTGGCCGCCACCAGCCACCCCACCAGCACCGCCCGGGCCACGCCCTGCACCCGCGCCAGCAGGTGCGCCGTGCCCAGGCCCAGGCCCAGCGCCAGCACCGGCACCAGCGACACGGCGTAGCGCGCCTCGTTCGGGGCCCGCAGGCCCATGGAGGTGTCCCACAGCAGCCAGCCCACCACGGCCAGCGCAGGCAGCAGCAGCAGGCCCGCCAGGCCGTCGCGCGGCGTCGACCCGCGCAGCCGGCGCACCCCCGCCGCCCCGGCGCCCAGCACGCCCAGCACCACCAGGGGACGACCGAGCCCCGGCCAGCCCCAGCGCGTCGGGCCCCCCTCCAGCGTGGACCCCCCGTAGGGCGCTCCCACCAGCGTGAGGAGGTGGGTCAGGTCCTCCCAGGCCTCCCCCGCCGACCCGCCCGTGGCGCCCACGTGCTGGTGGGCGAACAGGCGGGTGTTGGCGAAGTCGGTGCCCAGCTCGTGCAGCAGGTAGGGCAGCAGCGTGGCGGCCGCTGCCAGCGCGCCCCCCACGGTGCCCCGCACCCAGCCGGGAGGACGCGCCACGGCTACGCCCGCCCACAGCCCGGCGCCCGCGAGCCACGCGCCCAGGTGCATCTGGCCCGCCAGCCCCAGCGCCAGGCCCATCGGCACGAGCCAGCGTCCGTCCCGGCGGTGCACCGCCCACACCGCCGCCGCCAGGGCCGCGCCCACCAGGGGAGCCACCAGGGACGGGTTCCACAGCACACGCGACGTGGCGAGCCCGAGCGCCAGCCAGCTCGCGACGAGCACGGTGAGCGCCCCCGCCAGGGGCCCCCGCAGACGCCACGCCAGCCAGCCCAGCAGCGCCACGCCCGCGCCCTCGATCAGCGTCACCCACCGCAGGGCGGCCAGCGTGTCGCCGAGCAGGCGCTCCACCGGCCACAGCACCAGCGCCTCGGCCCCGCCGGGGATGCGCGCCCCCACGCCGTACGACAGCTCCGCGCCCATCGGCTCCAGCGACGACAGCGGGCCCTGCGCGCGCAGCAGGTCGCGGTCGGTCCACTCGGTGAGCTCGGTGTCGCGCACCGCCAGCCGGTCCAGGAAGGACAGCACGGCGAGCAGGAGCAGCCACCCGGCGAGCAGGCGGTCGGCGGTCCAGCGCGGCGGGCGGGGAGACGGCCCGGAGGGCATGCGGCCTCTGGCGACCCCGATCGGAGGCGGGGACGGCGCCCGCCACGCTAGCAGGCGCGGCCCGCCGTGAAGCCCCGACGCAACCCGCAGGCGACCCGGCGGAAACGGGGACGCGCGCGCGCGGGTGGTACCCACGGGCATCACGAGGCGCTCCCCCGTTGGCGCATCCCCCCACCGTCCCCGCGACGGCGACCGTTCCCCCCCGGTCGCCATCGGTGCATCCGCTGCCCCTGTCCTCGGCGGCCGCCCTGGCCGGCGTGGTGGCGGTGGCCTGTGCCCTGGCGGTCACCGCCTGGACGGCCGACGACGCGCGCATCGCCTACCGGGCCGTGGCGCAGCTCGAGCACGCGGGTCAGCTCGTGTGGAACCCCGGCGAGCGCGTGCAGGTGTTCACGAGCCCGCTGTGGGTGGTGATCCTCACGGGCCTGCACCAGCTGGGCGGCCCGGTGGAGGTGGCCGCCTGGGTGGCCTCGGGGCTGGCCACCCTCGGCGCGCTCGCCCTGGCGTGGCACGCCACCCGCGGCGCCGGGCTCGCCGCACGGGCCGGCATGCCGCTGCTGGTGCTGGCCTCCCCCACCCTGGTGGAGCACGGCATCTCGGGGCTCGAGACGCCGCTCGTGGCGCTGCTGGCCCTGGCGGCCTGGGCCGCCGCGGAGGATCGCGACCGCTTCCGCGGCACGCGGCGGGTGCTGCTCTTCACGGCGCTCGCCGCCACCACGCGCCTCGACAGCCTGGTGCTCCTCGCGCCGCTCGCGCTCCTCACCAGCCGCCGGGCCCATCGCGTGGACCCGGTGCGCGCCACCGCCGTGGCCTTCCAGGGGCTGCTCCCGCTGCTGGCCTGGCTGCTGTTCGCCACCATCTGGTTCGGGTCCCCCATCCCGAACACGGCGCTGGCCAAGCTCTCCACGGGCATCCCGCTGTCGTGGTACCTCACGCAGGGCACGGCCTACCTGGCCCTGTCGGCCCGCGCCGATCCGGTGCTCGCGCTGCTGCTGCTCGGCGGCGTGGGCGCGGCCCTGGTGCGCCGCCGCCCGATCGAGCAGGCCCTGGCGCTGGGCGTGGGCCTGCACGTGCTCTACCTGCTGCGGGTGGGGGGCGACTTCATGGTGGGCCGCTTCCTGGTGGCGCCCACCTGGATCTGCCTGGTGCTGCTGGCCCGCGGCGCCGCGGCAGGCGGCCCCCGCGGACTCGCCGCGCTGGTGGTGGTGGCCGCGATGGGCAGCACCACCGCGCTGCGCACGCCCTACGCGTCGGCGCCCTGCGTGCCCACGGCCTTCGATCGCTCCCACGAGCACGGCATCGCCGACGAGCGTGCGGTCTACGCCTGCGGCACGTCGCCGTGGACCTGCGACGGCGGGATGTGCTTCTCGCGCCCGGCGAAGGCCGCGCCCGAGGTCGACGCCGAGGAGGCCGGCATGGCGGGCTGGCCGCTCCAGGCCCGCCTGAGCCCGATGGTGTACGACACCTGGGCCCTGGCCGACCCCATCCGCTCTCGGCTCCCCTCCCGCACCGCCACGATCGGCCACTTCGAGCGCGAGGTGCCCGAGGGCTGGGACGAGGTGGTGATGGGGGATCCGTCCACCATCCACGACCCCCGACTCCGGGAGCTCGCGCAGCGCGTGCAGCTCGCCACGCGCGGCTCGCTCACCTCGGTGGCGCGCCTCGAGGCCATGTGGTCGCTGTTCTGGGAGGATCTGCCCTTCACGGGACGCCTGGTGCGCGAGCACCACACCTGGTGGGCCCCCGAGGCCGACGGCACGCCGGTGTGCTCCGAGGAGCGCGCCCAGGACGCGCGCGCCTTCGTCGACGACCCCGTGGCCGACTGGGAGGTGCTGGGGGTCACGCCGGCCTGCGGCGCGCGCGCACGCCTGCCTGAGGACGTGGAGGTGGAGGCGCTGGAGGTGGTGGTGGCCGGCGAGGCCACGTGGGAGGTGCAGCTGGAGGAGGGCGGCCACCTGCGCACGGTGGCCCGCTTCGCGCACGAGAGCGGCGAGCCCAGCCACCACCGCGTCCCCCTCGAGGGGGCGAGCGCCGAGGCGGTGGTGCTCGTGGCGCGCGAGGCCGACGACGAGACGGCCTGGCCGCGCCTGGGTCCGGTGCTCTTCGTGGGCGACACCGGCGCGCCGGCGCCGACGCCGCACGCGGTCACCGCCACCGTGGACTGACACCGCGACGGAGCTCCGGGGTTGGAGCGGACGTGGACGCGCGCCGACGCGCGCCCCTCCGACCCGGGAGCGACCATGGCCCTCGCGCTGCTCACCACCCTGCCCTTCGTGCTGCTCAACCTCGTCGCGCTGGCCGTCTCGTGGCGGCTCGAGCACCACCCGCTCCCCGCCGAGGCCACCTGCCAGACCGCGGCCCGACGGCCCGGCGATCTGCGGCGCCGCCTGCCCCTGGTGGCGGTGAACCTGCTGCTGGTGTCGGGCGGCACCTTCGTGGGCACCTGGCTGCTGTCACCCCACCTGTCCACCGGCTGGCCGGGCTGGGGCGCCTGGGTGGGCCAGTTCCTGCTGCTGCTCGTGGTGGACGACCTCGTCTTCTACGGCGTGCACCGGCTGCTGCACGAGCACCGCGGCCTGTACCGGCTGCTCCACGCGCGGCACCACGAGGCCTACGCGCCGCTGCCGGTGGAGATCCTCTACACCCACCCCGCCGAGACCTCCCTGGTGTCGCTGGGCATCGTGGCCGGCGCCGCGCTGGTGCACCTCGTCTTCGGCGGACTCGCCTTCGGGGCCTTCCTCTCGTACGTGATCTTCCGCCACCTGCACGAGCTGGACGTGCACTCCGGGATGCGCAGCCGCCTGGCCCACGCCATCCCGCTGCTCGCCCCCAACGAGCACCACGACCACCACCACCACCGCCCGCACGAGGGCAACTACGCCTCGATGCTCACGCTCTGGGACCGCGTGTTCGGCACCCACGTGGAGGACCGACGCCGTCCCCGCCAGGCGCCCCGCGGTGGCCTGGGCGTGCCGGTGTCGCCGCTGCCCGTGGTGCCCGCGCCGCTGGCCGCCCGGGCGCAGCGCCTCGTGCAGCCCGCCGGGGCCCGCTGATCAGCGGACCTCGGGCTCCTCGAGCCACTGGCGGCTGCCCGCGGTGATCGTGTTCGTGGTCACCAGTCCCGACGGCCAGGTGATCTGCACCTCGGCCTCGTCGGCCTGCCCCAGGCTCACCGTGAGCCAGGGGCTGTTGCGCGACTGGAAGCCCACGGTGGTGGGCACGCCGTACCAGCGGGTGGCGGTGCCGGTCACCCGCACCTTGGCACCGATGGCCTCGCGGTTCGACACGGTGCCCCGCAGCCGCACCGCCGCGGTGCGCGAGGCCGACGGCCCGCCCGCCATGAGCACCGGGAAGGCGCGGCTGTCCACGGTGCGCGGATCCACGCCGGGCGGCAGGTTGAACGGCCTGGCGTCCCAGCGACCGAAGCCGCCCATGTTCCAGAAGAGGTCGATGTCGCCGTCCTGGTCGAGGTCGCCGAGCGCGCTGCCGTGGTGCTGGCCGTGCAGGTCGGGCTCGCCGCTCATGTCGGTGCGCCGGAAGCGCAGGCCGTCCACCGCCCCCGTGTGCACGAAGGGCACCGGGTAGGAGGTCATGTCCGGAGAGCCCGGCCCCACGAAGATCTCGGGGAAGCCGTCGCCCGTCAGGTCGCCCACGTTCAGGCCCATCGTGTTCTCGGGGCGCGACGCCACGAGGCTGTGATCCAGCCCCACCTCGCGCCCCAGCAGCTCCACCGTGCCGTCGCCCACGCTGCGCAGGATCACGGCCTGCAGCCAGCCGCGCCCCACGAAGAGGTCGTCGCGGCCGTCCTGGTCCACGTCGAGCGGGGCCACGCTGAACACCGGGCCCTGGTGGGTGACCAGGTCGGGCAGCACGTCCTCGGAGACCTCCTCGAAGCCCTGCCCCTGCAGGTTGCGGTAGAGCGCCACGTGGGCGTCCCGCTTCGTGTCGGCCTGGCCGGAGTCGGTGCGGTAGGTCGACCAGTCGCCCATGTTGGGGATGAAGAGGTCGAGCCAGCCGTCGGCGTCGTAGTCCCACCACACGGGCTGGTGGGCGTCGTAGGGCGCGCGACCGATGCCGAGCGCCGTGGCCACGTCCTCGAAGGTGCCGTCGCCGCGCCCCCGGTACAGGCGCACCGGCGCCTCCACGTCGGTGGTGTCGGTCTCGTAGGTGCCCACGCAGCAGGGCGGGATCGACATGAGCGAGCGGGAGGTGATCACCAGGTCGAGGTGACCGTCGCGGTCGAAGTCGGCCCAGGCCGCGCCCCACCACGCCCACTTCGAGGTCTCGATGCCCGAGGCGGCGGTGACCTCGGTGAAGGCGCCGGCCGTGGCCAGATCGTTGCGGTAGAGCCGGAGCTGGCCCGTGCCGTCGTAGCCGCCGTTGGTGAGCAGCACGTCGGGGTCGCCGTCGCCGTCCCAGTCGGCCCAGGCCGCACCCCAGTTGCCCTGGCTGTGCTCGGCGGGGATGCCCAGGGTGAGGGGCTCGAAGGTGCCGTCGCCCACGCTGCGCCAGAGCAGGCCGCCCCGGTCGGCGCCGCGGTGGTCGTTGCGGGCGTGGCCCTGCCACAGGTCGTCGAGGCCGTCGCCGTCCACGTCGACGATGGAGGCACCACGCCCGTAGGCCTTGGGCGCGGCGTGCAGACCGGCCGCCTCGCTCACGTCGCACAGCGGCCGCTCGGGCGGGCAGGCCGCGGGCAGCGCGAAGGTGCGCAGCGGCTCGGGGATCACCCGCGCGCGGCCCGGGTCCACCACCGCGCCCGTCTCGGCCGTCTCGGCATCGGGCGCGTCGTCCGCCGGATCCCCGGTCTCGACCGGCGCGACGGGGTCGTTCCCGGAACCGGTGGGCGGAGACAGGACAGGGTCCGACGCGGGCGACAGGGCGCAGCCCGCGAGGACCGTGAGCGTCAACAGGCGCACGGGCGGCTCTCGGCGACGAGGGGGGGGGGCAGGTGGTGCCCTGAGATGCCACGTCCATCGGCCCTCTCGCGCGCGCGATGACCGGATGAGACGAACGTTTGACCTGGGCCTGTCCGCAGCGCGCACGATCCCGTCAGCTGCGCACGAACCACTCCGACATCATCACGGTGCGCACGCGCCACACGTCGGTGAAGCGCTGCACCGCCCAGAGGATGCGGCCCATGTTCCGCATCAGCGCCAGAGGGCCCGAGGCGCCGTAGAAGCGCCAGGGGTCGGTGACGTGCGCGGCCGACGGCCAGGCCTCCTCCACCAGCCCGTCGAGGGCCGGCGCGCCCTGCGTCAACGGCGCCAGCACCAGGTTGCGCACGTACCGGGTGCGTGGCTGGATGGCCTCGCTCACGGGCGACATCGTGCCGAACCAGCGCTCCAGCCACGCGGCCGGATCCAGGCGGCGGGGACGCAGCAGCAGGCTCACCGCGGTCACCCCCGGGCTGCGCACCCCGTCGGGCCAGTCGCGCGCCGAGGCGTGCCGGTTGTCTCCGTAGGTGCGGTACACCGACTCGGCCACCTGCCACGCGTGGGCGCCGAGGCCCGAGCTCTCCAGCCGCGCCACGAAGGCCGCCGCGAGGTGGGGGTCGGCCACCCAGGCGTTCACCAGCGCCACGGGGGCGAGGTCGCCCAGCGGGAAGGGCGACGGCGAGGGCACGTCGGCGGCCTCGTCGGCGCAGAGCACCGACAGCCGCTGCGCACCGGCGGCGAGCAGGTCGGGCGCCACGGCGTCGAGCAGCTCGGCGCGCAGGGCGGCGCGGCCCCGCCCGTCCGGGTCGGTGACGAGCAGCACCACCTTCGTGAGGCCGGCCTCGTCGCGCGCACGCAGCCCGTGGGCCTCCAGCCGCGGACGCCGCAGGCCCTCGAGCAGGCGGCGGTGGTCGTCGCGGTGGCGCGCCAGCCCCTCGGCGCTGCCGATCAGCGGCGCCCAGCCCAGGTCGCGCCGCGCCGCATCCGTCCGGAAGGCGGAGCTGCGCGTGAGCTTGAGCACGCCGATGCGCGTGAGCACGGGCTCGGGCCCGCCCAGCGCGTACGCCACCTCGCTGGCCCAGGCCGCCGCGTAGGCCACAGGTGCCGGGATCGCCCAGCGCGGCCACGGGAAGCCCAGGCCCTCGGCCAGCGGACGGAACCAGGTGATGCCGTTGAGCCGCTCCTCGTCGGTGACGAAGTAGGCGCGCCCGCCCACCGCCTCGGGGCGCTCCGCGAGGGCCCGCGCGGCCAGCAGCTCGGCCCGCACCAGCGTGGCCACGTGGGTGTTGTCGACCACCGCCCGGCCGTCGCCGATGGTGGCCACGAAGGCCCCCTGCGCGAGCTGCGCGACGAAGGCCTCCACCATGTAGCCGCCGCGCCCGGGGCCCCAGATGCCGCCCGGCCGCAGGGCGCAGGTGCGCAGCCCGCCCGGCGTGTCGGCGGCGCGCACGAGGCGCTCGCCCTCGGCCTTCGTCTCGCCGTACACGTCCACGAAGTGCGCCGCGTAGGGCAGCTCCTCGCCCACCTCCACCAGCTCGCGGTCGATCACCACGTTCGCCGACGAGGTGGCCACCAGCCGGCCCACGCCCGCCGCCCGCGCGGCGTCGAGCACCGAGCGGGTGCCGTCCACGTTCACGGCGTGGATGCGGGCACGCACCGCCGGCGGCACGAGCCCGGCGAAGGCCATCGCGGCGGCGGCGTGGAAGACCGTGTCGACGCCGGCGCAGGCCTCGCGCAGGAGCCGGGGATCGCGCACGTCCCCCACCCAGGCACCCACCCCCGGTACCTCCACACCCACGAGGTCGAGCGCACGCACCTCGCAGCCCAGGTGCAGCAGCGCCTGCACGAGGTGGCCCCCGAGGTAGCCGGCGGCTCCGGTCACCAGGCACACCGGACCCACCGCGGCCGCGTCGAGGCCCTCGGTGCAGCGCTGCAGGAGCTCGTCGTCGAGGGTCACGGGGCGTCCTCGTACATGCGCCGGGTGGTCTGCGAGATGAGCCGCACGGCGCGGCGCCGCGGGAGCAGCGCGAGCAGGCGGGAGGCCCAGCGGTTCGTGCGACCGCACACCCAGGTGGGGCCGCGGGTGCCCAGGGCCGCCAGCGCCTCGGTCACCACCTGCTCGGGCGCGCCGGGTCGGGCCAGGGCGCGGCGCGCCGCCGGGGTCACGCGCTCGAAGGCGGGCGTGGAGGTGGCGCCCGCCACGCAGGCCAGCACGTCCACGCCGCGGGGGCCCAGCTCCTCCCAGAGCACCTCGGCGAACACGGTGTCGAAGGCCTTGGTGGCCGCGTAGGTGCCCACGAAGGCCGACCCCTGGAAGCCCGACATCGACGACATGATCACGATGCCGCCCCGCCCCCGCGCCACCATCGCCGGCGCCAGCGCGCCCACCACCCGCACGGGGCCGCGCACGTTCACGTCCACCGTGGTGAGGCGCTCCTCCTCGGACAGATCGAGGAAGGCGCCCACCCGCGAGAAACAGGCGTTGTAGACCAGCATCCCCACCTCGCGGGAGTCGAGGCCCTCGCGCAGGCGCGCCACCACGTCGTCGGCGCCCAGATCGAGGGCCACCACGTGGGCCTCCACCCCCAGGGCCCGCACCTCGGCGGCCACCTCCTGCAGGGCGCCCTCCCGGCGTGCCACGAGCACCACGGGCAGGCCGCGTCGCGCCAGCTCGAGGCTCCAGGCCCGCCCCAGCCCCTCGCTGGCCCCGGCCACCAGGGCCCAGGGTCCGTAGCGCTCCGTCCACGACATCGGCCCTCCGCGCCCCCGTCCCCTACGCGCCCCACCCGGGCGGAGCCACCGCGCGGGCGCGGCCCTCCGGCGCTAGGATGCGCCCGCACACGACCCCTCCCGGAGCCCGTCCGCATGCCTGCGCGCCGCGGTCCCCGCCTGCCCCCGCTCGGCGTCGCCGTCCTGGCCGCCGCCTGCGCCGGCACCGCCACCCCGCCGGTGCTCGCCGAGGACACGCAGCCCCAGCACCACTCCGGCTGGTCGCCCGCCCCCCCGCGCGACGACGCCACCCCCCCGGTGCCCTGCGACGCGCCCGCCGATGCGGAGATCGAGCTCACCTCGCCCGCCGAGGGCACCGTGGTGCGCGGTGCCGCCACCCCGGTGCTCGTGCGCGTGACCGCCGACGAGGACGGCGCCGAGGCCGTGCTGTGCCTCGACAGCGAGGTCGTCCCCACGGCGCTCCCGGTCATCCGGTCCCGCGCCCGGCAGGTGGGCGACGGGTGGGACCTGATCGCCTGGCTCCCCCTGGCCGAGCTCACCGCGCCGGGCGACCACGCCCTCGACCTGCGGGTGCGGCGCACCGACGGCACCGTGCTGGCCGCCCACCGCGACCTCACCTGGACGCCGCGCCCCCACCGCGTGGAGGTGGAGGTGGTGGACGGCGCGGGGCGTCCCGTCTCGGCCCGCCTGCGTGCGCTGAAGGCGGGCACGCCCGCGATGCTGGGTCCGCCCGATGGCACCCTGGTCGACCCCTACGGTCGCGACGCCCCCAGCACCACGCTCGTGGCCACGGGGGGCCACGGCACCCTGTTCGTCGACCCGGGCACCTGGCGGCTGGTGGCCTCGCGATCGGTGCGCGACGGCCTCGCCAGCGTGGTGGTCACCGTGCCCGTGGACGGCCCCGTGCGCCTGGTGGTGCCCGAGGTGGTGCCCACGCCCGGCCGCCTGTCGGCCGACCTGCACGTGCACACCGCGCGCAGCCAGGACGCCTTCCTCCCCCACGCCGAGCGCCTGGGCAGCCTGCTCGCCGCCGGCGTCGACGTGGCCGTGATCACCGACCACAGCACGGTGACCGACCTCGACGCCGCCCTCGTGGGCCTCGCCGGCCCCACGCGAGGGGGCACGCGGCTGATCCCCGGCATCGAGCTCGACGTGCACGCCTCGGGACCCCAGGACTACACCGGCTGGGACTTCGCCCACTACAACGCCTACCCGGTGGCGCCCGAGACCGTGGCCCCCTTCCCCCCCGGCGACCCGCCCACCTTCGGCTCCTTCTACGACGCCGTGCGTGCCCGGCAGGCCGAGGCCCCCGTGGCCGGCACCGGCGAGGCCATGCTGCTGCAGCTCAACCACCCGCGGGGCATCCACTTCCGCCCGGAGCTCAAGCCCAGCGCCGGGTCCTGGAACATCTTCAACCGCTTCGACTTCGACCCCGCGGTGCCCCTCGGCCAGGGCTCGAACTGGTGGCTGAACTCGCCCGACCCCACCAGCGGCACCATCCCCCTCGACCTCGACGTGCTCGAGGTGGTGAACCGCTTCAGCCTGGAGCTCTGGCTGGCGGTGCGCCGCGACTGGTTCGCCTTCTGGAACCAGGGCTACCGCCTCACGGGCACGGGCAACTCCGACAGCCACGCCGTGCAGGTGGAGCAGGCGGGCTTCCCCACCAACCTGGTGCGCGCCCCCCGCCCCGACGACGACGACCCCCTCGACACGCTCGCCTTCCTGGAGGCCGTGCGCGGCGGCAACGTGCTGGTGTCCACCGGCCCCGTGGTGGAGCTGTGGCTCACCGGCGCCGACGGCCTGCCCGTGGAGCCCGGCGGCATGGTGCAGGGCCACGCGGTGCAGGCCCGCGTGCGCGTGCGCGCCGCCCCCTGGGTGCCCGTGCCCGAGCTGCGCCTGGTGGTGGATGGCGAGGTGGTGCACACCGAGGCCCTCGAGGCTCCTCCGGCGGGCACGGTGCTCGACGTGGAGCGCGTGCTGCCGCTCACGCTGGACGCGGACGCCTGGGTGCTCGCCGAGGCCGGCTGGGCGGTCACGCCCCACACGGGTCCGCAGCCCGCGGTGGGCGGCGACTACGCGGTGGTGGCGCCCGGGTACGTGCCGCTGGGCTTCACGAACCCGGTCCGGGTGGATGCGGACGGGGATGGGGGGTGGACGCCGCCGGGGTTGTTCTGAAAACGCTGGGGTGTCCGCGGAACCGGATCAACTCCAGGTCAGGGGTCGACCCTCGTCACGTTCGCCGGGCGCCGCAATGGGTCCCCGGGCTGTTCGGTAGGGGGAACTTGGGTCCTGCGGACGAAGTACCCTCGGCAACAGGGTAGCTCGGCGAGCAGGGCGAAGGTCAAGTCGAGGCGGGAGACCGGACCCGAGCGCTTGGCCCGGTGGGAGGCGATGGTCGAGGGCGGGATGACCAGGGCCGAGGTGGCGAGGGCCGAGGGCGTGAGCAGGGCCGCCATCACAGTCGGCCTGCAGAAGCTGGGCTCCGACTCATGATCCGGGTTCGTTCGTCGTCGCGGCACCCCCATGCGCGAGTGCCTTCTGACGACGCAGGCCTCGAAGCACCGCACCACACCGCTTCATCCACGCAGCCCGCCAGCCATCACGCGAGGTCCAGCCGATGATCTCCCGCCCGGGAGGGTCATTCCGCGCCCATATGCGCTACCGTGGCGCTCCCGGCCGCCACCCTCCGCTGTATGGGCAACATGGAAGTCTTCGACCTTCGCAACAACGTCGTCAACGACTACGCCGACTACGTCCGCAGCTTCATCGAGATCCGCGACCCGGCCATCCGCCAGAAGGTCGAGTCCGAGCTCCGCGACGGCTTCCTGTGGCCCGACCCGCTGGTCCAGCTCAACCCCTCCTTCGAGCCCGGTGTCTCCACCGAGAACCTCGTCGCCCAGGGCCGGCTGCACCCTCTCTGCCTCGACATCTTCTGCGACAAGCCCGATCCGCACACAAACCGTGGCCCGCTTCGTTTCCACCACCACCAGGTCGAGGGCTTCGACGCCGCCCGCCGCGGAGAGAACTACGTCCTCACGACGGGAACGGGGTCCGGGAAGAGCCTCTCCTACATCGTCCCCATCGTCGACCACGTGCTCCGGCGGGGAAGCGGTCGCGGCATCCAGGCGATCATCGTCTACCCGATGAACGCCCTCGCCAACTCGCAGCGTGGCGAGCTCGAGAAGTACCTTCAGCACGGGTTCGGCAGCGCTCCGGTCACCTTCGCCCGCTACACCGGACAGGAGCGCGACGAGGAGAGGGACGCGGTCGTCGAGCGTCCACCCGACATCCTGCTCACGAACTACGTGATGCTCGAGCTCATCCTCACCCGGACCCGCGAGCAGCGGCTCGTGAGCGGGATGGGCGATCTGCGCTTCCTGGTGTTCGACGAGTTGCACACCTACCGCGGCCGCCAGGGCGCGGACGTCGCGATGCTCATCCGACGGGTCCGGGACGCGTCGGGGGCGCAGAACCTGCTCCACGTCGGCACCTCGGCGACGATGGCCGGCGGAGCGACCTGGGCGGACCAGCAGGCAGAGGTGGCCTCGGTCGCCAGCCGACTGTTCGGAGCGCCGGTGCCCGCCCACAACGTGATCGGCGAGACCCTGCGTCGCGCGACCCACCCCTTCGACCCGGCGAACGTGGAGGCCGTCCGTCGCGCAGTCCAGGGTGAGCCCATCCCCACGGACCCGGACGCGTTCCGAGCGCACCCGTTGGCCTCTTGGGTGGAGTCCGCACTCGGCCTCCGCGAGGAGCCTGGCTCGGGCCGGCTCGTCCGCTGCGAGCCGAAGTCCCTCGTGGGGTCGGAGAGCGTCGCGGAGGACCTGGCTGAGCTGTCGGGCGAGTCGGTGTCCGACTGCGAGGACGCCATCCGGCGCACCCTGATGACGGGGTACGCGGTCCGAGACGAGCACGACCGGCCGATCTTCGCGTTCCGCCTCCACCAGTTCGTGTCGAAGGGAGAGTCCGTCTACGCCTCACCGGAGGCCGAGGACGAGCGCTTCCTGACCCTGAACGCACAGCAGTTCGTGCCCGGGTCCAACCGCGAGAAGGTCTTGTTGCCGCTCGCCTTCTGCCGGGAGTGCGGGCAGGAGTACTACGTAGTCCGTCGCAACCAGTCCGACGACGGAGCGGTCTCCTACGAGCCACGCGAGCTCCGCGACCGCTTCCATGATGACGACCAGGGCGAGCCGGGGTTCCTGCACATCAACACCAAGGAGGGGGAGCGCTGGCCGCAGGACCTCGACGATGTGAAGGCACGCCTGCCCGACTCCTGGCTCGAAGACGGCCGCGACGGCACGCCTGTTGTCCGCAAGGCTCGCAAGGACAGGCTGCCGAAGACCATCGGGCTCTCCCCCGACGGCCGCGAGGGGCAGGGACACTTGGCTGCGCAGTGGATGCGCGCTCCCTTCTTGTTCTGCCTCCGATGCGGCGTGGCCTACGACGCGCACCAGTCGTCGGACTACGGCAAGCTCGCCACGCTGGGCTCCGAGGGTCGCAGCACCGCGACGACCGTGCTCACGCTCTCCGCCATCCGCCGACTGCGCGGCGACCAGGACCTGCCGGCCAAGGCGCGCAAGCTCCTGAGCTTCACCGACAACCGCCAGGACGCCTCGCTCCAGGCGGGGCACTTCAACGACTTCGTCCACGTCACCTTGCTGCGGTCGGCGTTGCACCGGGCGGCCGAACGTGCGGGGACCGAGGGCATCCGCCACGACGACCTGACGCAGCGAGTGTTCGATGCGCTGGACCTGCCGCTCGACGTCTACGCGCAGAACCCCCAGGTCGAGTACTTCCAGCTCGAGGAGACCCACCGCGCCCTGCGGAAGGTGCTCGGCTACTACCTCTACCGCGACCTCAAGCGCGGTTGGCGGGTCACGCAGCCGAACCTTGAGCAGTGCGGCCTGCTCTCCATCGACTACCTGTCCCTCGACCGCTTGAGCGCCGACCAGGCCAAGTGGGACGACCGACACCCCGCGCTCGCCGCCGCCAGCCCCGAGCAACGCGAGGCGGTCTGCCGCGTGCTCCTTGACTTCATGCGACGCGAGCTCGCCCTGTCGGTCGACGTGCTCGATGCGCGCGACCAGGAACGGGTCACCGCGCTCTCCCGCCAGCACCTGACTGGTGCTTGGGCCCTGGAGGACGAGGAGCGTCTCGAGCGCGCCTCGATCGTGCTGCCCCGGTCGCAGTCCGAGGGCGAGCGCAGCCAGGGGAGGTTCGTCTACCTCTCGGCCCGAGGCGGCTACGGACAGTTCCTGAAGCGGGGCGGGGTTCTCCCGTCGCTCGGTCAGAAGCTCGGCGTGGACGACGTCCACCAGATCATCGTGGACCTGCTCACTGTGCTCGCGAGGGTGGGCCTCGTGAAGGAGGCGCTGCCACAGCGCAACGCTGACGACGTCGGCGGCTACCAGCTCAACGCGGCGGCGCTCGTCTGGCGCGCCGCGGACGGCAGCCAGGGCTTCCACGACCCGGTACGCGTCCCGAACGCGCCGGAGACCGGTCTGCGAACCAACCCGTTCTTCGTCGACTTCTACCAATCCGATGCCGACGACATCAAGCGCTTGGAGGCCCGTGAGCACACGGCTCAGGTGGCACCGCCGATTCGCGAGGAACGAGAGCGGTCGTTCCGAGACGCGAAGCTCCCGATCCTCTACTGCTCGCCCACGATGGAGCTTGGAGTCGACATCTCGCAGCTCAACGTCGTGAACATGCGCAACGTCCCCCCAACACCTGCGAACTACGCGCAGCGCAGCGGTCGTGCGGGGCGGAGCGGGCAGCCCGCGTTCGTGTACGTCTACTGCTCAGCGGGTAGCCCGCACGACCAGTACTTCTTCAAGCGCCCGAAGCGCATGGTGGCGGGACAGGTCAGCACCCCGCGGCTCGAGCTGTCCAACGACGACCTGCTCCAGGCGCACGTCCGGGCGCTGTGGCTCGCGGAGAGCAACCTGTCCCTCGGTCAGACCCTGGCCGACGTTCTGGACGTGGCCGGCGACGACCCGACCCTCGCCGTGCAGCCGAACGTGCGGGATGCGCTCGACAACCTCACCACCCGGGATCGTGCACTTCGGCGCGCCCGCACCTGTCTCGGCGAGGCCGTGAGCGCGCTCGTGGGCGCCGAGGGCTCGGTCGACGCCTGGCTTCGGCGCGTGCTGAACGATGTGCCCAACGCGTTCGAGCGCGCCTGCTCCAGGTGGCGAACGCTGTACCGAGCGGCGCACGCCCAGGCGAAGCGGCAGGCGGCGATTCAGCGCGACCAGTCACGCGCGCCGTTGGACAAGGACCAGGCCCGGCGGATGCATGGCGAGGCCATCGCGCAGCTTCGGCTCCTGGTCGAAGTGGGCTCGTCCAACCAGCAGTCGGACTTCTACAGCTACCGGTACTTCGCGAGCGAGGGCTTCCTGCCTGGGTACAACTTCCCGCGGCTGCCGCTGTCCGCCTATCTGCCGGGACGCCGCAAGCAGCGCCACGAGGAGGACTACCTCTCTCGGCCGCGCTTCCTCGCGATCACCGAGTTCGGGCCTCGGAGCGTCATCTACCACGAGGGCCACCGGTACGTGATCAACAAGGTCATCCTGCCGGTCGAGGCCGACGAGGCGTCGATCGTCCGGCGCGCTGCGGTCTGCGGCGAGTGCGGGTACGTGCACGACCTCGGCGATGCGACTGCCCCCGACCGCTGCGAGGGGTGCGATGCCCGCTCGCCGCGCTTGTTCGACAACTTCTTCCGGATGCAGAACGTCGCGACCCGTCGGCGCGACCGCATCAACTCCGACGAGGAAGAGCGCTTCCGCCTCGGGTACGAGGTGCGGACGGGACTGCGCTTCCAGGACCGCGAGGGACGACCCTCGCGCCGAGTCGGAGAGCTCCGGAACGCAGACGGCGAGGTCCTCGCGAATCTGACCTATGGCGATGCCGCCACCATCTGGCGGATCAACCTCGGCTGGCGGAAGCGGAAGAAGGAGGACGCAGCGCCGGGCTTTGAGCTCGACGTGGAGCGTGGATTCTGGGTGAGCCGACCCCCGGCCGACGAGGACCCGGACGACCCGTCCACGCCGCGCCGTGCGCGGGTCATCCCGTACGTGGAGGACCACCGCAACGCCCTGCTCATCGAGCCCGCCCAGCCGCTCCCGCCGGACACGATGGCGTCGCTGCAAGCGGGCCTCAAGGCGGCCGTCCAGGAGCTGTACCAACTCGAGGACTCCGAGCTGGCCGCGGAGCCCTTGCCGGACGCCGGCAGTCGCCGGAGCCTGCTGCTGTACGAGGCCGCCGAGGGGGGCGCTGGCGTGCTCCGGCAGCTCATCGAAGACCAGGATGCGCTTGCGGACGTGGCCCGGGCCGCCCTCGCGAGAGCGCACTTCGATCCAGACACCCTCGCCGACCTGCACCGGGCGCCGCGGAGTCGCGAGGACTGCGAGGCGGCCTGCTACGACTGTCTGATGTCCTACTACAACCAGCGTGATCACCTGGAGCTCGACCGGAAGAAGCTCCCTGCGGTGCTGGGGCCGTGGCGCACGGCGCGGGTCGCGTCGAGCGGCGGTGAGGCCGAGCGTGACGACCGATTGGAGGAGCTGAAACGGGCGTGCGATAGCGAGCTGGAGCGCCGGTGGCTCGACGAGGTCGACCGGCTGGGGCTGCGCCTGCCAGATCGCGCGCAGGAGCTGGTCGAGTCCTGCGGGGCGCGGCCCGACTTCACGTACCCGACCGCCTATGTGTTCATCGACGGTCCGCATCACGATGCGCCCGATCAGCAGGACCAAGACGCGCGGCAGGACGAGCGTCTCGAGGCACTCAAGATGGTCGTCCGGTTCCACCACGCCGCGGACTGGACCGCCATTTTCCAACGATACCCAAGCATCTTCGGCTCGCTGGCCGCGCAGGATTAAGGGCTACGGCATGTTCAAGCGAATCTTCATCGACAACTACCGGTGCTTCACCAACTTCGAGCTGGTTCCTGGCCGCGTCACACTGCTGCTCGGGCCCAATGGTGGGGGCAAGTCGTCACTCTTTGACCTGCTAACGGCCGTGGTCGACCTGACTCGGCAGGGAGCGGACGTCAGAGAGGTGTTCCCATCCGAGAGCCTCACCCGCTGGGACAAGCGCGAGCGGCAGCGGGTCGAGTTCGATGTAGAGGGCAATGGCGGCGTGTACCACTACGAGCTCGTCGTCGAGCAGAGCGCAGAAGGTGGACCCACGCTCATCGAGAGTGAGCGGGTGACGCGGGATGGGAAGACCCTGTTCGCCTTCCATGACAGCAACGTCCACCTGCATCGGAACGACGGGAGCCCGGGTGCCTCGTTCGCCTTCCGCGGCACGCGGTCGTTTCTTGCGCAGATCGAGGAACGAGGTGAGACGCGCGACCTCATGTGGCTCCTGAACTTCCTGGAGGATGTCTGGACGATCCGCCTCAACGCACGCGCGATGGAGTCTGGGAGCCTGGAAGAGGAAGAGACGCTGGCACGGGACGGATCGAACTTTGCGTCCTGGTACCGGCACCTCACCCAGGAGATCCCGGATCGGCTCCAGGCACTGTGGTCTGCACTCAAGCCGGTAGTCCCAGGCCTCCAGGCGCTGAAGCTCCTGAGCTCCGGAGGCAAGGGACGCGCCCGCGATCTGGTCGCCGCGATGACGACCGCTGGCTCCGCCTACGACGTGGACTTCGACGAGCTGTCGGATGGACAGCGAGCTCTCATCGCGCTTTACACCCTCCTTGAGGGAATCCCGGACGCGGGCTGCCTTCTCCTGGACGAGCCCGAGGCACATATTGGGCTGGCGGAGGTCCAGCCGTGGCTGGTCGAGCTCGACGAGAAGTTCGCCCAATCGGGGCAGGTGTTCGTGATTTCGCATCACCCTGAGGTCATCGACTACCTTGCGGCGAGCGAACCCATGATGGTGGAGCGCCCGGATGGGGGGCCTGCGAGGGCACGCGTCGTGAAGTTCGACCGCGATTCCGGATTGCCGGCGTCTCAGCAACTCGCGCGAGGACTGTCCGATGGCGAGTAGTCGGCAGGGCATCCGCGGAGTGGTGATCACCGAAGACAAGCGAACGGAGAGGTTCTTCCGCGGGCTGCTCGTGGCTCTCGGGTTCGAGAAGCGTGGATTCCGGTTCCTTACGGCGCCAAGCGGTGTGGGCGCCGGTGAGGCCTGGGTGCGCGAACAGTACCCGACGGAGGTGCGCTACCTGCGCTCACGGTCCTATCAGGCGCTCTGCGTCGTGGCGGTCAGGGACGGGGACAACGTGGGTGTCAGCAAGCGCAAGGCCGAACTCGACCATGCCCTGACCAATGCGGGCCTTGCCGTACGCCAGCCGAAGGAGGCTATCGCTACACCCGTCCCCACATGGTCCATCGAGAACTGGCTGTTGGATCTCCTGGGACACGAAGGAGTCGATGAAGGGCAGTGCCCGTCCGACGCCCCCAAGACCCCCTGGAAGCGAGTGTTTGAGCGCGATCACGCCGCGGACGAACGGAGCGCTCTCAGGGGGGCCGTGGGCGCATGGGTCAGCCCCCGGTCCGCTCCGCCAGAGCTTCCGTCACTCACCGATGGGCGCTCCGAGATGGACAGGATTGGCTGATGAGCTTCTCGGTCGGCTCCCTGGTCACCGCCCGTGGCCGCGAGTGGGTGGTGCTGCCCGACTCCGAGCCGCACAACGATCTCCTCGTCCTCCGACCTCTCGGCGGCAGCGACGACGAGATCGCCGGCATCTACCTCCCGCTGGAGACGGTCGAACCGGCCGAGTTCTCGCTGCCGGACCCTGAACGTGAGCTGGGCAGCCACGACGACGGTGGCCTGCTGCGCGACGCGGTCCGCCTCGGCTTTCGCGCCGGTGCCGGCCCGTTCCGCAGCCTTGCGCGCATCGCGGTCGAGCCTCGTCCCTACCAGCTGGTCCCGCTGCTGATGGCGCTGCGCCAGGACCCCGTGCGCCTGCTCGTGGCGGACGATGTGGGCATCGGGAAGACCGTCGAGTCGCTCCTCATCGCCCGTGAGCTCCTCGATCGCGGCGAGATCCGCCGGGTCGCCGTGCTGTGCCCACCGCACCTGGCCGAGCAGTGGCAGCGCGCCATGCACCAGCAGTTCCACCTTGAGGCCGCCCTCGTGCTGCCGGGAACCGCTCGTCGCCTGGAGCGTGGGCTGGCACCGGGGGAGTCGCTGTTCGACCGCCACCCGCACGTCGTCGTGTCGATGGACTGGATCAAGTCGGAGCGCCGGCGGCATGAGTTCCTGCGGGTGTGCCCCGAGCTCGTGATCGTCGACGAGGCGCACACGTGCACGGCCGGAGCCGGTGCGGGGCGCTCGTCCCAGCAACGCCACGACCTGGTGCGCGCGCTGTCTCGCGATCCGGCGCGGCACCTGCTCCTGGTCACGGCCACCCCCCACAGCGGCAAGGAGGAGAACTTCCGCTCGCTGCTCGGGCTCCTCGACAACGGCCTGGTCGAGCTCCCAGAAGACCTGTCCGGCGAGCCGAACCGGAAGCACCGGGAGCACTTGGCCCGCTTCCTGGTGCAGCGACGCCGCGGAGACCTCTCCGCCTTCCTCGACGTCGAGACCCCGTTCCCCGACCGAGAGCAGGCCGAGGAGCACTACAGCCTGTCGAAGCCCTACCGTCGCTTCCTCGAGCGCGTACTGGACTGGTGCCGGGAACAGGTGCTCGACAAGGCCCTCGACGAGCGGCACCAGCGCGTCCGGTGGTGGTCGGCCGTGGCCCTGCTCCGAGCCATCGGGTCGAGCCCTGCTGCTGCGGCCGCGACCCTGCGCAACCGTGCCGCCAGCGCTGAGGCGGACACGGTGGCCGAGGCCGACGAGGTGGGGCGGCGACTCGTGATGGACCTCGACGACGAGGTGGCCGAGGGCATCGACGTGGTCCCGGGTAGCCAATCCGAGGACGAGGCCAGTCCGGACGCCGAGCGCCTGCGCCGTCTCGCCCGCGAAGCGGATGGTCTGAAGGGCGCTGAGGACAACAAGCTGCAGAAGATGGCGGACCTCACCAAGACCCTGGTGAAGGACGGCTGGTCTCCCATCCTGTTCTGCCGGTTCATCCCGACCGTCGAGTACGTGGCCGAGCACCTGCGGAAGGTGCTCCCCGGCGACGTACACGTCGAGGCGGTCACTGGAGACCTCCCGCCGGACGAGCGCGAGTCTCGCATCGAGGCGATGCGCGACAAGCCGCGCCGTGTGCTGGTCTGCACGGACTGCTTGAGCGAGGGCATCAACCTGCAGGACGCCTTCGACGCCGTGGTCCACTACGACCTCGCCTGGAACCCGACCCGCCACGAGCAGCGCGAGGGCCGCGTGGACCGCTACGGGCAGCCTCGGGACGTCGTTCGGACGCTGACCTTCTACGGGCGCGACAACCCGGTGGACGGGATGATCCTCGACGTGCTGATCCGCAAGCACCGCTCCATCCACAAGCAGCTCGGCATCACCGTTCCCGTGCCGATGGACAGCAACGCCGTGGTCGAGGCGATGATGGAGAACCTGCTCCTCCGCCGGAAGGAAGAGGCCGCCGAGCAGCTCCTGCTGGGGTTCGCGATCCCGAACCGGCGCGAGCTCGAGGTGCAGTGGGATGCGGCGGCCGACCGCGAGCGCCGCAGCCGTACCCTGTTCGCCCAGGCCAGCATCAAGGTGGAAGAGGTGGCCAGGGAGCTCGCCGCCACCCGAGCGGCCCTCGGTGCTGCTGCGGACGTCGAGCGCTTCGTCCGGGAGGCCCTTCGCCGGCTGGGGGCGCATGTGGCCGATGGGACGCCTGCCCGAGTGAGCCTGGCTGGGACGCCGTCGGCGCTGCGTGACGCGATTGGCCGCGACGGTGAGCTGACCGTGGCCTTCGAGCAGCCTGCGCCGAGGCGCGCCGAAGTCCTCGGACGGACCCACCCGGTCGTCGCGGGCCTGTCGTCGCACGTCCTCGAGGCTGCGCTCGACCCTCTCGGTGTCGGTGCTGGACACAGCCCGGCTCGGCGATGCGGGGTGTCGCTCACCACGGCGGTGTCCGAGCGGACCGTGCTGCTCCTGCTCCGGCTCCGCTTCCACATCGTGGCGCGCGGTGCCGATGGTGCGGAGCGAGAGCTGCTCGCCGAGGACGCGGTGCTCGCCGCGTTCACCGGGCTGCCGAGCGCGCCCAACTGGCTCACGGAAGACGACGCCGAGCGCCTTCTCGGCTGCGAGCCGGCGGGCAACCTGGGCGACGATCTGAAGCGGCACCACCTCGGTCGCGTACTGGCACGTTGGTCCGACCTGGAGCCGCACCTGCACGAGGTGGCGTCGCGCCGGGGAGACGAGCTGCTCGATGCGCACCGACGCGTACGGAAGGCTGGGGGACTGCAGCTCCGCTCGCTGCGCGTCGAGCCGCACCTCCCGCCAGACGTACTCGGGCTGTTCGTGCTGATGCCGGGGGAGGGGGCATGAAGCGCACCTTCACCGGCATCCGCAGCGAGGGCGGACTCCTGCCAGGTGATCTGCTGGCGAGGGTCGGCGCCGGCGACCGCAAGCTGCCCGCGACCGATGAGGCGAGCTACGGGCTCCTCGCCCACGAGACCCTCGGCGAGGCCGTCAACCGGGCGTGGTCGCGGCTCCTCGGCGCGTGGCGGGCCTTCCGCGACACCGCCGAGCGGCTCCCCGAGGCGGATCGCGGCACCACGCTCACCCGTGAGCGCTGGCTCCTCCCCCTGTTCCACGAGCTCGGCTACGGTCGGCTCTCCCCGGCGAAGGCGGTCGAGGCCGACGGACGGAGCTTCGCGGTCTCCCACGCCTGGGAACAGGCGCCGATCCACCTCGTTAGCTTCCGGTTCGACCTCGACAAGCGCCTGCCGGGCGTGTCGGGCGCGGCGGCCTCCTCGCCGCACGGGCTTCTCCAGGATCTGCTCAACCGCAGCGACGAGCACCTCTGGGGCTTCGTGTGCAACGGCCTCGCCCTTCGGGTGCTGCGGGACCACCACAGCCTCACGCGCAAGGCCTACGTCGAGTTCGACCTCGCCCAGATCTTCGACGGGGAGCTGTACAGCGAGTTCCGGGTCCTGTGGCTCGTGTGCCACGCGAGCCGGGTCCAGGGGGACAAGCCCTCCTCCTGTGCATTGGAGCGCTGGTTCCACGCCGTCCGCGAGGAGGGCGTGGCCGCGCTCGACAAGCTGCGCGGTGGAGTCGAGCAGGCGCTGGTCCACCTCGGCACGGGCCTGCTGCGTCACCCCGCGAACCGCCGCCTGCGGGACGACCTGCACAGCGGGACGCTGTCGACCCGCGAGCTGTACCGTCAGCTCCTTCGACTCGCATACCGCCTGATCTTCCTGTTCGTGGCCGAGGACCGCGGAGTGCTCCTCGACCCGGACGCGCCTCGTGAGGCCCGGGAGCGATTCGTCCGCTTCTACGCCACCCGTCGCCTGCGAGACCTCGCGGACAAGAAGCGTGGTGGGCCCCACGGCGACCTGTGGGTCCAGCTCCGCGAGCTGATGGGCCTGCTCCACGAGGGCTACCCGCGGCTCGCGCTGCCGGCCTTCGGGAGCTTCCTGTGGAGTCCGACGGCGTGCCGAGCCCTGACGGACGCCGAGATGGCGAACGAGCACCTCCTCGCCGGGCTGCGGGCGCTGTGCACCCTCGAGGACGACGGCACCCGGCGCACCGTCGCGTGGAACCTCGTCTCCGCCGACGAGCTCGGTGGCGTCTACGAGTCGCTGATGGAGCTCCATCCGGTCGTCCGCAAGGAGTCCGACCGGGACACCTTCGTGCTCGAGACCGCCCCGGGCCACGAGCGCAAGACCACCGGCAGCTACTACACGCCCACGTCCCTCGTGGACTGCCTGCTCGACAGCGCGCTGGACCCGGTGCTGGACGAGGCTGCCCGTCAGTCCGATCCGGAGGCCGCGCTCCTGGACCTGAAGGTCGTGGACCCGGCCTGTGGCTCTGGCCACTTCCTGGTCGCGGCCGCCCGTCGGATGGCCGAGCGCCTCGCGCGGATCCGCACCGGCGACGCCGAACCGGCACCGCGCGACTACCAGCACGCGCTGCGCGATGTCGTCGGGAGGTGCATCTATGGCGTCGACCTGAACGAGATGGCCGTCGAGCTGTGCAAGGTCGCGCTGTGGATGGAGGCCATCGAGCCGGGGAAGCCGCTGTCCTTCCTCGACGCTCACATCCAGCACGGCAACGCGCTGCTCGGGGCCACGCCGAAGCTGCTGGCCAGTGGTGTGCCGAACGACGCGTGGAAGCCCATCACCGGCGACGACACGGAGGTCGCGAAGGCTCTGAGGGCCCGCAACCGCCAGGAGCTCAAGGGGCAGGGCGACCTGTGGGCGGCTTACCTCGCTGCCGAGGCACCCGGGAAGTACGACGTGACCTCGGGCCAGGTGCGACGGGTCGAGGATGCACCCGACGACGACCTCGGAGCGGTGCGGGCGAAGGAGAGCGCGTGGCGACGGCTCCAGGCGTCACCGGAGATCAAGGACGCGAACTTCCTGGCGGATCTCTGGTGTGCTGCTTTCGTGTGGCCCAAGGACCGGGAACACGAAGCCTCGGCGCCGACCCACGAGCTGTTCCGACGGGTGTCGAACGACGCGGCCAGCTGCCCGTCCGACACGCGCCAGGAGGTGCGCCGCCTGGCGAGGGAGTATCGGTTCTTCCACTGGCACCTGGCGTTCCCCGCGGTGTTCACTCCTACGCGGGGGGCGCGCAGCGAGGAGACCGGGTGGCACAGCGGGTTCGACGTCGTGCTCGGAAACCCGCCGTGGGAGCGGCTGAACATCTCGCAGAAGGAGTGGTTTGCTGGGAGAGCACCTGAGATCGCGGAAGCTCCGAACGCCGGGGCCCGCCGACGCGCAATCGCGGGTTTGGAGCGGACCTCGCCAGAACTGTGGGGAGAGTGGCAGGGGGCGCTTGGGAAAGCGGATGGCGAGACGAGTCTGGTCCGTGACAGCGGCCGCTACCCGCTGTGCGGACGGGGCGACATCAACACCTACAGCATCTTCGCGGAGCTCAACCGGGCACTGTTGTCATCGACTGGTCGCGCAGGATTCATCGTTCCCAGCGGAATCGCGACCGATGCCACGACGCAGCACTACTTCCGCGCGATTGTCGAGGGTAGCCAGCTTGCTTGTCTGCACAGCTTCGAGAACGAGGAGTTCCTGTTCCCGGGTGTGCACCATGCCTACAAGTTCGCGCTCGTTTCCCTTGTGGGGATGGCCTGTCCCGTTCCTGAAGCGGATCTGGTGTTCTTCGCGCGTAGCGTCGCCGATCTGGAGGATCGCGAACGCCACTTCACCCTGTCGGCTCGCGACTTCGCATTGCTCAACCCGAACACGCTCACCTGTCCGACGTTCCGTTGGAGGCGTGACGCCAAAATCACCAAGGACGTGTATCGCCGCGTGCCCGTACTCCTGCGGGAGTCCGACTCGCACGGCAACCCTTGGGGTGTGGACCTCGGTCGCATGTTCCATATGTCGGACGATGCCGACCTGTTCGGTACTGCCGACGTCTTGGAAGCAGAGGGGTGGGTGCTCGACGGCAGCCGTTTCTCGCGAGGAAGTGAGGAGAAACTCCCGCTGTACGAGGCGAAGCTTGTCCACCATTTTGACCATCGGTTCAGCACATACGAAGGCCAGACACAAGCTCAGGCGAATCAGGGGAAGTGTCCCGAGCTGACGCCCGAAGACCATGCGGACTCCACCAAAGTGGTGCTTCCTCGGTACTGGGTCGGTGCCGCGGAGGTGGAGGCGAGGTTGGAGGGGTGGGACCGGGGCTGGTTGCTGGGCTGGAGGGACATCTGTCGAAGCACTGACGCCCGGACTGCCATCCTGTCGGTGTTTCCGCGGACGGCGTGCTCGGGGACTCCGCTGTGCCTGCCTATTCAGACAGGTGCGGAGGGAGCGGCCGCAGTCGTGGCCTTCGGATCCTCTTTCGCCTTCGACTACATCGCTCGCCAGAGCGTCGGCGGGACCCATCTGACCTACACTGTGTTTCGACAGCTTCCCGTCCTACCTCCTGATTTGTTCTCGACCGCCGTCCCCTGGGATCAGGGGGAGCGGGTCGCCGCGTGGGTGGGTGCCCGGGTGCTGGAACTGGTCTTCACGGCCTGGGATCTCGCTTCCTTTGGTGGTGACCTGGGGTGGAGCGGCCCTCCCTTTCGTTGGGATGAGAAGCGCCGGGTCTGGCTTCGCGCCGAACTCGACGCTGCTTGCTTTCACCTGTACGGCATTTCCCGTGACGACGTCGAATACATCATGGAATCCTTCTGGGTCGTACGGAACAACGACGAGAAGGTCCACGGCTCCTACCAGACGAAGGAAGCCATCCTCGACCGCTACGATGCGATGCAGCGGGCCATCGACAGTGGAGAGCCGTATCAAACCGTGCTCGACCCGCCTCCGGCGCATCCGAGCCTTGCCCACGACGAGTCGACCCGCCCAGCTTGGGCGGCCGCACCACAGCAGGCTGGGCAGGTCATCCAGCTACCAGTTCACCCCCAGCCGCAGCCAGCGCCTGTACCAATCGTCCCGGACCTGGCGCCAGTGGCGGCGAGCGCGTGGGCTCGCCCACGCCAGGGCAACGAGGTGTCGCCGAGTCTTCTTGCGGTCCTGAAGGCTCACGGTGGTCCCATGGACCGGCGTGAGGCTCGCCTGGCGGCATTGCTCTGCCTCGAGCCGCACCTCCTGACGCCGATGCTCGACTCCGCCGAGCAGACACACTGGGCTCGCGTCGTCGGCTCGGACGCGTCGCAACCGTTGAGCGCGTCCGTCGATGGCACGATCGGCGCATGGGGTTCCGCGATCAGGAGCCTGCGTGGTCGCGGCCGCATCGTCGAGGACGGCGACACCTGGGCCCTCGGCGCAGGGGCCGACGCCATCAGCACCGCTGGCTGGCCCGAGGGACGCGCTGGCTTCGTGGTGAACGTCCTTCGTCGCCTCTGGGCGTCGGAGTCGGTGGACGCCACCGTCCTGCGGTTCCCTACCACCGTCCGGCAGTGGCTGGCCCATGCAGCTTGACGCCTTCGGATTGCCACAGTTGAGGGTGAAGGCCATGGATGGACGCCGCGAGCCGCGCTTCTGGATCCGCCGCTTCGCGATCTGGAAGGATGTCGACGCACCGGCGATCCGTGACGAGGCGTTCGAGCCGGGACTCAACATCATCTGGTCTCCCGACCCCGCCGATCGCAGCGCCAACGACACCAGCGACGCGCCCACGGGTCCCGGCCACGGCTCCGGAAAGACGCTCGTTTGCCGCCTCATCCGCTATTGCCTTGGAGAGCGGCGCTTCGCCTCCGACGAGCTCCGCGACAAGATCGCCTCCGCCTTCCAGGACGGGCGGGTGGGCGTCGAGGTCGTCCTGGACGGGACCGCCTGGGCGGTGGTCCGCACGATCGGCCTCTCTCCATACGACGTGGCGCTCGAAGGCGGCACCCTGGAGGACGCGCTCGCTGTGGACACCAAGGGAGCCCCCGGGCATGCGGCGCTCGTCGAGAAGCTCGTGGAGACCTTCATCACGCCGGAGGTCACGGCCCTGATCGCCGACAAGCCGCACAAGGCGTGGCTCCAAGCCCTGGGCTGGCTCGCAAGGGACCAGGAGACGCACTTCGCGAGGGCCACGGCATGGCGGGCGTCGGGGAACCCGTCCGTCACCGATGCCACCAACATCGTACGTGCGTTGATCAGCGCGATCACGCCCAAGGAGTACGAGCTTGAGGCGGAGATCGAGCGGCTCGACAAGGACCGCAAGGCCCAGGAGGCCGGGGTCGAGCGTCGGCGCTGGCTCATCGAGGCGACCGTTCGGAAGCTGCTCCAGCGGCTGGACCTCGACGGGCAGGCCGTCCCGATCGGCGAGTTCCAGGGGGCATTCCTCCGCAAGGCGGCCCGCGATCGCGTCGCCGCCGTGGCCGCCGTCGACGACCGAGGCGATCTGGCATCCGTTGAAGATCTTGAGGTCGCCTACGAGGAGGCGCGCGCGGACGTCGACCGGCTCAACCGAGAGATCGCGGCTGCCGAGAATAACGCCGCCCTCGCGGCCACCATCATCGAGCTCATCCAAAGCGAGTCCCCGGGTCTCTCAGCCGAGATCGACGACGCCGAGACCTCGATCTGCCCGGTGTGCGAGGTACCCATCGACCGCGCCCTCGCCGAGGGCTGCAAGCTCTCGCACAAGCTCCCGAACCTCGACACGCTGAAGGGCAGGCGAGAGCAGAACGCCGCGAGCATGCAGAAGCACCGGGAGGAGCAGCGCGACGCCGAGGAAGTGGCACAGCGACTGCGTGCTGAGCTCTCCGTGGCGACGCGGAAGCGCGACGCGGCCAAGGCCGACTTCCGGTCTGCACGCAAGCTGCGCGAGCAGCGGGCGGACGCCTGGTACTCGGCTCGTCGCGTGGGCGACGACGTCGGTGACCTCGAACGCCTGGTCCAGGAGAACGCTGCCGCCACCAGCAAGGTCTCCCGCTTGGAAGAGCAGCTCGATGAACTGCGGGCTGCGGCGAAGGTCGAGCGGGACCAGCACGCGCAGGTCTTCGCCGAGCTGGGGAAGCACTTCGATCCGTTGGTTCGCCGGCTGCTCGGAAGGGTCTCCTCCGCTTCGGGACGGGTGAAGCATGATGGCAACGGGCTCGACCTCGTCGTCGACTACGGGGGCGAGCGGAACACGCCAGCCATCGACCTCGTGAAGGTGCTGGCCTTCGACCTCGCTACGCTCTGCCGGAGCATCGAGGGGGCGACCAGGCTCCCGGCGCTGCTCATCCACGACAGCCCGCGGACATCGGACCTCGGCCTGAGCATCTACCATGAGCTGTTCCTGCTCACGCGCGAGCTCGAGGACGTAGGGGACGGCCCGCACTTCCAGTACATCGTGACCACCACCTCCCGCCCGCCCGATGACCTCGTGGACGACCCTCGGTTGCGGATGAAGCTCATGGGAGCGCCGGCGGAAGCGCGGCTCCTGGGTAGGGACCTGTGAGTCGCGGCGACCGCACCAACCGCGCCCTGGTCAGCGACTGGTACGGACAGTCTGGTGCCGTCGAGTCCTGTGCGGCTGTGCGCTCGCCCTTGCCATTTTGCAGTTCCCTGGACCTATCCACCCCAATCTCACCAGCGAAGAGGCGACCATGAAGCTCGCGTCACTCACGGGTAGTTCGGGCCCGTTTGAGCACCCCGAGCACCTTGCTGCCTTCTTCCACATGGTGAACCGGCTGCTGCCTGACACCCCCCCTCTGTGGGTGGGGCCAACCACGCCGGCCCGGGAAGCCCTCCGGCTGATGGCCGAGCATGGGTATTCCCAGCTTCCTGTACGGGAGGGGGACACCGTGCTCGGACTCTTCACCTACCGGGCGTTCGCCCAGGAAGTCGCGGGGATGGGGGGAAGCAAGCAGGACCCCACGATGCTCCCGGTCGAGGAGTTCCTGGAGCACGAGATGGTCATCTACGCCCGCCTCCAGGACGAGTTCCGAGGGCTGATCGACGCGCTGGACAAGCACGACGCGGTACTCGTCAGCGGGCCTGAGGACCTCATCGCCATCCTCACGCCGATGGACGTGCTCCACTACCTACACGGGATTGCCAACGCCTTCGTGTTGATCGAGGAGATCGAGTTGTCGTTGCGCACGCTGATTCGGACTTCGGTGGGCGACGGCGCGGCGCTGGAGGAATGTGCAGCCAGGGCCCTGTCGAAGAAGTACCAGACTGGTCACTTCCCGGACCGACTCGAGGCCATGACCTTCGACGACTATGTCGCCATGCTTCGGCATGGCGACAACTGGCCCACGTTCGAGGGCGCGTTCGGGGGCACACGCGAGCGCTGGCGTGGGCGTTTGGAGCGCGTCCGGGACCTTCGAAACGATGTCTTCCACTTCAAGCGGGAGCTGTCCGTCGAGGACCATCAGTCGCTTGGGGCCTGCCGGAACTCGCTGTTGCGGTGCTGCCGGAAGGTGCAGGCGCGGGGAGGTGCCTGATGGGCGAACCCCAGATTCGAGTCGACTCCCGGTTCACGCCCTACCAGGCGGCCTTCCTGCGCCGGTTCGCCGAGATCATGGCACCCGGGAGATCATTTCTTCTCCTGGCTCCGGTGGGCTCGGGCAAGTCCTTCGCTGTGGCTGGAACCGTGGCCGAGCTGCTCCGGCTGGACCGCTTGCGCCGCGTGCTGGTCCTGGGGCCAGCAGCGTTGACTGCACAATGGGCGGTGCTCGCCGGGAAGTGGGACCAGAGGTTGGTCACCGTCGACGCTCGATGCCTGCGCGTGCTGCTCCAGGATGTCGGGGACTCGAGCGAGTGGGACCCGGGGTGGTATGCAGCCAGCATCGACTTCGCCAAGCGGCCGGACGTTCGCGACGCCCTCTGCAGCCAGCATTGGGACCTCGTCGTCGTCGACGAGGCACACCGCATATCGGGCCAGCGCGCTAGCCTTGTGGAGGGCCTACGCAGGGGGCCGGGCGAGCCCGGCATGCTGTTCCTGACCTCGTTCTCCGAGGGGACGCCGCCCGCGGACGACCTGATCGACTGGAGCGCCGATGCTGCAGCCTACCTGGCGAGCCGAGCTCCACGGGCGGCGGTCAGCCGCGCCGATCTACCGTGGCACCGAAATGAGGAGGAACAAGCGCTGGCTCGCCGGGTAATCGAGTACGCCAAGGCGGTCGGCGAGCAGGCGGGGATGATGTTGGTGCACCGTGCTTCTTCCAGCATCGCCGCGCTGGAGAAGACCCTCGCGCGGCAGGCGGCGCTCGACGGGGCCAGCGAGGCAGAGCCGTTGCTTGAGCAGGTAGAGGAGCTCGGAGTGGATTCGAAACTCTCTCGGCTCCGTGAGTGGTTGGGTTCCAGCGAGACGCCCACGTCGGCGCCTGTGGTGATCTACACCGAGTACCGGGACACGCTCGACTACCTGGTGGCAAATGTCGCGGACGATGGGCACTCGTGCATGGCGCTCCATGGCGGGATGGACCCTTTGGAACGCAGCTCGGTCGTCGACGAGTTCCGACGGTCCGGCGGCATCCTCGTCACCACAGCGGCCGAGGGCGTCTCGCTCAGCTTCGTCGGGCACGCCGTCCACTACGACTTGCCCCTTCAACCCGTCACCTACGCTCAGCGGATCGGTCGCTACGACCGCTTCGGGCGCACGGCGCCCTGCAGCGTGTGGATCCTCCGGGACGAGTCTGGCGCAGTGCCATTCGAGGAGGTCCTTCACCGGATCGTCGACAAGGTGGAGGTCATCGGCGCGAATCTGGACCTCGACGAGGGACTGCTTTGGCGCGCGGTGGAGTAGGCCGATGAGCTCGCCAAAGACAATCTTCGCACGCCGACGCGACGGCATCGCCGAGGACCGACGGACGTGGGCGCTCTTCCTTGCGCTCGGCAGGAGCGAAGAGCTCTTGCGCCGCTTCATCGACGACGCCCTGTTCGAGCTGAAGCTGACGGTCGGTGACCCAAGGAGCGTCGAGGTGATTCCGTGGCCGCGAGGCTTCGGGAAGGGTCAGCCGGACGGCATCATCCAGTGCGGCGAGGCATGGCAGGCGATCTTCGAGGCGAAGGTACCGGGCAACCCGTTGGGCTCTGGCCAAGTGAAGCGGTACCTCCGCGAAGCTGGAGCGTTCCCAGGCCGACGTGTGTTCGTGGCGTACCTCGACGATGAAGAACTGGGCGGGGACATTCAGGACGCGTGCAACGCCGCCGGTGTGGACGGGCAGCTTCTGCCGCACCGACGGCTGATGACGCTTCTGGCGGCTTGGGGCTCCGACGCAAGCCTCGAGCCGGTCGCGGCCTTTCTCGCGCGCGAGCTTCACGCATTCATGGTCGAGGAAACGGGGATGGCTACGCTCTTGGATCTCACATCAGCCGAACTGAACATCTTCAGAGCTCACGCGGCCGTCGTTCGCCAAGTGGATTCCCAGGTGCAGGAGCGCCTGGAACGGGTCGTCGACGCACTGGGACACGCCGACCTCTATGGAGAGGTGTCCACGGCCGGGAACGAGTGGTCGCTGTCGATTAGCGAGGATCTGGGGTCGACACCCTTTGCCATCGGGCTGACGGTGAGCCTCGAGCCGGATGGAGCTTCGGTCTCTCTCGCCCGATGGGTGCGCCTCGCTTCGCAGGACGTTTCGGGTATCCATGTGGTCCGGAACGCTGGTCGACTCCCCGCCATCTTGGATGGGATGGAGGCAAAGGCGGACGAGGAAGGGGTGTCTTGGTGGGAGCAGTTGTCGACAGACGCTGCCGACGACTTTCTCCGCGCGACGTCCTTCCCGGGGGCGAAGGACGCTCTCGTGCGGTCGGTGGGGGAACTGGCCAGGGTGGCCCGTTCCGTCTGGCCGGACTTCGTTGCCGCATACTTCGACGCCACAAGGCCACATGACCTGCCGGGTGACCTCTCCGCGTTCCTTCGAGAACTTCTCCGGTCGGAGGCGGAGGCTGGCCATGAGGTGGCCTTTCAGGACAGCCAGATCAGCGTCAATGGCAGGGGAGGGCGAGGCGACACCGTGGAGTTCCACTGGCGTGGCAGCGGCGACTTTCGGGGTGCCGAGGGTGACCTTGCCACCTTGTGGGCGGACAACATGAACAATGTCCGTGTTGTCCACGGTGCTCCGGACTGGAGCGACCTCGAAGGAGACGACGGCTGGAGACACGTGAGCGTCCGAACGGTCACCCAACTCAAGCGGAGCTTCAACTCGATCAAGGGAGCCAAGCGATGAGAGCGCGGTGTAGCCGTGGTCGCTGCTGGAACGCCTACTGTGCCCCCTTCTTCGGCGAGGACCCGCGATGAGCTTCACCTGGATTCCCATCTACGAGCAGCTCGCCGACAAGCTCGTCGGCTGGCGCGACCGCCAGGGTGAGTTGGTCGCCTTCCTGCGGACGCTGGCCGACAAGAAGCTCCTGGTGATCAGCCTGGAGGACAAGGGCGCGAAGGGTGCTCAGCCCCTCGCCGAGATCGACCCGTTCACGTTCTTCGCGGTGTTCAACCGCGGTCTGCGGACCGAGAATCGCCAGGCGCTGATGGCGGAGATCCTCCGGTTCCTGGGGCTCGACCCAGGGGTGCCGACCGACTTCGACGGGATCCCGGTGGTGGACCTGCGCCGGTCGTGGTTCTTCCCCTACGCGAAGGACCGCAAGCCCGACGACATCCCGTCCCTCTGGGACCTGTTCGCCCAGGCGGTGCGTGGCGGGCCGGCGGGAGTCGACGCTGCGACGTTCGACCGCTGCCTCTCGGTCAAGACCGTCGGGCTTGCCAAGCTGACGATGGGCCTGTTCTGGGTTCGGCCGCGCGCGTTCCTTCCAGTGGACAGCAGGACCCGCGAGTACCTCGAGAACAACCGGATCGAGGTGCCGTCGACAGCGTCGTGGACGGACTACCAATCACTCACCGAGCGCGTCCGCGGTTCGCTCGGTAGCGACTTCGCCGCCATCTCCGTCGCCGCCTACGAGGGCAAGGAGCCCGCACCGGAGGGTCAACGCTATTGGGCTGGCGGCCACCAGTTCGGTGAGGAGTCGCAGCTCCAGCGGTTCAAGGACACGCGTCGCTGGGAGATCGGCTGGCCGAAGGATGCAACCACCAAGGGGGCCAAGGGCGCCTGGGAGCGCATCGGCCACATCCGACCCGGCGACCTGTTCGCCATCAAGGGCTACGGCGGTCGCAACCACCTTCGCATCCACGAGGTGGCTCGGGTAGTCGCAGTCGACGCGGACACTGGGAAGCTCACGTTCGAGCCGATCGCCCGCGAACTGTTCCGAGGCAAGGCGCCTGGTCCGCCCGGAGACGGCACCTGGTTCGAGACGCTGGTCGAGGTCTCCAACCCGGACGCGGTCGCGGCGATCTTCGGCGCCGGCACCAGCACACCGCGCAAGGCCACGCCGGACCTCCCCCTCAACCTCATCCTGTACGGTCCGCCCGGCACCGGAAAGACGTGGGAGCTGCTGCGCCACATTCGGCCTCGCTTCGACCTCGACGACGCCGTGCCGGTGCGCTCGATGCCGGACGTGGCCGGGCTGACGTGGTTCCAGGTGGTCGCCCTCGCGCTCCA
>JACKEO010000009.1 GCA_020632955.1 Alphaproteobacteria bacterium
TCGGGCGATCCCGGAGGCACCTTCACCTCGTAGGAGAAGGCGCTCCGCGGCGCGTGGCGCTTCGCCCACGCGAGCTTCCGCGCGTACTGCTCCTCCGCCCACACCACCCAGGCCAGCACGATGCGCGCCTCCTCGAGCGTGCCGGCGGGGTCCCTGTCGAAGACGCCGGTGTCGCGCCCGTGCGCGCGCACGCTCGGGAAGGCCTGGGCCTCCACGACCCGGAAGGCCGGGAGGTCCCGGAGGCGGCGGAGGAGGGCGAGCAGGTCACGTTCCTCGGTGGTGCCGAAGTGGGGGCCCGCCTTTCCCTCGTCGCCCGGCAGATCAGGCGGGTCGGCGCGCGGTGGCGTGAGGCCGAACATCTCGTGCACGATCGAGGGCCCCGGCGGGAGCCCGAGCGTGGTGAGCACCATGGACATGGCGTGATCCCCCCTGCAGCCCGACAGCGTAGCGGGCAGGAGCGGGACGTGGCAACGCCACGCGGACCGCGTGGTCGACGCGCCGCCGCCGCCGTGTGATCGACCCTCCGGAGGTGCCGATGCTCCTGTCCCTGCTCCTCGCCACGGCGCACGCCGGGTCGTGCGACTTCGTGGGGCCCGCCGAGGTGCGGTCCTGGGAAGCCCCCGCGGTGGTGGTGCTGGGCGAGCGCTTCGGCGAGACGGTCGACCTGAAGCGCGCGAAGGTGGTGATCGACACGCTGGCCCGCACGGCGCCCGTGCGCGTGGCCCTCGAGCGCGTGCACCGCCGCTACCAGCCGATCCTCGACCGGCACGGTCGCGGCAGCGCGAACGACAGCGACCTGCCCTACCTGATGAAGTGGGACGACGAGCAGGTGTGGCCGTGGAAGGCCTACGCCCCGCTGGTCACGCTCGGTCGCAGCGGCTTCGCGGTGATCGCCGTCGGCGACGACCTGGGCCAGACGGCCACGGGGCCCCTCGCGCTGCCGCCCGGCTACCTGGATCTCTGGCGCCCCGCGATGGGCGGGCACCCGGTGCCCCTGGGGATGGAGGCCCGGTTCGCGGCCTCCATGGCGGCCTACGAGCGCTCCCTCGCCGAGCGCGCGCTGCTGGGCTGGAAGGAGACGGGCTTCCTCGTGGTGGTCACCGGCCGGGGCCACGTGGAGGGGGGCATGGGCGTGGGCTGGCAGGTGGAGCAGCTCACCGACGTGCCCGTGCACGCCCTGGTGCTCAAGGCGGGCGACGACCCGCCCTGCCACCGCGGCGACCAGCTCTGGAAGTGATCTCCCTGCTGCCGATGCTCCTCGCCGGTTGCGGCGGGGGCCTGCTCCCCGATCTGCCGGCGGCGCCGGAGGCCCAGGCCACCGAGCTCGCTCGAGGGAGCGGGTGGGCGGTCACCGTGCCGTCCGGTGCGCAGGTCCGGGCCACGGGCGCCGAGCTCGCCGTGGACGCGCCCGACGGGTCCTCGTGGTTCGACGTGCGCTGGCTCGCGCCGCGCACCACCCACGTGCCCCTGGCCGACGTCACCCGCTGGGCCGAGGAGCGCTGCCGTCCGGTGCGCTGGGACCAGCCCGCGACGCCGGCACCGGGCGTGTGGACGGTGGGGGGCGGCTGCACCCTCGGCGGGCGGCGCCACTGGGTGCTCGCCGTGGTGGAGGAGCGTGATCCGCCCCTGCTGATCGGCATGATGGCCTCGCGGGATCGCGTCGCCTACGAGGACCTCTGGGTGCAGTGGTGGGCCACGGCGATGAGCCTGGCCGCCGGGGAGGCGCCGGCGGCCGTGCCGGACGCGCCCCACGTACGCGAGGCCCTGCGCGGCGCACGCCTGTCGGGCCCGGTGGGCGACCTGCCCGTGGCCGGCGGTGGCGTGTTCTCGGGCCGCGCGAGCGAGGCGCTGGCCGAGGCCTGGGCCGCCCACCTCGCCCAGCCCGTGCCGCCCCGCTTCGACCCCTGAGCAGGGCCGCGCCCGGTCGGGGTGTCCGACCGGGCGCGGCGTGGTCTCACGGGAGGGTCAGCGGCCGTTCCGGCCTCCGTACCCCCGGCCCGTGGGCCGCGCGGGGGGCGGCGTCCGACCCGGGACCGGTCCGCGGGCGACCGGCGGGGGTGCGGGGTACGGCGCGTGCACCCGCACCGCCGGGGGCGGACGCGGCGACGGCACGGGGTAGGCCACCCGACCGCTCCACGACGGGGTGGCGCGCGTCCAGCTGATCCCGAGGGTGCCGCCGGGGGCCACCACGGCGCCCAGCGTCATGCCGTCGTGGAAGACGGTGAGCTGGTCGTAGACCACGAAGCGGCCGGCCTGCACCCGCAGGGCGTGGCGCCCCGCGTCCACCACGAAGGAGGTGGTCTGGCCGGGCTCCACCCAGGCGATCACGCGGCCGTCGACGAGCACCTCCACCGGGCGGCGGGCCGTGTTCGTGAACTGCACCGGCGAGATCGGGTCCGGCGCGTACCAGCCGAAGGACCGCACGGTGCGGCTGCCGGGCGTGATGCGCACGGCGTCGGCCTGCACCACCCGCAGGCCGCGGCGGCCCTGGATGGACGCGGAGACCGAGAGGTCGCCGGCGGGGACCGACAGGTGCTGCACGGCCCCGGGAGGCAGCCAGAGGTCGGCGGGATCGGCGCCGTACCGACGGTCGAAGGACAGGCGCAGGGGCCGGTCGCCGTCGTTGCGGAGCACGAGCACGCCGGTGGCGAGCACGTGGCCGTAGCCCGGGTGGGCGTGGTGGGTGGGGCCGGGGCGGGCCTCGGCCGGGGTGGCGGCGAGCGACAGCACGCCGACGGTGAACAGGGCAGCCAGGGTTCGCATGGGTCCTCCGTCTCGTGAGAGACAGCCCTCTGACGGAGGACCGCGCCGGTCATTCGACCCCAGACGAGAAGAGCCCCCGGACGGCGACGTCCAGGGGCTCTCGGGATCCAGGGAGGACCGGGCGGATCAGGTGCCCGTCCACTCCTTGATCATCTCGTCGGTGATCTGCGCCGGGTGGCCGCGCCACACGACCTTGCCGTCCTTGACGGTGGCCGCGGCGGGCACGCCCGAGACGCCGAAGAAGTCGGACATGTCGCCCGCCTCCTTCGCGATCGGGTAGCCGACCTTGTTCTCGGCGATGAAGGCCTTCACGTCCTCGGGCGTCTTGTCGCGCGTGAGCTTCGTGAGGCCGATGACCTGCAGGCCGTCGCCCTTGTACTTGTCGTAGGTCTCCTGGAGCTTCGGCACCTCGCGCTTGCAGTGCGGGCACCAGACCTCCCAGAACACCAGCAGGCTGGCCTTGCCGTCGGACAGCGAGGACTCGCCCTGGTACCACTCGTCCACCTTGAGGGCGGAGATCTCCTTGCCGACCACCGTGAGCTGGTCGAGGAGGCGCTGCGCCGGGGCGGCCAGGCGGGTGTCGCCGTACTTGCCGAGCAGCTCGGTGAGCTTGGCCTTGGCCTCGTCGTTCTTGCCGCCGCGGAAGGCCTCGTTGGCCTCGCGGTACATGGCCATGGCCTCCTCGTCCTTGCCGGACTTCTCGGCCCCGCCGCCACCGGCCTCGATCTTCTTCTCGAGCTCGGTGACCTTCGCCTCGAGATCCTCGACCTTCTTGGCGAGCATCGGGTCGCTGCAGCCGCTGAGAGCCACGGCCATGCCGAGCGCGGCCGCCTGCGTGATTCGGGTCACGACAACCTCCTCAAAGGGGGACCGGGCATATACCGCCCTGAAAGTCGCGTGCAAGCGCGGTCGCGCCTCGGGCGGGTCCCGTTCCGTCTGGGGCGTCTCCGGTCGGCGTGTGGTGCCGCCCCCGCCGGTGGCAAGGTAGGACGCGCGGGAGCGGAGGTTGGCCGTGGGCTCGTGGCTGCGGATCGGGGTCGGGTTCGTCTACATGGCCGTGGCCACGGTGGTGCACGGCCTGCTGATGCTGCTGCTCCTGCCGTGGCGGGGCGTGCGCATCCGCAGCTGCAACCTGTGGGGCTGGGTGACCGGCCGCTTCTGCATGTGGCTGTCGGGCAGCTCGCTCGAGGTCCACGGCGCCGGGAACCTGTCGGGCGATCGGCCCGTGATCTACGTGTCGAACCACACGTCCATGCTCGACATCTTCCTGGGCATCTGGCTCGCGCCGCTCGGCACCGTGGGCGTCGCCAAGAAGGAGGTGGTCTACTACCCCTTCTTCGGCCAGCTCTACTGGCTGTCGGGCCACCTCCGTCTCGACCGCGGCCACCACGGGCGCGCCCTCGAGGCCATGCGCGAGCTCGTGCGCATCGTGGCCCGGTACCGCCTGTCGATCTGGATGTGGCCCGAGGGCACCCGCAGCCGCGACGGTCGCCTGCTGCCCTTCAAGAAGGGGATCTGGCACCTGGCCTGCGCCACCGGGCTGCCCGTGGTGCCCGTGGTGGTGAGCGGTGCGCACCAGGCGTGGGAGAAGGGGTCGATGCGGCTCCGGCCCACGCACGTCACGGTGGAGGTGCTCCCCGCGATCGACACCTCGGGCTGGGCGACGCGGGACGCCGACGAGGTGGTGCAGGAGCTGCACGACCTCTTCGAGGCGCGGCTCCCCCCGGCCCAGCGCTCCCTGCGCGCCGCGGCGTGAGCGACGGCGCGGCGGCTACTTGCCCGCGCCCGTGCCCAGCACGACCGCGCCCACGAAGCTCGGCCGGCCGTCGATGATGCGCAGCTTCGGCTCCACGGCCACCCAGAAGCGCTTGGCCACCACCGAGAAGGCGCCCGAGTAGCCGATGCGGAAGGCCACGAAGGGGGCGGCGTCGAAGCTCACGGTGGTCTTGCCGCGGTCCTGGGTGTCGACGTTGAGCGACAGCATCGGGCCGATCGACGCGCCCAGGTACAGCCCCTTGCCGACGATGGTGTCCCAGGCGGCGTAGGGCTCGAGCACGTTGGCCCACTCGACGCCCACCTGGCCCTCGATGCTCACGATGCCGCCGGCGCCCACGCGGTGGTTGCCGAAGTGCCGGCCCCAGCCCGCCCGGAAGCCGAAGCCCATCCAGGGCGCCGCGGCGTCGAACTGCTCGAGCATGCCGTACGAGACCTGCAGCCCCACGTCCCAGGAGAAGCGCGGCGGGATGGCGCGGAGCACCACGGGGGGAGGGGGGGCCTCCTCCACGGCGACGGTGGGGGCCTCGTCGGCCTGCGCCGCCCACGGCGCGACGAGACCGCCCAGCGCGAGCGCCGCGAGGCGGGCTCGGGGAGAACGTCGGTTGATCGTGGCCATCAGGGTCGCTCCGCACACGGGGGCCGTCCTAGCGCAGCGGGACCGGCGGCGCCGCGTGCCCGTCACGCAGGCGTGGCGAAACGGCGCAGAAATCGTCTGCACCGTGAGGGCGCCGACACGATAGGTCCGACAGGTGGTGGTCGACGCATGCAGGTTCACATCGACGACGAGGAGCGTGAGGTCGACGAGGTCGTGCTCCCCGTGGGGGATCTGTCGCTGCGCACCATGCTCTGGCGGATGCTGATCGGCGTCGTGCTGCTCTTCGTGGGCGCGCTGGCGCTCGCCGTGCTGCTGCAGGATCCGCTCACGGCCCTGTCGCTGGCCTTCGTCGAGCGCTTCGGCCTGCTCGGCGTGGGCGTCGGCGTCGTGATCACCGACACCTTCATGCTCACCCACGAGCCGCTGCTCTTCGCGGCCCATGCCGGAGGGCTCGACTTCTGGGCCACCTTCGGCGTGGCGTCGGGTGCCTCCATGCTCGCGGGTCTCCTCGGCTGGGTGCTCGGCAACCGCCTGGGCCGCCTGGCGCTCGTGCAGCGGCTCTTCGAGCGCTACCGGCTGCGGGCCTTCCTGCAGCGCTACGGCTTCTGGGCGGTGGCCATCGCCGCGCTGACGCCCTTTCCGTACTCGGCCGCCACCTGGGCCAGCGGGGCCGCCGGTGTGTCGCTCCGCACCGTGGTGATCGGCAGCCTGTTCCGAGCGCCCAAGGTGCTCTTCTACTTCCTGCTCATCGTGGTGGGCTGGGACCTCGGCGCCGCGCTCGTCGCCCCGTAGCGCGGCGCCTCCGGTGATCCGCTCCCCCCGGGACGTGACGGTCGGGTGGCGGTGGCCGTCGCTCCTACGGTAGGACTGGCGGGCCGCGCCCGAGGTGCCCATGTCCCGCCACCTGATCCTGCTGTCCCTGCTCGTCGCCTGCTCGCCCGACGAGACGAAGGACGGCGACACCGACTCCGACGTCGAGCCCAGCCCGCTGCTCGACGTGGCCGAGACCGAGTCGTGGACCCTCGAGGGCCTCGAGTCCGAGGGCTACGTCGTCTATACCGACATGGGCGTGCCGCACGCCTACGCGCGCACGCGCGCCGACCTCGGTCGCATCGTGGGCTTCACCCTCGCGCGGGACCGCTTCTTCTACATGGACGTGGCCAGCCGCCTCGCCCTCGGCGAGGTCTCGGCCCTGCTCGGCGGCGCGGCGCTCGACACCGACACCGAGCAGCGCCAGTACGGCGCCACCCACATCGCCGACTACATGGTGGGCCTGCTCGACGCCGACCCCGAGATGGGGGCGTACTTCGACGGCGTCGCCGTGGGCGTGAACGCCTACATCGAGGCGGTGCGCGCCGGAGAGCTCGACGCGCCCTCCGAGTACGACCTGGCCGCCGCCCTGCTGGGCAAGTCCGAGGCCGTGGACCTGATGACCCCGTGGGACCGGCGCCGCGTCGTCGGAGGCCTGGTCACGGTGCTCTACCAGTCCGGCTTCGAGACCAAGGACATGGGCCGCGCGCGCGATGCGGCCCGCCTCACCGCCACCTTCGACGGCGCCCCGCTGCGCACCGAGCGCGAGGCTGGGCTCTACGGCGACGTCTGGGGTCGCGTCGAGCCCCCGAACCTGGTGGCGCAGGCGCCCGACTGGGCGGGTGCCGGGGGCGGCGGCAGCAGCCGGCGGTCCTTCCACGTGCCCGTGGAGCTCGACACCATCGAGCGGCTCTACGAGTCCACCCAGCGCATGGAGAAGCGGCTCGGCCACGAGTGGGTCAGCGGCTTCGGCTCCAACGCCTGGGCCGTCTCCGCGGGCAAGTCCGCGGACGGTCGCGCGATGGTGGCCACCGACGGCCACCTCGACCTGTCGGTGCCGCCGCTCTTCTACCAGATCGGCATCGACACGAAGCACCTGGGGGGGGGCGACATCCAGCAGGTGGGCATGATGACGCCCGCCGCGCCGCTGATCAGCACCGGCACCAACGGCGACGTGGCCTTCGGCCAGACCCAGCTCATCGGCGACATCACCGACTGGTACGCCGAGCGCCTGGACCTCGACGCCAACGGCGCGCCCGTGGCGAGCCACTTCGGCGGCGACCGTCCGGCCCTGCTGGCCTTCACCGAGGTGGTGGACGTGGCCGTGGTGCCGCCGCCCATCGGCGACGGCAAGGGCGGTCCCTTCACCTTCACCCGCTACACCACCTTCGACGGGCGCTGGATCGCCTCCATCGAGGGCGACGAGGTGGCAGGCCCCGAGGCGGCCGGTCCGGGCCAGACGCCGATCTACCTGGGCACCGACTGGATCGCGCCGCGCGACGTGGACGGGGACGGCTTCGTCACCGCGATCAGCTTCGACTACGCGGGCTTCGACCTGTCGAACATGGCGCGCACGATGTCGCGCTACGCCGAGACCACCGATCTGGCGGCCTTCAAGGAGGCCACCGCGGATCTCGTGGCCTACTCGCTGAACCTCGTGGCCGCCGACCGCACCGGGTCCATCTTCTACACGGGCTTCCAGGCCGTGCCGTGCCGGGGCTACCTGAAGCGCAACCCCGACGGGTCCTGGGCCGACGGTGCCGATCCGAACCTGCTGCTCAACGGCTGGGAGTACGGCGGCTTCACCATCCCCATCACCGACGACGGGCGGGTGGACTTCGGTCAGGGTGCCGATCCGTACAAGTGCGTGGTGCCCTACGAGGACTACCCCCACAGCCGCGACCCGGCGCAGGGCTTCGTGGTCAGCGCGAACAACGATCCGGGCGGCTTCACCTTCGACGGCAGCCTCACCGACGATCCCGTCTACATCGGGGGTCCCTGGATGGAGGCCTACCGCGCCGACGAGATCACCCGGGAGCTGACGGCGCGGGCGGCCGACGGCGGCATCTCCATGGACGACATGAAGGAGGTGCAGGGCAACCACACGAGCGTGCTCGGCCGGCAGCTCGTGCCCGAGCTGCTGCGTGCGATCGGCGAGGCCCGGGCCATCGCTGCGGGCGCGGCGCCCACCGCCGACACCACCGAGGCGCGCATCCTCGCGCTGTGGCAGGGCCGGCAGGCCACCTTCGAGGAGGTGGAGGACCGCCTCGAGGCCTGGCGCGACCGCGGCTTCCAGGCGGAGTCCGGCGTCGAGACCTTCTACGAGACGCCCACCGCCGACGAGAAGGCCGACGCCGTCGCCACGATGATCTTCAACGTGTGGATGAAGCGGTACACCGCGCACACCGTGGACGACGAGGGCTTCCCCGGCCTGGGCTGGCCCACGGGCGACACCGGGAAGTTCCGCGTGCTCACGCGCATGCTCACCCTGCGCGGGCCCGCGGCCAAGGACGAGCTCGCGAGCTGGTACGCCCCCTACGAGGAGTCGGTCTACTTCGACATCAAGTCCACGCCCGAGATCGAGTCCAGCGAGGAGGTGGCCCTGCTCGCGCTCGACGAGGCCCTCGACTACCTCGAGGGGCCCGCGGGCACGGGCAAGGAGGTCGGGCACGGCGGCTTCGGCACCGCCGACATGGACCAGTGGCTGTGGGGCATGCGGCACTGGGTGCGCATGGTGAGCCTGCTCGGGGGCTTCTTCGGCCTCGACGACGAGTTCTCCTTCATCACCGACCCCTTCAACATCACGCCGCGCCTGCTGCCGCTGGCCGACGGGCTGCCGTCCTCCGACCCCCGGTCGAAGCTCCCGGGCTTCCCGCGCCACGCCGACAACCTCTGCGTCGACGCCGCGAACTCCGGCTCGGGCTGGCCTCGGGGAGACGGCGAGATCCCGAAGTTCGACAGCGACTACGGCGCCGCCTGGCGCCTCGTCGTCGCGCTCGGGGGCGACCAGGGCTTCGAGGCGTACAACGTGATCCCCGGTGGACAGTCGGGCATCCTCGAGAGCGAGCACTTCGCCGACCAGGCCGCGCTGTGGGTCGCCAACGACTACCTGCCGGTGCAGCTCTACCCGGAGGACGTGGCTGCGGCGGGCACGGCCCGCATCACCTTCAAGCCCTGACGACCGTGCGGTGGAAGGCCTTGACGCCTTCCAGCGCGAGGAAGGCCGCGCCGGCCACGCCCAGCAGGACGGGCCAGGTGCTCGCGGGGATCGCCTCCAGGTGGAAGGCGGTCCCCAGCGGCGTGAGCAGCAGCAGCGCGTGCGCGCCCACCACGATGCCCACGGCGCGCAGCAGCCACGGGTTCGTGCGGGGATCCCGCCGCCACGCCGGTCCGTCGGTGCGCGCCGAGAAGGCGAGGAGCAGCTCGAGCCCGATGGCCAGCGTGAGCGTGGCCGTGCGGGCCGCGTCCTCGGAGGGAGCCACCTGCACCTGCCAGGCGAAGAAGGCGAGGGTGGCGAGGTAGCAGACCGCCACCGAGGCCACGAGGCGCCCGCCCTCGCCCGTGAGCAGGCCCTGCGACGCGGGACGCGGCGGACGGGACATCACGTCGGGCGCGGCGGGCTCGGTGGCCAGCGCCAGGGCGGGCAGGCCGTCGGTGAGGAGGTTGATCCAGAGCACGTGGATCGGCAGGAAGGGCAGCGGCCAGCCCACGGCGAGCGCGGTGAGCACCAGCAGCAGCTCGTCGAAGTTGGCGCGCAGCAGGTAGAGCACGAAGCGCCGGATGTTGTCGTGGATGCGGCGACCCTCCCGCACCGCGCGCACGATCGTGCGGTAGTGGTCGTCGGCGAGCACGATCGCGGCGGCCTCGCGCGCCACCTCCGTGCCCCGGCCGCCCATGGCCACCCCCACGTGGGCGGCCTTCAGCGCGGGCGCGTCGTTCACGCCGTCGCCGGTCATGGCCACCACCTCGCCCCGCGCCTGGAGCGCCTGGCAGAGCACCACCTTGTGGTGGGGGGACACGCGCGCGAAGACCGACACGCGGGCGACCGCCTCCTGCAGCGCCTCGGGAGACAGCCCATCCAGGGCGCGTCCCTCCATCGCGGCGTCCGGCAGGCCCACGCGCCGGGCGATGGCCTGGGCGGTGACGACGTGGTCCCCCGTGACCATGACCGTGCGGATGCCGGCTGCACGCGCCTCGGCCAGGGCGTCGGCCACGCCCTCGCGCGGGGGGTCCTCCATGCCCACGAGGCCCAGCAGGGCCAGGCCGTCCCCGTGGTCGACCGCGGCGGCGAGCACCCGCTCTCCCCGGCGGGCCCGCGCGTCCGCCTCGGCGAGGAAGGGACCCAGGTCCGTCGCGGCCACCAGGTCCGCGAGGCGCTCCGGCGCGCCTTTCACGAAGGCCAGGCCCTCGTGGCGCGTGCGCATGTAGCGCTCCTCCGACGTGAACGGGATCTCCTCCTCCGCGATGGCGAGGCGCTCCACGTCGAGGCCGGCGGCCCAGGCGAGCAGGGCCAGCTCGGTGGGGTCGCCCAGCTCGGGCAGGCAGGCGTGGTTGCAGGAGGCCATGGCCAGCGCCAGCTCACGACGGGTGGCGCCCGGCGCCACCCAGGCATCCACCACCTCCATGCGGTTGGCCGTGAGCGTGCCCGTCTTGTCGGTGGCGATGGTGGTGACGGCGCCCAGGGTCTCCAGGGCGTCCAGGCGTCGGACCAGGGCCTGCTGCCGCGCCATCTGGCGCACGCCGAGGGCGAAGCTCACGGTGACCACGGCCGGCAGGCCCTCGGGCACCGCCGACACCGCCAGCGCGAGGCCCACGAGCAGGACCTCCAGCAGCGGCATCGCGCGGGCGACCCCCACGGCCACCACGGCCGCGACGATCCCCAGGGCCACCAGGCCCAGGGTGCGCCCCAGCCTGCGGAGCTGGGCCTGGAGCGGGGTTTCGGGGAGCACAGCCTCGGTCACCAGCCGCGCGATGCGCCCCGTCTGCGTGTGCAGGCCCGTGGCGGTGACCACCACGAGGCCGGAGCCGCGGGTGACCAGCGTGCCGGAGAACACCATGCTGCGCTGTTCGGCCACCACGGCGTCGGCGGCCACGGGCTCCGCGGTCTTGTCGGTGGGCAGGGACTCCCCGGTGAGCGTGGACTCGTCCACCTCCAGGTGGGCCTCCTGCAGCACGCGCGCATCGGCCGCCACCCGGTCGCCTGCCTCCAGCACCACCACGTCGCCGGGCACGAGCTCGGCCGAGGGCAGCACCCGGTCGAGGCCGTCGCGGCGCACCCGCACCCGGGGGGCCGACAGGGCCTGCAGGGCCTGGATGGCGCGCTCAGCACGCCCCTCCTGCACCAGGCCCAGCACGGTGTTGAGCACCAGGATCGCGCCGATCACCGCGGCGTCGAGGAAGGAGGCCGGTGCGATCGGGCCCCCCTCGAGGAAGGGCGTGGCCACGGCGAGCGCCAGGGCCGCCACGAGCACGAGCACCAGCACGTCCTGGAACTGCCGCACCAGCCGTCGCCAGAAGCTGGGCGCCGCGTGGGGCAGCTCGTTCGCCCCCAGCTCGGCGCGACGGCGCTCCGCCTCCGCGTCGGTGAGGCCCGAGGGCGTGGTGGTGAGCGCGGCGAGGACCTCGTCGGCGGGCTGGGCGTGCACTCCGCCCTCCGGGGGGTCGCAGAGGTGCCGGGCTGTATCAGGTCTCGTTCAGCTCGCCCTCGTAGGTGGGACACAGCGGTGCGGTGACCTGGAGCCCGAGGGATGCCCCTTCGGTGGCCTCGCGATCCGCCGCGGTCTGCACCTGCAGGTCGAGGGTGACGTCGGCACCCCGCTTGGCCTTCTCCAGGGTGGCCGTGCCGTTCACGCTGTGGAACACGTCGCCGAACTTCCAGTCCGTCTGCAGGCCCCAGGCCGGGCGGTCCGGGGGGGTGGTCCAGTGCCGGGCCTCCACGCGGAAGGTCTCGACCGGGAGCGACTGGGTGTCGAGGGTGTGGGTGAGGCCCAGGGAGCCGTACTCGGCGTCGACGTCGGGGAGCTCGGCGATCACGTCCACCACCCACATCTGGGGCGGGAAGAGGCGCGCGTGCAACGCCTCGTAGTCGGCCGCCGTGCCGCCCGACGTGGACAGGGCCTTCGCCTCGTCGTGCGCCTTGGCGAAGAGCCCGCAGGCGCCCGGCACGTCGGTCACCCGGACGAGCAGGGTCTCGGTCTCGCGCAGGTCGACCACGGGCACGAGGAAGAAGGCGTCCGCGAGCTCGGGGCGGCTCCCGCCCACCGAGCCCGACACCGTGACCTGGCTGCAGGCGCCGCACAGCAGCACCAAGGACGCTCGCCGCATCATGGCGTTCCCTCCCGAAGCGCGCGCCGTAGCCGGCGCGGCGGCCGTCGCCAAGCGATCAGCGCCGTCGCAGCAGCGTGCAGCCGTCGCCGATGGGCAGCATGGCGAGGCCCCAGCGTTCGTCGGCGACGAGGGTCGCGTTGAGCGCCTTCAGCGCCCGGGTGTCGGGGTCGTCCCGGGTGGGATCGGCGACCGCACCGCTCCAGAAGACGTTGTCGATGGCCACGAGGCCGCCGGGGCGGAGCAGCGCGTGGCAGGCGTCGACGTAGGCGCCGTAGCCCTCCTTGTCGGCATCGATGAAGGCGAGGTCGAAGGTGCCCTCCGCCCCCTCGGACCGGAGGCGCGCCAGGGTCTCTGTGGCCGGTGCCAGGTGCAGCGTGACGCGGTCGGCCACGCCGGCCTCGGCCCAGGCCTCGCGGGCGATCGCGGTCCAGGCCTCCGAGACGTCGCAGCACACGAGCTCGCCCCCCTCGGGGAGGGCCAGGGCCATCCGCAGCGCGCTGTAGCCGGTGAAGGTGCCCACCTCGAGCACCCGCCGCGCCTGCAGGGTCTCCACGAGGAAGGCGAGCAGCTGGCCCTGCTCGGCGCTGATCTGCATCGCCGCCTTCGGGTGGGCCTGCGTGCGCTCGCGGAGCCGGGCGGCCACGGCGGGTTCGCGCACGCCGTGGGCGAGCAGGTAGGCGTGGAGGCGGTCGTCGAGCTGGTGGGTGCGAGGGGACACGGGGACCTCGGGGTCAGAGGAGCATGCGCGCGGGATCGAGACGTCGGGGCAGGCCGTCGGCGCGGCCGGTGAGCAGGCCGTCCACCACGGCGCGAGCGCCCCGCACGCCCAGCCCGGCCTCGCCGCCCGCGAAGCCGCAGCACAGCAGGCGGCGGGGATCCCCCGGCAGCGGACCCACCAGGGGCAGGCCGTCGCACGACGCGGCGGTGATCCACGCCCAGCGGTGGGTCACCGGACCGGCGCCGGGGAAGAAGCGCGTGGCCGTGGCCTCCAGCCGCTCCACCACCCGAGGGTCGAGCACGTCGCGGTCGCGCTCGCCCTCCTCGAGGTGGGGGCTGGCCCAGCGGCACCCGGCGAGCACCAGGTGGTCGCCCTGCCGCTGGCCCAGGGTGTAGCCGAAGCCCGCACGCAGGCCGTGGGACATCGGGGGCGCGCCGGCGAGGGCGATGGCGGTCTGTCGCACCGGCGACAGGGTCTGGCGGAAGATCTCGTGCAGCGGCCGCAGGCGGTGGCCCGCGGCGAGGATCACCACCTCGGCGCGCACGCGGCCGTCGGCGTGCTGCACCTCCAGCGCGTCGCCCTGGGGTTCGACGGCCTCGACGGCCACGTCGGTGTGCCAGGAGGCCCCGGCCGCGTCCAGCGAGGCGGCGAGGGCGTCCACCACGGCGGGGCCGTCGAAGCCGAGGTCCCCCGGGAGGACCAGGCCTGGTCCGAGGCCGGTGCTCCCCACCCGGGCGTCCACCTGCGGCCCGGTGCAGGGCTCCGGTGCGAGGCCCCATGTGCGCAGCACCTCGCGTGACCGGTCCAGCTCGGTGGGCTCGCGGTCCTGCTCCGTGGCGGCCCACACGATCCCTGCCCGGTCCACCGCCACCTCCGACGCGAGCAGGGCGAGGCCCTCGGCCGACGCGCGGTACAGGCCGGCCGCGTCCTGGGTTCCCACCGCTGCGGCGAGGCGCCAGGCGTGCTCCTCGAGACCCTGGAAGCCCAGGCCGGGGGCCCGCGCGGTCACCTCGTCGCCCAGGGTGGGGCCGGCGGCGAGGAGCAGCACGTCCGTGCCGGCGCGCGCGAGCCAGAGGGCGGCGCAGAGCGCGGGCAGGTCGCCGCCCACCACCACCACGTCCGCCCGATCGGGGGGAGGCCCGGGGCGTGCCGCGGAGGGTCTCCGAGGCGGAGAGCCCGCGATCACCACGCGGCTCCGGCCCGCCACCAGGCGTGGAGGGCGTCGAGGTGGGGGACGTGCCGGTCGGCGTGGGGGCGCCACGCGGCGGGAGCCTCCGCACGCACCAGCACGGTGCGCGTGCCCGCGGACCGTCCGGCGAGCAGGTCGTGGAGGTGGTCGCCCACCATCACCGCACCCCCGGGTGCCACGCCCCAGCGCGACAGCAGGCGCGCCACGCCGGCGGGGGAGGGCTTGGGCTCGGTGCAGTCGCGGCCCAGCACGTCCTCGGCGTGGAGGTGCCCTGCCAGCCCCAGCACCTCGAGGGTGTGCAGGGCCACGTCCAGCCGGTTCCGGGTGACGATCCCCACGGGCAGGCCGGCAGCCATCACGGCCTCCACCAGGGCCTGCGCGCCGGGAGCCGGGGTGGCCTGTCGTGCGTGTGCCCACTCCCAGGCGGCAAGCGCCTCCTCGGCCTCGGCCCGCGGCCCGTCGGACAGGCGATGCAGACCCTCGATCACCCCCAGGTCGTCGGGCAGTCCGAGGGTGCGCCGGAGCGCGGCGTAGTCGTGGGTGGGACGGGTGAGCGTGCCGTCGAGGTCGAAGACCCAGGCCGCCGGCACGGATCAGTCCTCGTTGGCGAGCACGTCGCGCACCGCACCCATCTCGGCACGGAAGGCCTCCTTCAGACCCTCTCCGGCCTCCATGCGGGTGCGGACGCGCCGCGCCAGGAGCAGGTGGGTGAGGCGCTCTCCGGCGTCGTCGCCCTCGATCTCGAGGAGCTCCTCCTCGCGCTCGGCGAGCGCCTCGATGGCGGCGTCGAGCGCGCTGCCCTCGTAGCGCTCCGCGGCGCGTCGGACGGCGGCGGCCTTCACGAGGCGCCGCCGAGGTGGGTGTCGACCAGCTCGCGGAAGACCTCCTCCTTCGAGGTGCTCTGGCCGGCCACGAGCTCGCCGTTCCGGTAGAAGCCGAAGAAGGGCAGGTTGTCGATGGTGACCGACTTGCGGGCCGCCGGGCTCTTCTCGCCGTCGACCATGAAGAAGGCGACGTCGGGGTAGTCGTTGCTGATGCGCGCGAACTTCGGCTTGAACATGATGCAGGGACCGCACCAGCCCGCGTAGAAGTCCACCACCGCGAGCGGGGTGGCGGCGAGCGTCTGGGCGAAGTCCTCGTCGGTGAGCACGGTGACGGCCATCGGGTCCTCCAGCGCGCCCCTCCTACGGTGTCGGGGCAGGCGCGGCGAGGCGTGTCGACGCACGCAGACAGGCTTCAGGGCGCGTCGCGCTCCTCGTCGACCCAGGCGGCGGCGCGCGGCCAGTGGTCCTCCACCGCCGTCGCCGCATCGAGCGCGTCCAGGTAGGCGTCGCGCGAGACGAGGACGGCACCGAGGCTGCGCAGGTGGGGCGTGTCCTGCTGGCAGTCCACGAAGGCGTAGTCGGCGTGGACGAGGCGACGACACAGGTGCAGCAGCGCCAGCTTGGAGGCGTCGCGCCGTCGCGCGAACATGGACTCGCCGAAGAAGGCGCGCCCCAGGGCCAGCCCGTACAGGCCGCCCACCAGCTCGCCGTCCTCGTACACCTCCACGCTGTGGGCCACGCCGCGGTCGTGGAGGGCGCCGTAGCCGTCCACCATGCCTCCGGTGATCCAGGTGCCCTGCTGGCCCGGTCGCGGCGTTCCGGCGCAGGCCCGCATGACGTCGCGGAAGCGCGTGTCGAGGCGCACCTGGAGCCGCTCCTGGCGGGCGAGCTTGCGCAGGGAGTGGCTGGCGTGGAAGCGGGCCGGCTCGAGCACCATGCGCGGGTCCGGCGAGTACCACGGAATGGGCTGGCGTCCGTCCCAGGGGAAGACCCCCTTGCGGTAGGCCTCCTCGATCGTGTCGGGCTGCAGGTCCCCGCCCAGCGCCACCAGACCGTCCGGGCGAGGCCGGAGCTGGCGGGCGGCGGGGAACATGGGCCGTCGTCCCGGGCGCAGGAGCAACGGGATCACGGCGTCTCGGCCTCCGGGACGACGAGGCGCCAGCCCTCGCCGAAGACGGTCACCAGGTTCACCGGTTTGCGGCCCTTGGGCTCGATCTTCTGACGAAGCCGGCGGATCGCCACCGCAGGCGCGTGCGTGATCACGGTGCGGCCGATGCCCCACACGTCGCGTTCCAGATCGTCGTGGGACACCACCGCGTTGGGGCGATCGGCGAAGTACTCCAGCAGCGCGCGCTCCTTGGTGGTGAGCGTCTGGCTGCTGCCGCCGGTCTCCACCACGCCCGAGTCCAGATCCACCACGCACCCGCGGAGCTGCAGGCGGCGCGACTGGGCCCGCGCGGCTTCGCGGCGGCGGGCGAGGTGGGTCTCGGCCGCCTCGAGCAGGTGGGCCAGCAGGGCGGGGTTGGCGCTGGGGATGGGGCGTCGCAGGTGCGCCGGGTCGATGAGCAGCTCGTCCTGCTCCGCCCCGAACTCCGGCGTGATGCCGAAGACCTCCTCGAAGGGCGCGGCGGGCAGGGGGGCCTGACGGAAGCGCACCGCCAGCGGCGTCCACGACACCCCGGAGACCTCACGGCTCTTCAGGTAGATGGCCGCCACCGCCTCGATGCGCAGCACGTCGAGGCCCGGGTGCTCGTGCTCCCAGCGGCTGACCACCCGGGTGACGTCGGCGCTGCGGTGCACGTCGAAGGCCGCCCCCTCCAGGAACAGCGAGTAGTAGTGCGAGAGCGCGTCGAGGGCGGCATCGAGGGTGGGGTGATGCGCCCAGATCAGCCCCACGAGACCGTAGTCGCTGGGCGCCGCCTCCTGGGCGATCTGCAGGCCGATGGCGGGGTCGCCGGTGACCTCCGCCACGTGGGCGTGCAGGCGGCAGGACTGGGCGAGGGGGTAGAGGCGCGCGCGCTGGGTGAGCGCGTCGGGGGCGAGATCGGCGGCGGCGAAGGCCGGCGCGAGCGGGTGCCCGTGGCGCTCCAGGAAGCGGAGCAGCCGGATGACCATCGTGGCCTCGACGACGGTGGGATCGCGTGGGGGCAAGGCACTCCCGGGGAATCGAACCGGATCGAACGACGACGCCGGCGAGCCTAGCACGGGTGCCGGGTCGGGCGGGCGCAGCGACCCGCGGCGGACACCCGGACGCGACGCAGGGCGGCTAGAAGGCCTCGCCGGTGTCGGGCGGGCGCAGCTCCTCGGGGATGGGCGTGCGCGTGACGGCCACCGCGCACACGCGGAAGTCCACTGCCGCGATCCGTACGTCGAGGAAGGGCTGGGAGGGCGCGAGCTCCACCACCTCGCGCGTCCCGACGAGCGCGCTGCGGGTGGAGCCGCGTCGCTCGTCGTCGACCCCCACCTCGATCTCGACGCAGGTGGCCTTCTCGCAGAGCGACTCCAGGCTGATGCGCACCGCGGTGCCCGCGCACTTCGTGCCCCGGAGGTCGATGGCCAGCGCACCGGAGTCGATGGTGATGCAGCCGTCGTCCTCCTTCGTGACGTAGGTGCGCCCGCTGCCGAAGGGGCCGATGGTGAGGTCGGCGTCCTGCTCGTCCCAGGTGATCGGGAAGATCTGCTGGTACTGGGGCGTGCCGGTCATCGGCAGCGCCAGCTCGCCGCTGCAGTCGGGACCCGGTGGCTTCGGCGGATCGGTGTCGACCACGTCGGTGTCGGGCGTGAGGTCGGCGTCGAAGGTGGCGGGGGGACCGCAGGCCAGCAGGCCGAGACACAGGATGCGCATGGGACGGTGCTAACACCTCGAAGGGGGGCGTCGGGACGCTCCGCACGCAGTATGGTTGCCGGGCATGCGAAGTCGCTGGACGAAGATCACGGCGGGGGGCGCAGCGGCCTTCCTGATCACCCTCGCGCTGGTGAGCGGGTCGGTCTACGCCGTGCTCCAGGCGATCACCTGGCTCGAGGTGCCCGACCACGGGTGGCCGTGGGAGCGGGTGGCCACCGAGAGCGCGGCGGGCGCCCTGACGAACATGGCCGAGGTCACGGTGGGCGTGCTCGGCGTCGCCATCACCGTGGTCAGCATCATCGTGGAGCTGGCGGCAACCCGCTACTCCCAGCGCATCACCGACCTCTTCCTGCGCGACCGCACCAACCTCGCCACCCTCAGCTTCTTCGTGCTGACGTCGGTCCTCGTGGTGTGGATCAACGTCACGCTCGGTCCGGGCGAGCCTCCCCGGGTGATGGCCCTGTTCGAGCTGGGGCTGCTGTCGGCCAGCCTCCTCGCGCTGCTGCCCTACTTCGCCTACGTCTTCGACTTCCTCTCCCCCACGCGCGTGGTCTCCCTCATCGCCAGCAACGGCACGGCCGCGGTGCGTCGCGCGGCCGCCGGCGGCTCGGTCGAGACGAACCGCCGCCTGCTCATCATGTCGCTCGAGCAGCTCGGCGACGTGGTCCACAAGGCGGTGCAGAACCAGGATCGCGCCATCGCCACGGCCGCCATCTCCGCCCTGCGCGAGATCATGGTCGAGGCGGTCGACCGCAAGGCCGAGCTGCCCGACGCCTGGTTCGACGCCTACGAGGACCTGCACAACGACTCGGACTTCGTGGCCTTCCACCGCGACGTGGTCCGACGCCTCGTGCCCCGCCGCACCTGGGTCGAGATGAAGGGGCTGCGTCAGTACCAGACCACCTTCGGCGAGAGCATCCTCCACGCGCGCGACGTCGGGCACCTCGTGGCCATCCAGACCCGTCGCCTGGCGGTGCGGGCTGCCGAGGCCGGCGACGAGCACGCCTTCCACCTCGCGCTGCGCTTCCTCAACACCTTCTGCCGTGCCGCGGTGAACGCGCGCGACGTGCGCACCGCCTACAACCTCCTCAACGAGTACCGCCTGCTGGCGCAGGGCCTGCTGGGCACGCCGCTCCAGCCGCACCTGCTCGAGGTGGCCGCCCACATCAAGGGCTACGGGCAGCTCGCCTTCGGCGCGAAGCTCTCCTTCATCCTCGAGACGGCCGCCTACGACCTCTGCTCGCTGCTCGAGGGCGTGCACGCGGCGAAGGCCCCCGAGCACGACGCGCTGCTCGACGTCTTCCTGGACGTCGATCGCGAGCCGGGCGGCGATGCGGCCCAGGAGGCCTCGCTGCGGGGGGTCCGCAAGGCCCAGGTCAAGCTCGCCCTCTGGTACCTGGTGAGTGGCGAGCCGGAGCGTGCGCGGCGCATCCACCGCGACATGCAGCTCGAGCCCCTCGCGCGCATCCGGAGCATCCGCGCCGAGCTGGAGGCCACCGTCGACGAGGAGTTCTGGGAGATCTCCGACCGTGGCGCCAACTTCGACTGGCTCGACGACGACCGGCGCGCCCACCTCGACGAGTTCTTCGGCTGGTTCGAGCTCTGATCGTGGTGCCCGCGGCGTGATCGCCGGCCCTACGCCGGCGGGCCCACCAGCCAGCGGGCGAGCACCCGGTGCAGCTCCTCCAGGCTCACCGGCTTCTCGAGGAAGTCGTCCATGCCGGCGTCCTCGCAGCGTCGCCGGGACTCGGGCAGGGCGTGCGCGGTCATCGCGATGATGGGGATCCGCACGCCCTTCCTCCGGATGCGGCGCGTGGCCTCGTAGCCGTCGAGCAGCGGCATCTCGCAGTCCATCAGCACGAGGTCGTACGGGTGGGCCTCCACCATGCGCACCGCCAGCTCCCCGTTGCCGGCGCTGTCGCCGTTGCAGCCCAGGTTGTCGAGCATGGCCAGGGCCACCTTGCGGTTCACCGGGTTGTCGTCGGCCAGCAGGATGCGGGCCGCGGGGAGCGGGGGCAGCTCGTCGTCCTCGACGTCGACGAGGGTGGCCTCGGTGGGGAGACCCAGCTCCACGGCGAAGGTGCTGCCCTGTCCTCGTGCGCTGGAGACCGTGATCCGGCCGCCCATGAGGTCGACCAGGTGCTTGGTGATCGACAGGCCGAGGCCCGTGCCGCCGGCGCGGTACTCGATGCCCCCGCCCACCTGGGTGAACCGCTCGAAGATGCGCGCGAGGTCGTCCTGGTCGATGCCGATGCCGGTGTCGACGACCTCGAGCAGCACCCGCGCCTGCACGTTGTTCCGGCCCGGACAGCTCACCCGGACCGTGACGCTCCCCTCGTCGGTGTACTTCACCGCGTTGCCGACGAGGTTGAACAGGATCTGTCGGATGCGCCCCCCGTCCCCCACGAGGCGACCGGGCACGCGCGAGCCCACCTCCACGTCGAGCCGCAGCCCCTTCTCCCGCGCCCGCACCCGCAGCAGGTCGGCCACCTGGCGCACGATCGCCACCGGCTCGAACGGAGCCGTCTCGATGCGCAGGCGCCCGGCCTCGATGCGCGAGAAGTCGAGGATGTCCTCCACCAGGTCCACCAGGGCGTTGCCCGAGGTGCGGATGGTCTCGACGTACTCGCGCTGCCGCGGGTCCAGCTCGGTCTCGGCCAGCAGGCCCGCCACGCCGAGCACCGCGTTCATCGGCGTGCGCAGCTCGTGGCTCATCGCCGCGAGGAAGGCGCTCTTGGCCTCCGACGCCGCCCGGGCCTCGTCCCGGGCGCCGCTGAGCTCCGCGTTGGCCTCCCGCAGATCGGCGCGCACCCGATCGGCGTCGGCCACCGTCTGCAGCGTGGTGAGCACGAGCACGGCCACCACGGCGCCGCTCACCACCAGCCCGAAGCCGGGGGCGGCGGGGGTGGTCGGCGCGAGCGCGTCGCCGGCGAGCATCATGGCGGCCACGGTCGCGGCGCCGGCGCCCACCCACGCGAGCGCCCCCTTCAGGTCGCGCAGCAGCGCCGGGAAGAGGGGAGGCAGGGCGAGCGCCAGGGCGGCGGGGCTCGACGCACCCCCGGTGAGCAGCGACAGGATGGTCCAGTGCAGGAAGGAGACCGCCGCCGCGAGGTGCAGCGCGAGGCGCGCGCGGCCGTGCCTCAGCACGAGCACGCCCGTGAGCACCAGGGGCGGCAGCGGGATCACCGCCGGCAGCGCGGTGGGGATGAGCACCGCCCAGGCGGGCCAGAGCGCCACGAGGAAGATGCCCACCTGCATGAGCACCACCGCGGCGCCACGCAGCCCCCGGGTCTCGGCCTCGTCGGCGGTGGCGGGCACCAGGGCCTCGGCCATCCCGTCGAACCAGCGCTGGGCCCTGCCGAGGAGAGCGTCTGTCACCGCTGGGCTCCTGAGCGCGAGGGGACCCTTCGCCTCGGGAACCATGCCGCCGGGGGCGGCCGCGTGCAAGCGGTGTGGCCCTCGCAGCGGTCGGCCGGGTCCGAGGTGCCGTGGACCCGACCGACCGGCGAGGGCTCAGCCCGCGTGATGCCCGCCCGCGCCGCCCGCGAGGGGGCGACCCGGGCCGGGCTCACGCGGCATCACGCCATCAGAACTGGTCGGCCTCGGTGGACCCCGCCAGCGCCTTCGTCGAGGACACGCCGCCGGTGATGAGGTCCTTCACCGCGTCGAAGTAGCCGGTGCCCACCTCGTGCTGGTGCTTGACCGCGGTGTACCCGATCTCGGCGGCCTGGAACTCGGCCTCCTGGAGCTCGGAGTACGCCGCCATCTGGCGCTCGGCGTAGCCCTTCGCGAGGGTGAACATGCTGTAGTTGAGGGCGTGGAAGCCGGCCAGCGTGATGAACTGGAAGGCGTAGCCCATCTTCCCGAGCTCCACCTGGTACCGGGCGATGGTGTCCTCATCGAGGTTCTTGCGCCAGTTGAAGGAGGGCGAGCAGTTGTAGGCGAGCTTCTTGCCCGGGAACTTCGCGTGGACGGCGTCGGCGAACTCCTTGGCCTCGTCGAGGTTCGGGTGGCTCGTCTCGCACCAGATGAGGTCGGCGTAGGGCGCGTAGGCCAGGGCGCGGTGGATCGCGGCCTTCGTGCCGTTGTGCACGTAGTAGAAGCCCTCGGCCGAGCGGCCCTGCGACTTGTCGATGAACGGCGCGTCGTAGGGGTCCACGTCGCTGGTGATCAGCGTGGCGGCGTCGGCGTCGGTGCGGGCCACGAGCACGGTGGGCACGCCCGCGATGTCGGCGGCGAGGCGCGCGGCGACCAGCTTCTGGATGAACTGCTGGGTGGGGATGAGCACCTTGCCGCCCAGGTGGCCGCACTTCTTCTCGGACGCGAGCTGGTCCTCGAAGTGCACGCCCGCCGCGCCGGCCTCGATCATCGCCTTCATCAGCTCGAAGGCGTTGAGGTCGCCGCCGAAGCCGGCCTCGGCGTCGGCCACGATCGGCGCGAACCAGTGGGTGTCGTGCTTGCCCTCGGAGTGGTCGATCTGGTCGGCGCGCTGCAGGGCCTGGTTGATGCGCTGCACCACCGCCGGCACCGAGTTCGCCGGGTAGAGCGACTGGTCGGGGTACATGTGGCCCGCGAGGTTCGCGTCGGCCGCCACCTGCCAGCCCGACAGGTAGATGGCCTTCAGGCCGGCCCGGATCTGCTGCACGGCCATGTTGCCCGTGAGCGCGCCGAGGGCGTTGACGAAGGGCTCCTCGTCCATGAGGGTCCAGAGGCGCTCCGCACCCTGGCGCGCGAGCGTGTGCTCGATGCGCAGGGAGCCACGGAGACGCTCCACGTCCTCCTGGGTGTAGGGGCGGGTGATCCCCGTCCAGCGGGGGTGGGTGAAGCTGTCGGTCGGGTGGGTGCTCATCGGGTCTCCTCGTCGCTCGCGACGGTGGTGATGAAGTCGTAGGCGGCCAGTGTCAGGAAGGCGGGCAGGTCGTCGGCGGTGATCAGCTCGTCGAAGAGCCGGATCGCCAGCGCGAACTTCCCGCCGTCGAAGCGGTCGTCGCCGAGCTCGGTGCGCAGGGCCGCCATCTCGTCCTCGACGGTGGCGCGGTACAGCTCGACCGTGACCTTGCGGCCGTCGTCGAGGCTGGCGCCGTGGCGGATCCACTGCCAGAGCTGGGTGCGGCTGATCTCGGCCGTGGCCGCGTCCTCCATGAGGTCGTAGAGCGGCACGCAGCCGTTCCCGCCGAGCCAGGCCTCCAGGTACTGGATGCCCACGCGCACGTTCATGCGCACGCCGGCCTCGGTGATCGTGCCCTCGGGGCGCTTCAGCAGGTCGGCCTCGCCGATGACGTCGTCGCGGCGCCGGTCGTACTGGTTCGGGCCCGGCATGTGGGCGTCGAAGACCTCCATCGCCAGCGGCACGAGCGCCGGGTGGGCGACCCAGGTGCCGTCGTGGCCGTCGGTGACCTCGCGGAGCTTGTCGGCGCGCACCTTGGCCAGCGCGGCGTCGTTCGCGGCGGGGTCGCCCTTGATGGGGATCTGCGCGGCCATGCCGCCCATCGCGGGCGCGCCGCGCTTGTGGCACACCTCGACCACCCGGTGGGCGTAGGCCGCCATGCAGTGCTGGGTCATGCCCACCTGGGAGCGATCCGGCAGCACGAACTCGGGGTGGGCGCGCAGGGTCTTGATGTAGCTGAAGATGTAGTCCCAGCGGCCGCAGTTCAGGCCCGCCGAGTGGTCGCGGAGCTCGTAGAGGATCTCCTCGATCTGGAAGCTGGCGGGCAGCGTCTCCACCAGCACGGTGGCCTTGATGGTGCCGCGCTCGAGGCCGAGGGCCTGCTGGGCCGCCACGAAGACGTCGTTCCACCAGCGCGCCTCGAGGTAGTGCTCGAGCTTGGGCAGGTAGAAGTAGGGCCCCGTGCCGTTCTCGAGGATCCGCGCGGCGTTGTGGAAGAGGTAGAGCCCGAAGTCCACGAGGGAGCCGCTGGCGGGCTCGCCGTCGATCTCCAGGTGCTTCTCGGGCAGGTGCAGGCCGCGGGGACGCACGAAGAGCACCGCCGTCTCGTCGTCGAGGCGGTAGGTGCCCTTCGACGGGTGCTCGTAGGTGATGGTGCGGGCCACCGCGTCGCGCAGGTTGATCTGGCCCTCGATCATCGCGTCCCAGGTGGGCGCCGAGGAGTCCTCGAAGTCCGCCATGAACACCTTCGCGCCGCTGTTGAGCGCGTTGATGATCATCTTGCGGTCGACCGGGCCGGTGATCTCCACGCGGCGGTCGAGGATGTCGGCGGGCTGCGGCCGGACCTTCCAGTCGCCCTCGCGGATGTCGGAGGTGTTCGGCGGGAAGGAGGGCAGGCGGCCGTCGTCGAAGGCGCGCTGGCTGTCGAGGCGCATGCGCAGCAGCGTGCGACGTCGCCCGTCGAAGCCGCGGTGCAGGTCGGCGACGAAGCGCAGGGCCGCGGTGGTGAGGACCTCGTCGTAGCCGGGCCGCAGGGGCCCGAGGACGCGCACGCCGTGCGGCAGGTCGAGGGCAGGGGAGGGCATGGTCACCTCGTCAGCTCGGAGGGCGGCCCGAGTAGCGGGTCCCGGAGAGGCAGGCACCGACGCGCTGTGTCCGTTGTCAACGCTCTCGCCCGAAGTCTGTAAACGGTGTAAATGCCGGAGTCGTCGGGAGGCTCCGTGGCGGTGGACTCCGATCTGGGCGCGCGCCTGCGCACGCTGCGACGTCGCGCGGGCCTGTCGCAGGTCAAGCTCGCCGAGCGCCTGGGCGTCAGCGCCAGCTACCTCAACCTCATCGAGCACAACCGCCGGCGCCTGCCGGCCGAGCTGCTCTTCCGCGCCGCCGACGCGCTCAAGGTCGACGTCCGCCAGTTCACCGTCGACACCACCACCGCGGTGCTCGGCGAGCTCATGGAGGTGCTCGACGACCCCGAGCTCCACGACGTGGACATCAAGGCCACCGACGTGCGCGAGCTGGTGCAGACGAACCCGGCCGTGGGGCGCGCCTTCGTCGAGGTCTACAAGAAGTGGAAGGCCTCTCAGGAGGACGTGCGCACCCTGGGGGCCGTCGCGCCCGACGCGGTGGGCACGCTCGACCCGGGGCGCCTCCCCAGCGAGGAGGTGAACGACCTCATCGCCCGCCAGGCCAACCACTTCGACGAGGTGGAGTCGGTCGCGGAGCTCTACTGGCGTCGCTACGACCTGTCCTTCGACCGCGTGTACGACGGCCTCGCGAGCATCCTGCGGGAGGTCTTCCGCGTGGAGGTCCGCGTGGCCTCGCCGCGCGCCGTGCGGGGCGTCGTCCGCCATTACGACCCCGACCGTCGCCTGCTCACCATCTCGGAGGCCCTGCCGCCGCGCTCGCGTCGCTTCCACGTCGCCCACCAGATCGGGCTGCTGTCGCTGGGGGCCACCTTCGACCGGGTGCTCGCCGACCCCGGGCTCACCACCGCCGCCTCCCGCCGCCTCGGGCGCATGGTGCTGGCGAACTACTTCGCCGGCGCCCTGCTCATGCCCTACGAGCGCTTCTGGGAGGCCGCCGAGAGCGAGCGCTACGACATCGACCTGCTGGGCCACCGCTTCCGCACCAGCTTCGAGCAGGTGGTGCACCGGCTCACCACCCTGCGCCGCAGCGGCATGGAGGGGGTGCCCTTCCACCTCGTGAAGACGGACCTGGCCGGCAACGTCTCCAAGCGCTTCAACGGCTCGGGCATCACCTTCGCGCGGGTGGGCGGCGGCTGCCCCCTCTGGAACGTCCACCACGCCTTCCTGCAGCCGGGTCGCTACCGGGTGCAGGTGCAGGAGATGCCTGACGGCACCCGCTACTTCGAGGTGGCGCGCACCGTGTCACGCCAGCACGGCGGCTTCCACGAGCCCGAGACCCTGCACGCCATCGGGCTCGGCTGCCGTGTGGAGCACGCGGGCAAGGTGGTCTACGCCGACGGACTGGATCTCGAGGCCATCGAGCCCGTGAAGGTGGGCACCACCTGCCGCGTCTGCGAGCGTCCCTCGTGTGCCCAGCGGGCCTTCCCGAACGTGCGCCTCCCCCTGCAGCTCGACGAGCAGGTGCGCCGCATCGCCTTCTACGCCGTGGCCGACGAGGGGTGATCCCGACCGGTCAGGGGCAGTTGAAGTTGCCGATGGTGACCGTGCGGGTGGAGCAGCTGTAGCAGCAGCTGGTGGTGTTCCCGGAGCAGGGCGAGCGCGTGCAGCTGCTGCCGATGCCCCAGTACACGTTCGACACGGTGGCGCCCCAGCACACGGTCTCCCCGACCTTGCAGTCGATGTCCAGGCTGTACGTGGAGCCCACCGTCAGGAGGTAGCGCGAGGTGCTGCCGCGGCACGATCCCGCGCTGCTGCGCCGGTGTGCGTACAGGGTGACCGCGGCGCTGTCGTTGCAGTTGTCGGCGCCCCGGAAGGTCATCGTGCGGTCGCAGTTGCAGTCGCGCTCGCAGGTGGAGCAGCTGTCGGTGCCGTTGCAGATGCCGTCGCCGCAGTAGGGGCAGGCGCCGCAGTCCTGCGTGCAGTTCGAGCAGGTCTCGCCGAAGCTGCTGTTGCAGACGCCGTTGCCGCAGCAGACCCCGCAGTCCTCCTCGCAGGTGCTGCAGTTCTCGCCCACCGCCGAGGTGCAGGCCCCATCGCCGCAGCACGGACCCACCACGTCGGGACAGGGATCCTCGCTGTCGCAGATCGTGTCGCCGTCGCGGTCGTCGAGCAGGTCGTCGGGGCACGGGTCGTCGCTGTCGCACACGCCGTCCCCGTCGCGGTCGTCGGGGTTGTCGTACGGGCAGTCGTCGTCCACGTCGCAGACGCCGTCGCCGTCCGTGTCGCAGCTGTCGCCGCCGACGCAGTCGTTGTCGATGCCGTCCAACGCCACCTCGGTGCCTCCGGGGTGCACGTCGGGGTCGCCGTCGTCGCAGTCGTCGCCCCCCCCGGGCGCCGTGGGCAGGCGGTGGCCGTCGCCGTCGCGGTCCCAGTCGTCGTCGCCCGCGCAGTCCTGGTCGATGCCGTCGTACCAGGTCTCGGGCGCGCCCGGGTACACCTTCGGGTCGCCCTCGCCGCAGTCCTCGCAGGCGGGGAAGCCGTCGCGATCCGGGTCCGCGTCGCCCTGGTACCCGTCGCAGTTGGCGTCCTCGGCGCTGTCGCAGGACTCCTCCGCGCCCGGGTGCACGCCCGGGTCGGTGTCGTCGCAGTCGTCGTCCTCGCGGGTGTGGCCGGAGGGGCGGGTGCAGGCCACGAGCGTGCCGCTCGACGCCGACCCGTACCCGTCCCCGTCGGCGTCGCGGAACCACGGGAAGGGGTCGATGCCCTCCTCGTCGATCTCGTCGTCGCAGTCCTGGTCGACGCCGTCGCACCGCTCGAGGGCGCCCGGGTAGACGTCGCCGCGGGTGTCGTCGCAGTCGGTGTCGTCGTCGACGAAGCCCGGATCGGAGGCGCTGCACATCGCGCGGGTGGTGGGCGCGCCGAAGCCGTCGCCGTCGTCGTCGGGGTGGCCCTGGGCGGCGCCGGCGGTGCCCGCCACGTTCACGTCGGGATCGCGGCTGTCGACGAGCCCGTCGCAGTCGTTGTCGATGCCGTCGCAGAGCTCCGCGGCGCCGGGGCGGCGGGCGGCGCTCGCGTCGTCGCAGTCGCCGCCGGCCAGCGCCCAGCCGGCGGGCAGCGTGTCGCAGTACCAGGTGGCCGAGGCGTCGACGCCGTAGCCGTCGATGTCGACGTCGCGGTAGGCCGGGCCCACCACGCGCGCGCCGTCGTCGAGGATCGGGGAGGGGGACTGGTCGACGAGCCCGTCGCAGTCGTCGTCGGCGCCGTTGCAGAGCTCGGCGGCCCCGGGGCGGACCAGGGGGTTGGCGTCGTTGCAGTCCCGATCGGCGGGCACACCGTCGCCGTCGGCGTCGACGACCGGCTTGCTGTCGCCGGGCAGACCGGGCGCGTCGGAGTCGTCCGCGCTCGTGTCGACACCGAACTGGCTGTTCGCGGGCTCCAGACAGGCGGTGAGCAGCAGGGCGACGGAGAGTCGACGGAGCATGGTCGTCCTCGGAGCGAGGCAGTCTACCGTGGGGCGTGGCCGGGTGCGCGTTCGGCTCCACCAGTGTCACCCGGGCGCCCTCCGTCGGTGTCGCCGGCGCGACGTCGATCGACCTCCCCCACGCGACGTCAGTCGGCGTCCCCCAGCCTGCGCAGGAGGACGGCGTCGTCCGTGGTGCCCACGCGTCGACGCACCTCCACGCGCCCGTCGGCCTGCCAGGTGGCGTCCACCCGCTCCACCGCGCCATCCGGGCGGGCCAGCTCCAGCGCCAGGGCCAGCTGCTCGCCCGACGACAGGATGGAGGCCACGTTCCAGGTGCGCTCCCACGTGCGCTCCCCGTCGTGCACGACCCACGTGGTGGGACCCACCTCGATCTCGAGCGTCTGCAGACGGCCGGCCGCTTCGCCGAAGCGGTGGCTGCGGGGGTCGTCGGGGTGGGCCGCGATCCAGGCGCCGGCAGCGCGCCCGGCCTCGTCGTCGGTGGCCTCGCCGCGGGCGATGGCCGCCAGCGACGTGGTGTCGACGCCGGGGAGCTCCACCCGCCAGCGCCCGAGGAGCGGGTCGGCCGGGGCGCGCTTCGCCTCGTCGAGGGCGGTGGCGGCGTCGCGGGGCGGCCGCACCGGGTCCAGGGGACTCGACCAGCAGCCGAGCAGGGCCAGGAGGATCAGGCGCACCCGGCCCCCACGCCCTCGACCTCGAGGAGGGCCTCCTCCGCGCCCGTGAGCGCCTCCACGCCGGCCAGCTCGCGGAGCTGCGGGTCGAGCAGGTGCGAGGGCTTCACGTTCGACAGGGCCGCGAACACGTTGCCGCGCACCTTGTCGTTCTCGGCGTGGAGCTCGTCGAGGAGGGCCTTCACCCGCGCCCGCTTCAGATCGGGCTGGCGGGAGCACACGGTGCAGGGCTGCACAGGGAAGCCCAGCTGGGTGGCGAGGGCGGCGATGTCGGCCTCGGCACAGCCGATGAGCGGGCGGATCACCACGTTCCGGCCGTCGTCGCTGGTGAGGCGCGGGGGCATGGCCTTGAGCTGGCCGCTGTAGAAGAGGTTGAGCATCAGGGTCTCGATGCTGTCGTCGCGGTGGTGGCCCAGCGCGATCTTGGTGCAGCCGAGGTCCACGGCCGTGGTGTAGAGGATGCCACGCCGGAGGCGGCTGCACAGCGAGCAGTAGGCCTTGCCCGGTCGCGTCTCCTCCACCACCACGCTGTAGGTGTCCTCCCGGACGATGCGGTAGGGCACGTCGCGCGCCGCGAGGAAGGCCTCCACCACCCCGCTGTCGAAGCCGGGCTGGTGCTGGTCGAGGTGCACCGCGATCAGCTCCACGTCGAAGGCCACGCGCCGCTGCACCTCCTGCAGCAGGTGCAGCATCACGTACGAGTCCTTGCCTCCGGACACCGCGACCATGATCCGGTCGCCGGGCTCGATGAGGCCGTAGTCCTGGCTCGCGCGGGCGAGGCGGGAGAGCAGCCGGCGCTCGAGGCGATCCATGCGTCCTCCAGGGGCCGCCCGGCCTAACCCACGGCGCGGGCCCGCGGTGCGCGTCCCGGGCGACGACCGCGCCCTGCGTGCGCTAGGGTGGGGAGGTGTCCGGCGGAGGAGCGATGGTCCCGCGAGCCGTCCTGCTCGTGCTGTGGGGAGGCTGCGTGGCCGCGCCGGACGACCGTCCGCCGCACGACACGGACCCCCCGGGCGACAGCGGTGTCGACACGGCGCGCGACAGCGACAGCGCCCCGCCGGTCGACAGCGACAGCTCCCCGCCGGTCGACACGTCGGTCGACACCGACACCGCGGCGCCCACTCCCGAGGAGCGGATCGCGGCCCTGGACCCCGCGGTGTGGCTGCGGCTCGACGAGCTCGGCCTGGCGAACCGGGCCTCGGTGTCCACCTGGACGAGCCTGGCCGGCACGGCATCCCAGCCCGAGTCCGGGCGGGCGCCCACCTACCGGGACAACACGCTGCCCGTGCCGGAGGTGGTGCGCTTCGATGGCGTCGACGACCACCTCGTGCTCGGATCGGGGCCCTTCGTGGCCGCCGACGGCGCCATGACCGTGTTCGCCGTGCTCTCCACGGAGGATCGGGAGGGCCACCTCGTGGGCATCGGCCACCGCGAGCCGGGTGGCCTGGCGCGCGACGGGCACGCGCTGGTGGTCACCGAGGGACGCCTCGACCTCGTGCTCGGGGATGGCGATCTCGAGCTGGTCTCGCTCCGCGGACAGGGGCCCGCCGTGTCGGACGGACTCCCCCACGTCGTCTCCGCGGTGGTCCGGCCTCGGGCCACGGTGGTCTTCCTCGACGGCGAGGTCGGCGGGATGACGGCCGCCATGCCCCCCACGCGCCAGCTGGCCACCCTCACGCGGGCCACCGTGGGCGCTGCCGACGGCGAGGCGCTGGACCTGGCGCTGTCGCCGCTGGCCATGGACCTCGCGGAGCTCCTCGTCTTCCCCCGCGCGCTCGACACCTGCGCGCGCTGGGAGGTGGAGGCCTACCTCGCGGCACGGCACGGGCTGGGGGTCGCGCGGCAGGTCACGCCGCCCCACGTCCGCCACCGCGTGGGGTCGCTCGATCCGGTGGACGGGGCGCTCGTCGACGCGTGGCCGCACGAGACCGCCACGGTGAGCGTGGTGGGGGCGGCCTGGAACACCGACGAGGTGGAGCGCCCGTCGCTGCGGCTGCCCGAGGCCGCGCCGCCCCGGGTGCGCTTCGACGGCGTCGACGACCGCCTGGATCTCTCGCTGGACGTCTTCGAGGCAGGGCTGCCCACCCCGGTGAGCGTGCTCGCGGTGCTGGGGCTCCGGGGGGCGCGCGGGCACGTGCTGGGCAGTGGTGCCGGGGTGCCCGACAGGCTGCGCACCTTCGGGGCGGCGGTGGTGGCCGACGAGGGGCGCCTGCACCTCAAGGCCTTCGGGCTGTCCACGGGCACCTCCGTCTCCCACCCCACGGATCTGGTGGACGAGGCCCTGCACCTCGTCGAGGCCGACGTCACCCGCACGGGGCTCGGCCTCGCCGTGGACGGCCTGCGGGTGGATCGGGCGGGCGTGACCGAGGTGCCCTTCCTGGCCAAGGCCTCGCTCGGCGCCTCGAACGGCGCGGGCACGGGCGCCTCCATCGACCCGGTGGCGGTCGACGTGTCCGAGCTCCGCGTCTACCGCTACCTGCTCGACGCCTGCGCGCGGGAGCTGGCCACGGCGGAGCTCCGGTCCACCTACGACCTCCCCTCGCCGGTCGGCCCGTGACGATGCGCGGCAGCCCGGGGGGGACCGGATAGGGCACCCGCCTTCCCCGGAGGTCGCCGTGTCGTCGCTCGCCGTCGTGCCCACACCGCAGAACGAGCCGGTCCGACCCTACGCTCCGGGTTCCCCGGATCGCGACGCCGTGGACGTCGAGCTCGCCCGTCAGGTGGCGGGACCGGTCGAGATCCCGTGCGTCATCGACGGCGAGGAGGTGTTCACCGATCGGGTGGTGGAGGTGCGCAACCCCTGCGACCACGCCCAGGTGCTCGGGCGGGTGCACCTCGCGCGACCCGAGGACGTGGCGCGGGCCGTGGAGGGGGCGCTCGCGGCGCGCCGTGCGTGGGCGGAGCTGCCCTGGGAGGAGCGAGCGGCCGTCCTGCTGCGCGCGGCCACCCTGCTGGCCGGCCCGGCCCGCGCGCGGGTGAACGCGGCCTGCATGCTGGGCCAGGGCAAGACCATCCACCAGGCCGAGATCGACGCCGTGTGCGAGCTGGTCGACTTCTGGCGCTTCAACCCCTGGTACGCCGAGCGCATCTACGCCGAGCAGCCACCGGTCAGCCCTCCGGGGAGCTGGAACCGCCTCGACCACCGGCCGCTCGACGGCTTCGTGTTCGCGGTCACGCCCTTCAACTTCGCGTCGATCGCCCTGAACCTCCCCACGGCGCCGGCGCTGGTGGGGAACACGGTGGTGTGGAAGCCCGCGCCCACGAGCGCGCTCGCGGTGTGGCAGCTCCAGCAGCTGCTCACAGACGCCGGCCTGCCGCCCGGGGTGATCCAGCTGGTGCACGGCACGGGCCCCGACGTGGGCGACCCGGTGCTCGCGCGGCCGGAGCTGGGCGGCGTGCACTTCACGGGGTCCACGCGGGTCTTCCAGCACATGTGGCGCACGGTGGGCGAGGGCATCGCCGGCTATCGCCAGTACCCACGGCTGGTGGGCGAGACCGGAGGCAAGGACTTCGTGCTCGCGCACCCCGGTGCCGATCCCGACGAGGTGGCGGTGGCGCTGATCCGGGGGGCCTTCGAGTACCAGGGCCAGAAGTGCTCGGCCGCCAGCCGGGCCTACCTCCCGCGCTCCCTGTGGCCACGCATCCGCGCGCGGCTGGAAGAGGCGGCGCCCGAGCTGCGACCCGGCGACGTGCGCGACGCCCGCACCTTCGTGGGCCCGGTGATCGACGAGGCCGCCTTCGAGCGGGTGGCCCGGTACGTCGACCTCGCCGTCGCCGAGGCGGAGGTCGTGATCGGTGGCACCTACGATCGCACGCAGGGGTGGTTCGTGGCGCCCACGGTCGCCGTGGTCCCCACGCCCGACCACCGCCTGATGCGCGAGGAGATCTTCGGCCCCGTGCTCGCGGTGCACGTCTACGAGGACGCGGCCTGGGACGACACGATCGACCTCGTCGACCGCACGGGGCCCTACGGCCTCACGGGCGCGGTCTTCGCCGACGACCGGCGCGTGGTCGCCGACGCGCTCCGTCGCCTGCGGCACGCGGCCGGCAACGTCTACGTCAACGACAAGCCCACGGGGGCGGTGGTGGGCCAGCAGCCCTTCGGCGGCAGCCGCGCCTCGGGCACGAACGACAAGGCGGGCAGCCCCCTCAACCTGCTCCGCTGGATCTCGCCCCGCGCCATCAAGGAGACCTTCGCGCCGCCCACCGACTGGCGCTACCCCTACCAGGGCGGGCCAGGACGCCGATGACGCCAGGGCCCGCGCGGCGTTAGGCACCGGGCGGAGGTCGGATGGACCCTCGCCTGAGCCATGCCCTGGTCGCGTTGCTGGCTGTGCTCGGCACGGTCGCCGCCTACGAGCTGCCGGCCGCCTTCGCGCCCACGGAGGCCCCGGAGGCCGCGCGGCCCGAGGGGGGGAGTGCCGGCCGCGAGGCGCGCAAGAAGGAGCGCATGAAGGCCGAGCGGCGCACCCGCAAGGCCCTCGAGCGTCGCCGTGCCGCCAGCGTGGACGATCCCGAGGCGCAGGCGGAGCGTGGGGAGCACCTCCGCACACGCCTGCGTGAGATCCGGGAAGGTGCCGGGCCCGGCATGGACCCCGCGCGCGCAGGCTCGCAGCCGCGTCCCGCACCGGCTGCGGCCCCGGCCGACACCGACACGGACGCCGCCCCGTGAGCGCTGCGGCCGTCATGCGGGCCGCGCCCGTGGCGCTGGTGCTGCTGTCGGGCTGCATGGCCTCGCGTGCCGTGGCGCCGCTCGACGCCGGCCAGCACGGCGTCACCCTCTCGCTCGGCGGTCCCTTCGTGCAGTTCGGGGGCGCGCCCGTGCCCGTGCCCTTCACCCACCTCGGCTACCGCTACGGCATCGACGGTCACACGAACGTCCACGCGGGCCTGCAGGTCTCCACGCCGCTGCTGGTCGGGGTCGCCGCCTTCGACGTGGGCATCGCGCGCGAGCTGCTCACCGCCCAGGGGCCCCGTCCCCGCCTGATGCTCGAGTACACCACCACCTTCGCGGTCGGGGATGCCAGCAGTGGTCCCGCGCCGGGGGGCTTCCGCTTCTTCCAGGACCTCGCGCTGGTGGCCACCTGGGACCTGCCGGCGAGGGAGGGCCGACGACCGCACCGCATCTACCTGGGCGCGGACGCCTTCATGGGGGTGGGGCCGTCCTTCGGCGCCGTGGTCACGCCCTTCCTCGGCACCGAGCTGCGCGCCTCGAAGACCGTGGGGGTGCAGCTCGAGCTCGACTGGCACGCCCCCTTCACCCGCACCACCTTCGTCGCGCCCGTCTGGTACGGGCCGGGCGACCAGGGCGTGGTCGGCGCCAAGCTCGCGCTCACCTTCTACGTGCCGCCCAAGCGGCCGAAGGCGGTGCTGCGTCCGCGCAAGGCCCGCGTCGCCGACCCCGAGGAGGCGCCATGAGCCTGCTGCTCCTGCTCACCGGGTGCATCACGCTCGACCGCCTCGTCATCCCCGAGGCCCTGGTCGACACGTACGACCTGTCGAGCGAGCGCATCGCGCCCGAGCTCTTCGAGGAGGTCCGCTTCCCCTCGGTCGACGGGGTGGCGCTCGCGGGCGTGTGGGCCCACCAGCCGCAGCCCGCGCCGCCCCTCATCTGGACCCACGGCAACGGCGGTGCCCTCGACGCCGAGATGCACCGCATCGAGACCTACTGGTCCTGGGGCTTCGACGTCTTCGCGTGGGACTACCGGGGCTACGGCCGCTCGCACCCGGTGATCGACGCCGACGGCATCCTCGAGCAGGACGGCCTGGCCGCGGTCCAGTACGTCAGCGACGTCACGGGGCTGCCGCCCGAGGAGATCCCCTGGGTGTCGCTGTCGCTCGGCGCGGCGGTCATGGCGCACACCAACGACGAGATCGGGGCGCGCGCCGTGGTGCTCGAGAACATGTTCCCCAGCACCGAACAGCTCGTCGACGCGGCCGCCGGACTCGATCTGCCGTCGGGCTGGTTCTTCGACCAGGTCTACGACAACCTCTCGGCCGCCGAGGAGATGCGCTCGCCGGTCTTCGTCATCCACGGGCTCGCCGACGACTTCATCGATCCCGCCTACGGCCCGCTGGTGATGCAGCACCTGCCCGCCGATCTGCCGGCCTGGCTGTGGCAGCCCGACGGTGTGGCCCACTCCGACATCCACCAGGTGATCCCCGACGCCTACCGCGAGCGCGTGCTCCGCTTCCTGGACGACCCCACGGCAGACCCCTCGGCTCCGCGCTAGGGGGCGCCTCCTGGGGCGAGGGAGGTGAGCGTGGAGCCGGAGGAGCTTCGTGCACGTGCGCGTGCGTGGGTGGTGGTGGACCCGGATGCGGCCACGCGGGCTGCCGTGTCCGCGATGCTGGATCGGGACGACGTGGACGCGCTCCGCGAGCACTTCTCCGAGACCCTGACCTTCGGCACCGGCGGGATGCGCGGCACCGTGGGTCCCGGCACGGCGCGGATGAACCAGCGCATGGTGCTGTGGGTGAGTGCAGCCCTCGCCGACGTGGTGCAGGCGCGTGTGCCCGAGGCGCGCCGTCGCGGTGTGGTGCTCGCCTACGACGCCCGCACCGACAGCAGGGCCTTCGCCGAGGCCTCCGCGCGGGTGCTCGCCGCGGCGGGCCTCCCGGTCTTCCTCGCCGACCAGGCCCTGCCCACGCCGATCCTCGCGTGGGCCGTGCCGGCGCTCGGTGCCGCGGCCGGTGGCATCGTCACCGCCAGCCACAACCCGCCCGCCGACAACGGCTTCAAGGTGTTCTGGGAGACGGGCGCGCAGATCGTCTCGCCGGTCGACACCGAGGTCCAGGCGCGCATGGCCGAGCGGGCCGGTCCGATCGAGCCCCCCCCGCTGGCGGCGCTCGGGGATCTCGTCCGCCCCTGGCCCGCCGACCTGCTCGACCGCTACCACGCCGAGATCCAGGCCCTCCGGGTGCACCCGGAGGCGCGGGCGCGGGTGGCCTACACGCCCGTGCACGGCGTGGGCGGCGCTCCGGTCCGTCGCGCGCTGGCCACGGCAGGGCACGAGGTGCGGGTGGTCGCGGCCCAGGCCGAGCCCGACGGCAGCTTCCCCACCGTGCCCTTCCCCAACCCGGAGGAGCCGGGCGTGATGGACGGCGTGGTGGCGCTCGCCGAGGCCATGGGCGCCGATGTCGCCATCGCCAACGACCCCGACGCCGACCGCTGCGCGGTGGCGGTGCCCGGGCGGGACGGCTTCACGGTGCTGTCCGGCAACCAGCTCGGCGTGCTGCTGGTGGACGACCTCCTCGCGAGCGCGCCGGTCCGCCCGGACGACCTCGTCGTGTCCACCATCGTGTCCACGGCGATGACCCGGCGCATCGCCGCCGCGCACGGCGTCCGCTACGCCGAGGTGCTCACCGGCTTCAAGTGGATCGCCACCCTCGCGCTGGCGCACGAGGCGGCCGGGGGGCGCTTCCGCTTCGGGTTCGAGGAGAGCATCGGCTACTCGGCCGGCAGCGTGGTGCGCGACAAGGACGGCGTCTCCACGGCCCTGCTCGTGGCCGACCTCGCGGGGCACCTGGCGGCGCGGGGCGAGACGCTCGAGGGACGCCTGGAGGCCCTCTACCGGCGCCACGGGCTGCACGTCGGGCGTCAGCGCAGCCTGCGGCTCCCGGGCACCGAGGGGCGCGCGCGCATCGACGCCGCGATGGCCCGCCTGCGGGCGTCGCGACCCGACGAGCTGGCGGGGCGCCCCGTGGCCGCCGTGCGCGATCTCGCGGCGCGCCGCCTCGTGCGGGCGGACGGCGTCGAGGAGGACCTCGACCTGCCCGCCAGCGACGTGGTCGCCTTCGACCTCGCTGACGGCAGTCGCGTGCTGGTGCGTCCCTCCGGCACCGAGCCCAAGATCAAGGTGTACCTGGAGGTGGTGGAGGGCGTGCCGGCCGACGTCTCGCTGGCGTCCGCCCGCGAGGCCGCCGAGCAGGTGCTCGATCGCCTGGAGGCCGCGGTGCTCGCGCTGGCAGGCCTGCCCTAGGCGTTCGCCGGCCGCACCCCAAGGGTTGGCCGCGAGGCCTACGCGTTCGCCACGAGCCGCGCCGACCCCTCGATGGCCACCCGGAGCTGCTCGCGGGTCACCGGCTTGGTGAGGAAGTCGTCCATGCCCGCCGTGAGGCAGGCCTCGCGGTCCTCGTCGAAGGCGTTGGCCGTGAGCGCGATGACCCGCACGCGGTCGAAGCGTGCATCGGCCCGCAGGCGGCGCGTGGCCTCGAGCCCGTCCACCACCGGCATGCGCATGTCCATCAGGCAGACGTCCGGGTGGAAGGCCCGCGCCGTGGGCACCACCTCGTCGCCGTTGTGGGCCACCCGCACCTCGTGGCCCATGCTCTCGAGCATGGCGGTGATCACCATGCGGTTGACCGGGTTGTCCTCCGCCACCAGCACGCGCAGCGAGGCGTCCGGTCGTGGGCGGTACGACGAGGTCTCGGTCGTGGGGGCGTCGGCGTCGAGCACCTCCAGCGGCAGGCGCACCTGGAAGGTGGTGCCCACCTGCTCCTCGCTGCGCACCGAGATCTCCCCGTCCATGGCCTCCACCAGCAGGCGGGCGATCGACAGGCCGAGGCCCACACCGCCGGCAGCGGAGGCATGGTCGGCCTCGGCGCGGACGAAGGGCGTGAACACGTCCTCCAGGCGGTCCCTGGGGATGCCCACGCCCGAGTCGGTGACCTCGAAGACGAGCACGTGGTCGTCCTGCTGCACGCGCAGCACGATGCCGCCCTGGTGGGTGAACTTCACGGCGTTGCCCACCAGGTTGATCAGCACCTGGCGGATGCGGGCCGCGTCGCCGAGCACCTTCACCGCCACGTCGGGCGCCACCTCGAGGTGCAGCGCGATGCGCTTGCCGCGCGCCCGCGGACGGAAGAGGGCGACCACCTGCTCGGCCAGCTCCAGCGGGCGGAAGGGCCGCTGCTTCAGGGTGAGGTTGCCGCTGTCGAGCCGGGCCGTGTCCAGCAGGTCGTCGAGCAGCGCGAGGAGCGCGTGCCCGGTCTTGTGGATGGTGCGCACCCAGTCGGACTGCTTGCGGTCCAGGGAGGTCTCCGACAGCAGGTCGGCGAGGCCCAGGATGCCGGTCATCGGGGTGCGCAGCTCGTGGCTCACGGAGGCGAGGATCGACGACTTCGCGCGGCTCGCGGCCTCGGCGCGGGCGCGGGCGCGGGCCTCCGAGACGCGGTCCTCGAGCAGGTCGCCCACGGCCACCTCGCGCGTGTGCGACACGGCGAGGAAGACGAGGGAGCTGCACAGCACCACCACGGCCACGTCCACGGGCGTGGGCTCGCTCAGCGGCGCGGGGACGAGGCCGCGGGTGTGACCGGCCACGAGCACGAAGCCGAAGCCGAAGACGAAGAAGACCGAGGCCACGGCGGCCCGGTAGTCGAGCACCACCAGCACCACGGCCGGCAGCAGCGGCAGCCACAGCGCGTGCACCGACAGCAGCCCGCCGTGCGTGGGGATGAAGGTGACGGCCAGCATCATCGCCAGGGCCACGAAGGACCACGCCGCGGCGCTGTAGGAGCGGCTGAGCCGGAAGACCACGGGGACGAGCGCGAAGAGCAGCGCGGTCACCGGCGCGACCCCGACGTCCGTGGTGCCGCGCACCAGCGAGCCGATCACCACGGCGAGGCCGCACAGCGCCAGCACCGACGAGGTGAGCACCAGCCCACGGGCGCGTGCGCGCATCGTCGACGGCAGGGAACCCAGCTCGCCGGTGAGCGGCGCGTCGAGCGTGCTCGGGTGTGACTGTGGCGGTGTCTCGTGGTCCAAGGCCGATCCTGGTCGCGGCACCCCGCGTACCGAATCGGATCGGACAGGCCGTGACTGAAGGGCGGCGTGGCCGGCCGGGGGCCGGGTGTTAGCGGCGGGACCATGCAGGATCAGCCCATCGTCGACGTCGTCGGCCTCGGCAAGCGGTACGGGAGCACCGTGGCCGTCGACGATCTCGCCTTCACGCTGGGTCCCGGTCGGGTCCTGGCGATGGTGGGGCCCAACGGCGCCGGCAAGACCACCACCCTGCGCGCACTCGCCGGCATCGTCCGGCCGGACGCGGGGCAGGTCCGCATCGCCGGCATCGACGTCTGGGCCGATCCCGTGGCGGCGAAGCGCCGGCTGGCCTGGGTGCCCCACGAGGCCCAGCTCTTCGACGCGCTCACAATCTGGGAGCACCTGGCCTTCGTCGCGAGCGCCTGGGCGGTGCCGGCGGGGTGGGAGGCGCGGGGACGCACGCTGCTCGAGCGCTTCGAGCTGCAGGGCAAGGCCACCGCGGCCTGCGGCTCGCTGTCCCTCGGCATGCGCCAGAAGGTGTCGCTGGTGATGGCCGCGCTCCACCAGCCCACCCTGTTCATGCTCGACGAGCCGATGACGGGCCTCGACCCGCGCGCGATCCGCACCTGCAAGGACTGGATCCGCGAGGAGGCGGCACGCGGCGCCGGGCTGATCCTGTCCAGCCATCTCCTGTCGGTCGTGGACGACCTCTGCACCGACCTCCTGGTGCTGGTGGAGGGGCGGGTGCGCTTCTTCGGCCCCCTCGAGGAGGCGCGTCGGGCGCTCCAGGGCGAGAAGCTCGAGGACCTCTTCTTCCGGGCCACCGAGCCGGCGCGGCCGCCGTGATCGCGCGGGTGGGGCTGGCGTGGATGCCGGCCGGGCTGTGGTCGCTCGTGGGGCTCCGCGTCCGGGCGGCAGGTCGGGATGCCGCGGAGCGCCTGCGCACGCCGAGCGGCGCCCTCGCCGGCGTCGCCACGCTGCTCTTCTTCGCCGTGTGGCTCGTGCCCCGGCTGCTCCTGCCGGACCTGCGCATGGTCGACAGCTCCTGGCTGGCCCAGGTGGGTCCCCTCGGCCTGCTGCTGGTGTGGTTCGGCCAGATCGCGGTGCGGGGTGGGGGAGAGGTCCTCGGCTTCCAGGCGGCCGAGGCCGACCAGCTCTTCGGCGGCCCGTTCAGCCCGAGCGAGCTGCTCCGCTACAAGGTCACCCTCCTGGTGGTGGCGTGGGTGCTGGGGGGCCTCATGCTGTCGCCCATGGCCGCCTTCTACGCGCGCCACCCGCTGGGAGGGCCGGCCGCCACCCTCCTCGTGCTGCCCTTCCTGCAGATGTCGGCCATGCTCGCCACGCTGCTGCGGCGAGGGGGCCGTCGGCGCACCTGGTGGCGGGCGGCGTACGGCGCGGTGCTGGTGGTGCTCGGGCTGGCCGCGCTGCGGGTGCGGGCCTGGGGGGCCGACGCCTGGATCGATGCGCTGCAGGCCCACCCGGTGGCCGGCGCGCTGCTCCTGCCCTTCCGCGCGGGCATCGGCCTGCTCGTGGCCGATCAGGGGGGCGAGGTGCTGCAGTGGGCCGGGGTGATGCTGGCCACGGACGCCCTGCTCGTGGTGCTCCTGGTGCGTGCCGGCCGTGGTGCGTGGCTGGAGCTCGCCGCCGAGGGGGCCCAGCACGTCCAGGCCGCGCTCCAGCAGGTGCGGCGGGGCGGGGGCGTGGGCACGCTGGGCGAGGTGTGGACGGTGGGCGTGCCGATGCTCCCTCGCTGGCGCGGGCTGGGCACCGTGGCCTGGCGACGCCTCGTGGAGATCGTGCGTCGGCCTGCCACCTTCGTGACCCTCGGGGGCGTCGTGGCCCTGGTGGTGGTGATCGGGGTGCTCTTCCCGTCGGCCGTGGGGGGCATGTCGCGCACGGCCACGGCGCGCGGGATGATGGCGAGTGCCGTCGCGTGGGGCACGGTGCTCGTGCCGGGCGTGCTCCGTCTGGACTTCCGGGCCGACCTCGACCGCCTGGACCCGCTCCTCGCCCTGCCGATCCGTCCGTCGGCCCTCTTCCTCGGCCAGATCCTCCCGATGGTCGTCCTCGTCACCGGCCTGTGCTGGACGATCTTCGCGGGGGCGGCGCTCTGGGCTCCCGGCGCGGCGCCGCTGGCCCTCGTGCTGGGCCTGGCCGAGCCCGGCTTCGCGCTCGCGGTGCTCGCCGTGGAGAACGCGCTCTTCCTCTTCTTCCCCGTGCGCATGGAGGGCGGGGAGGCCGCGCTCCAGTCGGTGGGACGGAACCTCGCGGTGACCTTCGGAGGCTGGACGATCCACGGCGGGCTGGTGGTGATGGCCGCCACCACCGGCGGCCTCGGGTGGCTGGTGACCTCCAGTGCCCTCGTCGCGGGCCTGGCCGCCCTCCTTCCCCTGCTGGGGGGTGCGGTCCTGGCCGTGGCCCTGGGCGCCGCACGCCTCGCCCGCCTGGACCCGAGCGCGGACGTGCCGCGCTGAGGGGTGGCGTCCGGGCGACGTGCCCCTCCCCCGGCAGGTCGCGTCGCGGTGTCCTGCGGGGTGGGGTGGTCGCAGCGACGATGGCACACGTGTAGACTGGCGGGACCCGCTCGCGGAACGATCTGCCATGCCCTCCCCCCACACCTGGACCGCGCTCCTCGCGGTCCTCGCCCTCGCCTGTGGTCCCTCGGGGGGCGTGGGCGGTCTGCCCGGCGACGACACCGCGGCGCCGGGGCTCGCCAGCGCGCGCGTGCCGCCGCCGCTCGAGCCGCGGCTGTACGTCTCGCCGATGGTGCGGGGCGAGACGATGTTCGTCGGGGTCGACGGCGTCCCGCCCGGCGCCCTCGTGCACTTCATCGCGTCCCCCGCGGGGGTGGGCGAGGGCTGGTGCGATGCGCGGTCGCTGTGCAGCGATCTGAAGGCCCCCTACCTGCTCCTGGGGCACGACTTCGCGGACGGGGACGGGCGCGCCTGGCATCGGGTGCAGGTGCCGTCCGACGCCGGCATCCTCGAGGTCTGGATCCAGGCCTACGCCTACACGCAGTTCGACGAGGGCGCGTCCGACGTCGTCCACCGGGTGCTGGACGACCGCGATCTCGACGGCGATCCCGCGCCGAAGGACTGCGACGACGCGGACCCCACGAAGAACCTCCGGGACGTCGACGGGGACGGCGCCAGCTCCTGCGCGGGCGACTGCGACGACGACGACTTCCGCCTGAACCTCCTCGACGTCGACGGGGACGGCGCCTCCACCTGCCTCGGCGACTGCGACGACTTCGACGCCACCGTCACCGAGATCGACGCGGACGGCGACGGCGTCAGCTCCTGCGGCGGCGACTGCGACGACAACGCCATCGACAAGGCGGCCGACAGCGACGGCGACGGCTCGTGCGACGAGGACGACCTGTGCACCGGCGACGATCGCAAGGGCGATGCCGACGGCGACGGCGTGTGCTCCGATCTCGACCCCTGTCCCCTCGACAACCCGGACGATCTCGACGGCGACGGCATCTGCGCGTCGCAGGACACCTGCCTGGGGCCCGACCTCGAGGGCGATCCCGACAACGACCAGCTCTGCGGCAGCCAGGATCCCTGTCCGCTCGACCCGAGCAACGACGCCGACGGTGACGGGAAGTGCGCCGACGTCGATCCCTGCCCGCTCGACAACCCCGACGACATCGACGGCGACGGCGTCTGCACCACGAACGACCGGTGCCCGCTCGACAACCCCGACGACCGCGACGACGACGGCTCCTGCGACGCCGACGACCCCTGCCCGGACGATCCGCTGGACGACGCCGACGGCGACGGGAAGTGCGCCGACGTCGACCCCTGTCCGCTCGACAACCCCGACGATCGCGACGGGGACGGGGTGTGCGACAGCGTCGATCCCTGTCCCGACGACAACCCGGACGACGGCGACGGCGACGGCGACTGCGACTCGGGGGACCGCTGCCTGGGGTCCGACGCCACCGGCGACAGCGACGGGGACGGGGTCTGCAACGACCGCGACCAGTGCCTCGGCGACGACCAGTCCGGTGATCCCGACGAGGACGGCGTCTGCACCGATCGCGATCCCTGTCCTACCGACGCCCTCGACGACCGCGACGGCGACGGGGTGTGCGAGGCGGCCGACCCTTGTCCCACGGATGTCCTGGACGACCAGGACGACGACGGCACCTGCGACGGCGACGACCCCTGTCCGCTCGACCCCGACGACGACGAGGACGGCGACGGCACGTGCGCCGACGTGGATCCGTGCCGCTCGACAACCCGGACGACAGCGACGAGGACGAGGTCTGCGACAGCGAGGATCCCTGTCCTCTCGATCCGCTCGACGACGCCGACGGCGATGGGAAGTGCGCCGACGTGGACCCCTGTCCCGCCGACCCGCTGGACGATCGCGACGGGGACGGGGTGTGCGACAGCGTCGATCCGTGTCCCGACGACAAGCTCGACGACCGTGACGGGGACGGGGTGTGCGACAGCGTCGACCGGTGTCCGGACGACAACCCGGACGACCGTGACGGCGACGGGGTGTGCACGAGCGTGGACCCCTGTCCCGACGACAACCCCGACGACGCGAACCAGGACGGCGACTGCGACTCGGCCGATCTCTGCACGGGCAGCGACGTCACCGGCGACAGCGACGGCGACGGGATCTGCAACGACCTGGATCCCTGCTACGGCGTGAACAGCACGGGCGACAGCGACCAGGACGGCGTGTGCGACGACGAGGACGTGTGTCCCCAGGACGCGCTCGACGACCGCGACGGCGACGGGCTGTGCGAGCGCGACGATGCCTGCCCGCTCGATCCCGACAACGACGTGGACGGCGACGGGAAGTGTGGCGACGTCGATCCGTGTCCGCTCGATCTGCTCGACGATCGCGACGGGGACGGCGCCTGCGACAGCGACGACGTCTGCCCCGACGACCTGCTCGACGATCGCGACGGGGACGGCCTCTGCGACAGCGTCGACCCCTGTCCCGACCTGCTCGTCAACGACGGCGACGGCGACGGCGCCTTCGCCTGCCTCGACGACTGCGACGACGAGGACGCCTTCCTCACGCCCTACGACGCCGACGACGACGGCCTGTCCACCTGCGACGGCGACTGCGACGACAGCCGCGGCGACCTGAACCAGCTCGACGAGGACGGCGACGGCTCCACCACCTGCAACGGCGACTGCGACGACGACGACGTCACGGTCGACGGCAAGGACGTGGACGGCGACGGCTACAGCCTCTGCGAGGACGACTGCGACGACCTCGACTCCTCGCGCTCCCCCGCCGACGGCGACGGAGACGGCTTCAGCACCTGCGGCGACGACTGCGACGACACCTCGCCCGAGCTCAACCCGCTCGATCTCGACGACGACGGCTTCAGCACCTGCGACGGCGACTGCGACGACGACGCGGCCGACCTCACCCCCGAGGATCTGGACGACGACGGCTACACCTCCTGCGACGGCGACTGCGACGACGACGATCCCACCCTGTCGCCCCGCGACGGGGACGACGACGGCGCGAGCACCTGCGAGGGCGACTGCGACGACAACGATCCCGACGTGGGCATCCACGACGGCGACGGCGACGGGCTGAGCGCCTGTGCGGGCGACTGCGACGACACCCGCCCGGATCTCAACCAGAAGGACCTCGACGACGACGGCTTCACCACCTGCGAGGACGACTGCGACGACGGCGACAAGACGCTCACCCCCGCCGACCTGGACGACGACGGGTACAGCACCTGCGCCGGCGACTGCGACGACACCACCGGCGAACGGTCACCCGCCGACCGCGACCTCGACGGGTACAGCACCTGCGCCGAGCCCGTGCCCGACTGCGACGACGACGACGGCACGCGCTCGCCCGCCGACCGCGACGGCGACGGCTACAGCACCTGCCAGGAGGACTGCGACGACGACGATCCCGAGCTGACGCCCTTCGACGGGGATCGCGACGGGTACAGCACCTGCCAGGAGGACTGCGACGACGACGACCCGGCGCTGACGCCCCTCGACGGCGACAACGACGGCTTCAGCACCTGCGAGGACGACTGCGACGACACGAAGGCTGCGCTCACGCCGGCCGATCGTGACGGCGACGGCTTCACCACCTGCACGGTGCCCCCGGACTGCGACGACCGCGATCCGAACAAGAAGCCGGTCGACAACGACCAGGACGGCGCCACCTCCTGCCAGGGCGACTGCAACGACGACGATCCCGACCTGAACACCAAGGACGTGGACCGCGACGGCTACAGCACCTGCCAGGAGGACTGCGACGACGGCGACCCGGAGCGCAAGCCCGTCGACGAGGACGGGGACGGCTCCTCGCTGTGCGACGAGGTGCCCGACTGCGACGACGACGACGCCTTCAAGACCCCCTTCGACGTCGATGGCGACCAGCACTCCACGTGCGACGAGGTGCCGGACTGCAACGACTTCAACCCGCTCCTCAACCCGCGCGACGACGACGGCGACAAGAACTCCACCTGCGACGGGGACTGCAACGACGACGATCCCACGGTGGAGGGCATCGACTTCGACAAGGACGGGTGGAGCACGTGCGCGGGCGACTGCGACGACCGCAGCAAGCCGAAGAACCCCGCCGACCACGACGAGGACGGGTGGACCGGGTGCACGGTCCCGCCCGACTGCAACGACAACGACGCGACGAAGACGCCGGCCGACATGGACTCCGACGGCTGGAGCACCTGCAGCACGCCCTTCGGGGACTGCAACGACTCGGATGCCTGGTACAACCAGGACGACACCGACGCCGACGGCTACTCCACCTGTCGCGGCGACTGCGATCCCACGTCGAAGGCGCTGTCGCCCGCCGACATCGATCGCGACGGCTACAGCACCTGCCAGGGCGACTGCGACGACCGGCACTCCGGGCTCACCCCGGCCGACGTCGACGGCGACGGGGCGTCGAGCTGCGACGACGACTGCGACGACACCGACGCCACGCTCAACCTCAAGGACCATGACAAGGACGGCTGGACCACCTGCGGCGGCGACTGCAACGACCTCGACCCGCGCAAGACGGGGGCCGACGTCGACGGGGACGGCGCCACGGTCTGCGACGGCGACTGTGACGACACCGACGCCACGCTGAACCTCAAGGACGCGGACCACGACCAGTGGACCACGTGCGCGGGCGACTGCGACGACACGAAGGACTTCATCTTCCCGGTCGACCTGGACGGCGACGGCACGCACCCGTGCTCGGTGCCCTACCCGGACTGCGCCGAGGGGAACCCGGCCCGCAGCGGCACGGATGCCGACGGCGACGGCGTCACCTCCTGCGACGGCGACTGCGACGACACCGACGCGGTGAAGAACACCCGCGACGACGACGACGACGGCTACACCACCTGCGACCCGATCCCCGACTGCGACGACACCGACGCGCGGAAGTACCCGGAGGATCGCGACGGCGACCAGGCCTCGGCCTGCGGGGGCGACTGCGACGACACCGACGCCTCCCTCAACCTGCGGGATCTGGACCACGACGGCTTCACGACCTGCGGAGGGGACTGCAACGACAACGACGCCACCCGCAAGCCGGTGGACGCCGACGGCGACGGCAGCACCCTCTGCGACGTGGTCAAGGACTGCAACGACAACGACACGGACCTGTCGGGCATCGACCACGACGGCGACGGCTACTCCACCTGCAGCACGCCCTTCCCGGACTGCGACGACACCGACCCCGCGAAGAACCCCGCCGACAAGGACAAGGACGGCTACCGCACCTGCGCGCCCAACCCCTTCCTGGTGGACTGCGACGACGAGGACCCCGACCTCAACCCCCGCGACACCGACCGCGACGGCTTCTCCACCTGCACCGGCGACTGCGACGACTCCAACCCGAACATCAAGACCGGCGACGACCTCGACGGCGACGGCTACTCGGGCTGCATCAACGACTGCGACGACGGGGACCCGGCCGCCAACCCGGGGGATGCCGACGGCGACGGCAACTCCACCTGCGACGAGGTGCCCGACTGCAACGACACCGACGCCTCGGTCGACGCCCTGGACGTCGACGGCGACGGCTGGACCTCGTGCGGCGGCGACTGCGACGACACCGACGCCTCCCTGGGCCTCGGCGACACCGACAACGACGGCTGGACCACCTGCGGAGGCGACTGCGACGACGCCAACCCCGGGCTCACCGGCGCCGACCCCGACGGGGACGGCTACCGCATCTGCGACGGGGACTGCGCGCCCAACGACGGCACCATCACGCCCGCCGATCTCGACGGGGACGGGTACTCCGGGTGCACCGATCCCGTGGACTGCGACGACAGCACGGCGGCGATGTCACCAGCAGACGCCGACGGCGATGGCAACAGCACCTGCGACCTGGTGGCCGACTGCGACGACGACGACCCCACGCGCGACAACCTCGACCGTGACCACGACGGGTGGACCACCTGCGACGGGGACTGCGACGACGACGACCCCACGAAGCACCCCGGAGACAACGACGACGACGGGTACACCACCTGCGACGAGGTGCCGGACTGCGACGACGACGACCCCGACCAGACACCCTTCGACGGGGATGGCGACGGCTTCAGCACCTGCGACGGCGACTGCAACGACGACGACATCCAGGTGATCCCCATCGACGCCGACGGCGACGGGGCCACGGTCTGCGAGGGCGACTGCGACGACACCGTGCCCGAGCTGAACCTCGACGATCTCGACGACGACGGCTTCACCACCTGCGATGGCGACTGCAACGACATCGACGCCTTCTACACGCCGGTCGACGAGGACGCCGACGACCTGAGCACCTGCGAGGGCGACTGCGACGACAGCAGCTTCTTCTTCAACCAGCGGGATCGCGACGATGACGGCGCGTCCACCTGCGATGGCGACTGCAACGACATCCGAGCCGATCTGAACCTGAAGGACGAGGACGGCGACGGCTCCACCACCTGCGACGCGGTGCCGGACTGCGACGACCTCGACGGCACGCGCGACACGCGGGACCGGGACGGCGACGGGGCCACCACCTGCGACATCCCGCGGGACTGCGACGACGAGGACGAGACGAAGAACCCCAACGACGCCGACGACGACGGCTCCACCACGTGCGACGAGGTGCCGGACTGCGACGACGGCAACCCCGACAAGAGCCCGATCGACGGCGACGGCGACGGCCTGTCGAGCTGCGACGGCGACTGCGACGACGAGGTGTGGGCGCTGAACCGTCGCGACGACGACGGCGACCTGCAGACCTCGTGCGACGGCGACTGCAACGACACCGACGCCTTCTACAACACCCTCGACGCCGACGGGGACCAGTACACCACCTGCGACGAGGTGCCGGACTGCGACGACGGGGACCCCACCAAGACCCCCTTCGACGGCGACGGCGACGGCGCCTCGAGCTGCGGCGGCGACTGCAACGACGCCGACCCCGCCAAGAACCTCCGCGACGACGACGACGACGGCGCCACCTCCTGCGGGGGCGACTGCGACGACAACGATCGCGACAAGAACCTCGACGACAACGACAACGACGGCTTCACCACCTGTGCCGACGACTGCGACGATCTGAAGCCCCTGCTCACGCCGCGCGACTTCGACGGGGACGGCTTCAGCAGCTGCACCGGCGACTGCGACGACATCAACCCGCTCGTCGGGCCCTTCGACTGGGACGGCGACGGCGCGTCGGCGTGCGCGGGCGACTGCGACGACCGCGACGCCACGCGCTCCGCCAGGGACGACGACCACGACGGCTACAGCAGCTGCACCGGCGACTGCGACGACGGCGACGACACGAAGACCCCCAAGGACGCCGACGCCGACGGGGTGTCGAGCTGCGACGGCGACTGTGCCGACGACGACGACCGCGTGCGTCCGGGCTTCGCGGACCTCCCCGATCGCCTCTTCCTCGACGAGGACTGCGACGGCCTCGACGGCACCGAGGCCCTCGCCACCTTCGTGGTGGCCAGCGGTGGCGCCGACGCCGGGAACTGCACCCGGGCCGCCCCGTGCGCCACGCTGCAGTACGCCATCGATCGCGCCCGGGCGCTCGGGCGCCGCGACGTCTACGTCCAGGCGGGCACCTACACCGGCGTCGCGAGCATCACCGGGGGGACGGCCACGGTGTACGGCGGCTTCGATGCGTCGTGGGTCCGGAAGGACCGCAACGTCACGGGCCACAAGGTCACGGTGGTGGGCGACCTCGACCCGGTCGACACCGAGTGGGTGACCTTCAAGATCCGCCAGGGCGCCTCGGTCAAGCTCGCCGATCTCGTGGTCCGCGGGCCCGACGCCTCGGGCACCGAGAACAACGGGAACGGCCGCTCCAGCTACGGCATCCACGTCAAGGACAGCCAGCTCCTGCTCGAGCGCGTCGAGGTGATCGGCGGCGTCGGGGCGGCGGGCAGCGGCGGCGCGGACGGCACGGCGCAGTCCCAGAGCCGGCCGGCGCGCGCCGGCGGTGGTGCCGGGGCCTCCTCTGGCTTCGAGGTCTGCAGCACCTCCCGCGGGGGCGCGGGTGGCGGCGCGTCCAACCCGGCCTGCAGCACGGGCACGGTGGGCGGCGCCGGAGGCTCCGGCGGGTCCAAGGACTCCGACTGCGACCTCTTCAGCCTGAACTTCAACGCCACCTCGGGCGCGGCCGGCACGAGCGGCACTCCGGTCCAGTCGGGAGGCTACGGCTACCGGGGCAGCGGGATCGGCACCTGCAACATCTCGGTTCCCGTGGGGGCCATCGGCGCGGACGGCCGCGTGATCCATGGCGGCGGGGGCGCAGGGGCGTCGGCCGGTGGTCGCTTCGTCGGGGCGTGGTGGTACGGCCTGCGCGCCACGAACGGCACGGTGGGCGAGCACGGCGGCGGCGGCGGCGGCGGTGGCGGCGGCGGCGGCTGCGACGGCGACAGCCTCGACCTCGAGTTCGACACCCGGGGCGGCGGTGGCGGCGGCGGTGGCGCCGGTGGATGTCGCGGCGGTGCGGGCACCGCGGGCGCCTCCGGGGGCAGCTCCTTCGCGGTGCTGGCCTACGACGCCTTCGTGACGCTGCAGGACACGCGGCTCGTCGGCGGCACCGGCGGCGGTGGCGGTGCCGGGGGTCGCGGCGGTGCAGGTCAGCCGGGCGGCCTCGGCGGCCTCGGCGGGGGCGCCACGGGCGAGGGCCTGGGCGCCGGCGGTCCCGGTGGTGCCGGTGGCCAGGGCGGCCACGGTGGCGGCGGTGGCGGCGGTGCCGGCGGGTCCGTCTGGGGCGTCTACCGGGTGGGCGGCAGCGTCGACCTGATCAGCACGCTGTTCTCCGGGGGCACGCCCGGCGGCGCGGGTGCCGGCGGCGCGCCGGCGGTCGCGGGCGGGCAGGCGGCGCAGGGCGCACCGGGCGAACAGGGCACGAGGGCCGACGTCGGCGTCTGCGCGGATCCGGCGGGCTGCTGACCCGCCGAAGCGCAGCCGTCGGGCGCGATCAGTCCTCGAACGAGGCCTTGAGGCGCTTGACGATCGAGGCCTCGAGCCTGCCGGCGTCCACCCCCGCCGCCTTGGCGAGCAGGCCCAGCTTGACCGTCACGTCGACGGCGTCGTCGCGCACCACCACGTCGCCGCCCACGCCGACGCCCTGGATGGCGGCGGTGTCGCCCTTCCACGCGAGCTTCACGCGGTAGCGCTCGAGCAGGCTCTCGAAGTCGGCGAGCTTCGCCTTGGCGCCGGTGGCGCCGAGCGCGTGGGCCTGGTGGACCTTCACGGTTGCCATCGTGTCCTCCTCTGTCGGCGCGTTCGTGGACGGGCCGGGTGCTTCCATGGCCCGGCATTGATATTCGTGTCAACCGCATCGTGGGAGGGGTCGTGCAGGTCCTGCCGACGCGCGTCGAGCCGACGTCCGAGGCCTTCGTGCGCAACCGCGAGGGCAACCTCGCCGCGCTCGACAAGCTCCACGCCCTCCTCGCCCGTGCCGAGGCGGGGGGCGGCGACAAGTACGTCCGTCGCCACCTCGATCGCGGCAAGCTGCTGCCGCGTCAGCGGGTGGAGCTCCTGCTCGACCGCGGTTCCCCCTTCCTGGAGCTGGGCGCCCTGGCCGGCGGCATCGACGGCGGGCACCCCGGCGCGGGCGTCATCGGCGGCATCGGCCGCGTGGCGGGCACCGAGGTGCTCATCACCGCGTCGGAGGCCACGGTGCAGGGAGGGGCCATCAACGCGGCGGGCGTGGCCAAGTCCCAGCGCCTGGCGGAGGTCGCCCTCGCCAACCGGCTGCCCGTGGTGCACTGCATCGAGTCCGCGGGCGCGGATCTCCCCAACCAGGCCGACATCTTCGTGCCGGGAGGGCAGGGCTTCCGCGACATCACGCGGCGCTCCCGGCAGCGCCTGCCCACGATCTCGCTGGTGTTCGGGTCGTGCACGGCGGGGGGCGCGTACATCCCCGGCATGAGCGACTACGTCGTGATGGTCGACCAGGCCGCCTACATGTACCTGGCCGGTCCGCCGCTGGTGAAGATGGCGCTCGGCGAGGAGGTCGACGACGAGGCGCTCGGCGGCGCGCGGCTCCACAGCGAGGTCTCCGGGGTGTCGGACTACCTCGCGGCCGACGAGCGGGACGCGATCCGCCTGGGTCGGGAGCTCGTGGCGTCCCTGGGCTGGCAGAAGGCGGGCCCCGCGCCTCGGGGCCGCGGTGACGCCCCCGTGCACGCCATCGACGACCTGCTGGGCCTCGTCAGCGCCGACGTGCGCCAGCCCTTCGACGTCCGGGAGGTCATCGCCCGCGTGGTCGACGGCAGCCGCTTCCACGAGTTCAAGCCGCGCTACGGCAGCACGCTGGTGTGCGGCCACGCCGAGCTGTGGGGCTGGCGGATCGGCATCCTGGCGAACAACGGCGTGCTGTTCACCGAGTCTGCGAACAAGGGCGCCCACTTCCTCCAGCTCTGCAACCAGACGGGCACGCCGGTGCTCTTCCTGCAGAACATCACCGGCTTCATGGTGGGCCGGGACGCCGAGGCCGGTGGCATCATCAAGGCGGGCGCGAAGCTCGTCAACGCCGTCAGCAACAGCACCGTGCCGCTCCTCACGCTGATGGTCGGCGGCAGCTACGGCGCAGGCAACTACGCCATGGCGGGGCGCGCCTACGAGCCGCGCTTCCTGTTCTCGTGGCCCAACCACCGCATCGCCGTGATGGGGCCGGAGCAGCTCGCCGGGGTCCTCGATCTCGTGAAGCGCCAGGCGGCCGCCAAGGTGGGCAAGCCGGTCGACGAGGAGGAGCTGGCGATGCTCAAGCAGATGCTCGTGGGCAAGGTGGAGCGCGAGTCCACCGCCTGGTACGCCACGGGTCGCCAGTGGGACGACGGCGTCATCGATCCTCGCGACACCCGCACGGTCCTCGGGCTGGCGCTCTCCGCGGTGCACTCGGCACCGGTCGAGGGCACGTCGGCCTGGGGCACCTTCCGCCACTGAGGGCCGCATGTCGTCCGTCCGCACCCTGCTCGTGGCCAACCGCGGCGAGATCGCCCGTCGGGTGATCCGCACCGCGCGTGCCCGCGCGCTCAGCACGGCAGTGGTCTTCAGCGACGCGGACGCCGGCCTCGCCTTCGTGCGCGAGGCCGATCTCGCCGTGCGCATCGGCCCGGGTCCGGCCGCGTCCAGCTACCTCGACCCCGAGCGCATCCTCGCTGCGGCGCGGCGCGTCGGCGCCTGGGCGGTCCACCCCGGCTACGGCTTCCTCGCCGAGAACGCGGACTTCGCCCAGGCCGTCGTCGACGCGGGCTTCGTGTGGGTGGGCCCCACCCCCGAGGCCATCCGTGCCATGGGCGACAAGGCGCGCGCACGGAAGCTGGTGGCGGCGCACGGCGTGCCGGTGGTGCCCGGCTACGACGGCGACGCGCAGGACGACGCCACGTTGCAGGCCGAGGCGGCCCGCATCGGCGTGCCGCTGCTCGTGAAGGCCTCGGCCGGAGGGGGCGGTCGCGGGATGCGGCGCGTCGACGACCTCGCGGGCCTGCCCGAGGCGTTGGCCTCCGCGCGTCGGGAGGCGCTCGCCGGCTTCGGCGACGATCGCCTGCTGCTGGAGCGCTACGTCGAGCGTCCCCGTCACATCGAGGTGCAGGTCCTCGGCGACGTCCACGGCCACGTGCTGTCGGTGGGAGAGCGCGAGTGCAGCATCCAGCGACGGCACCAGAAGGTCGTCGAGGAGGCGCCGTCGCCCACGCTCACCCGCGCCGAGGCCGCCACCTTCCACGCCCTCGCCCGCCGGGCCGCCGAGGCTGTCGGCTACGTGGGGGCCGGCACGGTGGAGTTCGTGGTCGGCCGCGACGGGCAGGCCTGCTTCCTCGAGATGAACACCCGCCTGCAGGTGGAACACCCGGTCACCGAGGCCGTGCATGGCCTCGACCTCGTCGCCGCCCAGCTCGACGTGGCCGAGGGACGCTCGCTGCTGCCCGACGGCGACGACCTCGCCACCCACCAGGCGGCCCTGGACGCGCGCGCCCGTGGCCACGCCATCGAGGTGCGGCTGTGCGCCGAGGATCCCCTGCGCGGCTGGATGCCGGCCTCGGGGCGCCTGGTGCGCGTGGCCCTGGAGGAGGCCGACGGGATCCGCGTCGACGGTGGCTACGTTTCCGGCGACGTCGTGAGCCCGCACTACGACAGCCTGCTCGCGAAGATCATCGCGTGGGGACCCACCCGCGAGGTGGCGCTCGCGCGCCTGCGCGCCGCCCTCGGACAGGCGTGGGTGCCGGGGCTGCCCACGAACCTGTCGCTGCTGCGGGATCTCGCCGCCGACGAGGCCATGGCCGCCGCCGCCCTCCACACGGGCTTCCTCGCGGAGCGTGATCTCCCCCGGGCGCCGCCGGCGAACGTCGAGGAGGGGGCGCTCGTCGCCACGGTCTGGGCCTGGGCACACCGTCGCGCCTCCGGTCCCGCCGCGCCGTCGGCCTGGCGGATCTCCGGTCCCGCCTGGGAGCGGGACCGCTGGCGCTACCTCGACGAGGAGGTCGAGGTGGCCTGGCGCGCCGTGGGCGAGGGCCTCGAGGTGCGCGTGGGCGAGGCGGCGCCGGTCGCGGTGCAGGTCCATGGCGTGCAGGGCGACGTGCTCCGCGTGGAGTGCGACGGTCTCGTCCGCTCGGTGCGCGTCGCGTCCACGGGGCTCGCGCCCGGCCCCGACGACGGTGACACGGTGTACGTCCACCTCGGTGACGGGGAGGCGATGGTCACGCTGGTCCCGCGCCTGCCCGCCGTGGCGGGCGACGCGGCCGAGCCTGGCTCCTGCACCGCACCCACGCCTGGCATCGTCCGCGCGGTCGACGTGGCACTCGGCGATCGGGTGCAGCAGGGGCAGCGGCTGGTGGTGCTCGAGGCGATGAAGATGGAGCACGTCCTCGGCGCGCCCGCCGACGGCACCGTGCGCGCCGTGCTGGTCGAGGCCGGGCAGGCGGTCGATGCGGGCACCCTGCTGGTGCGGCTGGAGCCCGACGAGGACCCTGCCTGATCCGCGCGGCCGCTCAGCGCAGGACGAGGCGGGCGGTGGCGCGGACGAGCAGGTAGGCCATGAGCCCGGAGGACACCGCCACGGCCACGCCCCAGAGCGGGCCCATGCCGAACCCGAGCGCCTCCAGCGCGCGCGTGACCCCCACGTACGACAGGCCGCGAGGGCTGTAGGCCCACACGACGGCGAGGGGCACGCCGGCCGCCGCGATGGCGCCGGCGATGTCGCCTGCCGCCGTGGCGTTCGCGTCGTCGGCCGCGGCCTGCACGTCCAGGTGCGTCACCACCTGGCTGCCCTCGAGGCTCTGCGCGACGTAGTCCTCGATGGCGGCCACCTGGTCGGGACCCACCAGCAGGGTGGCGGCGAGCGCGTGGATCTGCTTGCGCTCCTGGATGTCGTACTTGCCGTCGGACATGGCGAGCGCGACGAGGTCGGTGACCAGCGTGAGCTTGAGCTCGGTGTCGCGGAGGCTCTCGAGCGACTCGCGGACGCGCTCGGTGCTGGGCTCCCGCGCGAAGAGCACGAGGCTCTCGGTGGCACCTGGCGGCAGGCCGAGCGCGCCGCACAGGCCGCGGATGCTGTGGAGCTCCGCATCCTCCACCCGGCTGTCGGCCGACGCGAGCGACGCCACGACGCGCACGTAGTCCACGCGGAGTCGCATGGGCGCGGCGCTGGCGGGGTGGGCGTCGTACACGGTGGCGTCCGTCGTGGGCGAAGGGCCCCGGAGGGGGGCTCGTGGTCTATCGGCAGGCCCCCCTGCATCTTGCGCGATTCCGTACGCAGGTCGCCATGTTCGGCACGCGTGTGCAACCCGAGTGCACCCGTCGCGTGCGCCGCCTGGAGGGCGCGCGTGGGCCTTTCGCGGCCCGGCCCCCGAGGGCCTCGGTATCAGATGGCCGGGGCTCTCGCGCCGCAGTGGGCCGTGGGGCAGGGCACCGACGTGCCGGGGTCGATCTGGAAGGTGGCGTGCCGCACGCCGAAGGCATGCTCGACCGCGTCGGTCGCGCGCCGCGTGAGCTCGCCGGGGTCGGTGCCGTCCCCCGGCACGAGGTGGGCCGTGAGGATCGGGTGCCTGCCGTCGAGGGTCCACACGTGGACGTCGTGCACGTCCGCGACACCCTCCAGCGTGGCGAGGCCGCGGAGGAGCGCGTCCATGTCGAGCCCGGGGGGCGGGAGCTGGAGGAGCACCCGGCTGGCGTCGCGGGTGACCTGCCACGCGCCCCAGGCGACCAGCGCGGCGATGAAGAGGCTCACTGCCGCGTCTGCACCCTGCACGCCGAGCAGGAGCAGGCCCGCCGCCGCGACCGCGCCCACGGATCCGGCCGCATCGGCGAGCATGTGGGCCAGCGCGCCGCGCACGTTGAGGTTGTCGGGTGCGGACCGCCAGAGGGCCCAGGCGCTCCCCAGGTTGATGCCCAGGCCCACGAGACCCACCCAGAGCACCGGCCAGCCGTCCACGGGTGCGGGATCGCCGGTGAGACGTCGCAGGGCCTCCACCACGATGACCACGACCGCGACGAGCAGCGCCAGGCCGTTGACGAAGGCCCCCAGGGGCTCGGCGCGATCCAGGCCGAAGGTCATGCGGGCGGAGGCGGGACGCCGCGCGAGCTGCGCTGCGCCGAGGGCCAGCACCAGCGCGCCGACGTCCGACAGCATGTGCGCCGCGTCGGAGAGCAGCGCCAGGCTGCCCGACCACCAGCCCACGCCCGCCTCCACGGCGAGGAAGGCGCCGTTCAGGGCGAGCGCGATCCCGAGCGCACCCCGCGGATCGGCCTCGTCGCCATGCCCGTGGTGGTCGTGGTGGCCGTGGCCGTGGTCGTGGTGGTGAGCGTGGTGGTGCATCGTCGGGCCCGCGGAGGTCCTATCCCGTCGCGCGGCCCGGACGGGGCGCCTACCAGCCGAGCAGGTAGGCGAAGATCAGCGGCGCCACGATCGTGGCGTCGGACTCGATCATGAAGCTGGGGGCGTCGGGAAGCAGCTTGCCCCAGGTGATCTTCTCGTTGGGGATGGCACCCGAGTAGCCGCCGTAGCTGGTGGTGGCGTCGCTGATCTGGGTGAACCAGGCCCAGGTGGGCACGTCCTCCTGCATGTCCTGGTGGATCAGCGGCACCACGCAGATGGGGAAGTCGCCCGCGATGCCGCCGCCGATCTGGAAGAAGCCGATGCCGGCGCCGCCGCTCTGCTCCCGGTACCAGTCGATCAGGAAGTCCATGGCGTGCAGGCCGGTCTTCACCACGTCGAGGTTCGCCACGTTCCCGCGGCGCACGTTGGCCACGAAGATGTTGCCCATCGTGGAGTCCTCCCAGCCCGGGGTCACGATCGGCAGGCCCTTGAGGGCGGCCGCGTGCAGCCAGGAGTCCTTCGGGTCGATCTGGTAGTGCTCCTCGAGCGCGCCGGAGCGGAGGAGCTCGTAGAAGTACTCGTAGGGGAAGCGCCGCTCGCCGCGCTCCCCGGCCTCGCGCCACACCCGCACCACGGCGCCCTCGAGGCGGCGCATGGCCTCCTCCTCGGGGATGCAGGTGTCGGTGACGCGGTTCATGCCGCGCTCGGCCAGGGCCGCCTCGTCCGCCTTGGACAGGTCGCGCCAGTCGGCGATGCGCGCGTAGTGGTCGTGGGCCACGAGGTTGAAGACGTCCTCCTCGAGGTTCGCCCCGGTGCACGAGATGATGTGGACCATGTCGCGGCGGATCAGCTCGGCGAGCGACAGGCCGAGCTCGGCGGTGCTCATGGCCCCGGCGAGCGTCACCATCACCTTGCCCCCCTCGGCCAGGTGCTTCTCCCAGCAACGCGCCGCGTCGAGGACGGAGGCGGCGTTGTAGTGCCGGTAGTGGTGCTCGAGGAAGCGGCGGACGGGGGCGTCGGTCATCGTGGGCCTCCTGGGCTGGACCCTTCGGGGGGCGCCTCCTAGCCCGGCATGGCCGCGGGGGTCGACCGGCTCATCGGGGCAGGAGGCTCCAGCGGACCCGTCGCACGCCGCCCCGGACCTCCACCTCCAGGCGCGTGCCGTCCAGCACGTCCATGCCCACCACCACCTCGAAGGCGCGGGGCAGGCGCATGGCGTGCACCCGGCCCCACCACCGCGGAAGGTCCACCTGCGGGAAGCGCAGGCCCACCTCGTGCACGTCCACCTCCACCGCGCCGTGCTCCGCGAGCACCATCCAGCGTCGGTCGAGGCGTGGCAGCCCCAGCGGGACCGCCACGCGCTCGAGATCGACGGCGGAGTGGCTGGCGCCCGTGTCGAGCAGGGCGCGGCAGGTGAGCGGAGGCTGCCCGGCCCCGCCCTCGACGAGCACGTCGAGGAGCGGGCCGTGGTCGGTGCTCGGGATCAGCTCCAGCCACGGCACGGGCACCTCTGCGTGGGCGCGCTCAGCTCGCCTGCTGCTCGCGGTAGACGTCGATGAGGATGTCGGCGATCTCGGGCCGGAGGATGCGGGCGTCGGGACGCTCGCCCGACACCAGGATCTCGCGCACCTTCGTGCCGCTGATGAAGAAGGGCTTCTCGCCCTCGTGGAGCTCCATCAGGTCCACCCGGCCCAGGCTGTCGTAGTAGGCCGCGAATCCGACCTTCACCGGCTGGATGGCGAGCGCGCCGCCCAGCTCGTCGAAGATCGCCTGCGCGTCGAAGTCGCCCCAGATCGGCGTCTTGTCGAAGTACGGGGCGTCGGCGTGCTTCCGGCCGATGACGATGTCGGTGAAGCCGTGGTTCTGCCGGTAGATGGCGTGCATCACGGCCTCGGCGGGGCCACCGTAGAACATCTTGATGTCGAGACCGACGAGGTGGAAGACCTCGTGGATGCTGTAGCCGGCGTCGGCCCACAGCGCGGTGTCGGCATCCCCCTCGCCCAGCAGGCGCCCGTCGCGCAGGGCCCGGTAGCACCGCATGCGGGTGGCGGCGTCGACGTCGTCGTTCTTGAGCTGGCCCACCAGCGGGTTGAGGAACACGCCGGTGTAGTGGCCCGCCCGCGTGAGGGTCTCGGCGCCGTAGACGAGGGCGTACTCGTGCGCGCGGTGCAGCGGGTTGCGGGTCTGGAAGGCCAGGGCGCGCTCGTAGCCGCAGCTCGCGATCAGCGCGCGGGTCTGGAGCGGCGTGAGCACCAGGTCGCCGTAGGCGGAGTTGGGCTCGGGGGGGAAGGCCCACAGCTCGCCGGCCACCAGCATCGTGCGCGGGTCGTCGGTGACGATGGCGCCACCCGGGTGGTCGGTGCGGGAGGTGCCGTACACCCCCTCGACGTAGGCGGCCTTGTCCCACGGGAAGACCTCGGTGACGTCGAGCTGTCCGACCAGCTCGCCCCCCGGGCCGCGCAGGGCGGCGCGGGCGCCCGCCTGCAGGGCCGAGGCCTCGGCGTCGGTCACCGGCAGCACGGTGGGGATCGTCCAGGCGTAGCGCACGCCCTCGCGCACGATCACCTTCTCGGCGAGCACGCGCTCCACGGCCTCGCGTCCCATCGGCCCCGTGAGCGGCGACAGCGTGCCGTCGGCGATGCGGTGGACCGTGGCGAGGTCGGCCTCGGTCACCTCGATGGACGGCCAGGACGTCGCTTCGGCGGCGAGCGCCTTGCGGCGGGACAGCGGCAGCCGGCGGTCGACGGGTGCGTCGAGCCCACCGTGGACGGGGACGAGGGACATGGGGACTCCAGGTGCCGCGGCGCAGCGCGCGGCCGCGGGGGGCCCCCGGGTAACGGGTCTTGGGGTGCTGCGCCGAGCGTGACGCAGGGCTCAGCGGGCGAGGCGGATCTCGGCGCGCCGGTTCTTCGCCCAGGAGGCCTCGCTCTGGCCGCTCACCGCGGGACGTTCCTCCCCGTAGGAGATGGTCTCGAGGCGCGCACGGGGCACGCCGCGCGCCGCCAGCCAGGCGGCGACCGCCTCGGCGCGGCGGTCGCCCAGCGCGAGGTTGTAGTCGATGGTGCCGCGCTCGTCGCAGTGGCCCTCGACGCGCACGCGCGCGTTCGCGTCGCGCAGGCAGCCCACCTGGCGCTCCAGGACGGCCGCGGCCGTGGCGTCGACCGAGGCGCCGTCGAGGGGGAAGTAGACCGTGACCGCGCTGCAGTCGGTGCCGCCTTCGGCGATGGTGAGCCCCTGGCGCAGGATCGCCGTCTCCCCGGCCGGGTTCACCACCTCGACGTCGTAGGTGCCCACCGGCAGCGCAGGCACCGTGAGCAGCAGCTCGCGCGCGCTCTTCCACGAGACGTCGCGTGCCGGCTCGGCGCCGAGGAAGACCCGGGGCGTGGCGACGAGACCGGCACCGCGCAGGGTGGCCGCGAAGGGCTGGCCCGCGCGCCCGGTGGACGGCGTGAGCGCGACCACGGAGAGCGCCTGGTCGACCTGCTGCACCCGCGTGGCGTCCGCGTCCTCCTCGGCGACCTCCGGGGCCTTCTTCTTGCAGCCGGGTGCCAGCAGCGCGCACAGCAGGGCGAGGGCGGCGGAGCGGACGAGCGGGCGGGGCATCGGGGCACCTCGGGGCAGCCTGGACCTCGCAGCCCCTAACCGGGGTCGTGGCGGACGCGAGGTGCCGGGGACCCGCGGGGACGCACACGGCGATCGTGCCCTGCTCGACGGGGCCTCCTCGCTTGCTGACGGTCCCCTCACGCGGCGGCGCGCGGCGGGGTGGTTATGGGCGCGGCCCGTCGAACCGGAGTCCATCGGATGCACGCCACCGAGCTCGCCACCATCGGCTGGTGGCGCCCGGGCGAGGAGCCTCCCGCCACCGATCGGCAGTCCCTCTCCGCCGCGGTGGCCCGCGTGCGCGACCCGCTGCACGTGGTGCGGGCGGACGCGCGCGCGCCCGTGGGCGTCGCCTTCGGTGGGGGGCCGGCCGAGGCGGGCGCAGGGGCGCAGGCCTGGCTCGGCACCCTGCCGCCGCTCTTCCCCGAGTGGCTGGGGGATCGCTCCTTCGCCGAGGTGCACGGCACGCGCTTCGCCTACGTGGTGGGTGCGATGGCGAACGGCATCGCCACCACGCGCATGGTGAGGGCGGCGGCGAACGCGGGGTTCCTGGGGATGTTCGGCGCAGCCGGGCTGTCGCATGCGCGGGTGGTCGAGGCCGTGGACGAGCTCGCCACGGCGTTGGGCGATCGCCTCCCCTGGGGCAGCAACCTCATCCACTCCCCGCACGAGCCCGCCCTCGAGCGTGCCGTGGCCGACCTGTACGTGGCGCGGGGGGTGCGCCGCGTGAGCGCCTCCGCCTACACCGCGCTCACGCCGGCCATCGTGCGCTACGCCTTCGCGGGCGTGCGTGTCGAGGCGGGCCGGATCGTCCGTTCGCGCCACGTCTTCTGCAAGATCAGCCACCCCGACGTCGCGCGCCGCTTCCTGACGCCGCCCCCGGCGGCGATCCTCGACGGGCTGGTGCGCGAGGGCGCGCTCACGGCGGAGGAGGCGGCGCTCGCCCGGCGGCTGCCGGTCGCCGAGGACGTGATCGTCGAGTCCGACTCCGGCGGCCACACCGACAACCGGCCGCTCGGTGCCCTCTTCCCCTCCATCGTCGCGGTGCGCGACGCGATCCAGCGTGAGCACGGGTACGAACGGCCGATCCGGCTGGGCGCGGCCGGCGGGCTGGGCACGCCCGAGGCCGTCGCTGCCGCCTTCGCCCTGGGGGCGTCCTTCGTCCTCACGGGCTCGGTCAACCAGGCCTGCGTCGAGTCGGGACTCTCCGAGGTGGGTCGTCGCCAGCTCGCCCAGGCCGGCCTCGGCGACGTCACGATGGCGCCAGCCGCCGACATGTTCGAGCAGGGCGTGAAGGTGCAGGTGCTCAAGCGCGGCACCATGTTCGCGCCCCGTGCCCACCGGCTCTACGAGATCTACCGTTCGCACGACAGTCTCGACGATCTGTCCGCCGAGGAGCGCACGCAGCTCGAGCAGCGGGTGCTGGGCCGTCCCCTCGACGAGATCTGGGACGAGACCCGGGCCTTCTGGGCGCGGCGCGACGCCGACGAGCTGGCGCGTGCCGAGCGGGATCCCCACCACCGCATGGCCCTGTGCTTCCGGTGGTACCTCGGCCTGTCGAGCCGCTGGGCGATCGCGGGCGACAGTGGCCGCGCGATGGACTACCAGATCTGGTGCGGCCCGGCGATGGGTGCCTTCAACGCGTGGACACGCGGTACCTTCCTGGAGGATCCGGCCCGTCGCGAGGTCGCGCAGGTGGGCCTGAACCTGCTCGAGGGCGCGGCCGTCGCCACCCGCGCCCACCAGCTCCGCACCTTCGGCGTCGCCGTCCCGGACGAGGCCTTCCGCTTCGTTCCCCGTCCGCTCGCCTGATCCCGAGGATCCCTCCGATGTCCGTTCCGTCTGTCGACGACCGTGCCGTGCCGCTCGCCGTGGTGGGGGTGTCCGCCATCTTCCCCGGCTCGAGCGACGCCACCGGCTTCTGGCGTGACATCCTCCGGGGGCGCGACCTCACGGGGCCCGTGCCGCCCGACTACTGGCGTCTCGAGGACTACCACGACGCCGATCCCTCGGTGCCCGACAAGACGTACGCCACGCGCGGCGCCTTCCTGGAGCCCGTGGACTTCGACGCGCTGGGCTTCGGCGTGCCGCCCTCGCTGCTGCCCAGCACCGACACGGCCCAGCTCCTCGCGCTCATCGTGGCGCAGAAGGTGCTCGAGGACGCCACGCGCGGCGACTTCTCGCACCTCGACCGTGAGCGCGTGAGCGTCATCCTCGGGGTGACCAGCGCCCAGGAGCTGCTGGGCGACATGGTCAGCCGGCTGCAGCGGCCGGTGTGGGTGAAGGCCCTGCGCGAGACGGGGCTGCCCGAGGACGAGGTGCAGGAGGCCTGCGCGCGCATCTCGGCGCACTACGCTCCCTGGACGGAGGCCACCTTCCCGGGCCTGCTGGGCAACGTGGTGGCCGGCCGCATCGCGAACCGCCTCGATCTGCACGGCACGAACTGCGTCACCGACGCGGCGTGCGCGTCCACGTTCTCGGCGGTCTCGATGGCCGCGAACGAGCTGGCGCTGCGGCAGGCCGATCTCGTCGTCGTGGGCGGCGTCGACACGATGAACGGCATCTTCATGCACATGTGCTTCTCGAAGACGCCGGCACTGTCGCCCACGGGAGACTGCCGACCCTTCAGCGACGACGGCGATGGCACGCTGCTCGGCGAGGGCCTCGGCATGGTGGCGCTGCGCCGCCTCGACGACGCGCTGCGTGACGGCGACCGGATCCACGCGGTGCTCCGGGGCGTGGGCAGCTCCTCCGACGGCCGGGCGAAGAGCGTGTACGCGCCGGTGAGCGAGGGGCAGGCGCGGGCGCTGCGTCGGGCCTACGACCGGGCCGGGTTCACCGCCGACACGGTCGAGCTGGTCGAGGCGCACGGCACGGGCACCAAGGCGGGTGACGCCGCGGAGTTCCGCGGGCTCGTGCAGGTCTTCGAGGAGGCCGGAGAGCTCCCCCGTCCCTGGTGCGCCGTCGGCTCCGTGAAGTCGCAGATCGGGCACACCAAGGCGGCCGCCGGCGCCGCGGGCCTGTTCAAGGCGGTGATGGCGGTGCGCCACGGCGTCATCCCGCCCACGCTGAAGATCCGCCGGCCGAACCCGCTCCTCGGCATCGACGGATCGCCCTTCTACCTGCAGTCCACCGCGCGGCCCTGGGTGCGGCCTGCCGGGCATCCGCGCCGGGCCGGCGTGAGCAGCTTCGGCTTCGGTGGCTCGAACTTCCACCTCGCGCTCGAGGCCTGGGAGGGGGAGGAGGTGGCGCCTCGGCTCCGCACGTGGAGCCACGAGACGGTGGTGCTCGCCGCCGCCACGCCGGCCGCGCTCGCGGATCGGGCCGAGGCCCTGGCGGCGGAAGCGGCCGGCAGCGATCTGGCCTGGCTCGCCTGGCGGAGCGCCGGCGCACCGGGCGAGGGGCCCGCCCGCCTCGCCGTGGTGGCCGCCGATACGGCCTCGCTGGCCGCCGCGCTCGCCGACGCCGCCGCCCGGGTCCGCAAGGCGCCCCACGTCTCCTTCGTGCTCCCCAACGGGGCCAGCTACGCGCACGAGGCCGATCCGGGTCGCGTGGCCTTCCTCTTCCCCGGGCAGGGCAGCCAGTACCTGGGCATGGGCGCCGAGCTGGCGATGTCCTTCGACGCTGCGCGCGACGTCTGGGATCGCGCCCGTGCGCTCGGCGTGGGGCCCGGGGGACGGCTCGACCTCGTGGTCTTCCCGCCCACCGCCTACGACGAGGCCACCGCCGACGCCCAGCAGGCCGCGCTCACGGCCACCGACGCCGCCCAGCCCGCGCTGGGCACCGTGAGTGCCGCGCTGCTCGCGGTGCTCGGCCAGGTGGGCCTCGCGCCCGAGGTGGCGGCCGGGCACAGCTTCGGCGAGCTGTCGGCGCTCCATGCCGCGGGCGCGCTCGACCTCGAGGCGCTGCTGCGTGCGGCGGAGGCGCGCGGCCGGGCGATGGCGGCGGCCTCCACCACGCCGGGTGCGATGTGCGCCGTGCGCGCCGACGCCACCCAGGCCCAGCTCGTGGTGGAGGAGACGGGGCTCGACCTGGTGCTCGCGAACCACAACCACCCCGCGCAGGTGGTGCTCTCGGGCTCCGTCGACGCGGTGGAGGCCGGCATCGCGGCCTTCGCTGCGCGCGATGTCGTGGCCACGCGCCTCGACGTGGCCACCGCCTTCCACAGCCCGCTGGTGGCCGGTGCCGCCGAGGAGCTCGCCGCGGCGCTGGGGGGCCTCGCGGTGGGGGTGCCGGCCATCCCGGTGCTCGCCGACGCCACGGCCGAGCCCTACCCGCAGGCCGCCGACGAGGTGCGCCAGGGGCTCGTCGATCAGCTCACCGCGCCGGTGCGCTGGGTCGAGATCGTCGAGCGGCTCCACGCCGACGGGGTGCGCACCTTCGTCGAGGTGGGCGCCGGTCAGGTGCTCACGGGGCTCGTGGAGCGTGTGCTGGGCGACCGCCGTCACCGCGCGGTCTGCCTCGACCGGAAGGGACGCCCCGGTCTCCTCCAGCTCCAGCACGGCCTCGCCGAGCTCTTCGTCGCCGGCTGCCCGGTCGACCTGCGTGGGCTCTGGCAGGGCTACGCAGCGCCGGCCGACCCCGCGGCCCGCAGCGTCCCCAAGGTGGCCGTGCCCATCGCCGGCGCCAACGTCGGGCGGCCGTACCCGCCGCCCGCAGACGTCCCCCTTCCTGCCCCCAACCCCGCGCGCCCGGCGCCGGAACCCGTCGTCGTCGAGCGCGTCGTCGAGGTCCCCGTCGAGCGCGTCGTGGAGGTCCCCGTGAGTCGAGACACCCCTGGTCCCTCGAGCGCTCCGCCGGCGGCTCCGGCCTCCTGGCTGGACGCCTTCCGGGAGGCCCAGCACCACACGGCCGCGGCGCACGCCGCCTTCCAGGACACGATGGCGCGCAGCCACGAGGCCTACCTGGCCTCGATGGAGCGCGCGCTGCTCGGGCTGACCGGCGCGCCCGTGCCGGAGGCCGCCGCGCCGCGCGCGCCGGCACCGTCGGCGTACGCCGCGCCGCCGTCGGCTCCGTACGTGCCCCCTGCGGCTCCGTACGTGCCGCCTCCGGCGCCTGCGATGGCCCCTCCGACGGCTCCGCCTCCTCCCGTGGCCGCCGCGGTCGTGGCGGCGCCCGCGCCGGTGCCTCGCCCGCCGGTGGCGCGCGCGGCCGTCGCGGCACCGGTCGTCCGGGCGTCGCGCCCGTCGCGCCTGCCGCGTCGGCCGCGTCCGGCGGCGACCTGACGAGCCGGCTGCTGGCCGTGGTGGCCGACAAGACGGGGTACCCGGCGGAGATGCTGTCGTCCGAGATGGACCTGGAGGCCGATCTCGGGGTGGACAGCATCAAGCGGGTGGAGATCCTGTCGGCGCTGCGCGAGGCGGTACCGGGTCTTCCGGACGTGGACGCGGGGGAGCTGTCGAGCCTGCGGACGCTGGGCGAGATCGCCACGGCGCTGGGCGCGGGTCCGGCGGCGTCGAGCCCGGCGGCGGTCCCGGCTCCGGCTGCGCCGGCTTCGGGCGGTGGCGACCTGACGGGCCAGCTGCTGGCCGTGGTGGCCGACAAGACGGGGTACCCGGCGGAGATGCTGTCGTCGGAGATGGACCTGGAGGCGGACCTCGGGGTGGACAGCATCAAGCGGGTGGAGATCCTGTCGGCGCTGCGCGAGGCGGTGCCGGGTCTGCCGGACGTGGACGCGGGGGAGCTGTCGAGCCTGCGGACGCTGGGCGAGATCGCCACGGCGCTGGGCGCGGGTCCGGCGGCGTCACCCGCGCCGGTGGCCTCGGCTCCGGCGGCCCCTGCTTCGGGCGGCGGTGGTGACCTGACGAGCCAGCTGCTGGCCGTGGTGGCCGACAAGACGGGGTACCCGGCGGAGATGCTGTCGTCGGAGATGGACCTGGAGGCGGACCTCGGGGTGGACAGCATCAAGCGGGTGGAGATCCTGTCGGCGCTGCGCGAGGCGGTGCCGGGTCTGCCGGACGTGGACGCGGGGGAGCTGTCGAGCCTGCGGACGCTGGGCGAGATCGCGGGCGCGCTGGGCGCAGGTCCACCGGGCGCCGCACCTGCGGAGGGTGGGTCGCCCCCTTTTGATGGTGCCCCGGCCGACGGCCTGGGCCGCTTCGTCGTCGAAGCGGTCGAGGTCGCCGCGCCGGGGCTGTCCGTCGCCGGGCTGTGGTCCGGCATCGTGCAGGTGATCGACGGCGGCTCGGGCGTGGGCGAGGCCCTCGCGGCACGCCTGCGCAGCGTCGGCGTCGACGCCGTCCTCGCCACGGAGGTGTCGCCCGAGGCGGCGGGGGTGGTGCTGCTCTCGGGGCTCCTCCCCGATCCCGATCGGGCGACCGCGCGGGTGGTCCTCACGGACGCCTTCGCGATCGCCACCGCCATCGCGCCCTCCTTCACGGAGCGGGGTGGCGTGTTCATCACCGTGCAGGACACCGGGGGCGATCTCGGGTCGGGCGGCCGTGAGCCGGAGCGCGCCTGGCTCGCGGGCCTCACGGGCCTGGCCAAGACGGCGGCCCTCGAGTGGCCGTCGGCCACGGTGCGGGCGCTGGACGTGGCGTCGGCCGGCCTCACGGTCGACGAGGTGGCCGAGAGGGTGGCGCAGGAGCTCCTCACGGGTGGGGACACGCGTGAGGTCGGCCTCACGGTCGACGGTCGCCGGCTCACGCTCACGGCGCGCCTGCAGGCGCCCGCCACGGGACCGCTCGCCCTGGGCGCGCAGGACGTGGTGGTGGTGAGCGGTGGAGGTCGGGGGGTCACGGCGGCCACGGTGGTGGCGCTGGCGCGCGCCAGCCGCGCGCGCTTCGTGCTGCTGGGACGCACGGCGCTCGCCGTGGAGCCCGAGGCGGCGCGTGGCGTGACGGCGGCACCCCAGCTCAAGCGGGTGCTGCTGGAGGAGGCGCGCAGCAAGGGCGAGGCCCTCACCCCGCGCGCCCTGGGCACGGCGGTCGATGGCATCCTCGCCGCGCGGGAGGTGCGGGGCACCGTGGCGGCCATCGAGGCGGCGGGCGGCGCGGCCCGGTACGTCGTGGCCGACGTGACGGACGTCGTCGCGGTGCGCGATGCCCTCATGGCGGTGCGGGCCTCCTGGGGTCCCGTCACCGGGGTCATCCACGGCGCGGGCGTGCTGGCCGATCGCCTGCTCGCCGACAAGACGCCCGACCAGGTGGCGCGGGTGCTCGGCACCAAGCTCGATGGCCTCGCCGCCCTGCTCGACGCCACGGCCGCCGATCCGCTGAAGGTGCTGCTCTCCTTCGGCTCCGTGGCCGGACGCACCGGCAACCGGGGGCAGGCGGACTACGCGGCGGCCAACGAGGTGCTCTCGAAGGTGGGGGCCGCGCAGGCGGCCGCGCGCCCGGGGCTCGTCGCCCGCACGCTGGCCTGGGGTCCCTGGGCCGGCGGCATGGTCACGCCGGAGCTGGAGCGCCACTTCGCCAGCGCGGGTGTGCCGCTCATCCCGCTGGAGCGCGGTGCGCAGATGCTCGTCGACGAGCTGCGGGAGGGGCCCGGCGTCACCGAGGTGGTGCTGGGGCCCGAGCCGGAGGTCGCGCTGGGTCAGGCCGCCGGTCCGCCCGCCTTCCGCGCCGCCCTGCGCGTGGACGAGACGGCGTGGCCGATGCTCGCGGATCACCGCGTGCGCGGCGAGGCCGTGGTGCCGCTGGCGCTCGCCTCCGAGTGGCTCGCGCGCGCCGCGGCGGGCTGCCGCCCCGAGCTGGTGATCGCGGAGCTCCGTCAGGTGGAGGTCGTGCGCGGCGTGCGGCTCGCGGCGGGCGCGGCGACGGTGCTCACCCTCGAGGCGCGCGAGCTCGCCAACGGCGACGGCTCCACCGTGCTCGTCGAGGCCCGCGACCCGGAGGGCGCCCTGCGCTACCGCGCCCAGGTGCGCCTCGAGCAGGCGCCGCCGGTGGCGGGGGAGGAGGCGCCGCCGCCCTCGGTGCCGCCCTGGGGCGACACGGTCGTGTACGACGGGCGTGTCCTCTTCCACGGCGCGGCCTTCCAGGTCCTTCGCGAGGTCGAGGGCGTGGGTGAGGAGGGCGCCGTGGCGCGGGCCGACGGCCTGCTCGACCGCGGGTGGGCGCAGGCGGCCTGGTCCCTCGACCCCGCCGCGCTGGACGCCGCGCTGCAGCTCGGGCTGGTGTGGGCGGAGGGCGCGCTGGGCGCGGCCAACCTGCCGCTGGCCATCGAGGCGCTGCGGGTGCTGCGGCCGGGGGCCACACGGGGGCCGCTCACGGTCACCGTGCGGCGACGCTCGGCCACCGCCGAGCGGGCGCTGTGCGAGGTCGTGGTGCGCGACGACGACGGGGTGATCCTCGAGCTGCGGGGCCTGTCGCTCGTCAAGCTGCCGGGGGAGCCGCCGGCGCACCTCCCGTCACAGACGGGCACCACGCCATGAGCCGATCGCCGGTCGCGATCGTCGGCCGTGCCTGTGTCCTGCCCGGCGCGCTGACCCCCGAGGCGCTGTGGTCGCGCGTCCGGGCCGGGGAGGACCTCACGTCGCGCGCTCCGGACGGGCGATGGGGCATGCCGCCCTGGATGGGCCTGGCTGCCGATCCCGCACGCTCCGTCGATCGCGCGTGGTCCGACCGGGGTGGGTACGTCGAGGGCTTCGACGAGGTCTTCGACCCCACGGGGCTCCACGTGCCCCCCGAGGAGCTCCTGGGGCTCGACCCCCTGGTCCGATGGGTGGTCCACACCGCGCGCACGGCGCTGGAGGGCGTGGGCGGCGATCGCGCACGCACGGGCCTGATCCTCGGCAACCTCTCCTTCCCGAGCGAAGGCCTCGCGCGCCACGCGGCGAAGGTGTGGGCCGACCGTGCAGCGCCCGGCCTCGCGGCGCGCCTGGGCGTGCAGGGGGCCGACCCGCGCGACCGCTTCATGTCGGGGCTTCCCGCCCTGATCGCCGCTCGCGCGCTGGGGCTGGGCGGTGCGGCCTTCTGCCTCGACGCGGCCTGCGCCAGCGCCCTGTACGCCCTGGCCATCGGCGTCGACCGGCTCGAGGACGGCGAGCTCGACACCGTGCTGGTCGGGGCCGTGAACCGCGCCGACGACCTCTTCCTCCACGTGGGCTTCTGCGCGCTGCAGGCGCTGTCGCGAACGGGTCGCTCCCGTCCCTTCCATGCGGGCGCCGACGGGCTCCTCCCGGCCGAGGGCTGCGTCGTGCTCGCCCTGCGTCGCCTGGAGGACGCGCGCGCCGACGGCGACACCGTCCTCGGCATCGTCCGAGGCGTCGGCCTGTCGAACGACGGGCGGGGCGGAGGCATCCTCGCACCGAGCCGCGAGGGCCAGGTCCGCGCGCTCCGCGCCGCCTGGGAGGCGTCGGGCCTGTCGCCGCGCGACGTGGGCCTCGTGGAGTGCCACGCCACGGGCACGCCGGTGGGCGACGCCGTCGAGCTGGCCTCGATGGCGGAGGTCTTCGACGGCGACGACGTCCCCATCGGGTCGATCAAGGCGAACCTCGGGCACCCGATCACGGTGGCCGGCGGCGCCGGCCTGCTGAAGGTGCTGGCCGCACTCGAGCACCGGGAGCGGCCCCCCACGCCCGGCATCGACCACCTCACGCCGGCCCTCACGGACTCACGCCTCCGGCTGGTGCAGGAACTGGAGCCCTGGACGGGGCCGGCGGTGGCGGCGGTCAGCGCCTTCGGCTTCGGCGGCAACAACGCGCACGTCGTGATCACCGGGCCGGACGTGGAGCCCCCGCCGACGGCCCCCGCCCCGCGGCGCGAGGTGGCGGTGGTCTCGCTCGGCGCACGTCTTCCGGGCGGAGGCGTCGACGTGATCGAGGCGCTCTCCCGGGGAGAGCGGACGCCGGCACGTCGGCTGGACGAGTTCGAGGTGGTCCTCGACGGGCTGCGCACCCCGCCGGCCGACCTGCAGCAGACGCTGCCGCAGCAGCTGGCGATCCTGGAGGCCGCGCGGGATGCGGTCGACGGGATCGACCTGCCCACGGCGCGCACCGGCGTGCTCGTGGGCATGGGAGCGGACCCCGAGGTGGCACGATGGGGCGCACGCTGGCGCCTCGCCTCCTGGTCGGGTCTCACCGACGGTCCGCTCGCCGCCGCGCGGGACGCGGTGGTGCCCGCGCTGACCTCGGCGGGGGTCGTCGGCACCATGCCGAACATCCCGGCCAACCGCATCCAGACGGTGCTCGACCTCGGTGGGCCCGGCTTCACGGTGAGCAGCGAGGAGCTCTCGGGCGTCGACGCCCTGCGCATCGCCGTGCGCGCCGTGGCGACGGGGCGCCTGGACGCCGCGGTGGTGGGCGCCGTGGACCTGTGCTGCGAGCCGGTCCACGAGGCGGCCGCGCAGGCGGTGGGGCTCGAGGAGCCTGCCGCGGACGCTGCGGTGGCGATGGTGCTCATGCCGCTCGAGCAGGCCTGGGAGGCGGGCCTGCCCGTCCTCGCCGTGGTGGGCCAGGGCGACGGGGCGGGTGCACCGGAGGTGCGCCACGAGGTGCTCGTGGGCCTGGGCCGTGCGCACGCGGCCTCGGGACTGCTCGAGGTGGCCGTGGCGATCGCGTCCCTGCACGAGGACCGCGCCGACGGTGAGGAGCGAGAGGTGAGCGTGAGGTCGAAGGCGATGGGTGGACGTGAGGACGGCGTGAGCCTCGAGGCGACCGGACCGGCGGACCCCCTTCCTGGGCCGGCGGTCCGTGAGGGACGACGGCTCACGGTGCCCGCGCACTGGACGCCGGTGGATCTGCGCCCGCTCGTGGATCCGGCCGTCACCGTGCTGCCGCCCGCGCCGTGGCTGCCCCGCATCATGCCCGCCGAGGCCGACATCCGCGTGCGCGCCCCCGTGGCCGCCGGCGGCGTCGTCGCGCCTGCCCCCGCGCCGCATGCGCCTCCGCCTCCGGTCGCGGCGGCCCCGCCGCCTCCGTCGGCGCCGACCACCGCGCCTGCACCGGCACCAGCGGTCCCCGGCGTCCTCCCGGTCCCGCCAGCGGACGCTCGGGCCCAGCTCGCGGCGGCGCACCTCGCCACCGTGTCGGCCGCCCACGCCGACCACCTGCGGCGGCTGGCCGAGGTGCACCAGGCCTTCCTCGCACGCCAGCAGCGCATGACCGCGCTCGCGCTGGCCGCACGGGGGGGCGCGGCCATCGCCGCCCACCCTGGGGCGCCTCCTGCGTCGCGTGATGCCGTGGTCGTCGCGGCACCGCAGGTCGTCCCCGCCGCACCCGCGCGGGCGCCGGTGGCCGCGTCCCCGCCAGCGCGGGTTCCCTCGCCGCCGGTGGTCGCCGTGCCCTCGGCGCCGGCCGTCCCGCCCCGGCCCGTCGAAGCGGCGCCCTCCGTGGCGTGGGTGCGGGTGCCGGCGTCCTCGCTCCCCGGACCGAAGCTCGACCGGGCAGGGCTGGAGGTGCACGCGAGCGGGCGCATCTCCGAGATCTTCGGCGAGGCCTTCGCGGGCCAGGACGGCTTCCGGCGGCAGGTGCGCATGCCGGAGCCGCCGCTGCTGCTGGCCGATCGCCTGCTGGGCATCGATGCGCCCGCCGGGGAGCTGGGTCGCGGCGTGCTCTGGACCGAGACCGACGTGGGCAGCCAGCCCTGGCTGCTCCACGAGGGCCGCATGCCCGCGGGCATCCTCATCGAGTCCGGACAGGCCGACCTCATGCTCATCTCGTGGATGGGCATCGATCGGTTCAACCGTTCGGAGCGCGTCTATCGCCTGCTTGGCTGCGAGCTCACCTACGAGCGCGGCCTGCCCGAGGCGGGCACCACGCTACGCTACGAGATCCACGTGGACGGCCACGCCGTGCACGACGGGATCCGGCTCTTCTTCTTCCACTACGACTGCGTCGACGACCAGGGCCGGAAGGTGCTCACGGTGCGCGGCGGCCAGGCGGGCTTCTTCACGGACGGCGAGCTGGAGGAGAGCGCAGGCGTGCTCTGGAGCCCCGAGACGGGGGAGCACGACGCGACGGCCCGCCTCGACGCGCCCGCGGTGGCGTGCACGAAGGGCTCGCTCACGGGCGAGGAGCTCCAGGCCTTCTCCCGCGGGGATGCCCACGCCTGCTTCGGACCCGGCTTCGAGAAGGCGGCGAGCCACGTCGCCACGCCCCGGATCCAGGCCGACCGGATGTTGCTGCTGCACCGGGTGGACGTGCTGGACCCCCGCGGGGGTCCGTGGGGGCGCGGCTACCTCAAGGCCACCTGGGACGTGCGGCCCGACGACTGGTTCTTCGCCGGCCACTTCAAGAACGACCCCTGCATGCCGGGCACCCTCATGTTCGAGGGCTGCCTGCAGGCGCTGGCCATCTACCTGACCTCCCTCGGCTACACGCTGCCCCGCGACGGGTGGCGGTTCGAGCCCGTCCCCGGCGAGCCCATCCCGATGCGGTGCCGCGGGCAGGTGCTGCCGGGTGAGCGCACGCTGACGTACGAGGTCTTCGTCGAGGAGGTGCACGACGGGCCCGTGCCCACGGTCTACGCCGACCTGCTGTGCACCGTGGATGGCCTGAAGGCCTTCCACGCCCGTCGCTGTGGGCTCCGGCTCGCGCCGCACTGGCCGCTGGACGACAAGCTGGGGCCCGCCGATCTGGCCGACCCTCCCGGTGCGCGCATCGCGTCGGTGGACGGCTTCGCCTTCGACAAGCGCGCCATGCTGGCCTGCGCCTGGGGACGGCCCAGCGAGGCCTTCGGGCCGATGTACGCCCCGTTCGACGGGGATCGACGCGTGCCGCGCCTCCCGTCGCCGCCCTACCACTTCGTGAGCCGCGTGGAGGAGGTGGAGGGGCCCCTCGGGGGCATGAAGGCCGGCACGCGCTGCCTGGCCGCCTACGACGTCCCCCCGGACGCCTGGTACTTCGACGACGGCGCGACGGGCGCGATGCCCTACGCCGTGCTCCTCGAGGTGGCCCTGCAGCCCTGCGGCTGGCTCGCCAGCTACGTGGGCAGCGCGCTCACGTCGTCGGGCGAGCTCTTCTTCCGCAACCTCGACGGCACGGGCACCCTCCACCGCGAGGTGCTCCCGGACGTGGGCACCATCCTCACGGCGGTCACGCTCACGAAGCTGTCGCAGTCCGGCGGGATGATCATCTGTGCCTTCGAGGTGCGCTGCACCGACCGGCACGGCGCCCCCATCTGGACCATGGACACGGTGTTCGGCTTCTTCCCGGCGGCAGCGCTCGACGCGCAGCGGGGCCTCGGTCCCGACGTCGACGCGGAGGCGGCCTGGGCCGCGCCTGGCGACGGCGAGATCCTGCTGCGGGAGGAGGCGAGGCGCTTCCGGGGCGCCTCGGCGCGCCTCGGTGGCGGCCGCCTGGCGCTGCTCGACCGGCTCACGGGGCTGTGGCCGGAGGGGGGCAAGGCCGGCCTGGGGCGCGTGCGCGGGCGCATGGACGTCCACCCGCGGCTCTGGTTCTTCTCGGCGCACTTCTTCCAGGATCCGGTCCAGCCCGGCTCGCTCGGGCTGGAGGCCATCGAGCAGGGCCTCCGCGCGCTGCTCATCGCCAAGGGGCTCGCCACCGACGGGCAGCGCTTCCAGTCCCTGGCGGTGGAGGTGCCGGTCACCTGGCGCTACCGCGGGCAGGTCCGGCCTCACAACACGTCGATGGACGTGGTGGTGGACCTGGTGGAGCTGCGCGAGGAGGAGGGCGGTCTGGTCGCGGTGGCCGACGCCGACCTGTGGTGCGATGGCCTGCGCATCTACCGGGCCTCCGGCATGGCCGTGCGTGTGCTTCCGGTGGAACCCACCGACCGTGAGCCAGGTCGGCGCCGCGTGAGCCTCACGACGGAGCCATGGCTCACGGATCACCGGCCCACCTTCACCGCACCGGCGATCCCGATGATGGATCTGGCGGCCTTCGTGCTGCGGTCGGCGCCGGGTGCCGTGGGGCTTCGTGGGCTGGAGCTCACGCGGTGGCACACCGTGGGCGAGGAGCTGCTCGCCACCGTGGTCGTCGACGGGGCCCAGGGCACGCTCACCGTGGGGTCGGTGGCGAGTCGGGTGGAGCTGCTGTTCTCGGCACCCGCCGAGTCGCCGTGGGCGGACGTCCCCGGGGAGTCCATCGCCGATCCCTATGGCGACGGGCGCCTCTTCCATGGCCCCGCCTACCAGCTCGTGCGGGAGCTCCAGCTCGGGGCGGAGGGTGCGCAGGCCTGGATCGACCTGGACGCCCTGTCGGTGCCCGAGGGGGCGCGCCTCGGGGTGGTCCTGGACGCGCTCACGCACCTCGTGCCGCACGACGGGCTCACGCTCTGGAACCCCCAGCTCGATGCCACGCAGGTCGCCTTCCCGCTGCGTCTGGATCACCTGGTGGTGCACGGGCCGCTGCCGGCCACCGGGCGGCTGCGTGCGCGTGCCCGCTTCGACGGCATGGTCGACGCGCGACGTCCGGCGGTGCGCCTCCAGCTCTGCCGCGGCGAGGTCGTGCTCGCCGAGGCCCGTCTGGTGGAGATCCTCGTGCCCAAGGGCCCGATCGGCAGCGCACCTCGCGCGGCACGGCTCCGCTTCCTGCGGGACCGCCGGTGGGCCGGGGGCGTGGGGCTGTCGCAGGCCGAGGACGGCGGCGTCCTCCTGCGCAAGGCGGACGTCGCGGCCTCGGACTGGCTCCCGGGCACCGTGGAGGCCCTCTACGGGGCGCCGGCCTCCGACCCCGTGGCACTCGCGGCCAAGGACTGCGCGGCCGCCGCCCTGGAGGTGCACCCGGGCGCCGTGGAGCTGGCGCCCGACGGTCTCACGGCCTCCTCGACGCGCGCGCCGATGTCCGTGGTGTCGCTCGACGTGCGCGCCGCGAAGACCCAGGTCCGCGTGCGCGGCACGGCCCACCTCGACCTCGCCCACCTCGAGGAGGACTGGCGGGGCTGGTTCGGCATCGGCGCCTGGCCGGTGGAGGACCTCTACTACAGCCTGCTCGAGCGCTTCGTGCGACGGGTCCACACGCCCGAGCCGGAGGCCCTGGAGGCCTTCCGCGGGCGGCCCGTGCTCTACCTGGCCAACCACCAGACGATGGTCGAGAGCCTCCTCTTCTCGATCCTGGCGGGCGGTCTGCTCGACCTGCCGGTGTGCACCGTGGCCAAGGACGAGCACCGCACCAGCTGGCTCGGTCGCCTGATCCGCCAGAGCTTCGCGTGGCCCGGGGTCACGGACCCCCGCGTGATCGCCTTCCTCGATCGGGGTGACAAGACGGCCCTCCTCACCCTGCTCGCCGAGCTCCAGGTCGATCTGGCGGCGGGGCGCCGGTCGGTGATGATCCACGTGGAGGGCACCCGCGCGCTGTCGTCCACCGAGCCGGTGGTGAAGTTGTCGGGGGCTGTGCTCGACCTGGCGATCGCCGCGGACGTGCCGGTGGTGCCCGTGCGCTTCGTCGGTGGGCTCCCGGTCGAGCCCCTGGTCGACCGGACGGACTACCCGGTGGGGCTCGGTGCCCAGGACGTGTGGATCGGGGCACCGATCCTGCCGGCGACCCTGGCCGCCGACGATCTGCGTACCCGCAAGCTCCGCGTGCTCCAGGCGCTGGAGGCCCTCGGACCGCCCCGGACGGAGGAGCAGGCGCTCCCGGGGGACCCCGCGCTCGAGGCGGCGGTGGCCGCGCGGGTGGCCGCGGGCGCACCCGCCTCGCTCGCGGTGGCCACCGAGGTGCTGGCGCGGTCGCCGCGACGGGCCTCGGCGTGGACCGACCGCCTGCTCGCCGCCGTGGCGGGGGACGTGTCCGAAGGGGACGCCCCGGAGGCGGCCTGGGTGGCAGAGATGGCCGCGCTGCTCGCGGGTCGCGACCACGAGGCGTGAGCCCGGGAGCGTGAGCCTCACGGTCCTGGCCCTGCCTCACGCACCCTCACGCATCCAGGCGTGACGGTGCGGGCGCGCCGGCGTCACTCGTCCTTGTAGAGCTCGTCGAGGATGTCCTCGAGCCCCTCGAGCTCGCTGTCCAGATCCATGCCCTCTTCCTTGTAGGTGCCGCGCACCTTCGACTCGAGGCGGGAGAGGAGCTGGTTGATCTTCGCGTCGAGCTTGCCGCCCTTCTTCTCGGCGAGCTTGTCGATGAGGGTGTTCACGGCGGACGAGGCGGCGGTCGACAGCTTCTCGGCGGCCTCGTCGGCGTTGTCCTCGTCCACGAGCTCCGGCTTGTCGGAGACGATCTCCTGCAGCTTGTCGTAGACGGAGTCGAGGACCTTGTCGACGTCGGGCACGATCTTGCGGATGTCGGCCAGCAGGTCCACCTCGACGCCGGCCTGGGCGAGCGCGATGCCCACGGCCTTGCGCGCGTAGTTGCCGTACTGCTTCAGCTTCTCGACGGTGAGCACGTCGCCCTTGTCGTGCGACAGCAGGTTCTGGGACATCTGGGCGAGCTCCTCGTCCTTGCCGTCGAGGTACTTCTGCACCGTCTCGGTGCCCTTGCGCACCGTGGTGAGGGCCGCGCTGATCACGCCCTTCACGATGCCGCCCACCTCGGGGTGGCCGGCCGCGGTGGCGGCGAGCCCGATGGTGATCGACAGCACCTTGTTCGCCTTCTCGAGCCCGTCGAAGACCGCCACCGTGCGGGGGTGGAGGTTGGCGTAGTTCTTCCCGATGTTCGCCTTGATCTCCTTCTTGATGTGCTTCTCGATCACCTGCTGCGAGGCGATCACGGCGGGGCCCACGTTCTTGGCGGCGTCGACGAGGCCGTCGAGCGCGGCCTTGAGCTCGTCGGACGCCTTCGTGAGGCGCTTGAGCTCCGTCTTCGACAGCTCCACGGGCACGCTGGGATCGCGGCCCTCGTAGGGCTCGACGAGGGGGCCGAGGATCCGCGCCTTCTTGTCGGCCTCCTGCATCGCCTCCCACAGCGCCTTGCGCTGGGCGGCGAGGGGCTTCATCACGTCCTTGCCGATGCGGGAGTCCATCATCCCCTTGATGCGGTCGATGGCCTTCTCGAGGGCGGTGACGAACTTCTCGAAGGGCTTGGCCTCGGCGATGCGGGCGTGCTGGGCCATCAGGCCCTCGGCCGTCGACAGCTCCGGGGCCACCGGGGCGATGCCCTGGATGCGCCCCTTGGGGACCACCGGCGGGGGCGGTGGCGGCGTGTCCTCCTCCTCTTCCTCCTCCTCCTCGAGCAGGATCGAGAGCTGCTCCTCGTCCACCGTGGCCTTCTGTCGCGTGAACCGGGCGAAGATCGAGAAGAAGGCCTTCTTGGACTTCGTCTTCGGTTCGTCCTTGCCCTTGCTCTTCGTGGGCATCCCGCCCTCCCTTCAGGTCGAGGCCTCGCGGCCCCGGATCAGATGGCGTCGGTGAGCGTCTCGAGGACGGTGCCGAGGGTCTTGCGCAGGGTGCACTTCACGCCCCACGGGTTCTCGTCGACGGCCTCGTAGCGCTCGTCGGTGCGCACCAGCTCCAGGAGGTCCTCGGCGAGGTCCGCCGCCTTGCGCAGCGCCGCGGTCTGCGCCTCGCCGGCCTTGGCCAGCTTGGCCTCGAGCAGCGCGCCCTGGATCTTGACCTTGTAGTTGCCGGTGAGCGCGTTGAGGCCGGTGTCCGCCACCTCCATCGCCTCGTCGGTGCCCTCCTTGCGCAGGGCGGAGGCCAGGGCGTTGAGCTGGCCGTCCACCGTGTCCATGGCGTCGAGCCAGGCCTGGTGGGCGGCCGCCACGTCGAAGGTGATCTCCACGTCCTCGCCCTCGTCGTCCTCGCCCGCGCCCTTCGCGGCGACGAGGAGCTGCTCGAAGAGGTCGAGCTGCTCGGCCAGGTCTCCCTTCGCGCCGAAGGCCTCCTTCTTCAGCGACTCCACCTCGGCGAAGTCGGGGTGGTCGGTGCCGACCCGCTCGCGCGCCGCCTGGTAGGCCTCCTTGGCGGCCTTCTTCGCCTTCTCGACCTTCTTGGCGAGCGCGGTCTCGTCGAGCGCCGCCGTGTCGTCCGCCTCCACCGCACCGAAGATCGACGCGAAGTCCTCGGGCAGCACCACCCGCGCCTTCTGGATGAGCCCCTTCACGCGCTTGAGGCCCGGGTCCTTCGCGAGATCCATGCGGAAGGACCGTGCGATCTGCTTGGGCTTCGCGGTGCCGGCGTCGAGGGAGAGCACGAGGTTGGCCTTCGGGTCGGGCAGGGCACGTCCGCGGCCGAAGCGCTTGTCCTGCGCCGTCTTCCGAGCGGCCTTGGCGCCGGCCTTCACGTCGGCCTCCTTGCGACCGACCAGCACCACCGGCTTGCCGTCGGGGCCTTTCACGCAGAACCACCAGAAGAAGGGCCGGGTGGTCTTGCGTGCGCGCTTCAGCGACTTCGCGAGCGCCGTGTACTGCTCCTGCTCCATGCCGTCTCCCGCCCGAGGCCGGTGGCCCGGCGTCGCGCGCATCGCGCGGCACAGCCTCCCACCACGGCGCACTGTGGCCCGGGCGGCGCCCGGGATCCAGTGGCAGGCGACGACCTCCTCGGGGACGAGCCGAGGAGGGAGGTCGCGACGGGATCCTCAGGAGACCGGACCATGCCCGGCGTCGGGCCCGGGGGAGGGGCAGGGCTGCGCGTGGCCTCAGGCGTCGACGGGGGCCTCGGGCGTGTCGGAGGCGGTGCCCTCGTCGGGTGTGTCGTCGTCCGGGGGCTCGCCCTCCGGGACGGGCCGGGCGCGCGTGCGCAGGACCACCTTGCCGTCGACGAAGTCGATCTCGGCCGTGCCGCCCTTGGCGAGGGACCCGAAGAGCAGCTCGTCGGCGAGCTGTCGCTTCACGTGCTCCTGGATGACGCGTCCCATCTCGCGCGCTCCGTACTCCACGCTGTAGCCCTGCTCGAGGAAGAACGTCCGGGCGGCGTCGGTGGCGACGAGGCTCACGTCGCGCTCGGTGAGCTGGGTCTCGAGCTCGAGCAGGAACTTGTCGACGATGCGGAGCACCACCTCCTCGGGCAGCGGCTCGAACCACACGATGGCGTCGAGGCGGTTGCGGAACTCGGGAGGGAACACGTCCTTCAGCACGCTGTCGGCACGGCCGGCCACGGTGGCCTGCACGAAGCCCACGTTGCGGCCCGACGCCTCGCGGGCGCCCGCGTTCGTCGTGAGGATGATCACGGCGTTGCGGAAGTCGGTGCGTCGCCCGTTGTTGTCGGTGAGGGACGCGGAGTCCATCACCTGGAGCAGGATGTTGAAGACGTCGCGGTGGGCCTTCTCGATCTCGTCGAGCACCACCACGCAGTGCGGCGTCTTGTAGACGGCGTCGGTGAGCAGGCCACCCTGGTCGAAGCCGACGTACCCGGGCGGCGCGCCGATCAGGCGGCTGACGGAGTGCTTCTCCATGTACTCGGACATGTCGAAGCGGTGGAAGGTGACGCCCAGGGCGTGGGCCAGCTGGCGGGCGAGCTCGGTCTTGCCGACGCCGGTGGGGCCGGCGAAGAGGAAGCTGCCGATCGGACGGTTGGGCGAGCCGATGCCGGCGCGGTTCATCTTGATGGCGGTGGCCACGCTCTCGATGGCGGGGTCCTGGCCGAAGATCACGCCCCGGAGATCCTCCGACAGGTGCTTGAGCCGGTCGCGGTCCTCGGTGGACACGGACTTCGGCGGGATGCGGGCCATGCGCGCGATCGCCTCCTCGACCGCGTGGAGGTCGACCGTGGTGCCGCCGGCGAGGTGGACGGCGGCGCCGACCTCGTCGAGCACGTCGATGGCCTTGTCGGGCAGCTTGCGCTCGTGGAGGTGGCGGTTCGCGAGGTCGACGCAGGCCTTCACGGCCTCGTCGCTGTAGGTGACCTCGTGGTGCTCCTCGTAGCGGGGCTGCAGGCCGCGGAGGATGGCCTGGGCGTCGTCGATGGAGGGCTCGGGCACCTCGATGGACTGGAAGCGGCGGGCGAAGGCCTTGTCCTTGGCGAAGGACTGCCGGTAGTCCTCGTGGGTGGTGGAGCCGATCACCCGCAGGTCGCCGGCGGCCAGCGCGGGCTTGAGCAGGTTCGACGCGTCCATCGTGCCGCCGCTCGTGGCCCCCGCGCCCACGACGATGTGGATCTCGTCGATGAACAGGACGGCCTTGTCGTCGTCCTCGAGGGCCTTGAGCACGGCCTTCAGCCGCTCCTCGAAGTCGCCGCGGAAGCGGGTGCCTGCCATGAGCGCGCCCATGTCGAGGCTGTAGATGTGCACGTCCTCGAGCAGGGCGGGCACCTGGCCGTCGTGGATGCGCTGGGCGAGGCCCTCGACGATGGCCGTCTTGCCCACGCCGGGGTCGCCGATGAGCAGGGGGTTGTTCTTCCGGCGCCGCGCGAGCACGTGGATCATGCGGTCGAGCTCGAGCTCGCGGCCGATGAGCGGGTCGATGCGGCCGTCGGCGGCCTTCTGCCAGAGGTCGGCGGTGAAGTCCTCGAGGGCCGTCTCGGGACGCGCGCTGGGCGGCGCCTCGGCGTCGGGGCCGGTGCCCTGGGGCGTGCGGGCACCCTCCCCGGGACGGCTCCCGCCCTTGCGCAGGCCGTGGGCGATGAAGTTGGTGACGTCGAGGCGCGTGATGCCGTGGCGCTCGAGCAGCGCCACCGCGTCGCTCTCGTGCTCCATGAACAGGGCGACGAGCACGTGGCCGCCGTCGACCGGGCCCTTGCCGGTGTGCTGCACGTGCATCGCGGCCCGGGAGATGACCCGTCGGAAGGCCACGGACTGCATGGGATCGTAGTCGTCGTCGACGTCGAGGGTCTCGAGGTCGTCGAGGAGATCCTCCACCTCGGCCTCGAGGCGCGCGAGGTTGGCGCCGCAGGCCTCGAGCACCTCGGAGGCCCGCGGATCGTGCAGCAGGCCGTAGAGCAGGTGCTCCGTGGTGAGGAACTCGTGCTTGGAGGCGCGGGCGTGCTCCTGGGCCATGCCGAGGGCGACGCGGAGGGAGTCGTCGTACATCTACTCGGGCTCCATGGTGCACTGAAGCGGGTGACCGTGCTCGCGGGCGAGGGCCAGGGTCTGCTCGACGCGGGTCTCGGCGATCTCGCGGGCGTAGACGCCGGCGATGCCCAGACCGGTCTTGTGGATGGCGAGCATCAGCCGCGTGGCGGAGGGGAGGGTGTGGCGGAAGACGGACTGGAGGACGTGGATGACGAACTCCATCGTGGTGTAGTCGTCGTTGTGGATCAGGACCTTGTAGCGCTTGGGCTTGTCGGCGCGCGTGCGGGTCAGCACGTCTCCCTGTTCGTCCCGCTTCGTCCCTGCCATGCCTGCCGCTCCCACGAGGAGTCTGTCGTATCGCGGCGCGCCGACGCCAGCGGACACTGTGCACACGGCGGCGGGGTGCGACCACCCGTCAGCGCGGGACGAGCAGATCCGTGACGACCGGGCGGTGGTCGGAGCAGGCCACGTCGGGGATCCGCGCGTCGGCGACCGCGGCGCCGCGCACGTACACGAAGTCGATGCGCACCGGGAGCAGCCCGAGGACGCTCACCGTGGCTCCGAGGCCGCGCGCACCGGCCTCCCAGGCGTCGGTGAGCCGGTCGCGCAGGCGTGCGTGCACCGGCAGGTCGCGCGTGGCGTTGAAGTCGCCGGCCACCACCACCGGACGGTCCGCGGGCAGCCGCCCCAGGAGGCCGTCGACCTGGGCCTCCTGCTCCGCGGCCACCCGTCCGAGGCGGCGCGCGGCGCTGGTGGCCTGCGCCAGCGGGTCGGCGAGGAGGCGGTGTGGCGCCAGGTGGACGCTCCACACCTCCACCGACGTGGGGCCCTGCGACACCGCCGCGCGCAGGAAGCGCCAGTCCCCGCCGGGGCGGTAGGCCTCGTCGCGGTGGGCGCCGAGGGTCCAGGCGCCACCGCGCGTGCACACCGCGATGCCCAGCGCGGCGTGGGGTCCCTCCGACATGTACGGCGCCCACGCGCAGCCCTCGAGGCCGAGCTCGCCCTCCAGGAGGCGCGCGTCCTCCGGCGTGACCTCCTGCAGCGCGATCACGTCGGGGGCCAGCGCCTCCACCGCGCCGGCCAGGCAGCTGCGGGCCTCGGGGCTGGTGCGCTCGTCGGTGGGCGGGACGCCGGCACCCCAGAGGCGTCGGACGTTCCAGGTGGCCACCCGGAGCGGCGCTGCGTCGGCGTCGGCCTCGGGGGCGCGTCGGCCCCAGACCGGCCCCCATCGCAGCAGCGGGAGCAGCACCGCCAGTCCCACCAGCCAGGGCAGGGCGCGTTGATCGGGCAGCACGGTCCACAGCCCGAACAGCACGGCGGCGAGCAGGGCCGCCACCAGCGGGAGCAGGCCCACCACCGGGATCAGCATCACCGGCAGGCCGAGCGTCGGGGCGAGGACCGCGGGCAGCCACACCAGCGCGAGCGCCAGGGCCGCGAGGGCCGCCACCACGCGACCCGCGCCACCCCCGTCGCGGCGGGCGATGCGCAGACGTCCGGGCGTGGGCTCGGAGGGGTCGGCCACGGGTCCTTCTCCGCCGCGCGGGGCGTCGGCCTATCACGCGCAGGCAGCCGAGGACGCGCGCACCCGGCGCCGCGGACAGCGGACGCCGGATAGCGGGGACCGGGAGGTGGCGTGCGGCCCGAGGCCTGGCTTGGACGCACCGTGGAGGTGCTGGTCGAGGTGCCTGCCGGCGGACGCGTGAAGCGCCGTGCGGACGGCCGTGCCGACGTGGTCTCCCCGGTGGGCGTGCCGTGGAACTACGGCAGCGTGCCGGGAGAGCGGTCGGGCGACGGCGACCTCCTCGACGCCCTGCTGCTCGGCCCGCGTCGGGAGGTCGGCACCCGGGTGACGGGGCGCGTGGTGGGCGTGGTGGACTTCCAGGATGCGGGGCTCGACGATCCCAAGCTGGTCGTGGGGACGCCCGGGCCGCGCACCCGCCTCGGCATCCGCCTGTTCTTCGCGCTCTACCCGTGGCCCAAGCGGCTGCTGCACGCGGTGCGTGGGGAGCACGGGGTCACCCGGACCCGGGCCATCCACTGGCTCGCCTGAGATCGGCCGTGGGCCGCGCCCTCGGACGGATCAGCGGGCGAAGGTGAGCTTCTGGAGCAGGGGCTCCAGCTTGTCGAGGCAGCCCTCCCAGCCCTCGGCGTGGTCGGCGACCGCCGACGGCGAGGGCAGGCCCGCGTGGACCAGCGTGAGGTGGGTGGCGCCGTCCTCGTCGTGCAGCGTGACGGTGACCCGGCTGGACCGCACGCTGCCGCTCTCCCAGGCCCAGGTGAACACCAGCCGCTCCGTGGGCTCGAGTGCCTCGAAGGTGCCGAAGGCCACGTGATCGCCGCGATCCTGGCCGGTCATCCGCACCCGCCAGGCGCCGCCGAGCCGGGGCTCGAAGGCGAGCACCTCGGGACGCAGCGAGCCCGGCGCGAACCACTTGCCCAGCAGCTCCGCCTCCGTGAAGCAGCGCCACACCAGCATGGGCGGCGACGCGAAGGTGCGCGTGAGCTCCACGCGGTCGTCGGTCATGGGTCCTCCTCGGAGGTCGCGGGGCCGGGGAGCGCGCCTAGGGGCAGAAGGGACCCTTCAGATCGAAGGCGTTGTCGTCCTCGATGCACTCGGGCAGCACAGAACCGCCCTGACCGTCGTCGTCGACCACGATGCGGAGGCGATCGGCCCGCTTCGCGAGGTTGGCCGGCACCTCGAACACCATCTGGTCGCCCGACGAGCCCGACTTCGTGGGGGCGGGCGTCTCGAGCGTGTCGACGATGTACCAGCGGTTGCCCTCGTTCGCGTAGAGCGTGAGCGGCACGCCTGCGGGGGCGTCGAGGTCGGGCGTGCGGTTGATGGCCTGCACCGCGACGTACAGCGAGCCGGCGCCGCACTGCAGGTCGCAGACATCCACGATCTCCGCCTGGAGGTCGAAGCGCGAGGTGTCGAGACCGAGGTTCGGGTCGATGGCGGCGTGCCAGGTGTTCTGCAGCTCGAAGCCCTGCTTGCCGCCGGCGGGGATCGAGAAGTCGTTGCCGATGTTGGCGATGCTGTAGGCGTGCTGGTTCCACAGCGGGCGGGCGGGGGCCCAGAAGCCGTCGCCCTGGCCGTAGACCGAGAAGGCCTTGCCATACTCCATGTGGCCGAGGACGATCTCGGCCGACCCGTCGTTGTCGACGTCGGCGATGACCGGGTAGTCCATCAGCGTGCGCGAAGCGTGCTTCTCGGAGCGGAACTTCTCCTTCCCGGTGGGGCCGTCGAAGGCGTAGACCCCGCGCTCGTCGGTGTAGACGACCTCCTCGATGCCGTCGCCCTCGAAGTCGAAGATCGACGCGCCCGTGGCGCCCGAGACGTCCTTGACCTGCTGCTCCCAGAGCACGGTGCCGTCGTGGTTCAGGGCGTACAGCTGCGACCCTCCGGCGGTGACGATCTCGGGGTAGCCGTCGTCGTCGATGTCGGCGATGGCCGCGTTGGCGAGGATGTTCGCGCCGATCTTGCCTGCGGCGGCGCTGCCCGGGTCGTCGTCCTCGTCCTCGCAGTCCGGGATCTTGCAGAGGAACTCGAACGGGCCCCACATCTTGGTGCCGTCGGTGTCGTGGGCGCGGATGGTGCCGTGCGAGGTGGCGATGAACTCGCCCTCGGGATCGTCGTCGAGGTTGGCGACGCTGATGAGCCCGTCGGGCCAGTTCTTGTTGAACCACTTGTCGTTGCCGTCGGCGTCGTACATGGCGTTGCCGACGATGACCTCCTGCTTGCCGTCGAGGTCGAGGTCGGCCACGGCCGGGATGGTGGCCTCGGTGGCGACGAACTGGCCCACGCGGATCACGCCGTACGAGCCGCGGCCATGGGTGCCCACGCCGCGGATGGTGCCGTCGTTCCGGTAGATCACGCGCCCGGCGACGATCTCGGGCGTGCCGTCGGCGTCGAGGTCCGCGATGATCGGGGCGGTGGAGTAGTCGAAGTCGAGCAGACCGGTGTTGTACTCGGACTCCCAGAGGAAGGTGCCGTCGTGGCTCCAGGCGCCGAGCGCATAGCGGGCCGCGGTGTTCGTGGGCTGGGCGGTGCCGCGGGCGCGGATGCCGATGATCTCGGGATCACCGTCGCCGTCGATGTCGCCCACGGCCAGCGGGGAGCCCTGGCCGAGCTTGGCGTTCACGTCCTTCCAGTAGACCTGGCTGCCGTCACCCCGGTACACCCACAGCTCGCCCTTCTCGCCCTTCGTGAGCGCGGCGAAGATGTTGTAGTGCAGGTTGACGATGACCTCGGCCATGCCGTCGCCGTCGAGATCGGCGACCGCGGGTGTGGCCGAGCAGTTCATGTCGGCCCGCCCCCCGGTCCACTCCACCCACGGCTGGAAGCCGAGCGGCAGCTCGTTCGCCTCGCACGCCTCCAGGGTGTCGGTGGTGCGGGGCGTGTGGTTGAAGCCGCACAGCCCGTAGCCCACGTCGGTGTCGTCAGGATCCGATGCCGGATCCTTGTCGCCGCCCAGGGTGTACTCGGAACAGCCCGCCAGCAGGACGGGCACGAGGAAGGTCCAGCGCATCGCGCCTCCACACGACCCGGCACGATAGCCCACCGGACACCCCTTGGGCGCGATCAGCTGTGAACAGCATGTCGGCGTGGGGGGGAGGAGGCAGGGTGCGCGCGATCCGGAGCTTCGTCGCCTCTCTGGCGTGGATGTCGGCCCTGGCCCGCGTGCGCGCCGGCCTCGTCCTCGGTCTCCTGGGTCTCGCGCCGCTGGCCTTCCTGGACCAGCGCACGGCTGCGGTGGTGGCCGTCGGCTTCTGGAGCGGTGGCGTCTCGATGTTCGTGCTGCACGCGCGCTTCGGGTTCACGCGGCTGCTCTCGCTGGCCCACCTGTGTTGGCTGCCCGGCGTCGTGCTCCTCACGCTGGAGGCCGCCCCCGTGGTGCCGGAAGGGGGGTACGGCGCCTGGTTGCAGGCCGCGCTCGTGGTGTCGGTGCTGGTGCTCGTCGCCGACGTGCGGGACGTGGCGCGCTGGATCGGCGGCGATCGGGCGCCGCTGGTCACGCTTCCGGGCTGACGCCGGCCACGAAGGCGTCCACCTCGCGCCACAGCGCCTCGAGCCATGCGATGCGCGCGTCGCGGTCGGCGGGGATGTCGGCGGCGGGCACCCGCCACATCCGCACCCGCACCCGGGTGCCCACGAGGGACCCGCGGACGAGGTCGAGCAGGTGCACGCCCGCCTCGAGTCCCGCGTGCGCGACGACGAGGACGTCCACGCCGGGCAGGTCGTCGAGGAGGGCGAGCACGCCGCCCGGGTGGGGGGCCAGGACGTGCGTGAAGGCCCGCGCGCGTGCCTCGGCGGCGGCGTCCCTGCGGGCCTGGGCCTCGGCGATGCGCTTCGCCCGCTTGGCCTCGGTGAAGCGTGTGCCCTCCGGGTAGATGAGCACCCCCTCGTCGGGCTGCAGGTCGCGGGCGAGGGTGGCGATGCGCGCGCGCTCGGCCTGGCGATCGCGGGCGTCCCGGTGGACGAAGGCGACGCCGAGGCGGTGGCCGATCACGTCGAAGGCGGGCTCCCAGAGCAGCTCGGCCTTCACGGCGTAGCGGAGGGCCACCGCGTGCGGCACCTCCACCAGCAGGGTGCCGAGCACCGCGTCCGCGAGGCTGGCGTGGCGCTCGAGCACCAGCAGGGGGCCCGGCGCAACCTGGTCGCGGCCCTCGACGTCGAGCCGGATCGCGAAGAGCCGACTCCCCACGGCCCACAGGAAGCGCACCCACGTGCGGAGGATCCTCCGGTGGCCCGCGAGCACCGCCTCGGGGGTGAGCAGGCCGGTGCGCTCCCCCGCCCAGAGCGCGCCCGCCGCGAGCAGCCCGAACAGATCGGCGTACACGTAGGCGACGCAGAGGCCCAGCGTGCGCAGCGCGCTGAGGCGACGTCCCACGGTGAGGTCGATGGCGAGCGCGACCAGCACCAGCGTGGGCAGCAGCGACCACAGGCCCGTGGCGAGGATGGCCACGGCCGGCAGCGTCAGCGCGCGGCGGGCCCAGGCGCCCTCGTCGTGCGGCGCGGGCGGGGGAGCGGTGGGTGGCTGGAGGGGGTCCATGGGCCAGCCTACCGCAGGCTCACGGCGTCGTCGGCGCCTCGGCGGTCGCCCAGGCGTCCCGGACCCATCGCCAGCCGTCGCGGGCCGCGTGGGCGAGCGGGTGACCCGGGTGCGTCGGCGCGTTCGCCGCGCCGGGCCAGAGGTCGGCCATGCCGTCCACGACGCAGCTCACCGTGGGCGCGGCGCCGTCGGACGTGGCGCAGGCCAGTCCGTCGTGGTGGTCGGTGGTGGTGGCGGTGGCCTGGTTCCGGGCGCGCCACGCGGCCACGGCGTGCTCCACTGGAAGGTGGCCTCCCCCCCGCGTGGTGGGGAGGCGTCCCTCGCCGCCTCCCGGCGGTGCGAAGTCGTCCAGGGCCCCGTGGTAGTGCAGCCACGGGATCGGGCGGGTGCGCTCGCAGGTGTCGAGCTGGAGGCTCCCGCCGACGCTGATCACGGCGTCGGGCACGTCCGACGCGCAGGCCCAGCGCTCGGCCATCATCGCGCCGTTGCCGATCCCCGTGGCGAGCACGCGACCCGAGGTGCAGGCCACGGCGTCCAGGCGGGCGATCACGGCGTCGAGGAAGGCCACGTCGTCGACGCCCTTCTCCTGCGCCCGACCGCAGCACGGACCCGCGTTCCAGGTGGCGCTGCGCCCGTCGGGACCGACGAGGATGGCGTCGGTGCGCGCGGCGAGCTCCAGCCAGCCGCTGTAGTGCTGCTGGCGCTCGGGGTCGGAGCGGAACTCGTGCAGGTCGACGACCACGTCGTGGGGCCCGGGACCCGGGGGCATCCAGACGAGCGCGCGTCGGCTCACGCCTCCGGCCTCGAGTCCGACCAGGTGGGGGCCGGCGCCGAAGGCACCGGCGTCGCAGGCGCCGTCCGGGCGGTCCGCGGGCAGCACGGACGGGTGACCGCAGGCCACGCCGACGGCGATCAGGAGGGCGAGGGCGGCGAGGCGCGTCACGGCTGCTCCTGGGAGGGCGGCGTGCCGGTGTCGTCGTCGGCGGCATCGGGCGGCGTCGGGCCGGGCTCGGGCCGCGCCGGGCGCACGAGGAGGACCGAAGGCCGGCGGGGCCAGCCGGTGCGCGGCAGCAGCACCCGCGGGGGGAGGACGATGTCCTCGGCCACCTCGTAGGCGCGCCGCACGCCGAGACCCATGGACTGGCGCGCGTCGATCACCGTGCCGTAGTGACGGGTGCGGATCGCGTCGAGCACGCGGTGGGCCTCGCCGTAGAAGGGACCGCCCTTGTGGCGGATGTCCCACAGCGCGATGAGGTGGTAGCCCGGGCGGTGCCCGGCCTGGGCCGCCAGCCAGGGCGCGAACGGGGAGAGCACGGGTCCCGCGTGACCTGCCAGGCGCGACACCAGGTCCTGGCCCGCCTGCTCGTCAGCCTCGGTGGGGACGAGCCTGTCGAGGTCCTGGGCACCGAGCTGGAGTCCGAGCTGCCCCAGGGCCAGCAGCGTGGCGACGAGGGCCCCGGCCAGGGCCTGGCGCTGCCGCACCAGCTCGGCGAGCGTGAGCGCGAAGCCCGCCGACAGCACCCAGTGCCAGGGCATGTGGACGTTGAGGAAGCCGCCGTGGTGGGCCCGCATCAGGCCCGCGACCACCGCGGCGACGAGGCCGATGCCGGCCGCCATGACCCAGGGCCCCTCCGGCCGGCGTCCGCGGAGGAGGGCGACCAGTCCGACGAGCAGGCTGCACCCGCCCACGCCGGCGAGCGCCGCGCCGGTGGCCGCCTCCACGGGCGTGTGACGGAAGAGCCCCTGCACGTCGGCGCTCCAGGCGACGAGGCCCACCGTGGCCAGGCCGGCGACCGCCGACAGCGCCGCGAGGCTCCGCAGGGAGCTGCCGGGCACGGCGCGGGCGGTGAACACGGGGAGGAGGAGGGTGGCTGCGGCGGCGACCACCGGCAGCCCGTGGCCCGTCTCGCGGGGCAGGCCGGGCCACGCCCGGGCCAGCTGCAGCGGGTGCGAGGCCGGGACCTGGAGGACGTAGGCGAGGAAGCGCCCCTCCGAACCCACCTGCATCGCCACCGTCCAGGCCAGGGCCGGCACGGCGGCCAGGGCCGCCCATCCCAGGGCCGGACGCAGCCCCCGCCACGCCCAGATGCCCAGGGCCAGCGGCAGCCCGAAGGCCGCCATGTTGTGCTTCACGACGAAGGCCGCGGCGAGCAGCACCGCCCCGACCGCACGCGTGCGCGCCTCGGCCTCCGCGCTCAGCACCACCGCCCAGGCCAGCAGACCCACCGCGAGGGCGTCGGGGCGCACCAGATCGTAGAAGGCGCCCGACAGCTCGTAGCAGCCCAGGTACACGCCCGCGCCGACCAGTCCGGCGAGGAGCGACTCCGCCTGGCGACGCCCGAGGGCGGCGATGGCCGCGGCCGCGGCGAGGGTGGCGAGCGCGCTCACCGTGCGGCCGAGGGGGTGGGAGAGATCGGTGATCGTCCCCAGCAGGGCCAGCACGTAGTAGTAGCCGGGCGTGTACACCATCGGGACGAAGTCGGGCCCGGGCGCGACATAGAGGGGCTCGAGGTGCAGCACCCGCCAGGCGTGGGCGAGCACGCCGCCCTCCATCCACTCGAGGTCGAAGTGGTAGGACCTCCGCGCCATCCAGGTGGCCACGACGCGCCCTGCCACGACGGCCGCGAGGGCCACCGGGAGCAGCAGCAGTCGTTCCCAGCGTGCTCGCGTCCGCATCGGCCGGCGCCTAACGCAGCGAGTGAGGGACCCCCATGAGCTTCGACGTCCGTTGCCACGGCTGCCACCGCACCGAGCGGTGGACCCCCGAGGGGACGGCCTGGACCGTCGAGGTGCTCGTGCCCGGGGGAGCCCGTCGGGTGGGCGATCAGCCGGGCCTCGCGCGCGCCCGGGCCCTCGTGCGCGCGGCACGGGACGGGCTGCGGATCGCGGGCGTCTGCGAGGCCTGCGGCCACCTGCTGCTGGGCCCCGCCGACGGCCCGGACGCGGGTCCGATGGAGGTGGCGACCCCGCGGGGCGTGCTCGCCTCGCGGGCCGGCGTGCTCGAGGGTCCGGACGGCGTGCTCTCCGCCGAGGCGGCGGAGGCGTGGCTCGACGGTGCGGAGGGCCGCCCCTGGCTGCGTCGCCTGCCCGGCGAGCTCGCGCGGCTCCCCTTCTTCCTGGTGCTCCTGCCCATCGCCCTCGGGTGGGTGCTCGCCGCGATGTTCGTCGTGTCCTTCCTCGCCGCCATCGTGGAGTGGGCGCCCACGCCGGTGCGCTGAGACGGGGGGGGCCCTGACCCCCGGGGGTCCCGCCGGTTAGGCGCCCGGGTTCCCTCCCGAGGCCACGATGACGACCCCCTTCACCACCTGGGACGCGCGGGTGCGCGGTGCGCGCGACGAGCGGGCGCGGCGGACCCTCCTCGGCGAGGTCGGGCTCTGGCGTGCCCAGCACCTCACCGACCTGCCCGCCCAGCGCGAGGCGACCTGGGCCCTGAGCGAGCTCCACCGGCTCCTGGGCGATCGCGAGCGCGCCGCCCACGAGGCGCAGCAGCTCATGGCGCTGTGCCGGACCGCGCCGCGGCCGGCACGGGAGGTGATGGCCGAGGCCGAGCGCCACCTCGCACGGCTCACCCGTCCCGAGCGGGGCGGAGGCGAGCAGCGTGCCGCCTGGGCGGGCGCGGTGGAGGCCGTGCGCGAAGGGCGCTTCGACGAGGCGCGCGCCGCGCTGGCGGGCAGCCGGAACCCGAAGGCCGGCCTGCTCCGCGTGTGGGCGAAGCTGGCCGAGGCGCTGGCGCAGGAGGAGCCCGCGCGCACGCAGACCCTGCAGGCGCTGGAGCGCGAGCTCGCGGGGCGCTTCGCCGAGGTGAAGGCCCCGCGGGAGGAGGCCCCCAGGTCGCAGGCCCAGCCCAGCGCGCCGCCCGCCGCGCCGGCGGAGGCGCCGGTCGGGGATCGGCCCCTGGCGCTGCTCCTCGACGGCCCGGTGCCCCGGCGTCGCGAGCCGCTGCTCAAGGCGATCGATCGGCTCCTGGCCGCCGATCCCTCGAAGGCCGACGCCGTCGCTGCTGCGGCCCTCCGCGACCACGTCGGTCAGCATGGCGAGAAGGCCGTGGCCCCGTGGCTCATCGGGCTGTCCGTGCGCGCGCTGGCGACCACCGACGGCGTCGCCACGCGCGAGGCCATCGCGGCGCTCGGGGAGGCCTACGCGGTCACCGCCTACCGCGAGACCCCCTTCGAGCGGCTCGCGGCGGTCCACCGGGCCGCCGAGGCGGCGGGCATGGGACCCCACGGCGCGCGGCGGGGCCTGCTGCGGCACGGCGAGCCCGACGATCGCGTGGCCTGGACCCTGCGGGTGCTCGCGCCGGAGGGTGAGGCCATGGTCAGCCTGCTCCCGGCCGTCGACGCGCCGTGGGCCGACGGCGTGCCCGCGCGGATCGTCGCCCGTCTCGTGGAGCTGTCTCCCCGGGGTGTCGTCGCGGCGCCCGGCCCCCACCACGAGGCGCTGCGCGAGGCGGCCGCTGCGGCCGGGCTCGTCGCGCTCGACACCGACGAGGCGGCCCCCGTCGTGGAGGCCCTGGCCGCCTTGCCGGCGCCCGAGCCGCCTGCGCCTCCTCCGCCCGATCCCGCGGAGCAGCTGCGCACGCTCTTCGAGGCCGACCCGCCCTCGCCCGAGGAGGCCTATGCCGAGCCGCTCGCGGCGCAGGCGCGGGCCTACAAGGCCCTGGTGGCGGTCCGCGGCCCGCTCCACGCCCGCACGCCGGCCGAGGCCGATGTGCGCATGGCTCCCTTCCTCCGTGCCGTGCACGCCTCGGCGCCCGCCGGGGTGCGGCTGGTGGAGGGCGTGAGCGAGGCGGTGCGGCTCGCGGCGATGGTGCCGGGGGGGGCCGTGGACGCCCTGCTGAGGGCCGGGGATGCGGCCGCCGCCCGCTACGGTGCGCCGGGCGTGCTGCCGTTGGTCGGGCTCCTGTCGCCCGCCGTGGCCGAGGGCTGGTCCGTGGGGCGCGTGCTGCTGGGCATCACCCGCGGCGAGGAGCGCGCCCGCCCGGCCCTGGCACCGCTCGGCAAGGCGGTCCGGGGTCTCGTGCGCGTGCGTCTGCGTCGCGGCGACGTGGAGGGCGAGGTGTGGTGGCTCGACGAGCCCTCGGCCGAGGCGCAGATGGCGCTGCCGCTCCTCCTGCTCGCGCCGGGCGCGCGGGTGCTCGTCGCGGCGTCGGGCCAGGGCATCGAGGGGTGGCTCTCGCCGGATGCAGGCACGCCCCTCCTCCTGTGGCCGGACGCCGGGGCGCCCGCCCTGGTGGACGCGCTCGCCGCGTGGACGCCGTCGGAGGCGGGCCCGGCCGAGGACGAGGAGGCTCCGTGATCCGCTGGGTGATCACGGGGGCGGCCTCCGGCTTCGGCCGGGCCGTCACGGAGGCGGCGCTCGGTCGGGGAGACGCCGTGATCGCCGTCGACGTCGATCGGGGCGGTCTCGACGAGCTCGTCGGCGACGCCCGCAGGCTCGTGCGGCTGCAGGTCGACGTCCGGGACGCGGGCGCGGTCGAGCGCCTGGGGCAGGAGGCGGTCGGCGGCGTGGACGTGCTGGTCAACGCGGCCGGGTACGGCCTGTTCGGTGCCCAGGCGGCAGCCTCGCTGGATGCGGTGGGCGCGATGCTCGACACCAACCTCCTGGGTGCGGTGCGGGTCACCCGCGCGCTGCTCCCGGCGCTGCTCGCGTCGCGGGGGTGCGTGGTGCAGCTGTCGAGCCTCGCCGGTCGGGTGACGCTGCCGGAGTCCGGCTTCTACGCGGCGTCCAAGCACGCGCTGGAGGCGGTGTCGGAGGCGCTCTTCGTCGAGCACGCCGGGTCGGGCCTGCGTGTGGTGCTCGTGGAGCCCGGGGCCTTCGCCACGGGCTTCGCGGCGCGCGCGGCGCGATCGAGCACGCTGCCGGTGGACGTGGCGCGCCCGGGGGCCTGGGATGCGCTCCGGGCGCGGGCGCTCGCGGCGCCACAGGACCCCGCCCTCGTGGTGGAGGCCGTCTTCGCCTCGGTGCGCCCCGGCGGGCCGGGCTTCCAGCGGGTGCCGGTGGGGGTGGACGCCCGGCGGCTGCTGCGCGCGCGGGACCTCCTGGGTCCCGACGCCTGGACGCTGCTGCTCGCCCGCGCCCTCGGCGACGGGGGACCGCTGCCTGTCGGCGTGGCGACGACGGCCGAGGTGCTGGCGACGGCCACCCAGGACGAGGCCCCGCCCGCGGTGGCGGCAGCGGTGGCCGCCTGGGCCGCGGGGCTGCTCCCGGAGTGGGAGGACGAGGCCCTCCTCGCCGTGCTGCGGACACGCGCCGCCGCCGCGGAGGCAGCGCAGGGATAGGCCCTGCGCGTGTTCGGCTACGACGACGAGGTCCTGGCGCGCCTCCGCACCCGCCGTCGGCGACGGGTGCGGGTGCTGGTCGTGCTGCTCGAGCTCCTGCTCGTCGGCCTGGTCGCGCTGCCGATCCTCGTGCTCGATCTGGCCTACCGACCGGGTGGGCTCCAGCCCCTGCTGGATCGGGCGATGCGCGCCACGCCCGTGCGGCTCGTGTACGACGATCTCCTCATGCTGCCCGTGGGGAGCTGGTTCGACTGGCGCACCTGGAAGCTGGAGGTGCGCGGGCTCGCCTTCCGTCCCCGGGACCCGAAGAAGCCGGACTGGCGCATCGCCCGGGGGGTGCTCCCCCTGCCGGAGCTCGGGCGCACGCCGGAGGGGCTGCGGCGCCTCGACTTCACCGAGGCGGACGTCCACGGCCTGGTGATCACGGCGCACCAGCAACGCCCGCCTCCCTCGTGGGAGCCGGTGCGGGGCGTGGAGCTCCGGGCGCAGCGGGTGCGCTTCCACGGCGCCTCGTGGTCTGCCCCGGCCGACGAGCCGCTGCGCGAGGCCTCGGTCTCCGGGATCACCGGCACCCTGCGGGACGTGGTGTACGACACCGGCCGACGCGAGGTGACGGGGCAGGGGACGCTGCGCGCACGCGCCTTCCACAGTGGCAACATCACGCTCACCGACCTCGAGCTGCCACGGTTCGACGCCGAGCGGTCCACGCTGCAGTTCGAGGGCACGGCGGACTTCGCCGGCAGCCTGGCCCGGCTGGAGGGCCGCATCGAGACCTTCCACGTCAAGCCGGCCGTCACCATCCGGGTGCGGCTGCGGGGTGCCCAGCTCGACACCGTGGTGCGCACCGCGACGAACCAGCCGAGCCCGGTGGCGGGCGTGCTCGACATGGACCTGTCGGTGTTCGCCGGAGGCACCCGGCCGCGGGGGGGCGCGCTGATGACGGGGTCCATCGTGGTCTACGACGGCGCCGTCCAGCTGCCCCGGTCCACGCGCTACGTCGTGCTGGACGCCCTGCGGATCCTGCCCTGGGTGGACGTGGACGCGCGGAACCGGGTGCTGATGAAGACCATGCGCGGGCGGCTGACGCTCACCCGTGGCACCGCGAGCTTCCAGGAGGTCACGTACCCTGCGGGCAAGCGCACGCTGCGCGTGGACGGCACCGTGCAGGAAGGGCGACTGCACCTCGTGGTGCGCCTGCTGCCCCGGGAGGACGCCGAGTTCCGTCCCGGCCTCGGCGTGGTCATCGAGGGCGAGCCGCAGGACCAGACCTTCCGGCTGGCGCGCCCCGAGGACCTGCTGAAGCCCGAGCCGTGGCGTCCGTTCGCGGACGAGGCCGAGCGTCGGCAGGTGGCGCGGCGCCTCGAGGACGCCCGGCGCATCCGACGCGGCGGGCGGTAGGCCGATCAGGCGCCCTGGGCCCAGCTGCGGATGGCGTCGAGGAAGGGACTGCCGTAGCGCGAGCAGCGGACCTCCCCCATGCCGTGGACGCCGAGCATCGCCTTGCGGGTGAGGGGACGGAGCCGTGCCATGTCCTCCAGGGTGCGGTTGGAGGCCACGACGTAGGCCGGCACGTCGGCTTCCCGGCAGAGCTGGGCGCGGACCTCCCGCAGCAGCGCGAGCAGCTCGCTCGGCACCTCGGGGCCGGCGGAGGCGGTGGGGCGACGCGCGACGAGCTTGTGCGCGTGCGGGAAGGCCAGGACGAGCTCCTCCCCACCCCCCCGGAGCACCTCCCAGCCGCGCGCCGAGACCCCGAGCTGACGGTAGGTGCGATCCTTCCCCGAGATGCGGCGCGTGGCGTACGTCTCGTCGAGGCAGCCGGCGTCCACCAGGGCGCGGACGAGGTCGGTGAGCTCGCGGGCCGTCCAGGGGCGCTTCGCCTCCGTGCCCAGGATGCCGTGGGTGGAGAGGCCCACGAAGCCGAGCTGCACCACCTTGGCCTCCTGGGAGCCGAGGGCGGTCTTGACGAGCAGATCGGTGGACCAGCCCACCTGGCTGGTGTGTCGCTCCATGCGCGCGAGACAGGCGAGCAGCTTGCGCACCACCTCCACCTCGTCGGGCGTGAGCGCGCGTGGTGCCAGCACCGTGTCGACGCCCGCGCGGCAGGCATCGCAGGTGCCGCAGCGCTCGAAGGGCGCCACCTCGCCGAAGTACTCCACGATGTAGCGGCGACGGCAGGAGGCGGAGGCGTAGGCCACCATGCGGTCGAGCTTGGCGTACTCGCGGCCCCGACGGGCCTTCATCCCCGCCTCGTCGAGGACCAGCGCCTCGTGGGGACGCAGCAGCTCGACGCCGCCGGTGCGATCGGCGGGGCGGAAGGTGAGGTAGCCGCGATCCTCCAGGCCGCGCAGGGCCGCGGTGAGCTGGTCGCGGTCGACGCCGAGCTCGCGACGCCAGGCCTCGGGCGCGAAGGTGAAGGCCAGGCCGCGGCGTGGCGCGAGGGCGGCCACCAGATCCCAGACCTGCCCGCGGAGCCCGCCGGGATGGGCCTGTGGCGCGTCGGCGCGCAAGGTGACCGAGGCCATGCGGTCGTTGGGCGAGATGCGCCGCACGAGGCCCTCGCGCACCAGGATGTGCAGGCAGGAGGCCGCCGCGCGATCGCCCGCCTCGGGGGGGAGGTGGGCGGCCAGCTCCTCGAGTCGGGCGTACACCGGGTTCTCGCCGAGGCCGCGCATGCCCTCGTACAGCGCGTGCACCCACGCCGCGGGGGGGTGGGCGTTGTCGATGAAGAAGGCCTGCACGCCCCGATCGGCGGGCGAGAAGAGGAGCACCGCGCGGCTGGTGCGCCCGTCGCGGCCGGCACGCCCGATCTCCTGGTAGTAGGCCTCCACCGTGCCCGGCAGGTCGTGGTGCACGATGGTGCGGATGTCGGTCTTGTCGATGCCCATGCCGAAGGCGTTCGTGGCCACCACGACGGGGATCTCGCCCGCCATGAACGCCTCCTGCACCGTGGTGCGCTCCGAGGCCGACAGGCCGGCGTGGTACATGCCGGCACGCACGCCCTGGGCACGCAGCGCCTGCGCCGCCTTCTCGACGTGCTTGCGCGTGGCCGCGTAGACGAGCGCGGGCGTCTGGCGCACGAGGTCGGCCAGCCGGGCCTCCTTGTCGCGGGCGCCGTCCACCGCGAGCACGTCGAGGACGAGGTTCTCGCGGTCGAAGCCGCGCACGAACCGCGGGGCGTCGGCGATGCCGAGGGTGCGGACGATGTCGTCCTGCACCTCCGGCGTGGCCGTGGCCGTGAGTGCCATCGTGGGGGGCGCGCCCAGGGCCTCCCGCACCTTGCCGAGCCGCAGGTAGTCGGGACGGAAGTCGTGGCCCCACTGCGAGAGGCAGTGGGCCTCGTCGACCACGAAGAGCCGGACGTCGACCTCGCCGAGCATCCGGAGGAAGGAGGGGCCGAAGCGCTCGGGGGCCACGTAGACCAGCTCGAGCTCGCCGCGCAGCAGGGCCTGCACGCGCTCCTGGTAGGCCTCGCGGGGCAGGCTGCTGTTCAGGTAGGCCGCGCGCACGCCGCGCTCGACGAGGCCGTCGACCTGGTCCTTCATCAGCGCGATCAGGGGACTGACCACGAGGGTGGTGCCGCCGCGGGCGAGGGCGGGCACCTGGAAGCACAGGGACTTGCCCGCACCGGTGGGCATGACGACGAGGGCGTCGCCCCCGTCGACGACGTGCTCCACGACCTCGAGCTGCCCCGGACGGAAGGAGGGGAAGCCGAAGCGCCGCTCCAGGACCTCGGTGACGTGCATGGCGGCCGGGTAAGGCCACGCCTGCGCGTCCGCCACCGCTCCGGCGTCCACCGCGATCCTGCTTCCGCGGTGCGGCGATCAGCCTTCCGGGAGGTTCGGCTCGAAGACGAGGTCGATCTCGACGATCGTGGCCACCTCGCCCACCTGCTCGGGCACGAGCATGCCCTGGATCCGACGGCTGATGCAGTCGAGCATCGCCTCGTCGTCCAGGTCGGTGTGGAGGATGCGCGGGGCCCGACCGTGACCGTCGGAGGCCACGCCGAAGCGCAGCGAGACGCGGCCCCGCTGGTCCGGGTCGCGACGGATGGCCCGCTCGTAGCAGTAGAGCAGCGTGGGACGCTCGGTGTCGAAGGCGGCGCTGAGGGCCTCGGGCGGGACCGGGCCCTGGGTGCGTGGGGGATCCCAGCGGACCGAGGGACGCGCGCCGGCCGCGCGCAGCGAGGCGCTGGCGACCCGGTCGACCGCGCGGCCGATCACGGTCTTGTAGGTGCGGTCGATGGCCTCGAGGGGCAGCTCGGACTGGAAGCACAGGGCCGTGTCGGCGCCCTCGGCCTGGATGCCGGCCGGCGGATCGCAGCAGAGCCCGAGGGCCTCGCCCTCCCACGCGCAGCTCGCGCGGCTCCAGAGGATGTAGTCGCCGCCGCTCACCTGCCCGAGGACCGTGCCGTCGCGGCGCGTGATGGGCGAGCCCATGCCCACCTGGATCGGCAGGGTGGAGGCGCCGCGGAGGGCCTCGCGATCCAGACCGGGCACGGCGGGGAGCGGGGCGTGCGGGGTGACGCGCATGCAGCGATCCCGCAGCTCGAGGGCGGGCTGCGCGCCCCGCGCGGGGCGCACGCGCAGGGCGAGGACGTCGCCGCGCGCGTCGAGATCGCCCTGCCAGGTGGGATGCACCACCTCCGTCCTCCGGCCGTCCGCCTGTGCGGGGTCTGCCCGCACCGCGACGAGGCCAGGGGAGGTGAGGGGCGTGCGCTCCAGCGGGTAGCTGCGCGCGACGGCCGTCGACGGCAGGTCGGCGAGCACGGTGAGGTGGTGACCGACCACGCGGTAGGTGGGCCCCGTGCCCTGCAGGGCGAGGCCCGGCTCGAGGTGCACGCGGTCGCCGGCGGTGGTGGTGAGGTCCACCGGCTCGGCGAGGACGGGGAGCACGTCGACCTGGCGCACCCAGAGGTCGAGCCCGAGCTGCGCGAGCCCGGGGGGCTGGGGGTAGCAGTGGCGCCAGTCGCCGGGGACCACGTCGGGGGCGAGGGGACGCCCGCCGGGACCCACGCGGGCCGGGTGGGTGAGCACGCGCACGCGCACGAAGCCGTCGACCTCGCCCTTGCGGGTGAGGATCACCACGGGCGCCCGGGCGTGCTCGGGCGCGACGTCGAGGGTGGTGGCGCGCAGGCGCGCGGCGTCGTCGGACGGCGCCTCGTACAGCCAGGCGTTCGCGTCCACGAGCACGTACGCGGGCTCGAGGGCCCGCTCGGCGCCGGACGGCGACTGGGCGAGGGCGGCGGTGGCGAGGAGGTGGAGGAGCATCGGGACCCCCTCTAGCGCGCGCGGGCTACGGCACGGAGGCGGACCTGTGCTCCGCGTGGTGGAGGTCGCGCTGACCCCCGTGTGGACCGTTCTCGTCCTGGCTGCGTGCGCGCCACCCCCCACCTCGCGGGAGGACCCTCCGGGTGGCGTGGAGGTGCTGCGCGTGGACGACCTGCACGAGGAGGTCCCCGACGCGGTGGTGGAGGTGGGACCGGTGGTGGTGGTGTCGCCCGCCTCCCGCGACGGCGTGCGCACCTACGTGCAGGATCCACGGTCGGGGCTGGGCCTGGAGGTGCGCCTGGGGGGGCGCCTCACCCGTTGGCCCCGGGCGGTGGGGACGCGGCTGCAGCTGCGGCTGCTGGTGCAGGGCACGCCCGACGCGCCGATCGGCTGGCTCACCTCCGACGCGGACGTGCAGCAGCTCGTCGGTGACGCGGAGCCGGTCGTGGTCGCCCTCGACGAGGCCACGCTGCCGTGGAGCCTGGTGGAGGTGGACGACGTGGAGGTGCTGGAGGCCCCCGACGTGCTGGGGCGCGCCCGGCTGTCGGTGGCGCGCGCCCTCGACGGCCGCATGGTGGCCCTGGACGTGGGCGCCGGCGCCCGCGGTGCGCTCACGGCCCTCGTCACCGAGGACGGTGCGCTCGCCCCCCGGGCCGCCGAGGACTGGGTGGAGCGGGTGGCGGGCCGGCCCACCCTCGAGACCACCGTGGCGGCGATCCGGGACGGGACCGTGCCGGTGGGCAGCGCCGTGCGCGTGCGCGCGGTCCAGGCCACGCCGTGGAGTCCCGACGGGCGATGGGCCGTGGCGCAGGAGCCGGGGGAGCCGGTCGGCCTCTGGGTGGATGCGGAGGGGGTGCTCGACGGCGACGGGGAACCCGGTCAGCTCCGGCGCTGGGACGGCATCCTGGCGGAGGACGCGTCCGGGCTGCGCCTGCGGCTCCAGCGCCTGGACCCTGCCGAGGAGGCCCGCGCGGTGGTGCACGCGGTGGAGCTGAGGGATGGGGCGCGGGTCACCTGGACGGTGGCGGGGCTGGAGGCGCCGGCCAGCGACGGCACCCGGCGCACCGCGCTGGGCTGGCTCCTCGATCCGCGCTTCGTGCCGCTCGACGCCCTGCCCGATCCCGTCCGCGTGGAGGCCGTGGTGCGCGGCGACGGAGGGTCGCTGCGGCTCGTCGTGCTGGGCGAGGCCGATCCGTGAGTCGCCCCGGGGGCAGGATCAGGCCTCGCACACCAGCATGGCGTCCTCGTCCTCGCGCTTGAGGTCGGAGAGGTCGTTGTCGCACTGGGTGAGGACCGCCGAGGTGGGGTCGTCGGCGAGGAGCTGCAGGTCGGCGCACTCCGTGTCGTTCCCCGGCTCGCCCGCGTGGCAGGTGCAGACGTAGTCGGCGTAGCGGTCGCAGGCGTTGCGGTTGGTGAGGTCGCCGTCGTCCTGGATCACGCAGGCGGTGAGGGCAGCGAAGCCGAGGGTGACGAGGACGAGGCGGGTCATCGGGGTCTCCGGGGAGCGGGCCAGTCTACGACGTCCGCGGGCGGTCCGCATTCGACAGGATAGCTCCCCCCGCGGAGGTCGGATGGCCGAGGCGGCGCTGCACGTGGAGGGGCTCACCCGGGCCTACGGTGCGCGCGTCGTGGTGGACGACCTGCACCTCACGGTGGAGCAGGGCGACGTCTACGGCTTCCTGGGGCCGAACGGCGCCGGGAAGACCACCGCGATGCGGTGCATGCTCGGCCTCATCCGCAAGGACGCCGGCCAGGTGCGCTTCTTCGGCGAGTCCGATCCCGTGCGGGCGCGGCGCTTCGTCGGCGCCATCATCGAGACGCCGGCCTTCCACCCCTGGATGTCGGGCCTGCGCAACCTCCAGCAGGCCGCCGCCTACGCCGGGCTCTCCGGGGCGGGGGCGCGGGCCGAGATCGACCGGGTGCTGGCGCGTGTGGGCCTGGCCGAGCGCGCCCGGGATCGGGCCGGCACCTACTCGCTGGGGATGAAGCAGCGCCTGGCGATCGCGCGCGCCCTCCTGGGTGGCCCGCGCATCCTGCTGCTGGACGAGCCCACCAACGGCCTCGATCCGCGGGGCATGCGCGAGATGCGGGAGCTGATCCGCAGCCTCGCCCTGCACGACCGCATCACGATCTTCGTGTCGTCGCACCTGCTCGCGGAGGTGCAGGCCATCTGCAACCGGGTGGGCATCATCCAGGAGGGCACGCTGCGGGCCGAGGGTCGCGTGGACGCGCTGCTGGGCGAGGGGCTCGACGTGGACGTGGTGGAGCTCGGCAGCCCCGACCCGGAGGCATTGGAGGGGATCGTGGCCGGCATCGACGGGGCCGACGTGCTCGGGCCGGGGCGCAGCGGGCGCCTCCTCGTCCGCGTGGGCGCGGGGCTGGCGCGCGATGCGTTCGTGGCCGAGCTCGTGGCGAGGGGAGCGCGGCTGGACGCCGTGGTGCCCACGGAGCGCAACCTGGAGGACGTCTTCCTCGAGGTGACGGCGTGAGCGCGTCCCTGTCGACGCTGCCTCCGTCGCCCACGCTGGGTGCCCTGGTGGGGGCCGAGGTCGCGAAGCTCGCCTCGCGGTCCTCGGTGCGCCTGGGCCTGCTGGCGGTGGCGATGATCGCGGTGGGCGTGCCCCTGCTCGCCCTCCTCGCGACGCAGGCCGTCTCCGCCACGCCGCCCGCGGGCAGCGACGCCCCGGATCCCACGGCGCTGTCGATGCCCACCGTGGTCGGCTTCGTGATCTCGCTCCGCGGCCTCTTCGTCTTCCGCGCCACCGTGCTGGCCGTGGTGGCGGTGTCGTTCGCCGGGGAGTTCGTCGCGCGCACGCTGAGGGAGGACCTGGTGCGTCCGGTCTCGCGTGCCACGGTGCTGGCGGCGAAGTGGCTGGCCCTCCAGGTCTACGTCGCCGCCGGGATGCTGCTGCCCCTGGTGCTCGCCGTGCCGCTCGCCGGGGTGTTCTTCGGCGGCACCGAGGGCTTCGCCGTCACGCTGCGCTCGGCCGCCCTCCAGTGGGTGGGGGACGTGGGGTGGGCCACGCTGGTGATGGCCCTGTCCATCGGGCTGCGCTCCGTGGTGGGCACCGTGGGCGGCGTCTTCCTCGTCTGGGTCCTCGAGCAGCTCTTCGTCTGGGCGGTGTGGGGCATCGAGCAGCTGCGCGTGGTGGTGGACGGCGTGCTGAAGCCCATGGGCCTCGATCAGGCGCTCAAGCCGATCCTCGACGGGCTGGTGGCCCTCCGTCCCTGGATGCCGTCGGCGGCCTTCGGCCTGACCTGGCCGGGCACGGGCGAGACCCTGGTGTGGCAGAGCTATGCCGCCTTCGTCGTGATCACGGGCGCCTCCTACCTGGCGGCGCTCACGATCTTCCAGCGCATCGACGTGGACTGATGGCGACCCCCGCCTGACCTGATGGCATTCGCCGGCCCGACGCACGCCGGTCCGTCGTCGGCGTCGCTCGACGTGGCGCGAGCCAGGCCTTCGCTCCTTCTCCTCGGTCCGACGCGCGCCGGTCTCGGCTCGGTGCCGATCAGGTCAGGCGGGGGGCGCCATGATCGCCGCCGACCTACAGACCGCCGAGCCGGATCCAGATCACGCCGCCCCACACCAGCACGCCGGCGGGCACGGAGAGCCAGAAGGCCTGGGTGGCGGACCGCGGACGGGTTCCCCGCCACCAGAACCAGCACGTGAGGCCCACGAGCGGGGTGAGGACGAGGCTGATGACGAGCAGCGCGGCGCGCTGCGGCCACGGCAGGCCCGGGTCCCGCGTGGCGTCCAGCCCGAGCGCCCGGCGTGCGCGCTGGAGCATCGCCTCGCTCGGCCGGAGCGGCATGCCGCCCCGGATGCGCTCGGCCGCCGTGTCGAGGGCGTCGCCACCGAGGTGGTCGTCCGACAGGAGCCAGGCGACGAGGAGCCCCTCGCCGTCGGGGCGGTGACCGCACGCCGGGCAGATGCGGTCGTAGGCGCCCTTCTCCGCGCCGCAGCGCAGGCAGACCGCGCGACTCACGGACCGCCCAGCAGCAGCACCTGCTCGAGCGTGGCGTCCGCACCGGTGGTGCGCTCGCCCAGCCACGCTCGCCAGGCAGGGTCGGCGGGGGCGTCGGCGACGAGGACGTCGGGCCGGGTCACCAGCGCGGCGTGCACGAGCGCCACCGCCTCCAGCGCGCCGGGGCCTGCCGTGCGCAGGGGGGCCAGCGAAGGGCCGAAGGCGAGCCGCAGGCGCCCGGGGGCCGCCTCGACCAGCTCCAGGCGGCCCAGCGCGAAGGGGGCGGCCGCCAACGCGTCGCAGGCCCGTGCGCACGCGGCGCGCACGTCGGTATCGGGCGAACGGGCTGCCGCATGGAGGGCCTGGGCGAGCACCTCCTCGGACTGGTGGGGTGGCAGTCGGTGGATCGCGCGTCCGACGCGGTCGAGCAGGTCGAGCAACCAGGGGGGACGATCGACGGCGGACGTGGGGAAGCGCTCGTCCCCCACCTGCACCGCCAAGGCGGCCGTGGTGGCGTGGGTGCCCGCGCGGTTGAACAGCCAGCCGATGCGGAGCCGGACCCCGGCCCCGGTGCCCAGCGCCGCGAGGAGGGCGGGATCGCGGGCCGCACGGTCCCTCAGCGTGCGGAAGGTGGGGGGATCCAGCGTGAGGTCCAGCTCCACCGTCACGCTCCGGGTGGGCGCGTCGCCCACCAGCGCGCGCACCCCGTGCGGATCGAGCGCCTCGACCTCGTCGAGCACGCTCTCGTCGAGGAGGGTGGTGGTGGTGTCGAGGGCCACGTCGAGGGCGGCCAGCGTGGCGGCGGCCCGCGCCGGCACGAGGAAGGCGGCCGCGAGCGCGATCCCGTCGGCGAGCGCGGCCGCGTCGGGTCCCCGGGGCTCGCCGTGGACCCGCTCGAGCTCCTCCCGCTCCACGAGCGGCGCGCTCCTCAGGCCCTCGATGCGTGCGCTCGCAAGCCACATGGGTGCCTCCGACCTCCGCGGTATCGCGAGGGGCGCACCCGGGCCGGCGGCCTCCCCGTCGTGCCGGAGGCTGCCGTGGTACGTCGGCGGGGTCGGAGCCGAGGTGGTCATGTGGGGCCTGCTGCTGGTGCTCGCCGCCCCCGTCCAGGCGGCCCAGCCCTTCGCCGGGCTGGAGTTCGATCCGCTGTCCAGGCAGGACCTCGTCTTCGTCGACGAAGGGCGCACCTCGGGCACGGCGGTCGGCGAGCTCGACGGCACCGTCCGGAGCGTGGCCAGCGCCTACGGGGGCGCCTGGATCACCCGCCACGTGGGCATCGCCGTGGGCCTGGGCGTCGCGTTGGCGCAGGCCACGTCGCGGGTGGACGACGTCGAGCGCCAACGCACCGTGGGCGTGTTCCGTCCCAGCCTGGACGTGCGCCTCGGCTGGATGGAGCGGCGCCCGCGCTTCCCGATCCCGTGGTTCCTCGTGGGGGTCTACGGCGACATCCCCCTGGCCTCCGATCGCAGCACCGGCTTCACCGAGGAGGAGCAGGCGGCTGCGGACGAGGCCGCGTACGGAGACATCACCCGGCTCGGGGGCGTGGGCGGCCGTGTCGGCGCCGCCGTGGACTACGAGGTGCTGCCCGGCCTCGGCATCGGCGCGCAGGTCACCGTGGGCCTCCAGCGCTCCGCCTACCTGGGGGCCTCCGAGACCCTCACCAGCCTGTGGATCTCCACCGAGGCCTCGATCCTGCTGCAGTTCACCTGGCCGGGCCGCAAGAAGGGGTCGGGCGAGGGGGTCCAGGTCGAGGATAGTTCAGGTTCCGACACGGAAGCGCCCGCCTCGGAGGAGGGCCTGGGGGTGCAACCGAAGGGCGCTTGACCCACCCTGGGGCCCACGATACCCGGCGCGTCCTTTCTCGGGGGGGGCCTCCCGGGCCTGTCGGCCCGACCACCCCCCGGCCGCGGACGTCTCATGGACATCATCCCCGACCCCACCTTCGCCGCTGCGATGACGGTCCCGTTCATCGTGGCCGCGCTGGCGCTGTACGGTCTGCTCTTCAAGCCCTACTTCGACTACCTCGAGGGTCGTGAGGGCGCGATCGAGGGTGCTCGCCACGAGGCCCAGGGCCTCGCCCGCGACAGCGAGGCGAAGCTTGCCCAGGTGCACGCCGCGCTGGCCGACGCCCGCCGCAAGGCCGAGGGCGTGCGCGCCGAGCGCCGCGAGGCCGGTCTGGCCTACGAGCGCGGCGTGGTCGAGGACGCCCGCGCGGCGGCCGAGAAGACCATCGAGGAGGCCCTCGCCACCATCGGCACCGAGGCCGACGCCGCGAGCGAGGCGCTCCGGCAGACGGCCGGCGAGCTGTCGTCCGACATCGCCACGCGCGTGCTCGGCCGCGGGGAGGCTGCATGATGCGGGCACGTCTGGCCCTCGCGGGCCTGGTCCTCGGTGCGGCGCTCGCCGCGCCCGCGATCGCATCGGAGCCGCACGGCGACGGCCACGCGGCCGAGCCCCACGCGGCTCCTGCGCACGGCGAGGCCACCCACGCGGGCGAGGCCCACGCCGAGGGCGGCCACGGTGACGCGGCCCACGCCGAGGGCGGGCACGGTGGCGGGCACCACCTCAGCTACGCCGGCGACGACGACAACGACGGCACGGCCAACTGGCTCGACGGCGACAGCGAGGCCTACGTCCTCGGCGGCCTCGCCTTCCACGCCGTGAACCTCGCCATCCTCCTCGTGCTCCTCTGGCTCGGCTTCGGCGGCAAGCTCCGCGACACGCTCAAGCAGCGCGCCGTGCGCATCCGCAGCGAGATCGAGGACGCCCAGCGCATCAAGGCCGAGGCCGCTGCACGGCATGCCGAGCTGGCCCAGCGCCTCGGTGCGCTGGAGCAGGAGCTCGCCGCGATGCTCGCCTCCGCGAAGGAGGACGGCGAGGCCGAGGAGGCCCGTCTCAAGGCGCGCGCCGACGCGGTCGGTCGCCAGATCGCCGAGACGGCCCAGCGCCAGATCGCCGACGAGGCCGCACGGGCGGGCCTCCGCCTGCGTCGCCAGGCGGTCGAGCTGGCGGTCGAGCTGGCCGAGGGCATCGTGCGCAAGCAGCTCCAGGCGGGCGACCAGGAGCGGCTCGCCGAGCAGTTCCTCGCGTCCATCGGCTCCACCCCCCGCGAAGGGGAGGCCTGACATGGCCGACGGCAACGTCGCGCTGCGCTGGGCGCGCGCGCTCCACTCCCTCTCTGTCGACGCCGGGTCCGAGGACGCCGTCCTCGCCGACCTGCAGGCCCTCGACGCCGTGATCGCGGGCGAGGGGGGCACCGACCTCCTCCAGGCCCTGTCCAGCCCCGTCTTCGGCCTGGACGAGCGCAAGGCCGTCCTGGCCGACGTGCTGGGTCGCCTGGGCGCGCAGCAGGTCACGCTCCACTTCCTGTCGCTGCTGATCGACCGGGGCCGCTTCGGCGCCGTGCGCGGCATCGTCCGGTCGCTCACCCAGCTGGTCGACGAGCGCCAGGGTCGCATCCGGGTGCGCGTCACCACGGTGGAGCCCCTCGACGCGAAGCTCCAGGCCGAGCTGGTGGCCGCCTTCGAGCGCTCCACCGGCAAGAAGGTGGTGCTCGAGTCGGCCCTCGACCCCTCGCTGATCGGTGGGCTCGTCGCCCGCATCGGCAGCCGCGTCTACGACGCCTCGCTGCGCACGCGGCTCGAGGACCTCAAGCACCGCCTGATCCACGCCCCGGCCCTGCCCGAGGCCTGACACCTCGCGGCCTCGGCCGCCTCCCCCTGGTCCGCCGCGTGCGGGACCTCTCCCACATCCTCGCGACGGGGCCCACCCAGCCGACCTGGTCGGGCCCCTCCCCAGTCCCGGAGCCTCTCCCATGAAGATCCGCGCCGACGAGATCAGCCAGATCCTCAAGCAGCAGATCAAGAACTACGAGTCCCGCGTCTCCGTGGCCGAGACCGGCACGATCCTGTCGGTCAGCGACGGCATCGCGCGCATCTTCGGCCTCGAGAACGCGCTGGCCGGCGAGCTCCTGGAGTTCCCGGGCGGCCTCGTGGGCATGGTGCTCAACCTCGACGAGGACAGCGTCGGCGCCGCCCTGTTCGGCGACGACCGCGGCATCCGCGAGGGCATGGAGGTCAAGCGCACGGGTCGCATCGTGGAGGTCGGCGTCGGTCCGGCCTGCATGGGGCGCGTCCTCGACGCGCTCGGCAACCCCATCGACGGCCTCGGTCCCCTCGACCACACCGAGATGCGGAAGGTCGAGGTCAAGGCGCCGGGCATCATCCCCCGCAAGTCGGTGCACGAGCCGATGCAGACCGGCATCCTCGCGATCGACGCGATGACCCCGATCGGTCGTGGCCAGCGCGAGCTGATCATCGGTGACCGCCAGACCGGCAAGACGGCGGTGGCGGTCGACGCCATCCTCGCCCAGAAGGTCTTCAAGGACGACCCGGCCAAGCGGATGCACTGCATCTACGTGGCCATCGGCCAGAAGCAGTCCACGATCGCCCAGGTCATGGAGAAGCTGAAGCAGCACGGCGCGATGGAGTACACCACCATCGTCTCCGCGCCGGCCGCCTCCCCGGCGCCGCTGCAGTTCATCGCGCCCTACACCGGCTGCACCATCGGCGAGTACTTCCGCGACAACGGCATGCACGCGCTGGTGATCTACGACGACCTCTCGAAGCAGGCCGTCGCCTACCGCCAGCTGTCGCTGCTCCTGCGCCGCCCGCCGGGTCGCGAGGCCTACCCCGGCGACGTCTTCTACCTGCACAGCCGCCTGCTGGAGCGCGCCGCCAAGATGAGCGATGCGCACGGCGCGGGCTCGCTCACCGCCCTGCCGGTCATCGAGACCCAGGCCGGCGACGTCTCCGCCTACATCCCCACGAACGTCATCTCGATCACCGACGGCCAGATCTACCTGGAGACCGACCTGTTCAACGCGGGCCAGCGCCCGGCCGTGAACGTCGGCCTGTCGGTGTCGCGCGTCGGTGGTGCCGCGCAGATCAAGGCCATGAAGGAGGTCGCGGGCTCGCTCCGCCTCACCCTGGCCAAGTTCCGCGAGCTGGCGGCCTTCTCGCAGTTCGCCTCCGACCTCGATGACGCCACCAAGCGTCAGCTCGCGGACGGCGAGCGCATGACCGAGCTGCTCAAGCAGGCGCAGTACGCGCCGGTCCCCGTCGAGGTGCAGGTGCTCCTGCTGCTCGCCGGCAACGAGGGCTTCCTCCGCGACCTGTCCGTGGCCAAGGTGCGCCCGTTCGCCACGGCGCTCACCACCCACTTCCAGGGCAAGCAGCGCGCGCTGCTCGACGAGATCCTCGAGAAGGGCAGCCTGAAGAAGGACGGCCTCAAGGATCGCCTGGTCGCCGAGATCAAGGCCTTCAAGTCCACCTGGGCGGCCTGAGCACGCGCCCAGCGCCGCGGAGGGCCCCATGGCCAACCTCAAGGACATCAAGACGCGGATCGGCTCGGTCAAGAAGACCAAGCAGATCACCTCCGCGATGAAGCTCGTGGCCGCGGCCAAGCTCCGCGGTGCCACCGAGCGCGCCACGGCCGCCCAGCCCTACCAGGTGAAGCTGAAGGGCGTGCTGGCGAACGTGGCGGGCAAGGCGGGCGAGGGCGTCGACCTGCCGCTGCTGGCCCAGCACGACGAGGTCAAGCGCGTCCTGCTCGTGATCCTCACCTCGGATCGCGGCCTCTGCGGCGGCTTCAACAACAACCTGATGCGGCGCGTCCTCGGCTGGATCGAGGAGCGCAAGGGTGCGGGCATCGAGGTCTCGGTGCGCGTCTTCGGTCGCAAGGGCCGTGACTTCTGCCGCACCCGTGGCATCGCGGTGGACGACGCCGTCATCGAGTACGGCAAGACCGCGAAGATGGAGCTGGTGCGCCCGCTCTCCGATCACCTCGTGGCCGGCTTCACCGACGGCACCTACGACGAGGTCTGGCTCGGCTACAACACCTTCGTGAACGCGGCCTCGCAGAAGCCGGGCTTCTCCAAGGTGCTGCCCCTCGCGGTGGAGACCTCGGACGAGGACTCCGGCGACGCCGGCATGACCGACTACCTCTTCGAGCCGGGGCCCCAGGAGCTGCTCGCGCAGCTGCTGCCCCTGTACCTGCGCACGCTCCTGCTCCAGGCCTTCCTGGAGACGGAGGCCGGCGAGTTCGGCGCGCGCATGCTCGCGATGGACAGCGCGACGCGCAACGCGTCGGAGCTCATCGACCGCCTCACCCTCGAGTACAACCGGGCCCGCCAGGCCGCGATCACGACCGAGATCACCGAGATCGTGTCGGGCGCGGAAGCGCTCTAGGCGGCCCAGCCTCCCCCCATACCCACTCCGGAGCACGTCATGGAGATCGTCAACACCGGCATCGTGCGGACCGTCAAGGGTCCGGTCGTCGACGTCGAGTTCCCCGACGGCAAGCTGCCCGACATCCTCACCGCCCTCGTCCTGTCGAACCCCTCCCTGGGCGACAGCGAGGACAACCTCACCCTCGAGGTGAGCCAGCACCTGGGCGAGAACGTCGTGCGCACCATCGCGATGGACGGCACCGACGGCCTGCGTCGCGGCCAGCCCGTCAAGAACACGGGCGCTCCGATCACCGTGCCCGTCGGGCGCGAGGTGCTCGGCCGCATCTTCAACGTGCTCGGCACCCCGGTGGACGAGCTGGGTCCCCTCGAGGCCACGCGCCGCGAGCCGATCCACCGTGCGCCCCCCACGTTCACCGAGCAGTCGACCTCGGTCGAGATGCTCGAGACGGGCATCAAGGTCATCGACCTGGTCGCGCCGTACGCGCGCGGCGGCAAGATCGGCCTCTTCGGTGGTGCGGGCGTCGGCAAGACCGTCCTCATCATGGAGCTCATCAACAACGTCGCGAAGGGCCACGGCGGCTACTCGATGTTCGCGGGCGTGGGCGAGCGCACCCGTGAGGGCAACGACCTCTGGCACGAGATGCAGGAGGGCGGCGACGCGGCCGTCATCACCCCGGGCGACTGGAAGAAGTCGAAGGCCGCCCTGGTGTACGGCCAGATGAACGAGCCCCCCGGGGCCCGTGCCCGCGTGGCGCTCTCGGCCCTCACCATGGCCGAGTACTTCCGCGACGAGGAGGGCCAGGACGTGCTCCTCTTCGTCGACAACATCTTCCGCTTCACCCAGGCGGGCTCCGAGGTGTCGGCGCTCCTCGGCCGCATCCCGTCGGCCGTCGGCTACCAGCCCACGCTGGCCACCGACATGGGCACGCTGCAGGAGCGCATCACCACCACCACCAAGGGGTCGATCACCTCGGTGCAGGCGGTGTACGTCCCGGCGGACGACCTCACCGACCCGGCGCCGGCCACCACCTTCGCCCACCTCGACGCCACCACCGTGCTCAGCCGGCGCATCTCCGAGCTCGGCATCTACCCGGCCGTCGATCCGCTGGACTCCACCAGCCGCATCCTGTCGCCGGACGTCCTGGGCGACGACCACTACGAGACGGCCCGTGCCACCCAGCAGGTGCTCCAGCGCTACAAGGAGCTCCTCGACATCATCGCCATCCTCGGCATGGACGAGCTCAGCGACGACGACCGCAAGACCGTCGAGCGCGCGCGCAAGATCCAGAACTTCCTGTCGCAGCCCTTCCACGTGGCCGAGGTCTTCACCGGAAGCCCCGGCGTCTACGTGAAGAAGGACGACACCATCAACGGCTTCAAGGCCATCCTCGCCGGCGAGGTCGACGACCTCCCCGAGGAGGCCTTCTACATGGTCGGCACGCTCGACGACGCCCGGGCCAAGGCCCAGCGCCTCGCCGCGCAGGCCTGAGGGAGCAGACGTGGCCACGCTCACCGTCGACATCGTCACGCCCGAGCGCGTGGCCTTCTCCGGTCCCGCCGACGAGGTGGTGGCGCCCGGCGTGGGTGGCGAGTTCGGCGTGCTGCCGGCGCACGCCCTCTTCCTCGCCCTGCTGACGCCTGGCGTCGTCACGGTGAAGGGCGCGGGCGGGCCGAAGCGCTTCGTGGTGGGTCCGGGCTTCGCCGAGGCAGGCCCGGATCGCATCGTCGTCCTCACGGACTCCTGCGAGGTCGCGGGCACGGTCGACAAGGCCACGGCCGAGCGCGACCTGGCGGAGGCGCAGGCCGTGCTCGCCACGGCGGCGGCCGGCAGCGAGGAGCGCCTCGTCGCCGAGCAGCGTGCGGCGCTCGCCCGGGCGCGCCTGGAGGCCTGATCGCGCCCCCTCGTGCGGGTCAGCTCAGGTCCATCGCCTCGCCCAGCAGGTCGGCCCAGCGTCGACCCGAGCTGCTGCCGCGCTTCTTCTTCCGCGAGGGCTGGCGCGCGGCCTGGATCGCCTCCCACAGGTTCGCGATGGGCGCCAGCAGCACGCTGCCCGTGCCCCGGTAGACCTGCACGACGCCCTCGCCGGACGTGAAGCCGCCGACCACCCCGCCGAGGCGCCGCACGGTGTAGTGGAGGTCGTCGGTGCGTGCGACGGCGAAGTTCCCGTCGACCACGAGCTCGTCGTCGTCCAGGTCGACGCGTTCCAGCCGGCCGGGCGCGCGGACGAGCACCTCGCCCTGCCCGCGGACCGTGGACTGGATCCAGCCCTCGCCACCCCGGACCGCCGCGCGGGCGCCGTTGCGCACGAAGCCGACGGTGACGTCGCCGACGGAGGCCACGTAGGCGCCGTGGTCGAGGATCCAGCCCTCGCCGCGCAGCGTGAGGACGGCGAGCTCGCCGAAGGTGGGCGGGCCGAGGAAGAGCTCACCCGATCCGCGCACGACGTTCCGCACCACGGTCTGGCCGGCCATGGCGCGACCGAGCGCGGACGCGCCCGCGCCCTGAGGCACGATCTCGAGATCGCCCCGCAGCTCGTGGATGGCGCCGGCCTCGACGTGGGCGCTCTCGTTCGTCAGCTGGATGCGCGCGATGCGCTGCTGGTCGCGGGTGAGCACCTCGAAGCGGGCCACGGTCTCCCTCCGTCGGCGATGGTAGCGCGTGCGGGCGCGGTTAGGGCAGGGCCGTGGACACGACGGCGCAGGATGCCCCCCCGGGGCACGTGAGGACGGTGCTCGCCTGGCTCGCGCTCACGGCGATCCTGGGCCTGGGGGCGTGGCTGCGCCTCGGCGCGCTGGACCTCGGCTACAGCTCCGACGAGGTGGGCACGGTCACGGGGGCCGGCTTCCGGGGCATCTTCGACCACCCGGAGACGGGCGTGAACCCGCCGCTCTGGCGCTGGATGTTCAACCTGCCCTTCTCGCCGTGGGATGCGCCGTGGTGGGGGCGTCGGTTCAGCTTCGTCATGAGCGAGCTCGCGATCGTGCTGGGCTTCGTGGTGGGTCGTCGTGCCGGCGGCGGGAGCGCGTGGGCGGGCCTCGGCGCGGCGCTGCTGCTGGCCGCCCACCCCTGGTGCGTGCGCTACGGCGTGACCTTCCGCGTCTACGCCACCTGGTCGGCGGTGCTCCTCGCGCACGTCTGGTCGCTGGGGCACGCCCTGGAGCGCGAGGCCGGGCCGGCGCGACGGCCCTGGCTCGTCCTGGCGGTCGTCACGGCCGTGGTGGCGCCGTGGCTGCACTACTTCTCGGTGCCCGTGCTGCTCGTGCTCGGCGCGGCCGTGCTGCTGGGGATGCCGGGTCGTCGGCGGCTGGTCGCGCTGTACGTGCCGGCGGCCCTCGGGGTCACCCCGCTGGTCCCGTACGTCCTCTTCGAGGAGGGGCGACGCGTGGCGCCCGATCGGGAGCCGCTCCGGCAGGTGCTCGTCAAGCTCAGCTCCCTGGACGTGCAGCCGCCACCGCTGGTGTGGAGCGCGCTGTGGCGCGGCCTCAGCCGGGTGCTCGGCTTCTGGCCCGACCTGGGCCTCACGATGACCACCACCACGCTGCTCCTGCTCCTGCTCGTGCTGGTCCGCTGGCGCGCGGCCACGCCCACGCTGCGTCTCGCCGCGGCGGGACTCGCCGGGGTGCTGGGCGGCACCGCCCTGCTGGCCCAGGTGCAGTACGTGCGGCCCAGCACGCTCGTGATGGTGCTCACCTTCGCCGGGCCTGCGCTGGTGGCCGCGCCGTCGGTGCTGCCCTGGCGCCTGGCGCGCGTGCTCGGGGTGGTCGCGGTGACGGGCTGGTACGCGGGCAACCTGCCGCACCACCTCACGAAGGAGCGGCAGACCTGGGAGGTGGAGCGCGGCATCCCCTGGGTGCTCGACCACGCCGAGGAGCTCGAGGCCCGTCGGGGGGGCCGTCCCTACGTCGTGAGCCCCGCCCATCGGCTGTGGACGGTGTGGTTCCACCTCGCCCACAGCGAGCCGCGCGCGGCCACGCGGGGGGAGGGCTGCACCGGCTGGCGCCCCTGCTTCGAGCACGAGGGCGTGGTGTGGGCCGGCGTGGACGCCGTGGACGGGAGCCTCCTCGACGCCCTGGTGTTGTACGTGGACGCCTGGCGCACCGAGGAGCTCGGGAGGGGGTGCGAGGTGGTGCACGACGGCGGGGCCTGGGTGCTGCTCGACTGCCACGCCGAGCCGGTCGATCCGGTGCCGCCGCGGTTATGACGCCTCCACCTGCCCTCCGCGGCCCTCCCTGCGCCGCCGCCCGCCCTGGATGCCCCCCGTGAGTCCTGTCCCTTCCTCTCTCGCCGGCCACGCCGTGCTCGAGGCCGTCACGGTCCCGGAGCCGGGCGCCTGGTTCCTCACGGACGGGCGGGATGGCGAGGCCTGGATCTGGGCGCGGGTGGTGGGTGCCTTCGAGGGGGGGCGCGGCGAGGGCGATCTCGAGGCCCTGGAGCTGGCGCGCGAGCGCCTCGCGCACCTCGACCACCCGGCGGTGCCGCGCCCGGTGGGACTCGACGAGGACGAGGGCGTGCTGCTGCTCGCCGCGCCGCCCGGGGTGCCGCTCACCCGCCTGCTCGAGGCGCGGCAGGACCCGGCCTTCGTCATGACGCCGGGCACACTCCTCGACCTCGGGCTGCAGCTCGCCGACCTCGTGGTGCACGCCCACGAGCGGGGCCGTCCCCACGGGCACCTCTCGCCGGACGTGCTGTGGCTCACGCCCACGGGCCGACTGGTCGTGTGGGGCTTCGGCGCCGGGCCCGACCACCCGGGCGCGGCGCGCTGGTGGTCCCCCGAGCGGGCGCGCGGACGCCGCGCGAGCGGCGATGCCGACCAGTGGGCCGTGGGCGCCGTGCTCGCCGCCCTCGTCACCGGGCGGCTGCCCTGGCGCGGCGACGACCCGGTGTCCGAGGCGCGCATCGGCGACAGCTCGCACCTCTCCGGGCCGGTCTCCGAACAGTGGAAGCCCCTGGGACGGCTGGTGGAGCGGGCACTCCAGGCCGAGCCCCGCGACCGCTTCAGCAGCGTGCATCCGGTGCGCCAGGCCCTCGAGGCGATGTGGCAGCGGGTGGGCCAGCCCAGCGACCTCGCCGCGATGGGGGCGGAGCTCGATCGGCGCCACGGCGTGCGGCCGGCCGTGTCGCAGCCCGACGATGCCGACGAGGTCGACACGCCGCCAGGGGTGCTCGACCCGGGTGTCGACGCCGGGGGCGTCGAGGTCGACGCTCTGGACGCGGGACCGGCCCGGCCGCTCGATCCCCTCGATGCGCCGGCCGTCCCCGTGCTGCCCGCCGACGGGCCGCCCACCGCGGTGAGCGATGGCCCGCCGCCGCTCGACGCCCTGGCCGGCACCTTCGCGGGCCCGCTGCATGGGGCCACCCTGGAGGCCGACGACCCCACGGATCGGCTCACCACCCCCACACGCGTGCCGTCCGCCGAGGAGCGTGAGGCGCTCCGAGGCGGTCCCGTGATGGCGAGCCTGCCCACGCCCTCCGGGCCGCCGTCGGGTCCCGGCCTCGAGCCGCCGTCGCTCGGGGACGTCGCCGTGGCCGAGCGTCCCGGGCCGCCTCCGGGGGAGCCGCTGGCCTGGTACGAGCAGCTCGGCATCCTGCGCATCGCTCCCTGGACGGTGGGCGCGCTGGCGGTGCTCCTGGTGCTCTACCTGCTGCGGATGTGGGTCGGGTGAGTCCCCTCGACGTGGTCGACGTCGCGCCGGGCGTGGCCGCGGTGGCGGTGCGCACGCCCACGCTTCCGCCGGCCACCCACACGAACGCCTACGTCCTGGGCCGTCGGCGGCTCACGGTGGTCGACCCGGCCAGCCCGTGGCCGGAGGAGCAGGAGGGGCTGCTGCGGGCGCTGCAGGCCCAGGGCGGCGAGGTGGAGCGCATCCTGCTCTCGCACCACCACGTCGACCACGTGGGGGGCGTGGAGGCCCTGCGGGCGGCCCTCGGCGGGCAGGTGCCGGTGGTGGCGCACCCGGTCACGCGCGATCTGGTGGCCGACCACATCCGCGTGGACGGGCTGCTCGACGAGGGCGACGCGCTCGAGGTGGACGGGCGTGCCTGGCAGGTGCTCCACACGCCCGGGCACGCGCCGGGGCACCTCGTGCTGCACGACGCGTCCGCCGGCACCCAGGTGGCCGGCGACATGGTGGCCGGCGTGGGCACGATCCTGCTCCATCCCGAGGAGGGCGATCTGGGCGACTACCTCGCCTCCCTGGCGCGGATGCAGCGGCTGCGCCCCACGCGACTGCTGCCGAGCCACGGCGGGCCCCTCGACGAGGCCGCGGCCGTGCTCGGCTTCTACGTGGCCCATCGCCACCAGCGCAGCGAGCAGGCGCGGCGCGTCCTGGAACGTGGGCCCGCCACGCCGGCGGCGCTGGTCCCGGAGGTCTACGGCGCCTCCATCCCGCGGGAGGCCTGGCCGGTGGCGGCGCTGCAGCTCGAGACGCACCTGCGGTGGCTGGTGGCGCAGGGCCTGGCACGGCGTCTCGACGAGGAGCGGTTCGCGGCCACCTGATCGACCCGTGCCGTGGGGTGAGGCGCGGTCAGCGGGGTGCCGGCAGGCCCAGGCCCCGGTCGTCCAGCAGGGCGCGCGCCGCCTCCCGACCCGAGAGCGCGCAGAGGGGGAGCCCCCCGCCCGGGTGGGCGCTGCCCGAGGCCAGGTACACGCCGGGCACCGTACGCAGCCGGTTCGTGGGGCGGCGGAAGGCGGCGAAGCGGTCGTTCGAGGCGGCCCCGTAGATGGCGCCCCGCGTCCCCGGGAAGGCCTGCGCCAGGCCCGTGGGCGAGCGGCGCCACACGATGCGGTCGTCCTCCGCGGCGAGTCCGGCGTGGTGGAGGCGCCGCAGGACCGTGGCCTCCAGGGCCGTCCACAGCGCGGCGTCGCGGGGACCGTCCTCGGGCTCTGCCGGCGTGTTCGCCATGACGAAGACCGGCTCGTGGTCCGCCCACCCGCGGCGGCCGTGGCAGCGCTCCTGGGCGCAGAGGTAGACGGTGGGCTCCTCGGGGGGACGGTCACGGTCGAAGAGATCGACGAACTCCTCCACGTAGGGCCGCTCCGGGAAGAGCACGGTGTGGCCCACGCGATCGGCGGTGCGCCGCGCGCGGAGGATGCCCACCCAGCCGGAGGTGGAGGGCTCGGCCCGGGGGAGCCGGTGGGGGGTGCGGGGCGGCAGCAGGGCGTCGGCGAGGTGCCGCACGTCGGCGTTCACCACCACGGCGTCCGCCGCGAGCTCCTCGCCCGCCTCGGTGCGCACGCCGCGCGCGCGCCCGCCCCCCAGCAGCACGCGGTCCACGCCGCAGCCCGTGCGCACCTCGCCGCCCAGCGCCTCCAGCGTGCGCACCAGGGCCTGGACCAGCGCGTGGATGCCGCCCTCCACCCCGTGGATCCCCAGGGTCAGCTCCACGTGGGCGATGCACGCCATCGTGGCCGGCGTGCGGCGGAGATCGGAGCCGTTGTAGGTGGCGAAGCGCCCGAGCAGCGCGCGGAGCTCGGGGGTGCGCACCCGGCGGTCGATGGTGCCGGCGAGGGTGCGCAGGGCGTCGATGCGACCCACGCCCGCCCACGCGCGCGGGCCCAGCGACAGCACGTGGCCGACCGTGGGCGCCGGCCCCAGCACGAAGGGGGGCGCGGCGTGGGTCCAGATCGAGGCGGCGTGGGCGAGGAAGGCCCGTAGCTCCCGCGCGGCCTCGTCGCCGAGCGCGGCCCGCGTGGCCTCCAGGGTGGCCTCCGGGTCGGGGTGCACGTCGAGGACGACCCCGCCGGGGAAGAGGTAGCGGGTGGCGGGATCGGGGCGGCGGAGCCCCACCTCGTCGTGCAGGCGCCGCCCGGCCCGACGCAGCACGTCGTCGAACACCTCGGGCAGCGTGAGCACGCTGGGTCCGGTGTCGACCTCCACGCCGTCGAGCGTGACGACGCCCGCCTTGCCGCCGGCGCGCGGACCGCGCTCGAGCACCACCACGCGCTCGCCTGCGGCCGCGCACAGGATGCCGGCCACGAGGCCGCCGATGCCGGCACCGACGACCGCGATCACCGGGAGGTCCCCCGGAGGGCCAGCCCTGGCGCGCACCAGCTCGCCACGAGGCGCCGCCAGCGCGTGCGCCGCGGCCCGGCGAACAGCGGGAGCCACGCGCTGCGGGCCGCGAGCTCGCGATCCACCGCCATGCCGACGAGCCAGCGGTGGCGGGGCAGGTCGATCCGCGCCGGCGCGCAGAGCTCCGCCCAGCCAGGGGCCTCCCGTCCGCGCCAGCGCGTGGTGGTGCGCGCGCGCAGGTAGAAGGGACCGGCGTCCACCGGGGGGGCGTGCACGATCTCCAGCACCTCCCCGTCGACGTCGACGCGGATGCGACGCCACCAGCGCATGCCCATCCAGCTCCGTCGCGCGCCCTCGAGGCGGGGCACCACGTCGGCGTGCACCCGCATCCCGCCGTCGGGGCCGATGCGCACCACCAGGAAGACGGGCGCTCCGTCGTCGACGGGCCAGTTCAGGTAGTGGATCACGAGCTCGTCCCCCACGAGCGCGCGTCCCCAGGTCCAGTGGTCGAGCCCGAGCTCGTCGAGGGGGAGGGGGCTGCCGTTGCGGTCGTGGTACCCCGGCCCGTCGTACGACAGGAGCGGGCGTCCCCCCACGCCCAGCTCCGCGCGGACGTGGGCCGGCCCGAGCAGCGGGGTCCACGCGTGCGCGGGCACGGGACCCGGGCTGGCCTCCGGAACGGGGAGGGTCCCCTCGGCCTCGATCGTGCCGTGGAGCCGGTCGAGGCTCCCGGGCACCGGCAGGTCGAGCGTGGCCTCCAGGCGTCCCCGGGTACCCTCGGTGGTCCACCGGAAGGTGCAGTCACCGAAGGTCCAGACGCCGTCGCGCCACCGCGCGCTCTCGGGGGCCAGCTCGTACAGGGTGTAGGACACGCAGCGGCCCGCCCGGTACACGGCGAGGTTCACCGAGGGGCGGTCCCCCGTGCGGGGAGGGAGGCCGCGGAGCCGCGCCGCGCGATCGCCCGGCAGGAACGGCAGCCCCCAGGACCAGATGCAGACGAGGCCGTCGCCCTGGGCGTCGAGGGCGTCGACGTACCACCACGCGAAGCCGCCGCGGCTGTCGAGCAGCGCCGGATCCAGCGGACGTCGTGGATCGTCGAGGTGGATCATGCAGTCCTTGCAAAGACTGTTCAAAGGGTGTACGGTGTGCAGGTGTCGAGGTCCGACGGCGTCGGGACCGCCTGCGCGGCGGCTTCGTCACACGGGAGAGCGCGGTGTCCTGTGCAGAGATGTCATCAACCGCGTACATGGTTCCGTGCAAGGGGCGTGCATGACCTTCGACGTGGTCGTCGTGGGCGGGGGACCCGCCGCCGTGGTCGCTGCCGAGGCGTGTGCCGCGCGCGGTCTGGGCACGGCCCTCGTGCTCGGTGGCGACCAGGCGTGGCCCGCCAACTATGGAGGATGGGCCGACGAACTCGAGCAGCTGGGCTGGGGTGCCTTCCTCGGTCCGGTGTGGTCCGACGCCCTCGTGGTGCTCGACGATCGACAGACCCGTGCGCTGGGGCGGCGCTATGCGCGCGTGGCCAAGCAGCGGCTGCGTGCACACCTGCTTGCACGGTGCGAGGCCCTCGGCGTGGTGCGCTTCGACGCGCGGGCGGAGCACGTCCGCCACGACGCCCGCGGCTCCACCCTCTCGCTCGCCGACGGCGTGGTGCTCCGCGCGGCGCTGGTGGTCGACGCCACGGGGCACCGGCCGGCCTTCGTCCATCGTCGGGGTGAGCCCACCACCTTCCAGGCGGCCGTGGGCCAGCTCGTCCACCTCGACGCCCACCCCTGGGATGCCGAGCGCATGACCTTCATGGACCTGCGCACCGACCACGTGGCGGATGAGCTCGGGGCGGCGGCGCCCACCTTCCTCTACGTCATGCCCACGAACGCGCAGCGCGTCTTCGTCGAGGAGACCTCCCTCGTGCGGGGGCCGGCGGTGCCCTTCGCCGTGCTCCGCGATCGGCTCCGGCGGCGCCTCGCGCGCCTCGACGTGCCCGCCGGCGAGGTGGAGGCCACCGAGGTCTGCCTGATCCCGATGGACACGCCGCTGCCCGACATGGCGCAGCGCGTGGTGGGCTTCGGCGCGGCGGCCAGCATGGTGCACCCCGCCACGGGCTACACCCTTGCGCGCGTGCTCGGCACCGCGCCCGACCTGGCGGCCGCCATCGCCGACGGCCTCGCTGCGGGTCTCGCGCCCGATGCGCTGGCCCGGGAGGCGTGGCGCGCGCTGTGGACGGAGGACGATCTCCTCCGCCGCGAGCTGCACCTGTTCGGCAGCTCGATCCTCGCCTCGCTGGACGCCGACGAGCAGCGTCGGTTCTTCGAGGCCTTCTTCTCGATGCCGGCCACGCACTGGACGAGCTACCTCGCGGCCCGCGGAGACGTGGGCGGGGTCGTCCGCGCGATGGCATCGATGCTGGTCCATGCCGGGTTCCAGATCCGGTGGAAGCTGCTGCGGTCCGGAACGCGCCTGCCGGCGTTGCTCCTGCGCGGCGTCGGGTAGGAGGTCGGGATGTCGGCATGGCCCCAGGTGCCCGCGGTCGACGAGCGCGCTGCGCTCGACGAGCTGCCGGTGGAGGCGGTGGAGGCGTGCATGTGCGATCTGGTCGCACGGCACGGCGGTCGCCTCGCTGCCCGCATGGCGCGGGAGCACCTCGACGCGGGGGGCAAGCGCCTGCGGGCACGTCTCGCGCTCGCCGCGGCACGCGCGCTCGGGGGCGATGCCGATCTGGCGGTGGGGTGGGCTGCGGCCTGCGAGCTGCTCCACAACGCCAGCCTGATCCACGACGACTGGCAGGACGGCGATCGGGTCCGCCGCGGCGAGCCTGCGCTGTGGACCCGGTACGGCGGGGAGCAGGCGGTGAACGCCGGGGACCTGCTGCTGATGCTCCCCACGCTGGCCGTGGGCGAGATCGACGTGCCCGACGCGCTGAAGTGGCGCCTCGCGGCGTGCGTGGCCCGTCACGGCGCCCGCACGGCGGCCGGGCAGGCCGAGGAGATGGACCTGCGATCGCTGCGCCGGCTCGACATGGAGGCCTACCTCGACGCGGCCCTGGGCAAGACGGCCGGCCTGTTCGGGCTCCCCGTCGAGGGCGCCGCCATCCTCACCGGGCACAGCGACGAGGACGCCCGCCGGCTCGCGGCCCCCTTCGAGGTGCTCGGGCTCGCCTTCCAGCTCGTGGACGACGTCATCGACCTCTACGGCGAGAAGGGGCGGGGGCGGCGCGGCGCCGACATCGCCGAGGGCAAGGTGAGCGCGCTCGTGGTCGCCCACCTCGCGCGCCACCCGGAGGACCGCCTCTGGCTGGCCGGGGTGCTCCGGTCCGGTCGCGAGCAGATCGATCAGGACACCATCGACGACGTGATCGCGCGCTTCGCCGAGGCGGGTGCCCTCGACGACGTGCTCTCGCGCATCCGGTCCATCGTGGCCGAGCTCGACACGCCCGCGCTCGCCGCCGAGCCGGCCCTCAGGCGGGTGGGGCGTGCGATCCGCGACCGGGTGCTCCAGCCGCTCGAGGTGGTCCGTGGCTGAGGTCGCCGTCGCCACGGCCCTGGTGCCGGTGGCCCCCGCCGTGGACGAGGTCGGCGCCGTGCTGGCGGCGGGATCCCGGTCCTTCCACTTCGCCAGCCTCTTCCTCCCCGCCGATCGGCGTCAGGACGCGGCGCTGCTGTACGCCCTGTGCCGGCATGTCGACGATCTGGCCGACGAGGCCCCCGACGCCGCGCAGGCCACCGCGGCGCTCGCGCGCCTCGAGGCCGAGCTCACGGGCGCCCGCCGACCTCGTCCGCTCGTGGCCGCGATCCACGAGCTCGCGCGCCGCCGGGACCTCGAGCTCGTCCACGCCGTGCACCTCATCGAAGGCGTACGGGGTGACCTCGACGAGGTCCGTGTCGCCGACGACGTGGAGCTCGTCCGCTACGGCTACCGGGTGGCCGGGACGGTGGGGCTCATGATGTGCGCCGTGCTCGGCGTGCGCGACCCGCGCGCGCGGGCCTTCGCGGTGGACCTCGGCGTGGCGATGCAGCTCACGAACATCTGCCGAGACGTGGCCGAGGACGCGCGCCTCGGCCGCGTCTACCTGCCGGCCACGCGCCTGCGCGCGCTCGGCGTCGATCCCGCGCCCGCGGCGGTGCTCGAGGCACGCGAGGCCGTGCGCCGCGTGGTGCACGACCTGCTGGGGATGGCCGACCGGTACTACCGCAGCGCCGAGGACGGCATGCACCACATCCCCTGGCGTGCCCGCCTCGCCATCGTGGTGGCCGCGCGGGTGTACCGGCGCATCGGCGTGCGCCTGGCCCGGAACGGGTGCGACCCCCTGGTCGGGCGCACCGTGGTGCCGTGGTGGGAGAAGGGCCTCGCCGCGCTGGGCGCGCTGCTGGCCTGGCCCCGCATCGCACGGCGCCGCGCTGCACACCGACCCCACCTCCACCGCGCGCTCCGGGGACTCCCGGGCGCCGATCCCCGTGCCCCGGCGGAGTGAGCTGATGGGCTACCAGATCAAGATGGTCTCGGAGATGCTCGGCATCCCGAAGAACACCCTCATCGCGTGGGAGCGGCGGTACGCCATCGTCGATCCCTCACGCACCGACTCCGGCTACCGGGTCTACAGCGACGCCGACGTCGAACGCCTGCGGCGGGTCCAGGCCCTGCTCGACCAGGGCTACAAGGTGGGCGAGGCCTGCGGCATCGTGCTCGAGGAGAACGTGCACCAGCTCGCGCCCGCGGTGGTGGAGCGGGGCGTACCCGAGACCGACCGCGCCGCGCTCGCGCAGCTGCGGGAGGAGCTCTCGCGTCACCTCCTCGCCTTCGATCGGGAGGCTGCCGACCGCGTGTCGGGGCGCCTGGTGCTCGTGCCCTACGAGCAGGTGATCGACGAGGTCTACTTCCCGCTGCTGCGCGAGGTCGGCCACGGCTGGGAGCTCGGTCGCATCACGGTGGTGCAGGAGCACTTCGCCTCGGCCTGGTGCCGGGAGAAGCTGCTCGTCATGCTCAACGCCGTGCAGGCGGGCACGCGCGACGCGCCCGAGGTCACCTGCGCCACGCCGCCGGGCGAGCAGCACGAGCTGGGTCTGCTCGGGCTGGCGCTGCGCCTGGCGATCCGCGGCTTCCGCGTCACCTACCTGGGCGTGAACGTGCCCACCTCCGAGCTCATCGAGCACGTCAACGAGCGTCGGCCCGTGGCGCTGTGCCTGTCGGTGATCCACCGCCGCCCGCTGGGTGAGCTCCAGGACTATGCGCGGGAGCTCCGGCGTCGCATCGACCGCCGCGTGCGCATCGCCGTGGGCGGACGCGCTGCCGACGAGGATCTCGGCGTGGACGGCGTGAGCTTCGTGGGCCACGGCCTGCCCGGCTGGCTCGACAACGTGCGCAGGGTCGGCCGCGCCTGACCGGCGGACTCGCGGCCCGCGCCGGGAGGCGCTACGTGCCGGAGCCCCCGGGGGGACGGGAGCACCGCATGCCGCGTCCGGTCGCCAGCTCGACCGCCTACACCGTGCAGCAGGGCATCCTCTACACGGCGAGCCGCAAGGACCTCGGTGACGTGGTGCCGGCCGACCTGGCGCGCGACGTCCTGGTGGCCCTCGAGGCCACGGCCGAGGGCCGACGTCGACTCGCGCAGCTCGGCCGGCGTCGCTCCCGCGTGTGGCTCCGTGCCCAGGAGGCCGCGGTGCTGCCGGGCATCCTGCTGCACTACCCGGTGCGGAAGGTGGCCATCGCCCGGGCGGTGGAGGAGGCGCTGCGCGCGGGCGCCACCCGCGTGGTCGTGCTCGCCGCCGGTCTCGACCTGCTGGCGCGTCGCCTCGCGCTCGCCTGGCCCGACGCCCAGTTCGTGGAGGTGGATCTGCCGGCCACGCAGGCCGACAAGCGGCAGGCGCTCGACGCCCTGGGACCGCAGCCGCCCAACCTCTGGCTGCTGCCCGCCGACCTGTCGCAGGCCGCGCTGCCCGACCTCCTCGCCGGCCTTCCGGTGGGCGTGGGGGGGCCCACCGTGGTGGTGGCGGAAGCGCTCACCATGTACCTGCCCGCCGAGGCCCAGCGCCGGCTCGCCGCCGAGGCCGCCGAGGTCTGTGGGCCCTCGGGCCGGTTCGTGGTGACCTTCGTGCGGCACACGCTGGCCCCTGGGGACGTGGGTCCGCTGCTCCGGGCCTACCTGTGGTTCAAGCGCGAGGACCTGCGGTCGCAGCTCGACCCCGACGAGGCGGTCGCGCTGCTCGTCGAGGCGGGCTTCTCCGACGCGGCCGTCCAGACGGGCCCCGAGCTCACCCACGACCTCCTGGGCGAACGGGCACCGGGCCGCCCGCACGACGCGGAGTTCCTCGTGATCGCCGACCGGGCCTCGTCGTAGGGCGCTCGCGTCGACGGCACGTCCTCAGGACGGGTCGGCGGGGAAGGTGCCGTGCATGCGGGCCTCGACGGGGCCCTCCAGGATGCGGGCCTCGTGCCGGGCGAGCTCCGCCAGGCGGTCGTCGACGTCGACGCCCGGGTGCAGCCGCTTCGTCAGGTCGACGTAGGTGTGGAAGTGGCGGGCCTCGCTGGCGAGCAGGTCGGCGTACAGGGCGCGCAGGTCGGGGTCGGGGAGGTGGAGCGACAGCAGGCGCATGCGCTCGCAGCTCCGGGCCTCGATGAGCGCGCAGCACAGCAGCGTGTCGACCAGCCGGTGGGGCTCGCCGCGGCGCACGGCGGTGAGCAGCCGGGCGGCGTACGGCGAGGGCTCCAGGCGGGCGAACGCCAGGCCCCGCGCCTCGAGCACGTCGAGCATCTCGGCCAGGTGATCCAGCTCCTCCCGGGCCAGCGCGGTGAGCGCGCGCACGAGCCCGGGCTGGTCGCCGTGGCGGAACATGAGGTTCATCGCCGTGCTCGCGGCCTTCTTCTCGCAGTGCGCGTGGTCGAGGAGGAGCAGGTCGACCTGCGCCGCCACGGCGTCGACCCAGGCCGGAGGCGTGGCGGAGGCGAGCCGCAGCACCGCTCAGTCCAGCTCGGCCCGACCGGCGTCGGTGAGCGTGGCGACCGCGTCGTCGTGGTCGTAGTCGAGCAGGCCGTGCTCGGTGAGCTCCTCCATCATGCGCGAGAAGCCCACGTGGGCGACGAAGAAGGTCTTCTCGCTGTAGTCGTGCAGCTCGCGGAGGCCCGCGCGGCCTCCCTGGTCGTGCACGAAGCGCAGCAGGCCCTTGCGGGTGCGGGCGAGGTGGGCGGCCTGGCGCTCCTCGGGCGAGAGCTTCGCCTTCTCGGCTGCGGGTGTGGCGGTCGCGGGGGCAGGCGTCGCGGCCTTCGACGGGGCCTTGGGCGCGTCCTGCAGGGGACCCGTCTTCCGCGGGTCGATCCGCGGCAGCGGGGGAGGGGGTGCGGGAGCCGGGTCGGGCGCCGGCGTGGCCACGGGCGGTGCGACGACGGGCTCGGGGGGGGGCGCCGCGGGCGGCGGGTCGTCGACCGCGTCGACCACGTCGACCACGTCGGCGATCCCCTCGAGGAGGCGGGCGAGGCGGCGTCGCACGCGACGGCGGAGATCGAGACCGGTCCAGGACACGCAGGCTCCGGGGCAGCCGGGCGTCCTAACGCGGGTCGGACGGCGCGCGCGACGCCTCGCCCCGGCGGAGCGAGCCGAAGACCCGGTCCACCTCGGGCGCGGCGAGGTCGACCACGGCCGTGACCGTCAGCACCTTGTCCTCCCACGTGAAGATCTCCGCACGGCCGCGCTGGGGCTGTCCCTGCGCCCCCCGGGTCGAGAAGGTCAGCGCCCGGCCCTCCAGCCCGGCGCGCCGCACCTCGGTCCAGGACTCCGCGGTGGCGTCGTGGTCGGCGAGGATCTCGTCGCGCGCGCGGCGCTCGACCCCGGCACGCCCGGCGAGCCCCAGGGCGATGCGCGGCACGTGGGTGATCGTGGCGGCCGCCCAGCCGTCCTCCCAGGTGGACACGACCGTGTCGGAGACGACCCGCCCCACCACCACGCCGCGCTCGGTGTGCCGGCGCTCCGCGGCGGCGGGGAGCTCCACCGACAGCTCCGAGGGCAGCGCGTGACGCGTCCAGCCGGGCAGGGCCGCGGGCGCGCCGAGCAGGGCGAGGAGCAGGGCGATGCCGGGCATCCCACCTCCAGACGAGGGACGGGGATGGGACGCCGCGAGGGCCTCCGGCATTCGACGGACGGCGCGATCACTCGCCTCGGGGGAAGACCACCGTGCCGTGGACGGGCACGGGGCCGGGGTCCAGCGACAGCCACAGCCAGCGGGCGATGGCGGCCTCGGTCCACGCCTTGAGCTCGGTGGCGCAGCCGCCCACGCGCACGTCCTGGGCCTTGCCCGCGTCGCTGATCAGGCGCACCTCGCAGGTGCGGCGGTCGGTGGCGAAGGAGGGCGGAGGGGGCGGCCCCGCGAGCGCGTCGACCATGCACGACGCGAGGTTCGTCGTGCGCCGACGGATGCGTCCGTCCTCTCCGACGCTCACGCGGAGTCGACACGCCGTCGTGCCATCCGGGCGGAGGTCGTGCGTGGCCTGCAGCGCGTCGATCTGGCCGGGGGACAGGCCGGCCACGGTGGGACGCGGTGCCGCGGCCTCGGGGACGTCGAACTGCACGCGGATCGTGGTGCGCACGGCCTGGTTCCGGCCCTCGGCGAGCGGCGGCCACCAGGTCCACCGCGTGACCGTGTCGCGGGCCAGCGCGGCGACGAGGCCGGGGCAGGCCTCGGTGGGGGTGGGCTCCTCGGGCGTGCCGTCCGCGCGGATCACCACGTCCACCGGGCAGACCAGCGTGGTGCCCGGCTCCAGCACGCCGAGGTGGCCCGGACCCAGCTCGGGCTGGGGGGTCGTGCGGGCGCGGAGGGCGTGGGCCTCGACGAGCGGCGGCGCGGCCTCCACGGCCGGGGGCACGTCCGCCTCCTGGGCGAGGGCGGTGAGGCTCAGCAGGATCAGCACGCGCGCTCCTGGGCGTCGAGGAGGACCACGGGACGGGGCCTGACGACGGTGGCGTGGGCTATCGTGTCGTCGCCTGGGAGGACGGCGTGGCGGCGGCTTCGGGTGGTGGTGGCACCGGGCAGCGCACCGCGCTGGTGCTCTCGGGCGGCGGCGTGCGGGGTGCCTACGCGGTGGGCGCCCTGGCGGGCCTGGTGGAGGTGCTCGGACTGGGGCCCGACGACCCGCCGCCCTTCGACATCGTCACGGGCACGTCGGTGGGTGCCATCAACCTGGCGTGGGTGGCGTCGCAGAGCGATCGCGGCGACCTCGGCGTGCAGGGCCTGGTGGATCTCTGGCGCTCGCTGCGGCTGGGCGTGCACGCGCGGGTGTCGGCCCAGGCCCTGCCGCGTCGCGCGATGCTGGACGTGGGTCCGCTGGAGGACCTGGTGCGCCGGTCGGTGGACTGGGAGCGGCTGCACGCCCAGGTGGACCGGGGCAGGCTCCGCGCCCTCGTGGTGGCCGCCCTGCACGTGGGGTCGGGCCGCACGGCGCTCTTCTCGGAGCTCGCCGAGGGCGTGCACTTCCCGGCCTCCCGCGATCCTCGCCGCACCATCGTCCACACGCGCCTCACCTGCGATCACGTCCTCGCCAGCGCCGCCATCCCCTGGATCTTCCCGCCCCGCCCGGTGGAGGGGCACCTGTTCTGGGACGGCGGCCTGCGCTTCAACACGCCGATCTCGCCGGCCATCCGCTGCGGCGCGCGTCGGCTCGTGGTGATCTCCGCGCTGGCCCCGCCCGCACCCATGCCCGCCGAGGGCGACATCCCCTCGCTGGGGCCCGACCCGCAGCGCACGCCGGGCATCGCCTTCCTCGCCGGCAAGATGCTCCACGCCATCCTCATGGACCCGGTGCACTACGACCTCGAGGTGCTGGAGCGCTTCAACGCCCTGCAGGACCTGCTGGCCGACACCCTCGCGCCCGACGAGCTGGAGCGCCTGGACGCCGCTGCCATCGCGCTCCGCGGCCGGCCCTACCGTCACCTCCACACCCTGCTGCTGGCGCCGCGCGACGATCTGGGTGCCCTCGGCGTGGCGGAGGTGCGGGCCCGCTCGGGGGAGCTGCTCAGGCTGGGACCCCTGGGGTGGCTGCTGCGGAGCCTCGGGCTGGGGGAGTCCGGCTCGGACCTGGCGTCGTACCTGTTCTTCGACGGGGACTTCGCCGGCCGCCTCGTGGAGCGGGGGCATGCCGACGTCGTCGCCCGCGCCGACGAGGTGCGCGCCTTCTTCGCCCGCTAGCGTCGGCTAGAGGTTGCGGCGGTAGGCGCCGCCCACCTCGTACAGCGCGTGGGTGATCTGCCCGAGGGTGGCCACACGCACCGTGCGCATCAGCTCGTCGAAGGTGTTGCCGCCCGCGAGGGCCACCTGCTGCAGGCGCGCCAGCGCCGCCGCGCCCTCGGCCGCGTGGGCCTCCTGGAAGGCGGCCACGCTCGCGATCTGCGCGTCCTTCTCGGCATCGGAGGCGCGGCGCAGCTCCGGCGTCTCGGGCACCCAGTCCTCGCCCTTCGAGGGGTCGAGGAAGGTGTTGATGCCGATGATGGGCAGGGTGCCGTCGTGCTTGCGGTGCTCGTACCGCATCGACTCGTCCTGGATGCGGCTGCGCTGGTACTGCAGCTCCATGGCGCCGAGCACGCCGCCGCGCGCGTCGAGGCGCTCGAACTCCCGCAGCACGGCCTCCTCGACCAGGTCGGTGAGCTCCTCGATCCACCACGCGCCCTGCAGGTTGTTCTCGTTCGCGGACGCGCCCAGCTCGCGGTTGATGATGAGCTGGATGGCCATCGCGCGGCGCACCGACTCCTCGGTGGGCGTGGTGATGGCCTCGTCGTAGGCGTTGGTGTGGAGGCTGTTGCAGGCGTCGGTGATCGCCAGCAGCGCCTGCAGCGTCGTGCGGATGTCGTTGAACTGGACCTCGCGGGCGTGCAGCGACCGGCCCGAGGTCTGGATGTGGTACTTCAGCTTCTGGCTGCGCTCCGAGGCGCCGTACCGGTCGCGCAGGGTGATGGCCCAGATGCGGCGCGCGACGCGCCCGATCACCGTGTACTCGGGGTCGAGGCCGTTGCTGAAGAAGAAGGACAGGTTGGGCGCGAAGGCGTCGATGTCCATGCCCCGCGCCAGGTAGTACTCCACCAGCGTGAAGCCGTTCGCGAGGGTGAAGGCGAGCTGGGTGATGGGGTTCGCGCCCGCCTCGGCGATGTGGTAGCCGCTGACGCTCACCGAGTAGAAGTTCCGCACCTGGTGGTCGACGAACCAGGCCTGGATGTCGCCCATCATCCGCAGGGCGAACTCGGTGGAGAAGATGCAGGTGTTCTGGGCCTGGTCCTCCTTGAGGACGTCGGCCTGCACGGTGCCGCGCACGGTGCGGACCGCCTCGTCGGCGAGGGCGGCGCGCTCGTCCTCCGAGGGCGCCCGGCCCTCGCGGGCGGACCACCGGGCGACGTGGTCGTCGATCGCCGTGTTGAGGAACATCGCGAGGATCGCGGGGGCGGGCCCGTTGATGGTCATGCTGACCGACGTGGTGGGCGCGCAGAGGTCGAAGCCCGCGTAGAGCCGCTTCATGTCGTCGAGGTGGGGCACGCTCACGCCCGACTCGCCGATCTTGCCGCGGATGTCGGGGCGCTCGGCCGGGTCCTCGCCGTACAGCGTGACGGAGTCGAAGGCGGTGGACAGGCGGTGCGCCGTCTCGCCCTCGCACAGCAGGTGGAAGCGGGCGTTCGTCTTGTCGGGACCGCCCTCGCCCGCGAACATGCGCTTGGGGTCCTCGCCCTCGCGGCGCAGCGGGAAGACCCCGGCCGTGTACGGGAAGCGGCCGGGCAGGCCCTCCTTGCGGAGCTGACGCACCAGCTCGCCGTGGTCGGCCACGTGGCGGGGGAGGGCCACGCGGGGGATGCGCTCGCCGGCGAGGCTCTCGCGCCAGAGCGGCTGACGGATCTCCCGGCCCCGGACCCGGTAGACCAGCTCCTCCTGCCGGTAGGCGTCCACGACGGCCGGCCAGCGCTCGAGGGCCTCGCGCACCTCGGGCAGCACGGCCTCGCGTGCGGCGTCGAGGCGCTCGGTGAGCACCGGGGCTGCGGGGGTGTCGTGCACCTCGTCCAGGACGGCGGCGAGCTGCTGCACCCGACGCGCGGCCACGGCCTGGGCGTCGGTGCGCGCGTGGTAGCTGCGCACGGCGGCGGCGATCTCGCCCAGGTGACGCTCGCGGCCGGGCGCCACGAGGGGCGCGAGGTCGGTGGTGATGCGCGAGGCGGGGCGCGGCAGGCCGGTGTCTGCCGAGCTCCGGGGGAAGCCGGGGAAGCGGGCCTTCACCGCGTCGAGCAGGGCCAGGTAGAGCGCGGTGACGCCCGGGTCGTCGAAGCGCGCGGCCGAGGTGCCGAACACCGGCAGGGCCTCGTCGTCGAGCTCCCAGGCGCCGCGGTTGCGCCGCACCTGCTTGCGCACGTCGCGCACCGCGTCCTGGGCGCCGCGCTTCCCGAACTTGTTGACCACCACGAGGTCGGCCAGGTCGAGCATCTCGATCTTCTCGAGCTGGCTGGGCGCGCCGTACTCCGGGGTCATCACGTAGAGGCTGAGGTCGGCGAGCTCCACGATGTCGGCGTCGGCCTGGCCGATGCCGCTGGTCTCGACCAGCACGAGGTCGAAGCCGGCGGCCTGGAAGACCTGCACCGCCTCGCGGGCGGCGTCGGAGAGCTCGCCCTTGCGGCTGCGGGTGGCCAGCGAGCGCACGAAGACCCGCGCCGGGTCGATGGCGTTCATGCGGATGCGGTCGCCCAGCAGCGCGCCCCCGGTGCGGCGCCGCGTGGGATCGATGGACAGCACGGCGATGCGTCCCGTGGGCTGGTCGAACAGCCAGCGCCGGACCAGCTCGTCGGTGAGGCTCGACTTGCCGGCGCCGCCGGTGCCCGTGATGCCCACCACGGGCGCGGCGTGCGCGACGGCCGCCTCGGCGAGGGCCTGGCGTGCGTCGTCGTCGAAGCACGCGGGGTCCACGAGGGCCGTCTCCACCTGGGTGATCGTGCGCGCGATGGCCGCGGGGTCGGCCTCGCGTACGCGCGCGAGCGGCGGGATCCCCGACGCCAGGGGATCGACGTCGGCGCGCTGCAGCAGGTCGTCGATCATGCCGGTGAGCCCGAGACGGCGCCCGTCCTCCGGACTGTAGATGCGATCGACGCTGCCCTCGTCCTGCAGCAGGGCGATCTCCTCCGGGACGATCACGCCGCCCCCACCGCCGAAGATGCGGACCTGCGGCGCGCCGAGCTCGTCGAGGCGACGTCGGAGGTAGCGGAAGTAGTCGACGTGCCCGCCCTGGTAGCTCGAGACCGCCACGGCCTGGGCGTCCTCCTGGAGCGCGGCCCACGCCACGTCCTCCACGCTGCGGTTGTGGCCGAGGTGGATGACCTCGCAGCCCGCCTCCTGCAGCACGCGCCGCATGATGTTGATGGCCGCGTCGTGGCCGTCGAAGAGGGAGGCCGCGGTGACGATCCGCAGCGGGTGGCGCAGGGTGTAGCGGGACTGGTTCATGGTGCTCGGGCCTGTGGTGGCGGTCCTAACCGCCGGGGCGTCCCGGGAGAGGCGGGAGCGGACCGGAGCGCACAGATGAAATTGACGTTCATTTGCGACGCGGGTATCGGGGGCCCCCTCTCGCCGGAGTCCCCATGTCGTCGCCCCGTCTCTCGTCCGTCCTGATCCTCCTGACGCTGGGCGCCTGCGGTCCTGCCGCCGACACGGACGGGGACACCGACGCGGTGGACACGGGCGACACGGGCGACTCCGGCAGCGCCTGCCGCACCGAGCCCGGCCCCTGGTCGTCGGCGGGCTGGTCGACGAGCACGGTGGAGGCGCTCGCGCTGCGGGCCCAGCTCGACACCCTGGTGGGCGCGGACACCATGCGCGGTGCCGAGCAGGGCGCGGTCACGGTGGACGAGCTCGCCGACCTGACCGGCCCCTTCGAGGCCGGCAGCCCGAGCCTCCTCCTCGTGACCACGCCCGCCTACCGGGCGGTGGTCGAGGACGCGTTCGAGGACTTCGTCGCGCTCGTCACCAGCGGGAACACCGACCTCTTCGACGACGGCGGGGCCTGGGCGCCCGGCACCTCGGGCGGCATCACGCCCGAGGGATCGCGCGGCATGAACACGGGCGGACTCGAGGTGCGCCAGTTCGTCGAGAAGGGACTGTACGCGGGCGGCGCCTTCTACCCGTGGGCCCAGCGGCTCACGGCCGACGACATCACCCCCGACACGGTGGACGCCATCGCGGCCCTGTGGGGTGCGAGCGAGACGCTCGACCCCGAGGAGCGCACCGACGCGGCCAGCTACAGCCACGCCATGGGCTACTTCGCCCCCATCGCCGAGGCGCTGACCCAGGCCCAGGCCTACGCCGGCGACCCCGCCTGCGGCGCCGAGCGGGATGCCGCCCTCGTCGAGGTCTTCCGGCTGTGGGAGGAGGCCATGGCGGGTCGCGCGGTCTACTACGCGGGCTTCGCGTCCGAGAAGTTCACCTCGGCGGGCAGCGAGGCCGATCTGGTCGACGCCCTCCACGAGTTCGCGGAGGGCGTGGCGCTGGTGCTGTCGTTCCGCGAGCTCTCCGCCCCGTCCTCCGGACCGCTGGCGGGGGCGGCGCGGGTGATCACCGACGCGCAGATCGACGCGATCCTGTCGGCCTTCGGGGTGGACCGCACCGATCTCGGGGCCTCCACGACGGGGTCCTTCGTCACCGACGCGGCGGGCTTCGCCGCGGCCGTGGCCACCGCGGAGGGCGTGCTGAAGGAGGCCTACGGCCTGTCGGACGCGGAGCTCGCGGACTGGCGCAGCCCCACCGGCGGCTGATCCCGCGGGGGACGGTCCCGGAGGTCGCGTCCTCGGGGGGGGCTGGTTAGCGAACGCTCCTCGGAGGACCTGCGACCATGGCCGAGCCGTCCTACACCCTCTACGCCGATCGCCCCGTCTGGCAGCGCGTCCCGTGGTGGGTGTGGCTGGTGGGCGGGGTGCTCCTCGTCTGGAAGCTCACGGCCCGTCGGCGTCGCAAGGACTTCGAGGACTACCTGCGCTGAATGTGGCGCCGCAGGATCCTCACCGTGCTGGTCGTGGCGGTGGCCACCTGTGCCGGAGGCCTGCTGTGGCTGGCCGAGGGCGACGCCGGTGAGGCCGTCGCGCCGGTCGTGGGCGCCGCGCGCGAGCTGGTGGATGCGGCGCGGTAGCCGCCTGCTGCTGGCGGGGCTGGCCGCCTGCCGCCCGCTGCTCGCCCCCGTGGTCGACCCGCCCGCCACCGACCCGCTCGACGCCTACGACGCCCTGCTCGCGGAGGTCGTGCACCAGGACGGCGGGGTGGACTACGCCGCCCTCGCGACACGTCGCGAGGCCCTGGACGCCTTCGTCGCGTGGGTGGGCGCGCCGCGGGAGGTCGACGCGAACATCCCGCGCCACGCCTTCCTGCTCAACGCCTACAACGCGCTGGTGCTGCACGCGGTGCTGCACGACGGCGTCCCCGCGTCGGTCTACGACCTGCGCGGCTGGATCCCGCTGCCGGGGTCCGCCTTCTTCTACGAGCGCGCCTTCCTGCTCGACGGCCGCCCCACCTCCCTCTGGGAGATCGAGCACGAGCTGCTGCGCTTCCGGCTGCTCGACCCGCGCGACCACGGCGCCCTGAGCTGCGCCACCCGGAGCTGCCCGCCCCTGCGCGCCGAGGCCTACCGGGACGCGGGCCTGCGGTCCCAGCTGGACGAGCAGATGATGCGCTGGCTCGAGGACCCGGTGCGCGGGCTCGCCTTCGAGGGGGACGTGCTCCTGCTGAGTCCGCTCTTCGACACGTACCGGCGGGACTTCGAGTTCAGCCATGGCGGCGAGGACCTGTGCGCCGTGCTGGCACGGTGGACGGAGCCGCGCACGGCGGCGCGCCTGCGACGGCTCGCGCGGAACGGCTGCCCGCACGTCGCGCTGCCGTACGACCGCTCGCTGAACGACGCGCCCGCCACCGCCCGGGTCCGCGGGTCCGGTCGCCCGGGGGCCGGCCGCCCCGACGACGCCGGGGACACCGGGGCCGACGCCGGTCCGTGAGCTGCCTCGCCGCCACGTCCGGCGGCGTTGCGGGCTCCCAGACGCGTCGATAGGTGCGGCCGCCGAATCGAAAGTGACTTTCAAGTGCATGGAGGCGGGATGCCGAGCGTGCGGGAGCGGCGGTCGTGGGGCTTCGTCGCGGGGCTGTGCGGCCTGGCGGTGGCCGGGCCCTTCCTGGGCTGCGGACCGGGAGCGGAGCCGGAGGGCAACGAGCTCGTCGATGGCCTGCTGGAGCGGGTGGGACCCGACGTGGTGCTGCCCACCCTGGCCGAGGTGGAGCCCGCCTTCGTGGCGCTCGCGCAGGCGACCGGCGCGTGGGTTGCGGACCCGGGGTCCGCGGACGCGCGCGAGGCGGCGCAGGCTGCGTGGCGCGAGGCGATGGCCGCCTGGCAGGTGGCGGAGGTGCACCAGCTCGGACCTGCGGCCACCTCGCTGCGGCCCGGGGGGCGCGATCTGCGCGACGCGATCTACTCCTGGCCCACCACGAGCCGCTGCAGGGTGGACCAGGCCACCGCCGACGGGCCGCCCGCCGACGTCGCGGCCGTGCGCGCGCAGCTCGTCGACGTGCGCGGACTCGATGCGCTCGAGGTGCTGCTCTTCAGTCCTCCCACCGAGAACGGCTGCCTGCCGTCGGTGGCGCCGAACGCCTCGGGCGCCTGGGACGCCCTCGGCGCCGACGGGATCGCCGCGGCGCGTGCGGCCCACGCCGCGGTGCTGGCCGAGGATCTCGTCGGTCAGGTGCGCCTGCTCCAGACGGCGTGGGATCCGGACGGCGAGGACTTCGGGGCGCTGCTCGGTCGTCCCGGCGTGGGGGACTCCCCCTACGACGGCGAGGCCGACGCTCTCGATGCCGTCTACGCGGCGCTCTTCTACCTGGAGCTGGTCACGAAGGACCAGAAGCTGGGTGAGGTGCTGGGGCTGCAGCCCTGCGAGGAGGGGTGCTCCGGCGCACCCGAGACGGCGCTGTCGGGCAGCTCGCACCTGTGGATCGGGCCCAACCTCGAGGGCTTCCGTCGCCTCTTCCACGGCGGGGAGGGCAGGGGCCTCGACGACCTGCTCGACGACCTCGGCCATGGTGATCTGGCGGTGGATCTCGAGGCCGCGCTCGACGCGGCCGACCTCGCGGCCTCCGCCCTCGTCGCGCCGATCGAGGAGAGCGGCATGGAGCCCGGTGATCCGGGACGTGCCGCGTACGAGGCCGTGAAGGTGCTCACCGACCTGCTCAAGGGCGACCTGGTCACGGTCCTCGCGCTCGCGGTGCCCCAGGAGGCCGCCGGCGACAATGACTGAGGGCCTCGCCATGCTGCTGCAGGCGCTCGCCGAGCCCTTCGTGGATCCGGCGAGCCGCACCTTCCTGCCCGCCCTGGCCGCGAGCGGGCTGGTGGCGGCCGCGTGGGCCGTGGCGCGCCGGCGTGGCGCTGTCGGAGCTGCGGTGCGCGCGCTCCCCGGCGTGCTCGTGCCCTGGCGGCTGTGGCGCCATCGCTCGTCGCGACTCGACGTGCAGGTGCTCCTCGTGCGGCAGGTGCTGGGCGTGCTCGGGCTGATCCCCGCCCTCGGGTCGGCGTGGTGGGTGGCCACCCGCTGCGCGCGTGCCCTCGACGCCACGCTGGGCGCGCCCGCCGTCCCGGACGTGCCGGTCGCCGTGCAGGCGGTGGCCTACGCGCTGGTGCTCTTCGTGGCCTGGGACCTGTCCCGCTACCTGCTCCACCGCCTGATGCACGAGGTGCCGGCCCTGTGGGAGGTGCACCAGGTCCACCACTCGGCCGAGGTGCTCACGCCGCTCACCTTCTTCCGGGTCCACCCGATCGAGGCGATGCTCTACGAGCTCCGGGGCGTGGTGGTGACCGGCCTGGTGGCCGGCGGCTGGTACTGGCTCTTCCGCGGAGAGACGGGCCCGGTGACCCTGCTCGGCGTGCACGCCCTCGGCCTGGTGGCCAACGCCACCACGGGCAACCTGCGCCACAGCCACCTGCCGCTCGGCTTCGGTCGGCTGGAGGCGTGGCTGGTGAGTCCCGCGCAGCACCAGCTCCACCACGGGCAGGAGGAGGCGCAGCAGCGGAGCAACTACGGCACCTGGCTCGCGGCCTGGGATCGCCTCGGGGGCAGCTGGCAGCCCTCCGCGGGCGCGCGACCGGTGTTCGGCCTGCGCGCGACCGACCGCAACCATGCCCCCGACGACGTGGTGAGCGTGCTCGTGCGGCCCGTCGTGGCGGCCCTCGCGCGGCTGGGTCCGCGGCGGCCCGTGGCCCTGGCCGGGCTGGTGCTGGCGGCGGGTGCGCGCGCGGAGGAGCCTCCGGAGGCCGCCCCGGATGCGCCCCCGCCCGAGGACGGCACCGCGCCCGAGGAGGCCGGCACGGCTCCCTCCGAAGCGGGGGAGGAGGACGAGCTCGACCCCGGGATGGTGGTGATCGTCGAGCAGCGGGGCGGCGTGCCGCGGGCTGCGGGCTCCGCCCACGTCATCGGCGAGGAGGAGCTGGAGCGCTGGGAGGCCGACGACATCCACCGCGTGCTCGCCAAGGTGCCCGGCGTGTACGTGCGGGGCGAGGACGGCTTCGGCCTGCGTCCGAACATCGGCCTGCGGGGGGCGAACAGCGATCGCAGCGCGAAGATCACGCTCATGGAGGACGGCATCCTCCTGGCGCCGGCGCCCTATGCCGCGCCGGCCGCCTACTACTTCCCGATGACCACCCGGGTGGTGGGGGTGGAGGTCTTCAAGGGCCCGGCGGCCACCCGGCACGGGCCGCACACCGTGGGCGGGGCCATCAACCTGCAGACGCGGCCGCTGCCCGACCACCACGTGGCCTCGCTCGACGCGGCGCTCGGCATGCGCTCGTCGGTGAAGGTCCACGGCTTCGCCGGCACCGGCACCGATCGGTGGGGGCTGCTGCTGGAGGGCGTGCACCTCGGCACGGGCGGCTTCAAGGAGCTGGACTCCGGCAACCCCACGGGCTTCGAGCGGCAGGAGCTGATGCTCAAGGCCGGCGTCCGCGGCGACCCGTCCCGCACCGTGGTGCACGGGCTCGAGCTCAAGGTCGGCTACGCGCGGGAGCAGTCCGACGAGACCTACCTGGGCCTGTCGTCGGCGGACTTCGCGGCCACGCCCTACCGTCGCTACGCCGCGAGCGACGGCGACCGCATGCGCTGGCAGCGCACCCAGGCCGAGCTCACCTGGCGGATCCGGGGGCCCTCCTTCGACCTGCGCACCACCGCCTACCACCACATGCTCCTGCGCCGGTGGACCAAGGTGAACCGCTTCGCCGGCGGACCCGACCTGCACGACCTGCTGCTCGCCGACCCCGGGGGGCGTGCGGGCGTCTTCCAGGCGATCCTCCGCGGCGACCAGGACAGCGCCACGCCGGACGAGCAGATCATGGTGGGCACGAACGATCGCCGCTTCCACAGCCTCGGCCTGCAGAGCACGGCCCACTGGCAGGCGAGCGCGGGCCCCGTGCAGAGCCGGCTGGAGCTCGGGCTGCGGGTGCACGGCGACCTGGTGGACCGGACGCACACCGAGGACCCGTTCGCGATGGTGGACGGGGCCCGCGTCGCCACCGGGGGGGCCACCCTCACCACCCTCGACGTGCACACCGAGGCCCTCGCCCTGGCGGCACACGCCCACGAGGACCTGGGCATCGGACCGATCCGCGTGCTCCCGGGCGTGCGGGTGGAGGTCGTGCAGACCGCGGTGGAGGAGGCCGGCGTCCGCGAGGACCCGACGTGGCGCGCCATCGGCCTGCCGGGCCTGGGCGTCGTGGGTCAGGCCACGTGGTGGCTGGACCTCTTCGCCGGCGTGCACCGCGGCTTCAGCCCCGTCGCCCCGCGCTCGCCCGCCGACACGCGGCCCGAGACGAGCTGGAACGTGGAGGCCGGCGCCCGGGCCACCACGGGGTCCACCCGGGCCGAGGCGGTGGGGTTCTACGTCGACTACGACAACCTCACCGGCCAGTGCACCTTCTCGGCGGGCTGCGCCGACGACCAGCTCGACGCCCAGCTCAACGGTGGCGCCGTGGACGTGTACGGCGTCGAGGCCCTCGTGGCCCAGGAGATCCGGCTGCCCCACCAGCTCGAGCTGCTGCTGGAGGGGTCCTACACCTGGACGGGGAGCCGCTTCCGCACGGGCTTCGAGTCCTCCTTCCCGCAGTTCGGACGTGTGGAGGCGGGCGACGCGCTGCCCTACGTGCCGGAGCACCAGGGCGCGCTGCGCGCCACGCTGGGCCACCCGCGGTTCACCTTCGCGCTCGGCGCCGACCTGCGCGGGCCGATGCGTGACGTGGCGGGGCAGGGCGACGTGCCCGAGGACGAGCTCCTCCCGCTCACGTGGACCCTGGATCTGGCGACCACCGTGGTGATCACCCGCTTCCTGTCGGCCTACGCCACGGTCTCCAACCTGGCGGACCGGGTGAACCTCGCCTCCTTCCGGCCCTTCGGCGCACGCCCCGGCATGCCCGTGCAGGTCATGGCCGGCCTGAAGCTGTCGCTGCCGGAGGGTGGACGCGACGGACGGCGTTAGGAGGCGGGGTCGGAGGCGCCGTGTCGTCCAAGCCCCGCAAGCCGCCCTGGCTCAAGGTCCCGCTCCCCACCTCGTCCCGCTACGGCCGGATCAAGGCCCGCGCGCGCGAGCTGCGGCTCGCCACGGTGTGCGAGGAGGCGCGCTGCCCGAACATCGGGGAGTGCTGGGGCGGTGGCACCGCCACCTTCATGGTGATGGGCGAGGTGTGCACGCGGGGCTGCCGCTTCTGCGCGGTCACCACGCGACGGCTCGGGGTGCCCCTGGATCCGGAGGAGCCTCGGAACGTCGCCGAGGCGATCCGCGAGATGGATCTCGACTACGTGGTGATCACGTCGGTGGATCGTGACGACCTGCCCGACCAGGGGGCGGGCCACTTCGCCGCCTGCATCGAGGCCGTGCGCGTGGCCTCGCCGAAGACGCTGGTGGAGGTGCTCATCCCGGACTTCCGCGGCGACCTGGGCTGCCTGCTGCGGGTGGTCGAGGCCCAGCCCGAGGTCATCGCCCACAACGTGGAGGTGGTGGAGCGCCTCTCTCCGCGGATCCGCGACCCCCGCGCCACGTATCGGCAGTCGCTGGAGGTGCTGCGCGCGGTGAAGCGGATGGATCCAGGCCGCGCGACGAAGTCCTCGCTGATGGTGGGGCTCGGGGAGCGCGAGGACGAGATGGTGGAGGCCATGCGCGACCTGCGCGAGGTGGGCGTCGACTTCCTCACGGTGGGCCAGTACCTGCGTCCCACCGACAAGCACGCCCCGATGGTCGAGTACGTCCACCCCGACCAGTTCGAGCGCTATCGCGAGATCGGCGAGGAGCTGGGCTTCCGCTACGTGGCCAGCGGCCCCCTGGTGCGCAGCAGCTACCGGGCCGGCGAGGTCTTCGTCCGCGACCTCGTCCGCCCTCGGGTCGAGGCGAGCGCAGGCGAGCGGCCCACGCCCTGACCTCCGGCGCGGTGTGCGCAAGCCGCGCCACCATGCGGGTGCGCGACGCCCCCGAACGCCCTGTCCTGGGATCCATCTTCCTCGGATAGTGGAGCATACAACAGCGTTCACGTCGTACCGAAGTACTAGTTTCCCCGGTCGGGTGGCGTTGCTGCCAGTCGTCCGGTACGTTGGCGGCGGACGTCCGGGGGGATGTCCTACTCCCACATTCCGAGGTGCATGATGAGCCGAGCGTCTGGGGCGCTCGGCGTCGCGTGCATCGGTCTCGCGGCCTTCCTGGCCGTGCCGTCCGATGCTGTGGCGTCGCCCTTCTGTGGCGCGGTCCTGGGGCCCGCGTCCGACTACAACGTGTTCGTCTTCGACGACTTCACCCTCACCACCGACGTGGAGGGCAAGGCGGCCGCCGGCGGCTCCGCCACGCTGTCCACCTTCGCCGTCGCGGCGAAGGATCCGGGCGGTGCCGCGCTCGTCGCCGGTGACCTCACCGCCACGAACGGCTCGGTGTACGGCGACGCCTACTACGCCACCACGGCGTCGGTCTCCGGCGTGGGCTTCATCGGGGGCTCGCTGCAGCTCGGCGCGCCGATCGACTTCGTGGGGGCGCAGGCCTTCGCCACGGCGCTGTCGGCCCAGCTCACCGCGCTCACGATGAACGGCACCACCACGGTCACCGCGGCGGGCGGCGGCGTGGAGATCCAGTTCGTCGGCACGGAGCCGGCGCTCAACTCCTTCACGGTGAACGCCACGGACCTGGCGCTCGCCCACACCATCGGCATCACGGCGCCCCCGGGCGCCACGGTGGTGATCAACGTGGCGGGCACGAACGTGGCCGTCTCGGGCGCGGGCTTCGCGGTCAACGGCACCGACGCCCACCACGTGCTCTGGAACCTGTTCGACGCCACCAGCTTCACCACCGCCTCGCTCGGCTGGCGTGGCTCGGTGCTCGCGCCCTACGCCGACGTCACCGTCGACAACGGCTTCCTCGACGGCCAGCTCGTGGCCACCAGCGCGCAGGGCACCGGCCAGTGGCACCACGTCGCCTTCACGGGCGGGCTCGACTGCGCGCCCACGTGCGGCAACGGCCTGCCCGATCCGGGCGAGGAGTGCGACGACGGGAACACCACCGCGGGCGACGGCTGCGACATGTGCGCCCTGGAGTTCTGCGGTGACAGCGACACCCAGCCGCTGCTGGGCGAGGAGTGCGACGACGGCAACGACCAGCCCGAGGACGGCTGCTTCAACTGCGTCGTCGAGTACTGCGGCGACGGCATCGTGCAGGCCGGCCTCGGCGAGGGCTGCGACGACGGCAACGACGATGCCGGCGACGGCTGCGACGCCTGCACCGAGGAGGACCCCTGCGTGCCCGAGGACGCCTCCGAGGCGTGGCGCGCCGAGGAGTTCGGTCCCACCAGCCACGCCATCGTGATCCAGGGCTACCCGGGCGGGAACAAGATCATCCAGTTCGACGACGCCTGGTTCACCATCGATGCCGACGACGACGAGGGTCACCTCTTCGGCTCGGGCACCACGAAGGGCAACCCCGGCGAGACCTGGGTCTTCGAGTTCGCCTTCGACTTCCGGGGCGTGGGTCCCGCGGGTCAGGGCACCGGCGGTCCCAAGCGGGAGCGTCCGGCCCAGCAGCCCACGTCGATCACCGACACGTGGCGCTACTTCGACATGACCTCGGGCCTGGCGGTCAACGAGGCCACCGGCCACACCTTCGAGTTCCTGCAGATGCCTGCCGGGTCGAAGTTCCCCTTCCAGCTGGGTGACGCCGCGAACGGCAAGAACGACCGCTTCGGGGCCAGCTCCTGGTTCTGGTGGTTCGAGTACGACCTCGGCGGCAGCCAGATCGGCACGAACAAGGGCGACATCAACATCGACCTCTTCCTCGACTACACCTGCGAGTGCGGCGACGGCCTCGCCACCGCGGGCGAGGAGTGCGACGACGGCAACGTGGTCGACGGCGACGGCTGCTCCTCGATCTGCGAGGACGAGCCCGAGTGCGGCGACGGTGCGCTGGATCCCGGCGAGGAGTGCGACGACGGCAACCTCGTCGACGGCGACGGCTGCGACGCCACCTGCCTCACCGAGGCCATCTGCCTCGAGGACCTCAGCGTGGCCGGCGGCTTCAACGCCTTCGTCGTCACCGACGTCACCGGCATCCCCGACCTCGAGGGCAAGCTCGCGGCGGGCGGCACCACCACGATGACCTCCTTCTCCATCGGGTTCAAGGACCCGGGTGGCGACGCGCTGGTCACCGGGAACGCGGTCCTCGACATGGGGTCGATCTACGGCAACGCCATCTACAGCGGCAGCTGGGCGGTCTCGAACGTCGGCTTCCCCGTGGGCGGCAGTGCGCTCCCGGGCTCGCCCATCGACTTCCTCGGCGAGGGCGCGCTGCTCACGTCGGCCTCCTTCTACCTGGCGGGCCTGCCGGCCAACGGCAGCACGTCAGTGGCGGGCTGGGGTGGCATCTACCTGGTGGGCACCGACCCGCTGCTGAACGTCTTCGAGGTGGACGCGGCCGATCTGGCCGTGGCGCCCTACGTCGAGATCAGCGCGCCGGCCGGGAGCACGGTGCTGGTCAACGTCACGGGCTCGCCCGCGGTGTCGGCCGGCTACCTGGGCTTCGGCCTGCTGGGCGGCATCACCCGGCAGGACGTCCTCTGGAACATGGCAGGCGCCTCCACCGTCGACATCTACGGCGTGAGCTGGCAGGGGAGCGTGCTCGCCCCCACCGCCGACGTCACGCTCACGGCGGGCAACCTGGAGGGCACGCTGGTGGCGTACTCGCTCACCGGCAACGGCCAGCTCCACTGGGCGCCCTTCCTCGGTGGCTTCGACTGCCCCTGACGCGCGCCCGCGCACGTCAGGCCCGCGGCCCGGCAGGATGCGTCCTGCCGGGCCGCTTCGCTGTGGGCCACGGGGTATGGCGTGCGCGTCCGCACCCCAGGTCCGCCGCGTGAGCGAAGAGCAGCACGACTTCCGCTCGCCCGCGCGACGCCTGGGCGACATCGCCTGGCGGGCGCTGCTGGGCTTCGGGGAGGACGACTGCGCCACGGCGGCGGCGGCCATCGCCTTCTACACGCTCTTCTCGCTGCCGGGCGTCATGGTCATCCTCGCCACCCTGGCAGGCTGGGTCTTCGAGGGCGAGGACGGGGCCCTGCAGGTCTACCAGACCATCGACACCATCGTGGGCCCGGGCGTGGCCCATCGGGTGCGCGGCCTGCTCCAGGACGCCGGGTCGGCGGGGCAGGGGAGCATGTCGGTGACCGCCGTGGGCGTGGCGGGGCTGGTCATCGGCGCCTCGGGCGTCCTCGTGCAGGTGCAGTGGAGCCTCAACCACGCCTTCGGGGTGGCGCCCCACCCGCACCGCAACGACTTCGCCGTGCTGCTCCTCAAGCGCCTGCTGTCGCTCGCCGCCATCCTCATGGCCGGCACCGTGGGCCTGCTGGCCCTCATCGCCCGCGCCACCCTGGCCGCCTTCGGCGAGCCGATCACCGAGCAGCTGGGATCGCTCGGGGCCCTCGCCCTGTCCTCCCTCGAGGGCGGCGTGGTGCTGCTGGTGTTCACGGGGATGCTCGCCCTGTCCTTCCGCTTCCTGCCGGATGCGCGGCTGCCGTGGAGCGACACCTTCGTGGGCGCGCTCGTGACCTCGGGCCTGCTGCTCCTGGGGCGCTGGAGCCTCGGCCTGTACTTCAGCTACGCCGACCCGGGGTCGGCCTACGGGGCTGCCGGCTCGCTCGCCGTGCTGCTGGTGTGGGTCTACTACGCCGCGATCATCTACCTGCTCGGGGTGGAGTTCACCTTCGCGTGGAGCACGCGCGACGGGGGCCACGTGCCGCCCGACCCTGGCGCTGTGCGCGTGGTGCGGCAGGTGAGCTACCACCACCCCGACGGCACCGAGGTGGAGCGCACCGCGCCCTGATCCCCGAGGCCGGCGCGAGGTGTCCCCTGGAGAGCCTGGACCCCACCGGCTGGCTGCTGCTGGCGGGCCACGTGGTGGCCCTGGGCGGGGGGGCCGCGCTCTGGGTGGGCGAGGACCGGACGCGGGCCCGTGAGCGCCTCGCGGCGGTGCTGGGCGCGCTCGCCGTCGCGCTGGCCGTCCTGGGGCTGGTCGACGGCAGCGCGGTGTCCCTGGACCTGCTCGGGCCGCTGCGGGAGGGGGGCACCGACGTGCAGGTGCGCGTGGCGCGGGGGGAGGGGGTGGAGATCGGTCAGGTCTACACCCACCTCTGGCTGCCGCTGCTCGCCGGCTTCGGACGCTCGCTGGGTGACGTGGTCCGGGTGGACGCGGCCTTGGGTCTCGCCACGCTCGTGCTCGTCGCGCCCCGGCTCCTGGCGGCGTCGCCGGCTGCGGTCCGCTCCTCCCTGGCCCCCCTCGGGCCGCTGCTGCTGGGGCTGGCCTGGGTGCGCGCGGTGCCGGTGTGGGACGGCGTGCTCGGCGGAGGGCCGGGTCCGGGCATCTGGCTGCTGCTGCTGGCGGGCGGTCACGCGCTGGCCACCCTGGGCGGGGCGCCCGGGCTGCCACGGCGGGCCGCGGCCCTGCTGGTCGCCGCGGTGGCGTGGGGACTCGCGGCGCTGCACCGGGTGGAGCTCCTCGTGCTGCCCTCGGCCTGGCTCGCCGTGGAGGGGGCGGCGCGCACCGGCCTCGCGGACGCCGTGCGCACCTCCGTCCGCGCGCGTCCGCGTCGCTGGGGCGTCGGCGCGGCCCTGGTGCTGGGGCTGGCGCTGCTCTCGTGGGGTCCGGTCGCCGGGGCGATCGGCCGGGCGGGGCGCGTCGGCTGGGTGCTGCAGGCCCTCCACCCGCTCGATCTCTCCCCGGTCACCGTGCCGCTGGCGGCCATGGCGGCCATGTCACCCGCGCTGGTGGTGCTGGGGGTGCGGGGCATGCTCCGCGACCCCGTGTCCACCGGCGGGCTCGGCCTCGGGGCGGTGCTGCTGGCGCGCATCCACCATGCGGCGGCCCATGGCGGGTGGTGGGGGAGCGGCGACCTGGTGTGGCCGCTCGAGCTGGCCCGCTACGCCTCGTACACGGCCCCCGTGCTGCTGCTGCTGGTGCTCTGGGGCTGGGAGGCCCTGTCGCCGAGGGCCCGTCGTCTCGCGATGATCGGGCTGCTCTGTCCGCCGCTGCCCTGGATCTGGCTGCCGCGGCACGAGGGCAAGGCGGGGCCGGCTCCCTGGGACGTGATCGTGCGGGTCGACACCGACGCGGCGCAGGAGGTCCGTGCCCTGCTGGCCGGACAGCGCCTCCACCCGACCTGCGGCTTCGTGGCCCCCGGCGACGTCGACGCCGAGGGGCGACGGTCCTGGTTCGCCTGGCGGGCCACCGACGGCATCACGCGGCGCGACGCACGTCGCTTCGTGGTGCTCCGCGACGTGGCGGGGCCCGAGGAGGCTGCCGCGGCCGTGCCGGGCGACCCGGGCTGTGTCCTGCTCTACACGGGCATGGGCTGCGCCGTCGCGGGCGACTGTGGCCGGTGGACCGAGGGCCTCGCCATCGCCTGGACCGAGCCCCACCGCGCCCATCCCCACGCCCACCCGGACCACGGCTGGGACCCCCCGGGCAGCTGGGTGTCCACCTGGTGGGTGCTGCGCGGGACGCCTCCCGCCCCCTGACGGGTCGCTGCAGGGGAGTCGTCGGCCGCCCGGTCCGTGGCTAGGTTGGAGTCCCCGGATGGAGGTCGTCCGATGCTGATCCCCTGCTGGCTCGCGGCGATCGCCCTGGCCGAGCCCGGCGCGGCCGACGCGCCGCCCGCCTCCCCCGAGGAGGGGGGCGAACAGGTGGCGCTGGCGGAGCCCCGCTACGACCGCAACGGCAAGCTCATCGTGGAGGGCGCCGCCGAGACCTTCGCGGCCCGCGTGGCGCGCACAGCCCGTGGGCGCGCCGCGGGCGAGGCCTTCTCGCTGGCCGCCGACCAGGCCACGCAGCGTCGGTTCGCGATGCGCCAGACCTTCACCTCCCAGATGCGCGACCCCAACCCCTTCGGGTCGGGCGACTGGAAGTCCACCCACACCCAGACCTGGGGCCTCGTGGAGTGGCGCGAGCTGGGCGGCAAGGTGGAGTACCGCGAGACCACCTGCGCGGTGGAGACCGAGCCCGTCTTCGGCGCCGAGACGATCTACAGCGCGGGCTTCGTCAAGGGCGTCCCCGTGCGCTTCCGCACCGGCAAGGTCGACGGGGCCACCTTCGCCGCGGGCCCCTACGTGCAGCAGTTCGGCGTGGACCTCGAGAACCCGCTGCTCGATCCGCTCCCCACCTCGCCCGACGATCCCCGCCTGGTGGACGACGACGGGGATGGCCTGCCCGGCGTCACCATCGGCATCCGTCACCCCATGGTGGGCGAGGGCCGCATCTGGGTGGGGCAGCGCTCCGTGGCCCGTCTCGAGGGCACGGTGGGCGAGGGCGGCGTGATCCAGGGCTTCATCCGCACGGCGCCCGACATGTTCAAGATCGACGCCAACCGCTGGTGGCTCAAGTCCGAGTCCCCGCAGCGTCCGCACCCCGATCCGGCGCAGAGCCCCTTCGCGATGGTGCCCGTGGACGCCTCCTTCGGGTGCGCCCAGCTCCTGCAGGCGAAGCACACGATCTTCCCGGCCCTGCCCGCCCTGGACTGACCGGCGACGGCGTCAGCGGGCCGTGCGTCGGCCGTAGGTGCGACCTCGCCACGCGATGGCGTCGGCGTGCACCCAGCGGGCGCTGTTGATCGCCATGGCGAGCAGGGCCAGCACGGCCAGCGGGTGCAGGAGCACGCTCACGACGCCGTGGTGCAGGCGTCGCGCGAGGTGGGCCCGCGTGGCCAGGTTCAGGCCCACGCCGACGAGGGCGACGCCTGCGGGGGCGCCCGTGGCGAGGTCGGACAGCAGGCGTCCGTAGGGGAGCACGAAGGCGGTGCCGTACACGGCGAGCACGGCGAGCAGGGCCAGCGGCCGCCCGCCGAGGCCCTCGTAGAGGTTCTTCGAGAACCCGCGCCACACCTCGGCCCCGCCCCGGTACATCCGGCACGTGCCGAGGTCCTGTCCGTCCGCGAACACCACGCGCTGGTCGTGCTCCTTGGCGCGCCGGCAGATGGCCATGTCGTCCACGATCTCGGCGCGCACGGAGGCGAAGCCGCCCACGGCCTCGTAGGCCTCGCGCCGGAAGGCCAGGATCTGGCCGTTCACCACGAGGAAGGCGGGGTTGGTGTGGGCGTGCACGAGGTCCAGCGGCATCCAGCTGGTGAAGGTGAGCGGCAGCAGGGGCACCAGGAGACGCTCGGCCCAGGTGCCGAGCGCCTGCCCCGGGAAGGCGGTGAGCACGCGGCCGTGGAAGCGCTGGAGCAGGTGCTCCACGCGGCCCAGGGCGTCGGGCGCCAGTCGCACGTCGGCGTCGACGAACAGCAGCAGCGCGCCGGAGGCGGCCTCGCCGAGCACGTGGCAGGCGTGGGGCTTGCCCACCCACCCCTCGGGGAGCGGCGGAGCGCCGATCACGCGCAGGCGGGGGTCACGGGCGGCGAGGCGCGCGAGGATGGCCGGGGTCTGGTCGGTGGACCCGTCGTCGCAGACGATGACCTCGTGGGCGGGCGGATCGAGGGCCAGCGCGGCGGTCACCGCGGCCTCGATGTTCGCCTCCTCGTCGCGCGCCGGGATGAGCACGCTCACCGGGCCCGAGGGCGGCGCGACCGCCGTGCCCCGAGGCCACCACCGGGCGTTGAGGAGGTTGAGGGCCAGGGGGATGGAGGCGGGTCCGACCGTGAGCCAGTCCAGCCAGGTCATGCGGAGCGCGCCCCGTCGGCACGCAGGCGCGGCGTGCCCCAGCGCTGCCAGGCCCCCTTGAGGCCGAAGCGGAGCAGGCCGAGCTGCGACATCACGGCGAAGCGCGCCAGCTCGCAGCCCTCGCAGGGTGCCGGGACCTGGCCACCCGCCAGGGTGGCGGCGAGCGCCGCGCGTCGCGTCAGGATCTCGTCCATCGGCGTCTCGCCGAGGCGGCCGAGCCCGTGGGCGGCCGTGTCCTTCACCATGCAGCAGGGCGTGACGTCGCCCGTGCGGTGCACGTACAGGCCGCGCTCCAGGTACGGGCAGGTGCGCAGGGCCGGTCGCCAGCCGGCCATCAGGTCCTCGTAGAAGCCGTCGACCGGCGCGCGGCCCGCCTGGATCGCGCGCACCTCGGGGTGGGCGAAGAAGGCCAGCCAGATGCGCTCCACCTCGTCGGGCGCGAGGTGCTGGGCCTGCATCTGCGGGTCGTAGTGCTGGGCGTAGCTGCTCATCTGCTGCAGCGGCTGGAGCGTGACGCCCCCGTCGAGGCCGAGCCGGCGGTAGAAGGCGAGGATGTCGCCCAGCGCGTCACGGGTGCGCGCGAGCACCGTGACCGACAGGCCCACCACCGGGCGCTCGAGCCCGCGGCGCGCACGCTCGGCCATCAGCGCCTCGAGGTTCGCCTCCACCTTCTCCAGCTTGCCTCCACGGATGTCGCGGAAGGTGGTGGGGTCGGCGGACTCGATGCTCACGCTGATCTTGTGCACGCCGGCGTCGAGGAGGTGCTCCACCACCCGGGGCTTGAGCAGGCTGCCGTTGGTGATGAAGGAGACCGCCACGCCGCGGGACCGCAGGGCGTCCACCATGTCGGCGAAGCGGGGGTGCAGCAGCGACTCGCCCTCGCCCTGGAGCTCGACGTGGGCGAGATCGGGCAGCGCGGCGAGGGCGGCCTCGAAGGTCTCCCAGGCGAGATCCTCCTGGGGCATGTGCCGGCCGCAGCAGAAGCCGCAGGTGAAGTTGCACCGCGTCGTCGGCTCGATCTGGACGTGCGTGGCGAGGGCTTCGGGCACGGCCGGCAGCTATTCCGCGGCGGGCCCGGTCGCGACCGTGCGGGGGAAGGGACGCAGGCTGTCCCGGGTCCCCCAGTGGGGTAGATGGCGTGGCCGGAGGGTGGATGAAGGCAGCCTGGTCGTGGTGGGCGCTGCACGCCGCAGCGGTCGCGGGAGCGGCCTTCTCGCTGTGCGTCCTCATCCCGTACCCCCACCTGTGGTCCCACCTGCCCGGGGCGCCGCAGGCCTACGCCTTCGCCATGGAGCACGCGGGTCCGCTCCACATCCTCCTCGGTGCCGCCGCCGCGCTCGCCTACGGCCGGCACGCGCTGGGCTGGCGACCCACGCTGATCTTCTTCGGGGTGAGCAGCGCGCTCTCGCTGGGGATGGAGCTGCTCGGCACCGGCACCGGCTGGCCCTTCGGCGCCTATGCCTACACCCTCGGCCTGGGCCCGAAGGTGCTGGGCCGCGTGCCCTACAGCATCCCGTTGTCGTGGTTCTACCTGGGCTTCGTCTCGTGGCTGCTCGCGCGCGAGCTGGTGCGTCGGCACCTCGGTCGGCCCTCGGCCGTCCTCGAGGTCGCGCTGGGCACCTGGCTGCTGCTCGCCTGGGACCTCGTGCTCGACCCCGCCATGGCCCACCCCGACCTGCCCGTGCGCTTCTGGCGCTGGCACGAGCGCGGCGCCTACATCGGCATGCCGCTGGTGAACCTCGTCGGCTGGCTGGTCACCGGGGCCGCCTTCATGGGGGTGGCGCGCGCCTGGATCGGCGGGGGGGCCGATCGGGCGCCGGCCGACCGGCGGTTCCTCCTCGCGCTCTACGGCACCAACCTCGCCTTCGGGGCGGTGCTCTGCGCCTCGCTCGGCCTCGTCGCGCCGATCGTGCTCGCCCTCGTCGCGGGCTTGCTCCCGGCGCTCTCCCTGTGGTGGGGTGCGGACGTGGATCCGCAGCTCTCCGCCCTTCCCTCCGCCGCGTCGTCCCGCGGGCTGTCCGGCCTGCAGGCGCAGGAGCCCTCGTCCCGATGACCTCGCTGTCCTCCGTGCGCGCCGAGCTGGTGACCTTCCTCGCCGAGCAGGTGCTGGCGCCCGACGTGCCCTGCACCTACGACGCCGTGCTCGCCGAGCTCGGGGTCGACTCCTTCTCGTTGATGGAGGTGGTCCTCTTCGTGGAGCGTCGGTGGGGCGTGATCCTGCCGATGGAGCGGCTCACCCCGGAGAACGTGCACACCGTCGATGCCCTCGCGCGCTGCATCGCCGAGGTGGTCCGGGCCGCCTGATGGGGCGTGCCGCACCCGCCGGCGGGGCCGCGCTGCCGGCGACCTCGGTGCCCGTCTCGGGCTCCGACTGGTTCGCCGTCATGGTGGACGAGGCCATGCGCCGACGTCTGGGACGCGGCCACACCAGCCACCTCGTGGTGGAGCTGGAGGGGCGCCTGCCCCTGGCGGTGCTCCGCGACCAGCTGCGGGGGACGCCGCTGCACGAGGCCGGGCGCGCTCGCCTCGTGGTGGAGGCGCCGTGGCGGCCGGCCCGCTGGGCGCTCGTGGGGCCGCCCACGCCGGTGGGCCACCACGCGCTGCCGGAGACGGCCGACCTCGACGCCGAGGTCGTGCCCGCGCTGGACGCGCCGCTGCATCACGCCCCCGTCCGCCTCGACCTCGTCGATCGGGAGGGTCGCACCGACCTCGTCCTGTCGTGGAGCCACGCCCTCGCCGACGCGCGGGGGGCCGAGCGCCTCGCGCTCGATGCGGCCGCCGGTCGTCGCGACACCCGGCTGCTGGCGCTCCCGGACGCGCCGCCCCCGCGCACGGTGATCGAGACGCTGCGGCGGGCGAAGGCGGCACGGGACGCCCTGTTCGTGGGGTCGCTGCCCCGCTTCACCACCCTCGGACGCGCGCGACGCCGCGAGGCGCCCCGGTGGGCACGCCGCGCCGTCCCGTCGTCCCGCGTGCGCGCCGCGGCGGGGCGTGCGGGGGCGGGGCCCTTCCTGCTGGCCTTCCTGGTGGCCGTGGCGGCCGTGGAGGTGGCGGCGTTGGCGCGGTCGCGTGGCCTGCCGCGCCGCGACGTGCTGGTGCCGGCGCCGCTGGATCGTCGTCGTCGCGGTGCGCCCGTGGCGGCCCTGGGCAACCGCCTCGGCGTCGTGATCTTCCGGGTGCCGGCGGCGGCGGTCACCGATGTGCGCGCGGCCACGGCGGCCTGCCTCGGCCAGCTCCGCGGGCGCCTGCGCTCGGGCTGGCCCGAGGACTACGACACCCTGCTCGCGCTCTGCCGCCACCTCCCCGTCGACCTGCTCGGCTCGCTCGTCGGCCTCCCGTCGGGGGGGCGGCTCGCCACCTTCGGGCTCAGCTACCTGGCGTCGGGGCTGGGGGAGCTCCGCAGCTGGGGGGGCGTGCCCGTGCGCCGCGCGTACCACCTGCCGTCGAACCCCGTCCCTCCGGGCCTCACCGTCGTGGCCACCGAGGCGGGCGACACCCTCGAGCTCTGCGTCGGGCACCTGCCCTCGCTGGTGTCGCCCGCCGAGGCCGACGGCCTGCTGGCGCGGCTCGCGGCCCACCTCGAGGAGGCCTGATGGGACCTGCCCACCGACCCGACGTGCTCGTGGCGGGCGGCGGGGCCGCCGGCGTGGCCGCCGCCGTGGGGGCCGCGCGCGCGGGCGCCCGCGTGGTGCTCCTGGAGCGCCAGGGCTTCCTGGGCGGCATGGCCACGGCCGCCCTGGTGGGCACGGTGTGCGGGCTCTACGTGCGGTCCGCCACGCGTCCGGGCACCTGGGCGGTGGGAGGCTTCGCGCGGGAGCTGGCCGAACGGCTCGCCGCGTCCAGCGACACCGTGCCGGTGCGGTGGCGGGAGGGGCTGCAGTTCCTGCCCTACGCGCCGCTCGCCTTCCGCCGCCTGTGCGACGAGGTCCTGCTCGAGGCGGGCGTCGAGACGTGGCTGCACGCCACGGTGCTCGGGGTGGCCCGGGACGGCCGGCGCATCGCCCAGGTGCGCGCCTGCGGCTGGGACCGGGAGGTGGTCTTCGAGCCCGGGGCGGTGGTCGACACCACGGGCACGGCCTGGGTCTCGGCCTGCGCGGGCGCGCCGCTCCGGGAGGAGGGACCCCACCAGGCGCCCGCCTGGGTCTTCGCCGTGGCCGGGCTGCCCCCGGTGGACCCGCTGTCGCTCAAGCTCGGGCTCGGCGTGGGCGTGCGGCGCGGCATCGAGTCGGGGCGTCTGCCCGACGCGCTGCGTGCGGTCTCCGTGGTGCCGGGCTCCCACCTGGAGGGTCGCTGCTACCTGAAGCTCGGGCTGGTCGGCACGCTGGCGGGGGAGCCGCTCGCCGTGGCGGAGCGCGAGCGCGAGGCCCGTGCGCTGGCCGGGATGCTCGTCGAGCACCTGCGCACCGAGGTGGAGGGCTTCCAGCACGTGGCCGTGACCGACATGGCGGCCCAGGTGGGCGTGCGCACGGGGCGTCGGCCGGTGGGGCGTGCCACCCTGCGGGAGGAGGACGTGCTGCAGGCCCGTCGTGCCGCGGACGAGGTGGCGGCGGGCGCGTGGCCGATCGAGCACTGGGGCGATGCGCCCGAGCCCGTCCTGCGTCACCTCCCGGAGGGGCGCACCTACGGGATCGGCGCCGGCACCCTCGAGGCGGCCGACGTGGACGGGCTCTTCGTGGCCGGACGGATGCTGTCGGCCGACGACGGGGCCGTGGGCTCGGCGCGGGTCATAGGCACCTGTCTGGCGACGGGCTATGCGGCCGGGACCTTGGCGGAGGCGGCCGCGTCGGGTCGCGACCGCCCCGGGGTCCTGGCCGCGCTGAAGCGGCTGCAGGTCGTCCACGCGGAGTGATCCCCATGTCCGGCTCCCCAGCCCGAGACACGGGGCGCGTCGAGCGCCTGCTCGAGGACGCCGCCGCGCGCTGGCCCGACGGGCTGGCCGTGGTCGACGCGGCGGGGGCGATGACCTTCGCCGCGCTGCAGGCGGCCGTCGAGGAGCTCGCGGCCGCGCTGGTGACGGAGGGCGTCGGGCCTGGCCAGGGTCTCGCGCTCGTGGCGGGGAACGGTCGTGCCTTCGTCATCGGCCTGTTCGCGGGGCTGCGCGCGGGGGCCACGGTGATGCCGGCCTCGCCTCAGCTCGCCGCCGCCGAGCTCCGCGCGATGCTGGATGCGGCGGGGGTGCACGCGGTCCTCGACGATCGGGTGGTGCTGCCCCTCGGGCCGGCGCCGGCCACGCTCGTCGCGCACGGGTCCTCCTTCGGCTTCCGCCGCTGGACCGCCGATCCGGACGTGCCGATGGTGGGGCACGTCCCCGATGCCGCCTTCGTCCGCTACACCTCGGGCACCACGGGCACGGCCAAGGGCGTGGTGCTCGGCCACGCCAGCGTGCGGGCGCGCACGGCGGCGGCCCAGGAGGCCCTGGGACTCGGCCCGTCCGATCGGGTGGTCTGGGTGCTGCCGATGGCCTGGCACTTCGTGGTGTCGATCGTCACCTACGTGCGGGCGGGCGCGGCCATCGTGGTGTGCGGCGACATGCTCTCGCGCGTGGTGATCGAGGCCTGCACCGCGCACGGCGGCACCGTGCTGTACGCGGCGCCCACCCACTACCGGATGCTCGCCGCCGATGCCTCCGGGCAGGGCATGCCGGGCCTGAGGCTCGCCGTGAGCACGTCGTCGGGCATCCCCGAGGGCGTGGCGCGGGCCTTCGAGGCACGCTTCGGGCTCCCCGTGAGCCAGGTGTACGGCATCATCGAGGTGGGCCTGCCTGTCGGCAACCTGGTGGACGGCCACCTCCACCCCGACGCCATCGGGCGCGCGCTCCCCGGCTACGAGGTGGCGCTGCTCGACGAGGCGGGCGTCGAGGTCGACGAGGGCGCGGTGGGTCACCTCGCCATGCGCGGGCCCGGCATGTTCGACGGCTACCTCGACCCTCCGCGGCGCCGCGACGAGGTGCTCGAGCACGGCTGGTTCCTCACCGGCGATCTGGCCCGACGGGATGCGGACGGGCTGGTGGTGATCGCGGGGCGCCGCAAGTCGATGATCAACACGGCGGGGCTCAAGGTCTTCCCCGAGGAGGTCGAGGCGGTGCTCGACGCGCACCCGTCGGTCCGGGCGTCCCGGGTGTGTGGCGAGCAGCACCCCGTGCTGGGCGAGATCGTGGTCGCCCAGGTGGTGCCCGAGGGCGAGGCGCCCGGGGTCGAGGCCCTCCGCCGTCACTGCAGGGAGCAGCTCTCCGCCTACAAGATCCCCCAGCGCATCACCTTCGTCGACGCGCTGCCGCGCACCCGCAGCGGCAAGGTGGTCCGTCACGAGGGGACCTGAGGCGGTCCTGACGCGCAGGTCCGATCGATCGGTCCGTGGAACCGCCGGGTGGCCCGGTTAGGGCGAAGCGTCCCGGGGCCCCATGAACGCCACCCTCCCGCTCGCCGCTGCACTGGAGCGTGCGCTCACCGCAGCGCTCGACGCCCGGAGCGATCTGTGGTGGGTGCGCGAGACCACGGATCCCGCGGAGGTCGCGCACCCCCGCTGCCTGTGCCTGCCGGTAGCGGATCGCGCGGCCGTGGGGCTCGCCGTCGGCCTCGCGTGGTCGGGCGCCCGGGTGGTGGTCGACGTGGCGGCCACGGGGCGGCTGCCCGCGCTGGTGGAGGTGCTCGCGGAGGCGGCGCGTCCGCGGACGGGCCTGCCGTGCCGGCTGGTGCTCCGCGTGCCGCTCGGGGGCGAGCTCGGCGCGCTGGAGGGTCCCTGGGTGGATCTGCTCGCGGGCGTCCACGGGCTGCGGGTGGTGTGCCCGCGCGACGCGGCCCAGGGCGAGGCGCTCCTCGCGGCGGCCCTCGAGGCCGACGGGCCCGTGGTGCTGCTGGAGCCGCGTGCCGTGGAACGCGGTGTGGCAGGCTCCTCCGCTGCCCTGGGCGACGCCGTCACGCTGCGCGCGGGGGCCGACGTGGTGCTGCTCGGCTGGGGTGCGGCCCTCGAGGCAGCCGTGCCCGTGTGCGAGGCCCTGGCCCGCGAGGGCGTCGACGCCGGTCTGGTCGACCTCGTCAGCCTCGCCCCGCTGGACGGGCGCGCGCTGGCCGAGGCCGTGTCGGCCACGGGCCGGGCGGCGGTGGTGCGCCTGTCCGCGGCCCAGGAGCCGGGCTCCGACGCGGTCGCCGCGCGGGTGGTCGCCGAGGCCACGCGCGCCGCCTTCTGGTCCCTCGAGGCCCCCGTGGTCGCGCTCGAGGTCGGCGCGCGGCCGCCCGAGGCCGTCGCGGCCCGCCTGCTCGACGTCCTCGATCTCCTGGAGTCCCCATGACCTTCGTGTTCAAGATGCCCGAGGTGGGCGAGGGCGTCGTCGAGGCCGAGGTCGCCGAGTGGAAGGTGGCCGTGGGCGACCGCGTGGAGGTCGACCAGCCGCTCTGCGAGATCACCACCGACAAGGCCAGCCTCGAGATCAGCAGCCCACGCGCCGGCACCGTCACGCGGCTGCACGGCGCCGTGGGCGACCTGATCCGGGTGCACACGCCGCTGGTCGAGCTCGACACGTCGGGGAAGGGGGCCAGCGCCGCGCCGAAGGCGGCGGGCCCTCCCGCCACCGCGCCGGCTCCGGCCACCGCGCCGGCCCCGGCCGCGGCGCCGCAGGTGGAAGCGCCCGTCGCTCCGCCCACGGCTCGCGCCGCGCCCCCGCCCGCGCGTGCCACGAACGGTGCGGGGCACGTCGGCACCGACGCCGGGTCGGGCAAGGCCGCGCCCGCCGTCCGTCGCCGGGCCCGCGAGCTCGGGGTGGCGCTCGACGAGGTGGCCGGCACCGGCCCCGGCGGACGGGTGCGCCAGTCCGACCTCGACGCCCACGTGGCCGGCGCGCCCGTGATCCCGCTGGCGCCCGTGGCCCTGCCCCAGGCGCCCGCCGGGGAGGACACGGTGGTGAAGCTGGTGGGCATCCGCCGCACCATCGCCGAGCGGATGGTCCAGTCCAAGCGCACGGCGCCGCACTACACCTACGTCGAGGAGGTGGACTGCGAGCGCCTGGTCGCCCTGCGCGAGCAGCTCAAGCCGCTGGCCGCGGCGCGCGGCGTGCGGCTGTCCTTCCTGCCGATCTGGGCCAAGCTCTGCTCGCTGGCCTTCCGCGACTTCCCCAACGTGAACGCCTGGCTCGACGGCGAGAAGGGCGAGCTCGTGGTGAAGGGGGCCCACCACATCGGCTTCGCCTGCGACACGCCGAACGGCCTGATGGTGCCCGTGCTGCGCCACGTGGAGCGCAAGTCCGTCCTGCAGGTGGCCGCCGAGCTCGAGCCGCTCCTGGAGCGCGCGCGCACCGGCAAGGCGGCGCGCGACGAGCTGTCGGGCTCCACCTTCACCATCACGGGCGTGGGCAGCATCGGGGGCGTGCTCGCCACGCCGATCCTCAACCTGCCCGAGGTGGCGGTGCTGGGCATCAACCAGATCCGCAAGCGCGCCGTGGTCGACGCCGACGGCGCCATCGTGGCCCGCAGCACCACCTTCCTGTCGCCCAGCTTCGACCACCGCGTGATCGACGGGGCGGTGGGCGCGCGCTTCGTGGCCCGCCTCAAGCAGCTCGTGGAGCTGCCCGAGGCCCTGCTGCTGGAGCTCGTGTGACCGCGCTCGCCCGGCTGGCCGAGGCCGACGAGGCCCTGCAGGCGCAGGGCACGCTGCCGGTGGGGCTGGGTGACCTCGCTCCCGTCGTGGCCGGCACGGTCGAGGCGCTCGCGCCCGGCGACTGGTGGGTGCCGGGTCCGCGCGAGCGTGCCGGCGCCGTGTTGCGCGGCGTGGCGATCGAACGGCTCGGCGACGGCCTCGACGGGGCGCGCCCCTACCGCGTCGCGCCCGTCAGCACGGCGCCGGCGCTGCGTGCGCTCCATGCGGTGGGTCTCGCCGTGGGCCAGCCCGACGGCGCCGCCGTGGTCCACCTCGGCGTGGGCGCCCTCGCCGACGGGGCGCTGGCGGAGGCCTTCACCCTGGCGGCACTCCACGGCGCCCGCGTGGTCTTCGTGCTCGCGTGGCGGCCGCTCGACGGGGCCCCCGTGGCCGTCCAGTCCGCTGCCGATCCCGTGGCCCTGGCCCAGCTCCACGGGGTGCGTACGGTGGAGGTCGACACCCCCGCGCTCGACGCCGTGCGCGACGCCGTGGCGGCCGCGCGCGCCGCAGACGGTCCCACCCTGGTGCTCGTCCGCTTCCCGCGGCGCACCTGACCCTCCCGACTCCCCCTCTGCCGTCGCGTGACGCGACGAGGAGCCCGCCCGCATGTCCGACACCCACTTCCAGGCGCTCGTCATCGGCGCAGGCACCGGCGGCTACCCCTGCGGCATCCGCCTGGGCCAGCTCGGCGTGAAGGTCCTCCTCGTGGAGAAGGCCGAGATCGGCGGCGTGTGCCTCAACGTCGGCTGCATCCCGTCCAAGGCGCTGATCACCGCCGCCAAGCGCGTCGAGGAGATCCAGCACGCGGGCGACATGGGCATCCAGGTGGGCGGCGAGGTCTCCGTCGACATGGCGAAGCTCCAGGCCTGGAAGGCGAAGATCGTCGGCAAGCTCACCGGCGGCGTGGGCCACCTGCTCAAGGCGAACGGGGCCGTGGTGGTGAAGGGCACCGCGCGCCTCACCGGGCCGAACAGCGTCGAGGTCACGGGCGACGACGGCGTCACCACCTACACCGCCGACCACATCGTGCTGGCCTCGGGCTCGCGCCCCATCGAGATCCCCGGCTTCGCCTTCGCCGACGAGCCCGTGCTCGACTCCACGAAGGCCCTCGCCCTGCAGGAGATCCCCAAGCGCCTCGTGGTGATCGGCGGCGGCTACATCGGGCTGGAGCTGGGCAGCATGTTCGCCAAGCTCGGCACCGAGGTCACCGTGGTCGAGGCCATGGACCAGGTGCTCCCGGGCTTCGACGCCGACGCCGTGAAGCTCATCTCCCGGCGCCTGAAGAAGGCGGGCATCAAGGTGCTGCTCGGCACCAAGGCCAAGGGCTGGGAGAAGGCGGCCGACGGCATCACCGTCACCGTGGAGGGCAAGGACGGCGCGGTCGCGCTCGAGGCCGACAAGGTGCTCGTCACCGTGGGGCGCTTCCCGGTCACCGACGGACTGGGCCTCGACGAGCTCGGGCTCGAGAAGGAGGGCCGCTTCCTCAAGGTCGACGCCCAGCGCCGCACCTCGGTGCCCCACATCTTCGCCACCGGCGACGTGTGCGGGCAGCCGATGCTGGCCCACAAGGCCACCTACGAGGCCGAGCTCGTGGCGGAGGTCATCGCGGGCCACAACCGGGTCTTCGACGCGCGCACCGTGCCCGCCGTGGTGTTCACCGACCCCGAGATCGCCACCGCCGGCATGAGCGAGGTCGAGGCCCGCGCGCGCGGCGAGGTGCTCGTGGGCAAGGTGCCCTTCGCCGCCATCGGCCGCGCGCTCACCACCGGCGAGTCCGACGGCTTCTACAAGGTCATCGCCGACAAGGAGACGCGGGAGATCCTGGGGGTGGTGATCTGCGGCCCGCACGCCTCCGACCTCATCAGCGAGGCCGGTCTGGCCATCGAGCTGCACGCCGAGGCGGGCGACATGGGCCTCACCATCCACCCGCACCCCACGCTGGGCGAGGGGCTGATGGAGGCCGCGAAGGCGGCGCTGGGCGAGGCCATCCACGTGATGAACGGCTGAACCTGGAGGATGGGAGCGTGGCGTGGACGGGGTCCGCGCCGCCTCCCGGGTCGCGGCACCTTGTGGACCGGCGTCTCCGCGTGGTTGGATGCGCGGGTGGCACCGGGGGGTGCGGGTGATCCTGAGAACGGCCCAGCTCGGAGGCCTCCACGACGTGCTCGGCGCGCTGCACCTGCGCGACCAGGAGCGCGGACTGCTGCCCGCGGTGGATCGAGGTCCGCCACGGGGGCTGCTCCGTGCCGCGGTGGACGCCGTGCGCGACGGGGCGCCGCTGCCCGACCTGCGCCAGCTGCCGCCCACCGTGGGCTACGCGGCCTGGGCCTGCCACCTGCTGTCGGGTCACGTGGTCACGGCCCGCCTCGTGGACGCCTGGATCGCGCGCAACCTGGACGCGGCCCTGGAGCCGGTGGACCCCAAGGTGGAGGGCGCGCTGCCGCTGCCCGGGTGCCGCACCTACGAGGATCTGCGCAACCGCCTGCTGGTCGAGCTGGACGAGATGAGCACGCCGGAGCTGGACCTGCTGGAGGAGGCGATGCGAGCGGCCATGGAGCGCAGCCTGGGGTGATGGCGCCTCAGGTGCGGCGCTCCGCGCTCCGGGCGTGGCCTTCGAGGCCCTCGAGACGGGCGAGGTCGGCCGCGTCGCGTGCCACGGCCTCGGTGGCGGGCCCGCCGTCCATGCGCAGCCACGTGCGCACGCGCAGGAAGGAGAGCACCGACAGGCCCCCGCTGAAGCGCGCCGTGGACCCGGTGGGCAGCACGTGGTTCGGCCCCACCCCGTAGTCGCCCAGCACCTCGGCGCTGATGGATCCGACGAAGAGCCCGCCGTAGTGGCGCAGGAGGGCGGCGTCCTCGTCGGCGGTGCGCGTCATCACCTCGAGGTGCTCGGGGGCGAGGTGGTCGCACACCGACCGGCCCTCGGCGAGATCGCGCACCACCACGCAGAAGCCTCCCGCGCACGCGGGCTCGGCGGTGTCGCGCGTGGGCAGCACGGCCAGCTGGGCCTCGAGGGCGGCGTCGACGGCGTCGGCCAGGGCGCTCGAGTCCGTCACGAGGATGGGACGCGCGTCGGGATCGTGCTCGGCCTGCGCCAGCAGGTCGGCGGCGATGGTGGCGGGGTCGGCGCTGTCGTCGGCCAGCACGACGAGCTCGGAGGGCCCGGCGAGCATGTCGATGCCCACCTGCCCCACCACGAGCTGCTTGGCGGCCGTGACCCACCGGTTGCCCGGCCCCACGATCACGTCCACGGCGGGGACGGGACCCGCACCGCAGGCCAGCGCCGCCACCGCCTGGGCCCCGCCCACGGCGAGCAGGGCGTCGGCGCCTGCGACCGCGGCCGCGGCCAGGGTGACCTCGGACGGGCGCGGACTCGCCACGATCACCTCGCCGACGCCCGCGGCGCGGGCGGTGACGGCGGTCATGAGCACCGAGGAGGGCAGCGGGAAGCGGCCGCCGGGCGCGTAGCAGCCGGCACGATCGACCGGCGCGACGGTGTGGCCGGCGCGGCCCCCGGGCACCGCCACGTCGAGGGGGGCCACGGCCTCGCGCTGTGCCGTCGCGAAGGCGCGGATGCGATCGGCCGTGCGCTCGAGCAGGGCGCGCGTCGCGGACGGGGTGCGCCGGAGGACGGCCTGCAGGTCGTCCCGGTCCAGGAGCAGCGGCGCGCCGGGCGCCAGGTCGCCCAGGCGCTCCGCATGGTGTCGCAGGGCCGCCTCGCCCCGTGTGCGCACGTCCTCGACGATGGCTGCGGCCGCGGCCAGCGTGTCGGCGTCGACCGCCGCGCGGCGGGCCGCGGGCAGGGCGTCGGGGGCGAGGCGTCGCAGGCCCACCTCAGGCTCCCTGCGGCTTCGCGTCGCCCGGGCGGCGCGTGACCTTGTGGGCGCGGGCGTCGAGCACCGCCTCCACGTCGGCCAGCCCGACCCCGGCCGCCGCCATCCGCACGAGCGTGAAGTACAGGACGTCGGCGGCCTCGGCGGCCACGTGCTCGGGCGTGGCGGCCTCGGCGAGCTCCTGCGCCTCCTCCCGCAGCTTGGCCGCGAGGAGGGCGGGATCGTCGAAGAGGCGGCGGGTGTAGCTGCCCTCGGGGGCGTCCTGCCGACGGGCCGCGACGGTGCGCTCCAGTGCGCCGAGGCCGTGGCTCTCGCCCCAGCAGGTCCACGTGCCCTCGTGGCAGAAGCCGGGGGCGGCCTGGTCCACGACGAAGCGCAGGGCGTCGCGGTCGCAGTCCAGCTCGGCGCGCACGAGCCGCTGCACGGCCCCGCTGGTCTCGCCCTTGCGCCAGATCTCGCCCCGGCTGCGCGACCAGTAGACGCCACGCCCCTCGTCGAGGGCCAGCCGCAGGCTCTCGCGGCTGCTGTAGACGAGCCCGAGCGCGCGCCCCTGGAGGTCGGTGACCACGGTGGGGACGAGCTCGTCGGGCCGATCGCTGCGCAGCGGGGCCCCGAAGGCGTCGGCCAGCGGCAGGCGGCCCGAGTACAGCGCCATGCCGACCTGGGCGTCGGCGCCCATGCGATCGAGCACCGCGATCTCGTCGATCGTGGTGATGCCGCCCGCGAAGGTGATGCGGGCGTCCCCGGCCTCCTCGATCAGCGGCGCCACCCGGTCCATCGCCGTGCCCTCCATCCGCCCCTCGCGCTCCACGAAGGTGATGAGGAAGCCCGACACGAGGTCGCGGAGCGCGACGAGGCGCTCCTCCACCGAGGTGCCCGTACGCGTCTGCCAGCCGTGGGTGACCACCTCGCCCTCCCGGGCGTCGAGGGCGGCGATCACGCGATCCCGGGGGAGTCGCGAGAGCAGCTCGGGGGTGGCGGCCGTGCCGAGGATGATCTTCGCGGCGCCGGCGTCCAGCCAGCGTCGGGCAGTGGCCTCGTCGCGGATGCCGCCGCCCACGCGGCAGGGGAAGCGGGCGCACAGGCGCTCGATGAGCTCCCGGTTGCTGCCCGTGCCCAGGGCCGCGTCGAGGTCGATGACCGCGATCTCGCCCACCCGCGCGAAGCGCTCGGCGATGGGGAAGGGATCACCGGCGTCGATGGCGAGGGCCTCGCCGCCGACGAGCTGGACGGCGTGGCCGCCCTGGAGGTCGATGCTGGGGACGATCACCGGCGCACCTCGAAGCCGTGGGTGGCGATCACGTCCTTGACCCTCGCGGGGGTGGTGTCGCCGTCGTGGAAGATGCTCGCAGCGAGCACGGCGTCGGCGCCCGCGCGCAGGGCCTCCACCAGGTGCTCTGCGTGGTCGGCGCCGCCGCTGGCGATCACCGGGACGTCCACCGCGTCGGACACGGCGGCGAGCAGCGCCGTGTCGTAGCCCTCGCGGGTGCCGTCCTGGTCCCACGAGGTGAGCAGGATCTCGCCCGCACCCCGGGCCACGGCGTCGCGCGCCCAGCCCACGGCGTCGAGGCCGGGGCGGTGGGTGCCGGAGCGCACCACCACCTCCCAGCCGCCGGCCGGGTTGCGGGCCGCGTCGATGGCGATCACGGTGAACTGGCGCCCGAAGCGGGCGGCCAGGCGCTCCAGCAGCGCGGGGTCGGTGACGGCCGCCGTGTTCACGCTCACCTTGTCGGCGCCCGCGTCGAGGAGCCGGGCCGCGTCGTCCACGGCGCGGATGCCGCCGCCCACGGTGAGCGGGATGCCGAGCACCCTGCGCACCGCGGCGACGGTGTGGGCGGCGTTCGCGCGTCCCTCGGGGGTGGCGCTCACGTCGAGGATGACGAGCTCGTCGGCGCCGGTGGCCTCGTAGCGGGCGGCCTGCTCCGCCGGGTCGCCGGCGTCGCGGAGGTTCTGGAAGCGCACGCCCTTCACCACGCGCCCGTCACGCACGTCGAGGCAGGGGATCACGCGACGGGTCAGCATGCGGCAGCCTCCAGCCAGCGGCGCAGGAGCGCCTGGCCCCACACGCCCGACAGCTCGGGGTGGAACTGGCAGCCCAGCACGCGACCGCGCTCGACGGCGGCGACGAAGGGACCGCCGTGATCGCCCAGCGCGCCCTCCCAGCCCGGGGGCAGGGCGTCGAGCTTGTAGCTGTTCGCGAAGTAGGCGTGCCCGGGCTCGAGCAGCCGGCAACCGGGGGTGGGGTGCACCAGGTTCCAGCCGAACTGGGGCACGAGCACGTCGCCCCGGAAGCGCGTGACCTCGCCGTCGAGCACGCCCAGCCCCGCCACGCCCGGCGACTCCTCGCTGGCGCGGGCGAGCAGCTGCAGGCCCAGGCAGATGCAGGTGGTGGGGCGATCGGCGGCGATGCGCTCGCGGAGCGCCTGATCGAGGCCGCCGGCGCGCAGGGCCTCCATGCCGGGCCCGAAGGCCCCTACGCCGGGCAGGAAGGCCGCGGGGGCCTCGGCCACCTCGTCGGCGTCGGTGGTGACGACGGGGTCGCCACCCACACGCCGCAGGCCGGCGAGCACGCTGGCGAGGTTGGCCACCCCGGTGTGGACGACGGCGACCTTCACGCGAGCACGCCCTTGGTGCTGGGCACCTCGTCGTGGCCGTCGCGGGCCACAGCCGCACGCAGGGCGAGGGCCGTGGCCTTGAAGGCCGCCTCGGCGCGGTGGTGGTCGTTGTCGCCGGCGAGCACGTCGACGTGCAGGTTCAGCTGGCCCGCCATCGCGAGGCTCTGCAGGAAGTGCACGAGGTTCTCGGTAGCCATGTCGCCGAGGCCCTCGCGCCGGAAGCCGAGCGAGATGGCGGGCCAGGGACGCCCGGACAGGTCGACCACGGCGCGGCAGAGGGCCTCGTCGAGCGGGGCGTAGGCGTGGCCGAAGCGACGGATGCCGCGGCGGTCGCCGAGGGCCTCGCGCAGGGCCTGACCGAGCGCCAGGGCGCAGTCCTCGGCCGTGTGGTGGTCGTCGATCTCGAGGTCGCCCTCGCAGGTGAGCACCAGATCGAAGCGGGCGTGGCGCGTCAGCGCGGTGAGCATGTGGTCCAGGAAGCCGAGGCCGGTGTGCACCCGCGCCTCGCCGGAGCCGTCGAGGACGAGCTGCACCTCGATGCGCGTCTCGGCTGTGTGGCGCTGCACGGTGGCGGAGCGGGGCGAAGCGGTCATGGCAGCAGCTCCAGGAGGGCATCGGGGTGGCGCAGCACGCGGCTGGCACCGGCGGACGTGAGCACGCCCATGGCGCGCATCGGGTCGGCGCCGGGGGCCACCACGCCCACGGGCACCACGCCAGCGGCGCGGGCAGCGCGCACGTCGTCGGGGGTGTCGCCCACCAGCCAGGCCGTGCCCACGCCGAGCTGGGCCAGCGCCAGGGCCACCGGGGCGGGGTCGGGCTTGGCCGGGGCGTCCTCCATGCACACCACCGCCCGCATCAGGTGCGCCAGGCCGTGCTCCTCCAGGAAGGCGTGCGCGTCGCGGCGGGGCCGGCCCGTGACGATGGCCAGCGGCAGCCGCGCGGCCAGCGCCTCGAGGGTGGACGCGGCGGGGATCAGCGTCTCGGTGGCGCGCAGGCCGGGCTGGCCCGGCGTGCCCTGGTACAGCTCCTCGAAACGGGCTGTGACGGCCTCGAGGGTGGCCTGGCCGCCAGCCTGGAGCACCAGGCGGTGGGTGAGCACCCAGTCGTTGTTCGCGTTGCCCTCCGCCTTGGCGCGCTCCACGTCGGCGGAGGTGACCGTGACCCCGAAGGTGGCGGCCGTCTGGAGGATGGCGGCCCGGTAGCTGCCCGACACGTCGGCCAGCACGCCGTCCATGTCGAGGAGGAGGGCCTCGGGGGCGAGCGCGGCGCGCAGGGCGTGCGTCAGCCGCTGCATCACGGCCTCGTCGCCCGGCACGTTCACGCGGACGGCGTCGCCGAGGGTGGGGTGGCCCGGCCAGGTGCGCACGCCGATGCCGAGGCCGGCGAGCGCGTCGCGGATCCAGCCCGCCCTCGCGCTGCGTGCGAAGACGAAGTTCGCCTGGGAGCGCTGCGGCTGTGCCCCCACCTCGGCCAGTACGTCGCCCAGGGCGTCCCGCTGCGCGCGCACGCGCGCCACATAGGCCTGGACCTCGTCCTCGGCGCCCTGGAGGCGGTGGAGCGCCACGGCCGCGCTGGCCGCGGACACCGTGTAGGGGTTGCCCGCGGTGCGCAGCCAGCCGACGAGCTCCGCCGGCCCGAGGGCGTAGCCCACGCGCAGGCCCGCGAGGCCCCACGCCTTCGACAGCGTGCGGAAGGCGAGCGCCTGGGGGAGCGCGAGGACCGCCTCGGTGAGGTCCTCGTCGGCGAACTCCACGTAGGCGAGGTCGACCAGCAGCACCGCATCCGGCGCGCCGGCCGCCAGCCGACGGAGCTCGTCGGCGCGGATCACCTGACCCGTCGGGTTGTTCGGACTGACCACGGCGATGGCCGTGGTGTCGGCGTCGACGGCCTCCAGGACGGCGTCGACGGGGTAGGCACCGCCCGGCCAGTCCACCGCCCGCACCTCGGCTCCCGCCCACTGGGCGTAGCGGTGGAGCATCTCGAAGGTGGGCACGGGCAGCACGAGGTTCCGCCCGGACGACAGCAGGGCGCGGCAGGCGCGATCGAGCGCGTCGTCGCCCCCGCTCGTGACCAGCACCTGCTCGACGGCCACGCCGTGCCGCGCGGCGAGCCGTTCCCGCAGGGCACCCGTGTCGGGGTAGTGCCGCACCAGGCGCTCGGGGTCGAGCGTGGCCAGGGCCTCGGTGAGCAGCTCGGGCGGCGTGGGGAGGCCGCCGATCCCGTCGAGCATCAGGTCCATCGGCGCACCGTGACGCGGCACCGTGTAGGGACGGGTGCCGGCGATGGCGGCGCTGGGGCGGGGCAGGGGCATCAGGGCACGATCTGGGCGAGCGCGGAGACCACGATGTCGGTGGCGCCGTGCTGCTTCAGCTGGAGGATCAGCGAGGGGAGCTCGGCGCGTGGCACGGCGGCCTTCACCGCGTGGCCCGCGCCCGCGTGGAGCGTGCTGACCGTGGGCTCGCGCATGCAGGGCAGCACGCGGATGATGGCCTCGAGGTCGGCGGCGGCGCAGTTCACCTCCACCATCACCCGCTGGCGCGCGTCGAGGACCGAGCGCAGGAGCAGGGCGAGGTGTTCGATGCGATCGCGCTTCGCCGGCACGTCGAGGGCGCGCGGGTGGGCGAACATGCGCGTGGAGCTCGTGAGCAGGGTGGCCACGATGGTGAGCCCGTTGGCCCGCAGCGTGGAGCCGGTGGCCGTGTTGTCGACGATGCAGTCGGCGTCCTCGGGCGGGAAGACCTCGGTGGCCCCGTAGGAGCGCACGAAGGTGGCGTCGTAGCCCTCGGCCGCCAGCCACGACGTGGTGAGGCGCTCGTACTCGCTGGCCACCACGAAGCGCGTGGCGGGCAGCCGCCCGTCGTGCACGAGCGCGTGGGGCGCGGCGGCGACGATGCGCACCGGGTTCAGGCCGGTGTCGAGCACCTCCACCAGCTCCGCACCCTTCTCGACCACCCAGTCGTGGCCGGCGAAGCCCACGTCGCGGCTGCCGCGGTGCAGCATCTCCACGATGTCCTGGGGCTTGAGGATCTTCGTCTCGAAGCCCGGCAGCGCCACCTCCGGGCGGTAGCCGCGCGACGAGACGCGCACCTCGACGCCCGCATCGGCGAGCAGGCCGAAGAGCTGGTCCTGCATGCGGCCCTTGGGCAGGGCGAGCTGGACCGGATCGGGGGCGGCCTGGCCGTCACGGCCGAGGTCGGGGTCTTGCGTGGACATCGAGGCCTCCGGGGCGGCGACGCCGAGGGGCCCGGGACTACCCTTGCCCACCGGCCTTCGCGAGCCGGTGGGAGAGGGGGATGCCCGCTACACCACCGCCCGCGCGGGCGTGAAGGGATGGTGAGGGCGGGTCGGGACAGGCATGGCGCCTCCTCGCACGTCCGCCCTCCCGCCGCAAGCCGCCATGACGCGCCCGCGCGGAGCCGCTAGACCCAGCCGGGTCCACGGGGAGCCGGGTCATGGCCGAGGCCACCGCGCTGCAGGAGCCCGCGCACGCGGCGCGACGGGCTGTCGTCGTCGCGGTGCTCGCCACGGCGGTGGTGGGGCAGGCCGTGCTCCAGCTGGGGCCCTGGTGGGGGCCCGAGGGGCTCACCTGGCGCCTGCTGGACTGGTGGATCGAGGACGCCGCCATCAGCTTCGCCTACGCGCGGAACGCGGCCGACGGGCTGGGGCTCGTGGCCACGCCCGGGGGGGAGCGCGTCGAGGGCTTCTCCAACCCGCTGTGGGTGGCGGTGCTCGCGCTCTTCGAGCTGGTGGGCCTGGACGCCTTCGGCATGAGCAAGGTGCTCGGGGTCCTGGTGGGCGGGGTGTCCGTGGTGCTCGCCTGGCGCCTCGCCGTGATCGCGCTGGACGACGAGGTGGGCCCGGCACCGCTCCTCGCGCCGGTGCTGCTCGCCGCTCACCCCACCCCGGCGATCTGGAGCGCCTCGGGCCTCGAGAACGGGCTGCTGCTCTGTGGCATCCTCACCGCCACCTGGCGCACGGCGGTGGAGGCGCGCGAGGGAGGACGCCCCTGGGGGGCGCTGGCCTGGCTGGCCGTCGCGGTCACCCGTCCCGAGGGCGTGGTGTACGCGGCCCTGGGCGGGGCGGTGGCGATGGTGGCGTCGCTGCGTGCGACGCGGAGCGTGCGTCCCACGCTGGCCTGGCTCGCCTTCTTCTTCGGACCCTTCCTGGCCTACCACGCGCTCCGCGTCGGCTACTTCGCCTGGCCCTTCCCCAACACCTACTACGCCAAGCTCGGCGATCTGTCGGTGGACCCCTGGACGTGGACGAGCCGCGGCTTCTCGCAGGTGCGCGAGTGGGCCGGACAGACGGGCGCGGGGTGGCTCCTGCCGCTGGCGGTGGTGGGCCTCGCGGGGCTGCGGGGCTGGCGGGCGGGCCTCGCGGTGCTGGCGGCCGTGGCCCTCGTCGCGCTCTGGATGCACCCCGACGCGCCCATCGCGCGCTCCGACTGGTGGCCCGAGGTCGCCGTGCCCGCCGACTGGACCGCGCGGCGGGTGCGCCTGCTGCTCGTGGTCACGGCGCTCCTGCCGCTGGCGGCGGCGCCGGGGCCTGGCTGGACGGTGCGGGCGCTGCTCTGGGGCACCGGCGCCATCGGGCTGGCCTTCGGGGTGCGGGCGAACGGCGACTGGATGCGCGGCTTCCGCTGGATGAGCTTCCTGGCGCCCCAGCTGGCGATCCTCGCCGCCCTGGGCGTGGCGGAGCTCACGGGGCAGGTGCGACGGCTGGCGGCACGCTGGCCCACGCCCGGTCGGGTGGCGGAGGCGGTGGCCCTCGTCGCGGCCGGCCTCGTGCTCGCGCCGCTCGGCTGGGACCACCTCCAGGCCTTCCTCGTGCACCGCGAGACCGACCCGGCCGAGGTGAAGCTGCGCGTGGACTACACCCGCGACGTGCTCGACCGCCTGTGGGTCCGCGACCGACCCGTGGCCAACCTCGAGGTCGACATGGGGGCCCACCTCACGTGGACCCGTGATCGCATGGTCGACTACGCGGGCCTGGTGGACCTCCCCATCGCCCACCACGCCTGGCGCCAGACGCGCTTCGTGGAGGAGTACCTCTTCGAGGAGGCGCGTCCCGACGTGGGCCACATCCACAAGCACTGGGGGCGCACCACGCGCATCCCGGACTACCCGGCCTGGCGTCGGGGGTGGGTGGGGCTGCCCGGCTACCCGGAGCGGGCGTCGGTGATCCACGGCGGCATGCACGTGCGCCGCGACCTGCTGGTGCGATCCGACCAGCCCACGGGGACCGACCTCGTCCGCTTCGAGGGCGGCCTGGAGGTGGTGGGCGTGGAGGCGCCGGCGGGCGCTGCCGTGGAGGGGGGCCGGCTCTTCCTCGTCGTGCGCGCGCGTCAGCGGGCCTTCGCGGCGCGTACCGACACCCGCCTGCTGGGCTTCCTGGCGGACGAGCGCGGCCACGTCGCCAGCTTCGACCTGCCGCTCGGCTACGACTGGCTGCCGCCGCGCGAGTGGGGGGCCGACGAGACGGCCGAGCTGAAGGTGGCCGTGCCGGTCGGCGACCTTCCCCAGGGGACCTACGACCTCGGGCTGGTGGCCGTGGGCCCGGGTGGCGTGCCGCTCGCCGCGGTCCGACAGGAGGGGGCCTGGGTGGGGGCCGACACGCGCGCGTCGGCCCGCTTCGCGCGCGGCGAGGTCCGGCTGCCGGGGCGGGTGGCCGTCGTCGCTCCGGAGGAGGCGGCACGTCGCTCCGACGCCGAGGTCGCCGCGGCGGTGGAGCGCGCGACCGCGGGCGCCTGCGAGGAGGCCGAGCGGGACTGGGCCCGGGCCTGGCAGCGCGTGCCGGACGACGACGCGGGTCGCACCACCCGGCGTGCCCGTGTCGCGCCCGCGCTCGCCGCCTGCCGCGCCCTGCGTGCCGCTGCCGCCGAGGATCCGCATGCCGCCCTCGCCGACCTGGCCCAGGCACGCGTCTGGGACGTGCGCTCCCGCGAGGCCTGGCGCGCCGCGGACGCGGTGGCCGACCGCCTGGCGTCCGAGGGCGCGGAGGGCTGGGCCGCCGAGGACTGGGAGCAGGCCTTCCGGGGCTACCGCGACGCCGTGCTCGCCGACCCGCGCCGGAGCTGGGCGCGGAGGTGGGCCGAGGAGGCGAGGGACCGGCGTCTGGGGCTGGCGGACTGATCGGTCGGTCGTCCCGTCAGCCGTCCAGCCCGTGCTTGTGCAGCTTCTCGTACAGGGTGACCCGTCCCACCCCGAGCTCCCGCGCGGCCTCGCTCTTGTTGCCCCCCGCCCGGGCCAGGGCGGCCACCAGCAGCGCGCGCTCGAAGGCGTCGACCTGCGCGCGGAGCGTGGAGCCCGTGCCGGCGACGGGCTGCTCGTCGAGCAGGGAGAGGTCCAGCTCGCCGTCCTGGCTCGTCGCGACGAGCATCTCCACGGCGTTCTCCAGCTCGCGCACGTTCCCGGGCCACGGGCGCGCGGCGAGGTGGGCGAGGTCGCGAGGGCGCACGTGCACCGGCGGCAGACCGAAGCGTCGGGCTGCGCGCTCGGCGAAGCGCGCCACGAGGAGCGGGACGTCGTCGGGGCGCTCACGCAGCGGCGGCACCTGCAGGTGCACCACCTTCAGGCGGTACAGCAGGTCCTCGCGGAAGCCGCCCTCCGCCACGAGGGCCGGCAGATCGCGGTGGGTGGCGGCGACCACCCGCACGTCCACCCGCACGGGGCGGTCCTCACCCACGGGCCGCACCTCCCCCGACTGGAGCACCCGCAGCAGCCGGGCCTGCACCACGGGGGCGAGCTCGCCGACCTCGTCGAGCAGGATGGTGCCGCCGTCGGCCTCGCGGAAGAGCCCGGGCCGCTCCCGCGCCGCCCCGGTGAAGGCGCCTCGGGCGTGCCCGAACAGCTCGGCTTCCGCGAGGTCGGCCCCCAGGGAGGCGCAGTTGAAGCGCACGAAGGGGCGGTCGGCGCGGTGGGAGGCGGCCACCAGGGCCTCCGCCACCCGCTCCTTGCCCGTGCCGCTCTCGCCCGTGATCAGCACGGTGACGTCGCGCGGGGCCACCCGGTGGACGAGCACGCCGAGGCGCTCCATCGCCGGGGAGGCGAAGGCCATGGTGCGTGACAGCGTGAGCGCCCCGGCGAGCCGCTCGTTGTCGTCGCTCAGGCGCTGCGCCTCGCGCGCGCGGGCCACCACGGCGAGCAGCTCGTCCACCTCGAAGGGCTTGCGGAAGTAGTCCCACGCGCCCGCCTTCATCGCGGCGACCGCCGTGCGCTCGTCGCCGTGGGCCGTGAGCAGCACCACCCGCGGGGCGCGCGGACGGCGGACCACCTCGGCGAGCAGGGCGAGTCCGTCCATGCGGGGCATGCGCAGGTCGCACACCACCACGTCGATGCGGTCGTCGGCGTCCAGCGCCTCGAGGCCGGCCTGGCCGTCGGCGGCCTCCCGCACGAGGTGGCCGGCGTCCTCCAGCGCGCTGCGCACGGTGAAGCGCACCCCTGCATCGTCGTCCACCACGAGCACGCGGGCGGTCATGGACTGCTCGCGGGGGGGCCGGCGAGGGGGACGGCGAGCCGTGCGCGCACCCCGCCCCGAGGACCGTCCAGCAGCGCGAGGCGCCCGCCGTGCTGGCGCGCGATGGCCAGGGCCACGGGCAGGCCCAGGCCGCTGCCGTCCGGCTTGCTCGTCACGCCGGCCTCGAAGACCCGCTCGCCGAGCGCGGCGGGCAGGCCCTGCCCCTGGTCCCGCACCTCGACGACGGCGTCGGTGTGCTCGGTGCTGACCACCACCTCCACGCGACCGTCGGCAGGGCTGGCGTCGAGGGCGTTCTGCACGAGGTTGACGAGCACCTGCTGGAGCTTGCGCGCGTCCGCGCGGACCTCGGGCGCCTCGCCCGAGGCGAGGAGCTGCACCCGACGGCTCGTGGCCACGCCCTCGTGCAGCGCCGTGACCTCCCGCGCCAGGGCACCCAGGTCCACGGGACCGAGGCTGAGGGGGGCCAGCGGCCGCGAGAAGGTGAGGAACTCCTCGAGGATGGCCTGCATGCGGTCCACCTCGGCGCGCAGGACCTCCAGGCGCTCGTGGGCCCGCGTGCCCGCGGGATCCCGCGCGAGCAGGGTGGACAGGCCCTTGATCGAGGCGAGGGGGTTCTTCAGCTCGTGGGCGATCTCGGCGCCGAGGCGCTGCAGGTCGCGGGAGTGGGTCTCCCAGGCCTGGAGCTGGTCGGCGCGGGCCGACAGGGCGTGGTGCACCACGCGCTCGACGGCGCGGCGGACGAGCGCGCCGATGGCCGCGCCCGCCGACATCACCACCACCAGGACGCAGGTCTCCAGCCACAGGGTGGTGCCGGCACGGAGGGGGGCGCCCTCGGCGGTGAGGGGGGCGAGCGTGAGGCCCGCCACCCGGCCCGACGTCTGGGCCGCGGCGAGGGCGATCACCAGGGTGACCGGCACGGCCACCACGGCGGCCACGCGACGCGGGTCGCTCTCGAGCATCCCGGTGACGAAGCCCAGGGGGACGAGGATGGGCACGAGGGGGCTGTCGAGGCCGCCGCTCGCGGCGATCATCCCGAGCTGGAAGACCCACATCACCGCGAGGTTCACGCGGATCTCGATGGGCGACAGATCGTGCAGCCGGGCGCGCCGCGCCGTGAGCACGGCGCCGACGACCACCGCGGTGGCCAGCGCGCTCATCGCGATCACCCGCCAGGGCTCCGGGTCGGCGAGGGCGACCACGGCGGCCAGCAGCGCGATGAGCGGGGCGAACCAGGCGCGGTGCCCCACCACGCGGGTGGCCACCCGTCGCACCTCGTCGTCGAGGAGGGGGCGGGAGGGCTCGGTGGCGAGGCGCAGCGGTGGCGGCGTCGCGGGCATCGCCGAGGGCGTATCGACGCGCCGTCCGCCGGGCATCAGGGGCGTGCTCCACGCGCCCTGTCGAGGTCGGCACGGGCGATCCCGAGCGCGGCCTCCGCGGCGGCCTGCCCCAGGGCGGCCTCCAGGCGACGCTGCTGCGCGTCGAGCACCTCGGTGCCGGTGAGCAGCCCCGCCTCGTAGGCGCGCGCGGCCGACGCCTCGGCCTCGTCGGCGGCGGCGAGGGCCCGACGACCCAGCACCAGGCGCTCCTCGGCGACCGCCACGGCATCGACGGCGTCCGCGGCCTCCCGGGCCACGTCGAGCCCGGTCTGGTCCCGGAGGGCCTCGGCCGCCGCGCGCTGGGCGCGCGCCCTCCGCAGCAGGCCGTAGCGGGCGCCGCCGTCGTAGAACACCCAGGTGAGCTGCACGCCCAGGCGCCAGGCGGTCTGCTGCCCGGTGGGGAAGGGCACGGTCTGGGCGGCGAGGCTCCCCTGGGCCTGGATCGTGGGGAGGTGCCGGAGCCAGGCGGACGTGGCCTGGCGCACCGTGGCCTTCCACGAGGCGCGGGTGGCCACCAGCTCGGGACGGTCCCGAAGTGCCGACGCCTGGGCCTCGTCCGCGCTCGGGGTGGGGCCGGGCATCTCGCGCGGGAGCCGGACGGCCACCGTGTCGCGCGTGCCGAGCAGGGCGCCCAGCGCGCGACGCGCGCGTCGCAGGTCCGCCTCGGCCTGGGCCTGCTCGCTCCGGCGTCGGTCGAGCTCCACCTCCGCGGCGAGGACCTCCAGCCGGGTCCCGAGGCCCGCGTCCAGGTGGCGCGCGGCGGCCTCGGCGTGGGCGCGGGCAGCGTCGACGCCGTGACGGGTGGCGGCCACCTGCTGCTCGGCCACGCCCCCGAGCCAGGCGGCGCGCACCAGCGCCGCCTCCGCCGTGGCCTGCGCCGCCTGGACCTGGGCGGCAGCGGCCTCCGCGCCCGCCTGGGCCGCCGCGATGTCGGCCCAGGCCGAGGGCGCCACCAGGGGCACCGTGAGCGAGGCCGCCGCCGTCCACACCTCCAGCGGCTGGATGACGAGGGCGCCGGGCAGCGCGCTGGTGTCGAGCGACACGGGCACCGGGAACTGCGAGACCACGTCCTGGAGCGTGCTGCGGATGTCCACCTGGGCGTCGGCGTTGTGGCGCGTGTAGCCGCCCTGGGCCGCGAGGACGGGCAGGGCCGCCGCGGTGGCGAGCCGCACGGCCGCCTTCGCCTCCTCGGCACGGGCCGCGAGCTGGCGCACCGTGGGCGCGTCGGCGCGGAAGGTCTCGAGGAGCTCGGGCAGGGTGAGCGTGCGATCGGCGGAGGGCTCCTGCCCTTCCTGGGCGGCGCCCGGCCCGGCGATCAGCAGCAGGGCGGCGAGCGCGGGGAGACGTCGGGACGTGCGGGGGCGCGGCATGGACGATCTCCAGCTCCGGGTCCGGAGCCGCGAGCAAGCGGGATGCCAAGCGCCCTCCCGCGCGAGGAGCCCTGCCCAGGCGACGCGGGGTGGCGACCGTGTACGGGCTCCCGACGTCCCCTGTACGGAGATCCGTACATCCTGCGGGCGTTCGGTGGCGGTGGCGGCACCTCCTCGGACTGGCGCGGCGCTTGCTGGGCCCTGGACCGGGCTGGCCGGCGAGCTGGAGGACCCGATGCCGAGGGCCGTGATCGCGTTGGGGGTGGCTGTCGCCGTGCTGGGCGGGCTGCTCGGGTGGAAGGTGCTGGACCAGCGGGCCGCGCTCACGGGGCCTGCCGGAGGCTCGGGCGTGGTGGAGGCCACCACCGTGGCCCTCGCCTCGCGCGTGGGTGGCCGCATCGCGGAGGTCCACGTCGAGGAGGGGGCGGAGGTGGCGCCGGGCGCGCTGCTCGTCACGCTCGACTGCGTCGAGCCCCGGGCGTTGCGGGACGAGGCCGAGGCGAAGGTGGAGGCGGGGCGGCGGCAGGCCGAGGCCGCGCGCCGCGCCGCCGCCGCGGCCCAGGCCGTCACCCGGGCTGCCGAGGCGGGTGCGGTGGCGGCGGCGCGGCAGGTGGAGGCCCTGGAGGCGCGGGGCGATGCGGCGGCGCGGCAGGTGCAGCGCCTGGACGCCGTCGAGCAGGACGTGAGCGCGGCGCGCCGTGACGAGGCGCACGCCACCTCCACGGGGCTCGAGGCCCAGCTCGCCGCGGCCCGCGCCCAGGCCGCGGCGGGCCGTGCGCAGGCCGAGGCCGCAGGGGCGCAGGCGGGTGCGGCGGCACAGCAGGCGGAGGCGGCGGAGGGCCAGGTGCTCGCGGGCGAGGCGGCGCTGGTCCGTGCGCGGCTCGCGGCCGACGAGTGCGAGGTGCGCGCACCGCGCGGCGCCGTGGTGGAGCGCCTCCCCTACGAGCCGGGCGAGCTGGTGGGGCCCGGCGCCACGCTCGCGCGCCTGGCGGACCTGTCCGAGGTGACCGCCACCTTCTACCTGCCGAATGCCGAGCTGGCGTCCGGCCGGCCGGGCGCGGTGGCCCGGGTGGTGGCCGACGCCTGGCCCGACCGGGTCTTCGAGGGCCGGGTGGACACGGTGGCCACCGAGCCCGAGTTCACCCCCCGGAACATCCAGACCCGCTCCGACCGCGACCGGCTCGTCTACCGGGTGGAGGTGCGGGTCCCCAACCCCGAGGGCGCCCTGCGGCCCGGCATGCCCGTGGACGTGCGCCTGGTCGAGGCCGCCCCGTGACCGAGGCGGTGGTCCACGCGCGGGGCCTGCGCCGCACCTTCGGCGCGCGGGTGGCGCTCGACGCGCTCGACCTCGACGTCCACGCCGGGCGCATCCACGGGCTGGTGGGTCCCGACGGGGCGGGGAAGACCACCACGCTCCGCCTCGTGGCCGACCTGCTCACGCCGGATGCGGGGGAGGTGCGCGTCGACGGCCGCGCGCCGTCGGACCCCGCGGTGCGCGAGATCGTGGGCCTCATGCCGCAGCGCTACAGCCTCTACGGCGATCTCTCGGTGCGGGAGAACCTCACCTTCTTCCGTCGCCTCTTCGGCCTGGGACGGCGTGAGGCGGAGCCGCGCATCCAGCGGCTGCTCGACCTCACGCGGCTCGGGCCCTTCCAGGATCGACGCGCCGACGATCTGTCGGGGGGCATGTACAAGAAGCTCGCCCTGGCCTGCGCGCTGCTGCACCAGCCGCGGGTGCTGCTGCTGGACGAGCCGACGAACGGGGTGGACCCGGTGAGCCGGCGGGAGCTGTGGACCCTCCTCGGCGAGTTCGCGGCGCAGGGCGTCGCGGTGCTGGTCACCACCCCGTACATGGACGAGGCCGAACGCTGCCACGGGGTGAGCCTGCTCCACGAGGGGAAGCTGGTGGCCGAGGGAGCACCCGCCGCCCTCGTGCGCGCGCTCGACCATCCGGTGGTGCGCATCGACGGGATGCCGCCGCGTGCGGTGGTCGAGGCCCTGCAAGGGGCGGCCGAGGTGCGCGCGCTGACCCCCGGCGGCGATCGGGTGCGCGCCGTGCTCGCCCCGGGGGGCCTGGACGCGCTCACCCGCCGGCTCGCGCCCCTCGGCGCGTCGGTGACGCCGGTGCGGGCGGACTTCGAGGACGTCTTCCTCGCGCGCGTGCGCGAGGCGGAGGCGGCCTAATGCGCGCGTCAAGCAGCTTCTGCGTCTGGACGACGGTGTTCGCCGTCGAACGGCGTGCGGTCGCGCATCAGCGCCCACAGGACGTTGATGCGTCGACGCGCGAGCGCGATGACGGCCTGGTGGTGGCGCTTCCCCTCGGCGCGCTTCCGGTCGTAGAACGCCTTGCTCGCGGGGTGACCGAGGGAGGCGAAGGCGCTCTGGTACAGGATGCGCTTGAGGTTCTTGTCCCCCTTGTAGTTGCGTCGGGTGAAGCGGACGGTGCCCGACTGGCGGAGCACCGGGGCGAGCCCTGCGGCCATGGCGAGAGCGTCGGGGCCGCTGAAGCGATCGAGGTCGCCGACCTCGACGAGGAACTCGGCGGTCAGGTTGACGCCCATGCCGGGGAGGGAGCGGACGACCGCGCCGTGCTCCGTGCGCGGGAGGAGCTCCTCGAGGTCCTGCTCGATGCGCCTGATGCGCGCTCGGACGGCGAGCGCCTCCGTGGCGAGCTCGCGGCACTGGGCGGCGAGGAAGCGCTCGCCGGGGATGGCGAGCTGCTGGGCTCGCGCCGCCGTCACCGCGGCCTGCGCGAGCTTCTCGGCCTGACGCGCCTGGACGCCGCGTGCGACGAGGTGCTCTCGGACGGCATCAGCGCCCGCCGCGCGCAGCTCGCTGGGGGTCACGAAGGACTCGACGAGCAGCAGCCCGCTCTTCGTGGTGAGGTCGAGCTGCGCCTCCAGGCCTGGATGCACGGTGACGAGGAGGTCGTGCAGGCGCGCGATGCGTCGCGTCTGGTCGACGACGAGGTCGCGCCGCCGGGACACGGCGAGGCGCAGCCCCACGAGCACGTCGTCGTTCACGCCGACGGCGCGCAGATCGCCCCGCGTGCGTGCGAGGTCGGCGATGACCTGCGCGTCGCGCGGGTCGCTCTTGTTCTCGCCACCGCGCAGCGCGTCCCGAGACCGGTTGACCGCGAGGCCAGAGACGTAGACGACCGGCTCTCCAGCCTGCAGCAGCGTCGCGGTGAGCAGCGACGCGATGCCGCCGACCACGTCGATGGCGACACGACGCTCGCCGTCGAGTGCGCGCAGCTCGTCGACGAGCCGAGCCAGGTCCTCCGGGGTGTTGGTGAGCTTGCGGCTCAGGTGCCGCTTGCCCGACTCGTCGAGCACGACGACCCAGTGGTCGTGCTTGGCGATGTCGATGCCGACGTAGAACTTCATCGGGACGTCCTTCGGGTTACGGGTTGGCCAGCGCCGAGACGGACGACCCTCGCCTTCAAAGCCTTACAGAGCGATGCTTCGCAGCGCCTAATCAGAGGTCGGGGCGTCCAGGTGAGCCCGGGGGATTCGCCTCCGAAGCCATTCGTGGCAGCTCGCATGACAACCATCCCGGGCTCACCTCGGCGCCCCCACCCCGTACCCGGCCCACGAACGCTGCCGGGTCTGCCGGAGGCCATGGACCGTCCATGGACGGCCGCTGCGCGCCCGCCCACAGCCGGCCCACAGCCTCCTTGGACAGGCCTCCGGCCTACCCACAGCCCCTTGGACAACCCCTGCGGGCTTGCCCACAGCGCCCACGGGCCCGACGACGACGATTCATTCGACATCTGGGGATCTCCCCGGAAAGGTAAGGCCGCGTGAGCCCCGCGATCGTGGTCGACGGCCTCTCGCGCCGCTTCGGTCGCTTCACCGCCGTGGACGACGTGAGCTTCGAGGTCGGACGGGGGGAGGTCTTCGGCTACCTCGGCGCCAACGGGGCGGGGAAGAGCACCACCATCCGCATGCTGTGTGGCCTGCTCGCGCCCACCGCCGGCGACGCCGTGGTGGCGGGCGCGCGTGTCTCCACCCAGCCCGAGGAGGTCCGCGCGCGCATCGGCTACATGTCGCAGCGCTTCTCGCTCTACCCGGAGCTGCGCGTCGCCGAGAACCTGGAGTTCTTCGGGGGCGCCCACGGCATGGGCGGCCGCTCCCTCGCACGGCGCCTGGAGGCCGTGCTGGAGCGGGTGGGCCTCGCCGGGCTGGGTCGCGAGCGCACGCAGGACCTGCCAGGGGGCATGCGTCAGCGCGTGGCCCTGGCGGGCGCCATCCTCCACGAGCCCGCCGTCGTCTTCCTGGACGAGCCCACCGCCGGGGTCGATCCGTGGGTCCGTCGGCGCTTCTGGGGCCTCATCCGCGAGCTGGCCGACGGCGGGACCACGATCTTCGTCACCACCCACTACATGGACGAGGCCGAGCTCTGCGGACGGGTGGGCCTGATGGTGGCCGGGCGCCTGCCCGCGCTCGACACGCCCGAAGGGCTCAAGCGCACCCACGCACCCGGACGCGTGTGGTCGGTGCGGGGGGGCGAGCTGCCGCCGGAGCAGGCGCGCCTCCGCCTCGCCGCGCTCCCCGGCGTGCTCGACGTGCAGTCGATGGGGGCGGGGCTGCGGGTGCGGGTGGACCGTCACGCGACCCTGGGGGCGGACGACCTCGCGGCCTCCCTGTCCGGAACCGTCGAGGTGGAGGAGGACGCGGCGAGCATGGAGGACGTCTTCCTCGCGGTGGTGGACGCCGAGGCGCAGCGCGTGGGCACCGCCGCCGCCTTCGGGGAGGCCTGATGCGACGCGGCCTCGTGCGGATCGGCGCGCTGGCGGCGAAGGAGGCGCTGCACATCCGGCGTGATCCCTTCACGCTCTACCTGGCGCTCGCGCTGCCGCTGCTGATGATCGTGCTCTTCGGCTACGGCGTGAGCCTCGACATCGACCACATCCCGCTCGCGGTGCACGACGAGGATCGGTCGCCCGAGAGCCGGGCGCTGGTGGACGCCTTCACCGCCGCCCACGAGTTCGAGGCGGTGGGGGCGCTCGAGGACGCCGGCGCGGCCGGCGAGGCCTTCGCGCGGGGGCGGGCGTCGGCCGTGCTCACGGTGCCCGCCGGCTACGCCGACCGGCTCGCGCGCGGCGAGGTGGCCACCGTGGCGCTGCTGCTCGACGCCTCGGACGCCCAGGCCACCCAGCAGGCGCTCACGCGCGCCGACGCCCTGGCGCAGGTGGTGACGGCCGAGGTGGTGCAGGCCCGCCTCGGCGGGATGCAGGTGGCGGCGCCGCTCTCGGCGCGGGCCTGGACCCGCTACAACCCCGCGGGTCGCTCCGCGCTCTTCCTGGTGCCCGGCCTCACGGCCTACGTGCTCGCGATCGTCTGCGTGCTCCTCACCTCGCTCGCCGTGGCGCGGGAGTGGGAGCGTGGCTCGATGGAGCAGCTCTTCTCCACGCCGGTGGGGCGCCTGGAGATCATCGTCGGCAAGCTGCTGCCCTACCTGGCCCTCGGGGGGGTGCAGGTGCTGCTCGTGCTCACCGCGGGTGCGTGGATCTTCGACGTGCCGGCGCGGGGCGACCTCGTGGTGCTGGCCGTGGCCAGCCTGCTCTTCCTCGTGGGGATGCTGGGCCAGGGGCTGCTGATCTCGGTGGTCACCCGCAACCAGCTGGTGGCCACGCAGGCCTCGACGATGAGCGCGATGCTGCCCAGCATGCTGCTGTCGGGCTTCATGTTCCCCATCGCGAACATGCCCGGCGTGCTGCGTGCGCTGTCGCACGTGGTGCCCGCCCGGTACTTCATCACCGTGCTGCGGGGGGTGCTGCTCAAGGGGACCGGCTGGGCGGAGCTGTGGCCCGACCTGGGCATGCTCGCCCTCTTCGCCACCCTGATGATCGCCGCCTCCACCGCCCGCTTCCAGCGGAAGCTCGCGTGAGCGGCGACCTGCTCCGGTGGCGGAACCAGCTCCTCGCGGTGGTGCGCAAGGAGATCCGGCAGACCCTGCAGGATCGCCGGGTGCTCTTCCTGCTCGTGGTGGCGCCCTTCCTGCAGCTCCTGGTCTTCGGCTTCGCCATCGACCTCGGCGTGGACGCCGTGCCCACCGTGGTGGTCGACCAGGACCGGTCGCCGGAGGGCCGGGCGCTGGTGGCGGGTCTGCTGGCCGATGGGACGCTCGTGGAGGTGGGCGAGGCGGCCTCGGTCGCGGAGGCGGAGGCCGCGCTGGCCCGGGGGGAGGCGGCGGCCGCCGTGTTCCTGCCGTCCGGGCTGGCCCGCGACCTCGATCGTGGGGATCCGGCCACGGTGCAGGTGGTGCTCGACGGATCCGACCCCACGCGATCGGGCGTTGCGGGGGGGGCTGCGGTGCGCTTCTTCGGCGCGCGCGGGCTGGCCCTGGCGCGGGATCGCCTGGAGGCGCGTCTCGGCGCGGGGCGGGGCCTGCCCTCGGTCGAGGTGCGCCCCCGTCTGCTCTACAACCCCACCCTGTCGAGCCCGGTGTACATGGTGCCCGGCATCGCGGGGATGCTGCTGCTCATCGTCACCACGGTGGTCACCAGCATGGGGCTGGCGCGGGAGCGGGAGCTGGGCACCCTGGAGGCCGTGCGCGTCACCCCCATCCCCACGCCCCTGCTCATGCTCGGCAAGGTGCTGCCCTTCGTGGCCGTGGGCCTGTTCGACGTCACCCTCGCGATCACCGCGGGTGCGTGGATCTTCGAGGTGCCGCTCCGCGGCAGCCTCTGGCTCTTCTACGGGCTCACCCTGCTCTACCTGCTCACCACGGTGGGCATGGGCCTGCTCATCTCCACCATCGCGCAGAACCAGCAGCAGGCCTTCCTGGGCGGGTTGATGTTCCTGCTCCCGGCGATGCTGCTCAGCGGCACGCTCACGCCGATCCACGCGATGCCGTCCTGGCTGCAGCCGGTGACGCTGCTCAACCCGCTCCGGTACTACATGGAGGGCATCCGCGCGGTGCTCCTCAAGGGCGCCACCACCGGGGACGTGGCGCACGCCGCGCTGGGACTGGCGGTGCTCGGGAGCGCCATCCTCGGCACGGCGGTCCGCCGCTTCCGCAAGCGGGTGGCGTAGACCCTCGCGCTGCTACGCGGCCATGCCGCCGAGGCCGAGCACGACGGCGGCCGCCGACGCGGCGACGAGGGGGATCGACAGGTTGTCGTCCACGCGACGGCTCACGAGCTCGGCCACGGCGCCGGCGACGGCGGCGGCCAGGGCGGTGGCGCCCGCGAGGCCCACGCCCACGTCGGGACGGCCGAGCAGCAGGGCCGCCCACGCCACGAGGCCACCGGCCACCACGAAGGCGAGGGAGCCCTCGAGGGTCCGACCGTTCACGAGCTTCGTGCGCCCGAAGCGGCGCCCGATCACCGCGGCGGCGGGGTCGCCGACACCGAGCACCACCAGGGCGGGCAGGGAGGCCGTGAACCAGCCGAGCAGGGTGAGGATGACCAGCGCCGTGGTGTACCAGGTGGCCGAGTTCATCCGGTGCCACTCGTGGGGGTGCGCCACCACGCCCAGCCAGCGCATCAGCTGATCGTTCAGGCGCGGGCTGCGGCGGCGGAAGAACTCCATCGACCAGCCCCACACGAACACCGGGAGGATGATGGCGAGGAGCACCGTGCGGCTGGGCCAGAGCGAGAGCACCGCGGCCGCCGTGAGGGCCGAGGCCACGTGGAGCACGTTGCGGGCGTAGTTCGTGGGGCGCAGCGAGGGCACGTGCACGTCCCACGACGCCAGGGTGCGCGAGAGCGCGTCGTAGGCGGCGAGCAGCGCCTTGCGGAAGGCCTTCCAGCGGCGGCGTGCGGCTGCGGCGGCCAGCCCGGGCTCGGGCACCTGGTCGAGCAGCCGCGCCACCTCGGCGAGCGCGTCGCGCACGGGCGCGAGGGCGTCGATCGTGGCGAGGCGGGCGAGCAGGCCGCCGCGCTCGTGCAGACGGGTGCGCAGCGAGGCCAGGTGGCCACGCAGCGCCGCCTCGGCGCGGGGCTGCCAGCGCGCGGGGTCGAGCTGGCCGAGGAGGCCGTGCAGCTCGAGCGCCAGCGCACGGGCATCGGGGAGCTCGGGGGCGAGGACGGCCTCGGCCATCGGGACTTCCGGGTCGTGCGATCCCGGCTGGTCTAACCCGGTCCGCCGCCGGGGTCCGCCCCTGCCCGGGGCGGGTTGCCGTCGTCGCAGGGCACCGTCGTCCACAATCCCCAGAGCTGGTCGCAGAAGCGCAGAGGGGGGTCCTCCTCCACCTCCTCGAACATCGCGCGCAGCGGCACGCCCTCGGCACGCAGCGCGTCGACGTCGGGGTCGTCACGCCGCAGCCAGAAGATGGCGACCGCGGCGCGGGCGGGGTCGTCGGCGACGAGCGCGGGGGGGCGGGTGTCGGGGCCCTGGCCGGTCTGCATCTCCCAGCCGAACACGGGGTCGGGATCGGGGACGGAGGGCTCGTCGGGCGCGAACTGGACCAGGAAGCCGTAGGGGTCGTAGCCCTCGCGGAAGGCGTCGGACTCCAGCAGCTCGCGGTCGGTGAGGAACCAGCGGGTGCGCGACCAGCCCAGGTCCCCCGTGGCGCCCCCCACCACGATGACGTCGGGCTGACGCGACAGGACGTAGGCGCCATCGCCCTTGCGGTGACCCGGCTGGGCCTGCCAGCGGGTGCGCAGGGTGTCGATGTGGCGCCCGGCGATCGCGGGGTCGTTGAGGCCGAGGGTGTCGATGAACTCGAGCGAGGGGGCGAAGAAGGGCGTGGACCCGGCCGTGGCCACCGCCACGAGGGAGCCCGCGGGCAGGTGGTCCTCGAGGAAGCGCCCCATCGGGCGGCCGAAGCGGGCTGCGGGGTCGGGCTGGGCGGGGTCGGCCACGCCGGCCACCAGCAGGTCGAGCGCCACGGCCACGCCCAGGACGAGGCGGAGGATGCGCTGCTGGTCGGCCTCGAGCGGCGTGTGCAGCGCGCGGGCCGCGCCCCAGAGCGCCAGCGCGAGCAGCGGGACCCAGAACCGACCGAAGGGCATGTGGTCGCCCCCTGCCGCCGCGATCGCGAGGACCAGCGGCGTGGCGAGCACCGCCGGGACGAGCAGCCGCTCCCGGGCGCCGTACAGCAGCGTGGGGGCGAGCACGAGTGCCGTGGCCGCCAGCGGCGGCAGCGACCGGTAGACGTACAGCGCGAAGGCCTGGAGCTGGAAGAGGATCGTGAGGTCGCCCAGCTTGGCGGACGACGAGGTCGACAGCCAGCTCCCGTACGTCGCGAAGCGGAACACCAGCAGGGCGCCCACCACGAGGCTCCCGGCCCCCACGCAGGGCACCAGCGCGCGGAGATCTCGTCGGCCGAGCAGCCAGAGGCCCGCAGCCACGGCGAGGCCCGCACCCTCGGGGCGGGTGATGGTGGCCGCGCCCACGGCGAGCCCGCACAGGGCCCCCAGGCGTCGGTCACCCGGCTGCTCCACCAGCCGCTCCAGCGTGGCGGAGGCTGCCACCGCCAGCACGGCGAACGACACGGTCTCGAGGCCGCTCACGGTCCAGCGGGCCACCGCCGGCAGCGTGACCAGCACCAGCAGCGGCCCCAGGTGGGCGCGGGCGCGGCTCCAGCCCACCACGAGCGCCACGAGCCACGCCAGCCCGAGCAGTCGGGGGGCGAGGGGGAGTGGCACGCCGAGCGCGCCCAGCGCCGCGAGCTGCAGCAGCCAGAGGGGGTGGGTGTAGCCCTCCACCGGGGGCCCCGCGGTCCACGTGAGCCCGTCGCCGCCGAGCCACCGCGCCACGTAGCGGAGCGTGATGAAGCCGTCGTCGTGCACGAAGGGCCAGGCCAGCCACGTCGACAGGGCGACGGCCGCGAGGGCGATCAGCGCGCGGGTCCACCAGGGCAGAGGGGAGGGCACGGGTCGATCCTCGGGGGCGCGTGCGGGTATCGGCCTGGATCGGTCGCGCCAAGCCGGGCCGTGAGGGTAGGCTGCGCGGCGAGGACGGAGTCCCCTTGCGTCGTTGCCTGCCCCTGCTGACGCTCGCGGTCGCCTGCGAGTTCGAGCCCCACCCGCTGGAGGTCCACCTGGACTCCGGCGAGGAGACCGACAGCCTCGTGGTGCTCGGGGACTCGGGCGACGGCAACGCCGTGGCCGAGATCTGCCAGGGCGGTCAGGACGAGGACGGCGACGGCAAGGTGGACTGCGACGACCCGGACTGCTGGGAGCCCTGCGGCAAGCCGCGTCCGGTCGACACCGGAGGCAGCTCGAGCGGCAACCGGGCGCCCGTCGCGGTGCTCACCACGAAGGAGTCCATCCACGATCTGTTCGTGGGCGATCGGGTCACGCTCACGTCGAAGGGCAGCGTGGATCCCGAGGGGGCCGCGCTCGCCTTCCAGTGGGCCATCCTGGCGCGTCCGTCGGGATCCACGGCCGTCCTGAGCGCGGTGCGCACGCCCGAGGTCTCCTTCCTGCTCGATCGCCAGGGGGACTACTTCGTCGAGCTGGTGGTCTCCGACGGGCAGCGCGACACCAGCACCGGGCTCACCGTGCTGGCGAGACCGCCGAACCAGCGACCCGTGGCGAACGCGGGGAGCGATCGCGCCGTGGCCGTGGGCGTGCTCGGGGAGGTGGACGGCTCGCAGAGCTACGATCCCGAGGGCGAGAAGCTGCTGTACACGTGGTCCCTGGTGGGCTCGCCGGCGGGTTCCTTCGCGCAGCCCCAGGTGGCGCCGAACCCGTACTCCGCCCACAAGGCCTTCCTGCGGCCCGACAAGGCGGGGACCTACGCCCTCCAGCTGGTGGTCTCGGACGGGGTGCGGGAGTCCGAGCCCGACCTCGTCAAGATCCTGGCGAGCCCGTGAGCCTGCGTCGGCGCGCGGCGCTGCTTCCCTTGCCGGCGGCCCTGCTGCCGGTCCTGGCAGCCTGCGAGTCCGGCGCCTTCGACGTGCCGAAGGACGACTGCGTGGGCGAGGGCTGCCTGGTCGACAGCGACACCGGCGAGCCGGTCGGCGACCGGGCGCCCATCGTCCGCATCACGTGGAGCCCCTCGGTCTTCGGCTCGGGGGACGTGGTCACGCTGGACGGCAGCGAGTCCGAGGACCCCGACGGCGATCGCATCACCGGCTGGCGCTGGACCCTCGACGAGCGGCCGAACGGCTCCGGCACGGTGCTCGCGAACGCCGACGGCACGCAGGCCCAGCTGCTCATCGACCTGCTGGGCCCCTACGCCGTGACCCTGTCGCTCACGGCGAACGGGGTCACCGCCGCCGACACCGTGCGCTTCGACCTCGGCGCGGGCAACCAGGCGCCCACGGCCGACGCCGGGCACGACGTGGTGGCCTCCCTGGGGGGCACCGTGGTGCTGGACGCCATCCGCTCCGACGATCCCGAGGCCGATCCGCTCACCTATGCCTGGTCCTGGCGCGCGCGGCCCGCGGGCGCGAAGGCCACGTTCCAGCAGGACACGTCACGTCGTGCCTCCTTCGTTCCCGATCGGCCCGGCTGCTGGGTAGCGGCGGTCGTGGTGAGCGATGGCCGGTCGAGCTCGGCCCCCGACGCCGCCTGCGTGCTCGTGGTCGATCCGGGCGACACGGGCACCCTGTTCCAGTGCCTCCATCCGGACTGCGAGACGTAGATGTCCTCCTCCGCGGCCGCCCTCCTGGGAGACAAGAAGGCGGCCCCGCGGCGCTTCGATCGCGTGGCCGGCACCTACGACCTGCTGACGGCGCTCAACCCCGGCTACCACCACCACCTGCGCCTGAGCGCCGAGCGCCTCGCCGTGGGGCCGGGCGCGCGCCTCCTCGACCTGTGCTGTGGCACGGGATCGTCCACGGCGGCCCTGCGCGCCGCGTGGCCCGACGCCGAGATCGTGGCGCTGGACGCGTCGGAGGGGATGCTGGCGCGCGCCCGGGCGAAGGCGGAGCTGCGGGCCACCTTCGTGCTCGGGGACGCCACGGATCCGGCAGCCGCCGGCATCGAGGGACCCTTCGACGGCATCCTGATCGCGTACGGCGTGCGCAACCTGCCCGACGCCGACCGCGGCCTGGCGAACCTCGTGGGCCTGCTCCGGCCGGGGGGCAGGGTGTGCGTGCACGAGTACTCCGTGGCCGACAGCGCCTGGGCCCGGGCGGTGTGGAACGCGGTGTGCCTCGGCGTGATCATCCCCGGCGGCCTCGTCACGGCCGGCGACGCGTCGCTCTACACCTACCTCCGCCGCAGCGTGCTGGACTTCGACGGGGTGGGCGCCTTCGAGGACCGCCTGCGCCGGCACGGCCTGGTGGACGTGCACACCGAGGCCATGACGGGCTGGCAGCGGGGGATCGTGCACAGCTTCCTCGGGGTGCGCCCGCTGGGCTCCGGGCCGGTCACGCGGTAGACTCGCTCGCCCCGCGGAGGAGCGCGCGTCGATGGCCGACCGGACCGCACTGCTGCGCCATCCGGCCGACCGGCGGACCCTCGGGTTCGCGGCGGCCTTCTTCGGCCTCGTGGCGCTGCAGTGGGTGGCGTACCCGCTGCCCGCCGTGCTCGCCCTGCCGCTCTGGGGGGCCACGGCGGTGCTCGCCTTCGTGGGCGCGGTCAGCACGCACAACGTGATCCACAGCCCGATGTTCTCGCGCAGCCGCCTGAACGACGGGTGGCGCCTGGTGCAGACCCTCTGGTACGGCCAGCCGGTCTCGCTCTTCGTGCCGGTGCACAACCACAGCCACCACAAGCACGTGCAGAGCCGCAAGGACCTCACGCGCTCCACCAAGGTGGATCACCGCTGGCAGCTGATCAACCTGCTGCACGGCAGCTCGTGGCAGGGGGCGGCCTCCCGCGACGTGAAGCTCTACTTCGCCGCCCAGGCCGCCGAAGGCGGTCGCATCGTCCGCCAGTTCCGGGCCGAGACGGCGGTGCTCGTCGCGGCCTACGGCGCGCTGGTGCTGCTCGACTGGCGGAAGTTCCTGGTCTTCGTGCTGCTGCCCCACACCTTCGGCACCTTCGCGATCCGGGCGATCAACTACCTGCAGCACGACGGCTGCGCCTACGATCCGCACGGCTACGACCACAGCCGCAACTTCACCGGCCGGGCCTTCAACTGGCTCTTCCTGAACAACGGCTTCCACACCATCCACCACATGCGGCCGGGCCTGCACTGGAGCGTGCTGCCGGCGCGCCACGCCGAGCTGGTGGCGCCGCACATCCACCCCGCCCTCGACGTGCCCCGCTTCCTGCCGTGGTTCTGGACCCACATCGTGTGGCCGGGACGCCGTCAGCGGTACGACGGCGCGGCCTACGAGTGGCCGCCGGGGGGCGAAGGCCCCGACGAGCCCTGGGACTTCCGGGTGGCCGCCAACTACGAGGTGGACTTCGTGCCGGGCGAGGGGCGCGCCCGCCGGGCGAGCTGAGGCGTCGGTGGGCACTTTCCGCCGCGAGGCGGGTCGTGCGGCGCTACCGTGCGGGCAGCCGGAGAGCGGACCGATGCCGCGCGTGCTGCTGCTCATCGTCGCCATGGCCTGCGCTCCGGCGCCTCGCGGGTCCGACGTCCGGGTGCCGGACGTGGCGCCCGAGCTGTGCAACGGCGTGGACGACGACGGAGACGGCCTCGTCGACGAGGCCGATCCGGATCTGGTCGGTGCCTTCGAGGTGGCCTGGCCCGTGGACGCCGACGGGGACGGCTTCCCCGGGGGCCAGCGGGTGGAGCGCACCTGCGATCCCACCCCGCCGCCCCCGGCGCCGCCGTCGGACTGCAACGACGCCGACCCCCACACCTTCCCGGGCGCGGCGCGCCACGAGTCCGCCACCTCGTGCATGCGCGACGCCGACGGGGACGGCTGGGGCGACCCGCAGCGTCCGCTGGGGGGCCGCGGAGGGCGCGACTGCGACGACGGCGATCCCTTCGCCTACCCGGGTGCCGCCGCGCGGGAGGCGCAGGGCAGCTGCACGCGGGACGCGGATCGCGACGGCTACGGCGCGTTGATCCCGCCCCCGGGCGGTCGCGCGGGCACCGACTGCGACGACACCGATCCGCTCATCCGTCCCGGCGCGCTCGATCTGCCCTACGACGGCGTCGACGCCGACTGCGCGGGAGACGACGACCTCGATCGCGACGGCGACGGCCACCGTGCCCTCGTGGTGCCCGGCGGCGACGACTGCGACGACCGCAACCCCTCGGTCCACCCCGGGGCGGTGGACGTGGCGCTGGACGGCGTGGACCAGGACTGCGACGGCCACGACAACTGCGACGGGGACGGGGACGGCTTCGAGGCGCTGGCCTGCGGGGGCACCGACTGCGCCGACGGCGATCCCTTCCGCCACCCGCTGGCCGTGGAGCGCTGCGACGGCGTGGACCAGGACTGCGACGGCGTGGCCGACGACGGGCTGCCGGCGCGGGTGGTGTGGCGCGACCGCGACCGCGACGGCTTCGGCGACCCCACCACCTCCGACAGCCGGTGCCTGGACGAGGCCGGGTCGTGGGTGGCCCAGGCCGGGGACTGCGACGACAGCGATCGCCTCCGTCGGCCGGGGGCCCCCGAGCGCTGCAACGACCTCGACGACGACTGCGACGGCCTCGTGGACGTGGGCGCGGTGGAGGGGCGCGACTGGTTCCCGGACGACGACGGCGACGGCTACGGCCGCACCGAGGACCGGGTGCACGTCTGCATCGGCCCCCCGGGACACGTGCCGGTGGGCGGCGACTGCGCGGATGCGTTCCCCGGGATCCACCCCGACCAGGTGGATCGCAGCTGCGGCGACGTCAACTGCAACGGGCGCGCGCTGCGGGTGCCCGACGACGTGCCCGACATCGCCACTGCGCTGGCGCGCCGCGCACCCGGGGACACTGTGTGCCTCGGCGTCGGCACCTTC